>NZ_MPHK01000021.1 GCF_001957135.1 Shewanella sp. UCD-KL21 | reverse complement strand
CAGACTTCTTTTATGGATTGATTACGGATTAATCCCATCCACAGCACGAGCCAGACGGCTTGCTGCGCAGGCAAACGACGATTACGGATACTTGCCTTGTTGGCTGAAAGTAATGATTGTTCTATCCACTGTGAATCGATAGCCTCCATTACAGAAGCATAATCTCCACTTTCTTCTACTGACTCATGAACTAACTCAAGCTCTTGCGCAAACATAAAAAAATCCCTACCAGAATACTGGTAGGGATTATCATTCATCTGCAGGATCGTTCAAGTGTTCTTAACCGATCGGCATTACACTTGAAGTGGGCTTTTTGCTGGCTGTTTCTAGTAAAAGCCTTTGAAAACTGACATCACATAAAAGCGATAATAGGTGAAATTAACCAAACCCAAACACCCGAACCAACTAGCAAAACAATGCCTAAAGCAAGTAACGGTGATTTCATTTTAGGTTCAGTGCTGAGCAACTGATGTTCTTCTTCAGTTAAAGACTTTTTACCTGAGATCATCGCAGCGACTAACTTGTGGCCTTTAATGGCATAAACCGTAATCGCGCATAGATGCAATGCGATGCAGCCAAGAATGAAATTGAAGTTCATTTTGTGTAACCATGTCATAAATGAAGCAGTATCAGAAGACACCATGGCGTAAAGTGGTCCTTCGGTAAAGATATCATCTGTAGCGAATAGACCCGTTAGCAACTGCAATGTGAGCACAAACAACATAAGCAACACCATGTAGCCACCCATTGGGTTATGGCCAACTACAGGCTCTTTTGACGGCTCACGTAAATAACCAATAACTTTTTTAGGGCCAGCGACAAAGTCTTTGAATTTTGCGGTATCACTACCTACAAATCCCCACAGTAACCTAAAGACAATCAGCACTAAAAAGCTATAAGCACAAACTTGGTGCCACTCCATCTCTCCTGCATCTGCTGTCCACCACAAACAAATCAGCAACACCACCGTAAGCCAGTGAAACATACGAGTGGGTACATCCCATACCTTAATTTTTTTTTGTTCTATACTCATAGATGTGCCTTAAGCTTAGTTCTTTTAATATACTTGATTATAAAGAGCAAAATCTTGCACTCATAGACCCTTAAGGTAAAGAAAAGTAATTAAGTATTACCAAGTTGCAACGAGCAAGTTCAAACTCTGCCGCTTATGAATTATTAAACATCAACAAGATACTGGGTTCTACAATATATGATTTAGCCCTTCAGCTAGGGTTTCAGTAGTTACATCCCAAAAATATGACTTTCGACATGCGTGCGGCTAATAGGAATATTAGTGGCAAACTTTAAAAGCTTTTTCAGCTGCGGTTAGCACAACAGTAAAAGCGCGATGCCACAAAAAATGGCTAACGAAAATGCAAGGTCAATTGAGAAAGTGTATATAAATCATTCAAAAAAAGGAGGTGAGCGAGGTTGTTATCCATTCAAATATGCGCCTATTTAAATCGAGTTTCAAGACATTTTAAACGGTTTTTTAGCTAAATTGTCTAAGCGATCAAATATGAATCAAACAGACTTAAAAAACCTACAAAACGTGATTTAAATCACGATTTTTCTTTCGAAGCTTGGTAATCTGAACTTAAGCAAACAACAGAAGGTTCGAAATATGCTGAAAATCACTAGCAAGCAACTTGAAGTAACTGCACCGATTCTTGAACGTATCGAAGGACAAATTGAAAAACTCGCAAGACACGATCTACAACTCATTAACCCACATGTCATTATCACTCAGGAAAAGCAGCTCTTTAAGATAGAAGCGTCAGTAGGCTTGCCAAGTGGAGAACTATTCGCCCAGGCGAAAAATGAAAACCTTTACGCAGCAATAACTGCAATGGGTAAAAAGCTGGAAAAACAGCTAAATCGCCTGACACATAAACCCCAAGCTCAACGTCACGTTTCGCCAATAGCTGAAACCGATAATGATTTTGAGTATGTCTATAAGGAGGAAACCGCAGCTTGATGTTTTTTATTACACTTAAACCAAAGCGCGCCCTCGGGTGCGCTTTTTTATGCAAACCATAAACAATGAGCAAACTTGATCAATATTTGATTGACACTGATAGCTTAGCGCTTTAATTTTACAGTATGAAAAATATCACTAGCCGCAATTTTATTTTCTTTTTTATTCAGCCCCCATATTGAGGCCGATTTTTTGTGTAAAAACGAAAATGAAATTTAGAGCCTCCCAACTGGGGGGCTTTTTATTATTAAATATTTAATGCTCGCTGTTCAACACCACGTCAGCTAAGCAGTCGTCATTGAGGCTATTATGAAAAAAGCGCCAGAATTGAGTCAGACCAGAGAACAAATTACCTCACTAGATAAGGACTTATTAGCCTTACTAGCCAAAAGGCGTGAATTAAGCCTTGATGTCGCCAGAAGTAAAGAAGTCGATGTTAGGCCCATCAGAGATACGCAGCGGGAAAAAGAATTATTAGAACGCTTAGTTCAACAAGGTAGAGAGCAAGGTTTAGATGCTCACTTTGTTATCTCACTTTATCAAAGCATCATTGAAGATTCAGTCTTGAATCAACAAGCCTTTTTACATGGCCGTGCTAATCCTGAAATCCAGCAACAACAATCGACCATCGCCTACTTAGGTGCTAGAGGCTCATACTCTTATCTCGCAGCCAGCCGCTTTTGTCTGCGCCGCCAAGTAGAAATGATTGATTTAGGCTGCCAAAGTTTTGATGAAATTATCAATTCAGTTGAACTCGGTCATGCCGACTTAGGTTTTTTACCGATTGAAAATACCTCTTCGGGTTCAATTAATGAAGTGTATGACGTGCTGCAACACACCTCTCTTTCAATTGTCGGAGAAACAACCATTGAAGTGGGTCATTGCTTACTCACCAAAAACAATGCTGAATTAGAACAAATCAAAACCGTATTTGCTCACCCACAGCCCATTAGCCAATGCAGTCAGTGGTTATCGCAACATCCAAACTTAACGCTGGCCTATTGCTCAAGCAGTGCTGAAGCCATGCAGCAGGTCATTGATGCAGATGATGACAGTGTTGCCGCTATAGGCAGTGCTGAAGGCGGCGCCTTATATCAATTAAGTGCCACAGAAAAAGGCTTAGCCAACCAAAAAATTAATCAAAGCCGCTTTATTGTGGTTGCCCGCAAAGCTGTTGCAGTGCCGTCACAACTGCCGGCAAAAACCACCTTGATTATGGCTACAGGACAAAAGCCCGGCGCGCTAGTTGAGGCGCTGCTCGTATTAAAAGCCCATAACATTAATATGAGTAAGTTAGAGTCTCGCCCAATCCCTGGCACCCCGTGGGAAGAAATGTTCTACCTTGATGTTGATGAAAATCTTGCAAACCATGATATGCAGCAAGCCTTAAAAGAATTAGAAAGGCTAACACGCTTTATAAAAGTGCTGGGCTGTTACCCTTGTGAAACCGTCAAACCAACTCAACTAAATAGTAGTCAGCTAGTGATTGAGCCAAATAGCTCTAAAGCCCCCAATAAAACTGCTAGTGACAATCTTGATGCCCCTAAGCATTCGAAATTGTATCGACAAGAGCAGACCATTATTGAAACCAAACACTGTGCCATTGGTGAAAAGGACTTAGTTGCGCTGCAACAAATGACCCTTACAGACACCGATGACTTATTTGCCGCTAAGGTGAAGCAGGTGAAAGAGTCTGGTTATCAAGGGGTATTGCTACAAGCTTTATCTACAGATAATTTATCGCCGTTAAGCCTTAAAAATTATAGTCATATCGTTGAGCAAGCAGGCTTGTTCAGTGCCATTGAAGTTGACTCAGTAAGCAGCTTCGATATTGCTGTAAAGTCGGCCGATATGGTTTATCTTGCTGGTAAGGCGATGTTTGATAAAGAGCTGTTAGACGCTGCAGGCGCTATCAGTAAACCGGTATTGCTTGAGCGCAATACGATGGCAAGTACCTCTGACTGGCTTACTGCTGCAGATAGAGTTTTGACCACGGGTAATCAACAACTTATCTTGGTTGAAGCAGGCATTAGAAGCTTTACTAATCCTGAGCAACTGTCATTGGATTTAGCCGGTTTAATTGCAATAAAGCATCAATGCCACTTGCCTGTTATTGTTAATACCAGTTACGCGGTTAACAGCCCTCTTTTACATCAGCAAGCCATTGCAGTTAAGCAGCTACAGGCCAACGGACTGATCCTGAGTGAGCAACAACTGGCAGAGGCAGATGACCAGCATCACTTGCTGCACGAGCTTCATCAATAAAACCAGCAGTATCGTTTACCCAAATGATACTGTTGATGTTAGCCCAATAAAAAACCGAACATTAAGTTCGGTTTTTTATTGGTTAATCAACAATTAATACATGCTGACATTATCATTTAACCCAAGCCAACCTTTAAAAATACGATAACTAAACCAGCCTAAAGCTAATACAAATATCGGGACACTAAGCCATATTTGAGGAGTAAAATAGCCTAAGATCACTAATGGCATCAAACCGGTCATGCTGTTACGTTGCCATCTCAAATGAGAGCCCAGCAAAGAGTTTGCTGGAATACGGTTTTGGGAAATATTAATTAATAAACTAAAAAACACGGGTAAAAAAAAGAGTGGAAAGGCGCTCATTAGTGCATATAAAAAATGCCCAAGCGATAAATCTTCTGCGGTGTAAACCTCAGTATTTGTCATTAGATTATCACTCCTATTAGTCCGAAAAAAAGAGCTACTTAAAAGCAGCTCCCTTTAACCTTAATCCCTGTTTGATGATTTCGCAATATTATTCAGCTTTAACTCGGCTTAATTGGTCTTCATATCATTCACTGACTGTAGCATAGCGCGGCTTTCTTGCTGAAATTGTGGCGCAAAATCCCCAAACCATTTTGCAACTTGCTCAAATTGAGACACGAATTCATCTCGATTACCGGTCTTAAGTAGTTGAAGTGCTTGACCATAGTTATCAAGATAATCACTAATGGCGACTTGGCTGCCTTCTTGGGCAAAAATAATATCAGCATACAGTTTAGGATCTTGAGCAAACAAACGCCCCACCATCGCCAACTCTAAACGATAAATAGGCGAACTAAATTGTAAAAGCGTCTCAATGTCGGCCTGCTCTTTACATAGGTTCAAACCATAAACAAAAGTTGAAAAGTGACGCATGGCTTGCACTAGTTGCATGGCTTTATCATGCTTTTGTGCATCCTCATTAACAATACGCGCGCCCCAAATAATAATTTGATCGAGTAACCATTGGTAAGCTTGGGGTTCGCGGCCATCACACACCACCACAACCTGCTTTGCTAAACTGCCCACATCAGGGCCAAACATTGGGTGTAAACCCACTACAGGGCCATTGTGAGCTGCAAGCATGGCATTTAAAGGCTCAGTTTTAATTGAGGTCAAATCAGCAAGAATACAATCATCAGCTAAATTGTTTAATTGATTGCTGATCACCTCGCAAGTGACATTAATTGGCACGGTAACGATCACCATGCCAGCGCCATCAAATAACTCGTCTGCGCGATGCCAATCGTTTTTATCAAGGCTTTTTACAGTGTAGCCAGACAGCGTCAGCATTTGACTAAATAAACCACCAAGCTGGCCTTCACCACCAACAATGACTATATGACCAAGATCCGTTTTTACTTGCTTAAACCCGACATCTTTTTCATTCAGATAAGACTCACGCATTAAACGACGTAAAATATCTTCAATAAGTTGCGGTGAAACATCCATCTCACAGGCTTCTTTACGGCGTTTTGCCAACATTGATGCTTCACGCTGCGGTGCGTAAATCGGCACCCCAGCAGCATGCTTAACCGCCCCGACTTGAGCGACAAGATCTAATCGCTTACGTAATAAATGCAGTAGTTGCTGATCAACGCCGTCAATAAGCTCACGCAAATTGTCTAAATCTAAAGTGGTTTTTTCATTCATCGCTTAAATCCATCCATCGTCGCGTTTATGCTGCGAATCGATTAGGTAATACTGTTTTAAGTAAATTAGCATTGCTACGCAACAATGTCTCAGTTGTTTGCCAATTTATACAAGAATCGGTTACCGATACGCCATAAGCCAGTTCTGACAGAGGCTTATTACTGGATTGATTACCTTCATTTAAGTGACTTTCAAGCATCACCCCAATAATTGAACGGTTACCTGCATGTATTTGTTTAAATACATCCTCGCAAACTAGTGTCTGTCTTGTATAGTCTTTTGATGAATTGCCATGACTGCAATCAATAATCAATCTGGCATTTAATTTGGCTTGATGTAACTGCGCTTCACACTCTGCCACGCTGTCAGCATCATAATTAGGTGTTTTGCCACCACGTAAAATCACATGGCCATCGGGGTTACCTGCCGTTTGCAGTAATGACACTTGCCCTTGCTGGTTAATGCCCATAAAACGGTGGCTGCTTGCCGCAGATTGTAAGGCATTAATCGCCACTCCAAGTTTACCGTCAGTGCCGTTTTTAAATCCTACTGGCATGGATAAGCCAGATGCCATTTCACGGTGAGTTTGCGACTCTGTGGTTCGGGCGCCAATGGCCGACCAAGTTACCAGCTCTGACATATACTGCGGGCTAATGGGGTCTAATGCTTCAGTCGCTACCGGCAGTTCAAGCTCTGCAAGCCAAATCATCAGCTCACGCGCCATTCTTAGTCCCTTTTCAACATCGAATGATTCGTCCATATCAGGATCATTGATAAGACCTTTCCAACCTACTGTCGTACGTGGTTTTTCAAAGTAAACCCGCATTAAGATATAAAACTCATCACTGAGATCATCATGTAATTTTTTAAGCTTTAGGGCGTATTCTTTGGCAGCATCGATATCGTGAATAGAACATGGGCCAGTAACGATTAATACTCGATTGTCACGTTTGTGGACAATATCGGCAACGGTTTTACGGGCGTCAAGAATGTACTGATAAGCGTGATCAGACAGCGGCAATGCTTTTTTTAATTCTGCTGGGGTGACCAGTACTTTCTCTGAACTAATATGAACGTTATTAATCGTATCTTGCTGCATGATATTTCTCACTTCTTAAAAAATTATTTCTGTCATGGGGCTATCGCGTTAACCATGACTGCACTAACTGACCTTACCAAGGTAACACCGTACCGCTACACCATTACAAAGTTGAGCTAACTATGCCTTGGATTAAACGACTAATCAACCACTAAATTTAATTTTCTCCAAAAACACAAAAACCCGCCATAAAGGCGGGCTATTGTGCGAACACTGCATCTAATTTTTTTAAGCGGGTAACTAGTCTTACTTAGTTGCCAACTTTTCACGGATACGTGCAGATTTACCTGAACGATCACGTAAGTAGTAAAGCTTAGCACGACGAACACGACCGCGACGCTTAACTTCGATGCTAGCTACTAGTTTACTGTGCGTTTGGAAACCACGCTCAACACCTTCGCCATTAGAGATTTTACGTACTGTAAATGCAGAATGAAGACCACGGTTACGCTTAGCGATAACCACACCTTCAAACGCTTGAAGACGTTCTTTGTTGCCTTCAACTACACGTACCTTAACTACTACTGTATCACCAGCACCAAATTCAGGTACATCTGTTTTCATTTGCTCTTCGTTGAGCATTTTAATGATGTTGTTCATAACTTACTCCGTTCTAGAAATAACTGGGCTTATGACTACACAGGTTTGTCTAAATTTTTGACAAACTCCGCTAAAAGAGTCTTTTGTTCGCCAGTCAGAGCTAGATTTTCAAATAATTCTGGTCGTCTTAAAAAAGTCCTACCAAGACTTTGTTGCAACCGCCAGAGTCTAATTTTTTTGTGGTCACCGCTTAAAAGCACTGCTGGTACACCGACACCATCTAAAGTTTCAGGGCGTGTATAGTGTGGACAATCCAATAAGCCATCAGAGAAAGAGTCTTGCTCTGCTGACGCTTGCTTACCTAGTACACCAGGTACTAACCTTGCAACTGAATCAATTAAGGTCATCGCCGGTAATTCTCCGCCCGAAAGCACATAATCACCAATTGACCACTCTTCATCAATTTCAGATTGAATAATACGTTCGTCAACACCTTCGTATCGACCACATACCAACACTAAACTTGTTGATTTACTTAACTCAGAAACGCCTTGCTGATCCAGCTTACGTCCCTGAGGTGATAAATAAATCACCTTTGCACCGTCACCTGCCGCAGCTTTCGCTGCATGAATAGCATCGCGTAACGGTTGCACCATCATCAACATGCCTGGACCACCACCGTAAGGTCGGTCATCAACAGTGTTATGTCGATCATGGGTGAAATCACGAGGATTCCACGTTTGCAACTCTAACAGGCCGTTTTTTACGGCTCGACCCGTGACTCCAAAGTCTGTAACGGCACGAAACATCTCAGGAAACAGGGTTACTACCCCTAACCGCATATGATGTACCTCGACTTAAAAGTCTGGATCCCAATCCACTAATATCTGTTTACTTTGCAAGTTCACCTCAAGGACGAACTGCTCAGGGACAAAGGGAATCATTCGTTCCGCTTTGCCAAAAGCATCTTTTACGTTAGCTTTAACAAGGAGTACGTCGTTGGATCCTGTTTCCACGATCTGATCGACTTCACCCATGTTGTAGCCTTTGGTGTTAGTCACAGTACAACCAATCAAATCTCGCCAGTAGAATTCATCTTCTGACAAGTTTTTCATTTGGTCTGACTGAATGGCAATCTCACAATTTGTAAGTGCTTGCGCATCCTCTCGTGTATTTACGCCTTCTAAGCAAGCCACAAGTGCTTTACCTTGAAAACGCCACTGAGAGACCTTAACCTCACGCCATTCACCTTGTTCTTTTATGTACCAAGGCGAATATTCAAAAATACCTTCAACAGAATCGGTATAAGAGGTGATTTTCATCCAACCTTTAATACCATGACTAGAACCTATTTTGCCTAGTACGATGGGTTGTTGATTACTACTCATCTTTATACCTTAACGCTATTAAGCAGCTGCTTTACGAGCGTCTTTGATCAATTTTGCTACACGTTCTGAAGTCGAAGCTCCAGTTGCAACCCAATGGTCAACACGATCTAAATCTAAACGTAAAGTTTCTTCTTGACCTTTAGCTAAAGGGTTGAAAAAACCAACACGTTCGATGAAACGACCGTCACGTGCATTGCGGCTATCTGCTACAACGATACTGTAAAATGGACGCTTTTTTGCGCCGCCACGAGCTAAACGAATGGTAACCATGCGTTTTATTCCTCTAATGATTTGCTAGAAGCAAAAATAAAAAACTGGGACTCCGTGTTCGCGAAGGGCCCCAGTAGAAAGCCGGAAGATTTTACCTGACTTTTCAACTATTGCAACCAAATCCGACGATTTTTACATCGAAGGTTATTGTCTGCCATAGGTCAAAATAAACCTAACCAGCGGTATTTGAAAAGATATTCATAAAAAACGTAAACATTAACGCCCAGGAAACTTCATTCCCGGAGGCATCATGCCGCCCATACTGCGCATCATTTTCTTCATCCCACCTTTACCTGACATTTTTTTCATCATTTTTTGCATTTGAGTAAACTGCTTCAAAAGACGATTAACATCCTGAATTTGGGTGCCAGAACCTAAGGCAATACGACGTTTTCTTGAACCTTTGATGATATCAGGACGCTTACGCTCACCTGGTGTCATTGAATTAATAATAGCTTCCATTTGGCCAGTCATCTTGCCATCTTGAACTTGGGCTAGCGCTTCAGGTGGTAATTGGCCTACACCTGGCAGCTTTTCAATCATGTTCATCATGCCGCCCATATTCTTCATTTGCTGCAATTGTTCGCGAAAATCTTCTAAATCAAAGCCACCACCTGATTTCACTTTTGAAGCAAGCTTCATGGCTTTGTCTTTATCAACGCCACGTTCTACTTCTTCAATAAGTGATAGCACATCACCCATACCAAGAATACGTGAAGCAATACGCTCGGGGTGGAATGGCTCAAGGGCATCAATTTTTTCACCGACACCTAAGAATTTAATCGGTTTGCCAGTAATATTACGAATCGATAACGCCGCGCCGCCACGTGCATCACCATCAATCTTTGTCAGAATCACACCAGTTAACGGTAATGCTTCATTAAATGATTTTGCGGTATTGGCCGCATCTTGACCCGTCATAGCATCGACAACAAAGAGTGTCTCTACAGGATTAACGGCTGCATGAAGGTCTTTAATTTCATCCATCATCGCTTCATCGACATGCAAGCGACCTGCGGTATCGACAATCACAACATCAATGAACTTAAGCTTGGCATGGGCAATCGCGGCAGTAGCAATGTCGACTGGCTTTTGGCTCACATCCGATGGAAAAAATTCAACTTCAACTTCAGTGGCTAAGGTTTCTAGCTGTTTGATCGCCGCAGGGCGATAAACGTCGGCGCTCACTACCAGTACTGATTTCTTTTCACGTTCACGTAAAAATTTCGCCAGTTTGGCAACACTGGTGGTTTTACCGGCACCTTGTAAACCTGCCATCATTAATACTGCAGGCGGTTGACTAGCGAGGTCTAAGGCTTCATTAGCCTCACCCATTGCAATTTCAAGTTCATTTTGGACAATTTTAATGAATGCTTGTCCTGGACTTAAACTTTTTGACACCTCTTGACCAACAGCGCGTTCTTTTACGCTGTTAACAAATTGGCGTACCACTGGCAAAGCAACATCAGCCTCAAGCAGCGCCATGCGCACTTCACGTAAGGTATCTTTAATGTTGTCTTCGGTTAAGCGACCACGACCACTAATATTTTTGAGGGTGCGTGACAGTCTGTCAGATAGATTCTCAAACATGCGCTGCTGTATACCTTAAACGATTCCATAATTGGCGCCCATTATACCCAAACTACTTCAAGATGCGACATTAGCCTGCGCTATCAGATTTGATATTCATCATCTTTCGTAAAGAATTTGCAGTTAAATGATGGAAACTGTTAAATTTTGAGTCTTAGGTCACTCCACTATTGGGGGGCGTTCGTGTTAATCTTAACTAACTAAAGATGTGCTGATTTTATATTGTAAAAAACAACGGCACTCATAACTTGATAGGTTTATTCCAGATGGTCATTTTCCCAGCTTCGGCGATGTTGTTTTATTGCATTGCACTTATTTTAGTGACAAGCCGACTTTTCCACGCAGAAGGTCCCAATCGCAAGCTCGTTGCTATCTTTGCATCCATTGCCGTTGTGCTTCATGGCATTGCATTATCACAAACCATTTTTACCGCTGATGGGCAAAACTTTAGTTTAACCAATGTGATTTCACTGGTTAATTGGATTATTGCCTTTAGCTTTACCATTATCATGCACCGCTTAAAAGTGATTGTTGTGGTGCCTGTGGTTTATGCTTGCTCGGTTATTTCGGTTGCTGTGCTGTGGCTCATTCCGCCTCAATACATCATCCACTTTGATGTTCACCCAGAGATCCTAGCACATATTGTATTATCGCTTATGGCCTACAGTGCCTTGATGATTGCAGCTTTGTACGCAATTCAGTTGTGGCTAATCCAAAATAAACTAAAAAATAAGAAAACCATGATGAGCCCCGGCATGCCGCCATTAATGACAGTTGAAAAGCAGCTGTACCATTTGGTGACTATCGGAGTGATGTTACTAACATTATCACTGGCGACAGGGTTTATCTTCTTGGAAGATATGTTTGAAGATGGTAAAGGTCACAAGGCTATTTTATCAATTATGGCTTGGGTGGTTTACTGTGTGATGCTTTGGCAGCATTACAGCATAGGTTGCCGTGTTCGTACTGCAGTAATATATACCTTATCAGGGGCTACATTACTTTCTCTGGCTTACTTTGGCGCACGAATTGTAACTGAAATTATTTTACGATAACCGTATATTTGGTTGAATAACATTAACCAAACTTGACACTCATGACGAATGATTGATACTCATCATTCGTCTTTTTTTTACTACAAAAACTGGAGCCATTTTTGGACGCTATTTCTACCAGCGCACTCCTCTTCTCTCTGTTGGTGTTAATTTTAATCTCAGCCTACTTTTCAGGTAGTGAGACCGCCATGATGACCTTAAATCGCTACCGTCTTCGCCACTTAGCGGCCAGCGGCCACAAAGGTGCTATTCGTGCACTAAAAATGCTAGAAAGACCTGACCGCTTAATTGGCCTCATTTTAATTGGTAATAACCTGGTTAATATTTTAGCGTCAGCGATAGCAACCATTATTGGTATGCGCTTATTTGGCGATGTCGGTGTTGCAATAGCTACTGGAGTACTGACATTGGTGGTACTCATTTTTGCCGAAGTGACCCCAAAAACCATTGCCGCCTTGCACCCTGAACGTATTGCCTTTCCGTCAAGCTTGTTATTAAAAGCCTTACTGTCGATATTATGGCCGCTAGTGAAAGTGATTAACTTAATCACTTCTGGTTTTTTACGGGTATTAGGAATTAAAAATGTCAGCGTTAATGATGCCCTTAGCCAAGAAGAATTGCGCACCGTTGTTCATGAAGCTGGGGCATTGATCCCCCAGCGACATCAAGAAATGCTTTTGTCGATCCTAGACTTAGAAAAAGTCACCGTTGAAGACATTATGATCCCGCGCTCAGACATTTATGCCATTAACGTTAATGACGAATTCAAACTGATCAATAAACAGGTGACTCAAAGCCCGCACACACGGGTGTTGGTGTATCGCGATAATATTGATGATGCCGTCGGTTTTATCCACCTCCGTGATGCTTTAAGACTGCAGTCAAAAGAAGAATTCAGTAAATCCACCTTGTTAAGAGCCGTAAAAGAGTTGTACTTCATCCCAGAAGGCACACCGCTAACGGTGCAGTTGTCCAACTTTCAGCAAAATAAAGAGCGCTTTGGTTTAGTGGTGGATGAGTACGGTGACATACAAGGCTTGGTGACCTTAGAAGATATTCTTGAAGAAATTGTTGGTGATTTCACCACTTCAATGATCACCACTGCCAGTGAAGATATTGATATTCAACAAGATGGCAGTTTCATTATCGAAGCCAGCATCACCATACGTGACTTAAATAAAGAAATGAAATGGGACTTTGCCATCGATGGACCTAAAACCTTAAATGGGTTGATCATCGAACACCTTGAAGATATTCCATCAGCCAGTACTCGCCTTAAAATAGGCAGCTATGACATTGAGGTTTTAGAGGTATCAGATAACATGATTAAAACGGTAAAAGTCATACCAGATGCCACGCTTACTGAAGTTGAGCAGGATGACTAACATTAGTTAGTTTTAAGCTATTAAAAAGCTAAAAAGGCGCATCGAGCGCCTTTTTTAATACCAGAAATTCAATCAAACTTATGTGGTTTGACGCTTTTTCGCCTCTAACGCTCTGCGTTTATCCCGCGCTATTGGGGTAATTTCTTCTTCAAGTTCTTTGCCAAAGCCAAGCATAAAATACAACTCTGCCATTAAAAAAAACGGCCCTATCAAAAGTTGATTTAAATCGTCAATAAAAGCTGGTTTGGCTTTTTCGTATTTATGGCCGATAAACTGAATCACCCAACCAACAACAAATACCGCAATGGCCACAAGCCAGCCCGCCCCATGCTGCGCTGCCAGCGAAGTGGTGATAAGCACTGGAATAATAAAAATCGTTAATCCTAACGCTAAACCTTTATGCAAGATGAAGTAGTAAATTAAGGTCGCGATAGCAAACGCGGATGCCACATTCACATTGATATACAAATTTGGCAATGACAGCAAATTCACCGGTATAAAATTTAACATCAAAAATGCCGACCAAATAATCAGCGGTACGCCGATGAAATGAGTGCGGATATTATTCGGGTTTAAGTGCACACTTTTGTAAGTTGCTAACTGCTCTACCGCTGATTTCATATCACCACCTTTAGTTGTTAGTTTTTTGTGAGTAATGGTTAACTGACGTTAACTTACCCTATCGGCATCAGCAAACTCAAGTTTCGCCATAAAAAGACTCAAGCACAAAAAAGGCGCATTAAGCGCCTTTAGGTATTTAATGTGAACAATTTCAGTTACTAAGACTCAATAATCACGGTTGCCACGGCATAATGCTGCTCATCAGCAATAGTAATATGGCCGCGGGTCGCGCCAAGTTGCTCAAGCCTTGCTAATGCACCATCGGTAAAGCTGATCAGTGGCGCGCCATTGTCATCATTACTGATATGGATATGCTGAAATGACACTCCGCGGCCAATA
Organism: Shewanella sp. UCD-KL21; assembly: GCF_001957135.1. Lineage (GTDB taxonomy): Bacteria > Pseudomonadota > Gammaproteobacteria > Enterobacterales > Shewanellaceae > Shewanella. The sequence continues at coordinate 56,940 of NZ_MPHK01000021.1, read as the reverse complement.
CCTGTACCTAAGGCTTTAGCAGCGGCTTCTTTCGCGGCAAAACGTTTTGCTAGGTATCGGTGGGCTATTTTTGAAGATTGGTAAATTTCCAGCTCTGAAGGCGTGAGCACACGCTTAGCCAACTTATCGCCTAAACGGGCATATTGCTGCTCAATGCGGTTTATCTCAATAATGTCTGTACCAATACCCACAATGGCCATTATTCGCCTCTACGCCCTTCTAGCATTAATGTTTTCATATCTTTTACTGCAGTCGCTAAACCGTCAATGGCAGCTCTAGCGATAACAGCATGTCCAATATTTAACTCATACAACTCAGGGATAGCTGCAATGGCTTTGACGTTATGGTAATGCAAGCCATGACCGGCATTAACAACCAAGCCTTTACTGTGCGCATATTTGGCCATTTCAGTAATGCGCGCTAGCTCTATAGCCTGCTCAGCATCCGTTTCAGCGTCGGCATAACAACCGGTATGGATTTCAATATAAGGTGCACCCGATGCTACAGCGGCATCAATTTGGGTTTTGTCGGCATCGATAAACAACGATACCTTGATGCCTTTAGCTGCTAACGTCGTGACAGCTTGAGTGATTTTATCAAATTGGCCAGCCACATCTAAGCCACCTTCTGTGGTCAGCTCTTCACGTTTTTCTGGCACTAGGCAGGCATAAGCGGGTTTGACTTCACAGGCTATTGCAATCATTTCATCGGTAACAGCGAACTCAAAATTCATTCGCGTTTTTAGGGTTTTAGCCAACAAATACACATCACGGTCTTGAATATGGCGACGATCTTCTCGTAAATGAATCGTGATGCCATCTGCGCCAGCATGCTCTGCAACCGCTGCGGCATGGATAGGATCAGGGTAACTGGTTCCACGAGCTTGACGAAGAGTGGCAATATGATCGATGTTAATTCCTAATAAAATTCCACTCATTGTGGCTCCTTAATTGGCAAAACTGACTCGCTAACTAGCAAATCTAAAAAGTAATATTACAAACTAGTGGGCCTATTCTAATGTAAACCACTGGCTGCTCATATATGAAAAAGTTATTGTTTAATAAATAACTTACGGCTAAGTAATGGCTTACCGCCTAATAGCGGCGTTAACAGATAGCGCATCAGCCCTTTGGCTTGAATTAGGTGCTCTGGGGTTAATTGCTTTTGCTTGAGCTGAATGAGCATCTCGCCAGCGAGCAAGTTACGACTGCTACTAAAATGCTCTGATGCGGCTTGATTCACGACAGCAAAACCGGCATCAGCAACAAAACGGTAGCTGCAACCTGCCATGATCATCTCACCTAAGGTGTCGTAATCCAGTGATGGCAAAGCACCTAACTCTAAAAGCAGCTCCATCTCAAAGTAGCGTAAATGACTGGAACTAAATTGCTGGGCCAAGTCCATTAAACTGCGGTGATAATGCAGGAATAACCCTTCAGCATGTTGGCCTGAATTAACGACCCTAACCAGCAGCTCATTAAGATACATAGCAGAATATAAGCTTTCAGCTTTAAGGGGCAATGCCGGCGCTGCGGGTTCAACTTGGGTAATAAATTTAAGCGAGGAATCAGTCGAGCCTGATTTGCTATTGAACTGGAAGATCAGCGGCTGAAATGGCTGAATGATACTTTTAAGGGATTTTTTACCGCTACCGACTCTGACTAAGGCATCCACCCTACCTACACCATCAACTAACAGATTAACAATCACACTGGATTCTCTGTATGGTCGATGATGTAGTATGTAACCCCTTAACATAGCAGGGTTACACTGTCGCTAGAGTCGATATTAGACAAGGCATAGCTTTAGTCTTCACCATAGCCTAAGCTACGTAAAGCACGTTCGTCATCTGCCCAGCCTGACTTAACCTTAACCCAGACTTCTAAGAAAACTTTATTATCAAACAAGGTTTCCATATCAAGTCGAGCTTGGGTGGCGATAGTGCGAATACGCTCGCCTTTATTGCCGATAACCATACGTTTTTGGCCCGTACGCTCGACCAAGATCAAGGCATTGATTTGATAAACGCCGTTTTCCATCATTTTGAATTGTTCAATTTCAACGGTGGCATCATAAGGCAGTTCATCACCTAAGAAGCGCATTAGCTTTTCACGGACAATTTCTGACGCCATAAAGCGTTGCGAACGGTCAGTGACGTAATCTTCTGGAAAATAAAATCCAGCTTCAGGTAACGACTCACTGGCTAAATCTAAAATTCGTTGAATATTCGTGCCTTTAGTAGCCGAGATAGGCAGAATTTCATCAAATTTAAACTTAGCAGATAACTTTTCAAGATAAGGGAATAAAGACTCTTTATCTTTAATATTATCGACTTTATTGATAGCTAAAACCGTTTTACGCTGACCACTGCCTTGCTCTAATTTCTTGAGCACCATCTCATCATCTTCAGTCCACGTCATGCCATCAACCACAAACACAACCATGCAGACATCAGCAAGCGAACTTGCTGCAGCACGGTTCATAAGGCGGTTAATCGCACGCTTTTCTTCAATATGTAAGCCTGGAGTATCAACAAACACAATTTGCCTAGCTTCATCGGTATGGATCCCCATAATGCGATGACGAGTGGTTTGCGGCTTTTTAGAGGTAATACTGACCTTCTGCCCAAGCAACTTGTTCAGTAAGGTAGATTTCCCCACATTAGGGCGGCCGACAATAGCGACCATGCCACAATAGGTGACCTCGTATTTTGCTGTAGCGGCTGGCGCAGCGCCATTCATCCTTGCCAATAATTCATCTAAACTCGGCTCAACTGGTGAGTTCTCTGGCAAGTCTGTTTTTTTGGTCATTTATTAATAAGCTCCAATACCTGAGCGGCAGCTAGCTGCTCAGCTTTTCTTCTTGAAGTACTGACGCCTGTCACTACTTTATTGATTTCTGCTACGCGACATTCAACCGTAAATGTCTGGTCATGGGCCTCACCTTTTACATCGACAACATGGTATTCAGGTAAGGGCTTTTTATAACCTTGCAGATATTCTTGTAAAATCGTTTTCGGATCTTTTTGATTGATGCCAGGTTTGATTTCAGCCAAACGCTGCTGGTACCAGGTCAGTAATAACTTACGACAGGTCTCTAAATCAGCATCTAAATAAATCGCCCCGATAATGGCTTCAACCGCATCAGCTAAAATAGACTCACGTCTAAATCCGCCACTTTTAAGCTCGCCAGGGCCTAAGTAGAGGTAATCCCCTAGCTTAAATTCTTTTGCGATAACCGTTAAGGTTTCACCTTTGACTAAGGTGGAACGCATACGGCTTAAATCACCTTCAGTGGCCTTAGGAAACTGATGATAAAGTGCATCAGAAATAATGATTGATAAAATCGAGTCACCTAGAAACTCTAGGCGTTCATTATGTTTTGATGCAGCACTACGATGAGTTAATGCCTGAGTTAATAAATCAACATTAGTAAACTCATACCCCAGCGTGCGACACAGTCGCGGTAAGTTTTTAATTGGTTCCATTACTTGATCGCACCTACTCTGTCAAAACGCACCCCGGTTGGTACCCATGTCGGCAGCCAACTACTTGCAGGTCGTTCAAATTCAAAACTAATCCAAATCGCTACCGCTTTACCTACTAGGTTAGCTTCAGGGACAAAACCCCAAAAGCGACTATCCGTGCTGTTGTCACGGTTATCACCAATGGCAAAGTACTGACCTTCTGGCACAATAAATTCACCCACTGCCGTACCCGGTTGCTCAAAGAAATGTGAGCTAAAATCAGGGCGAGATGGATTGATTAAAATATCATGTTCTACATCGGTTAACTGCTCGGTATAGCGAGATAACGATACGCCTTCATGGGTAAACTCACCACGATTAACAGGCGTTAGCTTAATTGCTTTTGCTGGCGGGCAATTAGTTGCTGCATCACATTTTGGCTGAATAAGAAATTGCTTATTTTGGTAAACAATACGGTCACCCGGTAAACCAACCACTCTTTTAATATAGTCTATTTCAGGCTGCTGAGGATATTTGAACACAAACACATCGCCACGCTCAGGCTCACCTGTTTCAATTAGCTTGCTGCGAAATACTGGGTCACGTAAGCCATAGCTGAATTTTTCTACCAGAATAAAATCACCTACCAGTAAAGTCGGTTTCATTGAGCCTGATGGTATTTGAAATGGCTCATAAATAAATGAACGCAATATCAATACAAATGCGATAACCGGAAAAATTGAATGGGCAAATTCAACCAAGGTTGATTCACGCGTAATGCTGTATTTTGCATCATCGCTCAAATCAGGTTGCTTTGCTTCTGCAAGGGCTAAGCTTTCACGACGTTTAGGGGCAAATATCGTTGCATCGATTAACCAAATTAACCCACTCACAAGGGTTATTATGGTTAAAATAAGAGAAAAATGGGCTGCCATTGAAATTTAAGCTCCTGCCTTTAACACTTTCAAATAATAGTTTAATGAATAAACCGCTGAATAATGAGTATTCTATGGAATACTTCGTTAAGCACTAACTGTAATGTTACAAATTATACGAATAAGTCATTGTTGCAAAATTAACTTTTGCTAATGACAACGCCGCAAACTGCGGCGTTATCTGAACTCTAATGAAACCTACAAAGGTTTAATCATTAAGTTTCAATACAGCTAAGAACGCTTCTTGAGGCACTTCAACGTTACCGACTTGCTTCATGCGCTTCTTACCTTCTTTTTGCTTATTCAGTAGTTTCTTCTTACGCGAGACATCACCACCATAACATTTAGCCGTAACGTCTTTACGCATGGCTTTAATGTTTGAGCGAGCAATAATCTGACTACCCACCGCAGCTTGAATCGCGATATCAAACATCTGTCTTGGGATCAGTTCTTTCATCTTATCAACTAAAGCTAAGCCGCGATGACGAATGTTTGAACGATGAATAACCATTGCTAGCGCATCAACTCTGTCACCATTGATCAAGATATCTAAACGCACCATATCCGCTTCTTCAAAACGAATAAAGTTATACTCTAATGATGCATAACCACGACTGGTCGATTTCAATCTATCAAAGAAATCCATGACAACTTCAGCCATTGGCAATTCGTAAGTCACAGAAACTTGGTTACCGTGATAAACCATATTGGTTTGTACGCCACGCTTCTCGACACATAAAGTGATAACGTTACCCAAGTACTCTTTAGGCACCAACATGTTTGCTTCAACAATCGGTTCACGGATCATTTCGATGTTATTGATTGGCGGTAAATCTGATGGGTTATCAACATAAACCACCTCACCGTTGTTCAATTGAACTTCATAAACAACCGTTGGTGCAGTGGTAATCAAATCAAGATTGTATTCACGCTCAAGACGCTCTTGAATGATTTCCATGTGCAATAAGCCAAGGTAACCAATACGGAAACCAAAACCTAACGCTGAAGATGACTCAGGCTCGAAAAACAGAGATGCATCGTTCAAGCTTAGCTTGTTTAATGCTTCACGGAAGCTTTCAAACTCATCTGTCGAAATTGGGAAAACACCGGCATAAACTTGCGGAGTAACCTTTTTAAACCCAGGTAAAGGCTCTTCAGCACCATGTTTAGCGTGAGTTAAGGTATCACCTACTGGTGCGCCGTGAATTTCTTTAATGCCCGAAATAACAAAGCCAACTTCACCGGCTTTAAGCTCAGGTGTATCAGTTTGTTTAGGCGTAAAGATACCAACACGGTCAGCATTGTAGTTTTGACCAGTAGACATAACTTTAAACTTGTCACCTTTTTTCAAGACGCCATGCTTAATACGGACTAACGAGACAACACCAAGGTAACTATCAAACCATGAATCAATAATCAGCGCTTGAAGTGGCGCATCGATATCACCTTCTGGTGGTGGTATATCCGATACGATGACTTCTAATACATCTTTGATACCGATACCCGTTTTAGCTGAGCAGCGCACAGCTTCCATAGCATCGATACCAACAATATCTTCGATTTCTGCAGCTACGCGCTCAGGATCGGCTTGAGGTAAATCGATTTTGTTTAAAATCGGTACCACATCAAGGTCCATTTCTAAGGCGGTGTAACAGTTCGCCAGAGTTTGCGCTTCAACGCCTTGGCCGGCATCAACGACGAGCAATGCACCTTCACATGCAGCAAGTGAACGTGATACTTCATAAGAGAAGTCAACGTGGCCGGGTGTATCAATGAAGTTCAGCTGATAAGTTTCACCATCATCGGCTTTATAGTCGAGGGTAACGCTCTGCGCTTTAATGGTAATGCCGCGCTCACGTTCGATATCCATAGAATCGAGAACTTGAACGTCCATTTCACGGTCTGATAAACCACCACAAAATTGGATAAGGCGATCAGACAATGTTGATTTGCCATGGTCGATATGGGCAATAATTGAGAAGTTTCTAATGTGTTTCATGTGGGTGAAATGGCTACTACTAAAATGGTGGATATAATGGGGTCGAATTGTACCTGATAAAGGGGTTAATACCAATCACAATCAATAACTGGACAAAAAACAATAATAAAATCGCCCTTCATATCTGATAAATAATGCAATCTAACCCCGTGAAAGACTGATCCCTTGGCCTAAATACGCTGTAATGATGGGCGTTGAGGCTTTTTCAAGTTCTACAGCTTTGCTTTTACCGGCTTTCCAAGCCATGAAACTGCCGATGGCTGCCAGCACCATTGCGCCGTGATCAGTGTTGATTTCCAAAAGGTCAGCTAAGCCCTGCCCCATAATAGCGCCTAAAAACAATCCAACTAAAGGGGTAATATAAACCAGCATTGCGGCTTTTAATATGACGGATTCAGGCAAAGCAAGTTTCAGTAAATCACCGACTTCGCAGGCTTGTTCTGCCATGAGGGAGAATTGCTGTTTTTTAATCGAAAAGGCTTTCGCAACCGTTGAAGTGCCACAATTTTCACTGCTTGAACAATGATTGCAAGCACTCTTAAGTTCAATCTCAACGGTGACCCACCCTTTAGGATCGTAAGCGATTACCGTCGCCACCTCTTCTAACATCGATTGCGATAATGCTGGAGGCGATTGAGGTTGTTGCGCTGATTTTGAGTCTGCTTGTTGAGTCATAGCGAAAATCGCCCTGTATGTTAAGTGCTAGTGATTCTAGCACTTATTTTAACCCTTGTTTTGAGGCTAGTTACGTCAATACTGGCTATTTTAATACTTTTTATTTTAACACTAGGCTTTTAGCAATACGATTAAGCGTATCAGCAGGCACTTTACCCACTGCAACCACTTCAACATTGCCCACTTGCTCAACCACCATTGAAAGGCCGTTGCGGGTAATGAGCTCATCTGGCATCGGGCTATCACCCATTCTGGCCACATACACTGAAATGTTAACTAAGCCATCGGTTAAAGCGATATATTCAACTGATTCATCACTACCAAGTAAGCGGTGATGATCTTTTACCACTAAATGAAACCCTGCAGGTAACCAAGTAAATTGCCAATTTTGGCCTTCAATCCGTTCAGCTGGGTTCATCACCGGCGGCAGTTCTTGCTTTTCAGCTTCGACTAAAATGCTCGCTGGCTCACCAAGCTCTAATAGCTCAATGACCATCATTTGCTCAATCAGCTGTTTGTCTTGGTTAATCATGTCATAACGCAATGGTAAATGGGTTTCCATGTCTACCCAAACTTGTGACATAAAGCGGTGTTCATCAACCGGAATAATGCGGATCATCTGCCCTGGGCGCCCGGCTATGCGGCTTCTTCCACCTAAAACAAATTGATACCCCTGCTCTAAAGACGTGATATTAGATGCAAAAATAGCAGGCCAAAGACCTTGAATACGGGGGGCGCTGATGCTGTATGCCGGTTGGTCATGCTCAATAAATGTTACCGTATCGGCCACTCTGACCGCATTTTTAGGGGGGCCATTGAGGTATTCTAGAAATGCGACTTCTTTATCATTGACCGTACCATGCAGATAAACCAGTGGTCGTATGTGGTCGGCTTGAAGTTGAATAATAGAAGATTTGAATTGTTTGGTTTGTAATGCTTGGCTCATACTTTCGAGCCAAGCTTTCGCTGATTTTTCTTCTTCGGCAATACTAGGGAAAGCCAATACAGCAAGTACTAACAGGATTAGACGCAAGCTAACTCCGAATTAATGATTAATATCGTTTGGTTCAATTTCGCTATTGTTGTCCACAACCGCACCTGAATTCAACCTTTGTTGTAGCATATGGTCTTGGATATAAGAATTTATGCGGCGACGTTGCTCAACCATATTATCATTACTGATATTAGATTGATTTTGTACAGCCCCAGTTTGGAGACTAACAGGTGACGCAGAACCAATTAAAGGACGAGTATTTAACACAGGTAATGGTGAGTCTACACTTGGGTCTTGCTCATAATTTTGCACACCAACAATTGCAACCATTGCCACAGTTGCAGCAATTGCATACTGACCAAACTGTTTGAAAAACGGTACCACATTATCTTTCTTAGTCTCGTTAACGGTTTCAGTATCATGTACTGAAGTTGTTTGAGTCTGAGGCGCAATAATGGCTGGCTCTAATTCGATTGCAGCTGCAATATTAGCAGAAAGATCCAAATCAATTGTCTGTGGTAACTCGCCGCGCATTGCATCGCCTATCATGTGATAGTTTTGCCATTTGCTATGTGAGTCTTCGTCTGCTGACAATTCCGCTAATGTTTTCGCATCAACTTCGCCGTCAACTGCTGATGAAACCCATTCTTGACCTGATTTAAGCATTTTTCACCCATGTCATAAAGACTGTTACTGTTCCAGCAAAGGCTGGAGTTTTTTATCGATTGATTCCCGTGCGCGGAAGATCCTTGATCTCACCGTCCCAACAGGACAATCCATGATATTGGCAATATCCTCGTAACTCATACCATCGAGTTCTCGTAGTGATATTGCAATTTTCAATTCTTCTGGCAACGTTTCTAACGTTTCAAAAATCACCCGATTAATTTCATCTGATAACACCAAGCGTTCTGGTGAAGCAAATTCCTTTAATGCATCGCTGCCTTCGTAGTATTCAGCTTCTTCGGCGTCAACACTGTTTGGCGGTGTTTTTCTGCTCTGAGAAACCAAATGGTTTTTTGCAGTGTTTACTGCAATGCGGTAAAGCCAAGTATAAAAAGCACTTTCACCCCGAAAGTTGGGTAATGCACGGTAAGCTTTAATAAAAGCTTCCTGTGCAACATCTGCTATGTCCGCTTGGTTTCGTATGTATCTCGAAATTAAGCTCATTACCTTATTTTGGTATTTTTGGACTAGCAAATTGAAGGCGTTTTTATCACCACGCTGAACACGTTCAACTAACTGTTGATCACTTATTTGTCCACTCATCCGAGCCGACTACTCCTAAATCTATAATACTGATTTCTCAGTCGCTCGAATCATATTCACATTAAAGTAGACTCGCATGCTTTGAAAAAGTTCGATATTGAATGAAAAAAAATTAATTTAATTAAAAAATTAGCGATTAGCCCATCTAATAGTAATGTCTAAGTACCCAAAAAAGCGTAATTGATTTACCATTGAGGAACATATTAAGTACTCCATGATACCTTATGAAACAAGCAGTTGAACACCAGTCTGATATTTTGGTTATAGGTAGCGGTGCAGCAGGATTAACACTTGCCCTGCATCTAGCTGAAAAGTCTAAAGTTATTTTACTTTCTAAAGGCCCTTTGGCGGAAGGTTCGACTTATTATGCCCAAGGTGGAATCGCATCTGTATTCGATGAATCGGACACTATTGAATCACATGTTAACGACACGCTCATTGCTGGCGCAGGACTTTGTGACAAAGAAGTGGTGACTTACACGGCTGAAAATGCCAAAAAGTCGATGCAATGGTTAATTCAATGCGGTGTGGCATTTGATAAAGAAGAAACTGACGGCGATCAAAGCGCAGCACCTTATCATTTGACCCGTGAAGGGGGTCACAGCCATCGACGTATTTTGCACTCTGCCGATGCAACCGGTAAAGCTGTACAATCAACCTTGCAAGAACGCGCAATCGCGCACCCGAACATTAAAGTCCTTGAACGATATAACGCCATTGACCTAATCACCACTCGCAAATTAAACCGCCCCGGTAATCGTGTGGTGGGTGCCTATATTTGGAACCGCGATGCTGAGCATGTTGAAACGGTTACAGCCAAGTTTGTTGCTATCGCAACCGGTGGCTGTTCAAAGGTATATCAATATACTTCCAATCCGGATATTGCCAGTGGTGACGGAATCGCCATGGCTTGGCGCGCAGGTTGCCGTATTGCCAACATGGAGTTTAATCAATTTCATCCAACTTGCTTGTATCATGCTGATGCTAGAAATTACCTGCTTACTGAAGCTTTACGCGGTGAAGGGGCATATTTAAAACGCCCTGATGGTAGCCGTTTTATGCCTGAATTTGATGAACGCGCAGAACTTGCCCCCCGTGATATTGTGGCAAGGGCAATCGATTATGAAATGAAACGCTTGGGTGCTGATTGTCTGTATTTAGATATCAGCCATAAGCCAGCTGAATTTGTCATCAAACATTTTCCGACAATTTACAGTCGCTGTTTAGAATTTGGTATTGATATCACCACCGATCCCATCCCTGTGGTGCCAGCAGCCCATTACACCTGCGGCGGCGTCATGACAGATTTGCATGGACAAACTGATATCAATGGCCTATATGCTATTGGTGAGGTCGCCTACACCGGCTTACATGGCGCCAACCGACTGGCCAGTAACTCCTTATTAGAGTGCTTGGTTTTTGCTAGAGCTGCTGCTCAAGATATTGAAAGCTTACTTGAAAAAGTGCCGACACCCGGCCCTGTACCACTCTGGGATGAAAGTCAGGTCAGCAACTCAGATGAAGAAGTGGTTATTGCCCATAACTGGCATGAACTGCGTTTATTCATGTGGGATTATGTGGGAATTGTTAGAACCGACAAACGCTTAGAGCGCGCTTTGCGCCGCTGCGCATTGTTACAACAAGAAATTCAAGAATATTATAGTAACTTCAGAGTCAGTAACAACTTACTGGAATTGAGAAACTTGGTTCAAGTGGCCGAGTTAATCATTCGCTGCGCCATGGAAAGAAAAGAAAGCCGTGGACTGCACTATAATGCCGATTACCCAGAGCAAGTCGATAATCCCAAGCCAACTATTTTACAACCTGAAAGATAGCGTTAAGATTACTAACGCTTGCCATATGCAATTAATTGACGACACAGGTTTCGGTAACTGCTGTCGTCAAGCATGTCGCTCCAGACAATTAATAACTGCCTTTTTCCCCGAGCTGTAACTCCCAGTTCATCTGCAACGTCAAGTTCAATAAACATCACTGCAGCAAATACAGTAACGATTGAACTGCGCCATAATTGAAATTCTTGCCCTTGGGATAACTTACCTTTACCTGCATCAAGTAAACTAAATTGGCAACGCCAATGCCTTAACGCCAACAGGTGAGCGACAAAAAAAGCCAGACACGAGATAAGAATAAAATAGAATGCCAGTTGATAAGCCCAGTGGCGATAATCTGGCCAAAGAATAAAACTGCTTAAACACACACTGAGCAATACAATATGTGATAAAAATTGATTAAATGAAGCGCTTAAGCTGAAATGCATCAGTTAAGCACCTTCATCTTTTGCAGTAAGCTAATGTCGCTATAAACTAGCTTATGGTTGAGGACGACCACGAACCGTAACTATCATGTCAGCCATCGCAGCATCAGGGCAAACTTCATGGCCCATAAACCAAGCAAATAACTCAGGGTCTTCACAGGCTAATAAATCAATGAAGGTTTGCTTATCTTTATCAGCTAAAGCTTGGTAATGTTGCTCAACAAAGGGTTGAAAAAGAACATCTAACTCAAGCATCCCTCTTCGACAAGCCCAGCGCACTCTTGCTATATTCATTAATTCCAATGTACTTCTCCTAACATCTCTTCGGATACTTTATAGATGTTGCAAACTACGATGCTCAACATCTTGAACTTGTGGATCAACACCAGCAAACAAATCATTAAAGTCAGTTTCTAACAAGCGTTGAACCGCAGGGTGCTGAATCATCCTCTCTGCAAACATGACATGGTACTCTTCTTTAATATCAGTGGTTTCACCCAGTAATACCATGCCTTGGGAGAGTATATCATGACGATAAATAGACGGAGCAACAAATATGCCACGCTTAAACAAACCAAATGCTTTCATCATCGCGGCATCGTCAAACTCACCTAAAATACTCACATTAAGATTCTTTTCAGCAAACCAGCGATGTAACTGTTGCCCTAGGGAAGTACGCTTGCCTGGGATCAGTAATTTCTCTTGCTCAAGACAGGCAGGAAAGTCAGCAGAGGGCTTTGATGAAGAGAAAAAGCTAATACCGCACTCGCCTAACTTTTTGGATAAGATTTCAGGGTATTTAAGTGATACGCCAGCACAATCAGATAAAATCATATCTAATTTATGTTCACGTAACCTTGCTATCAGGCTTTCATGGGTTGATTCATAACAGCTCAAATGCATTGAACCGTCGCTTGGGATCACCGTCAGTAAAACGCGACTGGCTAAGGCTTTTGACAAGGCATCAGCAATACCCACTTCAAATAACACTGAGTCATCTTTTTGATAAGAGAGTAAATCGATCATTTCGTAGCTGAGGCTAAACATCTTATCAGCATAACGAAATACGATTTCACCAAGTTCGGTGGATTCAAGGTTGCGGCCGACACGTTTAAATAGACTGCCATTGAGGCGTTCTTCTAAAGCGCGAATTTGACCTGTGATAGTTTGCGGGGCTAAACATAAAGCGACGGCAGCCTTGGCTACCGTCCCTTTCTTTCTAACCATCCAAAAATAATATAGATGGTTATAATTTAAATGTTGCATTCATATAAGCCAGCTAATGAAAGATGACTTATTTTAGTCTCTGACAGTTCAACAAGCTATCAATTAATATCGACAACTCATTTAGGTCATTGATGTTTTTATTGGCCGTTTGTTCTTGAATGGCCAAAACAATATCAGCCTTGTCAGGGACTCTTTCTGCACAAAAACTGCGGTTAGCCTCTTGATAGCGTTTACCTGCGCGGTATTTAAGCGCTCGAGACTCATAGCCACTATCAGCGTCTAATCGGCTAGCAGAAGCTTCGTCGTGGTACATCAATGCACCATCAACCACGCCATCTAAGTAACTTTTACACTCGCTTGATTCAACATCCTTTTGACAAACATTGAATGACGTTGCTTGGGCAGGAACAACAGCCCCCATAGCAAAGGCTAACATTAACAGTTTAAGTTTCATTTAATCGCTCCAGCTTATTTTGCTTCAGCTTTAGGAAGCACCTTGTTTAACCAGAAATAACCCACTAATGCAGCTAGCATTGAACCGGTTAAAATACCTAATCTTGCAAAATCACCATATTGATCAGGTGCACCATCAAAGGCAAGCGACGAGATAAATACTGACATAGTGAAACCAATACCGGTCATCACTGCCACAGGGATAATTTGAGTCCAGCCAATTCCTGGTGGTAATTCAGCTAATTTTAGTTTTACCGCAACATAACTAAACAGTAATACACCTACTGGCTTACCTAATAGTAGGCCTAATATAATACCGATGGTTACTGGCTCAACTAACGAGGTTACACTCATACCTGCAAGTGATAAGCCTGCATTGGCAAAGGCGAATACGGGTAGAATGAAGAAGGTGCTCCAAGGGTGTAGGCTATGCTCTAAATGCTCAGAAGGTGATGTGCCGTCTTTAGCGCGCAATGGAATACAGAACGCAATAATCACACCTGCTAATGTGGCATGTACGCCAGACTTAAGCACTGCAACCCATAAGATCAGACCAAGTAAACCGTAAGGGATCAGTGAGCTGACGCCTTTGCGGTTCAGAGCAACCATTAATACAATTGAAATAGCTGCAACAATCAAGCTTACCATCGATAAATCAGCACTGTAAAATAGTGCGATAATGACGATTACGCCCAAGTCATCGATAATGGCTAATGCAAGTAAAAACACTTTCAATGCCACCGGAACACGACTACCAAGTAGCGCCATTATACCGAGTGCAAAGGCAATATCAGTCGCAGCTGGAATTGCCCAGCCCACTTGAGTCACAGGATCTGAGTAGTTGAACGCTAAATAAAATAACGCTGGGAACAACATACCACCAATAGCAGCAAAGGTAGGTAATGATGCTTTTGAAACGCTTGAAAGCGCACCTTCTAGCAGTTCACGTTTAACTTCTAAACCAATTAATAGGAAGAATAACGCCATAAGACCATCATTAATCCACAACAGTAATGGCTTATCTATATCAAGTGAACCGATACGTACTTGGACTTCTGTATCAAGAAAACCACTGTATAAACCCGCTAATGGCGAATTTGCCATTAACATCGCCAGCACTACAGAGATCATCAAAATGATACCCCCTGCAGATTCTTGACTTAAGAAATTCTTAATTGCACGTTCCATAATTTTCTCCACAAAAAACAATTAATTCGAGTCTAGCGGAATTATTCAAACAATCATAATCGTTAGTTTGGGTCTTATATGTCGGGATTTCCGAGGTATCAAACAAAATAATACGAACAAGATCACACTTAAGTGTATTAACGTGAGCCCAAATTGCCAATATTTCGCTTTTTTAAGCTAATCAATTACCAACAAGCTTCTTGAAAAAAATATCAACTGCTGAATAAAAACACAATCCGCTAAATTAATTAATCTTTTATTTACAATGCTCTGCAAAATTTTTATCACAAGCATTATTAACTAACATTGTCTTTTTAGTCTTAAAAAGCAACTTAGCAATGAGGCACTTTTGCATAAACAGTCCCCATAAAATCATTAAAGATTAGCTGGTATTTTCATTGTCGAATTTAAAAATCGTCGATACTTTGCGCAGTAGGAGACAATCGCTTTGGTTTAGATGTAAACCAAAGCGATTGGGTGAAATGATGACTGGAATGTGATTTATACGGAGAATGGATACTTAATCGCGTCGTGATGTTGGTAACCAATCACTTCAAAGTCATCCATGGTGACCCAAGTTTCCAAGTCACGTAAACTTTTTATATCAGGGTTAATATTCAACTGTGGCGATGGGAATGGCTCACGCACAAGTTGCTCAGTTTTCATCAATTCAAGTTGATCTTCATAAATGTGTGCATTAATGATCTTGTGATAAGCCAGACCCGGCTTATTTCCGGTGATCTGCGCCATTAGTGCTAAAAAGGTGTACACCTGAATTTGATTAAAGTTAAGCCCCAAAGGCACATCACATGAACGCTGATAGCTTGTTAGGTAAAGGGTATCGCCCAGTAGCGAAAAAGTATGAGTATGCATACAAGGTCTTAAGCAGCCCATATCAAACTCACCAGGATTATAGAAAGTGATAATCTCACCGCGATCGTCAACCCCTTTAGATAAGTTATCGACAATTTTAGCAAGCTGATCAACGCTTCCACCACAAGGTTTTTGCCAACGCCTACCTTGGACGCCGTATACTCGGCCCATATCATCCTCACCTTTGCGGTGTGGATTGTTTAACCAACTTTGGTTGTCATTGGCGTTCATATCCCAGGTTTTAGTGCCGATAGCGCGAAAATCTGCAGCATTATCGTAACCACGAATGTAGCCAATTAGCTCAGCAATTGCAGCCTTCCAGAAGCTTTTACGAGTGGTAATAATGGGAAATTGATTATTGGCAACATCGTATTGTAAATCTGCATTGATCACGGTTAAACAGCGCTTACCTGTACGTTTATTTTCAATCCAATGGCCGTTTTCAACGATGTGGTTGCAGAGATCTAAATACTGACGCATTTTATTGTCCTATTATTAAAACGTTTATTATTTGCAGAATATTAATTATCAAAATTCGTGGCTAGTGTAATTTTTTTAAGCAGAAAGCGCGAGCTTTAAACCTATTACCATCAGCAAAACTGCGAATATCTTTTTGAGTATCGGCGTTGGCCAAATACTGGCGGCCTTTACCCCTAAAGGTGCAATAAGCATAGAGGTAATGATGATCCCCACTAATGCGGGAATATAAATATAACCGACTGTCCAAGTGGGTAAGTCAGTGGCATTTAATCCAGCAATAACATAGCCCGCAGTGCCCGCTATCGCGATTAAAAAGCCTGTTACTGATGCAAAGCCAACCGCTTGACGCATTTGTAAACCGCAATAGCACAAGAAAGGCACCAGCAGTACTCCGCCGCCAATGCCCATTAAGCCGGCAATGACAGCTATTAGCATTGAAACAATAAACATCACTTGAAAACTTGGCACTTTGGCCATGGCTTTGGGTTTTAATGGAAATGTCATTTGTATTGCCATCACAATGACAAATATCGAGAAAGCCTGCTGCAACAAATCGGCTGCGATTTGTTCTGAGATAAAAGCCGATGCTAACGCGCCAACCACAATACCCGGCAACATGGGCTTAAAAAGCTCCCAAGGGATATTGCCGCGCCTATGATGGGCAATAGCAGAGCTAAACGAGGTCATAATAATAGAGGCTAACGAGGTGGCAATGGCCACATGGGTGAGTTGGCTGGACTCAATACCTATCCAGGGCAGTAAATAAATCAGTGCCGGTACAATAATAAGCCCGCCACCTATGCCTAACAAACCAGCAAGAAATCCAACCACAGCGCCTAATAACAAGCACAGTGAAAAAACTAACAATATATTGTCCAATGTACTGCCCTAACAATGAAAAATGTGTAAATTGACTTAGCCAAGTTGCTTTTATCAACTTGTTTAATTAACTAACTTTGCTGCTGTATTTTTAATTTAACTTACTGATTTTAACTTACTGATTTTAAATTACTGATTTTAAATTACTGATTTGAAGTTACTGCAATAAGTGTTTCGCTGATCTGTCATTAGTCTAAAATCGACAGCAAGTTGTGCTGTTGCAAATATTGATTCAATAATTGCCTGACTTGCTCACCATTAGACAAGCTTAATACCTGCTCTAATAATCGCTCAAGTTCAGCTTTATTAACCCGTCTAAGTAGATAGTTTATCCGCGCAATACTGCCTTGGTTCATACTGAGTTTTTCGTAGCCCATAGCCACTAACAATAAGGCGCCCATGGGCTCGCCAGCAAGTTCACCACAAATACTGGCATCAAGCTGAAAACGGTTACAATCAGTAATCGTCCATTTTAGCGCCCTTAATACACCAGGATGAAAACTGTCAAATAATGGACTGACACTGGGGTTATTTCTGTCCACCGCAAGCAAATATTGGGTTAAGTCATTGCTACCCACAGAAACAAAATCAACTCTTTTGGCCACATCTTCTAATTGGAACAGCAAAGAGGGTACTTCAAGCATTACCCCTATTTTAGGTTTGGGTATTTCTCTTGCGAGCTCTTCAGTTAGCTCTGTATATGCCTGCTCTAGATACAGTAATGTGCGATCAATTTCGTCTAAATTACTGACCATAGGCAGCAATATCTGCAATTGTGAAGAGTCAGCATTGGCTGTTAACATCGCCCGTAATTGCATTAAAAACAGTTCTGGGTGATCTAAAGATAAGCGGATGCCACGCCAGCCTAAAAATGGATTATCTTCTGTAATAGGAAAATAAGGCAATGGTTTATCGCCGCCCACATCAAGGGTACGCATTACCACAGGCCTGTCTCGCGCTGCTGATAGCACTTGTTTATAAACTTGAACTTGCTCAAGTTCACTGGGAAAGCGTTGATGCAGCATAAAGGGAATTTCAGTACGGTACAGTCCAATACCATCAGCGCCTTCTGCCATATCGGTGCTTAAACCACTTAATAAACCGGCATTCAAATAAAGCTGTATTCTTTGGCCGTCTAAGGTTTCAGCGGGTAAGGATATTTCAGCAGAAAATTGTCGTTGCTGGGCTTTACTCTCAGAAATTAAGCAAAGATATTCATGAATAATGGCATCAGATGGCGAAATTAATAATTGGCCGCTATTGGCATTTAGCACTAACTTTTTATTATCAACATCTGCAGACAACACTTGATCAACACCAACAATCGCCGGCACACCTAAGGCTCTTGCCAATATTGCTGCGTGGGCATTCACCCCACCAAGTTCCGTGACTATTCCTGCAAGTTTTCCTCGAGGAAACTCTGCTAATAATGTGGCATCAACCTCTTTCGCTACTAGTATGACCGGTTTATCAGGTGCGAGTTCTAATTTGTCAGGTTCGATTAATTGACGTAAAACTTTTTGACCTAATTCACGGATATCACTGGCCCGCTCTTTTAAATACGGGTCTTCCATCGCGATAAACTGCTCAATATAGCGTTTAGACACTCGGCTAACGGCAGATTCGGCTTGCCAACCTAAATTCACTTCCCGTAGATACTCGCCGCCAAGACTGGCTTCACCTAACAGTAATTGTAAAGCAGAAAAAATAGAGGCCACATCATCTACATTTTCACGGTCAAAGCGTTGGGATAAAGTGCTGATAATATCGCTACAGCGTTGCATAGCGGCTTTAAGACGCTGAACTTCTGTTGCTAAGTCTGTGGCTTGTTCTTCGGGCTGATCAAGTGAGATAGCACCACCAAGCACAAAGCCATCAGCAATGGCGATACCTTTTGACGCTGAAGTACCTTTAAAGACCACTTGTTGTTGAACATTACTGATCGCAGCTTTGTTTTTTAAATTACGCACCACCACGGCTAATTGAGCCGCCAAAGTCATCAAAAAGGCTTCTTCATTTTCACTAAACTGTCTTGGCTGCGGTTGCTGCACCACAATGACGCCGACAACCTGTTTTTGAAAGATAATAGGCACAGCCAGAAATGCGCGGTACTCTTCTTCTTCAACTTCGGGAAATAGTTTAAATCTGGGGTGTGATTTGGCATCGGCAAGGTTAACAGCTTCTTCTTTTTCTGCCGCTAAGCCCACTAAGCCTTCAGATAAAGGCATTTTGACACGATTGATGGAATTAGTTGCAAGGCCCTCTGTGGCAGAGAGCACCAATTGTTGCTGTTCAAGAATATAAATAGAACAGCAGTGCGTTTGCATTGCCAACTTGGTTTGGGAAACCAATAATGACAATGCCGTCTCTAAGCTATTAGCACTGGCGACAGACTGTGTAATATCCCTAAGCGTATTTAGCACTGCTTCACATCCTTTTTTGATCAGCTAATTTCTATAACGGCCTCTTTTTCGGCTAGGCTCACGGCCTTGAAATGCCAATGTAATAGAGGAAAACTCCTTCATAACTTTACGGTAAACATCACGCTTAAAAGAAACGACTTGTCTGACTGGATACCAATAATTCACCCAACGCCAATCATCAAACTCCGGATGACCACAGGAATTCAAATTAATCGTGTCGTCACTGCCTTTAAGTTGTAATAAATACCACTTTTGTTTTTGACCAATACAAACTGGTTTACTTTCTTGCCTAATTAATCTCTTAGGCAAACGATATCTCAGCCATGAACGTGTTGACGTTAAAATTTGCACATTTTCAGGTTTAAGACCGACTTCTTCATACAATTCTCGGTACATAGCTTGTTCTGGGGTTTCACCATCATCTACACCACCTTGAGGAAATTGCCATGAATGTTGTCCAAACCGTCTGGCCCACATTACTTGACCATATTTGTTACAGATAATAATGCCCACATTTGCGCGAAAGCCGTCGCTATCAATCACATGGACTCCAATTTCACTACAAATTAATGACTAGATTGTTTCATAAAGCTCGCCAACGGGCAAACGACTATTTCAATAGAACACTTGGATAAAATGAGCCCTTAGCAACTTTTATCAACAGATGATGACCCTAGTTATGATTATTATCCACAAAATCTGTGGATATCTCTGTTTGAAACTCTAAAATAACTCTAAACGAGCCTAATTACAGTGACACTTACTGTCGATAACAAAACTAAATCAACTAATAAAAATAAATAAAATACAATGAGTTAAATAAGACATGTATTGTTAACTTATAATCGAATCATATAAAAGGTTATTTTTTAAGCAGTAAAGGTAATTATTAATTGTGGCCATACTGGCTAAAGAAGTTATACACAAAAAACAACATATTTATTTTATAAATATCAAAATAAAGCTATTTTTCACCATTGACTGTCAAAAAAATATCCGCTAAGCATTAACAAATTAAAGTTATTCATTCATTCTGTGGATAAGTGTGTGTGAAATAGTGGAGCAAAAGGAGAGTAACTTTATAAAGTGGTCAAACAAACTCACCAATATTTATAAAAATCGTTAATAAACAGAGCGATATATTACTGCAAAACCTTGGATAACTTTAAATCTTCACGGTGTTCAAAAAACAACCAGCCGCTGTCGTTTTAAAATAATCGATAAAACAGTACACTTTAATACACCCAAACTTTTTTAAAGTAAGACATTGCTCCATGATGAATACCCCACCAAACTCAATCGATGAATTGATGCAAAGAGCCAATGACATGGCTGGTGTCAGTTTAGGTGACATAGCAAAAGACCATGGCGTAAACGTGCCAGAGAACTTAAGAAGAGACAAAGGCTGGGTAGGACAATTGATTGAAATGGAGCTAGGGGCGACTGCAGGCTCAAAACCACAGCAAGACTTTCTTCATTTGGGCATTGAGTTAAAAACCATTCCAATTGATAAACAGGGTAAACCAATAGAAACCACCTATGTCACCGTTGCCCCACTGACCAATATTCAAGGGCTCACTTGGGAAGACAGCGTGGTTTATCATAAATTACAACAAGTGCTGTGGATCCCCATTCAGGGTGAAAGAAGTATCCCTGTCGCTGAGCGAAAAATAGGCTCACCAGTATTATGGCAACCCAATCAACAACAATATTCACAGTTAAAGCAAGACTGGGAAGAGATAATGGAATTAATCGCCATAGGTAAAGTCGAGCAAATCACCGCCCGTCATGGTGAAGTATTACAACTAAGACCAAAGGCAGCCAATAGCCAAGTATTAACTGAGTCAATTGCCGAAAACGGTCTGATTAAGCTCTCTAATCCCAGAGGCTTCTATTTAAAGATCAACTTTACCCACCAAATACTAACAAATGCATTTGGCTAGTATTACAAACTGTAAACATAAAGGCTTTTTATTAAAACTATTGTAAATACCACTATGACAAGTATGGGAATTTTCTATAAACTAGCCTGTCTTAAAATATCAACGGACTCGATATAATCCAGTGAAAGCACGTCGTCAGACAAGAAAGCTATTATTTGCGATTTTAGCATGGTGTATTGCCATGAGCGCATTTGTCTTTTTCCGATATTCACAAACTCCTGATTTACCTCAATGGGCCATCGGAAAAATAGACTTAGCAACGCTAGCTATTTTTATGGGCTTCGTATTCGGCTGCCTGCATTGGATGTCCAACCTTATTGCTGATTTTAGCGCCATCAGCCGCCTGCCCTATCTTTTTTCAGTCATATTTAAAGGCCTATTTTTACTCCTAGGTGCAATGACGCTGGCTTATGTCACTCAATTTTTAAACATGTGGGCCATAGAAAACCATCTAGTATCACTAAGACAAATGCTTACTGCGCACATTTTATATAGCCCAGCATTTCAAGCCTTAGTGGTTTATCTCGCTGTAGTACGCGTCGGCTTAGCCTTTATTGAACAAATGGCGCTACTGGTTGGCCCAAGAGTGTTACTTAACATTGGGTTAGGTAAATACCACCAACCACGTTATGAGCACCGACTATTCTTATTTGTGGATATGGTGTCATCTACCGCCCATGCAGAAACATTAGGTGATTACCGTTTCAGTCGCTTAATCCAAGATAGTTTTAGCATGCTGGCTGATACAGTAACCAATAATGAAGCTGAAATTTATCGTTATATGGGTGATGCGGTATTAATCCATTGGCCGTTAGATGAAGGGGTTAAAGAAGATCGCTGTATGAATATCTATTATGAATTCAGCCAACAGTTAAACTGGCATCGCGCTTACTTTGAAGAACATTATGGTTTTGTACCCAAATTTAAAGCTGCTGCCCATTGTGGTCAGGTTGTGGCTGCCGTCGTTGGCGTTCATAAGCAAGAAATTAGCTACTTTAGTGATGTACTCAATACCCTCGCAAGGCTTCAAGATCAGTGTAACCCTTTAGGTCAGCGAATGTTGATCTCCGGTGAAGTTGCCCACCGTTTAGAACGTCAAACCAGTCAATACGATTTAACGGATTTAGGTGCGATGATGCTAAAAGGTAAAAAACACGAAATTGAAGTATTTGGTGTTGCTCCGAAAATAATCCCTCAATGAAACAACACCACACAAGATAACCCCTTCCGCCTTGATTACTGCTTATGTAACAAGCCTTCTAGCATCAAGCCTAAGGTTCTAAAGGTCGAAATACGACTGGTGGTTTGTCGCCAAACCAATCCAATATCACGATATGGCGCTTCACCTGGCGGGGTCATGATCTGAAGTTCAGTGTCATTCAAAATACCTGCATCAATGGCCATTTGCGGTAAAAAGGTGGTGCCTAACTTGCTATCCACCATTTGCACCAAAGTATGTAAACTCGTGGCAGCAAAAGGATTAATCTTGGCGCTGTTGCCTAATTGGCAAGCGGTAATCGCATGGCCAGTAATACAATGCTCACTTTGCAGTAAGAAAATACTTTCATCGGGCATTTGTTGATAATCAATAGGCACATGGATCCCATTAGATAGTTCCTGATGAACCACCATTTTAAACGGGTCAATGCCCACTTTCATACTATGAAAACCAGTGGTATCCACAGGTAAAGCTAAAATAAGCAAATCAAGCTCACCTTTTCCCAGAGATGCTAACAAACTCTCTGTGGTGTCTTCCCTTAGCAATAAACTCAATTGCGGATAATCGGCTTGGCACTGTTTTACCACTCGGCTCAGTAAAAAAGGCGCTATAGTGGGAATACAACCTAAGCGAATTTCACCTGTCATTGGTTCACCTTGGTTTTTGACTAGCTCGACAAGATCATCAACATCTGTCAATAATTTTCTCGCTCTATCAACCACTTCTTCACCAATGGCGGTGAACATAAATGATTTATGATCACGCTCGATAAGCTGATATCCCAATTGCTCTTCAAGGTTTTGAATCCCACTTGAAAGAGTCGACTGGCTAACAAAGCAAGATTTTGCCGCTCGGTTAAAGTTTTGCTCTTGATGCAAATTCACTAAATAAAATAGATTTTTAAGGCTTGGCAGGTTTTTCATTTAATCGATTACCATAAGATGATGTCATTCAAATAGTGAATTAACTAAACATAAATAACAATAAATTAAGCTGGATCTAGTCCGCATAATCAGCAAATTTAATGCTGTTAGTTTTTTAAAGACAAAAAAAAGCCCCTTGCGGGGCTTTTTAAAGTCAAAAGCAATTACGCTTTTGCTTCTAAAAATTCTTTTAATTGCTGTAGATCTGAACCTGCATGCTCAACGATTTGACCTAACCATTTATCATGCTCAGTATCCCAAGCTGGCTCTTCGCCATGTTGCACAAGTTGTGCAAATTGCTGAATACGCTTTAATCCAACAGAACCTGCAGCACCTTTAAACTTATGGGCTTCAGCACAAAGGGTATCTTTGTCATTCGCTTCATTCGCTTTAATGAGGCTACCTAAATATTCAGGCATTAGCTGCTCAAATAACACGACACTTTTTAATAAAGTTCCAGCACCAATAGCACTACAATATTGCTCTAACGTATTGAGATCCAATACAGACTCTAACTCAACTGTGGCCATCTCGGCACCTCTTAATCAATTCATAACTTTAAAATTGAATTTATAATACTCGCTAAAATCCCCTATGCAACTAAACAAGGCTTTTCAAGCCTAATTACTGGCAAATGAGCACAATATTTTAACAAGCTGTTAAAAATAATTTATAAAATAAGTTAATAAACTTTCATAGATTGCAGTTAAAGGTTGAATTTTAGGACTTATTGGCAGACAAATAGTGCCCTTGTCCACCGTTAGCCGCTAAATTTTGCACGATAGCCACTAAGCCTTCCCATCGATAACCGCACCAATCAGGCGCCAGTAATAGCGGTTTTTTAGCATAAGCTGTGACTCTGTGAAAAATAATATCTTTAGGTGTATGACGAATAAGCTCACTGGCATAGTTGGCATAGTCTTGTTTTGTCAGTAGTGCCATCCCTTTATGACGCCATGTCTTAGCCATCACACTCCCTTCAACGATATGTAATGGATGCAGCTTAATGCCATCAACTCCAACGTCAATGACACTGTTTAAACTGCGCAAGTAATCACTATAGTCTTCACCGGGTAAGCCAAGGATCAAATGAGCACAGACTTTTATGCCACGTTTTCGAGCCCGCAGCACGGTATCTTGATAACAGGCAAAATCATGACCGCGATTAATGCGCTTTAAAGTGTCATTGTTTGAAGTTTGTAAGCCAAGCTCAAGCCAGACTTCGATGCCTTTATCTTGATAACTGACTAACAAATCTAAAATATCATCTGGGACACAATCTGGCCGAGTGCCAATATGCAAGCCTACGATATCAGAATCCTTAACGGCCTCATCATATTTTGTTTTCAGCACCTGATACTCATCATAGGTACTCGTATAAGCCTGAAAATAAGCAATATATTTGGCACTATCATTTAGCGAGCGCTGCTTACCTTGCTTTAATTGCTCAGAGATACTGGCTTCAGTACCTTGCTCATAGCTAAATGACGACACATTACAGAAAGTACAGCCGCCTTTACCTAAGGTGCCATCTCTATTTGGGCAAGTGAACTTAGCATCAATTGTCAGCTTTTTAATTCTGCCGCCATATTGCTGCTTACACACTGCACCGAAGGTATTTACAAAATCATCTAAACCCACAATTGCTCCTGACGGCAAAAAGTGGCAGACAATACAGGCTCTGGCAGATAAAAACTTGGTGCCACATCAAAAAAACAGCAAATAAATCGATTAATTTATATTCATGCAGTGACAAAGGGCACATTTTTGAACTTGCAGTTACGACTCTTAGTCAAATTAATTGAATAAATAATCATTTAAGGCAATTTAGCTGTTCAAACTGTACTTGAAAATAAATTCACTATCCCTAAATCAATATCAATCCACAATAAATGTTAACCAAAAGTAAAAGTGACAATTGGGTAATTTTAAAATTCTTTTTATTCATAAGGTTATACGAACAAAAATACAGCTTACGTTAACGTAAAGCAGCTTTTTAGTAACATTTGTAATAACAGTAACAATTCATTTTGTTGAGTAATTTAAGTTTGACCTTTATCCATTATCGAGCTAATTTGGGTGGTTCGGGTGCATATCTATGAGAACTTCTCCGCATTATCCGAGTCGTATTAAGTTAGGTTTAGGGAGTTTTTGTATGAGCTTATATCATCCCAGTTTTGAGCGGGACAATTGTGGATTTGGTTTAATAGCCCAAATGGATGGCGATGCTAGCCATCGTATTGTCCTTACTGCTATTCACGGTTTGGATAGAATGAAACACCGTGGCGGGATAGCATCAGACGGTCGCACAGGTGATGGCTGTGGACTATTAATGTCGATGCCGAAAGACTTTTTTGCAGCCATTGCAACTGAAAATGATTGGCACCTTAGCCGAAAGTTTGCAGTGGGCATGCTATTTCTCAGCCAAGATCCAGTCAAAGCTGAAACCGCAAAAGCCATTTTAGAAAAAGAACTCCAGCGTGAAACCTTAAGTGTTGCCGGTTGGAGAAAGGTGCCTGTTAATCCAGATGTACTGGGTGAGATTGGCCGTAAAAGCCTGCCACAAATATACCAAGTGCTAATTAATGCACCTGTGGGCTGGCGTGAAAAAGATTTAGAACGTCGCCTTTATATGGCCAGACGTCGTCTTGAACAACAAATCATCGATGATAGCGACTTCTATGTTGCCAGCTTATCGGGTGAGGTTATTGTCTATAAAGGCTTAATGATGCCTGCTGACTTACCAGCATTTTATTCTGACTTAGCCGATATTCGCCTTAAAAGCACCATTTGTTTATTCCATCAGCGCTTTTCAACTAACACCTCGCCGAAGTGGCCATTAGCGCAGCCCTTTAGATTTTTAGCACATAATGGTGAAATCAATACCATTACTGGTAACCGCCAATGGGCAAGAGCCCGTGCTTATAAATTTAATTCGCCACTGTTACCTGATTTACAACAAGCGGCGCCTTTTGTTAATGAAACAGGCTCAGATTCATCATCATTGGATAATATGCTGGAAATGCTATTAGCCGGTGGCATGGATTTATACCGTGCTATGCGTTTGCTTATACCACCAGCATGGCAAAGTAATCCTGAAATGGATGATGAGTTAAAAGCATTTTATGATTTCAACTCCATGCATATGGAGCCGTGGGACGGCCCTGCAGGCATCGTAATGAGCAATGGCCGCCATGCTGCCTGCGCAGTAGATCGTAACGGCCTACGCCCTTCTCGCTACGTTATAACCAAGGACCGCATCCTAACACTGGCATCAGAAGTGGGTATTTGGGATTACTCTGCCGATGAAGTGGTAGAAAAAGGCCGTGTTGGCCCTGGCGAGTTATTAGTACTCGATACCATGAATGGCCGTTTGTATTCATCGTTCGAGATTGATAATGACTTAAAACGTCGCCACCCATACAAAGAATGGATGGCTAAAAACAGCCGTACTTTAAAACCTGCAACCAAAATTGATGCCGCTCAACAAGGCGCCAGTAATTTTTGTGCTGATGTATTACTTCAGTATCAAAAGCAATTTGGTTACAGCCGTGAAGAGTTAGAGCAAGTTATTTGGGTACTAGCAAGTAAAGGTGAAGAAGCCACCGGCTCTATGGGTGATGATACTCCAATGGCGGTATTGTCGAAAAAGTCGCGCTCACTGTATGACTATTTCCGTCAAAAGTTTGCTCAAGTCACCAACCCGCCAATTGATCCATTACGTGAAAAACACGTGATGTCATTAACCACTTGTATTGGCCGCGAGCAAAACTTATTTTGCGAAACAACCGGTGTTGCTTACCGAGTAATGTTTGAGTCACCGGTTCTACTCTTTAGTGATTTTAATCAGTTACTTGGTCTTGATAGCAGTTACTACCGCGCCAATACCATTGATTTAAACTACGACGCCCACGAAAACTTAAAGCAAGCTATCGAGCGCATTACCGATGAAGCTGAACGTTTAGCAAGAAGTGGCACAACCTTGCTCATCCTGTCAGACAGAGCCGCCGCTAAAAATGTACAAGTGATCCCTGCCGCTATGGCTGTGGGCGCGGTGCAGCAACGTTTAGTTGATCAAAGCTTACGTTGTGACACCAACATTATTGTTGAAACTGCATCTGCGCGCGATCCACATCACTTTGCCGTGCTATTAGGTTTTGGCGCGACAGCGATTTACCCTTATCTGGCTTATGAGTCAATTTCAGCCATGGCCAAGAAACATCAAGTAGAAGATGACAGCATCTTGATGTTGAATTTCCGCCAAGGTATTGAAAAAGGCCTGCGTAAGATCATGTCGAAAATGGGCATTAGTACTGTGGGCTCTTACCGTTGTAGCCAGCAGTTTGAAGCCATTGGTTTATCTTCAGATGTGATTGAATTGTGCTTTAAAGGCGTGATTAGTCGCATTGAAGGTGCAAGCTTTGAACATTTAGCAGCCGATCAAAAAGTGCTTCATACCGCAGCTTACCGCGCTCACATACCACTGCCACAAGGCGGTTTATTAAAGTATGTTGAAGGCGGCGAGTATCATAGTTTCAACCCCGATGTTGTTAATACATTACAGCAAAGTCTTAAAGATCAGGATTACCCTAAATATAAGAAATTTGCAGCGTTAGTCGATGACCGTCCTATTGCCACCTTACGTGACTTAATTGGCATTAAAGGCACGAATGCGGCCATTGACGAGTCAAGTGTTGAAGCCGCTGGAAACTTATTCCCACGCTTTGATAGCGCAGCAATGAGTATCGGCGCATTAAGTCCAGAAGCCCATGAAGCCCTAGCCGTTGCCATGAACCGCATTGGTGGCCGTTCAAATTCTGGTGAAGGTGGTGAAGACCCAAGTCGTTTTAATAGCGAACGTAACTCAGCGATTAAGCAAATTGCCTCTGGCCGTTTTGGCGTTACTGCCCATTACCTTGTTAATGCTGATGTATTGCAAATTAAAGTCGCTCAAGGGGCAAAACCCGGTGAAGGTGGTCAGTTACCTGGCCATAAAGTGAGTGTTGAAATCGCCGGTCTTCGTCATGCACGCCCTGGCGTTACCTTAATTTCGCCGCCGCCACATCATGACATTTATTCTATCGAAGATTTAGCCCAGCTGATTTTTGATTTAAAGCAAATCAACCCTAAAGCTTTAGTGTCAGTGAAACTGGTATCTGAGCCGGGCGTTGGCACCATCGCGACAGGCGTAGCGAAAGCTTACGCCGATATGATCACCATATCAGGTTACGATGGCGGTACTGGTGCAAGTCCAATTACGTCAGTTAAATATGCTGGCTCACCATGGGAACTTGGCCTTGCAGAAGTGCATCAATCTCTGGTTGAAAATGGTTTGCGTCATAAAATTCGCTTACAGGTCGATGGCGGCTTAAAAACCGGTCAAGACATCATTAAAGCCGCGTTGTTAGGTGCAGAAAGCTTTGGCTTTGGTACCGTACCTATGATTGCTTTAGGGTGTAAATATCTGCGTATTTGTCACCTAAACAACTGCGCAACCGGTGTGGCAACCCAAGATAAAAACTTACGTGACAAGCATTATCATGGCTTGCCAGAGCGAGTAATTACTTACTTTGAGTTTGTCGCTCAAGAAGTCCGTGAATGGATGGCAAAATTAGGCGTGGCTAAATTTGAAGATTTAGTCGGCCGTACTGATTGGTTATATGCCCTTGAAGGCCAAACAGCCAAGCAGTTAGGACTGGATTTAGCGCCAATTTTATATCAGCCCAACGTCGCTGACGGAAGTGCAATCACTTGGAAAGAGTTAAACCCGCCTTCTGATAAAGGTGAGTTAAATCTACAAATTGTTTCAGACACAGCGCAAGCGGTATTAGCCGGTGATGCGTTAACCAAGCAATATGCCATTAATAATACCGACCGCTCAATCGGCGCGACATTATCAGGCTTTATTGCCACCAACATTGGTAAAGAAGGCACTAAATCACCTATCACGCTGCGATTTAACGGCAGTGCAGGTCAAAGCTTTGGGGTATGGAATAGCCCGGGGTTAGATTTAGAATTAATTGGTGATGCTAACGACTATGTCGGAAAAGGCATGTCTGGCGGTAAGATTATTATCCATCCTCCTGTTGGCAGCCCATTCCAAAGTGAGCGCAGTGCCATTATGGGTAATACTTGTCTATATGGTGCTACTGGCGGCCGCGTTTATGCCGCAGGTCAAGCTGGCGAGCGTTTTGGGGTGCGTAACTCTGGCGCCGTTGCCGTAGTTGAAGGTGTGGGTGATAACGGTTGTGAGTACATGACAGGCGGCATCGTGGTTGTTCTTGGTAAAACAGGGGTTAACTTCGGCGCTGGTATGACGGGTGGGTTTGCCTATATCTTTGATCGCTTTAATCACTTTAGTCGCCGCGTTAATACTGAGCTTGTTGATACCCAAAAACTTGAATCAACAATCCAGCAGCAACACCTTAAAGGCTTGATTGAAGAGCATGCAAAAGCCACTGGCAGTGAGCATGCCAAAATGATCTTAAGTGATTTTGAAAACTGGTTAGATTGTTTTGTACTAGTGAAACCGAAGAACATTGCCGTTGCTGACTTGCTCAAAATTGAGCAAAAAAGCCCGGAACTTGCAGTAAAGGCGGGGTAAATTAAGATGAGTAATGATTTTCAATTTATAGAAGTCGATCGTAAAGATCCAACTAAACACGCCGCTGCGAAACGTTCAACTCAATTTATTGAGATTTATCAGCCGTTTTCTCAGCCTCAAGTGGCTGAGCAAGCAGACCGTTGTTTAGATTGTGGTAATCCTTATTGCGAGTGGAAGTGTCCACTGCATAACTACATTCCTAATTGGCTAAAACTGGCCGAACAAGGTCGTATTTTAGAAGCGGCAGATTTGGTTCATGAAACCAATACCCTGCCAGAGATATGTGGCCGAGTATGCCCTCAAGATCGTCTATGTGAAGGGGCTTGTACCCTTAATGATGATTTCGGCGCGGTCACCATTGGTAATGTTGAAAAATACATTACCGATACCGCAATCAGCCAGGGATGGCGACCCGATATGACAAAAGTGAAGCCACGCAAAGAACGTGTGGCGATTATTGGTGCAGGGCCTGCGGGCCTTGGTTGTGCCGATATCTTAAGTCGTAACGGTGTGAAAGCTGTGGTATATGATAAATACCCACAGATTGGTGGATTGCTGACTTATGGCATTCCCTCTTTCAAGCTGGATAAAGAGGTTATGGCCACCCGACGTAGTGTACTTGAAGGTATGGGCATTGAATTTAAAATGGGCGTTAGCGTTGGTAAAGACATTCCCTTCCAAAGCCTGCTAGATGGTTATGATGCCGTGTTCCTCGGTATGGGTACCTACACAGCAATGAAAGCTCGCCTACCCGGTGAAGACAGTCAAGGTGTCATTCAAGCACTGCCTTACTTGATTGGTAATACTCATCATTTAATGGGCTCTGAATGCTCTGAAAACCCATATTTAAGCCTTGAAGGTAAAAACGTGGTGGTATTGGGTGGTGGTGATACTGCAATGGATTGTGTCCGCACTGCTGTTCGCCAAGGGGCTAAAAGCGTTACTTGTGCATATCGACGTGACGAGGCAAACATGCCAGGCTCTCGCCGAGAAGTGCAAAACGCCCGCGAAGAAGGGGTTAATTTCTTATTTAACCGCCAACCCGTGGCAATTAAAGAGCAAGATGGCGTGGTAACGGCGATTGAGTGCGTAGAAACTCAAATGGGCGAAGCCGATGAGTCTGGTCGTCAAAAAGCTGAAGTCATTGCTGGAAGTGAGCAAATCCTTGAAGCAGATGCCATTATCATCGCCTTTGGTTTCCAAGCCAGCCCTGCAGCTTGGTTTAGCGACTTTGGCATTGAAACCAATGAATGGGGCTTAGTAAAAGCCAGTAAGTTTGACGATAACCCTTTCCAAACAACCAACCCGAAAGTGTTTGCCGGTGGTGATATGGTTCGTGGCTCTGACCTTGTGGTCACCGCTATTGCTGAAGGCCGCGATGCCGCGCAAGGGATTTTAAACGCCTTTGAAGACGTATAACAAGCTTTTGCAGCCATTGTAAGCCACAGTCAATAACACGGCTTGGGCTAATTAATCGCAACACTTGTTGATAGCAAAACTCTTAAAGCGCATCTTTTGATGCGCTTTTTTATTTGCTGAATTTGCTGCTACGGTGCTCTTTCCCTGTTTGCTTTTGTGCTATATTAGCCGCCATTATTATTTATTTAAATGAACTGTTTGAGACGCTAATTATGAAAATCGCTATTATCGGTGCAATGGAACCTGAAGTTGCTCACCTAATTGAATCAATGACCAACCCAGTACACTCAACTGTAGCGGGAATTGAATTTGTTGAAGGACAACTTTCAGGTAAAGAGGTTGTCGTCACCCGTTCAGGCATTGGTAAAGTCGCTGCCAGCGTTGCAACCACATTAGTGATCAACAACTTTAAGGTTGATGCTGTGATTAACACTGGCTCTGCGGGTGGATTTGTTGACAGTTTAAATATTGGCGATATTGTTATTTCTTCTGAAGTACGTCATCACGATGTTGATGTAACCGCCTTTGGTTATGAAATTGGTCAAATGGCATCACAGCCTGCTGCTTTCATCCCTGATGAAAAGTTAGTCACTGCCGCAAAAGCGGCTATTTCATCATTAGGTGAAGCTAAGGTCATTGAAGGCTTGATTGCCACAGGTGATAGTTTTATTTGCGATCCTGAGCGCACTAAGGTGATGCTGGCTAATTTCCCAACTATGGCGGCATGTGAAATGGAAGCGGCTGCGATTGCCCAAGTTTGTCATCAATTTAAGGTGCCGTTTGTAGTCATCCGCTCATTATCAGATAACGCTAACAACGACTCGCCTGTTGATTTTGATTCCTACATTGTTAAAGCGGGTCATTACTCAGCATTAATGGTCATTGCATTACTAAAAAACTTTTAAAGCATAAGGCAATGTACTCTAGCCGTTATCAAGGTTAGATGTTGCCACTTTGACTTAGGGTTATATTTTAGCTGTGAATTGATAAGGTGCCATGACATTGTTTGATAGTTCTTTTTACCAACAACTGATGACTGTTGATGGTAGTTTTCTGGTTAACTGTCTGGTGCTTTTTACGGCGCTGCTCATTTCTAAAGTGGCGCCAATCCCCAGAAATCTACAGCCTATTGTATTTTTTCAACTGTTAGCGAAAAAATTAAGCGCGAAAGTTAACCATCCACAGCGCTCTTCTCAACAGCAAGTTACCGCCGGCCTACTTGCAACAGGTTTACTGATTTTACCACTGTGGTTTAGCGTCTATTTTATCTTGTCGCTGGCAGTATACCCTTGGTTTTTTGACTTTTTATTAGTGTATTTTTGCATCAGTGACGCAGGCTTTAGACCCGTTGCTAATGACGTTGTAAACTCCCTAGAGCTTAATGATAAACAACGAGCCAAAAAATTACTGAGCCCATGGCTAATTCAGCAAACCGATAATTTGTCAGAAATCGGTATTTGTAAAGCCACCATTGAAAGGCTATTAATCAGCCCAAGTTATGGCACCGTCGCCACCATCTTATTTTTTGCCATTGGCGGTGCGCCCTTGGTGTTATTTATCCATTTGCTGCGTCAATTAGAACATTGCTGGCCCAATTACGTGCCGCAATATCGCTACTTCAGCGCCCCTATTTATGCCCTCAATCAAATCATTTTTGCACTCCCCAGTTTACTGTGGAATTTGACTTTAATATTGCAAGGCAAATTAAAGAACGTATCAGCATTAGTTAAACAGCCGCCTCATACCGCAGGAGTGTTTGGTTACTCAAGCTTATATATTGGCAGTAAAGTGTTGGAAGTAGAGCTCGGAGGGCCGCAACAAATCATCTTAAAACACCAATTACAGCGGGTTGAATTAAGCAAGATAAACCCATCAACAATGCCGCTTACTCAAGATATCCGCAACGCGATCAGCCTGACATCATGGGCAATCAGCTTTTGGATTTGTTTTACCATTGCCATTCCGATTTTATGGACCGCAATAAGGTGGTTTCAAGCGATGTAACTTTATTATAAAAAGGTTATTATACCCAGCTTAGTCATTTTTGTTGTTTGATGTAGAGGCGACTCCTTTTGTTAGATAATCTGCAAATATCTTTAACGACCCCAGGCTTGTTATTCCCAGCGATTTCATTATTGCTATTGGCTTACACTAACCGTTTTTTCGCATTAGCGGCTTTAATCAGAAACTTAAGCTCTTCGGGTAAGCCTATTGATAGCGAGCAAATTAAAAACCTTCGTCAGCGCATTAAGATTATTAGACGCATGCAAGAAGCCGGCGTCATCAGTTTTGCCATCTGTGTCATCAGTATGATTTTTATTTATTTAGGGCTGTTTGATATCGGCTCAATGGTATTTGGGGTGAGTTTATTGTTTTTACTTTATTCACTGATTCTATCTGTAGTTGAAATCCGCATTTCAGTTGATGCATTAAATATCCACCTAAAAGAGCTTAGTAATGATTGAGTGGATTTATTTTTTCGACTTGTGTGGCACCGCGGTCTTTGCCTTATCTGGCGCCTTAGCTGCAGGTAAACATAAAATGGATCCATTTGGGGTAATTGTTTTGGCCTCAGTGACGGCCATTGGTGGCGGCAGTATTCGTGATGCGCTTATTGGCTCAACACCGGTGTTTTGGATCAGTAACCCCAGTTATGTGGTGGTCATTTTGGCAACCGTTATAGCCTGTTTCATTTTAGTTCGTAAACCCCATAAATTACCTAAGTTAACCCTACCTATAGCCGATGCCTTTGGCTTGGCTCTGTTTACCGTGATTGGCGCAGAAAAAGCATTGCAACTAGGATTATCTGGCATGTCTGCGGTGATCTTAGGTTTAATCACCGGTGTCGGTGGTGGTATTATCCGAGACTTATTATGCCAGCAAGTGCCGATGGTGCTGCGCACCGAAATATATGCCACTGCTTCTATTGTTGGCGGTATTTGTTATACCTTGAGTATTAAAGTTGGCATGGATAGCACTTACGCGCTGTTTTTGGCCATGTTTAGCACCTTGATTATTCGTTTAAGTGCAATTCGCTGGCATTTATCATTACCTGCATTCGATTTAAAAACTAAGGGCCATTAGATGCGACTCATTTTATTAGTATGCTGTTTATTGAGTGGTATTTGGAGCACTTCAAGCCTTGCTAATAGCGGCGAAATGCCAAAACAGCAGCAGCTTGCGGTGCAATACATGCAAGCATTAACCAGCCATGATTACCGCACTTTAAAGCAGTTTTATAATCGTGATAGCGTGTTTTTTGATAAAACCGCCAATGTAAAATACACCGGTGGTCGTCATATTATCGAGTTTTTCCAGCGCGCCCATGATGGCGTTCTTGAGTATAAATTGAATATTGAGCACATGTTTAATACCGGCTCTTTAGTGGTACTCATTGGTAACTATCACCTTAGAGGCCCAGGTGATCAATTTGGCAAACCCGGCAAGATTATTGAAATCGCCGTGCCAGGTGTTACCACCTTAAAGTTCGACATGAAAACTGAGCGGGTGACAGAGCAAGTTGACTTAATGGACTATCAAACCATGTCCGATCAACTTGAGTCGCAATAAAGACCTTAAATCGGCTTCGCTTTGGTCAATATCACCCATAAAAAAACGGCTCATTGAGCCGTTTTTGGTATCTAGACAATTAATCTCTAAGGTATTTTATACCAGTGTTACTTTAGCAAACTTGCGCTTACCCACTTGGAATACCGCTGTCATACCCGCAGTAAACACCTGACGAGTATCAGTTAGCTTTTCGCCATCCATTTTTACCGCGCCTTGCTTGATCATGCGCATGCCATCAGATGTTGAAGCAACCAGTGCTGCACTTTTAAGTAAGTTAGCAATCGCTAAGCCTTCGCCAGCTTCAAGCTCAACTTCTTCGATATCATCAGGAATAGCGCCCTTTTGAAAACGGTCGATAAAGGCTTGATGTGCTGAGTCTGCTTGAGCTTGATCATGAAAACGGGCGATAATTTCTTTTGCTAAGGCAATTTTGATATCACGTGGGTTCTGACCGTTTTCAACATCTTGCTTAAATTGTGCAATTTCAGCCAATGGACGGAATGACAACAATTCAAAATAGCTCCACATTAGGTCATCTGAGATTGACATAATTTTGCCAAACATCTCATTTGCAGGCTCGCTAACACCAATGTAGTTATGTGCCGATTTAGACATTTTCTTCACGCCGTCTAAACCCACTAATAAAGGCATCATGATCACGGTTTGTGGCTTTTGCCCTTCCGCTTTTTGTAACTCACGACCCATTAATAGGTTGAACTTTTGATCGGTTCCGCCTAATTCAACGTCAGCTTTTAATGCAACTGAGTCGTAGCCTTGCAGTAATGGATACATAAACTCATGAATGGCAATTGACTGACCACCAGCATAACGCTTTTTAAAGTCATCACGTTCCATCATGCGTGCAACGGTTTGTTGTGATGCTAAACGGATCATACCAGCAGCGCCCAGTGACTCTAACCACGATGAGTTAAACTCAATGCGGGTTTTTGCTGGGTCAAGAATTTTAAATACCTGCTCTTTGTATGTTTCAGCATTAGCCAGTACATCTTCACGGGTTAATGGCGGGCGCGTAGTGTTTTTACCACTAGGATCACCAACCATACCGGTAAAGTCACCAATAAGGAAAATCACCTCATGCCCTAACTCTTGGAAGGTACGTAGCTTATTTAAGATCACCGTGTGACCTAAATGAATATCTGGAGCGGTTGGGTCTGCACCTAGTTTAATTCTTAAAGGACGACCTTCTTTAAGTTTTTCTAGCAGATCAGACTCAACTAAAATCTCGTCAGTACCGCGTTTAATTTCTGCTAACACTTGGTCTAAATCAGCCATTTCGGCACCTACTCCTGCAGCTTGGATAAAAAATAAGACGCCTATGTTACTTGTTAGCCACAGTAATTGAAAGTGTGTACACTAAGGGGATTACAACGAAAAAGAGAAATTGGTACCTAGGTCGATGGCAAAGCTTATCACTTTATTTAAATTGCTCCCTAAAGTGCATCAAATTGCACTGTGTTCATTAGTTATTCTCACGATAGTTATCGTGTTATTCCCATCAGACAATGCCCAAGCATCCAAACAAGCTAACACTGGTACGGTTGATATTTCCGATAGAATTGGCATCCAAGCCCCTTCGTCTGAAGAAGGTCATGTCAGTAACAATGACAAACAAAGCCAATACTCTGTGCCGCTGGCCTTTAGAACTCCAACCCCGCCTGGAGGCAGCGCCCCAGCAAGCTCTGTAACGGCAAGCAATAATGATGCTCAACTTCGCCCTTCGCAAGAAAGTAACCCTATTGCTGATTTAAACCCACTAATGACAGCCTCTGACGGCTTGTTAGCCACCCAAGCAGATGCTGAAAATTCAGTGCCCTATCGCGAAGCAGATTTACTGTCACATAAAACCTTTAAAGTCGCTAAAGGTGACACCTTTGGTGGTTTAGCCAAAAGAGCAGGCTTAAGCCCAAAAGATGTATATCAAATCACTCGCTTACCAGTATCTAAGAAAAATTTACTCAAAATCATGCCCGGTGAAGAGATTATTGTCTCTAAAGATGCCCAAGATGAAGTGACCCAAATTAGTTATCAAATGGACAAGGTCTCTACCCTTTTGATTTCAAAGCTTGATGATAAATTCGAAGAAAAGGTCAATGTTAAGTCCATCACCTTAGAAACAAAGTTCATCACCGCCAATATTAGTACTAATTTTTGGAGCGCTGCAGCCAGTGCCGGTTTATCCGCTAACCATATTATGCAACTAGCTAACATATTTGGTTGGGATATCGATTTCGCGCTCGATATCCGTAAAGACGATCATTTCTCATTGATGTTTGAAGAAGAGTTTGTTGATGGCCAATTTATTGGTACTGGCAACATTTTAGCCGCTGAGTTTTTTAACCAAGGTGAGCGCTATACCGCTGTGCGTTACACCGATGGCGAATATTACTCAGAAACAGGCAGTAGTATGCGCAAAGCCTTCCTTCGCTCACCTGTTGACTTTAAATATGTCAGCTCAAGCTTTAACCCGCGCCGCTTACACCCAGTCACAGGCCAAGTGAGAGCGCACCGTGGGGTAGATTATGTGGCTGCGATTGGTACCCCGATTAAAGCGGCGGGTCGCGGTAAAGTGATTGAGTCAAGTTATAACAAATACAATGGTAACTATGTTTTTATCAAGCATAACGATACCTATACCACCAAATACTTGCACTTAACCAAGCGCAAAGTAAAACGTGGCGAAACCGTTAAGCAAGGGCAGATTATTGGTACTTTAGGAAAAACCGGTCGCGTTACTGGCGCTCACTTACATTACGAATTTATCGTTAATGGTGTGCACCGTAATCCAAGAACCATTAAGTTACCGCAATCAAAGCCAATTGATAAAAAAGAAAAAGCGCAGTTTGATATACTCAGCAAGCAAATAATGGCTAAAATTGAGCAAAATAAACAGCAGCATTACGCCAGTAATTAATTGCTAATGCCCCGATTGGACTCGCGCTCCCTAGTCATCCATTCCTTTGTTGGGCTAGTTTCATTACAGAATCTAGCCCAATACATAAATGAGCCAATACCATGGATAAACCTCAGTATTATATCGGTTTAATGTCAGGCACCAGTATGGATGGTGTCGATGCTGTTTTAGTTGATTTTAGCAATAACCAAACCCGCTTAATCGCTACCCATACGGTGGCAATTCCAGAGCATGTTCTACATCAATTACACCGTTTATGTAGTCCCAATAATGATGAACTGAACATTATGGGCCGCATGGACAGAAGTATGGGCTTACTGTTTGCACAGGCGGTCAACGAATTATTAGCAACCACCACTATCAATAAAGCCGATGTCATTGCCATTGGTAGTCACGGCCAAACCATTCGCCACATGCCCAATCTTGAGCACGGTTTCAGCTTACAAATTGGTGATGCCGATACCATAGCGGTAACCACGGGGATTAACGTTATTGCAGACTTTAGGCGCAAAGATATCGCCTTAGGTGGTCAAGGCGCGCCGCTAGTCCCGGCATTTCATCAAGCGTTATTTGCTAAAGCGCACACGCCACGAATTATTTTAAATATTGGCGGCATTGCTAATATCACTTACTTGCCAGGTGAGTCAGATCAGGTCATTGGATTTGATACTGGCCCAGGTAACACCCTCATGGATGCATTCATTCTGCAACAGCAGCAGCTCAGTTTTGATGAATCAGGTCAATGGGCTGCATCAGGTAGCACCAATGCCGAATTATTAACTCACCTGCTAACTCACCCGTACTTTTCGATGGCCTATCCTAAAAGCACCGGCAGAGAGCTATTTAATCATGCTTGGCTTGAACAACAATTGGCTGAGTTCTCCCATCTAGCACTAGAGGATATTCAATCCACGCTACTTGATCTTAGCTGTCAGACAATGGCTAATGATATTAATCAACTCACGGATGCGGGCGATATTTTTGTTTGTGGCGGCGGCGCTTTTAACATTGAGTTGATGCAGCGTTTAGCCAAACTGGTGCCTAACTTTACCCTGTCAAATACCACGGCAATCGGCATGGACCCCAAATGGGTTGAAGCCATCGCCTTTGCTTGGCTTGCTATGAGACATCACCACGGCTTAACGGCAAACTTACCTGCTGTGACTGGCGCAAGTAGAGCGGCGATCCTTGGCAGCTTTTACAGCGCTGTTTAGTAACTGAATAGATAGCAATACTAGTAGCCAAAGTCGCTATCAAAACTCGGAACTAAACTAGGAACTAAAACTCAGTACTAACTCGATATCAAAGCGATGCATATAGCTGAACAAAAGTGAGTGGGATTTCACCCACAAGCTTTGTTCAGCGTTAATACTTTTTCTTTAAATTCCCTTTCTTGTACAAAGTCACATTGTAATAACGGTAAATTACTGCTTAACTCTTTGTAGTGATTGATTTTTGTTCACGCAGCACTATTCAATTTTAATTAAGGAAGGTTAAATGAGTATTTCGCAAAAAATGTTTGCAGAGTTTCTAGGAACCTTATGGTTAGTTCTAGGCGGCTGTGGTAGTGCTGTATTGGCAGCGGCTTTTCCTGAGGTAGGTATTGGACTATTGGGCGTATCCTTAGCTTTTGGTTTAACCGTACTTACCATGGCATTTGCCATTGGTCATATTTCTGGCTGCCATCTAAATCCAGCGGTTTCATTTGGTTTATGGGCTGGAGGTCGCTTCCCCGCATCAGAGCTAGCGCCCTATATTATTGCCCAAGTGGCTGGCGGTATTGCTGGCGCAGGAATTTTATACCTTATTGCCACAGGCCAAGACGGCTTTAGTTTAGCAGGCGGTTTTGCCTCAAATGGTTTTGGTGAGCACTCTCCCGGAGGCTACAGTTTAACGGCGGTATTAATTACTGAAGTGGTAATGACGTTATTCTTTTTATTAATCATCCTAGGTGCGACAGACTCTCGTGCTCCTGCGGGGTTTGCCCCGATTGCGATTGGTTTAGGGCTAACGTTAATTCATTTGATCAGTATTCCAGTATCTAATACCTCAGTAAACCCAGCTCGTAGTACTGGGCCAGCATTATTTGTCGGCGATTGGGCGGTATCCCAACTGTGGTTATTTTGGCTTGCGCCCATTGCAGGTGCGATTATTGCGGGTTTGATTTATCGCTTTTTTGAAGAACCAGCAAGCAACTGATTAAGCTTCAACCTTGGCCTTAATGAGTAACAACACCTGAATAAAAGAGCACCTTGAGTGCTCTTTTCTTTTTCAATCTAAAAGTCGATGTTATCATGAGCCACCGACGGGATTTGGTAACGCTAAAGCTTGCTCTTTAGCTGCTTAATTTAGCCAATACCGCAACCTATTTACTTATTTTATTGAGAATACACCATGAGTAGCAAACCAAAATCTATTGCCGACCAATTAAACATGACCCCAGAAGCAAGATACGATTACCTTGTTGAGCAAGTTAAGCAAGAACAGCAAATCTGGAGTCTGCAAGATCAAGATGGCTGCGTAATGCTCACCACTGAAGATGAAGATTGTATTCCAATGTGGCCTTCAGAAGATGCGGCAAAATTATGGGCTGTTGATGAATGGAGTGATTGTGAGCCATTATCAATTCCACTTAATGAATTTCAACAGCGCTGGGTAAGCGGTATGGAAGAAGATGATTTATTCATTGCGGTATTCCCAGTTCATGAAGATTTGGGTGTCGTGATCCCACCATTTGAACTTGATGCACGTTTAACGCCGAAAAAACAATCAAAGCACTAACTCTTAAGCAAAACATAATTCTCAAGCACAAACATAATACTTTAATACAGATATAAACCATGACAGATAAAAATGTGACCACAAGCGAGATATGCCCTGACACAGATAATACTCCCGCAATGGAGCAAAGCGCTGCAAGCCAAACTAAAGCTGTTTTTCCTAAAAGGTTAATGGCTTTATTGGCGGTCTACGTTATCTCATCCGTCAGCGGTTTAATGGCCCAGCAAGGTGTATTGCTCTGTATATTGACCTTAATGATGGTGCTCGGTATCACAGGGCGTCAAAAAGCGGCTTTATACATGCTCCGTGGCTACGGGATCTTGCAGCTGGCCTTATACAGCATGCTACCTGTCATTATGTATGATCCTGACAACTTAGTCGCAGGGCCGACTACGGTTAATTTAGGCTTTGTGCAAATGGTGCTATCTGATTGGGTGATATTTACAGTGCTTATCATTCTCGCACTGATCCAAGTGTGGATTAGCTTTAATGCTAAAGTGTTAAAGTGGTTTAAGCCGCGAATGAACTTTAATATTATTAGTTGATATTATAGGAATTTTAGACACAAAAAAGCCGTCACAAGACGGCTTTTTTATTGGTCTCAGTTTAGCGATTAAACTGAGAAGCTTGCCCCACAACCACAGGTTGTTGTTGCATTTGGGTTTTTCACAAAGAAACGTGACCCTTCTAAACCAG
Organism: Shewanella sp. UCD-KL21; assembly: GCF_001957135.1. GTDB lineage: Bacteria > Pseudomonadota > Gammaproteobacteria > Enterobacterales > Shewanellaceae > Shewanella. The sequence continues at coordinate 15,717 of NZ_MPHK01000021.1, read as the reverse complement.
AGGTGTAGTCAACTTCACCGCCAACAAGATATTGAAGGCTCATAGGATCAACAACCAGTTGCACCCCTTGCTTTTCAATAGTGAAGTCACCTTCATTCACTTTTTCATCAAAAGTAAAACCATACTGGAAACCTGAACAACCGCCTCCAGTTACGTATACTCGAAGTTTTAATTCAGGATTCTGCTCTTCTTCCAGCAGTCCTTTAACTTTAGTTGCCGCAGCATCGGTAAATTGGATTGGCATTGCTGCATCTGTTTGTTCAGTCATTACTACCTCTAACTTCAGTTTCAGATCGGGATTATCTATTACCTGACTAATTTGTTCAAGTATTACCCTTAGTTCTTTTTTAGCTTTCTAGTAACTCTGCGATATCGAACGTTTGCTCAATACGTCCGCCTCGTACCCCACGGGCCGCTGAGACTTGCACCACCGCTTTTACACGTTGTAAAGCAAAGCCTTCAGGCAGGTTCATTTCAGCATCAAATACTTGAAAATAGCGAAAACCAAAAGCAAATTTTTCGATATCGATATCAGATAAGGAAATTTCAACCTGTTGTTCATTTTGTAAACCCACCAAAACAATATCTGCAACCCCTTTGACGCTGGTTTTACGCTTTTGGTTTTGGGTCAAAATTAATCTTAATTGATAACTATTGGCGACTAAGCCTTTTGACAGCTCAAGACCATGGATAGCAATGCCATCGACCTCTTTTTCAGGTGACACTAAGCTGCGATAAAATGCTAACTCTTGTTCGATAGTTTTTTGCTGTTGTAGCTGGTCTTTAAACATGGTTTGCATGTTGCTATTGGCTGTTTCAGCAATTGATACCGCCATTTCAAGCCGTGAAACCACCAGAGATTGTTTTTGATAAGCCGTTTGTAATGCCTGAATTTCTTCCGCATTAAGCTCGGGCTCTACCACTTCTGACATAACAAAATGTTGGCTCAGCACCCCAATGGTGAAACTAATCACAATAAGCCCAAATAAATACAGACCTGAAGCGCGCTTTTTTCGTTCTAAAACTTGCAAGCGGTTCAGCAAGCGACGATAATTTAACATTAGGTAACAAGCCTTTAATAAAATACAATGCTAACAATATGCCCACTGATGGAAGTTAGGCAATAAAGTGCAATTAAAGTTTAGTAAAGCCGCTATTATTCACACCAAAGCAGTTACACGCAAATATCTTCGTAACGATTTGAGAGATAAACTTTCTCAAGCGAAAATTAGTGTGCAACTTTGTGCGTTAGCGCTTTTATTTGCCCTTATTACCTCCGGTGTGATCATCTTATTTCGCTTGGCCTTAAACTGGGCACAAGTGTATACCGTTGCAGAAGCCAGCCATTTCACTGATACGGTCAGTGATTGGCGCACTTACTTACCCATTTTAGGCGCATTACTTATTTGGTTGGTGGCTGGTATTGGTTCCAAACGCTATCGCCGCATGGGCATTGCCTACGTCTTACATCGATTCAAATTACATTACGGCAAAGTGCCATTACCATCGGCTGCAGGTCAGTTTTCTCAGGCATTAATTGCCCTAGTGGCTAATTTTTCAGTGGGTAAAGAAGGACCGGCGATTCACCTTGGCGCGGTGAGCGCGAGCTTTTTAGCTGAAAAATTTAAATTGCCCGACAACAGTGTGCGCATTATGTGTGCCAGTGGCATTGCTGCAGGTATCGCCGCCATTTTTAACGCGCCATTAGCCGCGGTATTATTTGTATTTGAAGTGATTGTGCGCGAATACAAGATTCATTACTTCTTTCCGATCATGCTATCGGCCATTTGCGGGGCATTATCAAGCCAGTTGGTCTTTGGCAATATCCATGAATATGACTTAATTAACGTCACTCGTATTCCGTTAGATCAATACCCCATTCTTGCCATAGGCGGTTTCGTTTTAGGCTGCACTGCGGCGCTGTTTAATCACTCATTACTTAAAATGACCGCCATTGGTCAGCATTGGCCATTAATTTATCGGTTAATGATTGCCGCGGCCATCACCACCTTAATCGGCTTAATACTGCCACAAGCGCTAGGTTCAGGTGATTTAGCCATTGAAGCCGCCATTAGTGAACATCCAAGTTTATGGTTTTTAGGCGCATTGCTAGTGGCTAAAATAATCGCCACCATTGCTGCAATCAGTTTTGGCATTCCTGGTGGTTTAATTGGCCCCTTGTACGGCATAGGGGCATTAATTGGCGCCATGTTAGCCCTTGTTAGTGCGATTTTTTTCCCCTCAATTGCGCCTTATGTTGGCCTTTATACCGTGATCGGAATGACGGCGATGATGGGGGTGTGTTTAAGTGCGCCATTAGCCGCATTAGTGGCACTATTAGAGCTCACCAATGACGCTGCGATTATTTTACCCGCCATGTTTGTCACTATCCCCGCCTTTTTGATTGCCTATCAGGGCTTTAATACCAATTCGGTTTTTTTAAAACAATTGGACATTATGGGGCTTGGCTATAAAGTGCCGCCGGTTAATCTTGGGCTGCAAAAGAAAGGCGTACGGGCGCTTATGGATAAACGCTTTGTGATCGTTAATGACGATAATGCCTTACTGCTTGAAGTGATGAAACGTGCTGAAGGCCGCCCTGTGATGGTGCGTAATGCTGATAACCAAATTGAAATGCTCAGCCTTGAGATGCAGTCCTTTGAAGATAAAACGACCCTTTCACGGCACTTAATGCAAGGCATTGCTGATACCGCAACGTTAAATGAAGTGTACGAGCTATTGTCACTAAAACGCAGTGGTGAAGTGTATATTTATCAGAATAATACCAATAATGTCGTTGGGGTCATTAGCTGGGCAAACCTATGGCAAGAAATCCGTTCAGGGCAAGTATAATTGGCGCGAGATCTTAAATAACAGAAATAATCATTCGCATGATTTAATATTGGTTCACTCTCTGTTAAAATCTCGCCTCAGCCACCCTACATAACCACTGAGTAGATAGTTCTATTTACTCGCCTAATAATTGGAAATCAGGCTGATGACACAGTTTACAGGTTCTCACATCCTTTCAGTTAACCAACTGAATATTGATTCAATCAACACTATTTTCAACGTTGCCAATGATATGACCCCTTATGCACTTCGTGAAAAGCGAACCAAAGTGCTTGATGGCGCCATTTTAGGTAACCTATTTTTCGAACCTAGTACTCGTACTCGAGTCAGCTTCGGTTGCGCATTTAATTTACTTGGTGGCAATGTCAGAGAAACCGTCGGCATGGGCTCATCGTCATTGTCTAAAGGCGAGTCACTCTACGATACCGCCCGAGTGTTATCGACTTATTCAGACGTTATCGCTATGCGCCACCCTGATGCTTACTCAGTAAAAGAATTTGCACAAGGCAGCCGCGTCCCCGTGATTAATGGCGGTGACGGTGCGAACGAGCATCCGACCCAAGCATTATTGGATTTATTTACCATTCAAAAAGAGCTCAGTCATCGCGGGCAAGATATCAGCGGCATGCACATTGCGATGGTTGGCGACTTAAAACATGGCCGCACGGTACATTCGTTGTCGCGCTTGTTATGTATGTATAACGATGTGAAGTTCACATTAATTTCACCAACTGACTTAGCAATGCCTGACTATGTGATCAGTGACATTGAAAATGCTGGTCATCAGATCACAATTACAGATCAGCTAGAAGGTAATTTACATCAGGCTGATATACTCTATTTGACTCGCATTCAGGAAGAGCGATTCCCTTCACAAGATGAAGCGGATAAATATCGCGGAAAATTCCGTTTAAATCACAGTATTTACACCAAACACTGTAAATCTAACACTGTGATAATGCATCCATTGCCAAGAGACTCTCGTGCTCAAGCCAATGAATTAGATAATGATTTAAATAGCCATCCTAGTCTGGCAATTTTCAGACAAGCTGATAATGGCTTACTTATAAGAATGGCACTTTTTGCTCTAACACTTGGGGTTGAAAATCAACTACAACAATACGAGTGCCCCGTTAATTGGTATTCACGCAAAGCCGATAGATAATTGGCTAACGACTTAAAAGGATTACACATGACCCGCTCAGAAGCGCTTTTTGAACAGGCTAAACAAACCATCCCTGGTGGCGTTAACTCTCCAGTTCGTGCATTTAATGGTGTCGGTGGCTCGCCACTGTTTATCGAAAAAGCCGATGGTGCATATATCTTTGACGCTGATGGTAAAAAATACATCGATTACGTCGGTTCTTGGGGCCCAATGATCCTTGGCCACAACCACCCACAAATTCGCCAAGCAGTATTAGACGCTGTGGAAAATGGCCTTTCATTTGGTGCGCCGACTGAGCTTGAAGTCAAAATGGCTGAAAAAGTGATCGAGATGGTGCCATCAATGGAACAAGTTCGTATGGTAAGTTCTGGCACTGAAGCAACCATGAGTGCGATTCGTTTAGCTCGTGGCTTCACTAACCGTGACAAAATCCTTAAATTTGAAGGTTGTTACCATGGCCATGCTGACTGTTTGTTAGTAAAAGCAGGTTCTGGCGCGTTAACTTTAGGCCAGCCTAGCTCACCAGGTATCCCTGAAGATTTTGCTAAGCACACACTCACCGCTGTGTATAACGACCTCGATTCAGTACGTGCTATTTTCGAGCAACACCCTGAAGCGATTTCTTGTATTATTCTTGAGCCAGTTGCTGGCAACATGAACTGTATTCCTCCAGTTGCGGGCTTCTTAGAAGGTCTTCGCACAATTTGTGATGAATTCGGCGCACTGATGATTATTGATGAAGTGATGACAGGTTTCCGCGTTTCAAAAAGCGGTGCTCAAGGTCACTACAATGTGAAACCAGATCTTACTACCCTAGGTAAAGTCATCGGTGGCGGCATGCCAGTGGGCGCTTTTGGTGGCCGTAAAGATGTGATGCAGTTTATTGCACCTACTGGCCCAGTTTACCAAGCAGGGACTTTATCGGGTAACCCAATTGCGATGACTGCAGGTCTTGCACAAATGGATGCTCTTTGCCAAGACGGTCTTTATGACGAGTTAGCAGCAAAAACCAAACGTATTGCTGAAGGTTTTAAAGCCGCAGCAGACAAGCACGGTATTCCACTTAACATCAACTACGTTGGCGGCATGTTTGGTTTCTTCTTCACTGAAGACACCAGCCCTATTACCAGTTTTGATCAAGTGACTAAATGCAACATGGAGCATTTCCGTAACTTCTATCACCTTATGCTAGATGAAGGCGTTTACTTAGCACCAAGTGCTTATGAAGCAGGCTTCTTATCAATGGCTCATGGCGAAGAAGAACTTGAAATGACCCTAGCGGCAGCAGATAAAGCTTTTGCGGCGTTAAAAGCACTGTAATAGCCCGATAAAATAACAGGGGTTGATAGCATTGCTATCAACCCTTTTTTTGTCACCAAACAGGATCAAAGTTGCAACAACCCTGTTTATGTGATGAAATTCCGCGCACTGAAACAAACCAATATTAACTTGGTTTGCCTACTTTCATTTTAGCAATCTAGCTTTGCTAAGCAGCAATGGAAACATCAATATGTTTGAAGTCTTTCTCATATCGCTGGCAGTACTTGCCTTACTCAGTATTGTGTTTGAAGAAGTCACTCATATTAACAAAGCCAAAACCACGCTATTTCTTGGCTGTGTTGCTTGGATTAGTTTATTCATCTCTGCTGCTGGCACTGACAAAACACCGCTCATAGCCGCAGAGTTAAACGACAATTTACTGGAAATTGCCACCTTATGGTTATTTCTCATGTCGACAATGACCTTTGTGGCTTATCTCAACGCCAAAGGCATGATCCAATTATTAGTACAAAAAATCTTCCCACAACGAGTTTCTGTCAGAATGTTGATGCTGCAAGTCGGCCTTTTTGCACTGGTGTTATCTACCTTCTGTGACAATGTCACTGCCACCTTGGTGTCCTTAGGCTTATTAACCACATTCAACTTAGCAAGCCGAATGCGTCGGCGGATGGCAGTATTAATTATCTTCGCGGTTAACTCTGGCGGCGTGGCCTTGATAACCGGCGATGTCACCACCTTAATGATATTTCTTGCCGGTAAAGTGCAAATGTCACAACTGCTGATTTTGTTTTTACCTGCTGGCATTAGCGTGATGCTATTAGCGCTGTTGTTCTCTTTAAACGCTGAAGGCCATGTCAGTACCACACTGGTAGATAAACAACTAAACCCTATCGATATCATTATCGGACTGATTTTCTTAGTCACGATTGTGATGACTATGCTATTGAATATCTTATTTGATATTCCACCCGTGCTTACCTTTCTTGCAGGTTTATCGGTAATGTTTTTAGTTGGTCGTACAAGCCACACTAAAAAAGAAGAAATTCAAATTTTAGAGTACATTCGCCAAGTAGAATTTGACACTTTACTATTTTTTTTAGGGATTTTATTACTGGTAGGCATGCTCAAGGAAATTGGCACTTTGGAGCTACTGACTGAAGCTTATGGGCTGTATAACCCAGCGATATCAAACTATTTTGCCGGAGTTGGCTCCGCGATTTTAGATAACGTACCACTGACTGCAGCCTTACTTAAAGCTGAGCCGGTACTCACCACAGCCCAATGGTTAGGTTTAACCTATTCTGTCGGTGTCGGAGGCTCACTATTGGTGATTGGCTCTGCTGCGGGGATTATTGCCATGAGTAAGATAAAAGAACTCACTTTTGTCAGTTATTTAAAATACTTTCCAGCATTATTACTGTGTTACTCAGTAGGTTATGGCTTAACCATTTTAATCGCCAATCAGATCCATAGCTAAGGTGTTAGCTTGCAGGCTAAGCGCTATAATAATCATAGCGAATAACTAAGCGCTAATAGCCTGTGCTCAGCCGAAACTTGGCTCTAATAACACACATAAAACAATAAAGGCGCCATCGGCGCCTTTATTAAAATCAGAGATTAACTAAAGAAGTTACCCAAACTAAATTGCTGGCACTTTAAACTCTGAGCCATCGATTTCAAGTATCACATCTCTGGGTCTTATTTCGATAATTTTAAGCTTTCCACTGATCACATCGCCTTCTTGAAGCTCTGCACCATCAATGTTTAACCAACGATTATTGGCATCAGAAGAATAGACATGAGCCTGAATATTAAACTCTGGCACTTGTAATTGCACACTGGCAGGTAGCTCACCGTATTTCGGGATCTTATCTGATTTTGGTGTCGGGATGGGGTCAAACTCAGCTTCAGTCACAGGTTTATTGGCTGATTCTTCATACTCAACATCTTTAAGAGCGGCTTGAAAAGCGGCCATTAAATTATTCGATTGCTCAGCAGTTAACTGATTTTTTTCTGGGGTGTTTTGGGTAGCAGTCACTTCATTGCTCGCGCCTTGCTGCTCCAAATTGACGTTTTCAGCTGCGGTTGCCACTTTCATCTGCAGTGCAGTTAAATCTGATATTTGCTTATAGTTAGAATTGGCCCCTAAAATAATCGCATCTTCGCCATAAAGCGCGGTTAACTCAGCGGCAGTTAACTGCCGTTGGGGGTCATTCTTACTCGCAGTTGAAGTACCAGTTGCACTTACTGCGCTAGCGGTAAGCTCATTTTGCGATGCTGAGCTTACTTGACCTCGATTACTCTCATTCAAGCGATACTCATACTGAGTATTATCAAGGCTATTTGAGGAACTCTTTGCTGATGAATTACTTGAAGGTGAGTCACTTGAAAATGAGCTATTTAAAGATGAGTTATTTGAAGATAAGTCATAGCCAGAAACAGCTTGTGGTTTTGCCAAGGGCAAAGCCACTTTATTAGCAATTCTTATCTCGCCACTAGCTGCTTGAGCGCTCTCGCCACTGCCCGCCTGAGCGGTATTGGTGCTCTGGCTTTGCTGCGTTCTGGCTTGCTTAACAGCTGCATCTTCCTCACTAGAAGTTAGTGCTGAATTCGCCGTTAAAGTCGGTTGTACTAATGTCGCTAAGCCCCATGCAGATAACACGCCTAATAAGATCACTGAGATTAACACCAGCGCCTTGCCCCAAAGCTGACTAAACCAGTGCTGCTTAGTCGCTGGTTTATAACCAGCCCTTGGGGTTAATACCGCATCAGGTAACTCGCCCATCTGTTGCTGTTTTTCTTTGGTCACGGCATCTAATAAAATAGACATTAGCTGCGCCCTACTTTAGTTAATCTTGGGCCTTGCTTACTAAGGTATAAGTTAAGCTGCACCAAAGTTTGGCTCCCCGCTATACCATCAGATTTAAGTCCATGTTGACGCTGAAAGGCCATTAAATCTTGCTCTAAGGTATTATCAAATCGGTTTAATAATCTCGCCGCTCGCTGTTGTACCAAGGCTAAACTATTTTCTAACCATTGAATTTGCGACAAACTGGATGTTTGACCGATTTCTCTTGGCATGACGCCATCGGTTTGCCATAAGATTTCAAAGGTGCCGCTAAAATGACGGTTAAACCAATCCTTGTTGACCCAAAGTTGCTGCTCATTTAATTGCAGTAATACTTGCTCACCTTCTCGGGCGACAACAACCCCATAGAATTGATTCGCTTGCTGATCCTCTAGATAGACCACCGCAGGATAATTCAAGCGTGCAATACTGTTCCAATTACCTTGTTGTTGATGGCATAGCAGGCCTTGCTGTGTCGCTGCTTGGCAAGAAGATAAACCAATAATGGGTTGTTTTCCCCATAAGGCAAACAGTCCAGCAAAGGCAATATCAATGCTGCGACTTTGCGCCATCGCGGCGCGGACAATAGTTTGATTGCGATTAGCTTGTGTTGATGCCACATGGGCTGCATCTTCAATAACAACCATGTTTTCAACCGCTTGTTTATTAACTAAAGCACTCACCTGCTCTGAGCCAACTTGTTGCGGTAAAAAGCCATAAAAAGACACCCCAAAGGTAATCACCAATGTCGCAGCAATGGTTAAAGGCCAATGAGAACGAGTCTCTACCGGCATTTCACCTAATACTTCAGCAGCAGCTTGCTTAACCATATGCTGATCGATTGGCACTTTTGATTGGCCATAACCGGCCATTAAGGCTCGTTCACACAACAGGTTGGTTAAACGTGGAATACCGCCACTGTATTTATGTAATGCTTTACAGGCTTTTTTAGAAAATAACGGCTCGAAACGCCCAGCAACTTGTAATCGATGTTGCACATACAGGGCAATCTCTTCAACGGTCAAAGGCAACAAATGATATCTTGCGGTAATTCGCTGGGCTAACTGGCGCAACTCTTGACGTTTAAGCAGTTGCTGTAATTCTGGCTGGCCAATAAGAATAACTTGCAGCAGTTTTTTGGTATCTGTTTCTAGGTTGGTCAGTAATCGTAGTTGCTCTAACACCTCTGGGCGTAAATGCTGCGCTTCATCGATAATTAATACGGTATTGCGGCCATTTTGATGATTATTCAGTAAATACTGGCTGATTAAGTCGGTCAGTTGTTTAATTGAAGGATCATCACCATAGCTAATGGCAAGTTCATCACACAAGGTTGCCAGTAACTCTTGCTCAGTTAATGATGGATTAAGTATAAAAGCGGTATCCGTGTGCTCAGGTAATTGCTTTAATAAACAACGAGACACTGTGGTTTTGCCCGTACCAACCTCACCCGTTAATAACACGAAGCCACCGGTCTCGCCCAGACCATAGGTTAAATGCGCTAATGCTTCTCGGTGTCGGTCGCTTAAGAACAAATAATGTGGGTTGGGTGCGATTGAAAATGGATTATCATTTAATCCATAAAATGCTTTATACATCTGGCCAAAAATCCTTATCTATAACTGACGGGTCAAGTTATATCTTGCCGTACTGCTTGTCAAAATTTAGCAGCAGAAATGTTAGTCGTGCTAAGATTTATCTTAAGATACTTAAGATATAGCTCCTTAGGCAAAAACATTTATGAAAATCTATTTAGTTGGTGGCGCCGTTCGCGACGGTTTTTTATCACTTCCAGTCAAAGACAAAGATTATGTGGTTGTGGGTGGTTCAACCGAGGAAATGTTTGCCCTTGGTTATAGCCAAGTTGGCCGTGATTTCCCGGTTTTTTTGCACCCTAAAACCCAACAAGAATATGCCTTAGCACGCACCGAACGTAAAAGTGGCCAAGGGTATTCAGGCTTTAGCTGCGATGCCAATAAAGAGGTCACTTTGGAGCAGGATTTACTGCGCCGGGATCTAACCATTAATGCCATGGCCCTAGATGACCAAGGTAATTTATACGATCCCTACGGCGGCATGGCCGATATTGATCAGCGCCAATTGCGTCATGTGTCAGATGCGTTTATTGAAGATCCATTGCGGGTACTGCGGGTTGCCCGATTTGCGGCGCGTTTTGCCCACCTTGGTTTTACTATCGCTAAAGAAACTTTAGCACTGATGCAAAGTATCAGTGACTCAGGCGAGTTAGCGTATCTAACGCCTGAGCGCGTGTGGCAAGAGCTAGATAAAGCATTAAGTAGTCGCAACCCCGAAGTCTTTTTTGAGCAGCTACGCTGTTGTGGAGCGCTTAAGGTGTTATTTCCCGAGATAGATGCCTTGTTCGGCGTACCTCAACCTGAAAAATGGCATCCTGAAATAGACTCAGGCATTCATACCATGATGGTAGTGCAAGCGGCGGCCAAACTCACTGATAAAAAAACCATACGTTTTGCCGCTTTGGTTCATGATTTAGGTAAAGCCGTTACCCCTGCAGAGCTTTGGCCAAAACATCATGGCCACGGCCAAAAGGGCTTACCGATAATCAAAAAGCTAGTTCAAAGAATTAAAGCCCCAAATGAATACAAAGAATTGGCACTGCTGTGCAGCGACCAACATCAAAATATCCATAACGCACTAGAGTTACGCCCTGAAACCATTATAAAGATTTTTGATAAGGGTGACTTCTGGCGCAAACCCCAGCGCTTAGCTGAGTTATTGTTATGTTGTCAGGCCGATATCCAAGGTCGAACAGGTTTTGAGCAAGCGCAGTATCCACAAAGCGAGTTTTTAACACATTGCTTTAACATTGCCAAAGAGGTCGATGTGCAGCAGGTGATTAGTGATGGATTTAGGGGCGCAGAAATTAAACAGCAGTTGAGCATACGCAGAGCTGAGGCTATTAGCCTGTATAAAAAAAGCCAAGTTTAATAAGCATTATAATTGTTACGTTTAAGCACTAAAAATGCACAAACCGAAACCTTAACACTACTTCAATATCAGAGCGATTAACCTAATACTAACGCCGTAGATTATGCCTTTTTGCAAATTTCTACAGATGAATATCCTTACATTAATTGGGTTTACGCTGTTTTTTATGATTTTTTTTGCCATTTTGTGTAGCAAAATACAATAGCTGTGACATAATTAAAAGGCTGTTGGGTATTATGCCTCAGCAATTTATTACAACCTATAATGAAGGGATTTTCCATGAACAAGAAAGTATTAATGATTGCTGGTGTTGCTATGACTGCTCTTATCGGTGGCTGTGCAAACACTACTGCTTTAGAAGAAAGTGTTGCTAACCTAGGTAACAAAGTTGATCAACTATCTTCTGAAGTTAGCTCTTTAAAATCAGAGCAAAGCAAATTATCTGCTGATGTGAAAGATTCTAAAGCAGCTTCTATGGACGCTCAAGCTGAAGCTAAGCGTGCAAACGATCGCATCGATAACATGGCTTCTTCTTACAAAAAGTAAGAATACATGAAAATTAGCTTATTTTTATAGGTTGATTATTAAGGCTTGAACATAGTAAACAGACTTAAGTCGTTTACCATTTCAAGCCTTAATTGTATCTGCAGGGTTAAATCTACATAACATCATGCCGCGTAATCTATAACTCTATAATAAACTTACTTGGCTTCTGCTAGCTTTGCAGTTATCAACACATAATCAAATTCCAATCCTGTCACAGGATGACTCTTAATTTGATGCTTTAATTGATCATTTACCCGCCATGCAAGGTGGTTCATCTCCAGCAATGTCATTGCTTGTTCGCCGCTCACATCACCCGTAAAGCTAATCGATTCAGTATTAACCACTTCAATCTGCTTGGGTAAATTCAACTGCAATGGCTTTTCCGCTAAATTGTCATATACCTGCTGCTTCAGTTGCCATAAATGCCGAGGGCCAGGCACTAACATTAATAATCTACCGCTGTCTTTTAACACCCTGAGACATTCTTTGCCTTTTAAAGCCACGTCAAATAGCGACACGATATCTAAACTGTTATCAGCAAAAGGTAACTTTTTATAAGGAGTCAGGATTAAATTAGCTGGAGTATTTTCTTTGCTAGCCGCAAATAGTGCGTTCTCAGCTTCAGAAACGCCCCAATGGCTGACATCAACAGTAGTGCTGGCAGCAAGGTGTCGCAAATATAGACCATCAGCACAGCTAAAGTTCAGGTGCTGTAGCTCGGTGCGCCCATCAACCAATTGATTAAATGACTCACTCAGTTTATCCATTAACGGTTTAAACAAGTCTTCAGCCATAAGGAAGCGTTTCGAGCGCAATTGCTGGCGTGACTCATTCGCGCCCTTAAACTTGGTTGAGGTAACAAAGGATAAATAGCCTTGAGCATTTTTATCAATATGATGCTTATTATCACAATAGTAGCCTGCTGAGGCCTGATGATAATGCAATGCTGTCGCACACTTAGGGCAGATCAAAATTGAGTTCATTACAGAAAACGTCCTAGACTTTACAGCTAAATTTAAGGAATAAAAAACGGGTGCTCACACCCGTTATTTATTTTATTAATCATTGATGATTTTGTCTCTCATAATGATTAATCAATTGTGGTTCATATTACAGGAATATAAAGCCACATAATACTGCGCCAAGAGTTAGGCGATACAGCACAAATGGCGTCATGCCAATCTTGCTGATAATTTTCAAGAAAAAGTAGATACAGGTATAAGCCGCAAAAAACGACACCAGCACACCTAACAATACCTCACCATAATTAATCACCAAGTCACTTGAAACAGCGTCTTTCGTCATTAAAATTGCCGCCCCTAAAATCACTGGTATTGACATTAAAAATGAAAAGCGTGCTGCAGCTTCTTTGTTTAAACCTAGCATCAAAGCGGCTGTGATGGTAATCCCTGAACGTGACGTACCAGGAATAATCGCCAATGCTTGAGCAAAACCGATTAATAGCGCCTTTCTCCAACCGGTTTGATACTCAGTTAACTCATTACGGGCCATTTTATCACCGACCCACAACAGCAAACCAAAGATAACCGTGGTGATAGCAATAACCCCTGGGCCACGTAGGTAGGTTTCGATTAAATCTTTTGCCATAAAGCCAAAGAACACCGCTGGTAATGTGGCTAAAATGATCCACCAAGCTAATTTACTGTCTTGGGTATGAACACCTTTAACCATGCTCGCTATCCACGCATTGAGCATCAGCCAAATTTCTTTTCTAAAATAGATCACTACCGCCAATAATGAACCAATATGAACAGCAACATCAAAGAAAAGACCTTGATCTTGCCAGCCTAATATTTGCGCAGGCAAAATCAGGTGAGCGGAGCTTGAAATAGGTAAAAACTCTGTTAGCCCTTGAATGATGGCAAGTATAATAACCTGAATGGTTTCCATGATTGTCCTTTAAAATATTAACGTGTCAGTGTTGCTGGGAAGTCAAATTCAATCGGCCAAATGTGCTGGCTAGATTTATCGTAATTATCCCAAAGTAATTGATAGGGTTGATGAGCGATTGGGTGAGTTAATTGCGGCGCAATTTCAGCAAGCGGCCACAATACAAAAGCATTAAATAAAATCTCACCTCGAGGCAGTTCAACCGGCTGCTGACAAATTTCATCATCATAAAGCAGTAAGTCGATATCTAAACTTCGTGGACTAAATTTTTTTTCACCGCGAATGCGGCCATTTTGCTTTTCTATTCGTTTAAAGCTGGCAACTACCTCAGCAATACTCATGTCAGTATCTGCTGCGGCCACCATATTTAAAAAGTTGGTGCCTTGAAACCCAACCGCTTCACTTTCAAACATCCTTGATAACTGTAATGGGCCAAATTGCTGGTGCAAATCAATTAAGCCTGACTGCATGTGTGCAACAGGGTCAATATTAGTGCCTAGACTGATATAAATACGTGCCATTAACTCACTCTGTAATATAAAGAACAAACATGAAAAGATGATTAAATCGCGCTAAAACATCTGATTAAAATTGACCGCGCTCAATAACCACACCAACAGAGACTGCAGTAGCTACTGCACCAGGTTTCATCACTGTCACTTTAACCCCTGCAACCTTAAATTCCGTCATCAAACACTCGGCAATCATTTCAGCGACGGTTTCAATTAGCTCAACCGGTTTTTGAGTGATTAATGCTGTAAGGCGGTTAGACACACTTTCGTAGCACAAGGCATGTTGATAATCATCAGTGGCAGCAGCCATTTTATTATCCCAAGCCATATCTAAATCGATGAGCAATGTTTGCTGTATTTGTTTTTCCCACTCGTAGATCCCAATTACAGTTTCAATTTTTAGCTCGCGAATAAGAACTTTATCCATGCTTTCTCCGAGTTTTACTCATTTATTTAAAAAAACAGCCTAAAAAAGCTGATAATGACATCAATTAACCGTTATTATGATTTTTGTCTTTTTCCTGAGCAACTAAAGCAGTAGGATAATGGCTATCTATTTATGAATGATAACCATTCTAAATAGCGTTTTAAAAGCTGATAATAACCATTAAGATCAAGTGATATAAATTAATGGGCGATGATACCCTAAGAAGACTAAGGACACCAATTTGAGCGCTGTTACAATCACAATATTGATGATTATAACCGCCTACCTAGCCGGTTCGATTTCAAGTGCCATTTTGGTTTGTAAATTAAGAGGTTTACCCGACCCTCGCACTGAAGGTTCAGGTAACCCTGGCGCAACCAACGTACTTCGTATCGGCGGCGCAAGTTCTGCTGCCTTAGTGTTATTTTTCGATATGCTTAAAGGTGCCGCCCCCAGCTATTGCAGTTACTTACTAGGCCAAGATGCCGTGTCATTAGGGCTGATTGCCATCGCAGCTTGTTTAGGCCACATCTACCCGCTCTTTTTTAACTTCCAAGGCGGTAAAGGCGTAGCAACTGCCTTTGGCGCGATGGCCCCTATTGGCGGCGATTTAGCGGCCATGTTAATAATTACTTGGCTAGTATTTGTAGTTATTACCCGCTATTCATCATTAGCCGCTATTTTAACTGCAATACTTGCACCAGTTTACACATGGTGGTTAGACGAACGCTTTGTTATTCCTGTGGCAATGCTCTCTTTATTAATCGTCATTCGCCATAAAGATAATATTAAGCGCTTGAGAATAGGCGAAGAAAGCAAACTTTCCCGTAAGAAAAAACAAACTAACTAATTTTATCTCAAGCTATCTAGCTGATTATATTATTGATATAAAAAAACCTAAGCCATGGCTTAATGCCGTTCGGATAAGCATTACTGTTTAAACCTAAGTGGATAGCGGCTAGGTATATAAAGCACTGAACGTGGATACGTTCGGTGCTTTCTTTTATCAGGCAAGATAAAGTGTTTTATATCGGCACGCATTTGCTTCAATTTAGCGGGCAACTTTCCATCAGGTGATAGAGCCTGCCACCTCAATTGGGTATCTATCAGACTTATTGCTGCCGTAAAACTAATTCGAGTGGGTGCAACCTCTGCCTCTTTTGCTATCGCCACCATCTCTAAACGGACGAGATTATAAGCGGTAAGC
>NZ_MPHK01000003.1 GCF_001957135.1 Shewanella sp. UCD-KL21 | reverse complement strand
GATGACAATATCGTGTGTTGTACCATCTTTTGAATGGACTGTAATCGTATCGGTTAAGCTTTGGCCTTCACCAAGCTGGTCAATCGCGGTACCACGCGTTGTGGGTCTAGCACCTATACCTGATAGATGCCCAGCATCGGCATGGTAATGCCAGGTGCCATCGGTGAGTAAGATTAGATCGCCATAGGTGCCGTGATAGTCGTAACCATTGCTGCCTTGGCGTTCAAATCCTGACTCGCCTACATCGGGGTCTGTGATGGTCAGCTTGCCATCCGCATAGAGTGTTGTATTGCCGAGTATGGCTATGCCTGGTTGGGCATAGTCGGGTGACATGTCGACACCCGCGCTGCTTTCGGTTATTGAACCAGTATCAACGCCAGCGATAGTGGCTTTATCGTCAGTACCATTAATCGTAACTGTGATTTTTTGCTCAGTGCCATCAACGCTGTGGACAACTAGAGTGTCAGTTAAGGCTTCACCGATTTTTAAGCCTTGAATAGCCGTTTGTGAATTATCCGCAGTATAAGTCCAATGACCTAATTCATTGATAGAAAGAGTACCAAACTGCCCTTGTAATGAGGTAGCGGTAAATTGTGCCTCACCATTATCTGCATCCGTTACCGTCAGCGCCCCATCGACACGAAGTTGTCCACTATGAACATCTTTATCTTCGGTAAGGCTTGCGGTGCTGGTGCCGCCAATAACAGCTTTATCGTCAGTACCATTAATCGTAACTGTGATTTTTTGTTCAGTGCCATCGACAGAATGTATAAGCACTGTGTCAGTCACTGACTCACCAGTTTTCAGCCCTTGAATCGCGGTTTGAGAGTTATCCGCAGTGTAAGTCCAGTGACCTAATTCATTGATTGATAGAGAACCAAACTGCCCTTGTAATGAGGTGGCAGCAAACTGGCTTTGCCCTGCATCGGGATCGGTTGCGGTTAACACCCCGTCAACACGCAACTGTCCACTATGAACGTCTTTATCTTCGGTAAGGCTTGCGGTGCTGGTGCCGCCAATCACTACTTTATCATCAGTACCATTAATAGTTACTGTGATTTTTTGTTCAGTGCCGTCAACACTATGCACCAACAATGTATCAGTTAGTGATTCGCCAGTTTTTAGCCCTTGAATAGTCGCTTGTGAATTACCCGCAGTATAAGTCCAATGACCTAATTCATTGATAGAAAGAGTACCAAACTGACCTTGTAATGAGGTAGCGGTAAATTGTGCCTGACCATTATCTGCATCCGTTACCGTCAGCGCCCCATCGACACGAAGTTGTCCACTATGAACATCTTTATCTTCGGTAAGGCTTGCGGTGCTGGTGCCAGCAATAATGGCTTTATCGTCAGTACCGTTAATGGTGACTGTGATTTTTTGTTCAGTGCCGTCAACACTATGCACCAACAATGTATCAGTTAGTGATTCACCAGTTTTCAGCCCTTGAATCGCGGTTTGAGAATTATCCGCAGTGTAGGTCCAATGACCTAAATTATTGATGGTCAGTGTGCCGAATTGACCTTTCAGGGTTTCCGCGCTGAACTGGGCTTGGCCATTGTCACTATCGGTAACAGTGAGTGCACCATCGACACGCAGTTGTCCACTGTGAACGTCTTTATCTTCGGTTAAATTGGCCGTTGATGTGCCACCAATAATGGCTTTATCGTCAGTACCGTTAATGGTGACAGTGATTTTTTGTTCAGTGCCATCAACGCTGTGGACAACTAGAGTGTCAGTTAAGGCTTCACCGGTTTTTAAACCTTGAATAGCCGTTTGTGAATTACCCGCAGTATAAGTCCAATGACCTAATTCATTGATAGAAAGAGTACCAAACTGACCTTGTAATGAGGTAGCGGTAAATTGTGCCTGACCATTATCTGCATCCGTTACCGTCAGCGCCCCATCGACACGAAGTTGTCCACTATGAACATCTTTATCTTCGGTAAGGCTTGCGGTGCTGGTGCCAGCAATAATGGCTTTATCGTCAGTACCGTTAATGGTGACTGTGATTTTTTGTTCAGTGCCGTCAACACTATGCACCAACAATGTATCAGTTAGTGATTCGCCAGTTTTTAAACCTTGAATCGCGGTTTGAGAATTATCCGCAGTGTAGGTCCAATGACCTAAATTATTGATGGTCAGTGTGCCGAATTGACCTTGCAGGGTTTCCGCGCTGAACTGGGCTTGGCCATTGTCACTATCGATAACAGTGAGTGCACCATCAACACGCAGCAGTCCACTATGAACGTCTTTATCTTCGGTCAGGCTTGCAGTGCTGGTGCCACCAATCACAGCTTTATCGTCAGTACCGTTTATGGTGACAGTGATTTTTTGCTCAGTGCCATCAACACTATGCACCAACAATGTATCAGTTAGTGATTCGCCAGTTTTTAAACCTTGAATCGCGGTTTGAGAGTTATCCGCAGTGTAAGTCCAATGACCTAATTCATTGATAGAAAGAGTACCAAACTGACCTTGTAATGAGGTCGCAGTAAATTGTGTCTGACCATTATCCGCATCCGTTACCGTCAACGCCCCGTCAACACGCAACTGCCCACTATGAACATCTTTATCTTCAGTCAAATTAGCCGTTGAAGAGCCTGCGATTTGAGCTTTATCGTCAGTACCGTTAATGGTGACAGTGATTTTTTGCTCAGTGCCATCAACGCTGTGGACAACTAGAGTGTCAGTTAAGGCTTCACCGGTTTTTAAGCCTTGAATAGCCGTTTGTGAATTATCCGCAGTGTAAGTCCAATGACCTACATTATTGATGTTCAGTGTGCCAAATTGACCTTGTAATGATGTGGCGGCAAATTGGCTTTGCCCTGCATCGGGATCTGTTACCGTCAAGATACCATCAACACGCAGCAGCCCACTATGGACGTCTTTATCTTCGCTGAGTGAGGCCGTTGCTGTGCCTGCAATCACGGCTTTATCGTCAGTACCATTAATGGTCACGGTAATTTTTTGCTCAGTGCCATCAACGCTGTGGACAACTAGAGTGTCAGTTAAAGCTTCACCGGTTTTTAGCCCTTGAATAGTCGCTTGAGAGTTATCCGCAGTGTAGGTCCAATGACCTAAATTATTGATGGTCAGTGTGCCGAATTGACCTTGCAGGGATTCAGCGCTGAACTGGGCTTGGCCATTGTCACTATCGATAACAGTGAGTGCACCATCAACGCGAAGTTGCCCGCTATGTACATCTTTATCTTCAGTGAGCGAGGCCGTTGCTGTGCCTGCAACCACGGCTTTATCGTCAGTACCGTTTATGGTGACAGTGATTTTTTGCTCAGTGCCATCAACAGAATGTATAAGCACTGTGTCAGTCACTGACTTACCAGTTTTTAGCCCTTGAATAGCCGTTTGTGAATTATCCGCAGTGTAAGTCCAGTGGCCTAATTCATTAATTGATAGAGTGCCAAACTGCCCTTGTAATGAGGTGGCACCAAATTGGTTTTGGCCTGCATCGGGATCGGTTACCGTCAAGATACCATCAACACGCAACTGTCCACTATGAACGTCTTTATCTTCGGTCAGGCTTGCAGTGCTGGTGCCAGCAATAATGGCTTTATCGTCAGTACCGTTTATGGTGACAGTGATTTTTTGTTCAGTGCCGTCAATGCTATGAACTAACACTGTATCGGTAACTGACTCACCAGTTTTCAGCCCTTGAATCGCGGTTTGAGAGTTATCCGCAGTGTAGGTCCAATGACCTAAATTATTGATGGTCAGTGTGCCGAATTGACCTTGCAGGGTTTCCGCGCTGAACTGGGCTTGGCCATTATCCGCATCGGTAACCTTTAACGTACCATCGACTCGAAGTTGACCATTATGAACATCTTTATCTTCGGTTAAATTGGCCGTTGCTGTGCCTGCAATCACTGCTTTATCGTCAGTACCGTTTATGGTGACAGTGATTTTTTGCTCAGTGCCACCGACACTGTGAACGATCAAGCTATCGGTGATTGATTCACCTGATTTCAGCCCTTGAATTGTTGCTTGAGAGTTATCAACAGTGTAAGTCCAGTGGCCTAAATTATTGATTGATAGAGTACCAAACTGCCCTTGTAATGAGGTGGCAGCAAATTGGCTTTGCCCTGCATCGGGATCGGTTACCGTCAAGATACCATCGACACGCAACTGCCCACTATGAACATCTTTATCTTCGGTCAGGCTTGCAGTGCTGGTGCCAGCAATAATGGCTTTATCGTCAGTACCGTTAATGGTGACAGTGATTTTTTGCTCAGTGCCATCGACGCTGTGGACAACTAGAGTGTCAGTTAAGGCTTCACCGGTTTTTAAACCTTGAATGGTCGCTTGTGAATTATCCGCAGTGTAAGTCCAGTGACCTAATTCATTGATTGATAGAGTACCAAACTGCCCTTGTAATGAGGTGGCACCAAATTGGCTTTGCCCTGCATCGGGATCGGTTGCGGTTAACGCCCCGTCAACGCGCAGTAGTCCTTGATGAACGTCTTTATCTTCAGTTAGTGAACCTGTCGAAATACCACCGATTTGAGCTGACTCGTTACTACCATTTATATTGATAGTAACTCGTTGAGACACGGGATGACCCGAGCTATCTGTGGCTGTAACAGTGAAGGTTTCAACGGCAACTTCGCCTTGATGTAAAGCCAATGTCGCAGGAGAGTGACTATCTAATAGGTATTGCCATTGACCGGTTACCGGATCTATTGATAAATGTCCAAATTGACCGTTACCATTTATTGTTGCCCAAGTGGAAGTATCACCATGATCGGGATCTGTTGCACAGAGTTTGCCACTAACGGTATCGATTGCACCTAACTCATTTAAACTTGCATTATGTATACCCGATATTTGCGGTAAATCATTACTTCCTTCAATCTCTACAGCAATAACTGAGCTAACTGTATTGCCATGGCTGTCAGTAGCTGAAATAACAAATTGTTCTGTTTGGTGAGTTCCTTCAGCTAACGCATTAGTGTGCTGATTATGGTTATCAAGTTGGTAATGCCACTCTCCTGTTAGCTGGTTTAAGGTTAACTCACCATATTTTCCTTGGGCATTTTCAGTATTCCAAAGCACTTGACTCGCGTCTGTCCCTGTTACTTGCATCATCCCATTCGCAGAGCTAACAACATTATCTTCTTTTAATTGTGGTGTTGTTTGTTGGCTTAGTATTTCGACAGTACTTTCATGTTTGCTAGTTGAGTGAGACGCAACAATATCGGGTGGCGCAATGTTTCTTAAAGGCTCTGTAACCTCATGAGTTGTCGTTTGGGTACCCGTTTGAGGCGCGACTATATTTGATAAGTGATGAGCTGAAGAGTTAATTGTAAAAGCGGTTTGAAAGTCATGATTGGTTAGGGTTATTTGAGGCGTTTTAAACTGGCTTATATCTTGATTGGTGACATGACCATTATGAAAATGAACACCTGCTGCTAGCCCTGTTGTTTCAGTTGAGCCCTTTTCTACAATGAGCTTATTTTGTTGCTCTATATTAGTCCCAACATTGCCCGTGTTTGAATTGGTGTCAGTTAAGTCTGCCGTGGCTGTTTGCGCTGACCCATCGTGATTTTCAATTGGGCTTTGCTTTTTGCTAGCTTGTGCAGAATCTGTGGTTGGCTGATTAGCACTGGTTAATGAGGCCTCCATATCGCCGTGTTTATCATCAGAAACGGCAGCACTGTTGATATGCCAAGACTTATCAGCAACAAGATCATTCTGTGGGTTTGAAACTATCTTCCCAGTATCTCTCGACTCCTTTGCACGCAACTTCTTAGCGTCATTATCAATTTTTTTTATAGCTTGCTGAGTTTTCTTTTCAACCCTTGTTTGTTGTTTTTCATTTGGCTGATTGTGATTATTTTTGCTATCTGTCGTCATGGGAAACTCCTACCCTTATCTTTCGCCAAATGCTTCATTAACATTGGTGAAAACCGGTTTCCATAGATACTGAAAAACACTCTTCTCACCAGTCACAATATCTGCTTCACCAGTCATCCCAGGAATTAAAGCAAACTTGTCTGGATTGTCTAAAAAGTAAGGCTTATCGATTGAAAGTTGGACCTTGTAAAATACGCCACCTTTCTCATCTTTGTCTGTACTTGGTGAAATACGTTTAACAATACCGTCTAATGCGCCATATCGGCTGTAATCAAAAGCATCAATTTTTATTCTTGCCGCTTGGCCAACATGTACAAAACCAATATCACGTGGCGATAACTTAATCTCCATTAAACCTGTCTTAGTCATAGGAACAATCACCGCAACCGTACCACCAGGTTGGATCACGCTGCCCGTTGATGAGGTCGGAATAGATTGAATAATACCGTCAACGGGTGCTTTTACAGTGTTTTGTGACACCAAAGAGTTTGATGATTTAAGTCTTGCGGTTACCCCCAGTAATTCAGCTTGAGTATCTGTTCGTTTTTCTCCAACTTCTTTTAACAAGGACGCCTGTTTTTGCTCAAGTTGTTTCTCTAGGTTTAACAAGTTTTTAGATAGCACTTGCTGCTTACTCTCCATTGATTTCAGCTCTCGCATGTAAGAATCTAATTTTTGTTGAGACTCTAAAATTCGTAACTTCGATACAGCTTGCTCTTCAGTAACTGACAGCATCATTTTAAGTGTTTGTTCAGCTGTTTGTATTTGATCGCTTAGTGGTGGAATTTCTTGTTTTAAACCTTCGATTTCAGCTTGGGTTTTCGCAATTTCAGATTCGGATAATTGCTCTATTGCTTCTCGTTCATTAATCATTCGTTTTAGTGATGACTGATGAAGCTTGACGAGTTGTGGGTATTCAAAAGTGAACTCATCAAAATTGGCATCTCTGCCATCAATAAAAGCCTCATAGCGCTCAATACGCATCATCAAATTGGCCCGCTTACTGGTCAGTTCTTCTTCTGCTGATAAACTATCGATAGAAACAAAACTAGCTAATATGTCGCCTTTTTTTACCACATCTCCCTCTTCGACAACGACAGAGGCTATGGTGCCACCAGCGCGACTTTGAATAACTTGTCTATGCCCTAATGGCACCACTTGTCCTTTAGATTTTGAAATTTCTTCAACACTGGTAAAAATAGACCAAACCAACATGATTAACACTGATCCAGTAATGAGTAGAATAATATTTCGGATGAATTTTCGTTCTGCTGGCGCTTCAATTGCTTCAGCAAACTCATGCTCTGGCCATACTCGATTTGCTAATTGACGGTTATCCATTGATTAAAGACTCCTGCATGGCGGTATTAGATGCATCTAATGGTTGAGGTTGTTTTGGGATTGGACCTGCATATACCACAGCGCCCTTATCAAGAATAATGACTTTATCAGCGTGTTTGATTAAATCCTGATCATGGCTAGTAAATATCACGGTTGATGTGCCTTTTAAGTCCACTAAGGTTTTAATCAACTGTTGTTTTGATTGTGGGTTTCTGTGGGGTAAAGGTTCATCTAACAATAACAAAGGCGATTGCTTTATCAGTGCGCGGGCAAGGTTAATATAACTCCCCTCAATAGCTGAAAGCATCGCGTTGTTTTCGCCCAGTAAGTCAACGGTTAAATCGTTATTAATGCTGTCGAAAAAGCTCCCTCCACCAGCGGCAATGATTGAGTCTTTGATTTGTTCATCACTTGCGTCTGGTTTAGCGATACGGATATTCTCAGCTAGTGTCCCTGGGAAAATATCTGGCTGTGATGGACTATAGCCTACCCAATGTCTAAAAAATCCAGTGTCGTATTGCTTTAAATTTTTACCATTTACGGTTACAAATCCAGCTTGTGCTTCTAAGACACCTAATGCGCTCAGTAAAAATGTCGACTTACCACAAGCATTTGGCCCTATAACAGCGACTAACTCACCAGGCTCGATCTCAACACTAACACCAGATAAGGCCGGTTCGCCTTCGGCTTTATACCGTAAGGTAACATGCTGAAATGAAAGCGCAGGAGCTTTGCTATTGTCAGGGATATCGAGGCGCAATTCTGATTGTTCTGTGCTTGCTTGCATAAAACGATCAAATTGTTTCACGGCAATATCCATCATAGTGAACTTTTGTTTTGATGAAAAAGCTAACTGTGCAGGACCTGTAATACGCCAAATCATCATCACACAAGCAATTAACGCTCCCGGTGAAATTGATTGGTTAAGTACCAGAAAAATACCAGTAAATACCGTAATAAGTGCTGTGAATAAACTTAAAGAGTGTGCAATGGCGGCATTAAGGCCATTACGTTTAGCATACAAGAAATTTTGACGGCTATTTTCTTGGCATTGACGCATGAACTTGGTTTGCCAGCCTTCGGTATCACCAGCAGCTTTGAGTTGCAGCAAGTTTTTGGCAAGCTCACTTAACGCATTTTGATACTCACCACTAATCGTTGGTGACGCGGCTTGAACATAACGACTAACGCCTTTCATCACTAAGTAATACAGCAGTAGCATGCCTATTGGCACAAGTACTAGCCAGCCGCTTAAAAACATTATCGCTAACATGGCAATAATAGTGAAAGGCAAATCAACTAAGCCCCCGCCCCCAGGACCAGATAACAGTATTCTGACTTTTTCTGCATTACGCATTCGGGCAATGTGGTTTGAAATCCCCACACGGGAAAGCACCATTAATGGCATATGTAATAAGCGATAAAAAGTGAGTTGTGACAGGTCTCTTGCAAATCGGTTACTTGTTGTCGCTAAGATTTTAGCCCGCGCTAAACGGGTTAAAACTAAAACCCCAAGCGCGAGAGCCCCACCCAGTGCAATACTGGGTAATATCGCTGGTGTTTGTCCACCAATCACTCGGTCATACACAGCCATGGTAAATAAAGGTACAGCTAAACCTGTAATACTCGACAGTAAACTTAGCCAAAAAACGGGCCGATACCACTTCGTGCGCTTACTCATATGCGAAGCAAAGGCTTGAATACTTTTCTTACTACTAGGTAACGCATCAATCGTAAATATAAAGCTATTTTCTGTTAGTTGAGTTAAATCAACTTTATGCCATTGTTTGTTTTCCAGCCTTTCAAAGTCCTTACCTTGTCTTCTTGCAATAAAAGCATTGTTAGTCACTGGAATAACAAGAAATGGGTGTATCGTTAAATGCAGCGTACTATCCAATGGTTGTTTAACTGAAAAACCAATTTGATGTTTTTTTAGTAAACGAGAAACCGCTAATGTATTAAAGTCACTTGTAGTGTCATTAGTTACATTACTGGCTTGGCTGTACAAACCCAGTTGCTGGAATAATTCAACCACTAAAGGTTTTAGTTCTGACTTAGATGTATTCATTGCCCCACCTCCTGTGATTTCTCGCTTTTAGTGGCGGGTTCTTTTTCTGCCTCCGCTTGGACATGGCCATTTACGGTGACTAACTGGTCGCTAATGTTGGCTAGCTCCAAATAATGAGATGCTGCGACTACTGTCATTTGCGTTTTTATTTCGCTCAACAATGTCAGTAACTTATTTTGGGCATCTGCATCTAGGGAAATCATCGGTTCATCTAACAGCAATATTGACGGTTTTTGTACAATGGCTCTGACTAAGGCGATCAGTTTAATGGCCCCCTTGTTAAGCATTTGGTTGTCATTTTCACCTACAGAAGTTTGATAACCATTAGGCAATTCAGCAATTTTAGCTGTTAAACCTAATTGCTCCGCAATAGACATTGCTTGAGGTTCATATTCAGACCTAAACATCGTCATATTCTCTAATAAACTACCACTAAATAAAGTCGGCCATGGGGCTACATAATTGACCGATTGCCTGAATTCCTTACTGTCATGCTCGTGAATCGCCACATTATCAACAGTAACACTGCCAGAATTAACAGTCTGAAAACCCGCTATAATACTGAGTAAATGACTTGCATGACTTAAGGGGTTAGATTGTAAAACAACTAACGAATTGGCTTGAATATCTAAATCAAATTGCTTTATCACAGTACCAAGATTGGTGCTATTGACTTGATTGAAACAAATTGGACCATTAGGTATTTTCTGCTGGTAGGTTTTTTTCCCGGTAAATGACTCAGCAGGAAGTGTCGTTAAATCATCAACATGAGACATGGCTGATTTAGCGCTAACGACTCTAGAGCGAAGGCTGATAATGGCGCTCAAAGGCGCAATCGCGCGCCCAGCTAATATTGAACATGCGGCCAGTCCACCGGTAGTGAGTGTGCCATTTAATACCTCTAAACAGCCTAACATCACCAGTACTAATGTTGTACCTTGTGATGCACCTTGGATCACCTCCTGTAACTTTGCCGATAACCAGTCCACTTGCTGCTGTTCCGCTAAGCGTTGGTGATTAATGTTATTGTAGATACTCGATAAACGATCTTCTAAAGAAAGCGCTTTGGCTGTTGTAAGCCCCGATAAAACTAAAATCAACATCCTTGTCCGTTCCGCATCTGACAAGGCAAGTTGCTCAGTCGCTGCAGCAAGCTTTTTACCGATTATATAAACCAAAGCCCCCACAACTAACCACACCACAATTGGTATAAATACCAGCGGGCCACCGATATAGGCAACCAAAGCTAAAAAAATAATTACAAACGGGAAATCCATTAAAGCCACAATAGCTTGTCCAGAATACAGTTCACGCATACTGGCAATACTGGCCAAGCCATTAGTGACTTTGCCAGTTCCCATCGCCTCAACATGGCGATAATCAGCCTGCATCAATTTACGCACCACATTAGTGGTGGTTTCAAGTTCAAAATTAGCCGCAGACGCAGCCAATAGCCAACTTCGGCCATACCTGAGTAGTAGCTCAAGCACGATAGCTATTGCGACCCCAGAAACTAAAATAGTTGCAGTACCATAACTTTGATTAGGTAAAATGCGATCGTAAATTTGCAACATTGTGAATGGCAAGGCCAGTGACAGTAAATTAATAAATGTCGATGAAAGTAATAGCTCGGAAAAAGCTTTATTTCTGGAAAATAAACGGAAGTTTTCCTGCATACAATAAGTATCCTTCTTATCGCAAATAAAATGATGGTCAAATCATCATTCAAGCATAGCTTGTTTTATTTAAGTTACCCGTTACTAGCCCAAAAAACTAGTAAATACTACTGTGAATATAGTGTCTTGTGGGAAAACCCGAAATTTTACTGACAATATCAAGCTTATTATTACGGCAAGTTTCTAGATTGATTTACTAAACCAAGCGCCCCCAAAATCACAATTGTTCAGAGACATTCATTTCAGCAATTATTAGAGGTGGTTGTGATGACAATATTAAGCAGTGCACCTAAGAATTAACCTAACTCTTTTACATAGAGAGAAGCTTTTATTGCGTAACGATTTTACAAACTAATAAGTGAGGGCATCTAATTTGGGCTCGATTAATGACAATCAGGCGGATTGTCTGAGTCAATCCATACATTTCCAAAATGATTCAGGATATTGCTACTTGGAGCGCTGGGGAATGACAATATATTTTTTAAAGAAGCAGCAAAGCTTAAACAATACAGGTAATTAAAACGAAAAAAGGCTCATCATTTCTGATGAGCCTTTCGTCTTGAATATGGCGGAGAGATAGGGATTTGAACCCTAGATGGGCTACAAACCCATGCCGGTTTTCAAGACCGGTGCATTCGACCACTCTGCCATCTCTCCGAACGAGCGAGATAATAGCTATCTCACTCGCTGCTGTAAAGCATAAATTTAAGATTCTTTACTGTTTGCTTAAGTTAGCATCAATCTGCGCTGTTTTTATTAGCATGAAGGCCAATATTAGCTGGATCAGGCTTAATAAAGTTATTGCTTACCGATGCCCAGCTATCATGCTTAGAGAGCAAGTAACCCAAATAAACCACAACTGCACTGACCACAATACCAAAACCAATAGCCACTTCATTATATTGCACTAACATGGCGACAATACTTGATGCGCCAAACGCCATACCTATTTGAATGAAGTTTTGTAGGCCAGCAGCTTTGGTGGCATTTTGACTAAATTGTTGTAAAGCATTGTTCACTACAATTGGATAAATAGCTCCATTACCTGCTGCAAGTAATGAGAAGGTAATCAATAACGGATAAATTGATTCCATTGGAATAACTAAAGTAACTAATGCGATGGTTGCAACACAGAAGAAAAACAGTCCCAATAAATATTTAAGCGCCAGAGTAGTATCGAACTTTTTCACTAGAACTTTGCTCATGTAACCACCGACGATAAACATGATGGTTTGCGGAATAAAGCTTAAACCAATGGCTTTTGCTTCATAACCAAATTTAATCATCACACTTGGCCACACGGTTAAATAGCTAAAGAATGCTGCTGAACAAGCACCAAAGATTACTACGTTACCTAAAAAACGGGTGTTTTTTAAAATGGTTTTATAGCTGATGTTTTCTTGTGGTTCTGTTTGCTTGTTTTCTGGTGCTACTAACAGTTTAGTCATAACGATAAGCGCAACTGCAAGTATTGCTAAAGTAATGAACACTGCGCGCCAGCCAAATGCATCAACGATTGAAGCGCCAATAAGCGGTGCAACGGCAGGCGATAGTGCCACTAAAGGCATGATGTTTGAAAACACTTTCTGCGCTTTTTCAGCATCATATTTTTCAACCACAATGGCCTGCCAAATGACACCAGCACTACACGCACCTAATGCTTGAAAGAATCGCGCAATGTTAAGCATAATAATCGAGTCACTAGCAACAATTAAGCCGCTGGCCGCAGCAAAGATGGCCAAACCGATCATTAAGGCTTTTTGTTTACCTACTTTTTCAACTAATGGACCATAAAGCAATTGGCCAATGGCTAAACCCGCTAAGAAAGTCGTTAACGAAAATGCGACGTTATTTAAGCTGGTATCAAACGAGTCAGCGATGTTTTGAAATGCTGGTAAATACATGTCGGTGGCGATAAAGCCAAGCATACTTAATAGCGCTAAGTAGCCGAGTAAAATAAAGTACTGCAAATTGGCAGTGTTTGATGATGCGTTCTTCATGAAAAAGTGTCCGAAATTGGCTTAATTAAAAATCAGCGTGCAGTCTAATCACTTGCAAAAGCAATGTGAAACGTTTACTTTTGATGACTGCATTCATAAATTTTCACAGCAAAGGATCGCAAGCTATGCTTTCAGAACAAGCATTAGAAATGATCGACATTGTCGCTCGCCTTGGTAGTTTCACGGCTGCAGCAAATCAATTACATAAAGTACCATCAGCCGTCAGTTATGCAGTAAAACAAATTGAAGATGAACTTGGTGTCATTTTGTTTGAAAGGCATCATCGCAGTGTCAGCTTAACTGAGCCAGGTAAACATTTTGTCGCCCACGCCAGAGAGCTGTTGGCAGACATGAATGACTTAAAGCGCAGCACTCAGCGTGTGGCTAATGGCTGGCAGCCGACTCTTTCAATTGCTTTAGATAATATTGTCCGTGCTGATCGTATTAGTGTATTGATTGCAGACTTCTATCGACACTTTAGTGATGTAGAGTTAATCATCCGCATAGAAGTGTTTAATGGCGTATGGGAAGCACTCGCAACCGGTCGCAGCGACATTGCCATTGGTGCAACCACAGCAATCCCTGTGGGCGGCGTATATCAGTATAAAGACATGCGCGAGATAGAATGGGCGTTTTTAGTCAGTCGTAACCACCCTCTTGCAGACATTGACCGCCCATTAACAGACGATGAATTACGCATCTATCCGTCCATTTGTTTAGAAGACACCTCAAGGGAAATTCCTAAACGTACTACCTGGCTGCTGGCCAATCAGCGCCGGTTAGTGGTACCAGACTGGATAAGAGCATTCAATTGTTTCCGTGATGGCTCTGGTATCGGCTATATGCCTCGAAATCTTGCAAAACCCTTTATTGACTCTGGGGTGTTAATTGAAAAGACCTTAGAACATCCAAGAAATGCCAGCCCATGTTGTTTAGCATGGAATCAAGAAAAAATGTCACCTGCCCTTGAGTGGGTATTAGAATACTTAGGAGATACCGATAAGCTACACCAAGAGTGGTTAGCTTAACCACAAAAGCTGCATGTTGGTGACACTATTAACACGTTGTAATGATAATTTAATGTTCAGTTCAGCTTTCTTAGTAAAAATGTTGTAAAGGACAATTTTTGTTATATGCACATGTGACATTAAATAGACATTAAATAATAGTTAACATGACAGTAGCACTGATATACCTTTAAGCTGTGTTAAAGCTAAGGTATTATAAATCTAAATAATTTAATAAATATCTTTTGTAGTGACTCTACGTCATTACAGTTTTTTTCGAGTCTATGGAGACTGTTATGAATCAACAAACTTTATCGGGCCATCAAGCTACCACGATGGAAACCAATAAACTTATCAAAAATACCTACATGTTATTGTCGATGACGCTTGCCTTTGCAGCAGTCATGGCAGGTGTAGCCATGATGATGAACATTGGCCCTTTCATGTCAATCGGACTATCACTGGGTAGTATCGTAGTCATGATGGTGACTCTGAAAAAAGCAGACAATGCGTCAGGGCTTGCGTGGATTTTTGCCTTTACCGGCATGCAAGGTGCATCATTAGGCTACATCTTAAACCACTATGCTGGTTTAGCTAATGGCCCTGAGCTTATTATGCAAGCGTTTGGTTTAACTTCGGTTATCTTTATTTCTTTATCTGCGTATGCCATTACGACTAAGAAAGATTTCAACTTTATGGGCAGCTTCCTGTTTGCTGGTCTGATTGTGGTTATCGGCGCATCACTAATCAACATGTTTGTTGGTAACAGCGTAGCCTTTATGGCAATTCAAGCTGCAGTAGCGATGCTGATGGTAGGCTTAATCCTTTATGATACAAGCCGTATCGTCAATGGTGGCGAAACTAACTATATCCGTGCAACGATTTCGTTGTTCTTAAACTTCATCAACTTATTTATGGCGCTATTACACTTAATGGGCATGGGTAACGATGACTAGGCGTTAAGTTACTTGGTTATTCATTTGGTTCTAACCTTGTGATTAATCGGTTTACTACGCTAAAATGGCTCCCTTATTAGGAGCCATTTTTTATTGTTATGAATAAATTTATTATCCAAGTTAATGGCACAGTTTATGGCTCAACAGCGAGCTTTAGAGCATTGCGCTTTACTGTAAGCGTATTGTCACTCGGCCATGAAGTAAGCCGAATTTTCTTTTATCAAGACGGCGTGACCAATAGCAGTCAATTAATCTGCCCTGCCTCTGATGAACATGACATGCATAAAGCATGGAAATCCTTGGCCACTGAGCACAATATTCAGTTGATAAATTGCGTATCTGCAGCGCTGCGCCGCGGCGTGTTATCACAGCAAGACGCCAGCGAAAATGCGAAATCACAGTTTAATTCTAGCGCGCCATTTGAAATGGGTGGTTTAGGTGAGCTGGTCACCGGTATTGAAACATCTGACCGATTAGTATGTTTTTAATGCTGATTTTAAATTGCTTGGCAAGGTAACCACATGAAGCAAATTTGCGTTATTTTCCGACAAAGCCCATTGGGCAATAGCTCCAGCCGTGAAGGCTTAGACTTTGCACTACTGAGTGCCAGTTTTGAGCAACAAGTTAGCGTGGTATTTACTGATGAAGCCGTGCTGCATTTACTCGCCGATCAACAAGCTGAATTAGTTGGCAGTAAAGATTACCTGTCGACGTTTAAAGCACTGAATATTTATGATATTGAAACCGTTTTAGTGTGTGAGCAGTCAGCAAAACAATTTGGCATCACTGAAGACAAGTTTAATTTTGAGGCGCAATTAGCTGACAGCGACGCCATTAAGCAATTATTAGCACAAAGTCATGAAGTGGTGGTTTACTAATGATTTTACATCACATTCAAACCTCAGCGACCACTGACAACGCGCTTAATTGCTGCTTACGTTATATTGCTAGTGAAGACAGTATCATCCTTGCTAACGATGCGATTAATTGCTTATTACAAAGCCATTGGCAGCAAAAATTGCAAGATATACAGATTTATATATTATCTGAAGATATACAAGCTCGAGGCTTAACAGCACTTTTACCTAGCAGCGCTAATATCTCAATTATTGATTATGACCAGTTTGTACTGGCTACATTGAAACACACGAAGGTGATTACTTGGTAAATTCAATTGAATTTAATGGGCAACAAATAGAGGTTGATGCTCAAGGTTATTTAAAAAACGTTGCTGATTGGCAACCTGAAATGGCGGCTATTTTAGCTGCAGGTGAAGATATCGTATTAACCGAGCAACATTGGGAAGTGGTCAATTTTGTACGTAATTTTTATCTTGAATACAAAACAAGCCCAGCGATTAGAGTGTTAGTAAAAGCCATTGGCCAGACGTTAGGGCCTGATAAAGGTAATTCAAAATACTTGTATACTCTCTTTCCTGTGGGCCCAGCTAAACAGGCGACTAAAATTGCAGGCTTACCAAAACCTGCTAAGTGCCTATAACTCTTATGTAAGCAGACTTGCTAAATTTACAGCACAAAAAAACCAAACACTATGTTTGGTTTTTTTATGCTCAGATAACGCCTTAGCGCTAGCGAAGACTTAGCCTATTTTTTCTAGGCCGCGCATGTACGGACGTAATACTTCAGGCACGGTAATAGAGCCATCTGCATTTTGGTAGTTTTCAAGGATAGCAACTACTGTACGACCAACAGCAAGGCCTGATCCGTTTAAGGTATGAAGCAAGGTTGGCTTCTTATCATTAACACCACGGTAGCGTGCTTGCATACGACGTGCTTGGAAGTCTTTCATGTTTGAACAAGAAGATATTTCGCGGTAGGTGTTTTGCGCAGGTAACCACACTTCAATATCGTAAGTTTTCGACGCGCCAAAACCCATGTCGCCGGTACATAAAATAACGGTACGATATGGAAGACCTAGCCCTTCTAGTACTTTCTCAGCATGACCGGTTAGCTCTTCTAACGCATTCATTGAATCTTCAGGTTTAACAATTTGAACAAGTTCAACTTTATCAAACTGGTGCTGACGAATTAGACCACGAGTATCACGACCGTAAGAGCCCGCTTCACTTCGGAAACAAGACGTTAATGCCGTCATTTTAAGTGGTAAATCTGCTTCTTCAACGATAGTGTCACGTACCACATTGGTTAAAGGTACTTCAGCAGTTGGAATCAAGCTTAAACCTTGGCCTTCTTCAGTGGCCGGTTTAGTGTGGAACAAATCTTCACCAAACTTAGGTAGCTGACCTGTGCCTAATAAGCTTTCTTCGTTAACCAGTAATGGTACATACATTTCTGAATAACCGTGGTTTTCAGTATGTAGATCTAACATGTACTGACCCACAGCGCGGTTTAGGCGTGCGATTTGGCCTTTCATTACCACAAAGCGAGAACCGGTGATTTTAACGGCGTTTTTAAAATCTAACCCGTCTAAATCTTCACCCAGTTTCACATGATCTTTTACTTCAAAATCAAATGTAGTTGGCTCGCCCCAAGTGCGGACTTCAACGTTATCATTTTCGTCAGCACCGGCTGGTACTGCGTCATCTGGTAAGTTAGGCATGCTCATAGCAATAGCATTTAACTCAGCTAACAATTCAGCTAGTTCAGATTTTTTCGCATCCAGTTGAGCACCTAAGTCCCCTACTTTAGCCATGATTTCACTGACATCTTCACCACGACCCTTTGCTTGACCAATGGACTTAGAAATTGCATTTCGGGATGCTTGCAATTCTTCTGTGGCCACTTGTAGCGACTTACGCTTTTCTTCTAAAGCGGTAAGGCGGCTAATATCAAGGATAAACCCACGCTTAGCTAACAGCTCAGCGGTGACTTCAAGTTCGTTACGCAAAAATTTTGGATCTAACATGTTTTATATTCTTAATAGTTAAATGCGAGAAAAAACTAGCTGCTGACCGACATATACCATGAAAATACACAGTACAACGTTCAACAACACGTTGAGAATAGCTTTTGCAAAAAGACCTTCTTGCATTAGCAATAATGTTTCATTGGAAAAAGTAGAAAAAGTCGTTAAGGCGCCTAACAATCCAACACCTATCATGGCTTTTAATTCAGGACTTAACTGGCTGGCTTGACCAATAGCATAAACCACACCCATCAAAAATGATCCCAATACATTTACCAACAGTGTACCAAAAGGGAAACTGCTTCCAAATAGCTGAAGCATGAAAATTGAGATTAGATAACGAAAAACAGCCCCAATTGAACCACCAAGGGCCACAAACATGATATTGCTCATGCTAATCATAGCGTTTTACCTCACTGGTTCGGTCTAGTTCTGCTAAATGGGCCAGTTTATCTTTAATTCTTTTTTCAAAGCCGCGTTCAGTTGGGTAATACAATTGACTGTCTTTTATTGACTCAGGGAAGTAATTCTCACCAGTTGCATAGGCACCTGGTTCATCATGAGCATAGCGATACTCTGCCCCTAAGCCCATATTTTTCATCAATTGCGTGGGAGCATTGCGTAAGTGATCTGGCACAGATTCATGCCCTGTTTCGCTAGCCAGCACTCTTGCTGCTTTAAAGGCGGTATACACTGCATTACTTTTTGGTGCACTGGCCAAGTACACAATCGCTTGGGCGATAGCGCGCTCACCTTCAGCAGGACCTACGCGGTGATAACAATCCCAAGCATTAAGGGCGATATTCATTGCGGTTGGATCGGCGTTACCCACATCTTCAGAGGCAATAGCTAATAATCTACGTGCAACATAGAGAGGATCGCCGCCGCCTTCAAGTATTCGACAATACCAATACAATGCGGCATCGGGAGCTGAGCCTCTCACTGACTTATGCACCGCAGAAATCAAATCATAAAATTGATCGCCATTTTTGTCATAAGCAGCCATTTGATGCCCAGCCACTTGCGTCAGCATCTCTTGGGTAAATTCACCGTTATCAGCCACTAAATCACTCATTAGCTCGAGTAGATTTAATGCTTTGCGGGCATCACCATCACTAATTGAAGCTAACTGCTGCATTATTGTTTCAGAAATAGTAAAACCACGGTTACCGAAACCACGCTCAGTATCCGTTAATGCTTGATTGATAATCGCAGCAATATCGTCGCCATCTAAGCGATTAATCAAATAGACTCGGGCACGAGACAATAAGGCGTTATTGAGCTCAAAAGATGGGTTTTCAGTGGTCGCGCCAACAAAAATAACTGTACCGTCTTCAATGAAAGGTAAAAACGCATCTTGTTGGCTTTTATTAAAGCGATGCACTTCGTCCACAAACAATAATGTACGTTGACCGCGGCTTTGGGCTACTGCTTTCGCTTGCTCGATGGCGGCGCGAATTTCTTTAACCCCTGAGGTGACCGCAGAAATGCGCTCAACATGGGCATTGGCATAATGCGCCACTAGCTCAGCTAAGGTGGTTTTGCCTGTGCCCGGTGGCCCCCATAACAACATAGAGTGAGCTCGATTGGCCTCAAGTGCTTGGCGCAGTGGCTGACCTTTACCGAGCAAATGCTGCTGGCCAACATACTCGCTTATGTCCCTTGGGCGCATTCGTGCGGCTAAAGGACGAAAGTCTGGGGCAAAATCGAAACCTAAAGTAGACACAATAACCTACTGAACAAGGCTTGAGCGTTGATCGTCTATATCAACGTTTGCCGGTACGGTAAATTCAAATAAGCCGTTTTCGTCTTCGGCAACCTTGGTTTGATTTGATAGGGTGAACTGACTGTAATTGCCTTGCTCATCTAACAAATTAAAATCGCTTAGCTCTGCCTCATTGAAGCACACTGTGACAGTCACCACACTTGAATCATCCGCTTTGGGCTTAATGGAATAACAGGCTTTAGCTGATTGCGGTTCAATTTGCTCAACACGGTATTGTGACCAAGTGGCTTCATCGCGGTGCACCAGCAGCGCCATTGGCGACGCGTCGATAGCATCAGCAAAGTCCATGACTGAAACTTCTTCAGCAAAAGGGTTATAAATCCATAAGTCTTTACCATCTGCCACAATGAGCGACTCATCAGGCTCAGTTAAATGCCAATAAAACTTGTTAGGATAAGCAAGGGCAAATACGCCTTTTCCTGACTGAATAACTTTATTGTTTATATCGGTAACTTGCTGAGTAAAATCCGCTTTTAATGAATCGGCTTTGGCTAGGCGATCACGCAATTGCGCTGACTCATCAGCTAACGCATTGCCTGACAATAATAATGCTAAGGCTGTAACAACAGCAAAACGCTTGTTCATATAAATTCCTAATACTGTATTGCTAATTCTTAGCGGTAAACTTTTAAGGCTAGTGGTGATGTCTTTGCCACTTTTTGCCACTAAGGCTTTTCTTTATAAGCTTGATTATCAATGGCGTCATTATAACGGCTAATTTAATCACACAGGCTATAAACGCAGTGATTATGATGATCGGTCCGCGGTTAGTTTCTCGGTGGCGGCGGAGCTAAAACTTCACGATTACCATTATGGCCTTGCGTACTGACAATCCCCTGCGTTTCCATCATTTCGATAATCCGCGCTGCGCGGTTATAACCAATTTTAAACTTACGCTGCACACTTGAAATTGAGCCTCGACGGGTTTCAGTGACAAACGCAACCGCTTCATCATATAACTGATCGGTATCATCATCAGATTCTGCAGCTTCACCAGGCAGCAATACTTGCTCACCTTCACTGACGCCATTTAAGATTTCTTCAATATAACGCGGCTTACCACGAGCATGCCAGTCTGCCACCACTTTATGCACTTCATGATCGTCAATGAAAGCGCCATGGACACGAATAGGCACGCTGGTACCAGGTGGTAAGTACAACATGTCACCCATACCAAGCAGTGTTTCAGCGCCTTGCTGATCTAAAATGGTTCTAGAGTCAATTCTTGATGACACTTGAAAAGCTATACGTGTTGGCACGTTTGCTTTAATCAAACCGGTGATCACATCTACAGAAGGCCTTTGGGTGGCTAAGATTAAGTGTATACCCGCAGCACGAGCTTTTTGCGCAATACGGGCAATCAGCTCTTCGACCTTTTTACCGACAATCATAATCATGTCAGCAAATTCATCAACCACCACCACAATCGATGGTAATTTTTCGAGCTCTGGCGCCTGTTCATCCATACTGTCAGATGAGGTCCATAATGGGTCAACTATCGGTTCACCTGCTTCTATGGCTGATTTAATTTTAGCGTTATACCCTTTTAAATTACGTACCCCAAGGGCTGACATTAACTTGTAACGTCGCTCCATTTCACCAACACACCAACGTAATGCATTAGCCGCTTCTTTCATATCGGTAACCACTTCACATAACAAATGAGGAATACCGCCATATACGGAAAGCTCCAACATTTTCGGGTCAATCATGATAAAGCGCACATCGTCAGGACCTGACTTATACAAGATACTGGTGATCATCACGTTCACGCCAACTGACTTACCCGAACCAGTGGTACCAGCAACCAATAAATGCGGCATTTTGCCTAAATCAACCACCACGGGATCGCCAGCAATATCTTGCCCAAGCACCATGGATAAATCAGATTTACTTTCTTCAAAGGTTTTAGAGTCTAATACATCGCGCATAAATACCGTTTCACGGAATTTATTCGGTAGTTCAAGACCCACAAAAGCTTTACCAGGAATAACCTCAACAACACGGACACTTTCTGCCAATAATGAACGGGCTAAATCTTTAGATAAATTAGTGATCTTAGAGGCTTTGACACCAGGGGCTAATTCAAGTTCAAATCGAGTCACCACAGGGCCTGGGAATACCCCAACAACATTAGCGACAATATTAAAGTCAGCCAGCTTAGTTTCAACCAGCCTCGCGACAATATCGAGTTCTTCTTTGGTAATTGGGTTTTCTTTTCTGTCAGGTACATCTAATAAGGTAATACTTGGCAGTGGCGGCATTTCAACTTTAGATTGGCCATAAACTATTTGGGGCTCTTGGCCTGGCAACACCACAATGCCTTCAACAATACGCGCTTGCTCAGCTGGTTTTGGCGTTGCAGGGTTTGGCTGCGCGGTCGCTGTTGCACCAGTGCTATGAGTTTGACTGAATGCTTCATCTAACGGGTCGCTATGACTAACATGAGCCTCAGACTGTTCACTTAAATGATGATTCGCTTCAGTAAAATCAGCTGCGGGGGCATCCCCTGAAGCGACCCAAGGCGGGGTTAAATTATCATCGTCTTGCTGATCATTGCTGGCGTTTAATTTGGGTTCAACTCTACCATTATGGGAAGTTAATTTAGCCTCATGGTCTATTTCAGCGCCAAAACCGGGCTCGACATCTGCCTCTAAATCAGCAGTCAAATTCGTTTCTTCTTTGTCGCGACTGGGTATCACTTTTGATTTTATACGGCTGAAAATAGAGGTTTTCTCTTCGAATTCATTAGTTTCAGTTTCTAAAGCTGCAGTAACTTCAGTCTCATCATGGGGCATACTCGTGAGATCAATTGCTGCAGCATCAAGCTCCGCTTTGTCATGCTTTACGTTGCCCGCATCGTCACGGCCCTGTTTAAATTTATCAACGACAGACATAAAGCCGCGGGTATCTTCGGTTTCGTTACTGGCTGAGAGGTAACTTGGGATGCTAATGATTTTTTTTATACACCAAATAGTGGCTAAACCAGTACTTTCAATAACGGTTAACCAGCTTATACCAGTAGTTAAAGTAAAACCTGCGCCGATAAAACATAGCAGCAATAAGGTTGTGCCAAGGTTATTAAAGTAAGGCATCATTGCTTGGCTGATCACATCCCCTGCCACTCCGCCAGCAGAAAATACATACATGTCATCGGCATTCATACTCGCTAACGCTGCCAATGCAAACACCATCAGTAAAAAACCGATAATCCTTAATCCGACAGAAAAATAGTCGATTTCAAACAGTTTGTGAGTACGATTAAAAATAAACCAGCCAGAAGCAGCAATAATTATTGGGATGAGATAGGCAATGAAGCCGAAAAAATAAAATAAAACATCAGCTGTCCATGCGCCAACGGCGCCAGTTAGATTACTGATTTCACCTTGGAAATGCGACTGACTCCAGCCGGGATCATTAGGATCGAAGCTGCTAAGTGCAATAAGAATATAAGTTGCAGTCATGCAACAGATGATCAACCCACCTTCCAAAAGACGCTGAAGACCACTAAGTGTTTGAAGACTATTTCCCTGAGACAAACGAAAACACCCAAATAAGATTTAAAAAGAATGATAACAATAACAGAATATCAATGTGTATGCAGTGATTATGCAACGCGCGGATGCCAAGCTCAACCTAATGTTTTCAGATAGATGCCTGTAGAAGAGAAATAATTTTAATCTGGCTTTAGTTGGTTATTTTTAAGCCTAAGAATGAGCTTGCTGTAAATTTTAGGCAAAAAAATAAAGGGCAATGCCCTTTATTTTTATTGGTTATTAAATTTAGTAAGTATCAGCTAATAAATTTAAGGCAACTTTATTCGTTTGCTTAACTTCTTCCATAACCACGTAAGTACGAGTATCAGAAACTGATGGTAACTTAAGTAATGTCTCACCTAACAAACGGCGATAAGCTGACATGTCTGATACGCGGGTTTTTAGTAGGTAATCAAAATCGCCAGAAACCAAATGACATTCTTGAATATCATCTAACAACTGAACGGCTTTGTTAAAGCGTTCAAAAATATCAGGGGTATCTCGAGTTAAGGTGATTTCCACAAATACAAGTAACGATGCACCCAAGTAATGAGGATTCACTAATGCAGTGTAGCCATTAATGTATCCTTGTTTCTCAAGACGTTTAACTCGCTCTAAACATGGTGTTGGACTCAGGCCAACACGCTTAGATAACTCCACATTTGATATGCGACCATCAATTTGAAGTTCATTGAGGATATTACGGTCAATCCGATCTAAATCTTTCACAGAATTTTTCTTATTATTTGCCATATTATTAACCTTGCTTTAGCACAAAAACAACATATTCATCTTTTAATGTGTAAAGTTTAGCAGCATAAACTGCGACAGGGGCACTATACTAGACTTCCCTGAAATAAGCACGTTCAGGTCATCGAATATAATAACTATTGGCTCGCAAAAA
Organism: Shewanella sp. UCD-KL21; assembly: GCF_001957135.1. GTDB lineage: Bacteria > Pseudomonadota > Gammaproteobacteria > Enterobacterales > Shewanellaceae > Shewanella. The sequence goes on along the minus strand of NZ_MPHK01000003.1, from coordinate 275,553 downwards.
CGAGTGAAAATCAATTAGAGGCTCAAAATGATTATTGGTATCCCTACTGAAATCAAAAACCATGAATACCGTGTTGGTATGGTTCCTTCAAGCGTTCGTGAATTAACAATTAAAGGTCATGATGTATTTGTTCAATCAGATGCAGGTATTGGCATTGGATTTACTAACCAAGATTATATTGATGCCGGTGCAGAAATCTTAGCAACCGCAGCAGAAGTGTTTGCGCAATCAGATATGATAGTAAAGGTTAAAGAGCCGCAAGCGATTGAGCGCGCCATGCTGCGTGAAGACCAAATTCTATTCACTTATTTACACCTTGCACCAGACTTACCACAGACCGAAGATTTGATAAAAAGTAAGGCCGTTTGTATCGCCTATGAAACCGTAACAGATGACCGTGGTGGCCTTCCTTTATTAGCGCCAATGTCAGAAGTTGCTGGGCGTATGTCGATTCAAGCAGGTGCACGTGCACTTGAAAAATCACTCGGCGGCCGCGGTATGTTACTGGGCGGCGTTCCTGGTGTTGAACCAGCCAAAGTCGTTATTATTGGCGGCGGTATGGTCGGTACTAATGCAGCGCAAATGGCGGTAGGCATGGGCGCTGACGTGGTTGTACTTGATCGTAGCATCGATGCTCTACGTCGTTTAAATGTACAATTTGGTTCTGCAGTTAAAGCCATTTACTCTACTGCTGATGCCATTGAACGCCACGTATTAGAAGCAGACTTAGTCATTGGTGGTGTACTGGTTCCTGGCGCTGCTGCGCCTAAACTTGTAACCCGCGATATGATTAGCCTTATGAAGCCTGGCAGCGCTATTGTTGATGTCGCTATCGACCAAGGTGGCTGTGTGGAAACCTCTTATGCAACCACTCACCAAGAGCCAACTTATATCGTTGATGACGTAGTTCATTACTGCGTTGCAAACATGCCTGGCGCTGTGGCTCGCACCTCAACATTTGCGCTCAATAATGCCACGCTACCGTACATTATTAAGCTTGCAAACAAAGGTTATAAAGCCGCATTATTGCAAGACAAACACTTGCTAAATGGCTTAAATGTCATCCACGGAAAGCTTGTTTGTAAAGAAGTTGCTGAAGCATTAGCACTTGAGTTTACCGAGCCAACTAGCCTGCTTAACTAATCAATATCTGCTGGTTTAAGTACTAAAAAAGCTGCTCAATGAGCAGCTTTTTATGGATTAAACAATCGTGCAACAATTTGTATCTTAAGCTGTTTACAAGCAATTCTCATCCAGAATCGTTCACTTTATCAGCACCACTGAGCAAGCAATTTGCAAACTGAATAAAATGCGTAATTTTAGTTAGCTTTTATTAATTAAAACCACTGCCCACCTCAACCCTACACTCAGCAAGGGTTACAGTAATTACAATGGCTAATATGAGTCATTTTAGTCATACTTTATGCTTACAGTTCATTATCCTGCAGCAAGGTTTAAAGTTAGTGCATTCTACTGTTGGCCAAATCGCTGAAATTCACTACAATTCATCATCAAAATAGCGATTATAAGCAGACTTTTATGTGGCTTCAAAAACAAATATCATTAAAGCCAAAGGCTCGTGGTTTTCATTTAATTACACAAGAGGTATTAACCCAATTACCCGAATTAACAAGGTTTGATATCGGCTTAGTGCACATATTGCTGCAACACACATCAGCTTCTATTACGGTAAACGAAAATGCTGATCCAACTGTGCGGCAAGACTTTGAAGCGTATTTTAATAATGTGGCCCCAGAGAATGACCATATTACATCCACACTTATGAAGGCAGTGATGACATGCCAGCCCATTTAAAATCCAGTTTACTGGGCTGTGAATTAACCCTGCCCATCAGCCAGGGACAATTAGCACTAGGAATGTGGCAAGGGCTGTATTTAGGTGAACATCGTAATCATGGCGGCAGCAGAAAACTACTTGTCACAATACAAGGAGAGTAGTTTTACGGTATTACTATTGCTGAGTTTATTGTTCAAGTAATTTAATGAACGCCTGTTTAGGCAAAGGCTTATAGAAATAGTAGCCTTGAATAGCATCAACATTGTTTTGCTTAACAAAGTCGAGTTGCGCTTGGGTTTCAACACCTTCTGCAGTGACTGATAAATCAAGAGCATGGCTCATGGTCGTAATCGCTTCCACTAGCGCCTTATGTCTAGGGCCCTGCTCAATTTTTTGAATAAAGCTTTTATCAATTTTGATTTGATCCACAGGGAAGTTAGCCAGATAAGATAATGACGAATAACCTGTGCCAAAATCATCCACGGCTATTTTTATCCCCCAACTGCGTAAGTGATTTAGTAGTTGCTCGATCTTTTCGTGTTGCTCCATCATCAGTGATTCTGTAATTTCAATGGTTAATAAGTGAAAAGGAAAATTAACAATTGATTTAGCGGCAATATATGTTTCAAAGCACGCTATAAATTGGTGCTGTAAGTCTGCCGTCATAAACTCATTGGTGGAAACATTCACTGATAATGAAATTGACTGACCTTGTAGCCAATGTTGATATATAAAATCAAGCGCTTGCTCCCTAACCCAATTACCAATAGCTGCAATTTGGCCTGACTGCTCTGCAATGGGAATGAACTCTTCAGGAGAGATAAACTCGCCATTAAGTTGCCAACGTATTAATAATTCGGCCATCTCTACTCGCGTAGATTGAGCCGACATAATAGGCTGAAAATATAACTCAAAAGATTGATTAATTACGGCTTTGGTTAATTCCATCTGTAAATAAGCGATTCTTTCGGCTTTCTTTTGCATGCTTTGGTCAAAGAATTGATAGCCATTGCGACCTTGTCGTTTGGCATTATGCATTGCTTGGCTAGCACAATTTACCAATGCATCTACTTCCGTGGAATCATCAGGATAACGAGCAATACCAATACTCATTGAAGCTTGAATAGTTTTACTATTAAGCCAAGTGACATTGCTTACAACCTGATTGATTTGTTTGGCAAGCTTTATTAGCTCGTTTGCAGACATCTTACCTTGTAAGAAGACGCCAAATTCATCACCTGCTGTTCTTGCAAAAATACACTGCTCTGAAAACAGAGGGGCTAATCTTTTTGAGACCTCAATTAATAATCTGTCACCGCATTCATAACCTAAACTGTCATTAATAAATTTAAAATTATCAATATCCATCAATATGATTGAGCAACCTACCTCAGTTTGCTTGCTGCGCTCTTGCTGCCAAACATAATCATAGATTTTGTTAACAAAATAACGACGATTGGCCAAACAAGTTAATGCATCATTATTAGCCTGAAAATGAATAAGCTTGCTTGCATCTTTGTGTTCACTGATATCACTGATCAACCATGAAAAGCAATTTTGTTCACCATGGTAATCCCTAAATGAGGTTACTGTTACGTCAGCATCAAAGGTCTTGCCATTACGTTTGCGGCCTGTTAACTCACCTTGCCAAGTTTTACCGATAGCAAGGTTTTTCATTAAAGACGTGATATTTTCTTGCTGAGAATGTTCGAAAAAGCTCTTTGGTTCAAAGCTCTCTGAGTCAACAGTAATATCGCCACAGATACTTTTAAACTCAGGGTTAATAAACAAAATGGTATTGTTTTCGTTAACGATCAATAAGCCCATAGGCAGCTTACTGAATATTTTACTGGTAAGTCTTTGTAAGTGCAGTGCTTGACTACGCTCAATGGCTAAACTCGCTAGACGTGCAGCCTCTTGGATCAAGTCGAGATCTAATGCAGATGGAGACTTTTGGGTATCATAATACATGGCAAAAGTGCCAAGTACTTCGCCTGCAGAGTCAATAATGGGCTCAGACCAGCAAGCTTTTAATGGTAGTTCTTTATAAAGAGCCCAATTGGGATGAGTTGCAATATCTTCAACAATAACCCTTAAACCACTGGTTGCAGCAGCGCCACAAGAGCCCACTTTAGGCCCAATTTCGATGCCATCAATAGCTTGATTATATTGTTCAGGTAAGCTGGAGGCAGCGCCAGATAACAACCTTTTTTTGTCATTGCTCATTAACAGCACTGACGCCCTGGTACCGATCTTTTGCGCTTCTATTGATAAAACTAATGAATGCAGAATTTCTCGTAACGGGGAACCAGCTAACAGCATGGTAAGTATTTGGCTATAACGGTCATGACGTGAAACGCGCGTTGTTAGTACATCATAGTTTGCTGATTGTGATGCAAAAGTTTGCCCGCTATCCATAAAATTCCTTTTGAGAATAAACCATCTGACTTTACCACTTACCGTTAATGCAGATTATTCACTCTTAAGGTTAATTGCACAATAAGCTAGTAACTATTTGTTTCTTATGAATCTCTACGACTAGTCACTAACATTTATCACTAAAGCAATGCTACTTTTTATTGGGTATATATCGCAGCTAGAAAAAAAACAGTGAAGTTATCTAACTGCACTGTTTTTATTAGGTATGATTTTATTTTAAAACAATGAATTTACACTTCGCTTGTGCGTTCCATTCTTGCTAGATAAAAACCATCAAATCCATGCTCAGCAACCAAGATTAATTCATCATCTAATAATGTAAAATGTGGGTTTGCAGCTAAAAAGGCATCAACTTGATTTCGGTTTTCATCAGGCATAATTGAACAGGTGGCATAGACTAATATTCCGCCCACTTTTACCATTCGGCTATAGCTTTGCAAAATATCTTTTTGTAGCTCAATTAATACCGGTAACCTTTCTGGCGTGTCACGCCATTTAGAATCTGGGTTACGTTTTAACACCCCTAAACCTGAACAAGGTACATCAAGTAGGACTCTGTCAGCAGTCAACTTCATCCGTTTGATGGTTTTGCTGCTAGCGATAATGCGGGTTTCAACATTATGGGCGCCTGCTCTTCTTGCTCTAATTTTGAGGTTATCGAGTTTCCATTGCTCGACATCCATAGCAAGTAAACGACCTTTACCTTGCATTTGTGCGGCAATGTGCAAAGTTTTACCGCCAGCGCCGGCGCAAGCATCAACAACCCGCATACCTGGTTTTGCATCAACTGCAGCAGCAACGAGCTGCGAGCCAGCATCTTGTTGTTCAAAATAGCCTTGTTTAAATGCATCGGTTTTGAATAATGCAGAATCTGAACGTATCTCTAACGCACTTTCAACGCCTTCAACCTCTGCAGTAGCGACCAACTCTTTAGTCAATCGTTGCTTTAATTCTTCACGGGTGCCTTTTAAGCTGTTAGCACGAATATAACGCTTTGGCGCTTTAGCTAAAGCCGCTCTTTCGGCAGGCCATTTTTCGCCAAGTTGGGCTGAACCTAACTCGTCTAACCATTCAGGGCAACCATCCCATAATGCTGGTTGCGCTTTTGCGAGTTCTAGACGCTCTGCAAACTGCGCGCTATCAACTTGTAATGCATATTCCATTTTTGGTAAATCAAGATCGTGAAATAAATGCCAGCCGTTTAACAACTTAGAGCCAGTACGTTCGATATCTTCTACTTTGATATCAACCAAATAGCAGTAAAGGTTTAAACGGCGCAAAATATCACCAGTAACGAGAGTAATTCTTGCTAGCTCCGCAGGTGGATATTGCATACCTGAAAAGTTATGTGAATAAGCACGATCTAAAGGTTTACCTTCAGTTAGCACCATAGTTAACACATTAATGACCAGTTCAGATGAACTGCCTGAGAGCGGGTAAGTTAGCATTGGGGGATCTCAACGAGTTATGGAAATAAGATAAAACAGAAAAAGCGCATGGATCATAGGAGTTAACCGCCTTTTAAGCAAGTATTGATTCCTATTTATTGGCAGTGAAATAACAAAAAGGCAGCCATTAGGCTGCCTGATATAAAGCGTCTGCTTGTTGGTTACATTTTAGAGCCTTTAGCGCCGTAAAATATGATAAATGCATAACACACTACAGGCAAAATAAATGCCGGTTGTATGCCCATAGTATCAGCCATTACCCCTTGTAATAATGGGATGATCGCTCCACCAACAATCGCTAAACATAAAAAGCCACTGCCTTGCGAAGTGTGCGGGCCTAGATCTCTTAATGCTAGGCTAAAAATGGTTGGGAACATAATGGAATTAAATAAACCAACCGCTAAAATTGCCCACATGGCCACTTCACCGCTGGTATTAATCGCAACTAATACTAAGGCCGCAGCCATTAGACCATTAAAGGCTAACATGGTGCCTGCTGGTATTTTTTGCATAAGCGCTGAGCCAATAAAGCGACCAATCATCGCCCCGCCCCAGTAATAGGTAATGTATTTTGCTGCATCAGCTTCTTGAAGCCCAACGATATGCTCTTCACCTAAAAAGTTAACCAAAAAGCTGCCGATTGATACTTCAGCGCCAACATAAACAAAAATGCCCACAGCGCCCAATACCAAATGAATGCTTTGCAACGCGCTGGTTTTACCTTTGTAAGTAACCTTACCATCTGTTTCTACTGCGCTATGGGATTGGATAACTGGCAACTTTAACTGCGAAAAAATCACTGCTAAAACCGCTAACGTGGCAGATAAAAATAGATATGGCATTTTTACTACGTCTGCTTCTGCTTGTGCTTGTGCATGGCTTAACTCGCCTACCGCACCCGTTGCGACTGACAAAATCAACACTGCACCAAAATATGGGGCGACAGTGGTGCCTAATGCATTAAAGGCTTGGGTTAAGTTTAGGCGGCTTGAGGCTGTTTCTTCAGAGCCCAGTGCATTTACATAAGGATTAGCAGCTACTTGTAAAATGGTGATACCTGAAGCCAATACAAACAATGCCCCTAAAAACAACGCGTAGGTTTCAAGTGCTGCTGCGGGGTAAAATAAGGCGCAACCGATACTCGCAATCACTAAACCGGACACAATGCCTTTTTGATAGCCTATCTTTTTAACCAGACTGCCAGCAGGCAATGACACTAAGAAGTAAGCGCCAAAAAAACAAAACTGAATCAGCATGGCTTCAGTGTAACTTAATGAAAATACCGCCTTTAGATGAGGGATTAAAATGTCATTTAAACAGGTAATAAATCCCCACATGAAAAACAGTGAGGTTAACGATACTAGGGCGAAACGGTAACTCCCGTCGCCAGTACTGCTCACTGTTGTTGAACCAGTTGGAATAGCTGAAGCCATAATATGAATTCTCTTGTTATCGTTGTTATCACCAATTACTAGCATCTCTGCTAGCAACTGAATCTTGTTTTTATAAACCAAAAGCAAATATAAAAACAGCAACAGATTAAGTTGCTGTTTTATCGTTACATTATTTAATTAATGCAAAGAAACTTCCAAATGCGTTTAATGTTAGTTTAGCGTCAGCTTGCAAGGATGCAGATTCAAGACCGTGTCCATCTTTAACTGCAATAATGTCATAAGCTGAGGCATCAAATGTATTGGCACTATTATCTAAGTTAAATACCACCAGCATTTTTTCAGACTCAAACGAGCGAACAAAGGCTAAGATATTATTGTTACACTCATTTGTCCCATCAATAAAATCGATATCACCTATCACCAATGCAGGATATTGCTTGCGCCATTTTAAAAAGTGACGGTATGAGTGTAGATTCGACTGACTATCGGCTTCTTGAACATCAGCAGCCATAGCTTTATGAGCAGCAGGAATAGGTAACCAAGTTTTACTGCTGTCAGAAAAACCCGCTTGTTGATGATCGCTCACCCACGGCATAGGGGTTCTGCAGCCATCTCGGCCTTTAAACATTGGCCAGAAGGTAATCCCAAATGGATCTTGTAGCTCACTAAACTCTATAGGCGCTTCAGTTAAGCCTAATTCTTCACCTTGATAGCTGCAGACACTGCCTCGCAGCGAAAACAACATCGCATTGAGCATTTTAACCATGGCAGGATTAGTTTCGCCTTTGCCCCAACGCGTGGCGACACGTTGCACATCATGGTTACCTATGGCCCAGCACGGCCAGCCGTCACCAATACTGGCTTCTAGTTCTTCAACTGTTTGGCGTATATAAGCAGCGCTAAAATCATTGGTCAATAGCTCAAAACTATAGGCCATATGCAATCGATCGTCGCCTTGGGTATATTCAGCCATGGTCGCTAAGGAGTCTTCTGCTGACACTTCCCCTAAGGTCACGGCACCTGGGTATTGATTAATAAGCGCCCGCAACTCTTCAATAAAGCCGACGGTTTGTGGTCTCGTGTTGTTGTAATAATGATACTGGTAGGCATAAGGGTTATCTTCACTAAAGCCACGACCTTGGCGTTGATCTTTGGGTTTAGCAGGATTATCACGCAGCTGCTCATCGTGATAGCAAAAAGTAATCGCGTCTAAGCGGAAACCATCAACGCCTTTTTTAAGCCAAAAATCGACATTTTCCAGCACTGCGGCGCGAACCTCTGGATTATGGAAATTTAAATCAGGCTGACTTTTTAGGAAGTTATGCAAGTAATATTGCTGGCGACGTGGTTCCCACTCCCAAGCACATCCACCAAAAATTGCTAACCAGTTATTTGGCGCGGTGCCATCTTCTTTAGGGTCGGCCCAAACATACCAATCAGCTTTGTCGTTATCACGACTTAATTTACTTTGCTTAAACCACGCATGCTCTTCAGATGTATGACTTAATACTTGGTCGATGACTATTTTGATATTGAGCTTATGCGCCTTTGCTATCAGTTCGTCAAAATCTTTCATGGTCCCGAACATAGGATCAACATCGAGGTAATCACTGATGTCGTAACCAAAATCTTTCATTGGCGACTTAAAAAAGGGCGATATCCAGATTGCATCAACATTCAAACTAGCAATGTAATCAAGTTTGGTAATTATTCCTTGTAGATCACCGACTCCGTCGCCATTTGAATCCATTAAGCTTCGTGGATATACCTGATATATCACTCCGCCGCGCCACCATGATAACTGACTCATTACTCGCCCTCTGTAATAAAAGCATTAACCATATAGCTACCTCACCCATGGTTAACCCTATGTTGCGACCTAGTAACTGGTCGTCATTATTATTTAATTGCCTCGAGGATACGTGAATAATGAAATCGGGTTCAATAGAGCTGCATACGTATGCAAAGAATTAATACAATTTTTAAAAACACAAAACAAGAACATAAGTGATATAATTCAGCCACTTAAATAAGCAACCAACAAGCTTCTGAATGTTAAAAAAAAGTGATGATACGACCGTTTTCAGTCTGCAAAAGCTTTGAATACGTATGCATAACGTTGTCGATGAAAGAATGCTAGGAGTAGTATCTTTACCGTTCCGCAACAAAGTGGAAATAAACCTCAGCGCTTATGCAGTCATTTAAGCAAGCTGAAGTAAAAATACTATAAAGACTGTAATTATAAATAATAGAAATCTAGCAGCTCGACCTTATATAAAGGGCTGCTGGCCATTCAGAAGGGGAAAGATGGATGTCGCTATTTAAACCAAGCTTACTAACGTTAGCAATGGTAGCTGCCAGTACAAGTATGTACGGTTACGCTGCTGAAGCAGAAGATGCTGTCACTGCAGATGAATCAATTGAAGTTTTAAAAGTCACTGGTATTCGTCGTAGTTTAAAAGAATCACAATCATTAAAAATGTCTTCATCTTCAATCGTTGAAGCTATTTCAGCAGAAGATATCGGTAAATTACCTGATGTCAGTATCGCAGAATCACTTGCACGTCTACCGGGTGTTTCAGCTCAGCGTCTTGATGGCCGCGCAAACGTCATCTCAATCCGCGGCATGGGGCCGGATTTCACTACAGCGACACTTAATGGCCGTGAACAAGCGTCTGTTAACGATAACCGTGGTGTTGAATTTGACCAATACCCTTCTGAATTATTAAATCGCGTTGTTGTTTACAAAACACCGGATGCAACCGTTATGGCTCAAGCTATTGGTGGCACGGTAGATATGCAAACAATCAGCCCACTAACCCATGGCGAGCAAACATTCGCTATCGGTATTCGTGGTGAAATGAATGACCTAGGTGCATTAAATAGCGGTTCTGATGATACCGGTTACCGTGGCAGCATTTCTTATATCGACCAATTTGCAGATGACACTATTGGTATCGCATTAGGTTACGCTCGAATGATGTCACCTAACCAAGAAGAGCGCTGGCAAGCATGGGGTTACCCAGAAAATGATGCCGGTGAAAGTGTTTTAGGTGGTGCAAAACCTTTCGTTCGTTCATCAGAACTTGAGCGCGATGGTGTTTTAGCAGTATTTGAATATGCGCCAAATGATTTCTATCAAACAAAAGTAGACCTTTATTACTCTAAGTTTACTGATGACCAACGTTTACGTGGTATTGAAATACCAGCAGCTTGGGGTGCTAACGGCGGCATAGAAGCAACTAACGTCGAAAATGGGCTTGTTACTGAAGGGGTTATTCGCGGCGCTGAAGTAGTTGTACGTAACGATGTCAACAAACGTGATGCTGAATCGCTATCAGTTGGCTGGAATAACAAATTTCAAATCAATGATAACTGGAATGTGGAAGCTGACATCGGTCTATCTAAAGCCGAACGTACTGATATTGGTATGGAAAGCTACAGTGGCACCGGTCGTGGCACAGGCGTTGGCGCTGTCGACGATTTAGGTTTTGCTTACAATGGCGATGGTAGCTACAACTTTACTCATGACTTAGATTATTCTGATCCAAATGTCATCAAATTAGGCGATCCATTAGGCTGGGGTAACCCACTGGGCAACAACACCCAAGATGGTTTCATTAACAAACCTGAAATTGAAGATGAACTAAAATCTTTCCGTTTAGCTGCTGAATATGTGTTTGATGAAAGTGCTGTTCGCAGTATCGAATTTGGCGTGAATTACACTGAGCGTGAAAAATCTAAATTAGATAAAGGCTACTTCCTAACGCTTAAAGGCTATGATGGAACTGATCCTAACTATGTGATGACAGTACCTGACAAATACCTATTAAGATCAACATCATTAGACTTCTTTGGCATGGGCGATGTATTAAGCTATGACTCTTTAGCCTTCTACAATGATGGCAACTACACAGAAACTGATGTTGCTGACGTTGATGCGAGTCGTGCGGTAAATTCTTGGGATGTGAACGAAGAAGTCACTACCGCTTTTGTTATGGCAACCATTGATACTGACGTTTACGATGTACCTTTAACAGGTAACTTTGGTGTTCAAGCCGTTCAAACAGACCAAAGCTCTAATGGTACTGCGTCTACGTTAGAAAATGGCGAACTGGTTACTAACGCCAACTACGACAGCGCATCTTATACTGAATGGTTACCTAGCTTTAACTTAGGGTTTGAAGTTGCTGAAGGTCAAATGTTGCGTGTCTCTGCAGCCCGTACCTTAACCCGAGCTCGTATGGACCAAATGAACTCCAACATTGGTTATAGCTATGAAGCTAACCCAACTGACGGCGTAAACTGGTCTGGTAATGCAGGTAATACTCAGTTGCGCCCATGGTTAGCACGCCAGTACGATATCAGTTACGAAAACTACTTTAGCGATCAAGGCTACTTTGCATTAGCGGTATTCTATAAAGATTTAGAAAACTACACTTATAAGCAAACAGCATTTATTGACTTTACTGACATCGTTCCACCTCAAAACCCAGGTGATAACCCAGTAGGTCGATTTGAGCAATGGCAAAACGGTCAAGGCGGTTATGTTCAAGGTATTGAAGCGTCATTCTCTATGGACTTTGGTATGTGGGCTGATGCGCTAGAAGGCTTTGGTACGGTATTAAGTGGTTCTTACAACGACAGTGAAGTTAAAGAAACCTCTGATAGCGAGCCAACAAAATTACCAGGTCTTTCAGAGAAAACCTTCAATGCGACGGTTTACTATGAAAACTCTGGCTTTGAAGCACGAGTTAGCTCTCGCTACCGTAGTGACTTCTTAGGTGAAGTCACCGCAATCAGCTTAACTCGTCAAAATGTTAATGTTAAAGCTGAGACTGTGGTTGATGCGCAAATTGGTTATGACTTCTCTGAAAGTGGTATTGATGCCTTATATGGTTTGTCAGTGTTATTGCAAGTGAGTAACTTAACTAATGAGCCATTCACTTCATATACTGGTGATGATGCTCGTCATGTGCGTGATTACCAAAACTATGGTCGTAACTACATGTTAGGTGCGAACTACAAGTTCTAATCTGCATAAGACCAATAAGCCTCTGTAACCTGTTACAGGGGCTTTTTTACTTTATATCAACCCATTATTTAATGAGGCGATTACTATGAATAACAACAAAATAAAACACATTGTAATTGTAGGGGGGGGTACGTCAGGCTGGATGACCGCCGCCATGTTAGTTAAGCTATTTAAACAGCAGCTCAACATCACCTTAATCGAGTCAGAAGATATCGGCACCATTGGTGTTGGCGAAGCCACTATTCCGCCACTGCAAATATTTAATAATGTATTAGGCATTAAAGAAGCAGATTTTATCAAGCAAACCCAAGCAACTTTCAAGCTGGGTATTGAGTTTGAAAATTGGGGTAATCAAGATCAAAGCTACATGCATGCCTTTGGCAATGTAGGTAAAGATATTGGCTTTACCCAGTTCCATCATTACTGGAACAAATCCAAACCCACTGATATTTATCATTTCTGGGATTTTTCATTAAATTACCAAGCGGCTAAAAATAATAAATTCTCCATAATGGATCGCGTTCAAGGCTCGCCATTAGCTGGTATCACCCACGCTTATCACTTTGATGCCAGCCTCTACGCTAAGCTATTACGTGACTACAGTGAAAAGCTGTCAGTTAAACGTATCGAAGGCTTAATCACCTCCGCAACCCTTGCCAATGACGGCAGCATTGAATCTGTCTCATTAAAAGATGGCCAGATAATTAGCGCTGACTTTTTTATCGACTGCTCAGGCTTTGCTGCCTTGCTAATTGAAAAGCAATTAGATGTCGGTTATGAAAACTGGCAGCATTGGCTCCCCTGCGACAGCGCTTATGCAGTGCCTTGTGAACGAACTGAAATATTAACTCCTTATACTCGCTCTATCGCCCACGATGCAGGTTGGCAGTGGCGTATTCCGTTGCAACACCGTACTGGTAATGGCTTAGTTTATTGCAGTCAATATTTATCTGATGAGCAAGCCAAAGCGTTATTGCTTGAAAACCTCGATGGAAAACCGCTGGCAGAGCCCAGAAAAATCAATTTTAAAACCGGCCGCCGTGAAAAGCAGTGGCATAAAAACTGTGTTGCCATTGGTTTATCAAGCGGCTTTTTAGAGCCACTTGAGTCCACCAGCTTACATTTAGTTCAATCAGCCATCATACGTCTGTCTAAACTATTCCCCCACAATGGCGTTCAGCAAGCCAATGTTGATGAGTTTAACCGTCAATCAAAACTAGAATTTGAACAAATTCGTGACTTCATTATTTTGCACTATCACCTAAATCAGAAAAACTCCCACCATGATTTATGGCAGCAATGCCGTGATATGGCCATACCTGACAGTCTTAAACAAAAAATTGAATTATTTAAAGCCACTGGCACAGTCAGTCGCTACCAAGATGAATTGTTTACAGAAGCCGCTTGGATACAGGTAATGCTCGGCCAAGGCATTATGCCTAAAGACTATAACCCATTAGCTAACAGTGTAAGTGATGCAGAGTTACATGATTATCTGGGCAATATTAAGCAAATCATCAATAGAGCTGTCACCGCTATGCCGTCTCATCAACAATTTATCGATAAATTGTAATTTCATCAAAGGTAAACTTATGACTATTAGAAAACTTGCTCCACTATCGCTGATGCTTAGTTTATTAATGACTAGCGCTGCTACTGCTGAAATCAATAATGTCACCGTTGAACCACAATCTTGGTGGGCAGGCATGCAAAACAGTCAATTGCAGTTATTAGTCTATGGCGAAGGTATTAGCAGCTATGAGGTCAAACTTGTTAAATCTGACGATGTGGCACTAAAAGCGGTTCATCAGTCAGCAAGTAACAATCATCTTTTTATCGATTTAGACTTAACGAATGCCAAGCCGCAAACTATTGAAATCGGTTTGTTTGATAACAATCAGCTAGTTCAAACCCTTGACTACCCTATTCAGGCCCGAGCGGCAGGTTCACGCCAGCGCCAAGGGTTTTCTAATAAAGATGTTATCTACCTCATCACCCCTGACAGATTTGTTAATGGTAATCCTGATAACGATAACCACCCACAGATGCTTGAACTGGCCAATGGCGCCGACAAAGATGGCCGCCATGGTGGTGACATCGCCGGGATCCGTAAAGCATTACCCTACTTAAACGATCTTGGCGTCACGCAGTTGTGGATTAACCCGCTACTTGAAAATAACCAGGCGCAATATTCTTATCACGGCTATTCAACCACTAATTTTTATAAAATTGACCCACGTTTTGGTAGCAATCAAGAATATAAAACCCTGGTTGAAGAGGCTAAACAATATGGCATTGGCATCATCAAAGATGTGATTGTTAACCATATGGGCTCAGGTCATAAATGGATGGGCGACTTCCCCACCGCCACATGGGTCAATGGCCAATCAAACTGGCAGCAAACTCAAACTGACATCATGTACACCAGCCACCATCGCACTACAGTGCAAGATCCATACGCTATGCCATCTGATACTGCAGAATTCGAAAATGGCTGGTTTACCGACACCATGCCAGACATGAATCAAAACGATGCCTACATGGCAAATTACTTAATTCAAAACAGCATTTGGTGGATTGAATATGCCGGCCTCAGTGGCATTCGCGAAGACACCTACTCTTATGCTGATAAAGGCTTTTTAACCACTTGGTCCAAAGCCATAATGGATGAATATCCCAACTTTAATATTGTTGGTGAGGAATGGAGCGATAACCCCATTACAGTAAGCTACTGGCAAGCGGGTAAACACAATGCTGATGGCTATGTCTCACATACCCCGAGCATGATGGACTTTCCACTTTATGAAGTGCTCATTAAAAGCTTAACTGACGAAGAAAGTTGGGGCAGCGGGCTTATTAATCTATACGAAATGCTCGCCAATGATGTAGTTTATGCCAAGCCCACTGACTTAGTATTATTTGAAGGCAACCATGACACTAATCGTTTATTTAGTCTAATGAACAATGACCTAGCCCTGTATAAAATGGCCATGTCCTATGTGTTAACCAGTAATCGCATTCCGCAAATATTCTACGGCACCGAAGTGTTGATGCAAAGCCCGACAAAAGATCGTAATGACGGTTTAGTGCGCAGTGACTTACCCGGCGGGTTTGCTGAAGATAAACTCAGTGTATTCAAACCATCGTCTTTGTCCGCCCAGCAACAAGACGCCCTTGCCTTTAATCGCGCACTATTAAACTATCGTAAACACTCATTAGCGATACAACAAGGCAGCCTTAAACACTTCGCCCCTAAAGAGGGTGTTTACCTGCAAGCCCGCGAATATAATCATGCAGGCAGCAAAGAAAGTTTACTGATTATTTACAATAAAAATCAGCAAGAATATGAGCTTGATTTAAGCCGTTTCGCGCCAGTGATTAAACAACATACTGTGGCTAAAGATATCATCACACAACAAACGTATTCATTAACTAAGCCGCTCACTTTAAAAGAAAAAGGTGTCATTATTCTTAAGTTAATCAAATAACGGTTACACTCTTGATCATAACTAAAGCTTGTTAATCGGCTTTAGTTAAATAATATAAATCTGCCACGAGAAGCATATGTATTTACAAAAATTCAGCGTAAGTTTACCGATAAAATTAGCTCTGCTATTAACGGGAGTCAGTATGGCTATTGCAGGTTGCGCCACTGATAAAGCCAGTGTCAATGAGACAGTTAAACTGAGCGGCGCTGAGCAGCTAAGTGCTGCAGCGAAACCTTTAACCGGTAAACCTGTGGTTTATCAGGTTTTTACCCGCCTTTATGGTAATACCAATACCAGCAATAAACCTTGGGGCACGATACAGGACAACGGTGTCGGCAAGTTTAGTGACTTTACCGATATTGCTCTGCAAGACATTAAATCATTAGGGACGACCCATGTCTGGTATACCGGCGTACCCCATCATGCATTGATCAATGATTACACTGACATTGGAATAAGTAATGATGACCCAGATGTGGTAAAGGGCCGCGCTGGCTCACCTTATGCGGTAAAAGATTACTATAACGTTAACCCAGATCTGGCTGATAACCCTGCTAACCGCCTAGCTGAGTTTGAAGCGCTTATATCACGTACCCATCAAAACGGCATGCAGGTGATTATTGATATCGTGCCCAACCATGTGGCTCGCCATTATCAATCAGCCCCACAAAATGCGCCGCTTCCAAGCAATCGCAACTTTGGTGAGCAAGACAATACCGCTGTTGAATATGATAAAAACAATAACTTTTATTATATTGTCGGTGAGAGCTTCTCCGTTCCTGATGCCAAAGATAACTATCAGCCATTAGGCGGCGAGTCTCATCCCCTCGCTGACGGTAAGTTTATTGAAACCCCTGCTAAATGGACCGGTAATGGCTCACGTTTAGCAAAACCTGATGCAAATGACTGGTATGAAACCGTTAAAGTTAACTATGGGGTTAAACCCGATGGTAGTCATGACTTCCCTACACTCCCTAGTGAATATGCCCAGATGTCATCTGCGCAGCATTACCAGTTTTGGCAGACTCAGCCAGTAAGTGACATCCCTGATTCTTGGGTTAAATTTAAAGACATAACCGAATATTGGTTAGCCAAAGGCGTTGATGGTTTCAGATACGATATGGCCGAAATGGTGCCAGTTGAATTTTGGAGTTATCTTAACAGTAATATCAAACACTTAAACCCAAATGCTTTTTTACTTGCTGAAGTGTATAACCCAAGTCTTTACCGTGACTATCTTCATTTAGGAAAGATGGATTACCTTTACGACAAAGTGGATTTATACGATACCTTAAAAGACATTATCCATGGTAAAAAGTCGACGGCTGCCATTGCTGAAGATCAAGCAAAAATAGCAGACATTGAGCAGCACATGCTCAACTTTTTAGAAAATCATGATGAGCAGCGGATTAATACTGGCGACTTTGCAGGCAGCGCAGAAGCCGCCTTACCTGCGATGGTGATTTCGACCACCATTAGTCGCTCTCCGACCTTGTTATATTTCGGTCAAGATGTCGGTGAAAAAGCCGAGCAAAATGCCGGTTTTGGCCAAGCCACCCGTACCAGTATTTTCGATTACGTTGGCGTGCCGGCCCATCAACGTTGGATGAATAACGGCAAATTTGATGGCGGCCAGTCTACTGCAGAAGAAAAAGCCCTTCGCAGTTATTATCAAACCTTAGTTAACTTAAGTCACACGGCGCCAGCCCTGCAAGGTGAGTACTTTGAGCTTGATACGATTAACCGCACAGTGAGCCAAAAAACCAATCAACATGGCTATAACGATAATACCTTCGCCTTTAGCCGTTATAACGACGAGCAGTTTATGCTGGTAGTCAGTAATTTTAGCGACAGCCAAGCTGCGAGTATCAACTTACACCTCCCTGAGGCGTTAATCACTAAAGCCCAAATCAAGGATGGTAGCTATCAATTACAAAACTTGCTTACCATTGGTGCTAACGAAAACCACCCTATGAATGTGCTAAAGCAACAAGCCAGCATTGCGATTAATTTACAGCCTCTTGAATCTCAAGTGTTAGTCATTAATTGGTAATCGACACCTGCTCGGCAGAGCCGAGCTCATTGCGATAGTCAAATAAACACAAACCTGCAATAAAAAAGTTATTGCAGGTTTTTAGGCTAGTGACTCAAATAGTCAGTTAAAAGCAATTCTTATCATAGAAAACGTCATTTGAATGAACGTATTTTGTTATAGATAATGATAACTCTAGTACTTAAATCGTTTCGAATAATTTTTAACAATAAAAACCTAAAATACTTAATCGATAATATTATACATAACTAGCATATTTTTAACTTATTAAAAGCTATTTAATGCTATCGCAATTTTAGTTTATCCCCTCATCATCATTTCAGGTTATGATATTTATTAAAGGTACAATTAAACTTTCAAGCTATGTAATCTAATTCATGTAGCTCTTTAATGAAGTTAGTTGAATACATCCACAATAGGATTTAAATTTTATAATTAAAAGGCCTGATAATGTTATTGATGAGCTTTAAAGATAGGTGGCGCGCAACAGAGCTCAGTCGCGCAATAGAAGTTACTCTTAAATCACAGCCCGTTTGGTTGCAATCATCTAATTCAGCTAAGTCAATTGAGTCAATCTGCAATAAATTATCAGTCATGGTCATACATGACTATAGAAGACTTGATGTGATACCTAAACAACTGACTGAAAAAGAGTTATTAACAATATTCTTCGATGGATTCAGTATACTGATTAATAAAAGCTTAACTGGTGAAACTTTGATTACAGAGGAATACGCCATCATAGCTCTCGCAAGAGCTTTTGCCGTCGATATTGATTTATCCCATGAGCAACAGTTAATAAACCATGCTGAAGCAGTTATTCAATTATCACATAACTGGACTAAACATATACGGCATTCAAACCAAAGTATTCACAATTAACATACGCTTTAACTTACTATTCACCTTAAGGTTTTATTGACAAATACTTTGTCACAGCCTTTAAATAGCAATTAATTTAAAGCATTAAATTAAACAAATGCATGTTACTTTATTTAATTTAACCCAAATAAAATCAAACTTTAGACTTATACTGCATCATTAATGGTAATTATCAACAACGACAACTTGAATACATTTTAAAAGCTATAACAAAAACATAAAATAAAATCATAGTTATAAAATGATTGTAATTACTTAAGCCTCAACCCCAAATTATTGCAATGTAATTTCATTTATTGCAAATAACACTTCTATATATCCACATTTAATAATCACATAATATGAAACCTCATTTTATGTAATTGAATTAACCTCTCGCCCCCAATTAAGCTTTCAAAACACCTGTAAACTATATGTTTTGAATACGTATGCAATAAATTGCCGCTAAAGGATCAACCGCTCTAGTATGTAATGATTAAATAATAACAACAATATGGAGCCTTCATGCTCATACCCACAGCCGCAAACTGCCTTCAGCGTTCAGTTCAATATCAAAAACACACTCATCAGAATATGAGTTTTAAGCTTACAGCCTTGTCAATATTGGTAGGCTTGTCATTAGCAGCTTCAACTCGCGATGTCAGTGCTAAAACCGTTTCAATAACGTCACCTGATAACAATATTACTGTCAGCTTATCTGATGATGCCGATAGACCAGAATATAGCGTCACCCTTAACGGCGAACAGGTAGTAAACGCATCTCGCATGGGATTGGTTTTTGATTCTTTGGGAGAATTTGGCAGTGGTTTTAAGATCAGTAAATCTGCCACAGACAGCAATCAATCCCGCTGGCAACAACCTTGGGGCGAACGTGAATGGGTTGAAGATCATCACAATAAACTCACCACCAGCTTTAGTAATGGCGATTACCACTTTATCGTAGAATTTAAAGTGTTTGATGATGGGTTAGGCTTTAGATATCAAGTGCCAACACAAAAAGGTCTTGCCTCAGAATCCGCCTTAAACATTACCAATGAATTAACTGAGTTCTCCATTCCTGATGCCCATAATGCCACAGCATGGTGGATCCCGGGGCGCGGCTGGAATCGCTACGAATACTTATATAACACGACAACAGTAAACAAAGTCGACCGTGCTCATACCCCCTTCACTTATAAACTCGCTTCAGGCACTCATTTAAGTATTCATGAAGCGGCGCTAACTGATTATGCCGCTATGGTGTTAGATCAGCGTCGTGATGGCACCCTTAAAGCCGACTTAACTCCATGGTCAGACGGCATTTTAGTCAAAACCAAACCAGGTTTCACCACCCCGTGGCGCACCATTCAAATCGCTAAAAAAGCCACCGGCTTACTTAATTCAGATTTAATCCTTAACTTAAATGAACCCAATAAACTCGCAGATGTGTCTTGGGTTGAACCCGGTAAATACGTCGGTATTTGGTGGGGAATGCACCTTAATGAAAACACTTGGGGCTCTGGTGATAAACATGGCGCAACGACCAGCGAAACCAAACGCTACATGGACTTTGCCGCAAAATATGGCTTTGACGGGGTATTAGTTGAAGGCTGGAATCTCGGTTGGGATGGCAGTTGGTTCCATAATGGTGATGTGTTTAGTTTTACCAAGCCATATGATGATTTTGATCTGGATGCTGTCAGTGAATATGGCGCTAAACAAAACGTACGCTTAATTGGTCACCATGAAACCTCAGGCTCTGTAACGAATTACCGTAACCAAATGAGTGATGCTTATGATTTATATCAAAAGCACGGCGTTACTCAAATCAAAACCGGTTATGTCGCCGATGGCGGTGATATTAAACGCGTTGATGAAAACGGTATTACCCGCCATGAATGGCATGATGGCCAGTTTATGGTCAATGAATACCTGCACAGTATTACCGAAGCCGCAAAGCGTGGCATTAGTATTAATACTCACGAACCCGTTAAAGATACCGGTCTGCGCCGCACATATCCAAACTGGATTGCCCGAGAAGGCGCCCGCGGCCAAGAGTTTAACGCTTGGGGCACCCCGCCGAACAACCCGGAACACACAGCGATTTTGCCTTTTACTCGTATGTTGTCAGGGCCAATGGATTTCACTCCAGGGATATTTAATCTCGCGCCACAAGGGCTAGATGCAGTTAATCGGGTGCAAACAACATTAACTAAGCAATTAGCCTTGTATGTGGTGTTATACAGTCCAATTCAAATGGCGGCGGATTTACCACGTAATTATGTTGAACGCCTTGACGCCTTTCAGTTTATTCAAGATGTCCCCACCGACTGGAGTGAGAGTATTGCGGTTGCTGGTGAAGTCGGTGATTTTGTCGCCTTTGCGCGTAAAGACCGCCGCAGTGATGACTGGTACCTTGGCGCACTCACCGATGAACAAGCCCGCAGTTTTGATGTTGAATTATCATTTTTAGATAAGAATCGACAATATGAAGCACAAATTTATCGTGATGGCGCTAAAGCTAATTGGGAAACCAACCCATATGATTACGTCATTGAAACCCAAAATGTTACCGCAAATGACACTTTGGGGTTAAATCTTGCTAAAAGTGGTGGCACTGCGATTCGTTTTAAAGCGCTAAATTAACTCATTTTACTGCTCGTCTTCCCCCAAAACCTGATGGCGTTTTTGACACAACTAACGTGTTCATTGCCATCAGGTTTTTCTTGCTTTACATTGGCCTTGCTAATATCTGTTTGCTTGGCTAAACCACCTTGCTTGGTTACAAATTTGATCAGCTTTCGTTGTGCATAAATGATGAATACGTATGTAATTAGTTGTACCCAAATCCGTCACAAGGCTAATATGAAACCTGCTAAATTTCTCCTCTGCTTGTGTGGATGAAATGGGCTAGGTCGTTACTGGCGCATCACCTTCATCGGATTGTGTCAGGTTTTAAGTGCCTTTTTTACTTCAGCCTTTTTGAAGTGCAAACCAGGTCTTTGGCGAATACCCGTCTTAGGGAGATGTGTATTCGCCATTTTTTTACCTAGTACATTAGCAAACGTGATAATAAGAGTTCAGCCATGAAGTTGAACGACCTATAAAAAGGAAGATACATGTCTACCGATACTATGAGCCAAAATGTTGCCAGTGCTAATGCTCAGACTCAGACTCAGACTCAGCATCGTCAACAACCAGAGTTAAGCTTCTGGCAAATCTTTAATATGTGCTTTGGATTTTTGGGGATCCAATTTGGTTTTGCACTGCAAAATGCCAATGTCAGCCGTATTTTCCAAACGCTAGGCGCCGAAATTGATGAAATACCTATTCTTTGGATAGCAGCGCCTTTAACCGGACTCATAGTACAACCCATTATCGGTTATTTAAGTGATAACACCTGGAACGGTCTTGGCCGTCGTCGGCCGTATTTTTTAATTGGCGCAATTTGTACCACGCTGGCGTTATTTGTCATGCCGCACTCTCCTACTCTGTGGATTGCTGCCGGTATGTTGTGGATTATGGATGCATCAATCAACATCGCTATGGAGCCGTTTCGTGCTTTTGTCGGTGATAACTTGCCTAAGAGTCAACGCACTCAAGGCTATGCGATGCAAAGCTTCTTCATCGGCATTGGCGCGGTTGTTGCCTCTGCACTGCCTTATATTCTTACTAATTACTTTGATGTGGCAAACACAGCACCAGCGGGGGAAATAGCCGATTCAGTTCGTTATGCCTTCTACTTTGGTGGCGCAGTATTATTCTTAGCGGTTGGCTGGACGATTGTCAGCTCCAAAGAATATTCCCCTGAAGAAATTAGTGCATTTCATGCACATGACGATACTAATAACCAAACTGAAACCCTTGAAGATAGTCGAAGCCGCACCGCTGGGCAATATAAAACCGCAGCACTGATTTGGATGACTATTGGCGCTATTTTTACTGGGTTAGTTTATGGGCTCGGTTGGGATAAACAGTTATTTATTCTTAGTATTGGCATCTTTGCTTTTGGCCCATTACAGCTTTATTGCGCTAAGGCACTAGCTGGTATCAAGGATAAAAAACGTGACTCATTAGGTATGGTATTTAACGTCGTTGACGATTTATTTCATATGCCTAAAGCCATGCATCAACTTGCTATTGTGCAATTTTTCTCATGGTTTGCGCTGTTCGCCATGTGGATTTACACCACCTCAGCGGTAACCTCTTATCATTACGGCAGCTCTGATGTTGTGTCACAAGCGTATAACGACGGCGCTGACTGGGTCGGCATGTTATTCGCTTCATACAATGGCTTTGCCGCCCTCGCTGCTATCGTTATTCCTTTTCTCGCTAAGGCTGTAGGCATAAAGCTTACCCACACCATCAACCTAACACTGGGTGGATTAGGGCTAATTAGCTTTTACTTTATAACAGACCCACAAATGTTATGGATCCCAATGATTGGTGTCGGTATCGCTTGGGCATCAATCTTATCAGTCCCTTACGCCATGCTTTCTGGCATATTGCCACCTAAAAAAATGGGCGTGTTTATGGGCATATTTAACTTCTTTATCGTTATACCACAATTACTTGCCGCCAGTATTTTAGGTGTAATTTTAAATACCTTATTTGATGGTGAACCCATTTTTGCACTGATCACCGGTGGAGTATTTATGATTATTGCTGGTATTGCGGTGCTATTTGTTGATCAACCTAGCTCACAATTTAAAGCCTTAAAACAAGACTAATTACATTATAAATTTTTAAAAATATTTGGGGACCGTTATTCATGAGCGCTATGTTAAATATTAATAACTCACAAAAAATTAGCTTTAAAAAATCGTTTGTCGCTAAGGCGATCAATGCCGCTGTGGTGACGGGTTCATTATTGGCATTAACGGCCTGCTCTGAAGCTAAAGTTACGCCAGAACAAGCCAATCAGACAGCTGCTGAAATCACTACCATTAAGCAAGTCGCTCCTGGCGCTCCGGGTATTGATCCAACTTGGGCTTTCTCAGGTAAAACCGGTATTGGCACCTCTTATGAGCCTTATGTAAACGGTCAATACCAAAGCAGCGCTGAAAATCCACTGAGCAAAGTGTGGTTTTCCATCGCCCAAGGTGTGCTTACTGAAACCATGTATGGCTTGATCCACAATGCTCAATTAAAAGAAATGCAGTTCATCATTACTGGTGATGGCTTTGTTGATACTGAAAAACAAGACACTATCAGTAGCATCGAATATTTACATCAAGATGAACAAGGCCGACCATTATCATTAGCCTATAAAGTGATCAATAAAGCGAGAAATGGTCAGTACCAAATCGAAAAGCATATCTTTACCGATCCAAACCGCGACAGCATGATGATGAAGGTCATTTTTACCGCTTTCGCTGACGGTATTACCCCACATTTATATGCCAATCCACATGTAGATAATAGCGGCGCCAATGATATTGCCAGTGTTGAAAATGGCGCGTTAGTGGCATATACCAATAATGCTGACTCATCAGTAATGACCATCAAATCAGATGTGGCATTTACTCAAGCCAGCGCTGGATTTGTCGGAAAGTCTGATGGTTTAGTTGACCTTAAAGACAACGGTCAGCTAAATAACCTCTATAACACCACCAGCACAGATAACAGTGTTATTGGCAATGTGGCGCTTACTGCTCAATATCCAACGTTAAACAAATCAGCAGATAGCAACACCCTAGAAATGAATATTGCTATCGGCTTTGGTCACGATAAGCAAAGCAGTTTAGCCAATGTCGATGCCACACTTAATAGCGGCTATGACAAGGTATTAAGTGCTTATCTTGGCGATGACAAACATGTCGGCTGGAAAGACTATTTAAGTTCATTGCCAGTGCTTAACGACATGAGTGCTAACACCACTGATAACGGTCAACTGCTGTATACCAGTGCTTTAGTGTTAAAAGCGCAAGAAGATAAAACCCACGCAGGCGCACTAATAGCTTCACTGTCTAACCCTTGGGGTGACAGTGTTTCCGCAAAGGTGGGTAGCACAGGTTATAAAGCGGTATGGCCACGGGATTTTTATCAGTGCGCCATGGCATTTTTAGCCATGGGTGACACCCAAACCCCAAAAGTGGCTTTTGAGTATTTAAAGAAAGTACAAGTGAGTCAACAAACACCAGAATATGTCGGCACTCCAGGATGGTTTTTACAAAAAACCCACGTTGATGGTGAAATTGAATGGGTTGGTGTTCAGCTTGATCAAACAGCAATGCCAATAATGCTCGGTTGGAAACTATGGCAAGCGGGCGTATTAACTGATGCTGAAATCAGTCAGTGGTATACCGACATGCTTAAACCTGCGGCAGAGTTCTTAGTTACTGGCGGCAATGTAAAACTAGATTGGAATGACACCAGTATTACGCCTCCTAGTACCCAACAAGAGCGCTGGGAAGAACAAGCGGGTTTCTCCCCGTCTACCACGGCTGCGGTTATTGCAGGGCTTGTAGCCGCCGGTGATTTAGCCAAGCTTGCCAAAGATGAAGATGCTAATAAATACCTACAACTGGCGCGTAAGCTAGAAGCCAGTCTTGAATCAACAATGGTGACCACAACCGGTGAGCTTAGTCAGGACAATAAACCTTATTATGTTCGTATTAGCCCAAATGGTAATCCAAACAATGCCGACAAGTTATTAGATAACAATGGCAAACCGGGTCTTGATCAAAGAGTCATTCTTGATGGCGGTTTCTTAGAGTTAGTGCGTTATGGCGTAAAAGTCGCTAATGACAGTGTGATCCAAAACAGCGTTATGCTAATTGATGATACAAACCTTGAAGATAACCTTCGAGTTAAGTACGAATTTAAAGCCAAAGATGGCAGTTTAATTCCTGGTTTTAGACGCTATGGTAACGATGGTTATGGCGAAGATATCGTTAGCGGTTTAAGCTACGCTGAAAAAGGTAATACCGCAGATCAGCGTGGTCGCGTGTGGCCATTCTTTACCGGTGAACGTGGACACTATGAACTGGCATTAGCTAAAGCCAATGACACCCTTACCCCAGAAAGCCATCAAGCGCTCATTAACACCTATGTTCAAGGCATGGAAACCTTTGCCAATGAAGGCATGATGTTACCAGAGCAAGCTTGGGACGGTGTGGGTAACCCAACGCGTTATAACTACGCCATGGGTGATGGCACCAACTCAGCGACACCACTTGCATGGACACACGCAGAATACGTGAAACTGGTTCGCTCTATGACAGATAAAGCCGTATGGGACTATTACCCTATCGTGGCTGACAAACTGGCTAAATAACCGCAAAGGTTAACATACATTCAAAAGCCGCAAATAAAATTTGCGGCTTTTTTATGGTGCGATTGTCATCTTTGTGTTTGCCTGTGGAAATAGCAAAGAAGACAATGATTATGGCGCCAATCCTAAAGCGGTTAACACTGACGCCTAATATCGAACAACGGCTATTAGTACTAAGCTAAATTAGTTAAAAAAAGCATATTGAATTTCAATATGCTTTTTTATTTGCCCAAACAAAAATCAGACTCCTGAAACTAACTCAATTGCTGTTTTAATTTTAAGCCTGCATTTATTAACAGCAAACTAATACCGCCAGCAATAAGACCAAATAATGCGTTTAACAAGCTTGGGGTAATAGCTTGTAGTATCGCGCCCACATAAGCTAACTCCCCCGTCATTATCGCTATCTGGCTAATCTGCTCACTTACGATATGAATTCCATGGGTTAAAATGCCGCCGCCCACCATAAACATGGCAATGGTGCCGACTATGGTTAACCCTTTCATTAAATAGGGCGCGGCGGCCAGTAACCAAAAACCGATTTTATGCCATATTTTAACTAGCGCGCCGTCACCTTTTCTTTGGGTAAGGTAAAGGCCTAGATCATCAATTTTTACAATCCCTGCCACTAAGCCATACACCCCTACCGTCATAATCACAGCTATAACGCTTAAGGTTAAAAACTGGCTCATTAAACTACTTTGAGAAACAACACCGAGGCTTATCGCTATAATTTCAGCGGAAAGCACAAAGTCAGTTCTAATAGCACCTTGCACTTTTACTTTTTCAAACTGCTCAATATCGTGCTGGCTTTTTTCTACAATTTGCTCATCTGATACCAGCGTTTGCTTATCTTTGCGATGTACATAACTATGATGCACCTTTTCAAAACCTTCGTAGCATAAAAAGATGCCGCCAAACATCAGTAAAGGGGTGATAGCCCAAGGAATAAAAGCGCTGATAAGCAAAGCGGCCGGAACCAAAATGACTTTGTTTTTAAAAGAGCCTTTAGCCACAGCCCATACCACGGGTAACTCGCGTTCTGATGCAACACCAGACACTTGCTGTGCATTAAGGGCTAAATCATCGCCTAATACCCCTGCGGTTTTTCTTGCGGCGATTTTACTCATTGCAGCAACATCATCGAGTATCGTTGCTATATCATCGAGTAAAACTAATAAGCTTGCACCCGCCATAATGGCTTCCTTGTTGTGTTATCTAACAGTTCAGTTAAAAGGCATATTGCCACAATAGACCAAAGGTATCGAAATCGTTACCTATCCGCGTTATAACGCCAGTATTAGCATATATTTTCATGCTGTGCTGTCGATTAAAGGCCAATGAATATGTCAGCCCAAAGCGTGAGTTATCTTGAGCATCGTCGGCATCAATACCATTCTTGGTTGTTTCACCGCCAAAGAAGTAATTGGCACTTAATGATAACCATTGGCCACGGGCGATACTGTAAATGATATGTCCTTGCAGATTATATTGAGGCTGTTTCTCTAATGTGACTTGGTTATAAAAAGCATCGTTATCAGTATAGAGTCGAATCGAGCCCATTGCGCTGTAATACCAGTTACCGATGCGATAGGACATACCCAATCCAGGTCTAAATACCCATTGATTTGAACTGGCATTAATTAATTTATCTTGATCATATGAGCCAATAGGCAGACTTATTTGTAAACTTGTTCCCATCACTAAGCCTTCGCTGTACTGAGCAAAGTCCTTAGGGGAAACCGCTGGCGCGCCGTAAAAATTCCACGTTAATCGGACAGTTGGATCGCCATAACCACAACGATCAGCTTCTACAAATTCACCTAAGTAATTTGCACTGCCTTGCATACAAATTCGTGAAGCGGACATGTCGAGTTTTGATGAGCGCCCGGCAATGGCAAAGCTTGTGGCATAACCCACTACTGCAGCATCAAGTGAGAGCTGGGCATCTTTGAGGGGCACGGAAGGTGATGGTGATAATTTGCCTTCAGAGTGTAAATACCCAAGGGCTACAAAGTGCATGCCAACAGGAATATTGGTGTAACTTCTTGGTTCTAAGTCTTGGGCTTTAATTGATAATGGAAATAGTGACAGTGCGATGAACAATAGGATGAGCAATAGCAAGGTTAATGGCCAGTTAAATAACTGACGCCAAGAGTGTCGAGTCTCAATAACCTGTAAAAATACACCTTTAAATGTCACATTATTATCCATAATAATTTTCAAACCAGCTATAAAAATAATAGCTGGTTGAGTGTTATTCCGTCAGTATTTATCTGATTAGCTTTGCTCTTGCTCTTGCTCTGTCGTACCACATGATTGACGCACCACTAAATTAGTCGGAATAAGTTGCGGCGCCACCTCTTTCCCTCTAATGAGTTTTAGCAAACTTTCAACCAGGATCTCGCCGGCTAATTTAGTATTTTGCCTAACTGTCGTTAGCGCCGGATTAGCAAAACTCGCCACGGGAATATCATCATAGCCCACCACCACGATATCTTCAGGTACCCTCACGCCCCGTTGCTTTAAGGCGCGTATGGCGCCAATTGCAATTAAATCACTGGCGGCAAAAATAGCCTCAAATGGATGACCACTATCCAATAAATTAATGGCCGCATCAAAACCTGAGCTTTCAGTGCTAATGGCATCAAACTGAATATTTTTATTGGCTTTAATGGCTACTTTTTTTAATGCATCGACATGACCTAGATAACGGTCTCTAAACTCTGGGCTATGCTCAGATGCATCGCCTAAAAAGGCAATATTTTGCTTATTTAACGAAATAATATGTTCTGTGGCTATCACCCCACCTTGGTGATTGTCACAGCCTATTGATAACACTTCTTTGTGGTTGGGCTCTGCGCCCCAAATGACAAAGTGGGTATTTTGCTCCAGCAGCTTTTGTAGTTTGTGCCCATAATCCACATAATCGCCATAACCTAATAATATAATGCCATCGGCTTTATTACTGTCTTCATAATCGGCATGCCAGTCGCTAGAAAGCTGCTGAAAAGACACCAGCAAATCATAACCTTGCTGCGCCGTAGCGCGGGTTATAGAGCCTAGCATCGATAAGAAAAACGGATTGATTAACGATTCATCGTTGGTGGGATCTTCACAAATCAATAATGCCAGCGTGTAACTATTTTGAGTACGTAAATTACTGGCGTTTTTATCAACTTTATAGTTAAGTTCTTTCGCAATAGCTTGAATACGTTGCCTTGTTTCAAGATTGACTAAGGGACTATTTCTCAGCGCACGAGAAACAGTCGATTGAGATACACCCGCTTTGTAAGCAATATCAATTGAAGTAGCTTTAGATGTCATATTCGCATCACGCCTTTATTATAGTTTTTTAGGTACTCTGTTATTGTTTATACCTAAAATGACATTAACAATCACCGTTTAATTACTTTTATAAACCTAATTCAGTTAGCAGATCATCAGCTTCATTAGTAACAGCAACTGCCGCACTTGTCGCAGCCAAATGACCAGCCTGCTTATTAGCACGATTGCCATGGCTTTCAATTAAAGCATCAGGGTCTATATCTTCATCCATGGCAAACTCTTTAAGTTTGATAAACTCCGTTTTATCCATGGCAAATTCAAGATAAAAGATATGATTATCTGCCGTTCTAAAGGTCACTCTTCGAGAAACGGCCTCATCTAAATTGGTATCGATTGATATAGTCAGCTCTTTATTGATAGTCAACATTTTAGGCTGGCTTTGACTGATAGAGGTTTGTAATTCCTTAGAAATGGTTTTAATGAAATTACCCAGAATTTGATTCATTAATTCGCCCATCACATTGGCAACATCATCAGATGTATGTGAAATGGCTAGTTCAGATTCCGGCATTCCCATGTTAAGCATGTAGCGACGGTAAATTTCTATGGCCGCTTCTTTGGTGAAATTGATCACCACTAAGCCAGAAAAACCACCATCAAATATAGAGAAACAACCAAGATCTGGCTTTAAACAGGTGCGAGTGATGTTTTGCACCATACCGGCATGCGTCACTTGACTGTCGCTGGTGCTTGAAAGTACATGGGTTACTGAGTGACATAGCTTGAGTAAAATATCATCAGTAGTAACGACTTGTAGAGAATTCATAACAATGTTTTCCTTGTTTTACAATTGCTTCATTTTAGGCTTATCGCTCAACAAATCAAAGTTAAAACATTTCATTAGCAAA
The DNA here is from genome assembly GCF_001957135.1 of Shewanella sp. UCD-KL21. Taxonomy (GTDB): domain Bacteria; phylum Pseudomonadota; class Gammaproteobacteria; order Enterobacterales; family Shewanellaceae; genus Shewanella. The sequence goes on along the minus strand of NZ_MPHK01000003.1, from coordinate 245,566 downwards.
AATAAATACCCACACCAACAAATGCTCAATAAAAGCAAATATTTTTAATGGTTTAGATCAATATAATTAAACTTTCCCCCAGCTAGTAATGTATCATTTTGTACAAAACCGTCATTAGCTCACAAAAAACTACATAATTTGTTATTTATATAACAATTTATGACAATATTTTGCTAATAAATGTTTACCTAAATACATAAGGTCAAAAATGATTTCCTTTCTACGGCAATTAACAATTTTAAAACGCCTTTTTATAATGCTAGGCCTAGCAGCTGTTGGTACTGTCATTTTTGCCAGCTTCTCGATTAATGAGCAGTACAACAATTTATTAAAGCAAAAACATCTACAACTTGATGCACAAGTTTCCACGGCTGTATCGATGCTTGATGCACTGAGCGCCAACAAGCTAACTGTTGATAATGACACTAATGAACATCAAAAATTAGCCGAGCAAGCACTCTCAATTATCAATGATATCCGCTACCTGACAGATGATGCCTATATTGTATTCAACCAAGAAGGCCGCGTGATCAGCTTTCCAGCTAACGACTCAAATTTGGGCCGCAGCGCAGAATCATTTATTGCAGCTGATGGCAGCCAGCCCTTTGTGACGTTAATAACTGAAGCTAAAACAAACATTACTGCCCATTTGGATTATCAAGGCAGTGAAGGATATTCTAGTAAAGTTGAAACCATTTTGGCTGAAGCGCATTTTTATCCGCAATGGGGCTGGACCATTATCGCGCAAGCAAGCGCCGCCGATGTTAATGAGAGTATGGGCAGTGTGCTTATTAATTATTTGATTATTATGTTGTTAATCTCTATTCCAATTTTCGGCTTCTTTTTATTGCTTAATGTATCAATCACTTCACCGATTAATGCAGCCATTGCAGCTATGGAAGATATTGCTAAAGGTGAAGGTGATTTATCTAAACGCTTAGATAATAGTGGTAATGACGAAGTGGCCAAAATGGCCGATGCCTTTAATGCATTTGTCGAAAAAATTTCAACTATGGTGGCCAACTTAAAACCCTTAGGTACTGAGCTAGATACCGATGCGCAGCAGTTACTGGTCGCCGTGGAAGAGTCCAACCAAAGCGCTGAGCTCATCCACAGTGAAACCCAAAGTGTTGCCACTGCCGTTAATCAAATGTTAGCCACCACCAATGATATGGCGCAAAACACCTATCAAGCTGCAGATGGTGCCAACAACGTTAAACAACAAGCGCAGCAGTCTCAGCAGTTTATGCAGCAAACGGTAAATGAAACTGAAATACTGGTGACTGAACTTAAAAATGCAGAAAGCGTTACTCATGAGTTAGGTAAATCTTCAGTTGAGATCAGCAGCATTTTAGACACCATTGGCGCCATTGCAGATCAAACCAATTTATTAGCATTAAACGCAGCCATTGAAGCGGCGCGGGCCGGTGAAAATGGGCGCGGTTTTGCTGTCGTTGCCGATGAAGTTCGCGCCCTTGCCACCCGCACCCAAGCCTCTACAAATGAAATTAATAAAATTATTACTCAGATCCACAATGGCGTTGAACATGTCATCAAAAGTAATACTGAAACCCAGCAGCAATCTGAGCAATTACAAACTAAAGCGATCCAATCGCAACAAGCGATGACAGAAATCTTAACCGTGATTGCCAGTATCAGTGATATGAACTCGCAGCTTGCCAGTGCTACCGAAGAGCAGTCCCATGTCACCGCCGAAATTAGCCGCAACATTAGTACTATTTCAGAGCTTACTGAGGTTGCAGTAAAGACCAATGAAACTAATAGCCAAGCTGCGCAGTCATTACAGCACATCAGTCAACATGTGACTCAAACCTTAAGTCAGTTTAAGACCTAATAATTTGTTGATTTAAGTCTTAATAAAATCGTAAACCCGCTATTAGCCTTGGCGGGTTTACGTTATTATCATTTGTATTATTAATGCTAAGAGCGTAACTTCAATGTCCGATAGAATCTATTATGAAAAAACCGTTACCATTATCGCTCCCCATGGCATTCATACTCGACCTGCAGCTTTATTAGTAAAAGCGGCAAAAACCTTTGACTGTGATGTCATTGTCGAATGTAATGGTAAACAGGCCAGTGCCAAAAGTTTGTTTAAATTACAAACCTTAGGATTATATTTAGGTCAATCAGTTAAGGTCTTTGCCGAAGGGGAAAAGGCAGAAGAAGCCGTTGAGACTGTGTCAGAATTACTCATCACCTTAAGTTAGTAGGATAACATTTACAGGAAGTCATATGGCGGTATCAGGTATTGTAGTGTCTCCAGGAATAGCATTTGGTAAAGCTATTCATATTAATCTGCACCACTCAAAAGTGGACTATAGACTCCTGCCTGTCGCTCAAATTGCTCAAGAATGTGAAAAAGTCTCCAAAGCGATTATCTTCCTAAGCCAATATTTAACTGATTGTCAGCAACACCTTACCGCAGACAGTGAGCATTTTAACCTCATCGATGCTGACATCATGTTACTGCAAGATGATGATTTAGCCGCTGAACTGGAAAAATACATCACTCGATTTCGTTTTTCAGCAGAAGTCTCAATTGAACGGGTATTTGCTCAACATGCCGATGAACTGGCTCAGCTAGACGATCCTTATATGGCGAATCGCAGCAATGATGTTATTTGCTTAGGCAAAAGGCTGATGGCTGCGGTAAATGGTACCTTGCTGTGGGACGTGTCTAAGTTAACTGAAAATGCCATTTTACTGGCTGAAGACCTCACCCCAGCTGAATTTGCAACAATTCCGTTAAACAAAATCAAAGGCATAGTGCTCAAAACCGGGGGGCTTACCAGCCATACGGCTATTTTAGCCAAGGCGGCCGGTATTCCAGCACTGCTCAGTTGTCAGTTTGACAATTTCAATATAAATGATGGTAGCCCGCTTATTTTAGATGGCATTAGTGGTGAATTACACATTAATCCTACTGACGCTATTAGCCAACAATTACAGTTAAAGTCAGCTCAAGAAATCCAGCGTCGTCAAGCACTAAAACAATATATCGACCAAGACAGTATCACCCAAGATGGCCATCCGGTGTGCTTACTCGCCAATGTCAGTAGTTTAAATGATGTTAGCCAAATACAAGATGCGGGCGCTGCGGGCATAGGTTTATTCCGCACCGAGTTTTTACTCATGCAAGTGGATAGCGTCCCCGATGAAAAACAACAGTTTCATTTATACTGCGATGCGCTGCATAGCTTAAATGGCAAGGTACTGACCATACGTACCTTCGATATTGGCGCAGACAAAGAAATCCCCTGCCTAAGTCAAGATTATGAAGACAACCCAGCACTGGGCGTTCGAGGGATCCGCTACAGTTTGCAGCACAGATCGCTATTTAGTACGCAAATTAAAGCCGTGCTACGGGCCGCTAACCATGGCCGAGTTCGGCTATTATTTCCTATGGTCAATCAAATAGAAGAATTAGAGCAAGCATTTGAAATTATTGACTGGTGTAAGCAGCAATTAATTGAAGAGGAAAAAGGCTTTGGTGAGATCAATATCGGCATTATGGTTGAAACACCTGCTGCAATATTAAATTTACCCCACCTATTACCTCAGTTAGACTTTATCAGTATTGGTAGTAATGATTTAACCCAATATACCCTTGCTGCAGATCGAGGTAACCCAGAGCTGGTTAAGGATTATCCCCCCGTATCACCTGCAATGATCAAATTTATCAAAATGGCGGTTGATGAATGTAAAGCGCATCAAACCAAAGTCTGCTTGTGCGGAGAATTGGCCAGCGAGCCCAAACTCATCAGCTTACTGGTGGGTTTAGGGATTGATGAGTTAAGCGTTAACAGCGCCAGTTTATTGGATGTCAAAGCCACCATATGTAATGGCAATTACGCCCAGTTTACTCAACAAGCTCAGCAAGCATTAACCTTAAGTCATATTGACCAGCTCAACGAATTATTAAATTAATAACAACGATAGCGATGTGTCATCGTTAACTATTTTAAACATCGAAATAATCATAATAAAAGAGGCTGCATGTAATGGGATTTTTAAGCCGTATACGCAGATTAATATCAGGACAACCGACCTTAACCGGTGGGATCAAAGTCTACGCGCCAATTTCTGGCGAGCTAGTTGATATCGAGAAAGTACCAGATGTAGTTTTTGCCGAAAAAATCGTCGGTGATGGTCTTGCGATTAACCCAACGGGAAAACTCATCCTCGCGCCGATTGACGGCACCATAGGTAAAATTTTTGAAACAAACCACGCATTCAGTATTGAGTCACCCCAAGGACTCGAGCTATTTGTGCATTTTGGGGTCGGCACGGTCGAATTGCGCGGTAATGGCTTTAAACGACTCGCTGAAGAAGGCCAACAAGTTAAAGTCGGCGAACCCATTTTAGAATTTGATTTAGACTATCTAACCGATCAAGTTGAAAGCCTATTAACCCCTGTTGTGCTTGCTAACATGGAAGATGTGCAATATTTAGATAAAGCCCAAGGCGCAGTAATTGCTGGGAAAGACGTTATATTTACCGTTGAATTATAAAGTTAGCAGCAACATAATGACCATTACACCACCATACTGGGAAATCAAACAAAAATGAGTAGTAGTGTTATTTTCGGAATAAAAAATTGCGATACCGTACGTAAAGCCCGTAAGTGGTTAGAAGCAGAAAACCAACCTTTTAGCTTTCACGATTTTAGAGAACAAGGTATCGATGCCAAAACCATTACTCAGTGGACTGAATTAGCTGACTGGGAATTATTATTTAATAAACGCAGCACCAGTTTTCGTGCCTTAACTGATGCCCAAAAAGACGGCATAGATAAACAAAAGGCCATCGCCTTGATGGTTGAACACCCAACCTTGATTAAGCGTCCCGTCCTTATTCAAAATAATAAGATCCTTATTGGCTTTAAAGCCGCAGATTATCAAGCGTGGTTTAACTAATGACTCAAGACGTTTTAGCATTAACCAAAGAGCTAATCTCACGCCCTTCTGTGACGCCATTAGATGAAGGTTGTCAAACCTTAATGGCTGAGCGCCTTGAAGCTGCTGGGTTTAACATTGAACCTATGGTATTTGAAGACACCACGAATATGTGGGCAAGACGAGGCAATGAAGCGCCAGTGTTTTGTTTTGCTGGCCACACCGATGTGGTGCCCGCGGGCGATTTAAATAAATGGCACACCCCACCTTTTGAACCTACGGTTATAGATGATTATATTCATGGCCGCGGCGCAGCTGATATGAAAGGTTCACTGGCTGCAATGACTATTGCTACCGAACGGTTTGTGGCAAAGCACCCCGATCATAAAGGCTCCATCGCATTTTTAATCACCAGTGATGAAGAAGGTCCATTCATTAATGGCACCACCCGGGTTATTGATACCCTTGAAGCTCGCAATGAAAAAATTACCTGGTCATTGGTTGGCGAGCCTTCATCGACCCATAAGTTAGGCGATATTGTAAAAAATGGCCGCCGAGGCAGCTTAACCGGTAATCTTACCATTCATGGCATTCAAGGCCATGTTGCCTACCCGCACCTTGCAGACAACCCAATCCATAAAGCCTCACCCGCATTAGCTGAACTTGCGCAAATGCATTGGGACAATGGCAATGAGTTCTTTCCGCCAACCAGCTTTCAAATAGCTAATATTAATGGTGGTACCGGGGCGTCGAATGTGATTCCAGGAGAGCTAGAGGTGATGTTTAACTTTAGGTATTCAACAGAAGTCACTGCTGAAGAGCTAATTAAACGCGTGCTCAACATCTTAGATGCCCATGGCTTAAATTATGAAATTGATTGGGTGTATAACGGCCTGCCTTTTCTTACCGGCGGCGGACCATTACTTGAGGCCACTAAAGCCGCAATTTTAGAAGTCACCGGTTATGAAACCGATCCTCAAACAACTGGTGGCACCTCTGATGGACGCTTTATTGCACCAACAGGCGCACAGGTTATCGAATTAGGTCCGGTAAATGCGACCATTCATAAGGTCAATGAATGCGTGAAAGTATCAGATTTAGAAGTCTTAGCCCTATGCTATGAGTCTATATTGGAAAAACTTTTGTGCTAAATGTTGATATCAACAATCCAGCCCTTTATGGGCTGGATAAATCACAACTTGTCACTGTACAAGGCCATTTACTGACTCAAAAAACCGCTGACGCATTTGGCCAAATGCAGCAACACGCAGCCCTTGATGGTATTGCCATTGAGCTGTGTTCGGCTCACCGCAGTTTTGACAAACAAGCTGCGATTTGGAACGCCAAAGCCCAAGGCAAACGGATTCTTTTAGACCTCAACAATCAAGTCATGGATAGTCAAAACCTCACTGACGATCAACTTGTTGATGCGATTTTAAATTGGTCAGCCCTACCCGGCGCATCACGCCACCACTGGGGCACTGACATTGATGTCTTCGATGGCAATAACATTAACCGCCAACAACTAAAATTAATTAGTGATGAATACTTAATTGACGGCCCCTGCGGCGCCCTTTCAGTATGGCTGCAACATCATGCTCAACAGTACGGCTTTTATTTACCTTATCAAGCGGGATGCAGTGGTGTGAGTCCAGAACCTTGGCATTTAAGCTATTTTCCTGAATCTAGCCTTTATTTAGCCCAATACGATCGCAAAAGCCTCAAACAACTGTTGTCTAATTCAAATATCTCATTAAAATCAGCGCTGATAAAACGACTCGATGAATTAGTCGACCGCTATGTGTTTTTTGTCGCAGATGCGCCGAAGTGATTTTTAGGTATTTTAAGCCGATTAAATCAGTATCAAACACTAGATCTGATAAGTTTATCCTTGTATCCGCAGATTATTTTTATATTGTTAACCTTTATTGAGACCATTCATGCCTAATCAAAGCCAGACCTTTGCTATTAATGAACAGCCGCTACATTTTATTGATCAAGGCCAAGGTCCTGTCATCTTATTTATCCATGGCTTCCTCAGTGATAGCCAGCAATGGCAGCCGCAAATAGAATTATTTAGCCAATCTCATCGCTGTATTGCGGTTGATTTATGGGCTCACGGTCAATCAGGTGCATTACCTCATGGCACCACATCTTTAGTCACTATCGCTCATCATTGCTTATCCTTATTAGCCCATTTAAATATTGATCAGTGTATGGTTATTGGTAATGGCTGCGGCGGCGCCATTGCAGCAGAAATGGTCTTAGCCCATCCTAAAACCATTTCAAAATTAGTCCTAGCCAACAGTTTTATTGGCTTTGAACCACAGGTTAACAGTGCTAAATACCAATTATGGATTGATGAGCTTTGCGCAGCTAAACAATGCAGTGAAACACTCGCCGATACGATAAGCAGCCAGTTTTTTGCTGAAACAGCTGATTCTCAAGCATTAATGGCTAACTTTAACCAACAATTGATGGGGTTATCAGCTCAACGCATTGAACAACTTAGCTTGTTTGCGCCGTTAGTATTTTATAAACGTGACAGCTTAGAATTAGCAGAGCAATTCACCCTGCCATGCTTAATTCTCATTGGTTCACAAAATAAATTGCGCACCCCGCTTGAAGCCTATTTAATGCAAGACTGTATTAGCGCCAGTAAACAGCTGCAGATCAGTAACGCTGGCCACATGTGTAATCAAGAACAAGCAGACGAATTTAACCAGCTTTTACACGCTTTTTTATAAAGCCTAAAACAACAAATGTTGCTGCTAATAAACTGTACTACTTGATTAGAAATTATAATAATTACGTATTTTCATCACCTTAGTTCGATTAAACAGCATATTGCAAATATACTGATATACTGTTGAAAATTGATAATGCAACCAGTACTCCTGTTTGTCCGAGTAAACTTAAAAATGGTTATAAAGCATAAATGAAATTATTAAAGCCTCTTTTTGACAATAACCGCCGTTGGGCTGAACGCATTAGTAAGGAAGATCCTGATTTTTTTGCGCAGCTTGCCCAACAGCAAAATCCTGAGTATTTATGGATCGGTTGCTCTGATAGCCGGGTACCTTCAAATCAAATTATCGACTTGATGCCTGGCGAAGTATTTGTGCACCGCAATATTGCTAATATGGTGATCCATACCGACCTTAATTGCTTATCGGTTATTCAATACGCAGTAGAAGTGCTCAAAGTAAAACATATTATGGTCGTGGGCCATTATGGTTGTGGCGGCGTAAAAGCGGCGATGAGCAAAGAGCGTTTAGGTTTAATTGATAATTGGCTTGGTCATATTCGTGATATTTACCGAATTCACAGTAACGATTTAGAGCAACTTGAACAGCAGCAACGTTTTGATCGCCTGTGTGAGTTAAACGTCATCGAACAAGTTGCCAATGTCACCAGCACCTCTATCGTGCAAGATGCATGGGACCGAGGCCAAGAAATTGCTATTCACGGCTGGATTTACGGCATCAATAACGGCTTACTGACAGATTTGGATGTCACTGTAAGTAGTGAGCATGCCAATAATGCGCTGTAAAAATGTTGATATGGCCAGCAAACCATCTCAGCTGCTTCGATAATCTTTACAGAGATTAAACTAAATAGGTAACAACCAAATGCTGACTAAGCTATTTGGTTGTATATAATAAAGCATAAGTTACATTCGGGTTCAGTAGCCCCTTTGTTTAGCGTTTCAGATAAGTAGGATATTGATGAAAGTTACTCTTTTAATCCCAGCAAGATATGGCTCAAGTCGTTTTCCAGGTAAACCACTGGCACACATTAACGGCAAACCAATGATCCAGCATGTGTGTGAACGCGCGGCACTCGCTAAAGGGTTAGATAATATCTACGTTGCTACTGACGATGTTCGCATAAAAGACACGGTTGAGTCTTTTGGTGGTCAAGTGGTAATGACCAGCTCTGATGCGGCTTCAGGTACAGATCGCATCAATGAGGCCATCGATATACTTGGATTAGACGACAATGATTTAGTGATTAATGTACAAGGGGATCAACCGTTAATTGACCCTATTTCAATTGAACAAATGATCAGCTTATTTGAGCGCCACCCAGGCGAATTCGAAATGGCGACATTAGGTTATAAAATTGATAAAGACAAAGATATTGATGACCCTATGCAAGTCAAAGTGGTTTTTGATAACGAGTTTAATGCGCTGTACTTTTCACGTTCTCGTATTCCTTTTTGCCGTGATAATGACAGTGATGATTACGCGGTATACAAGCATATCGGCATTTATGCTTACACCAGTAAATTTGTTAAGGCGTTTGCTAAATTGCCCCTCGGGCGTTTGGAAAACCTTGAAAAACTTGAGCAGTTACGTGCACTGGAATATGGCCATAAGATTAAAATCGCCATCAGCGCGTTCAACTCACCAGAAGTCGATACCCCTGAAGATATCCGTAAATGTGAACAACGTTTAGCTGTTGATTAATCAGCAACTTAATGGTCAAAACAGCAGTTAAGGATTAACATGAACGATTTAGAAGTTTGGCTTATTATCATTTTAGTCGTCGGTATTATTGCCAGTAATTTAGCGGTTTTGAAATATAGCGCTAAATTTAAAATGCCGCAGTTTGGTGAGCCAAAAACGAAAACAGATAAAGCTGCAGAGGACGAGTCAGTAAAAGATCTTAACACCGACCAAGCGCCATCGGATAAAACTGATAACGACAAGTAACTACCGACTCCAATTCCTTATGATACATCAAGTATGACCCACAGGCTTCTGCCCTAGGTCAATTAGCCTGACATATTCGGGGAAAAATAAAAAAGCGAATGACACTGTCATTCGCTTTTTTGTAGTTTAATCTAAATTTATACCAGATATGCCAGTTGAATTAGAGCACTAGCTTGGCTCTGTTTTAACGGGTTCTGAGTAGCTATTTATGATTTTGAAACAGACGAAGTCTCTTTATCTAAAGCTAAATTGGTGCTTTGATTACTACTGTTAGGCCAAGCATTAATCACCGCTTTTACCAGTGACGCTAATGGAATGGCAAAGAACACCCCCCACACGCCCCACAAGCCGCCAAAAACCAACACTGCAGCAATAATCATCACAGGATGTAAATCCACTGCATCAGAAAATAATATAGGCACCAACACATTACCATCAAGGGCCTGAATGATCCCATAGCCAACCATCACATAACCAAATTCAGGGCTTACGCCCCACTGAACAAAGGCCACTAATGCTATGGGTAATGTCACCAGTGTCGCGCCAACATAGGGGATCAATACGGATAAGCCCGTTAGCACCCCTAACAAGGCTGAGTAACGCAGTCCCATAATGGCAAAAAATACGTAGCTCACAGTACCAATGATGACGATTTCAATTACTTTCCCGCGAATGTAGTTGAAAATTTGTTGGTCCATTTCAAACCAAACTTTACGAGCTAAATCACGATTATTAGGAAAAAAACGTTTACTGCTCTTGAGTAACTGATCTTTATCTTTTAAGAAAAAGAACACCAATAACGGCACTAAGATCACGTAAACCATCAATACTAATAGTGAGGCTGAATAACCTAAAAGTTGTTTACCAATATCCAATAAATGCTGAGTATCGACTAATTTTTTTAACTCAATCACCATGGCATCAATTTGTTCAATACTGACATATTGTGGGTAATCAACTGTTAATGCCTTAAGGGATTGCATCCCAGTATCAATCATCACAGGTAAGTCGGTGGCTAAGGCTACCCCTTGACGCCATAAACTAGGGATAAGCCCAAATGCCACTAATACCATAAGGCCAACAAATAACACTAAGATCAGTGAGGCGCCGACGGTGCGATTAACACCAAATTTCGCGATTTGCGCCACAGGCCATTCAAGTAAAAAAGCTAAAATAAGTGCGACAAACAATGGCGCCAGTAAGCCACCAGCAAAATAGATTAATAGCCCGATCCCCAATAAAATAAATAATAATGTAATTGCATGTGGATCACTAAAGCGCGCTTTGTACCAATCACCTAAAAATGAAAGCATTTTGTTCCTTAAACAGTGTCACAGAAGACTGAGTCATATTAAGAGTTTACTAATCTTAAGTCAGCCAAATTATTCAGTTAAATTGTTACCTTTCGTAACCATAAAAGACAGACAATGAGGGCTTTCATCAGTTATTTTAAGCTGATAACCCATTTTTTTTAAAAACTGCGGAACATCTCGACGTGAACCAGAGTCAGAGATACTAAAAGATAGCGATTCACCGAGCTTGAGCTTCTTCAATGCCAACTTGATTTGTACCAAAGGATACGGGCATTGATATGCAGTTAAATCAATTAATTTCATTATAAATTTGCTTTAAACATTCTCTGGCCATTATCCTAGCAAGGATAGTAAAGTACAAGTAATTCGCTTTAGCTTAAATTGCTTACCACCCGATTGAAATAATTATAATAAAGGTTTCATTTGCGCAAATTATCGTTTACCCAATTCTCAAAAAGTGTTGTAACAACTGCAGTTGCCTTAATGCTAACCGCTGGTGTGGCAAAAAGCTTTGCCAGTAACAACCTTCCCGATCTTGGTACTGCCGCAGTCAATACCTTTAGTTTAGAAAAAGAAATGGTCTATGGCGACGCCTATATGCGGGTCATTCGTTCATCAGCACCTATTGTTAGTGATCCTGTGCTGAATCAATATATGTCAGAACTTGGCAATAAACTGGTTGCCCACGCCACAGGGGTAAAAACACCCTTTTACTTTTTCTTATTAAAAAATGATGAAATTAACGCCTTTGCCTTTTTCGGGGGCCATGTGGGCGTACATACTGGGTTATTTCTCAATGCCGACACAGAAAGCGAATTAGCCTCGGTACTTGCCCATGAAATTACTCACGTAACCCAACGTCACTTAGCCCGCTCGTTAGAAGCACAAGAAAAAAGCTCTACTGCTACCATAGTAGGTATGTTAGGGGCCATTTTATTAACCATCGCCGCCCCACAAGCAGGTATGGCAGCATTAGCGACAACCCAAGCGTTATCGACACAATCACGCATTAACTACACCCGTTTACATGAAAGAGAAGCCGATAGAATTGGAATGCAAACCCTCGCCGCTGCCGGATTTGATCCCAATGGCGCCGCCGATTTTTTCTCTAAGCTTGCCATTCGTTATCGCTTTACCACAACGCCACCGCAAATGCTGCTGACTCACCCATTACCCGAGTCACGTATTACCGATGCCCGTAACCGCGCAACCCAGTTTCCTCATCGATATATCCCTGATCAGTTAAACTACCAACTTGCTAAAGCGCGTATTCAAGTGCGCTTTTCAAGTTACAGTGAGCAAGCGGCATTATCTATGTTTGAGCAGCAACTAAAAAAAGAAAGCTATAGCTTTAAGAGTGCTGCACTTTATGGAAAAGCATTGGCACTATTTAGAGCGAAACGCTTTACTGAAGCAGAAGGTATTATCGATGACTTGTTAGCAAGCAAACCAAACAATCTGTTTTATATTGATACTAAAACTGATCTGTTAGTTCAAAAGAAAGATTTTGACGGCGCCATTGAGATGTTATTACATCACAATAAGCTCAAACCTATGTCGCAAGTTATTTCCGCTAATCTTGCCAACGTGTATGTGGAAGCTGAACAACCCGAAAAAGCCATTCCACTATTAGAAGATCTTATATTTCTAGATAAGCAAAATATTTTGCCTTATCAAATTTTAACTCAGGCCTATCGTAAAATGGGCAATAAAGCGCTTGAGTATTATACCAATGCTGAAGTCATGGCCTTAGCAGCCAATTATGATGGCGCGATTGATCAGCTTAACTATGCCTATCGCCACTCAGAAGGCCAATCGTTACAAGTTGCCAGAATTGAAGCGAGGATCCGCCAATTTAGACAAGCTAAACGTGAGCTTGACGCTCTCAAATAATTACCGCTAAGCAATGGTGAGTTAAGTTATCAGATAGCTAACCATTGCTTAGATTTTTTGTTAATATGCCCCAAAATATAAAAAAAGAAGCAATCTAATGACAACTGTTACCCTTTATCATAATCCTCGCTGTTCAAAAAGCCGCCAAACCCTTGCATTACTTGAAGCGCAAAATGTTCAAATAGACATTGTAGAATATTTAAAAAACGTACCTTCTAGCGACGACATTCGCGCTATTTTAGCCATGTTAGCAATCAGTCCAAGAGAGCTAATGCGCACTAAAGAAACCGAATACAAAGAACAAAATCTTGGGGATGTTAATTTAACCGATGAGCAATTAATCAACGCCATGATTAACACCCCTAAATTAATTGAGCGCCCTATTGCTATTGCAAACGGCAAAGCTGCAGTAGGTCGACCGCCTGAAAATGTGTTAGCCATTTTGTGAGAATAACCATGACAACACATACCTTATTTCAACTATGCCGTGTAGGCTATGTCTCATTATTAATGCTGCTTACTGGCTGGTTTATCCAGCAAGGCATGACAGGTGAATATTCTTTAGCCTTTAATTTATTATGGATAGCCCCTTTGTTACTGCCCATTAAAGGGATATTAACCGGGAAACCATACACCTATGCTTGGGCAAGTTTCATTTTATGCTTATACCTTTTACATGGACTAACCCTGTTATATGTCACTGAAGATGCATTTTATTTTGCGCTTATTGAATCTGTACTGATCAGTGCCCTACTAGTGGCTTTTCCATTTTATGCTCGCCTACGTGGAAGAGAGCTGGGGTTAGGCTTAAAGAAAAAGTCAAAAGATGAATAAAGTAAGCAGTTAACTTATCAACTCTATTAATTAAGCGCCTTTGGGCGCTTTTTTGTTGTAAAAATTACAGACAATTATTTCAGCATAATCAGACGCTAAAACAACTGCCAAAGTAACCACAAGGTAAACAAAGGGTTAATAAGTTACTAGCAAATGGTTCCAACGTTCTTTTTGTAAGCAAAACGCCATGCTATATTGATTTAATTACTTTTTATAAATTTTGTGGATTGAAATGCAAAAGCAACGGAGATTGTGTATGAAAAATAACATGGCCATTTCAGCTATGCTCGCCTCAATGACTTTGTTATCGGCCTGTGGCGGCAGCTCAGACTCATCTACGCCAGGTGACACTGAAACCACATTGCCCATTAATGTCTGCGAAATCAGTTCTGGTTTAACAACCGTTAATAATGGCACTGAATTACACTTTAATGTTGAACAGCAATATTACGTCAATCAATCAGCCAGTATTACTGTTGGGGTCAATAATCAAGACAGCAGCAACTATCAATTTAAGTGGCAACAAACTGAAGGGCCAACCTTAGACATCACCTCAGAAAACAGTCCTGTGCTGGCATTTTATATTCCTGAAGCTGCAGACTATAGCTTCACCGTAGAGGCCATCAGTGGCCAAATTTCTTACAGCGACAAAATAACCATCACCGCAGCACAAATGTCGCAACAATTGAATGTGTACAGTGATCATCAAGTTGTAGCTGGAAACGATGTCAGCTTGCGCCTTGGTCAGATCAACAACCAAGTGCCATCTAACATTCAATGGTGTTATTTCTCAGACCAACAAATTAGCCTTGATTTAACCAATGCAGAAAGGCCACTATTTACCGCACCAGATAATATTGCTGAAGATACCTTTGTCGGCCTTAAAGTGACTGCAGACTTTGCCGGTGAAACCTTATCCGATGAAGTGTTTGTATTAGTGACTAAACAAAACGCCATCACCTCGCCCTACTTTGATAGCCCCATAGCTAAAACCTATGCCTATGATAGTGCATCACCTTATGCAATCAACGCGCAGCGGTGTGTTTACTCTAATCAATTAAGCCAAACTTGCCAGCTAAATGACTTACCGTTAATTGGCCAACAATTAGACTCAGAAACCATTGCAGATGTCATGGATAGAGTGGTTGTTTCCCATGACTGGATGGGACGAAACTTTGAGCAATTTTTAACTGAAGCTGATCCTAACAGTGATTTTATCAAGCTATTACAATCAGTAAGTGCTGTTGTCATTAGCTATGATATTAGACCATCGTTTTACTGGGTGGCTACAGGCGCGATTTACCTCGACCCTGAATATTTATGGTTAACTCCAACTGAAAGAGACACCATCAATGAAGCACCTGATTATCGTAGCGATTTCGGTAACGATTTGAACTTCATTATGCCGTGGCGTTATGTGAAAAATAATGACTATGTGTCTATTCGCTATGATCGGGCAATCCGTCAATCTCGCACTATTGCAGATCTTACACCGCGCTTAGCCAGTTTGATGTATCACGAATTAGCCCACGCTAATGACTTTTTCCCGCGCTCTACCCATAGCCAGTTACAAGGCCCGACTTTAATTGATGACTTCTATCGTAGAACAGATAGCAATTCACTGGTATCTGATCAATTGCAAAATATTGAGCCATTAACCAGCGCTGAAATGTATGATTTAGCCGCCGTCAGCTTTTTAGGTGAAACCGCTGACGCGACTCAAAAAGCCTATGTGCCTAGTGATGTCACTAGCTTCTTTTTGACCGATCATGCTAATGATTTTTATAACTACTCGTCTACTCGTGAAGACGCTGCAATGCTGTTTGAAGAAGCCTTTATGAGCCATCGTTACCAAATTCAAAGGGATGTGGCAGTCACTGATACCGATGCTTTAATAGTAGATTGGGGACAGCGAGGCCGCATTGGCGCTGACGAACTCTCAACCAGAGCGGCATTTGTTATTAATCAAATGATGCCTGAAGTGGATGGTGAATCGTTATTAAATGGCTTACCTGCGCCAATAAACATGATTACCGGTCAAGATTGGTTTGATAATGTCGATATCTCTCCCAGCCTGTCAAGAAGCATGTCTAGAGCCAGCACAATGTCAAACATCAGTTCAGACGCTAACGCGGTGACACCAGCTAATAGGCCTGCGATACAAGTGGATCGTGAGCACAGAGATATGCCTATACCTTCGCGTTAACCAAATCAAAAAATGACCACTATCTTTTGTGGCAGCCAACAAAAAACCACCTTAATCGGTGGTTTTTTATTTAAAATTGGTAAGCTTTTATAAAAGCGTAAAACTCAATTGTCGCTTACAATCGCAGCATTTCTTTAATGAAAGGAATCGTCAATTTACGTTGATGCACCATAGACGCTTTATCAAGCTTATCGAGCACATCGAATAAAGTACGTAAGTCTCGAGCCATGCGAGTTAACAAAAATCGGCCAACCTCATCAGAAAGCTGCAAACCACGCATCGCTGCACGTCGCTGTAATGCCACTAATTTTTCTTCGTCTGCCATGGGTTGTAATTGATATATCAAGCCCCACTGCATCCGTGAAATTAAATCAGGTAATGCAAAACCAGCTTCTGTAGGCGATGAGGTACCGCTCACAATCAAGCGGCAATCTTGCTGCTCTTCAATACGATTGTATAAATGGAACAGCGCCTCTTCCCATATTGGGTGTCCTGCAATGGCATCAATATCATCGATACAAATTAATTGTAGCGACTCAATACCTTCAAATAGCTCAGGAGAAATACTGGCGTGAATGCCAAGTGGGATATATAAAGTACGGCGTTCTAAATCGTTCGCATGTGCACAAGCTGCGTGCATTAAGTGAGTACGGCCAGATTTTACCGGACCATATAAATACAAACTAGAAGCAAGGCTGCCTTCAGCGGCAGCCTGTAGCTTTTGGATTAACTCATCGTTACCTACGGCTGGGTAATAACTCTGAAAAGTTTCATCATCAGGTAAATAAACAGGTAACGATAATTGTTTTGGTGAGTTTTGGGTCACTCAAAAATTCTCTAATAATTGATACAAGCGTTAGTTAGTATAACACATTCAATCTAATGCCATTGATACAATAATGACACTGATGCTTCAGAATCTAGATTAGGATCAACATTATTCATACTGCTATCTTGTCCAGCATTAAAATTTACTGGGTTCTTGGCGTTAACAGCATCAATTTGCGTCAGTCTTTTATTAATATTCAGTAATTTTTCTAAATCGCTGGCATCCCCAAATAACGATAAGTTGTAAGTAACGGTATCAGCTTTAAACTGGCTTAAACTCACCGACTTAATCGCACTTAATTGGGTTAAGTAAGCTTCAATGTCAACTAACTGCGCCATAGATTGAACCCCTACTAGGGTTAACTTAGTTTGGGCGCTGTTTCCTGAATCAGCAAAAGCATATTGGCTAACAAAATATCCCGCTAGCGTTGATAAGATTTCATCAGTTGCCTGCTCATAATCCGCGACTTCTGCTTGGTGGCTAATTAAAGGCTGCATAACACCGTTAGCATTGGCTTTATCAAATAAAGCCACATTAAAGCGCACAAAACCGCCCACTTGATCAATATCGGCCATGGCAAAATAGTCCGCTTGGTAGCGTTTTGATGCACTGGCAACCACATCGGCAAACATGCCGCGTACATCAGAGACATTAACTTGCATCACGTCGTCTAAGTCCATCACGGGTAACAGGACTGGAATGCCTTTATTGTTGGCATCTAAATCGATTTGCGATCTAATATCAGATTCAGCAGCATCCGCTAAAATTGCTCTATCACCAGCATTTTCAATAGACATCCATAACAAGGTTGATGGACGTTGACGGCCCCACACTGGTAATTCTGCTTCACGAAGGGCTGCAATAATACGTTTATGATCAAAGTTTGCCTTTAACAGTAACTCATCATCCACTTGGCTGTAGCCGTATTGGGTCAGTAAGGATTCAGGCTTGTTGATATGACTTTTAATCAAGGGGTGTTCAAGCACTGAAGTTAAGCCAGAATTTTTTATAAATACAGTCGATAGCGCTTGTTTTAAGGCAACTTGTCGTTCATTTGTGGCTCGAGAAGTTACCACAACATCAGCTTCATCGAGTAAAGCGATTTCAGCAGCAATAACAGTAAAGCTGTTTAAGCTAAACACACAACTAATCACAAAGAACTGAATTAAAAGTTTTAACATGGCAAAGTAAACGCAATCTAAGAAAAGTGTTCGAAGTGTAGCATATTAATTTTACTTCTAAAATTACATTACTGTGCAGAAATAGCCATCAAACGGCAGTTAAAGATGATCTAAAATACAGACATTATCAGCAATTTCACTTATCTTAAATTCGAAACTCTCATTTATTACCAACATAGGATTTATATGAAACGCTTGTTCATACCCTTACAGGGCGCACAAATGCTGTTTGTTGCATTTGGTGCCTTAGTATTAATGCCATTGTTAAGCGGGCTTGATACAAGTGTCGCCCTATTTACTGCCGGATTTGGCACACTTTTATTTCAAATCATCACTAAGCGCCAAGTGCCTATTTTTTTAGCCTCATCATTCGCGTTTATAGCGCCAATTATGTATGGGGTACAAACATGGGGCATTCCCGCCACAATGGGTGGACTCATGGTGGCTGGTTTCGTTTATGTGTTGTTAGGTTTGATGGTCAAGGTCAAAGGAAGTGGCTTTATTCATAAGCTTTTACCTCCAGTTGTTGTTGGGCCTGTCATTATCATTATCGGTTTGGGCCTTGCGCCTATGGCCGTGAACATGGCGCTGGGTAAAACAGGTGATGGTAGTACCGTTATTGTTGAACAAGACATTGCACTATTTATCGCGCTAATGTCATTAGCGACCACGGTATTAATTGCCGTTTTTGCTAAAGGTGTGCTTAAGCTAATGCCGATCCTTGCCGGTATTTTGGTGGGTTACGGCTTAAGCTTGGCGTTCGGTATTGTCGATTTTAGCCCAGTTGCACAGGCAAGTTGGCTTTCTGTACCCAAATTTGTTGCCCCTGAATTTCACTGGCAAGCGATACTGTTTATGATCCCAGTGGCCATAGCGCCAGCCGTTGAGCATATCGGCGACTTATTAGCCATTTCGAATGTGACAGGTAAGGATTACTTTAAAAAGCCAGGTCTACACCGTACGTTAACAGGTGATGGCGTAGCCACCATTGCAGCCTCAGCATTAGGCGGACCACCAAACACGACTTATAGTGAAGTCACCGGCGCCGTAACCCTGACAAAAAACTTTGACCCGCGAATTATGACTTGGACAGCCATCACGGCGATCACCTTAGCCTTTATTGGTAAATTAGGCGCATTAATGCAAACCATTCCGTTACCTGTCATGGGTGGCATTATGTGTTTATTATTTGGCTCCATCGCCGCAGTTGGCTTAAACACCCTTATTAGAAATCAGGTAGATTTAAATGAGCCACGTAATCTCAGCATTGTTGGGGTAACTTTAGTGTTCGGTATTGGGGGAATGGCTTTTGGTATTGGAGAGTTTAGCCTGACAGGCATTAGCCTATGTGGCTTAGTGGCGATTGTAATGAATTTAGTCTTACCTATGCCAAAAGAGCCTAAAGCCGATTAAGTTTTCATCTCACATTACTATTGTAGGCAACAAATTGTAGACAACAAAAAACCCTTAATTTAAGCAAATTAAGGGTTTTTACTTTAAATGTTCATCTAGCCAGTGTTTAAGCTTTGAAAAATTCCAAGCTAACGCGTACTGGCGCAACAATAAAGTGACTTATTCAGCGTCTTCTTCAGTGCGGAACTTATCTGCTGTTGCTGTGATCATTGGCTGTAACTCACCTTTTTGGTACATCTCAGTGATGATATCGCAACCACCGATAAGCTCACCTTCAATCCACAACTGTGGGAATGTCGGCCAATTAGCGAATTTTGGCAATTCAGCACGGATATCTGGATGCTGTAAAATGTCTACGAAAGCAAACTGCTCACCACAGTTGATCATAACCTGCGCGACTTGAGATGAAAAACCACAGCTAGGTAACTTTGGTGACCCTTTCATGTATACAATGATTGGGTTTTCACTGATTTGCTGCTTAATTTTGTCTACTGTTTCCATTTTTATTCCTAAGTGCTACTTAATAATATAAGGCTATTGTACGCCAGCTTTCATCATAACAAAATCCCACAGTTTGTAGGGTTTTGTTAGAAAATGATTTTTTCGATTGACTGTATCGACATATTTCATCAAACAATGATTCACATCACAAAATATTTAAGTACAATGTCATGGTGAGCATGTCATACCAAAAGGTATATAAAACGATAACCTAAGTCCATGGAGAGATACTAATGGCTTTCGAATTACCAGCATTACCATATGCTAAGAACGCACTTGTACCACATATTTCTGAAGAAACTATCGAATTCCATTACGGTAAGCATCACAACACTTATGTTGTTAAGCTTAATGGTCTTGTTGCAGGTACTGAATTTGAAAACAAAACTTTAGAAGAAGTTGTTAAAACTTCAACTGGTGGCGTATTCAACAATGCAGCTCAGATTTGGAACCACACTTTTTATTGGAACTGTCTAGCACCTAATGCTGGCGGCGCTCCAACGGGTGCTATCGCTGAAGCAATTGATGCAGCTTTCGGCTCATTTGAAGAATTCAAAGCGAAATTTACTGATTCTGCAGTAAACAACTTTGGTAGTGCTTGGACTTGGTTAGTTAAAAATGCTGACGGTTCTGTGGCTATTGTTAATACAAGCAATGCTGCGACTCCTTTAACTGACGAGTCAGTAACACCATTGATGACTGTTGATGTTTGGGAACACGCTTATTACATCGATTACCGTAACGTTCGCCCTAACTACCTAGCAGCTTTCTGGGAATTAGTTAACTGGGAATTCGTTAACGCAAACTTCGCTGGCTAAATGCTAACAAGTTTACAATGAGATGAATAAAAGGAGCTAATTAGCTCCTTTTTTATTGGTTTATGCTTAGTGTTTCTGTTTCATCTTTACTGCTCAAACCAAGCAACTACATTTGCAACAGTTGCATTTGCAACGTTTTATCTTTGTTTTTATTAGAATTTTTTACAATTCCCCATTCGCTAATCTCAAATCCCTGACCTAGACTTTATCTAACGGCCATTAAAAAAGCACCACTATTTTGTTTAAATTAAAACCGGCTTAACACCATAAATGCGCTGTCACTCAAGTACTTTCACCTTAGTTTAAAGGGGTTTCTTATGGGCATATTCGAACATTACCAACAACGTTATGAGCAAAAACTAGACGAAGAATACTCACTACAGCAGTTTCTTGAAATCTGTAAGGAAGATAGAAGTGCTTATGTGTCGGCGGCCGAACGGATGCTAATGGCCATCGGTGAATCTAAAACCATCGATACTTCAAAAGACCCTAAACTCAGTAGAATTTTTTCTAATAGATTAATTTCTTACTACCCAAGCTTTACTGATTTTTATGGAATGGAAGAGTCCATTGAGCAAATTGTCTCGTACCTTAAACATTCCGCTCAAGGTTTAGAGGAATCAAAACAAATCCTCTACCTATTAGGGCCAGTAGGTGGTGGTAAATCATCATTAGCAGAAAAACTTAAAGCCTTAATGCAAAAGGTACCTATTTACATCTTAAGTGCCAATGGCGTACGCAGCCCCGTTAACGATCACCCTTTATGCTTATTTGACCCCGATGAAGATGCTGAGCTGCTCACTAACGAATATGCCATCCCACCACGCTATATTAAAACCATCATGTCACCATGGGCAGTAAAACGTTTACATGAATTTGGTGGTGATATTACTAAATTCAAAGTGGTTAAGGTTTACCCTTCGATCTTAGATCAAACCGCTATCGCAAAAACAGAACCCGGTGATGAGAATAACCAAGATATTTCTGCATTAGTGGGTAAAGTTGATATTCGTCAGTTAGAGCATTTTTCACAAGATGACGCCGATGCTTATGCTTATTCAGGCGCATTATGCCGTGCTAACCAAGGGGTGATGGAGTTTGTGGAAATGTTTAAGGCACCGATTAAGGTGTTGCATCCACTGCTTACCGCTACACAAGAAGGCAACTATAACGGTACTGAAGGCTTATCTGCTTTACCTTATAACGGCATGATCTTAGCTCACTCCAACGAATCTGAGTGGACCACCTTTAGAAATAATAAAAACAATGAGGCATTTTTAGACCGGGTTTATATTGTAAAAGTGCCCTACTGTTTACGCGTGTCTGAAGAGATAGAGATTTATCAAAAACTACTGTCAAACTCAGAACTCTCTAAAGCGCCTTGTGCCCCTGGCACCTTAGAAACCTTAGCTCAGTTCAGTATTTTGTCGCGCTTAAAAGTACCTGAGAACTCCTCGATTTACTCAAAAATGCGCGTCTACAATGGCGAAACGTTAAAAGATACCGACCCTAAAGCCAAGTCGTACCAAGAGTACCGTGATTATGCCGGTGTCGATGAAGGCATGCAGGGGTTATCCACTCGTTTTGCATTCAAAATATTATCTAGAGTGTTTAACTTTGATGATACTGAAATTGCCGCAAACCCAGTGCATTTATTTTATGTACTTGAAAAACAGATCGAACAGGAACAATTCCCTGCGGAGTTAAGTGAAAAGTACCTCGAGTTTTTAAAAGGTTATCTCATTCCTAAATATGTTGAATTTATCGGTAAAGAAATTCAAACCGCATACTTAGAGTCATACTCTGAATACGGTCAAAACATCTTTGATAGATACGTGACGTATGCTGATTTTTGGATTCAAGATCAGGAATTTAGAGACCCAGAAACTGGCCAGCTATTTGATCGCGCGTCGCTAAATGCTGAATTAGAAAAAATCGAAAAACCTGCTGGTATTAGTAATCCAAAGGATTTTCGTAATGAAATCGTCAACTTTGTATTGCGCGCCAGAGCCAATAATGACGGTAATAACCCACTGTGGACCAGTTACGAAAAACTTAGAGTGGTGATTGAGAAAAAAATGTTCTCCAATACCGAAGACTTATTACCGGTTATTTCGTTTAACGCGAAAACCTCAGCAGATGATCAACGTAAACACGATGACTTTATCAATCGCATGATGGAAAAAGGCTATACCCAAAAACAAGTGAGATTACTTTCAGAGTGGTATTTGAGGGTACGTAAATCGTCATAAGTATTGCTAACTTTGCCCTTAACTTAATCCGTTAAAAACCGTTAAGGGCAAAGTCCATTAGGAGTTGTGTATGGCAAATTTTATTGATAGACGCCTCAATGCAAAAGGTAAAAGCACTGTCAACAGACAACGTTTTATTGAACGCTACAAAAAGCAAATCAAAAAATCGGTCAGTGAAGCCGTAACCAGAAGAAGTGTTACTGATATCGATAAAGGCGAGAAAATCAGTATCCCAACACGTGACATCAGCGAACCAACATTTCATCAAGGCCAAGGCGGCGTAAGAGAGCGTGTCCACCCGGGTAATGATCAGTTTAATAAAGGCGATCAAATTGAGCGCCCCAAAGGCGGCGCTGCCGGACAAGGTAGTGGTGAAGGTGAAGCCTCTAACAGCGGCGAAGGTAAGGATGAATTTTTATTTGAAATATCAAATGATGAATATTTAGAGCTGTTATTTGAAGATTTAGCACTACCTGATTTACAGCAAACTAACGCGAAGCAAATGGTTGAGTTTGAAACATATCGCGCAGGTTACACCAATGTTGGCGTACCAGCGAACATCAATATTGTTCGCTCACTACGGTCTTCACTGGCAAGACGTATTGCCATGACTGCAGGGAAAAAGAAATTACTCGCCGAGCTTATTAAGCAGCTTCACGAGCTTGAAAATACCCCCGGCACCCAAGCTGAATTGATCATGGATTTAAAACAGCAAATTGAAGATCTCAAAAAACGTATTGACAGTGTGCCTTTTATAGACAGTTTCGATTTACGTTTTAATAATTTTTCCAAACGTGAAAAACCATCTAGTCAGGCTGTGATGTTTTGCCTAATGGATGTCTCAGGTTCAATGGATCAAGCCACCAAAGATATGGCAAAACGATTTTATATCTTACTGTATTTATTTTTAACCCAGACCTATAAAAATCTTGAAGTGGTCTACATCCGCCATCACACCCAAGCAAAAGAAGTAGACGAGCATGAATTTTTCTACTCCCAAGAAACTGGCGGTACCATTGTTTCTAGCGCATTGAACTTAATGCATGAAATTCAGCAAAAACGTTACCCAGCTGATGAGTGGAATATCTATGCTGCACAAGCCTCTGATGGCGATAATTGGGCTGATGACTCTCCTGCTTGTCGGCAAATCCTTGCTGAGAAAATATTACCAGTATCTCGCTATTTTAGTTACATCGAAATAACCCGTAGAGCGCATCAAACGCTTTGGCGTGAATATGAAACCTTACAAGCACAATTTGGCAATATCGCCGTACAACACATCAAAGAAGTAGACGATATTTATCCTGTGTTCCGTGAATTATTCAAAAAGCAGCCTAGCTAAGGGGTCATAATGACAAAACCGACTACTGACGACAAAAATGCTGGCATTGAAGAGCGACAAAACACACCGCAATCAGCCAATAATGCCGAAACATCACAGCCTAAAGGGCATGGCAAACAACCTTTAGATGATGGCCCTGATTGGACCTTTGAGCTGCTCGAAACCTACATGGCAGAAATTGAAAAAGTGGCGGCTTTTTACAAATTAGAAAGTTATCCCAATCAAATTGAAGTGATCACCGCAGAGCAAATGATGGATGCCTATGCAGGTATCGGTATGCCGATTGGTTACACCCATTGGTCATTTGGCAAACGTTTTATTGAAACGGAGCAAGGTTACCGCCGCGGTCAAATGGGATTAGCCTACGAAATCGTTATTAATTCCGATCCGTGTATTGCTTATCTAATGGAAGAAAATACCATTACCATGCAAGCCCTTGTGATGGCTCACGCCTGTTTTGGCCATAATAGCTTCTTTAAAAATAATTACTTATTTAAAACCTGGACCGATGCTAGCTCGATCATTGATTACTTGGTGTTTGCTAAAAACTACATCCGCGAATGCGAGTTAACCTACGGTGTTGAACAAGTTGAGCTAACCCTCGACTCTTGCCATGCATTGATGAATTATGGGGTTGACCGTTATAAACGCCCTGCTGAGGTGTCGTTTAAAGAAGAAAAAATGCGCCAAAAAGACCGTGAGAGTTACTTGCAGAGTCAGGTTAACGATCTGTGGCGCACCGTACCCGTTAACCCTGATAACATAAAAGCGGAAAATGAAATTAAATTTCCTGAAGAGCCACAGGAAAATATCTTATATTTTATTGAAAAGAACGCCCCATTACTTGAACCTTGGCAACGTGAAATAGTCCGAATTGTACGAAAAATGGCGCAATATTTTTATCCGCAAAAACAAACCCAAGTAATGAACGAAGGTTGGGCGACCTTTTGGCATTACACCATATTGAATCATATGTTTGATCAAGGCACTGTCACAGACAGATTTATGTTGGAATTTCTGCAAAGTCATACTGCAGTGGTCGCCCAGCCCGCCTACAATAGTCCACATTATAGCGGCATTAATCCCTATGCATTGGGCTTTAATATGTTTGTTGATATCAGGCGTATATGTGAACACCCTACTGAAGAAGACAAACGCTGGTTTCCTGAGATAGCCGGCAGCGACTGGTTAACAACGGTTACATTTGCAATGGAAAACTTTAAAGATGAAAGCTTTATAAGCCAATACCTGTCGCCAAAAGTTATGCGAGATTTTAAACTCTTTAGTGTGTTAGATGATGATAGTTGTAACCGCTTATCTATTTCAGCTATTCATGATGATAGTGGTTACCACTTGATCAGAGAAAAATTGTCACAGCAATATAATTTGTCAAATCTAGAGCCAAATATCCAAGTGCAACAAGTAAAAATAAATGGTGATCGGTCATTAACATTACGCTACATCCCCAATAAGCGTATTCCACTGAGCCACAGCCACGAAGAAGTACTAAAACATTTACATCGTTTATGGGGCTTTGATGTCAGCATCGAACAACTTGAAGAGTCGGGTAATGTAACCAAGTTGTCGCAATGTCCCCCAGCTAAAGTCGAAAATAAGATGACGACCATGTGATCACTGTTACAGGGTTTCATTAACTTAAGCCATAAAAAAACCAACCTCGCGGTTGGTTTTTTACTGTATTAATTAGCTATTATTTATTACTGATAGCAATCTCTGCAGGCATATCATCACGCAACTTTTGCCACATAACGCCGCTGTTAATGCCATTTGCTTTCATCAACCCATTAACGTCATGGTATTTGTGCTCAATGGCTAAGACTTCCAGCTTTTTGTAAAAGTCTAGTGAGATGGCTCGCGCCTCTTCACTCGAGAAATAATAGCGACCGACTCTGCTATACAATCCCTTGAAGCCATTGAGAATAAGTACATACAGCGGGTTTCCTGAAGAAAACGCTAACGCATGATGTAATTCGTAATCATAATCAGCATAAGCTTCAGCAGTGTCTTCTAACTGATGAATTTTTGCTAATACCGCTTGGGCTTTTTCTGGGTTATTTCTAATGGCGCCGCGAAAATAAATAATACTCACATTGGCTCGCGCTGAAAGCAGCTGATCAACCAATAACGGAAAGCCCTCAGGGTTTAAATCGGCAATAGTTTCTAAAATATTTAAGCCAGAGGTTTCCCAAAAATTATTCACTTGGGTTGGTTTGCCATGTTGAATTTTGAGCCAACCATCACGCGCTAATCGTTGTAACACTTCTCTTAATGTTGTTCTTGTTACGCCAATTAATTCTGATAGTTCACGCTCTGCGGGTAATATCGATCCCGGTGGAAACTTATTTTCCCAGATGGAACGTACAATCCATTTTTCTGCAAAACTTGCAGGACCCTTTGCATTGATAATTGTCAACTTTAACATCCCGTGGTTAATCAATAGACAGATCATACCAGAGGAAATATAAATACACACCATACATAGCCGTTAAAGCTTTCATTCAGCCTTGTTGTTGGTTACTTATTCATCAATAGCAGATAAGTTTGTGACGCAGCAGTTATATTCGTTGGCTATTTGTCGAATGATAGATTTTCTTGGATTACAATCATTGAAGTTTGCGCTAAAATACCGCGTCAAACAAAAGGATGTAAGTTAGCGATACAGCTAACGAATTTTGAAACCAACAAATATAATGCGTTTAAATGACTGATAAAAAAGGCTATGACGAAAAATTGTTTACTGAGCAAGATAGTTTAGAAACAATGTAATTCGTCTTATTCAAAGTCAGCTGTAAATACGTCGCTCTATTTGTCACGAAATTCCTTCCAGTAAATTTCACTATCACAAAATCACAACTGGAGAGGCTATTATGCCGTCAACTGCTGGTAATGCATTTTTTCATAACTTCTTGGGTAATTCACCAAGATGGTATAAATATGCAATATTGTTGTTCCTCGTTATAAATCCATTATTATTTTTCTATGTCAGCCCATTCATCGCAGGTTGGGTACTGGTAGTAGAATTTATTTTTACCCTTGCAATGGCACTAAAATGCTACCCATTACAGCCAGGCGGCTTACTCGCCATACAAGCTGTAATAATAGGCATGACCTCCCCCACACAAGTTCTACATGAAATAGAAGCTAACCTCGAAGTATTACTATTATTAATCTTTATGGTTGCTGGTATTTACTTCATGAAGCAATTACTACTTTTTGTGTTCACTAAAATGATCACGAAAGTACGTTCAAAAATTGTTGTTTCATTGATGTTTTGTACCGCTTCTGCTTTTCTGTCGGCCTTTTTAGATGCCCTAACGGTGATCGCGGTTATCATCGCTGTAGCCATTGGTTTCTACTCGATTTATCACAAGGTGGCATCAGGAAAAGACTTCAGTTCAGATCATGACCACACTAAAGAAGATCGTGAACAGTTATGCGATGAAGAGTTAGAGGCTTTTCGTGGTTTCTTAAGAAACTTACTAATGCACTCTGGTGTAGGTACTGCTCTTGGCGGTGTTTGTACTATGGTCGGTGAACCACAAAACTTAATTATTGCAGCCCAAGCTCATTGGCAATTTGGTGAATTCTTTATTCGTATGTCACCTGTTACCATGCCGGTATTAATTGCAGGCGTAGCCACTTGCTTTATTGTTGAAAAATTTAAATGGTTTGGCTATGGCGCACAACTGCCAGATGCGGTTCATAAAATTTTAAGCGATTATGCTGCCTATGAAGATGCAAACAGAACCACTGCCGATAAGATGAAACTGGTTGTTCAGGTTCTTGCAGGTATTTGGTTGGTGGTGGGTTTAGCCTTCCATTTAGCCTCTGTTGGTCTGATTGGGTTATCGGTTATCATCATAACCACGGCATTTAATGGCGTGACAGATGAACATGCGATTGGTAAAGCATTTGAAGAAGCCTTGCCTTTCACAGCCTTACTTGCGGTATTTTTTGCCGTGGTTGGTGTGATTATTGATCAACATTTATTCGCCCCTGTTATTCAATGGGCATTAAGCTTTGAAGGTAACGCCCAATTAGTGGTGTTCTATATTGCTAATGGCTTATTGTCGATGGTGAGCGATAACGTGTTTGTGGGTACTGTCTATATTAATGAAGTCAAAGCGGCATTAATCAGCGGCCAAATCACTCGTGACCAATTTGATTTATTAGCAGTCGCGATTAACACAGGTACTAACCTGCCTTCTGTTGCGACCCCTAACGGTCAAGCTGCATTCTTATTCCTACTGACCTCGGCTTTAGCACCACTAGTAAGACTGTCCTATGGCCGTATGGTTTGGATGGCACTGCCTTATACGATTGTACTGTCAATTGTCGGAGTTGTTACTATTGAATCTGGCTTCTTAACCGATATGACCCAGTATTTTTATGATAGTCACATCATCATCCACCATACTGCAAAAGACGTTATTGGCGCTGCAACCGGGCATTAATGTTTAATAATTTGAACATTATCAATTAAGCACCCTCTAATGAGGGTGCTTTTTTATATGCCGTTGAATTTTCATACTAATAATAAATATAATATCGAAAGGAGTTTGATTTGAATCGTTTACAGAGTTTCACTCGTTCACGTAGCGCTTGGTTAATATTACTTATGTCAGCAATTGCCCTAGAGGCTGCTGCGCTATTTTTTCAATACGTGATGCATTTAGCCCCATGTGTCATGTGCATTTATGTCAGAGTGGCGGTGTTAGGATTAATTATTGCCGCTATGGTGGGGCTGATAGCACCAAAATTCTGGCTAACCAGAATATTGGCTATCGGAGCTTGGGGAGTCAGTGCTGCCTGGGGATTAAAGTTATCTCTTGAACTGAATAAACTACAGGCCGACCCATCGCCATTCTCAACTTGCTCGTTTTTTCCAGAATTTCCAACATGGATGCCACTGGATAAATGGTTGCCAGCAGTATTTTCCCCTACTGGCATGTGCAGTGATTCGCCTTGGACATTCTTATCAGTCAGCATGGCGCAATGGATGGTTGTCACTTTTATGGTTTATTTAGTGGTACTGGCAGTGATGATCATTCCAGCAGTAAAACCAGCTAAATAAAGACTTATTATTCAACGTCTTTTAATGGCCAAAGTACGATATAGTCTTCTAGCTCACGTACTTTGGTTTCATTAATGGTTTTACCCTTCACCGATATGCCAGCTTCATGCATGGCCTCTTTCGAACCTGTCAGTAACGGATGCCAGCTGGGAAGCGTTTTGCCTTGGTATAAACGCTTATAAGCACAAGAATCCGGTAGCCATGTTAATTCAGCTACATTATCTGCAGTAATGGCCGTACAGGCTGGAACATATTTGAAGCGTTCGGGATAACGTCGACAACCGCCAGTTCCATCATCTAACAAATGACAAGCTGCATTGGTGTAATACAACTCTTCTGTTTCATCATCGATTAATTTGTTTAAGCAGCATTTTCCACAACCATCGCACAGTGATTCCCACTGTACGATACTCATTTCTTCGAGCTTTTTTTCATTCCAAAAAGACATAGTTCAATAGTAATAAAATAACATTGGCGCTATTGTATCACTAATTGATTGGCGGATTTTTGATTCGTTCAGAAAGGTAAGTCACAGTTAATAAAAAATGTTCGCTGTTAGACCATTTTTGAAGCAGTTTGAAATTATTATACACCAGATATTGGCGACCTTTTTCACCGTCAGGCATTAACAATGCAACTTGCATATCATCACGCTTGGGCAAATCATTACCGTTATAGCGACGTACGCCAAGCGCTTGCCATTCATTAAAAGTTTTAGCATTGTCTATGCCGGTATCTTCAACGGTTAATGCTTCAATTGAGCTAACTTGACGCCCCCAGGTTTCATCATTACGCCAACCAGATGCCTGCAGCATTGATGCTGCAGTTGCAAAGGCATCGTACTGATTATTCCAAATATCTTTATTGCCATCACCATTGCCATCTTTAGAAAATGCTAAGTACTGTGACGGCATTAATTGTAGGTGGCCCATAGCGCCAGTTGATGAACCGATTAATTGCTCGTATTGAACCTCATTAGATTCAATGATGCGTAAAGCTGCTATAAATTCATCAATGTAAAATTGCTCACGATTGCCAGAATAAGCATTGGATGCAGTAACAGATAAAATCGGGAAATTACCTTGTTGCTCACCAAATTCTGAGGTTAATCCCCATAGCGCAACTAAAAAGCGCGGCTGAACCCCATAACGGTCACCAATAGCAACGATAGCGTCTTGTTGCTCTTTCAGCATCGCTCTTGCGGTAACAACGGTTATTTCAGGTACATTTTTAGGAATGTAACTTTCTAGATTCAAGCTGGTTTCAGAGCCTTTTACTGTGGCTCTTTTAAACACTTTGATTTTTGAGAAATGTTCATCGATCGTGTTTGAGGAAATACCCGCAGCGATAGCTTTATCTTTAAGTGAGTCTAAATAATCATCAAAACTAATATCTTGCTGCGCAAAAACCACATTCACAGCTAACAAATAAACTATTACAGATGAAATGACCTTCCAAATCATAAATTGTCCTAAATTAACTCAGCATTGCTATTCTTATTTTTATTAACTAAACGTTAACACGTTTTAGCAGGCACCGGAATAGTAAAATATATAATTATATCATAAACAAACTATAACTATTTTCAAAAATATCGCTAGTCATTTAAACCTAAACTTCTACGATGCTCTGCCAGTAAATTAACAACAGGGGGCGGTATTTGTAAATAGTAGCCTTTGTCAGCAAGCTCAGTTTTTACTTTTTCAATGTCGGCCATGGCAAGTTCAGTTCTTTTTAATAAAGGCACCATCATCACCAGTTTAGGTACGCCAAACATTTTCATTAAAGCCTCAGGAACGGCATCGAAATTGTCGCGCTTCTCGACAAATAAATAGGTATCAACTTTTCGACTACTTTTATATACAGTACAAATCATCTTGGGGTTAAATTCCTCTGTTTCTTGCTTGATAGTAAACAACGCACACTATAACATGGACAATGATTAAATTAATTGTAATTCAGTTCTTAGACTGACATTTTTTGGAGAGTTAAGCCTGGATGGCCACACAAAGTCTCGAGTTAAAAGCTACCTCTTTCACGCTTTCAGTACTCCATATCAACACCCATGATTTCAACGCTATTGCAGCTGACTTAGAAAGTAAATTATCTCAAGCGCCACAGTTTTTTATTGGTGCACCGTTAATCTTAAATTTAAGTGCAATTGAGCAAGAAAACATTAATTTAGCCGCATTAAAACAACTTCTTACTGATAACCAACTCATTATAGTTGGTGTAACATCAGCAAATGAAAGCATTAGTAGCCAAGCCAAACTATTAGGCCTTGCAGTGGTTAAATCAGGCAAACAAGCTAAAAGTATGCCTGCGCCATTAAAAGAAACCAAAATAGTGAAGCAAAATATCCGTTCAGGACAACAAATTTACGCAAAAAATGCAGATTTAGTCATTTTTGGTGCGGTTGGCAATGGCGCAGAAGTCATTGCAGATGGTAGCATTCATATATACGGTGCATTACGCGGCAAAGCAATGGCCGGGGCGTCTGGCGATGTTAATAGTATTATTATTGCCAATGCATTAGACCCCGAACTCGTTTCTATTGCTGGGCAGTATTGGTTAGCTGAACATTTACAACAAAACTGCAGTGACCAACGCGGCTGCATTCGCTTAAATGGCGAAACACTCATGGTTGAATCATTGCCACAGTAAGTGGCAACTTAAAAGGATATATAACAACATGGCACAGATTATTGTTGTCACATCAGGTAAAGGCGGTGTTGGTAAAACAACCTCAAGCGCAGCAATAGCGACTGGCTTAGCCTTGAAAGGAAAGAAAACAGTCGTCATTGATTTTGATATCGGTTTACGAAACCTTGATTTAATTATGGGTTGTGAACGCCGAGTCGTTTACGATTTTGTTAATGTGATCAATGGTGAAGCCAATCTTAATCAAGCATTAATTAAAGATAAGCGTTGTGACAAACTGTTTATTTTACCGGCGTCACAAACACGTGATAAAGATGCCCTGACTAAAGAAGGCGTTGGCGGTGTATTAGAAGAGCTAAGCAAAGATTTCGATTATATTGTTTGTGACTCACCAGCAGGGATTGAGCAAGGCGCAATGATGGCATTGTATTTTGCTGATATTGCTATTGTCACCACCAACCCAGAAGTCAGCTCAGTACGAGATTCTGACCGTATTTTGGGAATGTTGCAAAGCCGTTCACGTCGCGCTGAACAAAATTTAGAACCTATTCAAGAGTTTCTATTACTAACACGTTATTCTCCTGCTAGAGTTAAAACAGGTGAAATGCTCAGTGTTGAAGATGTGAATGAGATTTTGGCAATTAAATTACTTGGGGTCATTCCTGAGTCACAAGCAGTGCTAAAAGCTTCAAACTCTGGTGTGCCAGTAATTATCGATGACGAAAGTGATGCAGGTCTGGCTTATGCTGATACTGTACAACGTTTACTTGGTGAAGAAGTACCATTTAGATTTCTGACAGAAGAGAAAAAAGGATTCCTAAAAAGGATATTTGGTAGCTAATTATGTCTATACTCGACTACTTTAAAAGTAACAAAAAAACCAACACTGCGGTCACAGCTAAAGAGCGTTTACAAATTATTGTTGCGCACCAACGTGGTGAACGTGACGCGCCAGATTATTTTCCGAAAATGAAACAAGAGATCCTTGAAGTCATTAGAAAATATGTACATATCTCTGAAGATCAGGTGTCGGTTCAATTAGAACAAAATGATGAAAACCTATCTGTATTAGAACTTAATGTGACCTTACCTGAAGGTAAGTAAGCCTGAGCTTTTACCTGAGTTTGTGCCTGAGTTTGTGCCTGAGTTTGTAAAAATATACTCTCCAGTAACGAAGAGCGTAAAGAAAAGCCAAGAGTTTACTCTTGGCTTTTTTGTAGCAGCAATTTTTACACTAGATGTGGCAATTTAGCTAAACTTGATTGCAGCAAGGGCATCTTTTACTAGCTTGGCGCGCCAGCCTTTTAATAACAAAGGTTTTTCTGCAGGTTGCTTATTGTACAACCACATTAAAAACTCATGAATTAAACGTTTAGAACCGATAAACTCAATAGCAACATCATGCTGCTCTGCCACCTGAATAAGAATATTTTTCACTTCTTTAAATGAGGCTTTGTAACCATTTTTCAGCGCGATTACATCTACCGCTTCAGGCAGATTGTCTAGGTCAGCCGTTTGTAACACTTTAATCAGTTCTTTACCGTGAAAGCGTTTTTCATGCTCTGTTAGATCATTTAGCTGATTAAGCTCAATCACTGTCTTAGGTTGTTTTTTAGCTAATGCAATTAAGGCATGATCTTTAATGATAAACCCAAGGGCGGAGTCTTTTTTCAGTGCTTTTTGTAAGCGCCAAGTGGCTAATACTTTCAAGTAAGCTAGCTGCTGCGGAAATAGTTGAAAGGCATTTTTCACTTTTAAATAAGCAAACTCTTCATCAGGCGGAGTTAAACGCCCTTCTGTCATGCGCTCACCTTCTTCAAGTAGCCAATCCATACGGTTAGATTGTTGTATTTTCGCTAACAATTGCGGGTAAAGCTTATAAAGGTAATACACATCATTTGCAGCGTATTGCAGTTGTGCATCAGTCAGCGGCCGTTTCATCCAGTCGGTGCGTGACTCACCTTTATCTATTTCGATATCCAAAAAGGTATTGACCAGCTTCGCATAACCTAAACCATGCCCTAGGCCTGAAAAGGTCGCTGCAATTTGACTATCAAATAACGGGCTTGGCTGACATTGACCATAACGCGCGAACACTTCTAAGTCTTCACTGCATGAATGAACAAGTTTAGTGATCTTCGTATCTGACAATAACTGCCAAAATGCTGATAAATCAGCTAAGGCAACGGGGTCAATTAACGCTAGTGTCTTGCCATCATAGGCTTGAATAAGCCCTAACTTTGCGTAATAAGTTCGTGTTCTAACAAATTCGGTATCAAGCACAAGTAATTCACTTTGCTGATACTGTGCTACTAATTTCGCTAAACTTTCTGGGTCGCTGATATATTCAAACGATAACAAAATACGCTCCGATTTCATCTTTTTAACCAATATAAAGCTAATAAAAAGCCGGCTATTGCCGGCTTTACTTTACGCTGATTTAACTTCGTCTCGAAGTTCTCGTCGTAAAATTTTACCTACATTGGATTTGGGTAACTCATCTCTAAATTCTACCAGCTTTGGTACCTTATATCCTGTTAAATGTTGGCGACAATGCTTAATGAGATCGCGTTCAGTCACAGTGTTGTCTTTTGCAACAACAAAAATCTTAACTAATTCCCCGCTTGCATCATTTGGGACACCAACAGCAGCAACTTCAACCACTTTTGGGTGCAATGCCACCACGTCTTCCACTTCGTTAGGGAAAACATTAAAGCCAGAAACTAAGATCATATCTTTCTTGCGATCGACAATATAAAAGAAGCCGAGTTCATCCATGTAACCAATATCACCCGTGGCTAACCAACCATCTTTATCAATCACTTTGGCGGTTTCTTCTGGGCGTTGCCAGTAGCCTTTCATTACCTGAGGGCCTTTAGCAAATAACTCACCTGTTTCACCTTGGGCTAATACCTTACCGTCATCATCTCTGACTTGAATGAAAGTCGAGGGAGCAGGAAAACCAATTGAGCCATTGTAACCTTCGAGGTTATAAGGACAACAGGTCACTAGTGGTGAGGCCTCGGTTAAACCATAGCCTTCTAACAGGCGCGTTTTGGTAATGGCTTGCCATTTATCAGCCACCGCTTTTTGCACCGCCATGCCGCCGCCAATTGAGAACTTTAAGCGGCTAAAATCTAAATTTTTAAAATCTTCGTTATTTACTAAGGCATTAAATAAGGTATTAACCCCAGTTAAGGCTGTGAATGGGTATTTCTTAAGCTCACCAATAAATGCTGGCAAATCTCTTGGGTTAGTAATAAGTAAGTTTGTACTGCCCTTGTGCAAAAACAATAGGCAATTAACAGTTAATGCAAATATGTGATAAAGCGGTAAAGCGGTAACCACAAATTCAGAGCCATTTTTTAAGGCTGGGGAATAAGCGCCATTAGCTTGCAAGACATTACTGACCACATTGCCGTGAGTTAACATTGCGCCTTTAGAAACACCAGTGGTGCCACCGGTGTACTGTAAAAATGATAAGTCATCAGTGGTTATCTCAGGCTTGATATATTGTAAACGGCGACCTTTGGTAAGCGACTGTCTAAAAGATAATGCATGAGGCAAATCATATTTAGGCACCATCTTTTTGATATATTTAACAATAAAATTAACTAGGGTGCGTTTAGGTGCACTAAGCTGATCACCAAGGCCGGTGATAATCACTGACTCTACAGGGGTTTCTGCAACAACTTCTTCAAGGGTGCGGGCAAAGTTAGAGACCACGACAATAGCTTTAGCACCTGAGTCGACTAACTGATGTTTAAGCTCTCTAGGGGTGTAAAGTGGATTTACATTTACCACTACCATTCCTGCACGTAAAATACCAAACAGTGCAATAGGGTATTGCAGTAAGTTTGGCATCATTAACGCAACACGATCGCCTTTTTCAAGCTTGAGTTCATTTTGTAAATAGGCAGCAAATGCACGACTTCTTTCTTCTAACTTACGATAGGTTAATGTCGCCCCCATGTTGATAAAAGCAGGCTGATCAGCATATTTAGACACTGCTGTTTCAAACATGTCTACCAAAGAGGTAAATTGTTGAGGGTCAATTTCTGCTGGTACATTTTCTGGTAAATTATTAATCCAAGGATGGTCCACAATTTTCTCCTATTTAATTAGCCCATTGCTATGAAGGAGCCCTTCAATATTGGCAAGGTCTAAAAATCACTGCTCTTTAAAACTAGCGTAAATTTTTATTATTGTTAGTCGCAGCAAAGTTGTTTTCGTTAATTTTTATTGTTTAGCCATAAAATCATACGACCGTTTAAATTCGGACCATAATCACATAAATGAAATAAAAATCCTAGTGATTTCACCACATCAACAAACTAACTTAGAATAAAAGTTCTAATTTTATCGGCCACAAGCTTTGCACTACCCATATGTAGGTGGTGATCACCTTCAATTTGTATATGTGATAGGCGGCTAAACCATGATAATGCTTGAGGTAAAGCTAATTTTAACTGCTTAAAGCCCTGCTCGCCTAATATTAATAAACATTGGGTATCGCTGATGCTCATTAATGCGTCAACCTGCTCAAAGGTTAAACGATAAGGTGAGTCTAGCTTAAGGCGGGGATCACTTTTCCAACATAATTGCTGATGTTTAATTTCAACATTACGTTTAATGATTAACTCGCACCATACTTTATCAAGCCCAGTTAACTGATGACGGGCATTAACTGCTCTATCGAGGGTAAAGCTTTGCTTAACTGTTGCTAAGTTCGCAGTCGATGATTTAGCGCCATTAAAACGATTATGCTGTTGAAAGCTATTAATTAATCGCTTTTGGGCGTGAGTTGGCTTTTCATATAACGGCGCTAATGCTTCAATCAAAATGAGCTTATCGACTTTGTGGGCAAAGCAAGCATTATAGGCCGCCGCAATGATACCACCTAAAGAGTGACCAAGGATGTTGATGGGAGTTGAAGGGCTTACATGATTGATTAATTCATCCAAGTCATAAATGTAATCAAGCCAATGAAGTGGATAACTGCCAGGTCTATGTTGTGAATTACCGTGACCCGGCCAATCAATAGCGAGTAGTTGATATTGGCTTAATATCCCCTGAGAATGTAACGCTGTCGCTAAAGGTTCAAAGCTATCTGCATTATCTAACCAGCCATGTAAAGCCAATAAAATAGGCTTGTTTTTACAGCCATAGCGTTTGGCGCTTAAACGAATATGAGCCAATTGAAAATCGACTTCTTCAACTGGCAGCGATTGTTCAATTGACTCATTCATAAGCACTTAATTGACTCTTTTTATCTGAATGTCTAACTTAAGATTACTTAGCTTTTTTGACGAATTTTAGCGTCATGCGATCGCTTTCACCAATAGCAAGATACTTGTCTTTATCTTGCTCTTTTAATGCTAAACGCGGTGGTAAAGTCCAAACTCCTTTCTCATAGTCTTTGGTGTCTTTAGGGTTAGCATTAATTTCAGATGTTGCCGCTAGCGTGAATCCCACTTTTTCAGCTAGGGTAATCATTTCAGCTTGATCCATATAACCGCTTTCAAATGACATACCTGGATTTGATCTGTGTTCTACTACACCAAACACCCCCCCCTCTTTTAACACTTTATAAGATGCAGTGAAGGCATTTTCTAATTGCGCTTGCCCAGCCCAGTTGTGGAGGTTTCTGAAAGTCAGTACATAATCAACACTGTTATCATCCCCTAAAGCCAATGATGCTGGCGGCTGGAATGTCACTGTTGAAGCATTGCCTAATACCGCTTTGTTTTCAGCAAGCCAAGCTTCAAATTTTTTACCCGATTTGGCGTAATACTGAGCTCTTTTTGTGTCTTCTTTTGGGTTAGTCTCAAAAATTGCCCCAATATATTGACCTTTTGCCGCGAGGTAAGGCGCTAGAATTTGCGCATACCAGCCACCGCCAGGCCATAATTCAATCACGGTATCATCAGGTTGAATACCTAAAAATGTTAAGGTTTCTGCTGGGTTACGGTATTTGTCCCGTGCGCTACTTTTCTCAGTTCTGAAATCACTGGCGACGGCTGCAGCCAGTTGTGGGTTAACCTTAATAGCCTGTGGGTTTTCAGCCATGCCATGGTTATGAGCTATTGCTGTATTAGTGACAGCAGACAAGCCTAAAACGCTAAGCCCAATAGCGGTAGATAATAATAACGTACGTTTCATTGTCTTCTCCCTGAATAAATTGTCTCGAAAATATCAGCAACTGGTACGGCAAAGGTTGCTAAGTCGATCACTTTAGCCGATTGGCAGCTTTTTGTCGTCAACTCTTTTCCAACACATCCATAACATAAAACAACTGAATATCAGCCACATAATTACCCAAATCCAAGCAGGAATCCAAGTCAGTTGCGACAATTTAGCTGCATCGCCTTGGCCTACAACTCGAAATAGTACCGTAGGGCTTGCCATAGCATTCAAGACAATCATTAATCCCATGACCCGTAATAAGCTATTAAGTAAAGCATTATGATCAAATTTAAGAGGTAATAAGAATACAACCGCAAGAGATATTAATATGCCGATGGTGAGTAGATCTCGTGCCCACAGGATTAATGAACCAATAACGGTTATTCCTAATATGCCTAAGGTAAAGCGGATCCCTGCTCGCCAAGTGGCTAACAAGAAAATCATGTAGCCCCACAACGCAGCGCCGGGGTAGCCAGCAAAAGTAATTAATGGCGCAAAGCCCCCTTGAGTAAAACAAAGGCCTGCACCATTGGGAAACAGCTGGATTTTAGTCACTATGCCGCCAGATAAGATGGCTGCTATACCATGAGATATTTCATGGAAATAACTTTCAAACCATTTGAATGGAATACTAATGAAAGGCAATTTGGTAATTAAAAAGGCAAATAGTAATTCGAGAAAAAAGCGACCTTTTGAAGGGATAGCGGAAAACTTGTTCGGTGCAGCATCATGCATATAAATCTATTCCTACCATTTGTTGAATATGTTCTCGTTGCGCCGAATGTTGGTTTATTAAATATTCTTGTATCGCACCGGCACTGGCCAATGTCTGACAATGGTCTTTGAATGGCTTATCTCTCGTCGCTGACGCCATGTCATTGTCGTATTGCAATTTAGCATCAAGCTTGGAATCAAATTCTACACTAGTTAGCGCCGGTAACTGTTTACTGTCATCTTTAGCGGCATCAAGCGTGTCTGTTTGATTATTTACTTGAGTTTGATTATGGACTTGAGTTTGATTTTGTAATGCAGAAAGCTTATCAACACCATTAGTTGCGATAGCTGAAACCTTGGTATGGCCATTAATATTGCTGGGATTATAGGAGGATAAAGGCTGAACTGAAGTCTGTAAGAAAGCATTCATTGTTATCACTCCTATTATAAAAAAGCCATTATGGCGCATCTAACAACGGCAACCCAATCGGCCTTAATTGTTAGTCAGTGATAGCAAACATTAGCTCCCTATCACTGCTGCAAACACATGGTCTTATTTATTCACGACCAGGTAATTTTGTCCAAGTGACTTTGTCACGTAAATACACAGGTGCAAGTTCATCCACTGAGGTAGCTAGTCCTTGCTCATGCCCTTTTATAGCTAACTTAATCATAGCTGATGCGTCAGGTAATGTTATTTGGGTCGTCTGTGTTGTCGCTACATCATTCAATAAATCTGGATAAGCTACAAAACCAGTACCAGATATATGCATTGGCTTTTGCTTATCTAAGATAAGCTCAACTGAATCAGGGCTAGAAACATGCTCAGCCCCCACTAGAGTTGCAATGCCGTCGACATTTTTGAACTGTCCCCAATAAATTTCACTCATACGGGCATCGATGGCACAAAAAACCTGTTCAGCTTGCTCAGTTTCAATGGCCATTTGCGCCATTGCAGCCAAGGTTGAAACACCAATAACAGGAATATCGTGCCCAAGCGCTAAGCCTTGGGTCATACTGGTACAAATACGAATC
Source organism: Shewanella sp. UCD-KL21 (assembly GCF_001957135.1). Lineage (GTDB taxonomy): Bacteria > Pseudomonadota > Gammaproteobacteria > Enterobacterales > Shewanellaceae > Shewanella. The sequence continues at coordinate 205,656 of NZ_MPHK01000003.1, read as the reverse complement.
CCGGTAAAACTGCCAGGTCCACGACCATAGGCTATTAAATTTACATTTGAAATTTTAATGCCGGCTTCGGTTAGTACCTCATCAACCATAGGTAATATACGTTGGCTATGCTCTCTTGGTGCATCAAACACGCGATTATACTGTTTGTTGTCATGTAACAAAGCCGCTGAACAAGATTCAGTGCAAGTATCTAATGCGAGAATCGTTAAATCTGTATGAAGTTGAGTCATGTAAAAACGTGTTTACCTTACCATTAACTATGGAAAAAATGCTGGGCTAACTAATGCTGAGTATGATGATTTAGCTAATAAACCTAAAGCCTGTAAGGCATTTTATCGGCACTGAATCAGCTAAATCATCAACTGCAGTATAATAACTTATGGGATGCTTTTTAAAAAGCTTAACGCTTTATCTAAATCTCGGGTGCGATGCATTGGCGGTAACGAGTTAATAAAGGCTTCACCATAAGCTTTGTTTACAATGCGATTGTCGCACAAAATTAACACGCCGCGATCTTTCTCATCGCGAATTAACCGTCCGACGCCCTGCTTTAAACTGATCACCGCTTGGGGCAGAGATATACTAGCAAAGGGATCTTTATTACTGCGCTCAGCATTGGCTGCACGGGCGCGGTACAAGGTATCATCAGGTGAGACAAACGGCAGTTTATCGATAATCACGCAACTAAGTAGCCGCCCTCTTACATCGACACCCTCCCAAAAACTGCTGGTGCCCAGTAATACTCCATTACCAAGTTGCCTGAACTTGTTTAACAGACTTTGTTTACTGGCCGAGCCTTGCACCAATAAGGGGTATTGCACCCGCCTTTGTAAGGCAATCGCCACTTGCTGCAACATATTATGACTGGTAAATAGTATAAATGTGCGCCCTTGGGCCGCATTGATGGCTTGAATACAAACATCCACCAGCTGATTAACATTAGCTGCGCTCTGGCCTGATTTGGCTAAATGGCGCGGCACGCAGAACATGGCTTGATTGGGGTAATCAAATGGGCTGTCTAAAATCATTTGCTTGGCTTTCGATAAGCCCATTTCATCGGCAAAATGCGTTAACTGGCGATTAACCTGCAAGGTCGCCGAAGTAAAGATCCACTGGGTTTGTTTATCAAATAATTGCTGACATTGTTTGGCAATATTAATCGGCGAAATTCGTAACATAGTATGCTGACCGCTGGGCTCAATACTATAAGCAGCATTGCTGTCATTGCATTCAAAGTAACTATTAAGATTTGCCACCAATGTTGATAACTTCACTACAATGTCATCTAAAGATTCACTTCGTCCGACGTGCTCGGTGGTAACTTGTGTTAATAAATTAAATTCTTTCAACAATTCCCAAGATGAACTCGCAAGCGCTTTATTGGAAATAACCTGTCGCCAATCAGTAACATCAGCATCAATCAAGTCATTTTGCCACGCAGCCAATTTGACTAAACAACGTTGGCTTAATTGCTCAAGCTGAATGGTATCGCGCAGCTCGGTGCGATAGACCTCAATGATACGATTAAGTAATCTGTCTAGCTCTCTGGTTGGAATTTGTTGGCCAAAATAATTAATACACACATCAGGCACCAAATGCGCCTCATCAAACACCACCACATCAGCATCGGGCAATAACTCGGCAAAGCCGGTGTCCTTTAATAAACGGTCGGCAAAAAACAAGTGATGATTCACCACCACAATCTTGGCATCTTGTGCTTTTATTTTGGCTTTACGACTAAAACACTCATCATAAAAACTGCAACGTTTGCCGGTACAAGTTTCTTTGGTGCTGGTTACTGTGGCAATGGTGGCTGAATTTTCAGCCACAGCGGTCAAGTTACCAATATCACCATCTTTGGTCACACTGGCCCATTGATTAATTTTAATGAGTTCATCAACCACTTTCGGTGGCATCTGACTAATGTGTTGTAAGTTTTTCTCCAATCTTAATTGGCACAAGTAATTACTACGGCCTTTTAACAAGGCGGTTTTGGGCGCCACTGAAAACATCTTCAGTAATAAAGGTAAGTCTTTAAAAAATAACTGCTCTTGAAGGTTTTTACTGCCAGTGCTGATGATAATTTGTTTGCCACTTAATAACGCCGGGATCAGATAGGCGTATGTTTTACCCACCCCAGTACCAGCCTCAAGGATCACATTATGCTTTTGAGCTATAGCATCGCTCACCGCCAGCGCCATATCGTATTGGCTTTGTCTGGGGCGATAGGAATGGATCCCCCTCGCTAATGCGCCTGTTGGCGAAAAAGCCAGTTGTACTTCTTTTTGTAATCGAGTGGTCACATTTGACTCTTTCAGCATTGATAGTAAGCAACTTATATGTGGCTTATTATCTATTTTAATCGCTTAGGTAACAATCTTTGCCTATCAATTTATCAATATAAAGTTGCTATTCAAACAGTAATCTAGGCTCACTGTTTTTACTGCCCTGTATAAATATCAATAAAATCCTTAGCGTTACATAAACTAATGTTTATCATTAACTTGTATATACAAACTGCACAAATAAACGCCTAAACACCACGTAATTATCCCCCTGATATAAGATATATTTTTTATTTTAAAAAAATACAAAATATGTGTTTATTCTGTATTGCAAACAACCCTAAAAGCGGTTAACGTGTTTGTACACAAATTACAGTCTGTCACAAAATAGGTTGTAAAAAAATTACAGACGTTAATTTAAAGAGAATTTATTATGTTCATCCGAATCAATACAAATCATCATCATCACCATATGCGGTAGCCTTCGGATGCTAACTGCCGAAGGACTATTTCCTTCAGGCGGTGGACAAAATACCCAAACCCCTGAAAGAAATTTCAGGGGTTTTTTAGTTTTAGGTTTTAAATATTTGTTTTTTATATCAATTTTATTAGGGGCTTCATTATGAGCGAAAATAACAGACTACGTATCGCAATCCAAAAATCTGGCCGACTTTCAAAAGAGTCTCAAAAGCTATTAAAAAGCTGTGGCGTTAAATTCAATGTTAATGAGCAGCGCTTGATTGTGCACGCTGACAACATGCCAATCGATTTATTGCGGGTACGTGATGATGATATTCCGGGTTTAGTCATGGATGGTGTGGTTGATTTAGGCATTATTGGTGAGAATGTTCTGGAAGAAGAACAAATAGAGCGCCAAACACTGGGCAAACCATCAGATTGCGTTAAATTACGCGAACTTGATTTTGGTGCCTGTCGTTTATCACTGGCGGTACCTAATGAATTTAGCTACCAAGATGCTAGCTCTTTAGAAGGCTTACGTATCGCAACGTCTTACCCCAACCTGCTACGCCGTTATATGCAAGAAAAAGGCATTAACTATAGCGACTGTATGCTTAAAGGTTCAGTTGAAGTTGCGCCACGTGCTGGCCTTTCTGACGGGATCTGTGATTTGGTTTCAACGGGCGCCACCCTTGAAGCCAACGGCTTATACGAAACTGACGTTATCTACCGTTCAATGGCTTGTATTATCCAATCAGCACAAGAGCAAGTGCCTGCTAAACAAGCGCTAATTGATAAAATTTTATCCCGTATGAATGGTGTGGTGCGCGCTCGCGAAAGTAAATATATCTTGCTACACGCGCCGACTGAAACATTAGATCAAATTGTGGCTTTATTACCGGGTGCTGAAAACCCAACAGTGCTGCCATTAAATGATGATAGCAATCGGGTTGCTGTTCACGCTGTCAGCACTGAAGATTTATTCTGGGACACGATGGAAGAATTAACCGCCTTAGGGGCAAGTTCAATTCTTGTTATGCCAATTGAAAAAATGGCGGGGTAGCCTTTATGGCAAATGTGAAGCAGCAAATGCAAATTCTTCAATGGGCCAAGCTCGATGCTAAGGCGCAGCAACAAGCCTTAGCTCGCTCGCCATTAATTGGTGATGACAGTGTAGAGCAAACCGTGCGCGACATTATTAATGCAGTGGTAAAAGACGGCGATCAAGCGTTAACGCTCTTTAATCAAAAGTTTGATGGCGTTGAAGTCGACACCTTAGGGTTAACTGAGCAGCAAATTAATGCCGCCTGCAGCCGCGTCTCTGATGAGGTAAAGCAAGCCATTGCGGTGGCCTCAGAAAACATTGAACGCTTTCATCAGGCGCAAACCTTTAGCCCTATTGATGTTGAAACTCAGCTTGGGATCCGCTGCGAGCTTCGCTCTGAAGCCATTGAAAAAGTGGGTTTGTATATTCCTGGCGGCAGTGCGCCACTGATTTCCACCGTCATGATGCTAGCGCTGCCAGCAAAAATTGCCGGATGCCAACAGCGGGTTTTAGTTAGCCCGCCACCAATTAATGATGCCATTGTTTACGCAGCACAGGTGTGTGGCATCACTGAGATTTATCAAGTTGGCGGCGCACAAGCCATTGCAGCCCTCGCCTTTGGCACTGACAGTATTCCTCAAGTAGATAAAATTTTCGGCCCTGGTAATCGCTTTGTCACCGAAGCTAAACGTTTAGTATCCCAAGATGGTCGCTGCAGTGTATCTATTGATATGCCAGCAGGTCCTTCTGAAGTGTTAGTGATTGCCGATAAAGACGCTGAGCCCGCTTTTATTGCGGCTGATTTATTATCCCAAGCTGAACACGGCCCTGATTCACAAGTGATGTTAGTTACTGAGTCTATCGAGTTAGCTGAAAAGGTTAATCTGGCGCTTGAGTCGCAATTAAAGACCTTATCGCGCAGTAATATTGCCGCTCAAGCACTGAGCTGCAGTCGCAGTATTATTGTGAATGATATGGAGCAAGCGGCGTTAGTGTCTAATTTATATGGGCCAGAGCACTTAATTATTCAAACCAGTCATCCACGCGCAGTACTTAAACAAGTTCGCGGCGCAGGTAGTGTGTTTCTTGGGGCTTACACGCCAGAGTCAGTTGGAGATTACGCCAGCGGCACTAACCACGTACTGCCGACATACGGTTATAGCCGCTCGGTATCAAGTTTGTCTCTTGCTGACTTTAGCCGCCGCTTTACCGTACAAGAACTAAGCGCCCAAGGATTACAAAGCTTAGCTAAGACTGTGATGGTATTAGCTGAAAATGAATTACTCGATGCCCATAAGCAAGCCGTTGCCATACGTTTAAACAGCCTGTGAAATAAAAAGTGAAGTGAGATTAGGATGATGACTGATTCGATGAGTACGCCAATAGCAGCCAAACTTGCACGACCAGAACTGCTTGAGTTAACGCCTTACGAAAGTGCAAGGCGTATTGGCGGTCAAGGTGATGTATGGATAAACGCTAATGAGTCGCCATTTAATAATAGTGAGCTCAATAAGCTCAATCGTTACCCTGAATGCCAACCGACAAGTTTGATTAATGCTTATGCTGAATATTCAAAGGTAAGCGCAGATAATATTGTCACTTGCCGCGGGGCTGACGAAGCTATTGAATTATTGATCAGAGCATTTTGTGTTCCTGCAGTCGACAGCATTGCCTGTTTTGGCCCAACTTATGGCATGTATGCCATAAGCGCTAAAACCTTCAATATTGGCGTCACTAACTTATCGCTGACTAAAGATTATCAATTACCCAATGCTTTTGCCCAGCAAGTTGGCGACGCTAAAATCGTGTTTATTTGTAATCCTAATAATCCTACTGGCACCATCATTGATAAAGACACCATTGAAACGGCAATTGCCTCGATGCCTAACGCTATTGTGGTGATTGATGAAGCCTACATTGAGTTTTCGCCGCAATACTCCGTGGCTGATTTAATTCCTAAATATCCTAACCTTGTGGTGTTACGAACATTATCTAAAGCCTTTGCATTGGCTGGCGCTCGCTGCGGCTTTTTAATGGCAAACAGCGACATTATCGATTTGATCATGCGGGTCATTGCGCCATATCCAGTGCCTTTACCAGTGCAACAAGTGGCAGAAAAAGCCCTGTCGGATAACGGCATTTCACTAATGGAGCAACAAGTTGCTAGCCTAAAACAACAAGGCTTAAGACTGACAGCCTCATTAACAAAAGCTGGCGCAACAGTGTTGCCCGCTAACGGCAACTTTGTTTTAGCAGAATTTGATAAGGTTGAATTAATTGCCGCAGCACTCAAGCAAGCGGGCATTGTTGCCAGAGCTTATAAAGACCCAAGACTTGCTGCACGTATTCGTTTTAGTTTTAGCTCACAAACTGATACCGATAGATTAATCGCCGTACTTGATAGGCTTAATCAGTAACAACAGTGCTAACTATTAAGTAAAAGGCATCACACTCATACCTTATTAAAAATATAATCGCTGGATGAAATTGCTACAGATAACGCATTAAATTAAGACGTTAACATCCTACGACACAGAATAATGAAAATTGAAGGAAGTAAGATGAAACAGAAAATACTCTTTATCGACCGAGACGGTACTTTAGTTGAAGAGCCGGCAGTAGATAAACAGCTCGATCATTTAGACAAATTGGTGTTTGAGCCACAGGTTATCCCTTCTCTGCTTAAGCTACAAAAAGCAGGCTATCGCTTAGTCATGGTGTCGAATCAAGATGGTTTAGGCACAGACTCGTTCCCTCAGGCAGATTTTGATGCACCACATAATATGATGATGGAGATATTTTCAAGCCAAGGGGTGATATTTGATGATGTGGTTATCTGCCCTCATTTTGATGCAGACAACTGTAGTTGTCGTAAGCCTAAACTTGGCTTAGTGAAAGATTACTTAACTCAAGGCAAAGTGGATTTTACCACCTCTGCCGTCATTGGCGATCGCCACACAGATATTGAACTGGCTAATGCCATGGGTATTGCCAGCTTTCAATATCAACGTGATGGTTTAGATTGGTTAGCTATTACTGATGCCTTACTTAACAAAGGCCGCACTTCAGAAGTCATTAGAACCACCAAAGAAACCGATATTAGAGTAAATGTAAACCTAGATGACACTAGCAAAGGCGTTATCAACACCGGCATTGGCTTTTTTGACCACATGCTAGATCAAATACAAACCCACGGAAATTTCAAAATGGACGTCACTGTTGATGGCGATTTAGAAATTGATGATCACCACAGCGTAGAAGACACAGCCCTTGCCATTGGCGATGCACTGCGCCAAGCATTGGGTGATAAGCGTGGTATTGCCCGTTTTGGTTTTAGCCTGCCAATGGATGAAGCCAGTGGTGAGTGTTTAATGGATATATCAGGCCGGCCTTTCATTAAATTCAATGCTGATTTTGAACGTGAAATGGTCGGTGAAATGGCCACAGAAATGGTGCCGCATTTCTTCCGCTCTTTTGCTGATGGGCTGCGCTGCACATTACACATTAGTACCACGGGCGACAATGATCACCACAAGGTGGAAGCTTTGTTTAAAGTATTGGGCCGTACCCTTCGTCAAGCCGTGAAAGTTGAAGGGGATATTTTGCCCTCAAGTAAAGGCGTTCTGTAAGGAATGAGTATGAATACTGACACTACTGTGATTTTAGACACTGGCTGCGCCAATTTAAGCTCTGTGCGTTTTGCCTTTGAACGCTTAAATGCCGACGTAATCGTGACACGTGATCATGACGTTATCAAAGCCGCAACTCGGGTAGTCTTACCCGGGGTTGGCACTGCTGGCGCGGCAATGGATGCACTGAATAGTCGTGATTTAACTGAGGTTATTAAACAGCTCAAGCAACCGGTGATGGGCGTTTGCCTTGGGATGCAAATGATGGCTAACAAGTCTATCGAACACGGTGGCCGCTCAGAAACAGGCCGCAGTGACAATGATATTACTTGCCTTGGCTTAATCCCAACACACATTGATCACCTTGATAGTAAAGGGCTGCCACTACCTCATATGGGCTGGAACCAAATAAGCGTGTCAGATCACCCGCTATTTGAAGGGATAAAAGATGGCAGTTACCTGTACTTTGTCCATAGCTTTAAAGCGCCTATTAGCCAGTACACCATCGCTACCTCTGAATATGGTGAAAAGTTTAGCGCCGCCATTGGCAAAGACAATTTCTTTGGGGTGCAGTTTCACCCAGAAAAAAGCGCCAAAGTCGGCGCCCAAATATTACAAAATTTCCTAAATATGGGGAAACCAGCATGATCATTCCAGCAATCGATTTAATTGATGGCCAAGTAGTGCGTTTGTACCAAGGTGACTATGCCCAGCAAACCACTTTTAATTTAAGCCCATTAGCACAATTGCAATCTTATCAAGACCAAGGTGCAAAACTATTACACATTGTTGATTTAACTGGCGCGAAAGACCCTGAAAAACGCCAAATAGCACTCATTGGTGAATTAGTGGCCGGCCTGAGCACCGACATACAAGTTGGCGGCGGTATTCGCTGCGAACAGCAAGTTAAAGAGCTGCTTGAGCTTGGAGTTAAACGAGTCGTTATTGGCTCATTAGCCGTAAAAGAGCCAGCATTAGTTAAAAGCTGGTTGGTAAAATACGGTAGTGAAGCCATTTGTTTAGCCCTTGATGTCAATATCAACCAGCAAGGCGAGAAAATTGTTGCAGTATCAGGCTGGCAAACCGGTGGCGGTAAATCCCTTGAATCATTAGTCAGTGAATATAAAACCGTGGGTTTAAAGCATGCTTTAGTCACTGATATTAGCCGTGACGGCACCCTTCAAGGCGCGAATAATGAGCTTTATCAAGAGCTAGCAACCACCTACCCAGATATTAACTGGCAAGCATCAGGTGGCATTGCCTCACTTGATGATGTTGTCGCCGTAAGAGACAGTAACGCCGATGGTATTATCATAGGTAAAGCACTACTTATTCAAAACTTTACCGTTGAGGAGGCAATATCATGTTGGCCAAACGCCTAGTACCTTGCCTTGATGTGCGCGATGGCCAAGTGGTCAAAGGGGTGCAATTTCGTAATCATGAAATTATTGGTGATATTGAGCCCCTTGCTGCGCGTTACGCCCTAGAAGGCGCCGATGAATTAGTCTTTTACGACATTACCGCCAGTGCCCATGAGCGGGTGATTGATAAATCCTGGGTAAGCCGGGTTGCTGCGCAAATTGATATCCCTTTTTGTGTCGCAGGCGGCATTAAAACCATTGAGCAAGCTCGGCAAATGCTAGCTTATGGCGCAGATAAAATTTCAATCAATTCTCCAGCGCTTACAGATCCTAGCTTGATATCAAGGCTTCAAGATGAGTTTGGCCGTCAATGTATTGTGATTGGTATTGATTCATTTTATGACGCCGACTCAAACAGCTATAAAGTAAAGCAATTTACCGGTGATGAAGCCGCCACTAAAGACACCCAATGGTATACCCAAGACTGGGTTGAAGAAGTCCAAAAGCGTGGCTGTGGTGAAATTGTATTAAATGTGATGAATCAAGATGGTGTGCGCGGTGGTTATGATATTACACAATTGAGTATCGTGAGAGCGATATGTGATGTGCCACTTATTGCATCAGGCGGTGCTGGTACTATGGCACATTTCAAAGAAGTATTTGAGCAAGCAAATGTCGATGCCGCCCTTGCTGCGAGTGTGTTTCATAAAGGCATTATTGATATCAATGAATTAAAACAATACCTAGCCCAGCACAAGATCGCGATCAGGCTATAACTTACAAAACAACAGAGAACACTATGACAACACAAATTACCTTTGATGGCAGTAAGTTAGATTGGGAAAAACAACAAAACTTAATTCCTGCTGTAGTGCAAAACCATCTGACAGGTAAAGTCTTGATGCTAGGTTATATGGACCCAGCAGCACTGGCTAAAACCCTTGAAACAGGCAAAGTCACCTTTTTCAGTCGCTCAAAACAGCGCTTGTGGACAAAAGGTGAAACCTCAGGCAATACCCTAGATTTAGTCGCCATTGATCAAGATTGCGATAATGATAGCTTGCTTGTGCAAGTCATCCCTCATGGCCCAACTTGCCATACCGGCACAGAGAGCTGCTGGAAAGATGGTAATGCCCATAGCTTTATCGATAACTTAACCAATGTGATTATTTCTCGCAAAGGCCAAAGCGCCGAATCAAGTTATACCGCATCGTTATTTGAGCGTGGCACCAAACGAATTGCCCAAAAAGTCGGTGAAGAAGGTTTAGAAACAGCGCTAGCGGCAGCCACTCATGATAAAGAAGAATTGATTAATGAAGCTTCAGATCTGATGTATCACTTAATTGTGTTACTTGAAGATCAAGCGTTATCAATGAGTGATGTGAATAAAAATTTAATGCAACGTCATTTAGACAGTAAATAAAGCGCTTTTTAAACACACGTAATTTAGTAACAAAAAGGCACTCGTTTTATATAAAAACGAGTGCCTTTTATTTTAAGCGTCTGAACTTAATAATTAATAATTAAGTACTAAAACGGTTAAGCTTGATCAGCCCACAGTTTTTCATCGCCATGCATCTTATAAAGACTTTCAGCACGAGACACTAATAAGTTAGCAAACTTCAATTGAGTTTCATCTCGGGTCGCCCCAGACTTATGTAGGTTTTCTGCTTTAAGTTGCCACATCATTGAAAAATGACGAATCGCATCGCGGGCAGTTGCAGCAACTTTAACATCAACATAATCAGACGGTAAATCACCAGACATCACCCAAAATGTTTGCTTAGTTGGCTGCTTAGACTCCATTTTCCAAATCGCTAAATAAGGCACTAAATAACGGCTTTCATCAGCAATAACTTTTGATGGTATTACACCTTTTTCAGCGAGAAATCGGTTCGCTTTTTGAAATTGTGTTTTTACCCATTCCTGTCTTAATTGCTCAGGATCTTGTTGCGCCGTTGTCTGCTCAGCCACGGATTCACTCATACTACCTTCCTATTTTATTGTTATTTGTTGTCATCATTAATTCAACAATTGCACTCATTTCTAGCTAGAAATGTTACGAAACGATTAAAAAGTTTACGTTTACGTAAAGTGGCAAGCAAAATTGCCACGTAGATCACAAAATTATATGAATCTAACTTTGTTGAGAGTATCGCTAAATGCTATCGTTCTGCAATAAATATCATAAGCCGTCGTTAATCAGCACTGGTTGACGACTAATAAATCGCACAGCGGAGATCACAAGTGGCTCTATTTAATCATGTCTCGTTTGATGAACACGAACAGGTCGTGTTTTGTAACGACAAAGAAAGTGGCTTAAAAGCAATTATTGCCATTCACAATACTAACCTTGGGCCAGCTGTTGGCGGGTGTCGTATGTGGAACTACGATTCAGATGATGAAGCACTGACTGACGTATTACGTCTTTCACGTGGTATGACTTATAAAAATGCACTTGCTGGATTAACCATGGGTGGCGGTAAGTCAGTGATCCTTGCCGATCCTAAAACTACAGATCGTGAAGCATTATTCCGCGCTTTTGGCCGCTGTATTCATACACTTGGCGGTAAATATTTTTCAGCGGAAGATGTTGGCGTAACCACTGCTGATATCATGATTGCTCATGAAGAAACCCCGTACATGGCAGGCCTTGAAGGTAAAAGTGGTGATCCTTCACCTTATACTGCTTTAGGTACTTACCTTGGCATTAAAGCAGCGGTAAAACACCAACGTGGTCTAGATAGCTTAAAAGGCCTTAAAATTTCAGTTCAAGGTGTGGGTCATGTGGGATATTACTTATGTAAACACCTACATGAAGAAGGCGCTGAATTAATCGTAACTGATATTCATCAAGCATCACTTGATAAAGTGGCGACTGAATTTGGCGCGACAGTGGTTGCTCCACAAGACATTTATACTCAAGATGTTGATGTGTATGCGCCATGTGCTTTAGGTGCCACTATCAATGACACGACTATCCCGTTATTAAAAGCAACCATTGTTGCGGGTTGTGCCAATAACCAATTAGCGGAAGTACGCCATGGTGAAACATTAAAAGACATGGGTATTTTATACGCCCCTGACTATGTCATTAATGCTGGCGGTATCATTAATGTTTCGTTTGAAAGTGATTATGATGCAGCTAAATCAACTCAAAAAGTCGAAGAAATCTACAACACGCTACTAAAAATATTTAGCCAAGCTGATGCAGAAAACCGCACCACAGGCGATGTTGCTGATGATATGGCACGTGCCATTATCAATGGCGCAAAGTAACTGTTAGCGCAGTTGATTTAATAACAGCCGAATAAGTAAAAATACTTAAACGAGCATTGATTGCTAAAGAGCACCTATTTAAGGTGCTCTTTTTGTTTCCGCCCTCTGACGGGTCAATAAATCACCTTTATAGCCATCTTTAATCTCAATTTAAAACTTATCTGACAATTCCTGTTTAAACTCAGCTTTAACTCACCTTTTACTCACCTCTAACTCAGAAATAAGCCTTGAAGCGTTGCACTTTACACCTCAAAGTGGCTGAATTAACCCCCATAAACTGCATCTTTGTTTGATATTTGTTGTCGCTGCAATTGTCTGATATAACTTAATAAAGGAATGGGAGGAAGCGATGAAAACAATTGAACATGTAATGAGTCCTCGAGTTGTCACTGTTGAAATGGATGACAGAATAACTATCGCTAAAAACATTTTTGATAATATGCCGTTTCATCATTTAGTGGTGAAGGATGAGCATAATCAAGTTGCTGGTGTTTTATCACGAAAAGATTTATTTAACGCCATAAGTCCTAATTTAGGCACAGCTGCAGAGTTAACCCGCGACATTGATACACTACAAAAACGGGTCCATCAGGTAATGTCACACCATCCGATCACCGTTGGGCCAGATATATCAATTGAACAAGCCTCACAAATATTACTAACTGAAGGTATTACTTGTTTACCGGTACTTAAACACCAGCAGCTTATTGGAATCGTAAGCTGGCGAGATCTACTATCCCATTATTGTCATTTAGGCTGCAGCGCCGCTTAAAATACATCTAGTGATTGCTGGTTTGTCACTCTGCACTTATTTGCCCCTTGAGGTTAAAATCATTACCGATCTCAAGGGTGGTCCCTGTATTGCGCCGAATATACAAGTATTGTCAGCTTTTGAAATAAAAAATATTTTCCTTATTTCAACAAGTACATAGTCTAAGATTCAAAAATAGTTCATCTGATAAACTGGAAAACGTCATATTTGTCTGCTTATCTTAAGGTAGCTTTAGCAGCCAAGGAGTAGGTCATGACAAGTTTTACATATCAGCTGAATCAAGAGAAAATTGAGTTGCATGCCAGTGACTGGAGTGGTGTTGAGCGAGTATTAGTTAACGACAAAGTGGTTTCAAGCAAAATTAACTTTGGTCAGCGCAGTACTCACCAAATTAAGCTACAAAATGGCAACCCTTGCATGTTGCAATTGCTTATTGATCCCCAAACAGAACAGCTTACCTGTCGGGTGTACAAGCAAAACGAATTGATTGCCAATTTGAAAGAAGGTAAAACCAAGCTGTTAAGCAGTAAAATTATTTTTGAAGCCAGTGTATTACTCGCCTGTTTAGCAAGCTTAGGGCTTTACTGGATGAGTTAGAGGCTTATTGGTTAGTGTGCCTTTGACTTGTTAAATTAACAAGGCTGCTAAAAACTTAAATTAACAAGACTGCTAAAATGTATGTCACCACACAATAAAAGCCACTTTAAGTGGCTTTTTGGTTATTTATTCATTCATTTATTTATTGAATACAACATAGGAAAAAAGGCCGTGAATGCCCTATTAGCATAATGACAAGCTGTCATTATTGATACAAACCAGCTGCGTGTTTTCATAATTACCGCTACCCGCAGTTACTGTGGTAATGGTTATTTTGCGAAGCGGTTCAGACTCAATAGCCACCGACAATATGCTGCCATCTCGGGCAATAATCAGCCCATCAATAAAGTCCCCCACTATCAAGTCAGCATATAATTTTACACTCATCGTACCGATTGAGCGTGGTTCAAGCCGCCCTTCTGCAATCACTAGGGTTTGATTATTATCAAGTGGATACGCTTTAATAAACGTGCTGCTGGTTGATGTATTTATCTGATAACCATCCTCAGCATAGGAATGACTAGCAATGAACAACAACATCGCGCTTAATAACATCAGTAGTTTCGATTTCATCATGTCACCTATATATTGGTCAGCAAACTTAACTATAGCAGTTGTTTAGACTTCTTAGAGCTACCTTGTCCCTTTCAAGTTAGATAGTAACTTGCTAGCGGACTGTTAATGGCAGAGACTAGTTTGCTAAAAGTTTATAACTCAAAAATTAGTTTGCTAATTACCAGCAGCTCATATTTAATAGCAATAGTGAACTGAGTCGATAACAATTAACTTAGGTAAGCTGTCACAGCCTTTAACTGCAATATCAAGCTTTTTTATCTTTTCGCTTTATCATTTTTAGTTACTAGCGTAATTTGCTGGTTCATTATTAAACCTTTTAGTAACTTAAGGTTTTTGTTTGGTTTAAAACCTAAAAATATTGTTTTGCCAGTAGCTTATATCAAGCCAATTAAGCAGGACTAATAAGGGTTAAATTTGCTACTACACGGGCAATTCTGACCCATTATTGGGGCCTGACTCCCAAATTAACATAGGAGGTTATTTTGAAAAGACTGTTTTTATTTTTGTTATTCCTTTCGGTATCTATGTCAATTAATGCAGATGAAATTGATTTAACAGAGTTTGGAAAATCTTACTTTTCAGCATGGAAAGCTACCCAAACACCAAATGCAACTAAACAGGACCTAGAACATTATTTGTCATTTTTAAAAGATGATATAGGACACCAACACCTACCTTATGCTCCAGACGATTCTCGCTTATCGGATGGAAAAAACAGCATGCGAAATGGAATGTCGTATTACCTGGGCTCCCATGTAGATTATTCAGCCGAACTTTTACAGGTTGTGCCAAGTTATAACGTCGTTGTTATTACTTACTCAACTAAAAGCAGTGGTATTCATCCTCAAACTAAAGAAATGATGCATCAGAGCTACGACACTATGGAAGTATTAGAAATAGAAGACGGCAAGGTGTCTGTCATTAGGAAGTATTCAGAATAGCGCATGGTTATAACCGTACCAAGACCAGCAGGCCTTTAAATTGAGATATGTATATCCTATCCTCCCACCTGCGGCAGGCAATGGATTAGATTGAAGTGATGACCTTCAGTAATTGAGCCAATATAAATCAATTATAAAGTTGATGGCCGTAACACCTTTACGCTACTTGTCCGTTAACTAACTTAATCTGTATCAGATTTTGTCCGAAAATTTTCCATCGATTTTATAATGTGCTTAGAGTTTTTTCAGTTATATAGTGACTGCTAATAAAATAATTAATCCCCTAAGATGTTAGCATTTCATCGGGCTTTAATGCGGAAAGCTTCCAAAAATCACAACTTGGTATTGGAAGCTTTTATCTAGACAATACCAAATCATAGGTATTCATCGCCTTCCCACGTCCAATCAATTTGAGAAATATCGTAAGATACTTTTTGCATATAGCAGCCGAACAAAGCAATAAAAAAGAGCATTAAAATCATAAAGGTGAATAGCATTTTCTAGCCTCAGAAGGTGTAAGTTACGTAAATAGCCGATTTACCATGGCAGTTGAGTGCCATCGTAAACAAAAAATGAACCTGAGTGTTTGGCTTTTAAATTATCAATAACATTAAGCATTCCCTTGATACTTTCTTCTGCTGTCAACTTGCCGTCTTTGCCGCCCATATCGGTTTGCACCCAGCCCGGATGAATGGCCATGGTTTTTACCCCAGAGCCCGATAGCTCACAGGCCAATGATTTAATAATTTGATTAAGTGCTGCTTTTGATGCTCGATAGCTGTATCGGCCTCCAGAGCGGTTATCATCTATGCTGGCCAGTATTGAAGTCATCCCGATAATGGTTTTATCTTGGCCTGCGAGAATATTATTGAGTAAGGCCTGCGTGATTAACATTGGCGCAATGGTATTAACCTTTAACACCTCGACCCATCCTTGCTGATCCATATTGCCTAAGTTGTCACATCCTTCACCACTCACCCCTGCGTTATGAATAAGCACATCAATAGGTTGCTCTTTAAATACCTCAGTTAAAGCGAGAATATCTGTTTCATGACTAACATCTAACGCATAAGGGCAAATGCTTGAATACTGCTGTGCTAACAGGGTTAACTCATGCGCTGAATCAATATCGCGACAACAAGCGATGACCTTGTATTGACGCTGTGCATATTGCTTTGCAAGCTCTAGTCCTAAGCCACGATTTGCTCCAGTAATAAAAACGGTTTTCATTGAATGCCTCTTATCAGTTTCAATCTTGTCTAATACCAAACAATATCAGTTGCGAAAAGCTGGCCAATGCGGCGGCATTGACCAGCTCTAAGAGTAAGAATCATGTTTATTTCATCAATACTCTTTTTATATCACTAACTTTCTGCACGCTTATCAAGGCGACCACTAAAGCGGGTCAAAGCAAGCGCTATCAGTACCACTACCGCACCGACCCAAGGTGTATGCATTAAGCCAGCTTCAGCGACAATCATCCCTCCGCCCCATGAACCAAGTGCAATACCAACGTTAAAAGCTGCGATGTTTAAACCTGAAGCAACATCCACTGCATCTGGTGTATATTTTTCAGCAAGTTTCACTACATATACTTGTAAACCAGGAACATTACCGAATGCAAATGCTCCCCAAACTAAAATCGTAGCTACCGCGGCGATAGGGTTAACGGCGGTAAAATTGAACACGATAAGCACAGCAGCAAGACCAGTAAAAATAATGGTAAGGGCTTTTATTGGGCCCATTTTATCGGCCATTTTTCCGCCCCAAATGTTACCAATCGCAACTGATACACCATAAACCAACATAATTAAACTAATTGCATTAGCACTAAAGCCAGTTTCTTGCTGCAAAATCGGAGCAAGGAAAGTGAATGCTGTAAATGTGCCACCATAACCCAGTGCAGTAATCGCATAAACCAGTAACAATCGAGGTTGAGTTAATACCTTAAGCTGCGATGAAAGCTTAGCTGCGGCAGGTTGTTTTAAGTTATTGGGTACTAAGAAAGCACTACCAATTAATGCGATTAAACCTAATAGCGCAACGATTAAGAAGGTTGATTGCCAGCCAAAGGTTTGACCAATGAAAGTCCCAAGGGGCACGCCTGTGACTAACGCCACGGTTAAACCAGTGAACATAATCGCAATGGCGCTTGCGGCTTTTTCTTTGGGCACTAAACCTGTAGCAATGGTTGAACCAATTGAGAAAAATACACCATGGGCTAAACCCGTCAAAATACGAGCGACAATCAAGGTGTTATATCCAGGTGCTTGCCATGCTATTAAGTTACCGACAACAAACAGTGACATGACGGTAATCAATACGTGTTTACGATTCCACTTTCCTGTTAAAGCCGTTAAAACCGGGGCACCAATGGCAACACCAAGTGCATAAAGGCTAACCAGTAAGCCTGCTGAAGGTAGTGATACATTTAAGTCGGAGGCCATGGTCGGGAGTAGCCCCACGATCACAAACTCCGTTGTTCCAATAGCAAAGGCGCTGAGCGTCAATGCGAGAAGTGCTAAAGGCATAATATTTACTCTCTGTTGTTTGAAAATGACCAGCAATAGCCGATGTATTGGTCGCTATGCAGTCGCGTTGTTAATTGATGGGGTGCATTTTGCATTAAAGATGTTTTGTGAAAAACAGAGGTTTTTACAAATGATATTTGTTATAAATGCAATAAAGCTAATGAGCGAGTGGATAAAATTGAGGGCAATAGCATGCGAACAAAATCTGATGATTTAGCCATTTTACTAGCTGTAGTCGATACCGGAGGTTTTTCAGCGGCAGCAGAGAGCCTAGATATACAAGTCGCGCGAGTATCCAGAGCGGTCAGTAAAGTGGAGAGCCAACTTGGGGTCACTATTTTAAACCGAACCACCAGACGTATTGAATTAACCGATGAAGGACGCCAGTTCATTGACTCAGTGCGAGTGGGGTTAATGCAATTACAGCAGGCGGAAGAAGATATTATTTCCCGTGGGGAATTGCCCAAAGGCCGTTTACGTGTCGACGCGGCTAGTCCGTTTGTGTTTCACCAACTGGTGCCATTGGTGCAGTCATTTAATCGAGCCTATCCCGATATTGAGCTAGAAATAACCTCCAATGAAGGCATTGTGGATTTGCTAGAAAAGAAAACCGATTTAGCAATCCGTATTGGTACGTTGAGCGATTCGACCTTACATGCTCGGTCGCTGGGTCGAAGCCCCTTGTATATTGTGGCTTCGCCAGAATATATATCAAAACGGGGGCTGCCGACTAAAACCAGCGATCTTGCTCAGCATAATCTCATTGGATTTGTCGCCCCCAAGATTTTGAATGACTGGCCTTTAAAAGGTTTTACCCAACTAGACGCTTTGATGTCATCAAGTAATGGCGAAACCATTCGACAAATTGTGTTGGCAGGAAATGGCATTGCATGCCTATCAGGGTTTATGGTGAATAAAGATATTGCCGAAGGACGTTTAATCTCGCTGCTGGAGAGCGAAAAAATCAGCCACCCAAGAAGAGAGCAAGTCAACGCGGTGTATTATAAGACTTCTTCTGTGGCCAAGCGGATTTCTGCTTTTATTGATTTTATAAAGCCAAAGCTAACCCTGTAATCCGCTTAAACAAGCCAATTATTGCAATTTCTACAAATATTATTTGCCTTTATTGCTATAAATGATTGGTGATTGATTTGCTAGTATGCCCCTATCAAATGAAGAGGGCTCAACTATGTCACTATCACTATATCAACCATTCACGCTGGGTGGACTCACACTCAAAAACCGCATTGTCATGCCACCGATGACGCGTTCAAGAGCCAGTCAGCCTGGTGATGTCGCCAATGACATGATGGCAACCTATTACGCTCAGCGTGCCAGTGCAGGATTGATTGTGTCTGAAGGCACGCAAATTTCAGCTACTGCAAAAGGCTATGCGTGGACCCCAGGTATTTACACACCAGAGCAGATTTCTGGTTGGCGTAAAGTGACAGACGCTGTGCATGCCAAACAAGGCGCGATTTTTGCGCAGTTATGGCATGTAGGCCGAGTGACTCATCCAGATAATATCGGTGGCGAACAACCCGTTTCTTCATCCGCGCTAAAAGCAGAAAATGTAAAAGTCTTTGTCGATAACGGCAGTGATGCGCCCGGTTTTGTTGATGTGGTAGAACCCAGAGTGATGACAAAAGCCGATATTCAGCAAGTGATTGAAGATTACCGTCAAGCCGCATTGAATGCCATTGACGCAGGTTTTGATGGCATTGAACTGCATGCCGCTAATGGTTATTTAATTAACCAATTTATTGATTCAGAGGCGAATGATCGCTTTGATGAGTACGGTGGCTGTCTTGAAAACCGTCTGCGTTTTCTTGATGAGGTTGTTACTGCCATGGTCGATGCCATTGGCGCAGATCGCGTTGGTGTGCGCTTGGCACCTTTAACGACCCTTAATGGTACTGTTGATGCGAACCCTATTGAGACCTATACCGCTGCTGCAGCGTTACTCAATAAACATCATATTGTGTACCTACATATTGCTGAAGTTGATTGGGATGATGCACCAGATACCCCCGTCTCATTCAAACGTGCAATGCGCAATGCTTTTCAAGGCGTGCTGATCTACGCAGGTCGCTATAACGCAGACAAAGCAGAACAGGCTATTAATGATGGATTGGCAGATATGATTGGCTTTGGTCGACCTTTTGTGGCTAATCCAGACTTGCCCGAGCGCATGAAAAATGGCTATCCCCTTGCTGAGCACGACCCAAATACCTTGTTTGGTGGCGCTGAAAAAGGGCTCACTGACTATCCAATTTATCAAGCTTAGGGGAAACACATGTTAAACACATTCAAAGGTAAAACATTAGAAACTAATAATCGGATTGCGATGGCACCGATGACTCGTTCACGTACTTCTCAACCAGGTGATATACCGAATGAGATGATGGCGACATATTACCGTCAACGAGCCAGTGCTGGACTCATTGTATCTGAGGGCACCCCGATCTCAGCGGCTGCACGAGGTTATTCGATGACTCCGGGCATTTATACCCCAGAGCACATTGAAGGCTGGAAAAAAACCACCCAAGCCGTGCATCAAGAAGGCGGGAAAATATTTGCTCAACTTTGGCATGTGGGTCGACGTAGTCATTCTGATATTTCAGGTACTAAGCCGTTAGCCCCATCAGCAATTAAAATCCCAGATCAAGTATTTGGCCCACTAGCTGAAGGTGGCTTTGGGATGATTGAAACTGAAATGCCACGGGAGATGACGCTTCAAGACATTAAGAGCACGATTGCGGATTTTGTACAAGCTGGCAAAAACGCCGTTGAAGCTGGTTTTGATGGAGTGGAAGTGCATGCTGCACATGGGTACTTATTTGATACTTTTTTGCGTTTAGAAAGCAATAAACGAACTGATCAATATGGCGGTAGCCAAGACAACCGCATACGTTTTCTACTTGAGAGCTTACAAGCACTTACAGAGGCAATTGGCGCTGAAAAAGTCGCCGTACGTTTATCGCCTCATATCGGTGAAGGTTTTGCTGGAGATGACGCTGAGATTGTTTCATTAACCCTAGCATTATTGCAAAAATTGCAGCCAATGAACCTTGCCTATGTGCATTTTTCAGAAAACATTTCGCGTTATGTAGAGGTGCCTGAAGCATTTCGTCAGCAGGTACGGAGCATCTACACTAACCCGATAATGGTTGCAGGGAAATTAACCAAGCAATCTGCACAAGCATTACTTGATAAGCAGTATGCCGATTTCGTTGCCTTTGGTACCCCTTTTGTCACCAATCCAGATTTAGTCGCCCGTTTTGCTCATGATTGGCCACTGACTGAGTTTGATGCCGATGCCAGACTTACACTGTATGGTGGCGCTGAAGCTGGTTACATCGATTACCCTACTTATCAGGGCTAATATACTAGGCACCAAGGACAACCCCTTGGTGCCTTGTTTTTTATTGAGCGATCGGAAAAACGATGCAACAACATAATTATCTTACATCGTTAATGCATTTACCTATTTTGGGTTCGATTGTAATCAAGTATGCCTGCATCTATTGGATGATTTTTTTTGTATTGCGTCATCAATATGTCACTAAATGCCCAAAAAGAAGGGTCAGTTCTTCGAACGCCAAAGTTATCTAATAACCTTTTGTAATCATCATTGGTTTTAACCTTGAGTACTTGAGCGACTAATGCTGGCAGCTCAGCTTCTTTTACGCGCCAAAAAGCATTGGGGTAACTGCCAAGTAGGCCGTTAACCAGTGTCACATCATCGCGTTTATATAGCCTGTTGGATTCTTCATCAAATAAGCTAGAAATGTTCTTATGGGCACTGTTTCTTATTAAGGTGAAAAGCTGAGGTTCCACAGAAGTATCTTCAGCTTCAATCACAATATAAGTAAGTTCAGGGAATATAGATGCACTTTCCCCTTGTAGATTATTAATTCTTTGAAGGTGCACCTTACTCTCATCTGAAAGCTGGGTTGACTCAAGTGCATAACGTGTCGGTGTGACCTTTGCTAGTCGCTGCTTGAGCATTTGAAATAGTTCATGTTTAGGGTCGTTTGTCGTATAAGTAACTTCTGTGGGTTTGCTAAGTTCATTGATATTACCTTCAAGATGTTCAGTTAAATATAGACTTGCATCTTGATACCAATCAGCAAGCTCTTCGTGACGGTTTTTCGATGGTAACAATGTTAAAAAGTTAGTTTCACCTTCCATGCGAAGCAGATCCATGTACATGCGAGTAATCAATTGATGACCAAAATTACCATAGACATCATAACCAGCCACAAGCAGGTAATGAATGCGCTCTAATAACGAATAACTGATTACCCAGGCCGTTTTAGGTTGCTCACCGATTAAGCCTTTCACGACTGATGCATTATCGAAATGGCGAAATACCGTTAGGCTAGCATTAGCATTCGTGCCATTGCCGTCCCAAATTAGCTGAGTCGTTAAGTGCTCATTATTTTCGAACTCTTCTTCTAAAAAGGCATTTTTAGCTCGAAGAAAGCGGCCCTGTTGTCTGGCATATTTAATCCAATTACTCACAGGCCGTAAAGTATTGCTTTCTTGCTCTGCTGGAAGGGTCAGGTTGTCGGCCTGTGAGCGATAGAACTCATTTGATTGTAAGGAGTTAGCCATGTCGGGATCGACAAAAAACACCCAAAATCTGTCATTAATAACATCAAGTGCAAGCTGTCCTCGACATACCGGGCCTTTTATATACGCCATAATGGTATTTTGCGCATTATCGAGCATAAACTTATAGCGCGCCTCGACTGGTAATTCTGTGAAGGCGATAAGCGGATTTGCAGCAACTGATGGTTTATAGCTTGGTAAAGCGGTAACTGTATAATTAGGTTCAACAAACAATGACTTTATACGCTTAAGCTTTTCATCGCTAAGTGCATATGGCATATGTGTTTTATCGACAATGGTTTCGCGAACTTGTTCTAAGCGATAATAAAAAGAATCAGTCTTTGGATCATCGTAAGGTCGACGTGTTGCGATGACATCGATGACTTCTCCAGGGGCGGTTTTCGATCTAACCAATTTAAAAAAAGTGGGTACCCCTTGCGGGCCAATTTCCTTGTTCTCGAAATATAAATGTGAAACAAACAAATGTTCAAATATATAGCGACTTGATAGTTGTTGTTTTAATGATTTTTTATTAAGGAATGTTTCCCATTTCTGCACCGCTGTAAATTCATCGCTTGAAGGAGGAGCGACAGCTGTCATTGGTGCTCCATCCACAAGCCACTGCAACAAGATATTATTTTCATTGCTTGATATTTGCGGTAAGCCATAAGGCATCCCCCATTTAGGGAAGTCCTCTTCATAGCTGTCCATTTCTTCAATCGATGGGCACTGTTGGTTATGATCAAGGGAGAAGTCCCACGAGTCATCAAGTATGTCTTCAGTTGGTAAAGGATGGCTTTGTTTTAACAGTAGCATTCGCGCAATAACACCGGCTTGTATATTGGCTACTGGTGATTGTGAGCGTTCATTCAGTACTGGAGTAAAGCCTTTATCACGCCATTGCGCCGTTGTTTGGGCATCGAGAAACATGCGAGTAGTATTTGCCGAAAGTAACCGCGTACCTTGGTACACTTTATCTTTATTCGCACCACGGTCTATACCTTCAGCGGATGACATCTTAAGTTGACAAGGCGCATCGTAACAAGCGTGACAAACAACACAGCGGTTATCTATTATAGGCTTTACATCATTGACATAGTGCAAAGCCTCAGCAGATGTAGGGTCTAGCATACGTCGTTGCGGTAGCGGTTTGCCGTATAAATGATCGTAATTAAAACCCACAAAAATCGCACAACCTGACAAGATAACAGCAAGCAAAATGACCATAGTGCGCTTGTAGTACGTCAAAAAAAGTTTATACATAGTCAATTGGCAACCTCTTGGTTTAGGGTATTTGCGTATAATCATTATCGATGCTTGTGGAGAAAATTTGCTTACCCTTCAAGAGTCATCTTTTTCATCTTTTTCATCTTTTTCATCTCATTCAGCGATTCTGCATTTAAAAGGTTCAAAGGTTCAAAGGTTCAAAGGTTCAAAGGTTCAAAGATAACAAATGAATTAAAGAATAAATATTTTAGCTTTTGGATTCGCCTTTGCCGCTTGCTTTGGCATTGCACAGCACCGCGCGACACTAATGAGTTATCCCTATTTGATCATCTGCAACATAGCGTGTGATTTATTTAATTCTTCAATCACTTGGCGTGGGTTTATTGAATATGCGCTGATATGCGCTAACACGCTAGTTCAATATCAATTAACCCAGCAGAGTTGCCAGCCAGACCGCCAAAACCTAAGTTAAAAGTAGTCTAGTTATACTGCGCTATCAATAAGAACACATAGCCGCGTTAAATTGAGTGGATAAACAGCGCGAACGTACCCATAAACAACTGGTATGTATCTGGTAGGGTTTTGCGCATTAGCGCTAGCTTGCAATTGTGCAAAGACAGATTTAACTCTTTATGGTGTTTTTAACTGAAAAACCACTGAGGATAAATAAAAAGTCTGGCTTTTAATTATTTAAATGAAGCGAAATTATGGGGTAAGCTGCAGGCATGCTGACAAAATACGTCTTGAGTTAATATCTGCCTACTTCAAGTTATTTTGGGCATAAAAAAGGCTACCCGAAAGTAGCCTTAAACCCCTGCCCTGAATCAAGCTTCAGAGCAAATGCTGCAAAATTAGCAGACTCTGGCAACTAAGCCTTTTAAATAGAACCCTTCAGGAAAGCCGCTACCGATTGGGTGATCGCTCGCTTGGCTTAAGCGATCAATAAACTGCACATCACGCTTAGCATCTAAGGCTGCATCTGCGACAACCTTTTGGAATAAGTCCGCAGGCATCAAGCCAGAACAAGAGAATGTCAGTAAAATGCCGCCTGGATTTAATAACTGCATTGCAATCATATTGATGTCTTTATAACCACGACAAGCACCGTTAAGTTGGGCTTTATTATCGGCAAATTTAGGTGGATCTAATACGATTACATCAAAGGTTTTACCCTCGTCACGATATTGGCGTAGTAGCTTAAATACATCAGCTTCATGGTAATTAACATGATCATCATTAAAGCCATTGATTTGCATATTTTTACGGGCGGTATCTAATGCTAACGCTGACACATCAACGTTTTCAATGCTCGCGGCGCCGCCTTTAGCAGCGTATAAGCCAAAGGTGCCGGTGTAACAAAAACAGTTAAGTACTGACTTATCTTTTACAAATCTGGCCGCAATATTGCGGTTATCACGTTGGTCTAAATAAAAGCCAGTTTTATGACCTTTAGTGACATCAACTGCGATTTTAATGCCGTTCTCTTCAATGATCACTGGCATTTCTGGCAGCTCACCATGAAGTAAACCCGTTACCGGCTTTAAGCCTTCTTTTTTACGAGAATCAACATCTGAGCGCTCATAGATAGCGCAATCAGGATAAAGCTCAGCGAGGACTGAGACTAAGGTATCACGCCAGTAATCTGCGCCAGTGTTAAGTAACTGACACACTAATACATTGGCGTATTTATCGATGGTTATGCCTGGTAGTCCATCTGATTCAGCAGCAACCAGTCTGTAACCGGTTAAACCCTGCTCAGCAATTAATGCTTCTCGGCCTGCTTGGGCTCGTTGAATGCGGCGAACAAAAAAGTCTCTATCGATAGCTTCTTCTTTATCAAAGCTCCAAATACGCACTTGAATTTGCGACTCTGGTGACCAAGCACCACGACCTAACCAATGACCATCATGGGCAACAACATCAACAGTTTCACCAGCTTGTGGTTTTCCTTTAATATTGTGTATACCACTTGCAAAAACCCAAGGGTGTTTACGTTCGAGTGATTTCTCACGCTTTGGTCTAAGCTTGATTCTGATAGCCATGATGTTGCCTTTTTCAAATTGGGATACGGATGATAAGGATCCTCAGAAAGGAACGCAAGAAACAATAGTAAAATATAGCGTATAGCAGGCTTTAACGGATTAAATAGCAAGATGATGTTGCTAAAATGATGTTACTAAAATGATGAGACTAAGATGAGGTCTAGCAGCGCTAAATCTATGCACGGCTGACTGTACTTTGCAGAATATAAGCAGTCATTAGGTTATTTTCTTGTTTATATTTACAGCTCAAATATGAGTTTCCCCATTGTTTATATCAATATTCCCCTTTAAATTTACAAGCTAAAAAACGCTAGTTAAAATAAATTCAATAGCGTTTTTAAATTACTTGAAATTAAACAGCAAATTACAACGACAAAATAGTAACCATTACTTTTCATGTAATAACAGGGTAAATAATTGAGACTGGCTTAATAAGGTAATATCTTTATAGTTATTACCATCTGTGGTTAATGAAATAATCGGGTTTTGTATAAAGTCTTTGGCATCATCTGCAGAATACAATTCTGGTATGTCTAAATGATATGTTTCACTGCCCTGTACATCGAGTCTTAAATATAGCGGCTCTGATTTTACCCAATAACCTGAGTCATCGGCATTATCTTGAAATAAATCGCTATAGCTAATTTCTAGAAAGTGCAGGCCTTGGCCTAAGTCTACCTCACGCTGAAACTCAACGATAACTCCATTAACACTATCGACATCAAGATCGTCATGAAAGGTTATGCTGGCGGACAGGGCTGTAAAACTGCTGAGTAATAATCCCATAGCAATCGCTAATGTTAATTTAGTCTTCATGTTCAACTCCAATAAATTAATCGTTAATGTCACTTATATTCAAGCTAGCAACTGTGCTTTCACAACGGTCATTTAATTAGACCTAACGCCGCCATAAAAAATTTCACTGCATCACTATTTAATTTATTTACTAGTTAAAAAATCAAAAAATATAAACAACATATATTAATAATCATCAAACCAATCAAGGGGTAAAATAACAATCATTAAAAATGATAATATCAACTTCCTTGCCTTAAAACTTAACTCATAAAATTGATTGTTCAAGGCTTCGTATTTTTTTATCAAAGTACGCTTTTAAAAAATCTAACAATAAGCGCACTTTTTTAGAGTCTGTCGCCCCGGGGGGAAATACCCCATAAATAGTAATGTCACTGAACTGGTAATCATCTAATACGGTTTCTAAACTGCCCTGTTTCACTTTTGGCCAAGCATCATAGGTTGGCACTCGCCCTATCCCATGGCCGCCTTCAATGAATGCAGTGCGCGCTGAGGCGTTATTGGTGGTAATTGAGCCTTTCATTTCAATACTAAATGAGCGTGAGCCCTTATTAAGATGCAGCACTTTTTTTTGTGGTTTATACATTACCCAGTCATGAGTGGATAAATCAGCTGGGGTTTCTGGCCGGCCGTACTTATTAAAATACTCGACCGAGCCACATAGGCAGGTTGTTAGCACACATAATTTAGTTGCTTGTAAAGCTGAGTCAACTAATGGCGCACCGCGAATCGCTAAATCAATTCCTTGATTGATAATATTTACGATTTCATCAGTTAACATCACATCAAGTTCAATTTTGGGGTACAAACGTTTAAATTCATTAAGGGCTGGCACTATGGTTTCTAAGCCTGCGTTGACGGGACAGGTGATCCTAATCAAGCCCATAGGCTCACTTTTCATATTCTCAATTTGTTTGTTGGCCGTGTTAGCTTGATCGGCAATCACTTTACAAGATTGATAATAGGCTTCACCTTCTTCGGTCAAACTAATACTACGAGTAGATCGATTTAACAGTCTCACCTCTAAATGCGCTTCAAGCTTTTTTATGTGGTAACTCACAACCGCCCTTGAAAGGCCAATATGCTTTGCTGCGCCGCTTAAACTGCCCTGCTCAACAACTTGGGCAAATACCACCATGCTTTTCAACTGCTCAAATGACACATTCATTTTTTAATATCCAAGAGTTAACTTACTGGACTATTGTATCAATTATTTAAACAATGAAGTCAATTATATCTGCATTGTCAGACGGTGATTGGCTTTCTATACTGTAACCACTTTCAACAAAGAGATAATGACTTGCTCTTTTGAATCACTCTACATCAGAACTTATGCAAGCTTTGTACTTGCCGAAATAACAAAATAAAAGGGTTTTAAAATGACACAGAAAAAAGTATTAATGGTGCTTACCTCTCATTCAGAATTAGGCAACACGGGTAACAAAACCGGATTTTGGGTCGAAGAGTTTGCCGCTCCATATTATGTGTTTTTAGATGCTGGTTTTGAAATCACCCTAGCATCACCAGCAGGCGGACAGCCACCGATTGACCCAAGCAGTGAACTAGAAGGCTTTCAAACCGCTGACACTCAGCGCTTTGATGACGATAGCCAAGCTAAAATGGCACTGGCTAACACCAACGTATTAGCTGATATTAATGCCAGTGATTACGACGCGGTATTTTATCCAGGCGGTCACGGCCCACTATGGGACTTAACAGATAATGCAGACTCTATTCAGTTAATCGAGCAATTTATTGCCCAAAACAAACCTGTTGCTGCGGTATGTCATGCTACGGCCGCGTTACTTAACGTAAAACAAGATGACCAGTACCTTGTAAAAGGTAAAGCGGTAACAGGTTTTACAAATAGTGAAGAAGATGCAGTGCAATTAACTGATGTGGTTCCGTTTTTATTAGAAGATGAATTGCTAAAACGTGATGCAGATTACCAAAAAGCAGCAGACTGGCATGCGTTTTCAGTTCAAGATGGGCTAGTTATTACAGGCCAAAACCCTGCAAGCTCATCATTAACAGCACAAAAATTAGTTTCTCAGATCACTGAGTCATAAATTCGTTATTTAGGATATTCTCATGCTTAATTTTACATTCCAAAATACCACTAAAATTCATTTCGGTGAGGGCCAAATTAGCGCCATCTCAAAGGAAATCCCAACGTCAGCTAAGGTATTAGTTATTTATGGCGGCGGCTCCATTAAATCAAATGGTGTATATCAGCAAGTCACTGATGCGCTCAAAGATCACACATGGTTTGAGTTTTCAGGTATTGAGCCTAATCCCCAATACGATACCTTGATGAAGGCCCAAGCCATCATTGAAGCAGAAAACATCGATTACTTACTGGCTGTCGGTGGCGGCTCAGTGGTTGATGGGGTTAAATTTATTGCTGCAGCAGCAAAATTTGAAGGTGGTGATCCTTGGGATATCGTCGCTAAAGGCGCAAAAATAACACAAGCATTACCTATCGGTGCCGTATTAACCTTGCCAGCAACGGGTTCTGAATCCAATGGCGGCTCTGTTATTACTCGTAATGGCAATAAATTGCCGTTTGGTAGCCCATTAGTTCGTCCATTATTTGCAGTGCTTGATCCTTCAGTCACTTTATCTTTGTCGGATCGTCAAATTGGTAATGGTGTTGTTGATGCATATATCCACATCATGGAGCAGTACTTAACCTTCGATGTAAACGCTAAAGTACAGGACCGTTTCAGTGAAGGTTTACTACAAACCTTAATTGAAGAAGGCCCTAAAGCCCTTGCTGCTGAAACAAAAGATGATTTAGAGATCAGATCTAATATCATGTGGTCTGCCACTATGGCGCTTAACGGCTTAATTGGTGCCGGTGTACCACAAGATTGGTCGACACATATGATTGGTCATGAACTAACAGCAAGCCATGGTATTGATCACGCCCGTACTTTATCTATTGTGTTACCTGCGGTAATGAAAGTACGTCGTGAGCAAAAACATGCAAAATTAGTTCAATATGCTGAACGAGTATTTGGCATCACAACAGGTAGCGATGAGCAAAAAATTGATCAAGCGATTGTTGCAACTGAAGACTTCTTTAAATTGATGCAGGTGCCTACACGCTTAAGTGATATTGATGTTAGTGCTGAACAAGTTGATGTATTAGTTGCCGCACTTGAAAAGCATGGCATGACTAAACTTGGCGAACATGGCGATATTGACTTAGCTGTTAGCCGCGAGATTCTCACCGCCGCGATCTAATCAATAATAGATTTACCATTTCGATGAAAGGCTAGCAGTGCTAGCCTTTTTTAATGGCTAGCCGTTTTAATGGCAGAGTTTAGCTTTACTCTTAATCGCTCACTGTTTTTTACTTCTTTACTTCTTTACTTCTTTACTTCTTTAGCAATTAACACCACTAAATTTACTTAGTGGTTTTATGGGGTAAATTATGGCTTGGTGTTGTAGCATTAATCATTGACTTCAGAGCAGTAAACACACCTTCCCGCTAATACCAGCCTTCCCTAACGCTTGTATATGTGATCCAGTTAAACAATTCATCAGATGATGAATATTGAAGAATTAATTCACTAAAACAATCCGCCGCATTGCTTTACCATATTCTACACTTGATGAATTAATGGATACGCTTAGTATCTTCACCGCGGTGTTGAATTTATGCCTAAAAAAATAACGCCAGTTAAAAAGCCGGTCGGTAGGCCAGCTGCCAAAGCAGATAATCGCTGCGCACTCATCAATGCGGCAAAAAGCTTATTTGTCGATAATGATTACGATAAAGTCTCTATTCGCGCCATTGCAGCACTGGCGCAAGTTGATGCCAGCTTAATCCGCTATTACTTTCAATCTAAAATGGGGCTTTTTGCAGAAATGCTCAAGGAAACCATTGAGCCAGTTCATGCTCAATTAAATAATTCAAAGGAAAAATCGACTCAGATTCACCAGAAAAAATATTACTGGCCTATTATAAAATTATGAGTCAAAACCCAGATTTTCCGAAACTCATATTTCGCACTGCCAGCCTTAAACCCACCAAAAAAAACCAAGAGCTGCAAGCCAATTTATTGAGTTTATTTCCTAAAAAAAGGTTAGCCATCTTTGAAGAAATGCATCAGCAAAACCGGCTAAAGCAAGGTATTGATCCAATGTGCGCCAAAATGAGTTTTATTAGTTTAATGGTATTTCCATTTTTAATGCCTGACATATTTAAACAAGCATTGAATATTAAAACCTCAGCAGAATTTTTACAGCATTTAGCGAAGCAAAATGCACAAATATTACGTCATGGGCTTATTGCCAATGAATCTCAACCCAGTCAGGACGCTTAACATGACCCCGTTAAAAAGACGCTATGTTTTTCCAGGCATCATCGCCGGTATTATCATTTTTATCGCCGCGATATCATTACGCTCGTCACCAGAATTGCAACCCAACCATGATAAATCACGTCTGGTGGATGTTATTAGCCTGACAAAACAACCCGTACAACCTGTGATAAAAGCCTATGGCCGTGTAGCTCCAAAACATAGCTGGCAAGGCATTGCGGAAGTGGGCGGCAAAATTACTTATCGCCACCCTGAGCTTGAAACGGGCAGATTGATTAAGGCTGGCACCTTAGTGCTAACCATTGATCCACTGGAATACCAACTAAAACTTGCTCAAGCTGAAGCTAACTATAATTCAGCTCAAGCACAGTTAGTGCAGCTAACTCAGCAAGAAATAAACTTACAATCTAGCATAGAAATTGAGCGCCAACGACTGACCTTAGTTGATCAAGAATATCAACGTAAACAATCGTTAAATAAGAAAAACTTGATCTCAAAATCAGAACTTGAAACCCAAAAGCAAGCTTTACTGGCCCAGCGTAACTTAGTGCAAGACTTAACCAGCAGCTTAAGCTTGTTGCCCGATGATAAAAAAGTCACTGCGGCGCAAGTTGAGGTTAATCAAGCTTTACTGGAAGATGCCCAACGTCAACTCAATAATACTCGCTTTACTTTGCCTTTTGATGCACGCATTGCCGAGGTTAACATTGAGCAAGCTCAAGCCGTCACCAATGGCGCTGTGTTGTTCGAGGCCCATCAATTAGGTGCAGTTGAAATAAAGGCTGAATTATCATTATTTGATGCCGAAACGTTAATTCATTCAATTAATGAACTACCAAGAGATACCTCTGCATTACCTTCAATTGAAAAAGTTAACTTTGACACCCATATCACGGTCAATATGGGTAAAACCTTACACCAATGGCAAGCTAAATTGACCCGCGTTGCCGATACCATAAACCCAGATCAAGCGACGATAGGCTTTTATCTTGAAGTTGAACAAGATTTCAACCAAATGAATTTGTTAGCTAAACCGCCATTAACCAAGGGCATGTTTGTCACCGCCTATATTAAAGGTTATCCCTCAGAGCATTACGTTATCCCAGAAAAAGCCTTACATGGTGAGCAAGTTTATTTAATGGATCAAGACAACAAGCTGGTTATTAAACAGGTTGAAGTGCTATTTAGAACCGCCGATGGCGTAGCTATTCAAGGCGATATTTATCAAAATGACCGGGTGGTGACCAATGACTTAATTCCGGCCATTAATGGCATGGGGCTTAAATTATCAACAGCGAACCAAACCACTACCCCGGTAGCAAGCGATCTAGCGAATGACGAGGAGCAGGCACAGTGATTAATTTTTTCACTCGTCACCCCACCATTGCTAACTTAATGATGTTGGCATTTTTTGTCATGGGCTTAAGCAGTATTGGTAACATTAAACGTGAGACCTTTCCTGAATTTAGTCCGCCTTACATTATCGCCAGTGTGGTTTACCCCGGCGCATCTCCAGCAGAAGTAGAAGAAAGCCTGTGCCTGCGTATGGAAGACGCCATTGATGGCTTAAGTAATATCGAAGAAGTGAAATGTGACGCCCAAGAAGGCTTTGCATCAATGACGGTAAAACTGAATGGCAAAGCCGACATTGGCCGCAGTCTAGTGGATATTCAAACCGAAATTAACGCCATTAAAGATTTCCCTGCGCAAATTGACCCGCCAACGGTCAAAGAGCTTGATTGGGCAGAACCAGTTGTCGATATTGCCATCGCCGCAGATGCCAGTTTGCCACACCTTAAATCCTATGCTGAGGATTTAAAACGACGGTTAAAAATTGAGGCTGGCGTGAGCTTAGTGAGCGTGTCTGGCTTTTCAGATCATCAAATACGAGTCGAGTTAAACGAAGCGGACATGCGCCGTTTAGGGCTAACAGTGGCCGAAATCGCCGATAAAGTGGGCAGGCAAAATGTCCAAATGCCCGCTGGCAGTATTGAGCTTGCTGATAAAAACCTGTTGATCCGTTTTGATGAACGACAAATTACCCCTGATAACCTCAGCAAAATAATAGTTTCCTCTAATACTGAAGGCGGCGTAGTTACCTTAGGCGACATTGCTACCATTACCGATTTATTTGAGCTTGAGGAAGAACATACCATCTTTAATGGCCAAGCAGCGGCCATGCTTAAAGTGCAAAAGAACAAAGCTGATGATGCCTTAAGAATTAAAGCCAGAGTGAGTGAGTTTATTGCCCAAGAGCAACTCATCGCCCCCGATGGCGTGACCCTAACCTTAACCAACGATTTATCTTCATTGCTGCAAGACCGATTGTCTATGCTGCTGCGAAATGGCTGGCAAGGGATCATCTTAGTGTTCTTTTCGATGTGGCTATTTTTCTCGTTACGCTATTCGTTTTGGGTTTCAGCGGGCTTACCTGTAGCCTTTATGGGCGGCTTGTTCTTAATGAGCATGTTTGGCGTATCAATCAACATTATGAGCCTAGTCGGCTTACTCATGGCCATTGGTATTATGATGGATGATGCCATTGTTATTGCCGAGTCCGTTGCTGCCCATGTTGAAAAAGGCTTGCCCACCAATGAGGCGGTGATCCAAGGGGTAAATAAAGTCGCCCCCGGGGTATTCTCATCATTTTTAACCACAGTGTTTATTTTTGGCAGCTTATTGTGGTTAGACGGGCAAATGGGCGCGGTATTGTCGGTGGTGCCACTGGTATTAATCATGGTATTGAGTGTGAGCTTAATTGAAGCCTTCTTGATTTTACCGAATCACTTAAGCCACTCGCTAAAATCTAATAAACAGCAGAAACCACCGCTAAAGTTTAAACGGGTCTTTTTAGAAAAGTTTGAATATTTCAAAAACAACACCTTAGTTAATGCCGTTACCTTTGTGGTGAAATGGCGCTATGCCAGCCTTGGGCTAACCTTAGGTGGATTAATGCTGTCTTTTGCCTTAGTGGCTGGCGGCGCAGTAAAGTTTGTTGGCTTTCCTGAACTTGATGGCGATATTGCTGAAGCAAGAATCATTTTGCCGCCTGGTTCCACTTTAGAGCAAACCAAAACCGTGGTTAGTCACTTGGTTGCCGCCGCCAATACCGTTGGCGATGAATTAACGCAACAAAATGGCGAACAGTCGAACCTCATCCGCTACGTTACCGAGCAATATAATGTCAATGCGGATGCGGGTGAACAAGGCCCCCATGTGGCAACGGTGAGATTAGATTTGTTATCGGCTGAAACTCGCGAAACCCTGATTGATAACTTCATTTCAGCATGGCGCAGCACCAGTGGCGATATTGCTGAGCCCATCTCCTTGGTTTTTAAACAACCGAGTATGGGCCCTGCTGGCCGTGATGTTGAAGTACGTTTGCAACATGATAATTTAGCCACGTTAAAACTGGCCTCCGTTGATTTGCAATCTTACTTAAGTCAGTTTTCTGGGGTTAATGGCATTTTAGATGACATGCGTCCAGGCAAAGAAGAAGTGCTGGTAAAATTAAAAGATGGCGCTGAAAATTATGGCGTTGATGGTGAAATGGTGGCGTCACAACTGCGGGCGGCATACTTTGGCCAAACCGCAGATGATGTGCAATCAGGCCCTGAAAACATCGAAATACAAGTCAGGTTGAATAAGCAGCAAGCAGGTGATCTGCAAGCGTTAGCTAACTTCCCTATCATGTTAAGTAACGGCAATCAGATCCCATTAAGTGCGGTAGCAACATTAGACTTTGAACGCTCTTACGTACGTATTCAGCGCATTGAAAGCCAGCGCACTGTCACCGTTATGGCTGACATAGATAATGCCAAAGCCAATGGCAGCGAAATTGTCGCTAAAGTGCAAAATGAATACGCCAATGAGTTACGCCAAAAATATCCGGGGCTAAAAGTTGATTATGAAGGCGCCGCCAAAGAAACTGCTAAGACTGGCGCTTCGTTCTTACAGGGTTTTATTATCGGTTTATTTGGACTATTTGCGATTTTAAGTTTTCAATTTAGAAGCTACTTAGAGCCTTTTGTGGTGATGTTAGCCATTCCTTTAGCACTCATAGGTGTGTTTTGGGGCCATTTACTTACAGGCCATAATCTATCAATGCCTTCAATACTTGGGTTTATTTCATTAGCAGGTATTGTGGTGAATGATTCCATCTTGCTGGTGCAATACATACGGCATCATGTGGATATCGGAGACAACATTCTACAAGCGGTTGTTAAAGCTAGTCGTGATAGATTTAGAGCGGTATTCTTAACATCATTGACGACTGCTGCAGGTTTATTGCCCTTGTTGCTTGAAACATCACTACAAGCGCAGGTTGTAAAACCCATTGTAATATCAATTGTATTTGGGATATTTACCTCAACCTTGTTAGTGCTGTTTATTATTCCTTGTGCGTATGCGGTGTTAGCAGACTTTAATTTAGTCCATAAACACGAGGATTTAGCGGCCTAAGCTTTTAACGTCATAGTTTTTAGAGAAAAGCTTTTAATGTCATAGCTTTTAAAGAAAAGCTTTTAACGTCATAGCTTTTAGAGAAAAGCTCGTAACGACATAACTTTAAACCTCCAAGCTAACAGGCAAAAGTTAATCACCAATAAATAACCCGCTAGCAGTGTTAACTGCTAGCGGGTTATCTTTGAATGAATGCATTGATTGAATAGTTGAATTAAATAAATTGTTGCGGCGATAGCAACTAAAAGATTATCTTGAAGCCAAACGGCTTCTCTGCAGCCCAAATGCGGTTAATCTGGCTTATTGATTTTATTTAATAATCCCATGAATATTTGTTGCTCTTCATAAGATAAACCACTTAGGCACTTTTCTTTAACCCACTCAGCTTCACCAATAAGATCTTGCTCTAAGGCCTTACCGGCATCAGTTAAAAAAATCTGAAAGGCACGGCGGTTATCAGACTCTTGATGGCGAGTAATATACCCCTGTACTTGCAGTTGATCTAATAGCCGAGTCATAGTGTAGTTAGCAACATCACACACTTTAGACAGTTCAGTTTGGCTAATGCCCTCTTCTTGCCACAGTGAAAACAGCACAGGCCAAAGCTTAACGTCAAGTTGGTAACGTTTTAAGCGTTCATCTAGCTCGTTTTGCAGCGTAAGATTAAGATGCGAGACTTGATAATATAGGCTTTCGTATCGTTTCATATAACCACTCCTACAGGCTCATCAATCCTTAGTTAAGCGCAAAAGTAAATCATCATCAACAGAAAATACTTGGTGGCTGGTGCGTAAAAGAACTAACCAAGTTAATTAATGTTGCCCTAAAATGTTACTGGTACTCATCATTAGTGCTGTTAATTGCTGCTGTTCATTGGTGCTGTTCATTGGTGAAATTAGTTATACCACCTACAGCATCCACTGTTAGCCGCTTTAATTGGATGTTTTGCAAATAGCTTTAGTGCTATCACTAAAGTGCTATCACTAACACTAAGCTATCACAAAACGATCATTAAGCGATGTGACGAACTTTATCAGGCTTAAGTACTGATATTATTTATCTTTATACTTTTTAAGCTTGTTAACGTGTAAGTCAGTAAACCCTTGCAGAGCTGCTTTGTTACACAACAGCTTGCATCACAGGCCAATTAGCACCTCAACCTGTTTGTACGTATAAGACCGCTTTTTTAGTCAATCTATTACAAACTGATTTATGTAACGGTAATAGCAAGCGCGCCCCAAACAAGCGATGATACCTCGCTCAATGGGCACTTCAATGGTGTTTTCTAATAGTTTCACAGCCTTAATATCCGCTATCTGATGCTCAGTGCCAATGCTACTTATTAAGGTTAGTCCATTATTTGCTAGCGGCTCGTAATCAACGATAAAAATTGCATGGGTTTCTACGCTGACTTTAACCTTTTCAACCGGGGTGATAAGAAAATATTCATTATCAATACAATGAAGCACACTGGCAAAAAGCTTAGCAAATTTTGTAGGTAAAGGACTGGCCAAATAGGACCAATCCCCATGTTGGTCAATATCAAACAATGGCTCAGTGCTACACAAATCAACTTCTGCGCCTAATTGACTGGCAATACTCAGTGGTTCTTCATTGTTATGTTTAGTCATTAACGACGTGCTCATCGGCAGCATTCAGTAACTGAAGTAAGGCTTCTACTGGGTGTTTTGGCTTAAAGCCCGCAAAGCGTTTCACTTGGCTACGGCAAGAATAGCCTGATACCAATATTTGGCTTTTCTCAGCGATGCTGTCTAAGGTTGGCTGCCAAGACATAGCAAACAGCTTAGATGAGCGGCCCATATTATCCAGTTCATGGCCATAGGTGCCTGCCATACCGCAGCAACCCACGTTGATCATTTCAAACTCAGCGCCGAAATGATGAAATACCGCTTTCCATTCATTGGCTGTGGCAGGCTTTGCGGTGGATTCAGTACAATGACTAAACCAACTAAATGACGCGCTAGTTTTGCCTAACGCTGGCATGAGTTGAATCGCATCCGTTAACCACTCATTGGCTAGCAGTACCTCAAAATTGCCTCGCTGCGCCCCTAGCACCTCTTGATATTCATCTCGATAACAAAGCACCAATGCTGGGTCTAAGCCAACCATCGGCATATCAAGTTGATAAACTTGATTTAAAAAGTCTGCACTTGATTTAGCCGTCGCGGCAAATTTATCTAAAAAGCCTTTAATGTGTGATGGTTTGCCATTGGGTTTAAACGGCAATAACACTGGTTTTAAACCCATTTTTTCTATTAATTGTATAAAACGATAAACCAGCTCTGCATCATAAAAACTGTTAAATGGATCTTGCACCACCAGTACATAATTACCACGCTCTGATGTTGGAATACTTTGCAGCGCCTCTAAATCATAGCCACGGCTTTGATGGCCATCCAGACGCTGTTTTAATGTGGGGACGGATAATGCCGGCGAATCGATATAACCAATAGATTTTTTGATAACCCACTGACTTAATTTATTTTGTGAGGCAAAATTGGTTACTTTTGGCATAGCAGCCATAAGCGGCAACATGTCTTCAATACCTGCCACTAAATAGTCTTTTGCTGGGCGCATATAACGTTTGTAATAGATATTGAAAAATTGCGCGCGAAATTTAGGCACATCTACTTTAACAGGGCACTGACCTGAACAGGCTTTACAGGCTAAACAGCCTTTTAACGAGTCCATGACTTCATGTGAATAATCATAATCTCTGCCAATGTGAAAGCTGTTTTGCGCTCGCTGCATAAAACTTAAAGGTTTAGATTGAGCCAGTGCTTCTACATCAACGCCCTCTGCCTCCAGCAGCCTTAACCATTCCCGCATCAAGCCACTTCGGCCTTTAGGTGAATGGATCCGATCGCCGGTCACTTTAAATGACGGACACATGAACGAATAGCTACTGTAGTTAAAACATAAGCCATTACCATTACAATTCATCACATCAGGAAATGCATCCCGGACTGTAACTGGAATTTGTCTATCAAAGGTGCCCCGCTTAACGCTATCAACATTAAACATCATGGGGCCACTGTCTTTGGGCGCGACCAGTTTGCCTGGATTTAAACGGTTGTCAGGGTCAAATAGGCCTTTTATTTCTTCAAGTTCGCCATAAAGCTCATCACCAAATACGGCTGGGCCATATTCACCACGTACGCCTTTACCATGTTCGCCCCACAACAAACCGCCATATTTAAGGGTTAACTCAGCAACTTGATCTGATAATACTTTTAACAGTTTTTCATCTGCTTCATCGCACATATCCAATGCGGGACGCACATGCAGCACACCGGCATCAACGTGACCAAACATGCCGTACTGCAATTTATGGCCATCTAATAAGTCCCTAAACTCCATGATAAAATCAGCTAAGTTTTCTGGCGGTACGGCAGTATCTTCGGCAAATGGCAGTGGTTTTCTGCGGCCTTTAGTTGCGCCTAACAAGCCCACGGCTTTTTTACGCATGGCGTAAATTTTATTAATACTGGGCTTATCTTCAGTAATTTGATAACCCACAACCCCTGCTTGTTCGCTAGCCAATTGTGCTGCCAGTGTTTTTTCAAGGACTGCAATGCCTTGCCTAATGTCAGCTTCATCCCCTGCAAATTCAACCATATTGAGGCCTTCAATGGTTTTATTGGGTACTGACTCAATGAGGTGAGACACTGAGTGCCAAATAATATCTTCACGGGCCAAATTAAGCACTTTTGAATCTATTGTTTCGACCACGGTGGCGTTGGCTTCAACCAATGATGGCGCATGACGCAATGCCGATTCAAACGAGTCATATTTGATATTTACCATCATCCGCGTATGCGGCAATGGGGTGATATTTAATTTAGCCTCAGTTAATACCGCCAGTGTGCCTTCAGAGCCTGCAAGTATGCGTGATAAATCAAACTGGCTTAAATCATCATTCCATACATGTTTTAAGTCGTATCCGGTTAAAAAACGATTTAATGGTGGAAACTGTTTTAGGATGAGCTCACGCTTGTCGCGGCAGCGTTTGGCAATCGTGCTAATAATATTGGCTGCAAAACTATTGGTGTTTAACGATTGGGACTTTGACTGATTTAACGCCTCATCTGCCGCTATTGGTGTGCTTGCTAGCACGCTACCATCAACCAATACGCTGGTAAGGCCAAGCACATGATCAGAGGTTTTACCGTAAACCAATGACCCCGCACCCGATGCATCAGTGCTGACCATTCCGCCAACTGTAGCGCGATTAGAGGTTGATAAATCTGGACTGAAAAAGAATCCATGTGGCCTAAGGGCATCATTAAGTGCATCTTTTACCACACCAGCTTGTACTCGAACCCAACCTTCTTCTGCATTAACTTCCAGTACTTGATTCATGTGCCTTGATACATCAAGTATTAAGCCATGGGTCAGTGATTGGCCGTTAGTGCCGGTACCGCCGCCACGAGCACTAAAAGTCACTTGTTTATATTCAGGTGCCGACGCCAAGGTCAGCACTAATTCAACATCCGCCTGAGTGAGAGGATAAATAACCGCTTGGGGTAAAAACTGGTAAACAGAATTGTCGGTCGCTTGAATTAAACGCGCACTATAACGTTTATCAATTTCGCCAGAAAACGAAGATGCTTCAAGGGCATCAAGAAAGCGTAAATAAATAGGTTCTAACGTCTGTTGATGTGATAGCAGCGGTAACATAGTCAATTTCTGTTTATAGTAATTTAAAGCCATTATAAACAAAAAAAAAGCCGCTAAAAGCGGCTTTTGTTCATGTTGATAAATTAGTTAACTAAAAACTAACTTTTTCAGCATATTAAGCATGTTCTTCTGCTAAATATAACCAAGTGTCGATGACTGTATCAGGGTTAAGTGACACAGTATCAATACCTTGCTCTACTAGCCATTGTGCGAAATCTGCATGGTCAGATGGGCCTTGGCCACAAATACCTACATAAGCACCTTTGGCTTTAGCCGCTTTAATCGCTAATGAAAGCAATGCTTTAACTGCATCATTACGTTCATCAAATAAGTGACTGATAATGCCAGAGTCGCGATCTAGACCCAAAGTGAGCTGAGTTAAATCGTTAGAACCGATAGAGAAACCATCGAAATGCTCAAGGAACTGGTCAGCGAGTAACGCATTAGACGGTAACTCACACATCATGATGACGCGTAAACCATCTTTACCACGCTCTAAACCTTGCTCTTTTAACAGCTCGATAACTTGCGCAGCTTCATCAACAGTACGAACGAATGGGATCATAATCTCAACGTTCTTAAGGCCCATATCATTACGTACACGTTTGATTGCTTCACATTCTAGTGCGAAACAGTCACGGAACGATTCAGAGATATAACGACTTGCACCACGGAAGCCCAACATTGGGTTTTCTTCTTCAGGCTCGTAACGGTCGCCACCAACAAGGTTAGCGTATTCGTTAGACTTAAAGTCTGACATACGTACGATAACTTTCTTCGGATAGAACGCACTACCGATGGTTGCGATACCTTCAACGAGACGAGCAATATAGTACTCAACTGGTGATTCGTATCCAGCAATCATTTCGTTGATTTCTTGCTGAAGCTCTGCTGTTTGTGAATTAAAATCAAGCAGTGCTTTAGGGTGAATACCAATCATGCGGTTGATGATGAACTCAAGACGAGCTAGACCAACACCTTCATTGGGTAAACGAGCGAAATCAAATGCACGATCAGGGTTACCGACGTTCATCATTATTTTCATTGGTAGCTCAGGCAAGGTGTCAACACGGTTAGTGATAACTTCAAACTCTTGCTTACCATCGTAGATGAAACCGGTATCGCCTTCTGAACAAGAAACGGTAACGATTTGGCCATTTTTGATGCGGTCAGTCACATCACCACAACCAACAACAGCTGGCACACCTAGTTCACGCGCAATAATTGCTGCGTGACAAGTACGGCCACCACGGTTAGTTACAATTGCGCTAGCGCGCTTCATGATAGGTTCCCAATCAGGGTCAGTCATATCAGTAACGAGTACATCACCAGGCTGGATTTGATCCATATCTTCGATAGAAGCAAGCACTTTAGCTACACCAGTACCGATTTTATGACCAATCGCGCGGCCTTCTGAAACAACAGCACCTTTGGTTTTTAAGTGGTAGCGTTCAATTAATTGCACATCTTCACGGCTACGAACAGTTTCAGGACGTGCTTGAACGATATATAACTTACCGTCGTTGCCATCTTTAGCCCATTCGATATCCATTGCACGGCCATAATGTTGTTCAATGATCACCGCTTGCTTTGCAAGCTCCATCACTTCTTCATCATTAATAGAGAAAGTGCCGCGCTCAGCTGCTGCAACATCTTCGATTTTAACTTGTTTACCGTGAGAAGCATCATCAGAGTAAACCATCTGAATCATCTTGCTACCGATATTACGGCGCACAACGGCTTTATGCCCTTGCGCTAAAATTGGTTTGTGCACATAGAATTCATCAGGATTAACAGCGCCTTGTACTACCATTTCACCTAAACCAAATGATGAAGTGATAAAGACAACGTCGTTGTTACCTGATTCAGTGTCCATGGTAAACATCACACCAGAAGACGCTTTATCTGAACGTACCATACGTTGTACGCCAGCAGATAATGCCACACCTTGATGCTCGTAACCTTGGTGAACACGATAGGAAATTGCGCGGTCGTTAAATAGCGAAGCGTATACATGCTTAATCGCAAGCAGTACAGCTTCAAAGCCTTTAACGTTTAGGAAAGTTTCTTGTTGACCCGCAAACGAAGCATCTGGCATATCTTCAGCGGTAGCTGATGAACGCACTGCAAATGAGGCTTCTTGAGTCTCGCTAGAAAGTTGCTCGTAAGCTTCACGAATCGCATCTTCTAGTTCTGGTTGAAATGGGGTGTCGATAACCCATTGTCTGATCTGCGCACCAACTTTTGCAAGTTCGTTTACATCATCAACATCAAGGGTCGCCAAGATGTCGAAAATTTTCTGGTTAACACCACTTTGCTCTAGAAACTCATTAAATGCATGAGATGTAGTCGCAAATCCGCCAGGTACTTGAAC
Organism: Shewanella sp. UCD-KL21; assembly: GCF_001957135.1. Taxonomy (GTDB): domain Bacteria; phylum Pseudomonadota; class Gammaproteobacteria; order Enterobacterales; family Shewanellaceae; genus Shewanella. The sequence goes on along the minus strand of NZ_MPHK01000003.1, from coordinate 163,612 downwards.
ACCGGCATTAGCCAGGTTACTGATCATTTCACCAAGTGACGCGTTCTTGCCGCCAACCTTGTTTACATCACCCATGCCTAATTCTTGATACCAGAGTATGTATTGCTGCACAGTTATCTCTCCACAAGTTTATTTCAATGGCCCCTTCACACGAGGGCAGATGCATTCTACACTCCCCCTCAACAACCGTAAATGTATAATTTTATTTGTAATTTTATTACTACAAGAGGCTGAAATGACACCAAAAGTATTCTATATCTCAGATGGGACCGCGATCACAGCAGAAGTATTTGGCCATGCTGTCCTATCCCAATTTCCAGTTGATTTTGAAGCACTTACAATTCCATTCGTTGACAGTATTGCTAAAGCAGAAAGGGTAAAGCAACAAATCAATGATAGTTTTATTACAACAAGCTTAAGACCCGTTGTGTTCCATTCCATCGTAAATTCCGACATTCGCGATATTATTTTCTCAAGTGAAGGTTTAGATTACGATTTTTTGAACACCTTTGTTTCGCCATTAGAACAACAACTGGGTATAAAAGCAGCGCCGGTGATCAACCGTACACACGGCAAAAGCACAACTAACGAATCTTATGATAATCGTATTGATGCTATTAATTTCACTTTAGATAATGATGACGGTCAAACCATGAAACATATGGATAAGGCTGACATTATTTTATTAGGGGTTTCACGCTGCGGTAAAACGCCATCAAGTTTGTACCTTTCGATGCAATTTGGTATCAAAGCGGCTAACTACCCTTTTGTAGAAGACGACATGGATAACCTCAAGTTACCTGAGGCATTAAAACGTAATAAGTCCAAATTATTTGGTTTAACTATTGATCCCCAGCGTTTACATGAAATTCGCCAAGGCCGCATGGAGAACAGCCGCTATTCATCACTAAGACAGTGCCGAATTGAAGTGAAAGAAGTGGAAATGATGTATAAGAAAGAACGCATCCCGTTTGTAAACACCACTTACCATTCAGTAGAAGAAATTTCTGCCAAAATCCTCGATATTACCGGTTTAAAACGTCACATGTTTTAATTTTACTGCCTCAGACGTTATTTAACTGTTAAGCCGAAAATGTGAAATTCATAACATTTTCGGCTAACTTATGTGAATAAAATGATATCAGTTCAAAAACCTGCATGATTTGTCCGTGTCTAACGCCTGCTAATTAGTTATAATCCCGAGCAATATGATGTTAATTCATCGCAAACATGCTCGGTAAAGTGAATGACTATTAAAACAGACGAACTACGTACATCCCTTTTATGTAAGGTTATTTCTCCTGCGCAACTCGCATCTGAATACCCACTTACGCAAGATGCTGCTGATTATTTAGTTGAGCAACGTCATGAAGTTGAAGCCATTATTGCTGGCGAAGATCAACGTTTATTGGTCATCATTGGTCCTTGTTCAATACATGACACCGAAGCCGCTTTAGATTACGCCCAGCGTTTAGCTAAACTACATCATGAGTTAAAAGACGACTTATGTATTGTAATGCGAGTCTACTTTGAAAAACCTCGTACGATTGTTGGCTGGAAAGGGCTCATTTCAGACCCTGATCTTGATGGCAGCTTTAGCCCAAACAAAGGCTTACGCATGGCGCGTCATTTACTTCAGCAAATCACTGAACTAAAACTGCCGATTGCCACTGAGTTTTTAGATATGGTAAATGGTCAGTATATTGCCGATTTAATCACTTGGGGCGCAATTGGTGCTCGTACTACCGAAAGCCAAATTCACCGCGAAATGGCGTCGGCATTATCTTGCCCTGTCGGTTTTAAAAACGGCACTGACGGCAATATCAATATCGCGGTTGATGCGGTTCGCGCAGCCCAAGTACCGCATATTTTTTACTCACCAGATAAAGATGGTGCTATGGCTGTTTATCGTACCCACGGTAACCCATATGGTCATATCATTCTTCGTGGTGGTAAAACCCCGAACTATTCAGCTGAAGACGTTGAAATCGTTCGCGCCCAGCTTGAAACTGTTGGCGTGACTCAACGTATGGTGGTGGATTTTAGCCATGGTAATAGTGAGAAAAAACATAAAAACCAGCTAAAAGTTGCTGATAGCATAATGGCGCAAATGCGCGCTGGCAGCACTGCGGTTGCAGGGATTATGGCAGAAAGCTTTATGATTGAAGGCAATCAAAAAGTTGTTGAAGGCCAGCCATTAACATACGGTCAAAGTATCACCGATGCTTGTCTGCACTGGGAAGACTCAGAAAAATTACTACGTGACTTAGCCCAAGCCTCTAGAGAGCGTAAAGCACTTTTAGCCAAATAGCGCCGCAAGCATGTAATAACATACAAAGCCAGTTAGGGTAACCTAACTGGCTTTTTTATCGCTTTACCTTTTACTGACGATAACTTACTTACTCACATTAACTCACTTTTTGTGCTGGCGGCTCCACTGCTTGTAAACAAGGAACATTGGTATTAGCGGGCTCGTCATCTAATGAGCTTAATGATAATTGCTGAAATTGTTCATGTACGCTCATAAAGCTCTCAACCAATCTTGGGTCGAAATGTTTGCCCTTTCCTGCTGCTATCACTTTTATCGCTTCATCATGGCTAAAGGGCTTTTTGTAACACCGTGGTGAAGTCAGCGCATCGTACACATCCACTAGTGCGACGATTCTTGCCGACAATGGGATCTCCAAACCTTTTAGCCCTTTAGGGTAACCACTGCCATCCCACTTTTCATGATGCCCACCCGCAATATCACGGCCCATTTTTATAAAGCTGCATTGAGGCGCAAATTCAATTAAAGAATCTAATACTTCTGCGCCAATCACTGGGTGGGCTTTAATATTTTCAAACTCTTCAGGGGTTAATCGACCCGGTTTTAATAAAATGGCATCGGCAATCCCCACTTTACCAATATCATGTAATACCGCTGACAGAGTTATTTCTTCTACAAATGAGCCTGTTAACTCATTAGGCGCATCTTTGTCTAACCCTCTTTGGCTCGCCAATAACGCCGCATACTGCTGCATACGTAATAAATGAGCGCCCGTTTCATTGTCGCGATATTCAGCCAATTTGGCTAAACCAATTACCGTTGCTCTTCTTGAGGTTAATGTTGTCTGTAACGAACTGAATAATTTTTCTAATAAATAACTAACAGAAAGCGTAACAATGGCATTAGCTGCCACAAAATTAATGCATACAACCGCCCAAACAATACTGTTGTAGCCTTCAATACTCGGCCAAGGCAGCCAATTATAATGGCCGCAAATACCGATAATAACTAACGACATGGCATTGAGTATTTGCGCCCAATAACTGGCATTGCGACCTAATAACACCCCAGTTAATGGAGGAAAAAGAAATAACCAGAAAAAACCGGCACCACTTGGGCCTATCGCTAATAAGAAGCCTGTTCCAATACTATAGGCAAGTAAGCAACCAATGATGAATCGCAGTCTATTTGCTAAGTTGTTTTTATAAATAATCAGCAATAAGGTGGCATAAACCACAGTATTAAAGATTGCCATCGGCCATAAGCCTTGAACAATACACAAATAAACACTGGTAAAGTAAACGGGAATACAAAGGAAGGCTAACGTGGTAAATATCCGGTCAAATACCACTTTACGCCAAATGCATAATGATTCATTTGATGCGCAGAGTTCTCTTAACAAGCCTGCAAATGGTGACATACTTCATCCTTGAATCGTCCATTGGAACAACTAACCTTGCCTGTTTAAAACAAAAATATGGCGTCTGGAGCTTTAAGTATTGTAGAGATAGCGGGAATAGCAACATAAATTGCCGATAAAAACCTGTGACCAATAAATAGATTTGCCGCCATAGCCTTAAACAATGATTGCCCCATGAGCTGAATATTTTTGTCGCTAGCAGCTTGCAAGTTTGGCTCAGGTTAAATAAAGTGCCAGCTTAACGGAATATCAACCACAAAATATTGATTATTTAAAAGGATTTACATGAAATCAGCGTCATCACTTAAAACTATAGCTGTACTTGTTAGTAGCTTACTTTTGCCTGTGACATCTTTGGCTGCTAACAGCGATTTTAATACTGCATTTAAAGATTATAATTTAGCATTAGAAAATAATGATGCGGTGTTAGAGCTACAATATGCCCAGCTAGCGTTTGATTTAGGTAAGCTCAAATTTGGCGAGGATAATATTAATAGCGCTAATTTAGCCTTAAATTTAGCCACCGCGCTAACTAAAAACGCGCAAAAATCACAAGCAATGACTTTTTACCAATTGGCCTTAGATATATACCGTACCAATGATGACACCATTGACGATATAGAGTTAATTGATCCTCTCACCTTACTGGCCGATGCCACGACCAATAACAAACAAGCAAGATCTTTACTCAATGAAGCAATAAATATTAGTGAAGACTCTGACGATCCACTATTACATGCTAAAACCTTAATGCTGGCATTTAAACGCTTGGTGAATACTGAGTTTTATACTCCAAGAGTTAAGCAATTTTTAATTGATGCTGAAGCGATATACGTGCAGCATTTACCGACTAACTCTGCAGATAGAGTCTACGCTACCTATCTGCTCGGCTCAGTATTACTTGCGGAAAAACAATACTCTCAAGCTGAGACTAAACTTTTGCAAGCCATTAAAGAGTATAGCGTGCTCGATTATGACCATCCCTTCGAGTTAAGTGCTCACGCTAAATTGGTAGAAATTTACAGTTTGCAAGATGAGCCAAGCAAAGCCACTGAGCATTGCTTAGCAATTGGTAATATGAAGCCATGATCAGATAACCAAGAACAAACCCCAATATTCAGATCTAACCCTAATTATCCCAGATCAAAGCTATCTCAAAGAAAACAAGGCTTAGTGCAATTGTCCTTAACGATTGATAAAAATGGCTTTGTCACCAATCCTGAAGTAATAAAGTCCAAAGGTGGCAAGTCCTTTGAAATAGAAACGTTAAAAGCACTTAAGAAGTGGCGATATGCGCCCAAATTTATTGATGGTAAACCCGTTGAAGCAGAAACCACCGTGCAAATAGATTTTTCAGTCGGATAAATTATTGGACATTCTAATGTTCTTTAAAGTCATCCATCGCTAACCGCTTGACTCATTTATCGAGGCTAGGACAGTAATAATAGTCTCGTTAATTGCTGTCTTAGTCTAAAGTTAACTGACTCATATTACTTGACTAAGGTTACGTGACTAAAATTAAGTTACTAAAGTTAAGTTACCCATGTTAAGTGACTAATATTAAGTGACTAATATTAAGCGACTCATGTTAATTACTTAATCAACTACTCAGCCATAAAGCGATAATAAAATGATGAGCTACCGTTCAGTAAAAATTATATTTCAGTTAAGCATCATATCGATACTGTTCATTGGCTTAAGTTCGCCAACCCTTGCCACAGCCAATGACAAAAATTCCGCGGTAGATAGCCATAATACTCCTGCTATGTCTAACGCTAGCGCATCTACGCCCGCTAAAACCAGCACCATTTTTTTGGTTCGCCATGGTGAAAAACAAACCGGTGAGGATCCACAATTAACAGAACAAGGTAGAAATCGCGCCCTTGCTTTAGCGAATACCTTATCAGCAGTTAAACTTGATGCCGTTTATAGCACTCAATACCAGCGCACAGAGCAAACAGCGCTGCCAACAGCTAACTCACAATACCTAAAAATCAGTTACTATAATCCCAGAGAGTTAGCTGAGTTTGCCAGCCAATTACAGCTTAATAGTGGCGCCAAGGTATTAGTTGTTGGACACAGTAATACCACCCCTAAACTGGTGAGTTTACTGGGCGGCGAACCCGGCGCTGAGATTAATGAGAAATCTGAATTTGACCGTTTATATATAGTGACGATATTTGCCCCAAGCAGTACAGCAACCCCAGCAGCACAGGTGAGTACCACATTGCTAAAGTATTAGCCTATAGATATCTGTTTATTGCCTTGTTGAATTAAGCTAAAACAAGTTAGAGGCTCATAAAACTTGTACATATTATTAATTAAACTTTGCTAATCTCAGGCTGCGACTTTCTCGTACAACTACCCTTTGTCCCCGCTTAAACGTATAATCGCGCCACCTTGGCGAAGCCGCCACATAAAAGCATAATATTAGGTCGTTATATGCCCTCCACTAGTCAAACAGAAATCACATCACAGCTTAGTTTCCCTGAAGATGTCGCTAAGCGAATCGAACAATCAGAGTCGCGGGTGATTAAAGCAATTTTCCCTTCCAACACCAACCATCACAACACCCTTTTTGGTGGTGATGCATTGGCGTGGATGGATGAAACCGCCTTTATTTCGGCCACCCGTTTTTGCCGTAAGTCTTTAGTTACAGTCAGTTCTGATCGCATTGATTTTAAAAAAGCGATACCGGCGGGTAGCTTAGCGGAGTTAATTGCCCGCGTTATCCATGTCGGTAACACATCAATTAAAGTTGAAGTAAATATATTCCTTGAAGATATGTATCAAGACAAACGTGAGCACGCCATACGCGGTGTTTTTACATTCGTCGCCGTTGATGAGCAGCGCGCCCCGACTCAAGTGTGGCCATAAACTCAAATTGCTATAAAAAACCTGCCCTGCATAAATCGTGATTGACCCAATTCAATGGCGAGTTGTTTACCCAAAAGCAGATTTAAGTAACGGAATGACTCTTTCGCTCCGTTACTTTTTGTTTTTACGTACAATCATGCCTTTAACCCATAAGCTTATTAGACAAAAGTCTAAAATAATGACTTAAATTGTTCGTTTGCCGCTTTGTATTTGATAAACCCTAGAATTTTATCTTACTTATCTGTTACATTAAATCTTCTTCACGTGCAAACAAGACTATTAAAAAGCCATGAAGCTACATAACTTAAATATTATTATTGCCGATGACCATCCATTATTTCGAAATGCATTAAGACAAGCGTTAAGTAATGCCTTTCAAGGTACCAATTGGTTTGAAGCTGACAGTGCTGAAGCGCTGCAACATATACTTGATGATAAAGCCAGTGAGCTTGACCTCATTTTGCTTGATCTTCAAATGCCGGGATCCCATGGCTACTCTACGCTAATACATTTACGTGGCCATTACCCAGACATTCCTGTGGTGGTTATTTCAGCTCACGAAGATATCCAAACCATCAGTCGTGCTATTCATTACGGTAGCTCAGGCTTTATTCCTAAGTCGGCATCCATGGATACCCTTAAAGAAGCCCTTGATGGCGTGCTGCAAGGGGATATTTGGCTGCCTAAAGGGACTGAAGTACTCCCCGTTTCTGATGATCCTTCAAGCCAAATGGCCAGTAAGCTTTCAGACTTAACCCCGCAGCAATATCGGGTATTGCAAATGTTTGCCGAAGGCTTACTCAATAAGCAAATCGCCTATGACTTTGGCGTATCTGAAGCAACCATTAAGGCTCATGCCACGGCGATATTTCGTAAACTTGGGGTCAGAAACCGCACCCAAGCAGTTATCGCATTGCAGCAATTAGAAATGGAAAAGGTCGACCTATCTTAAGCGAACTCTCTCAACTGCCGTTTTCCCAAGCTTGTGAAAATAATAAAAAACCGATTTTAACTGAGTTAAAGTCGGTTTTTTCAAGTTCAACACAAGTATTAGAAATCGGCAGTGGTACTGGTCAGCATTGTGTTTATTTTGCTAAACATTTACCTCACTTAACTTGGCAAGCCAGCGATCAAAGTGATTATTTACCCCAGCTTAATAGCCGCATCCATATTGAAGGGCCTGAAAACTTACTCACCGCAGTCGAGCTTGATGTCAGTAAACCTTGGCCAAGTAAGCAACTCCCAAAAAATCTTGATGGACTCTATAGCGCCAATACCTTACACATTATGAGTGAGTCTATGGTGGTCGACTTTTTTGAAGGCTTAGGACAATATCTTAATTTACATGCTAATGTCGCAATTTATGGACCGTTTAATTATCAAGGTCAATTTAGCAGTGACAGTAATGCACAATTTGATTTGTGGCTAAAGCAAAACAACCCTCAAAGCGGTATTAGAGATATTGAGTGGATAACATCACTTGCAAGCATTCAAGGCCTAAGCTTACACACCGATACGCCAATGCCGGCCAATAATCGCTTATTACATTTCAGCCGCAGCTAAATTAAATGATTGTAGTGAAAGCGCATCACTTAATACTTAATCTCGGCAACATTAGCATTATTGCTTATCGCTTTTGCCGAACACTAAACCTAAAATCAAAGCCCAAATAGCTTAAGTTATGTCGCAAAACTTTGTAAGCTAGGGCTTAGTTATTTCTCAAACGATATCTACAACAAGGAACACGCATTATGGGTTCGGTTACCACTAAAAAACACCCAAACGGTTTGGAATTTGTCGAAGTTAATACCCCACTTTGTCAGGCACGTATATTTCATCAAGGGGCTCAAATAGATTTTTTTCAGCCTAAAGATAAAGCGCCTTTGTTATGGGTATCTGATGCTGATGATTATCAGCCGGGTAACGGTATTCGCGGCGGTATTCCGGTCTGTTGGCCATGGTTTGGTGCCAGTGACATTGAAGGTTTCCCGCAACACGGCTTTGCCCGCACGAGTTTATGGTCTTTAGCATCCGTTAAAATGCGCAATCAAATTGTTGATTTAGTGTTTACCTTGAAAATTTCAGCCGAGCAGCAACAGTATTGGCCCCATGATACTGAGGTAAGCGTATTATTTTCACTGTCTGAGACGTTAACTGTCAGCATAGTGAATAAAAACAATGCTGATTACCCAATTAACTTTACCCAAGCATTGCACAGTTATTTTCCTATTGAGGATATTCATCAACTTAAAGCCTCAGGCTTTAAAGATTCCAAATACATAGAATTTGCCAAAGGCCCTTTTGCCCAAGGCTCTGACGACGTATTATTTGACCGTGAAACTGACCGCGTTTATACAGATTTAGCTCAAACCCAGGTGCTGCATACTCCTGCAGGTGATATTGAAGTCAGCCGTGAAAACAGCCAATCTGCGGTGTTATGGAACCCGTGGATTGACAAGTCCCAGCGTTTATCTCGCTTTAATGATAATGACTATCTGACCATGGTTTGCCTTGAAGCGGCTAACGTATTAGAAGATGAAGTTAACTTGCAACCGGGTGAAAGTCACACCCTCACAACCCACATTCGCTGGCGATAAGCGCCATTTGCATCTGTTATGACCCCGTTAACAGCACAGCTTAACCTGCTGTTGTTAACAGGGTGATATCAGCGAGTAAACTGCTGTGATAAACTAGCTTACAATCAATATCTTAAAAGACTACTCAGCCCAAATGACAGTTCGCCTTTTTACTGTTAAACGATTCTTTATCCTATGCTTTTTTACCATTGCATTAGGCTTGCTTGTGCTGCAACAAAATTTTCGCCCTATCGCCTTAAAAGTACTTAACACCCTCACCTCGGCTTATGATATTCAGGTTAAAGATCTCGCAGTTAGCTTTGATACTATCAATAAACTCAATTTTAAATTTATCTCCCTTGAGTATGAAGATAGTGTAATTAGCTTACACAATGCCGAGCTAAGATTAGTCGATGGCTATAGCGCATTGAAAAACATGGCTTTGACAATAGAAGATTTTGAGGCTGTTACAGTAGAAAGAATTGATGTTAACTTAGGTTATTCATTTCTTAAGCGCCGTTTTGTGGATAAAGATAACCAAGCCACAACTGATGCTGATGTCGGCCTGAGTATCAATCATTTACCGCTCATTGAGCTGGCTAAGATAAATATTTACTGGGCTGATGATAAAGACTTAACTCAGCCGTTAATCGAGGCGCATAATTTAAGCCTTGCTGCTAGTGGTCAAAATCAAAACATCGCAGTTATTCAAGCAACTAATAAAACAAGCGCTGCTACATCTTTTGCTACTTCAACTTCAACTTCAGCTTCAGCTTCAGCTTCAACAATACTGACAGGTAAGCTGTTGCTTATGCAGCAAGAGTTTATTGATATTGCGCTAAGCCTAAATCCACGTGAGTGGCAGCTTAATACCGATGTCGATATCAATAAAGTGATCCAAAGCCTGCAATTACTGGATCAGTCAGTGACTCAAAGAATAACGGCCACATCGAATACCGATGAACAGCAAGGATTACAAATATTATCCCAAGCTTTAGCCCCTGTCATAACGCCTATTTCAGCTACAAATTATCAATTTAATGGTCACTGGTTGGGGCAAACGCGATTAGATTTACCAAGTGGCTCAATCAGCAGTCATCACGAAATTCGCAATATTGAAATCGCGCCAACTACTGAAAATAACTTCAATAGCAGTATCAGCTTTAAACCTGAGATGCCCATCCGCCTTGAGGTTAATTACCAGCCACAAGATCCACACAATGCGAATCAGCAGCTATCAGTCTCTTTAGCGCCGTTTAGGTGGCAGCAATCCACCAGCCCAAAGGCGCTTATAAAACTCAGCGGTGACTTAAATGATACTCAAGGTAATCCTGCAGATAGCGTTGCCAAAGTGAATCAAAAAGTTGAAGATAGCCAAACTCTCGACAAAAACCAAAGTGCGCACAATATACAGTCATTACTGACTCAAGTTGCGCAGCTTAGCGCCGAGACAAATACAAGCTTACCTGAGGCTGACGCCAATATTGACTGGTCTTTGGCGTTTGACTCACCGACTTACATCGATGTCACACTGGCAAACGATAGCCCAAACTCAAACAGCCACTATGATTTACATACAGCTTCAATTAATGCACAAATAGCCCATCCACTGCTGACTACTCAGCTCATGTTTACTGATAACAGCGCCGCAATTACTAATGAAAACTACCAAGTAAATAGCGCAATAAGTGTTGATATCAACCAAGTTAAAGCAATTGATTTAGGTCGCTTAGATACTGTCGACAGTGCTTTAATTATTGATGGCGCAAGCTTAACTGGCCAATTAGCAGTTGAGCATCAAGTGAGTCACAATCAAGCCACAACCACAGTGAGCCTCAAACAAAACGCTCAATTACAGCTTAGTGATTTAAGCTTAAAATCAGCCAATAAACTTATCGCCTTTGAGGGGCTTAACTGGCAACAACAAGGGGCTAGCGAGCTTAGTTCAACCATTGACGGCAGCCAAATAAAGTTCAATGACTTCTCATTCGGATTTGATAAGTTTCACCTTAAAGATGTAAGCACGGCAACTGATAGCATTAACGCCAAAGAATCGCTGGAAATACATTTAGGCCAATTTACTGTAGAGGCCAAACAAGCCATCGAGTTATTTGTACCTGCGACGTTACTCGCTGATGAGTTAACCCCAACGGGCCTAAGTTCAAATATAAAACAGCCTAAGAATAAAACGAGTGACAGTTCAGCGACTGACTATTTAGCGACTAACAATAAAAGCCAGCCAAGCTTACTGACATCATTATTAAATCAGCGCAATAGCAGTGATTTAATCTGGCAATTAAACGATATTCGCATCGATAAATTGATCCCGACTAAATCAAAACTGCGCCGCTATCCGCTATTGCGATTAGACAGCTTAATCCTTGAACAAAACCTGCAGTTACACAGCCAGCTGCTCACAGGTAAAGAGCTTTGGCAACTTGATGAGCTCGCACTATCAAGCTATCACCTACTGCAACTGCCTAAACATAATCGCCCTTTATCATTAGCCGGTCAGTGGCAAACGGATTCAGATTTAGCCCCGCTGCTTGAAGTGTTAGCGCAAACTCAAATGCTGCCTAGTGATTTATCCATTGCAGGCCATAATAAATTGGATGCTGGTTTTGCCCTCGTTGAAAGCCAAGGAGTATCCTTATTTGAAATGAAATTTACTCAGTCACTTTCTGATGTAGAGGCGCAGTATAACGAGATGTTCTTTGAAAGTGGCAGTATCAATGCCCAATGCCAATTTAACTGGCAACAAGCCCACAGCACGCAATTATTAACAAAAACCTACAGCCAAAGTCGATTATTGTGCCAAGACACTGAAGTCAATATTGCTAATGCCTATGTGGGCATAAACTTAGATGAGCTCAATCTCAACGCCGATATTTCATTAGGTAAAAATGAGCAAATAGCTGCCAAAAACTGGTTACAAGAGATCACAGGTTTAAGTGATACAGACGTCAACTTAACAGCGCGGGGCAATTTACTGGATGGCGAGTTTTTAATACCAGAGTTTTTTTTGAAATTACACGATAAGTCAGAAGGCTATTTGATGCTTAACGGCATTAGTTTACAAACCTTACTGGCAGCTCAGCCTCAAGTAGGGGTATATGCCGATGGGATCTTTGACGGTGTATTACCCGCAACGTTAGTTGATGGAAAAATTAATATTGCCGGAGGCCATTTAGCCGCCCGAGCCCCTGGCGGCTTAATCAAAGTCTCTAATAACCCTGCACTTGAGCAAGTAAAAGCAAGCCAACCCCATTTAGAGATAGTGGCGCAAGCATTAGAACACTTGCAGTATTCCGAGCTAATAAGCACACTTGATATGGAGCAAAATGGCGATGCTCAACTAGCCGTTCAAGTAAAAGGACAAAGCAAGGATATTGAACGACCTATTCATTTGAACTACTCTCATGAAGAGAACCTATTTCAATTATACAAAAGCACGCAGATTGGTAACCAACTGCAAAATGATATTGAACGTTCCGTGAAGTAAAAGGACACCTTTGTGAACACTCAGTCGATTTACCGAATAATTCTTATTGCCGCATCAGCACTGCTGATAGGCGCCTGTACCCCAACCGTTAAAATTGAGCCACCAGATAAGCCCATTGTCATTAATCTTAATGTAAAAATTGAGCATGAAATCATTATAAAAATCGATAAAGAGCTCGATATTCTTTTAGAAGATGATGAGTTGTTTTAATCAATAAGGAAGCAATAATGAACACAAAAATCATGGCTTTAGTTTTAACGTTACTTCTAGGGTTAACACTGAGTTCAAATGCAGCTGCGTTGACATTACAACAGGCTAAGGATCAGGGCTTAGTTGGTGAGCAAACCAATGGCTACCTTGGTTTAGTCGTTAATAATAACGATGCAAAAGCATTAATGACTGAGGTAAATGGTAAGCGAAAGCTACATTATCAAAAAATAGCCAAAAAGAATAAATTATCCACTGAAGATGTCGCTGCAAGAGCCGCACAAAAAGCCATTGCAGCGGCCCGAAAAAGTCATTTTATCCAAACACCGAAAGGCAAATGGACTCAAAAATAAATGGCTAAATAGCGATGAACATCGGCCGATTATGGCTTGGTGCTTGATACCAGACTTAACACCATGAGGGATAATTGCAGTGTATGTACTCGCTCAGACTTTGACAAAACTAACGCGCCTTTGTTTTAACGAGCTAGGCGCGCCGCCAACTGAGTGTTACATAGTGACCATTGCCCAGTAATCTAAACGCGCCTTAGGATCTAACACCGCTTTTTTACACACTTCTTTGTATTTATTCATTAACGGACCTAAGCCGCTTTTGCCTTGTAAACTAGCAAGCTGCTGGCTTTTCGCTTCTGCAACCGCTTTAGTCGCCTTTTCAGCACTTAAGTAGCCAGCGGCTAATTTTTCAGCTTCAACTGCTGATGTTTTCAATCTTTCACCAACAGGTTTCATCTGCGGCGCATTCATGCCCATAATCATGCTAGAGCTAATTTGATAATATGCTGCACATTGGACTAATTCATTAGTAAATGCGGCTTCTGCTTTATCTTGCGCCTGTACGCTTAAGCTAGTGGCAACTAACGTGATCGCAGCGGCGAACTGGTATCCTTTTTTAAACATACTGTATCCTTTCTTAGTAATTAATTTCTGAGTGCGTAATGCTATTGCTAAACTGTTGTTGGTAATGGGCTAATCTATGCTTTAAATGCTGCTTAACCGTTGGCCATTCCGTATCAATTATTGAGTAAACAACCGTGTCTCTCACTGTGCCATCTTTCAAAAGCTTATGGTTTCTTAACACCCCATCTTGCTTAGCTCCCAGACGCGTGATGGCTTGTCTTGATGCTTGATTATGCCAATGGGTGCGAAATTCCACCGCCATGACATCCAAGGTTGAAAAGGCATAATCGAGTAATAACAATTTGGTTTCGGTGTTAACACAGGTGCGCTGGGCACGTTTTGCATACCAAGTGTAACCAATTTCTAAACGACGATTAGGTTGATCCCATTGGCAGATACGGCTACTGCCGATCACCTCACCTGAGGTTTTATCCCGCACAGCAAAAGCCAATGCTTCACCAAGTTGTTCTTGGGCTATGGCTTTTTCAACATAGGCTTTCATATCATTGGCATGGGGAACCGAGGTATACCAAAGCTCCCATAAGTTGCCATCAGCAGCTGCAAGGCTTAACGCTGGCACATGCTCGAGGGTTAACGGCTCTAAAATGACATGTTCACCCATTAAAAAAGTATGACTGTCTGCGTATGCCATTGAGTGCTCCTAAATAGTTAACTTGATCAAACAATGACAGAATACATGATCTAGATCAGAATAAAATCACCTTTTTGCTATTAAAAACAACAATAATCTCTTGTCTCATACGGGCCATAAACTAAAAAAGACCAATATCAATTGATATTGGTCTTTGGGGTTAGTGTTCAGACTCAAGCTTGCTGCTTAAGTGTAGCGATGGCGTTAGCTTATTTTTGTGCTAATTAAAGCTTATCTGGTAAACACTGGTGCTGCCGCTCACTTCATTGCCAATAATTAATAATGGTAAACCTGTAGGGCTATCCTCAGCTAGAATAAATTTCATCCCTTCAGGGCCTAAATCACCCACAAGCTCAGGTTGACCACTAATGGTTTCGCCGTCTATTTCAAAGTCGATATCAAAATCACGGTTTACCACATAGTCGATAAAGCTTACCTCAAAAGGATTGGTAATATCGTAAATCATAATCCCCGATGTACGCTCTAAGCCGATGAAAGCATACTTTTTATCACCGATTTTGCCTATCGCTAGCGCTTCAGGCTCAGGACCTTTATCATCACTGCGACTATCCCCTTTGCTTTCTTCATTGTGATTATTGAAGTTTTCACCTAGCACCGCTGCGGTGATCCTCTCAAAGTCATTACCACTATCAAAGACTAATTGACCAGCATGACTCCAGATAGAAAATGAGCGGCCACCATAAGAGACGATTTTATCCATATCGCCGTCATTGTCATCATCCCCCATGCTGGTGGTAACCTTTAATCGCCCTAATTGGCTTTTATCTTGGGCGGCTAATATTTGCGGGTGGCTTGGGTCTAAAATCAAATCATCGGCGCGGGCTTCTTCAGAAAAACCATCATAATCACGAGCATCACCTTCATTAGCTGTGACAATAAAGTCTTGTCCATGCCATTGATAACTGGCGATAGTGTCTGGCTGATACATACCGTAAACACCGGCATAGCTCGCGATATTAATGGCATCATCTTTGTCGCTGGCATCAAGCTCATTGCCCGCTTTACCGTAATCTTTAAGTCCTAAAGCATTAATGGCCTTGACTGTATTATCTGCTAAGTTAATCACTGCAATAGCATTGTTTTCTTGTAAGCTCACATAAGCAAACTGATTATCTTGCGACACTGCAATATACTCAGGCTCAAGATCTTGGGAAACTGAAGCGTTTGGTCCATTAATCTTAATCATATGACTAAGCTCATTATGACGAGCTTCGCCTAGATTAAATTCATTAAAATCAATCAAAGTCGCACTATCTGCTGGCAGACCATCGCTGATCTCTATCAGCGCAATAGTCCCTTCAGGGTCAACGCTATAATCAGAGTTTGGCTCACCTTCATTTGCTATAATCAGTTTGGTACCATCATGGCTAAAAACCACATTATCAGGTAATGCACCTACCTCTACAGCCTTAATAAACGCAGGCTCGACAGTTGCTGATAATTGATAAAATGCAACGATACCATTGCCTTGGGTCGCATTGCCTGCTCTATCAGCTCTCTCAACGGCTGCGGCTAATAAGTCGCCATAAATACTGACACTGTTGACGCTGCCTAAATTGTCAATTTCAGCATCTTCAGCAACGTTTACACTTAAGGTTTTAGTGAGGTTGTTTAATGTAATCGCCGTTATGTCATCTGACTTAACCGTTGCTAACGAAGATAAATCAAGGACATCTAACATGCCACTTTGTGCATTAACCACATATACGCTGTTACTAGCCTGATGAAAGTCAACAATCTCAGCAGCACTTTGGCCATAAATTCCAGACTCATAACGACCGATTAGCCCTAACTGCAATTGACCTTGAGCTTCAGCACATAGTATTTGAGTTTGGCCAGTAAGCACTTCATCGGCGTCTAAAACACCATTTATGTTTACATCAATCCCCGTGGCGATCTGTTGACCACCAAATGGACATTGGCTATTACCAGCAGTTAATTCTGTGACTGAAATTAACGAGTTTAAACCATTTGTACCATCAACACCTTGGGCGCCATTAAGACCATCATCACCATTACAGCCAATTAGTAGCATCATTGACATTAGTGTAGTTAACGGAAAAATTTTCGTTTTCATGCTTAAGTCTCTGTTAAGTAGTTGTTGCAAAGTTTGGCGCTAAGCTACTCAAGTTCGATGACACTAAAACGACAACAATGTTACTTTAATGTTACATCTCAACTGCGTGATTTAGTAAAGATTAAAATTCACTTAAATGCAGATGTTTTTTGATGCAGATCACCTTTTTCATGGTAAAATTTTGCCAGAATTTCTTACTCTCTTTCCTATAAAATTCTTCGATGTGATTCTATTTGATGTCTATCTAATGAGGTTTTTGTCAGCATGTCTTCTAACTCTCCTTCTGTGACCTCGGCGCAGAACTCCCCAAACCTTGCCATGTTGATCCCGATGCTGGCTGCGATTGTGGCGATAACCCCATTAGCCATCGATATGTATTTACCAGCAATGTCTGCCATTGCTGACAGCTATTCAACCCATGTCACCACAGTGCAGCAATCGTTAAGTATTTACCTTGCGGGCTACGCGCTAGGGATGCTCACTTTTGGCCCGCTTGCTGATCGCTTTGGCCGTAGACCCTTGGTCATTTTTGGCTTAAGTGGGTTTACCTTAATCAGTTTCTTTATTTCTATAACCGCTAATATTGAGTTATTTTTAGCGCTGCGATTTGCTCAAGCATTTATTGGCGCAGCTGCCACGGTTGTGGTGCCCGGTTATATTAAGGAAGTTTATGGCGACAATACTGCCAAAGGGATGTCTTACGTCAGCTTAATCATGATGTTAGCGCCATTACTTGCGCCCAGTGTTGGCAGTTTAATTTTAGAAGTCGGTGAATGGCCGTTAATCTTTTTAAGCCAGAGTTGTTATGCCATCTTTTTGCTGTTATTGGTTATTTTTAAATTAAAAATGCCCAGCGACATAGCAAAGGATGCCCGCAGTAATAAATCTTTTTTCAACGCCTATAAAACCGTGCTGAGCCGCCAAGGTGTGAAACTCAATATTAGTTGTGGAGTACTGACTTCCTTTGCGTTTTTCTGTTATTTAACCGCTTCGCCTTTTATTTATATGGAAGTCTTTGATTTAGATAAAACCTTATTTTCAATATTATTCAGCACCAATGTCGGCGCTCTGATGTTGGCTAACATTTTAAACTCTAGAATTGTCGGCCGTTTTGGCTCAAACAGAATGCTGTTTGCAGCTACGGTTTTTGGCACGTTGGCTGCCGCAGGCTTATTAGTAGTGAACCTTTTAGGCTTAAGCTACCACTTTACTGTCGCTATGCTAATCCCCTTAATGGGCTGTTTAGGGGTAATGTCAGTTAATGCTGATGCCATTGTATTGATGAAATTTAAACAAGAAACCGGTACTGCAACAGCGGTTATTGGCACCCTGAGATTTGGCTTTGGCTCATTAGCGGGCCCTTTATTGGCTTTCTTTTATACTGGCACCGCAGTGCCATTCTCGGCGATGATGTTGTTATCAGTTATGTTGGTAATGGGCTGTTTATTATTTCAACGTACCTTACCAAAGTATCCTGTTTAGCTGCAATTTTGTGCAGTTTTTAACTGTTGTATTTAAAAAACGGCTCATAAAGAGCCGTTTAAATTCACACTAACACCATAGGTAATGTGCTCAGCAATAATGCTGCCATTAACCAATTAAAATTGCGCTGACGAATAGGTGTGTTTAACTTCTGACGGATAGAAGAACCAATCAACACCCACAGCAATGACATTGGCAAACCGACAATATTAAATACCAGTACCCCAGCCATTGCCGTTATCCAATATAAATCACCACTAATAGTAAAAGCGCTTAATAAACTTATTGTCGCCATCCATGTTTTCGGATTTATCCATTGAAACAACGCCGCCTCAATTAACGATATTGGCTTATCGCGTTCACTGGCTTTAGCGCGCCCATGCTGCGTGGCGATCTTTACTGCCAGATAAACCAAATAGCCGATGGAAGCATATTTTAACAGCTGATGCAGTAACGGCCATGACTCAAATAAAGACCCTAAACCTAATAACATGGCCACATGTAAACTGGTTTGGCCGACACGGATCCCAATCATATGCGGCACGGTTTGTTTAACACCAAAATTAGCACCGGAGTTTGCCAATAGCACATTATTAGGCCCTGGCGTGCCCGTCATGGTGGCGCAAAATAATGCGGCCGATAACATCAGCATGACAACCGAAGTGTCCATAAATTTCCTCTTTAAAGCTTTGCCAATAAAATCGGCATAATTTCACCACCGCTCTGTTCGCAAATAAAGACGATACCAGCAAGCTGAATATACAGGGTTTAATTCAAGTTTCTGCAATTTTTAGGCTGTCGATTCTATTTATAAGCTCAAATTGTTATTTCTATTAAACAATCATGAAATTCTTTCAACTAAATTACTTTATTTCAACAAGACACTTGTATCATATTAAAAAGTAAATATGATGAAGGTATCTTGTGAATCAACAAGATATTTAGTCAAAATTATCTGAGGCGGTTTTCTACTGCGTAGATAAGCGAGTTCGAATTACCATTCGGGCTTATTTTTAGAACGATTACCGTCGTTGTAGCAAGATACTGTTTACCATAACGGTAACTTAAGAGGATTTAGCAATGGAAAAATTATCCGGCGCCAGCATGATAGTGCGCTCGTTAATCGATGAAGGCGTAAAACACATTTTTGGCTACCCTGGTGGCTCTGTACTCGACATCTACGATGCGCTGCACAAAGATTCTGGCGTAGAACATATCCTAGTAAGACACGAGCAAGCAGCTGTGCACATGGCTGATGGTTATGCCCGCGCCACCGGTGATGTGGGTGTGGTACTCGTCACCTCTGGCCCTGGTGCCACAAATGCCATTACTGGTATTGCTACCGCCTACATGGACTCTATTCCTTTAGTGGTTTTATCAGGCCAAGTACCGAGTAATTTGATTGGTAATGATGCTTTCCAAGAATGTGACATGATTGGGATCTCGCGCCCTATTGTTAAACATAGCTTTTTAGTTAAAGATCCCCGTGAAATCCCCGAAATTATCAAAAAAGCGTTTTATATTGCTGCAACCGGTAGACCTGGCCCTGTAGTGGTCGATTTACCAAAAGATTGCTTAAACCCTGAAGTTCTGCACGAATACATTTACCCTGAAAGCGTTAATATGCGCTCTTACAATCCGACAACCGCAGGCCATAAAGGTCAGATACGCCGAGGATTACAAGCGCTTTTAGCCGCTAAAAAACCAGTGTTGTATGTGGGCGGCGGCGCTATTATTTCAGGTTGCGACCAACAAATTATTCGCCTCGCTGAAAAGCTCAATATTCCAGTGATTAATACCTTAATGGGCTTAGGCGCATTCCCCGGCACTCACCCTCAATGCTTAGGTATGTTAGGCATGCACGGTCTGTATGAAGCCAATATGGCGATGCACAACTGTGACTTAATTTTCGGTATTGGGGTGCGTTTTGATGATCGAACCACCAATAATGTAGAAAAGTATTGCCCTAACGCGACTATCTTACATATCGATATTGATCCAGCATCTATTTCTAAAACCATTCGAGTGGATATTCCTATTGTTGGCTCTGCTGAAAATATCCTCGATAGCATGTTAGCTTTACTTGATGACACCGAAAAAACCAACGACAGCGAAGCGCTTGATGCTTGGTGGGTTGAGATTAATCAATGGCGCAAAAAAGATTGCTTAGCCTATGACAAATCAAGCAATCGGATTAAGCCACAACAAGTGATAGAAACACTGCATAAATTAACCAATGGCGATGCCTACGTCACCTCTGATGTGGGTCAGCACCAAATGTTTGCTGCACTTTATTATCCATTTGATAAGCCACGCCGTTGGATTAACTCAGGTGGGCTTGGCACCATGGGCTTTGGGTTACCAGCAGCTATGGGCGTTAAAATGGCGATGCCTGATGAAACCGTAGTATGCGTGACTGGCGATGGTTCAATTCAAATGAACATTCAAGAGCTTTCAACTGCGCTGCAATATGACACGCCAGTGAAAATCATTAACTTGAATAACCGTTTCTTAGGCATGGTGAAGCAATGGCAAGACATGATTTATTCAGGTCGTCATTCACACTCTTATATGGATTCAGTGCCTAATTTTGCCAAAATCGCTGAAGCCTATGGCCATGTCGGTATGACCATTAGCGATCCCAATGAATTAGAGTCAAAGTTAGCTGAAGCGTTAGCGATGAAAGATAAATTAGTCTTTGTTGACATTAGTGTTGATGAAACTGAGCACGTTTATCCAATGCTGATCCGTGGTGAAGCAATGAAAGATATGTGGTTAAGTAAAACGGAGAGAAGCTAATGCGTCGTATTATTTCTGTATTATTAGAAAACCAACCAGGGGCATTATCTCGTGTGGTTGGACTGTTTTCTCAACGTGGTTACAACATTGAAAGCTTAACCGTTGCGCCAACAGAAGACACCACCCTGTCACGCCTTAATATTACCGTTAATGCTGAAGCTGATGTTCACGAACAAATTGAAAAGCAACTTCATAAGTTAATTGATATTTTAAAAGTCTCTAACATAACTGAAAATGCCCATATTGAGCGTGAACTGGCATTGGTCAAAGTTAAAGCCCAAGGAGAGATGCGTGAAGAAGTCAAACGCACTGCTGATATCTTCCGTGGTCAAATAGTGGATGTCACCGCCAGTTTGTATACCATTCAAATGGCGGGTACCAGTGAAAAAATAGATGCCTTCATCAGCGCGCTTGCCGAAGTCACAAAGGTGATTGAAGTTTCTCGCTCAGGTGTGGTCGGTCTTGCCCGTGGCGAGAAAGTCATGAAAGCATAATAGCAATCTGACTAAGTCACAAATGACTTAGCCCCAAAGCCATTTCAAAAAATCCAAACAAGGGAGCTCATTTGCTCCCTTGTTTGTGCCTGAGCGTTTTAGCTTTATGTTTAAAGCACAAATCAGCCCTACCCTATATTTTGCTCACTCTGTTATACTAGCTAGCTATTCTTTACCACTGCAACATGACACGATGCTAAACCAAGCATTGATCATCACTGACAGTGTTGTTAATTATCATTTTACTTTACCCGAGATTACACATGCCATTTTCGAAGCTGGGATTAAGCGATCCAATAATCAGTGCACTTAGTTCTTTAGGTTATACCAAGCCGACCCCCATTCAATCTAAGGCTATACCTGTTGCTTTATCGGGTAAAAACATCATTGCTGCGGCGCAAACCGGTACCGGTAAAACAGCCAGCTTTGTGCTGCCCATTATCGAACGTTTTAAAGCCCCCCATAAGGTACGTGGCAAACGCGTCAAAGCACTGGTATTAGCACCTACCCGTGAACTGGTGATTCAGGTTGAACAGAACATCAAAAAATACAGCCAGAACTTATCAATAAATTCAATGGTCATGTATGGCGGCGTTGACAGTAATGCCCAAAAGCAAAAACTCATTGAAGGCATTGATATCCTTGTGGCAACGCCTGGCCGTTTGTTGGATATGTATACTCAGCGTGCAGTAAACTTTGACGAACTTGAAGTGTTAGTGCTTGATGAAGCCGATAGAATGCTGGATATGGGCTTTATTGAAGACATTAACCGCATCATCGAATTGTTGCCTGATGAACGTCAAAACATGTTGTTTTCAGCAACCTTATCTAACCAAGTACGCGCTTTGGCTAAATCAGCCATGCGTAACCCAGTGCAAATTTCAGTGGTTGAAGATGCTGACGCGGCGCCAAAAATTGACCAATGGTTAGTTACCGTTGATAAAGAAAAGAAGTCAGCATTACTGAGCCAGTTGATTAAAGACAACGATTGGAAACAAGCACTGATCTTTATCGAAACGAAACACGGTGCAGCCAAGCTAGTAACTCAATTAGAAAAGCGCGGCATTATTGCTGAGTCATTTCATAGTGGTCGCAGCCAGCCGATACGTGAGCAATTACTTAAAGATTTTAAAGATGGAAAAATCACCTATCTTATTGCCACTGGTGTTGCTTCTCGTGGTATTGATATTGATGACTTACCTATCGTCATTAACTACGACTTACCATACCCTGCTGATGATTATGTGCATCGTATTGGTCGTACTGGCCGTGCTGGGGCGTCAGGTATTGCAGTGTCATTGGTGTCAAAAGATGACTTTAAAAACCTCTGCGCCATTGAGCGCCGTTTGGGTCACTTAATTGTCCGTAAAGAAGTTGAAGGCTTTACAACGCGTAAAGAAGTGCCGATTTCAATCTTAGATTTTGTCCCTAAGAATGCCAAAATGCCAAAGGCTAAAATAGACGATAAACCTACGCTTTCTCGTGGCAAGTCAGATAAGCCAAAGAATAATCATTACGATAAAAATAAAGCCAAACGCTTTAACAAAGAAAGCGCAGCTAAAAGCCCATACAAAACTAGTGACCGCGGCGAGAATAGAAGCTCAGACTCTCGCAAGCCTAGTAAAAATAACAGCGGCAGTTCAGTACCCAATGGGACTGGCGCTGTAAACCCTTGGGGTAAATAGGCTGATATTTTTATAACCGTTAGGTTAAAAAGCCACACAGAGTAAATATTGATTAAAGCGCCGCTAATTTAATAGCGGCGCTTTTTTAATGCTGATTACCTCAGTTTGATTATCTGTGGTTGATGGTTAAAGGTCTATAGTTAAAGGTCTATGGTTAAAGGTTTATGGTTATTTATCACGAATAGTCACTCGCCACGGCGGATTTAATCGATTCTCACCAGCCCAATACAGCTTTATCTTATTACCTGCAGGATCAAACAGCCTTGCTTCACGCCATAAATAGTCTTGATCGGTTGGCAAAGTTTCAAATTCGATGCCTTTTTTAATCAGCTGATTAACCCATTCATCGAGTTGTTCATGCTCAAAATAGATAACGGTTCGGTTATCACTTTTATTCGATTGCTGCTCAGCTAAGGTTAATGAAAAACTGGCCTCACCATCAGGACACATAAAACGGGCGTAATGGGCAGTATTAACAATTTGAGTAAAACCGAGAGTTAAATAAAACTCACAGGCTTTAGTCATATTATCAACCGTTAAGGTAACTTGATTAAGACGCATACTGACTCCTAGTTACGATAAATCTCCAGCTAATACAGGCTGTTTTACTGTTGCTTATACTATTTATAAGCGCCACCGAAACTTAAACATAACGATTTCGTTCACTGGGAATATCTGTTAAATACTGGACAAACTCTACCTCAATGCCATCAGGGTCAAGATAATAAACACTGTCAGAATAACTATCTTCTCGGCCTTTAATCGCGATTTCAAAACCAGCTTGCTCCATTCTTGCCATTAAACTTTTTAGATCTGACACCACATAAGCAAAATGGGCTAAGCCTAAATCATAACCTTCATTGGGACGCATTTTTCCTTTACCGCCATCGTTAAGCGATAAGTAATTATATTCATCACCAAAGTGTAGCCATTTACGCTGCACCCCATGCCACTCGCCTTCACCACCGCCGCGAACTTGCCAATGGGGAAAAGCTGCCCGATAAAACCTTAAGCTTACGTCTAAATCTTGTACTACTAAATTTAAATGCTCTAATCGCATAATCATATTCCTTGTTTTAAAAACCAGACATTACTTATTAATCATCACTTGATTGAATAGGGTTCGGCTTCGTTCAATAACCGCTGTGATTGCGTGTTCTGCTGACAAATCAAGCCTCTTAGCGCCACTTGGGCAGCGGCTTAGCTCATCTGAATCATCATAAGCTTGCTCAGTGACAACCCCCTTAGAGGGATTGATTACAGTGGTAACCGGAGTCGATGTTCGATAACTAAATGTATTAACTTGTTCAGCTTTAAAAATTAAATTGCTCATTTTGCCTCCTGCATTGCGACGATTTTTAAATCAACTTGTTGTGATATAGTGTCACTATAAAACCTCAACCTTGGTTGAGGTAAAGTGTTATTTTAACTGTTAGAGGAACAATGTTGATGCTTGATGAAATGGATTTAACAGTCGGGCAAGTGGCCAAGCGCTGCGGCATAAAAGTTTCAAGCCTGCATTTTTATGAATCAAAAGGCTTGATCAGTAGTTTGCGCAATCAAGGCAATCAGCGCCGCTACCGCCGAGATGTGATCAGGCGGATATCAGTGATAAAAGCCGCCCAAACCATGGGAATAAGCTTACAGGATATCAAGCAGGCATTTAGCCACCTTCCCAATGAACGCACCCCAACCCCAGAAGACTGGGCATTGTTATCAACCAAGTGGCAAAATGAGTTAACTAAAAAAATCAATTATTTGACAAATTTACGTGACTCACTAGATGGCTGTATTGGTTGTGGATGTTTATCAATGAAAAACTGCCCTTTATACAATCCTAATGATGAACTGGGTGACAATGATGCTGGTGCCGTCATTTTAGATAGAGCGCTTAAATAGCGAGTTGTGACTTTTATCAGCGGTGCTTTTGTTGAGCAGTGCTTTAGTCGATCAGTGCTTTGTTGAAAGCGACTTTATCGCAAAGTGCTTGTATTTAAAGTGCTTTTATTTAAAGTGCTTTTATTGAAAGTGACATTATTAAAAGTGACATACTTGAGGGATTAATTTGTTGTGAGGGGCTTTATAAGCAGTCATAAAGCAAAAAGCCCAACTAGGAAAATGAATCTAGTTGGGCAAAAAATCAGGGAAGAGATGAAACTAGTGCCCTTTATTATTTACATAAAGGGCGGTAACGCATTAACTTTCAATTGTGTTACTGGTTGCGCTGCGCGCCGAGTTAATTTGAATTTTACGCGCTTTTAACGCTTCAGGGATTTCTCTTACTAAATCAACATTTAATAAGCCATTTTCTAATTCAGCACCGACAACATTGACATGGTCTGCTAACTGGAAAGTGCGCTCAAAGCCACGCTCTGCGATACCTTGATGTAAGTATTTACGTTCATCGTTTACAGCAGCTACTTTACTGCCTTTGACGAGTAACTTGTCACCTTCGCTGGTGATATCAAGCTCTTCCATACTAAATCCAGCAACCGCCATAGTGATACGGTAGCGATTTTCGCCAAGTAATTCGATGTTATATGGAGGGTAACCGGTGTTACCGTTTTGTACTGCGGCGTGTTCAGCCATTTTTGCTAAACGATCAAAACCAATCGCACTACGGTAAAGAGGAGTTAAATCTGGAGTTAAATTAAATTTACGCATTGTCATATCCTTGTCTAAAGCAATATGTGAAAAATAAAATGCCATTATTGGCGGTTTGTCATTACCCTTGCGGCGTAATGCTAGTTAGTACCTCTATTGAGCGTGCCTAACTTACAACTAGATATGAGAACGATATTTTATTTTTCAAGTAAATCAGCAAAAATAATTTTCCCCTTAGGCAATAAATTTAAATATAACCACTAATAATCAATAACTTAAAAAGTTAAAAATTTCAAATAAAAAGGCAACCAAGTGGTTGCCTTTAGGTTTAAATGCTAACAGAAGCTAACATTAACTCATGGATTCTAATAAATACTGCAGCCTAATGAGCTTTTCGATTGGGTAAATTTCACTTCATTTTTCGGATTATAATCCTCAATTTGAATATTTTTCTTTTTCTTAATGTATTCATAAAGCTCAATGGCATCTACATAACCCGCTTCAAGAATATTAATCTTAGGGTAATTGTCACCACCGGCTGCGCTAAAACTTGGAATAGAGAACTGATAGGTTGCCGATATATCGAAAGGCTGACCATTAATACTATGAATTTCAACGTCTTGATCACGACATTTCACTGTCATATCAACACCGTAAAATTGCGCATAAGCCCCACTAGTTCGGGTATTAGTGGCCACTTTAGATAAATATTTAATCAGCTTTTCACCAGACATTTCTGCTAAGCCAATAGTATTTGAAAATGGTTGCACTGTGAGCACATCACGGTAGGCAACATCACCGGCTCTGATTGAAGCTCTAACGCCACCAGAATTCATGATGCCAAAATCAGCACGCACTTTCTCGCTGTGAACTTTAGCAATTAAGCGACCAAGGTTAGTTTGCTGTGAGCGAACAATTTTTCGGTCCCCTTCTAATAATCCATCAAGCTTACCAATTATCACATCAAGTTGTTCACTGCCTTTTTGCTGATAAGGTAATAACGCCTTTTCTACTTCAGCGTTACGCTCAACATGTTCACCTACTGGCCATGCTAATTTTTTACCAAAAGCCATTCGCTTTAAGTTAATCGGAATTAAGCGGTAGTCCACTAAATACAATTTACCGTTAATGTATTCAAAATCAGCGCGGCCAACATAACGCCCCCACTCATGGGCTTGCATAATCCAAGTGCCGTTTTGCTTATCTGGACGACATGAATCTCCCGCAGTGAAGGTTTTATCATACTCACTGTTGCGACCAGCCATACACACTGGGTTTTGCGAGTGCCCGCCGATAATGGCGTCTAGCTGCCCTTCCTCTAACGCTCTAGCCATAGTGACATCACCAGGGGCATTACTGCCAAATTCACCATTTTGATAATGGCCCATATGGGTTGCTGCAAAAACGAGGTCAACGCTTTCATTGGTGTTAATTTCTTTAAGCAACTTTTTCATTTCAGTCGTTGGATCAGTAAATATTAACGACTCTGTATGCAATGGATTCGTTAGCTTTGGTGTGTCGTTAGTGGTCAAGCCCACTACCGCAATGTCAATATCACCCACTTTGAACACTTTATAAGGTTCAAAATAACGTTCATTAGTTTCTCTATCATAGATATTGGCCGCTAACATTGGAAATGTGGCTAACTCTGCTTGTTCTGCCAATACTGACAATGGGTTATCAAATTCATGATTGCCCACCGCCATGGCATCATAACCAATCATATTCATGCCAATAAAATCGGGGATGGCGTTTTGTAAGTCTGATTCTGGTACACCTGTATTGATGTCACCACCTGATAACACTAAGGTATATCCACCATTGGCGGCGACCTCTTTACGAATACCATCAATGACAGTATAACGCGCCGCCATGCCATACTCACCCGCTTTGTTATGCCAAAAGCGACCATGATTATCATTGGTATGCACCACAGTAAATTTAGTGCAATTATTATCTTCGCAGTCAGGTTTTCGATCACACGCAGTTAAACTGGTTAATACACCGATGACGACCAGTAGACTCGGAATTTTTCTTATCATTATGTTATCCGTAAACCTTCAATTTAATACAAGTTGCCTGCAATTTGTTTGCAACTAGTTTCACTACATAAAACAAGGTGGATTTTAACAAAACTTCAGTAAACATTGTGATTTATTTTTAAGTTATCACTATAAATAACAATAGTTTAGTTTTTAATAATACAAGCAGATTGTCCAATATAATGAAAAGAGATTTAACCAAATGATTGAGTTGTACGAATATAAAAAAGGCTTAGCACCATAACAGCGCTAAGCCTCTTGTTTTTATAGTTTTTTATGACCACTAGCTAACAGTGGTATTGTGCTTAATTTAAAACAGTCACACTAAACTGCCAGTTATGCCTTACCGAGTTTATCGGTTAACCATTGACCAATGTGGGACAACTGCGCAGGAATAACACTATGAGCCATAGGGTAAGTAAGCCACTTGCTCGAATACCCTGCTTTGATTAAAGCATCATGGGCCATTTTTCCAGCAAACAATGGCACCACTTCATCTTGCTCACCATGGTTTTGTAATATAGGCGTATCACTGTTAGCTGCACTTAAGCCCTCAGGTAAGGCCTCTCCTGCGGGCAAGTAACATGATAATGCCATAATGCCTGCCAGTTTTTGCTCAAACCTTAGCCCAGTAAATAAGCTCATGACGCCGCCTTGACTAAAGCCTGCCAGCACGATATTTTCCGCGCTAATACCTGAGTCAATTTGTTCATTAATCAAGGCTTTTACTGCGACCTCAGAGGTTAATACACCATTGATATCCGCTCTGTCATGTAAATCCATGCTTTTAATATCATACCAAGAGCGCATGATATAGCCGCCATTAATGGTCACTGCTTGTTCTGGTGCATGGGGGAAAACAAATCGAATACTATGATCACTAGGTAAACCTAAAACAGGGACGACAGGCGCAAATCCTGCCCCTGAATCTCCTAAGCCATGCAACCAAATAACACATGATTTAGCAGGTGTGGCAGGTTCAACTGTTATACGTTCTAGTAGGGTTGTCACCGACGACATAATAAAATCCTTTATGATGAATTGCGGCTATCTTATACCAATCCTTAAGCACCGTTAAGCCTGAAACAAAAAAGGTAGCCGAAGCTACCTTTTTAAATTTACTCAATTTTTGTTTGGTTCATTGATGAATCAAAGCAATTATTGCGCACAGCTTTTCACTAAGGTGCCATTACGGTAGAAGTTTAATTGACCTTCTACAGGTGCATAATCGGCAGCGGATAATTCAGGGTTTGCCACAAAGTACTCACGGAAAACCGCAGCATCGGTTAACTGGGTATCAATGTAGTTTTTGTGTTGATTAATCACCGGATAATCGTCACCACCAGCCGCGCTGAAATGAATTAACGAGAAGGTATAATCATCTTCTAAATCAAAACTACGGCCACCAAGAGATGCAATTTCAACAATGTCAGAGGATTTGGCATCAGCTGCGGCATCACAATTTACATCCATAGCAACATGGTTAAACTGCGGAAAACCACCACCAGTTTTAACTGCAACAGCAGCTAAATAATCTTCAACTTCTGCACCTGTCATAGTGACATAAGACACAAAGTTACCAAATGGCTGCACAGTTAACACATCACGGTATGAAATATCCCCTTCAGCAATAGAGTCACGGACACCACCTGAGTTCATTACGCCAAAGTCTGCAGTGACATTGAAGTTAGTGGTAACAAATTCAGAATAAGCTGTCGTGAGCAGGTTACCTAGGTTTGTTTGCTCAGCGCGCACCACTTCACGGTCGCCTTCAAACTTAGCATCAGTATAAGAAATCACTACATCTAATAATTCTTGGCCGCGTTCTTGGTATGGCAATAAAGTGTTATATACCGTTGGGTCTTTTTCAATTTCTTCAGTAATGAAAACTAGCTCACCACTTTCATCTTCTTGCTTTAAATTGATTGGAATTAACGAGTAATTGGCTAGAGTTAATTCACCATCCATGTATTCAAAATCTGCACGGCCAACATACTTGCCCCATTCATGGGCTTGCATGATGTAAGTGCCGTTTTGTTGATCTGGTTTACAGTCATCACCAGGGGTAAAGTCTGCGTACTCATCACCTTCCATACACACTGGGTTTTGTGAATGACCACCTATAATAGCGTGCAGTTGACCTTGTTCAACTGAGCGCGCTAGCATCACATCGCCCGCAGCTTCAGTGCCGTGATATCCGTCAGCATAATGGCCCATATGAGTCACAGCAAACACCATATCAACATCTTCATTTGCTTCAATTTCAGCAAGCACAATAGGTAGTTCATCTTGCGGATCGGTAAATGTCAGTCTATCGACATTTTCAGGGTTAACTATTTTTGGGGTATCGACAGTGGTAAAGCCGATAATCGCGATTTTTACGCCATTTATTTCAAACACGCGGTAAGGTTCAAAATAACGCGTGTCTGCATTTTTGTCATATATGTTAGCTGCAAGCATTGGGAAATTAGCCAATGTCGCTTGCATATCAAGAGTACTAAGCGGGTTATCAAACTCATGGTTACCCACTGCCATAGCGTCATAACCCAATAAGTTCATGCCCATGAAATCAGGAATGGCTTGTTGCATGTCTGACTCAGGTACACCAGTGTTAATATCACCACCGGATAACAAAATGGTTTCGCCACCAGCACGCTCTACTTCGTGCCTAATTTGATCGATAACGGTTTTACGCGCCGCCATTCCATATTCACCATTGCTGTTTTCCCAAAAACGGCCATGATTATCATTGGTATGAATAACAGTAAAACTGGTACAAGCATCGCCTGCGGCTTCACAAGCCGTTAGGTTGTTATCATCGTCATTATTACAACCAGATAAAGCAGCGAGTACCGCAGAGGCCACTAAGCCTTTGTACAACATGTTTTTCATGATCTAACCCTTAATCAATTTAATTTTTATAATGTACGAGCGATCCAGCCCATTGCTGAATGCTAGCAAACAATGCATAAATCTCATGTCAGTTTGATTACAAAAAACCACACTTTACCCAGTCGCAACAACAAGATGCGTAAGCGGCTACATTTAAACCTAAAGCCAAACACCTGCATAAAAAAAACAGAACAAACCTGCTCATTTAAGCTTCAACAACTCAAACTTTATCTGGCTGATATTTGGGCTCAAACAGCCAAAAATCTAAATATAGGTGACGTATTTGTTAAATCAGTCTTGAGTGAATGAAGCAAGTGATTTTCAGTCTGGCAATTTAATATTTTAATTAACAGTTAAGCCATTTAGGATGAATCAACTTCGAATAAATCGAACGTTAGAGCCCATTTAATCCGCTTTTTTTGCAAAAGCTCATCACTTAAACTCAGTCATATAAGTTGAAATTATTAGGTGACAATTATGGGGTTATTACAAAATGGACACTGGGTCAATAAATGGTACCCAACCAAGGAGAATGGCGGCAATTTTCAACGAGAAGATGCACAACTTAGGCATTGGGTAACCCCAGATGGCAGTGCTGGAATAAGCGGTGATGCGGGCTTTAAAGCTGCAGCCGGACGTTACCATTTATACGTATCATTGGCTTGTCCTTGGGCGCATCGAACCTTAATTTTTCTACAACTTAAACAGTTAACCCAATTGATTGATGTCACAGTGGTAGAGCCGCACATGCTCAGTAACGGCTGGGAGTTTGCCGGCCCTAATCAGTCTGCAGCTGCTAATGCCATTGAAGGCGCTAATAGCGATCCTTTGTTTAATAAAGATTACCTGTATCAAATTTACCAAATGGCCAAGCCTGATTATAACGGCCGTGTCACTGTGCCCGTATTATGGGATAAACACACGCACACCATAGTCAGTAATGAATCATCTGAAATTATTCGTATGTTTAATCAGGCGTTTAATCATCTTACGGCTAACCATGATGACTATTATCCAGCGTCACTGCGTCAAGATATTGATGAGCTTAATGCCATGATTTACGGCAATATTAATAATGGCGTATATCGCTGTGGTTTTGCTACCAGTCAACAAGCTTATGAAGCGGCGATAACGCCACTGTTTGCCAGTTTAGACCAATTAGAGCAGCGCTTAGCAACAAAACGTTACTTAATGGGTGATGTGATAACTGAAGCAGATTGGCGTTTATTTACCACTTTAATTCGCTTTGATTGTGTTTATGTGGGCCACTTTAAAACCAATATTAGAACCATTGAGTCCTACCCTCACCTTAGTGGTTACCTCAGGGACTTATACCAACAGCCAGGTATTGCTGACACGGTAAACTTTGAGCACATTAAGCAGCATTACTACTTTAGCCACCAACAGATTAATCCAACCCAAATAGTGCCCGTTGGCCCAGAGATTGACTATAACAGCCCCCATAACCGAGCTTCACTAGCCTAGGTATTAATAGCTTATCGCAGCCGAATCACATTATTCGGCTGCAATCCCATTATTTCGATGGCTTCATAAAATTGCTGGGCATTATCCAATTTTAAACTCCAGCGCACAGCCCCAGCATCTGCAATTAACATTAAACTGTCACTAAGACATTTCATGTCATCGACCATTGCGGTCAAGACGATGTTATTGGCATTTAATCGACACTGGATTTCAAATGGCGTGACCACTAACTTACCTTGGGAAAATTCAATTATCATTCGGGTACTTCTTTTATTTCAAACAAAAATCCCAAGTATATTAACTACACTTGGGATTACATTTTGAGTAATGCAGCAATAAATTAGTGCTGATGACCGCCTTCACCGTGTGAATGACCGTGAGCAATTTCTTCATCAGTTGCTTCACGAAAATCAACCACTTCGATATCAAAGGTTAACTCACGACCAGCTAATGGGTGGTTAGTATCGATGGTCGCCATGAACTTACCCATTTTAACGATAGTCACTTGGCGTTGACCTTCTTCAGTATTGACGATAGCAGACATGCCCACTGTCCATACTTTAGCGCCTTGTAGGTGTTTTACTGAAACACGTTGCTCAGCACCTTCCATACGCTCACCATAGGTCTCAGCAGCTGGTAATGTAACGGTGAACTTTTCACCAGCATCTTTGCCAGCAATGGCATTTTCTACACCTGGCATCATGTTGTCATGGCCATGTAAATAGGCGATTGGAGAACCACCTTCGTTAGTTTCAATCACTTCACCTTGTTCGTCACGAAGGGTGTAGTTGAATCGAACTACCATATTGTCTTGAGCGCTCATCGAATGTCCTTAGTTTACTTCGATATCAATAGTTGCCGAAGCTTAACAAATACCCGATTAAGCTGCCAGTAAAAGCCGAGATAATCGATTGCTATGCTTTTAGCTTATGCTCTGAACTTATGCACTGAGTTTAAGCACTGAGCCTGCCGACTGGCAAAGAATAAACCCTTAGGGATGCTATCCCTGTTTGTGTAATTAAAACTACGGATTATAAACTGATATTAATACCTAACGCGGCAAAGGTTTTTTGATCGGGAAAGCCATCAGCAATCAAGTTTTTACTGCGCTGAAATGCCTGCACTCCTGCAATCGAGTTTCGCCCGAGTACACCATCTGGTTTACCAACATCAAAACCCAGTTCATTTAATTTTGCTTGCATAAGCTTAATGTCGCTGCGATTAAATAAACCATGATCGGGCGCACTTACTCTCAGCGGCGCCGCACCATTAACCCTATCAGCTAAATGACCCACGGCAATGGCGTAAAATTCAGAGCGATTCCAGCGCATAATGACATCAAAGTTATCGTAACCTAAAAATGCTGGCCCGGTATGACCAGATGGAACATACAATGAGGCTTCCATTTCTGGAGTCGTCAACGGCGCGCCATTGGCTTGCTTGAGGTTTAATGCTGCCCAATCGGTTAACGGTTTAGGATGCTTGCGACCAAGGTATTGGTAATCATAATTTTCAGGCAATAATACTTCACGGCCCCAGCGCTCATTCGCTTTCCAGCCCAGTTGCTGCAAAAAGTTTGCCGCAGACGTTAGCGCATCGGCAGTGCTATTCCACAAATCGACTTTGCCGTCACCATCACCATCAACGGCATATTTAGCGTAATTGGTTGGCATAAATTGAGTATGACCCATCGCGCCAGCCCAAGAGCCCACCATAGTCGCGTCATCAAATTGATACTTTTCTTTAAGCTTTAAAGCTTGCATCAATTCATTGGTAAAATAGGTACTACGACGAGGATCGCAGGCTAATGTGGCTAACGAATTTAACACTGACATTTTGCCTTTATAGCCACCAAAGTTGGTCTCCAGCCCCCAAAAAGCAATAATATATTGGCCTGGCACCCCATACTCTAGGGTGAGCTTATTTAATAATGTACGATGCTCGGCTAATAAACGCCGCCCCTCTTTAACACGCCAATCAGTCACACGCTTATTGAAGTAATTACCGAAGGTGGTACTAAACTCTGGCTGCTGATTATCAAGCTCAATCACTCTAGGAATGTACTTTAGATTAGCGACACTGGTATTTATCGTTTGCTCGGATATGCCTTCACTGCGGGCTTTAACTTTAAGCTTATTGACACACTGGGAAAAATCATCGGACGCTGCAATTGCTTGAAGACTAACAAAGCAGCTAGAAACCACTACAGCCGATTTTAGTAACGCCGGAAATTTGAAACTTACCATAAAAGAATACTTCGACTAATCAATGAATAGCCACATCCTGACTTATCAAGCAAAAGGAAACAAGACCAAAACCCGCTAAAACTGTGATAATTTGTATTTGTTTATTTCATTTTACGATAGAAGATTAATAGTGTTTTGTATTGTTTAGCGTTAACGTATAATGCACCAGTTAATTGAAATTTCTAAGAGACTAATCATGATTGAACTAACCCCTGCAGTTGTAAGCTTTATTGAAAATGTGAAAAAGCATCAAGTCCTTTGGGGCTTAGCGGATGAGACTGGTGAAGGTTGGGTTGTCTGTGACTCTTCTGAATTTGAGCAAACTGATGTGATGCCTTTATGGTCAACACAAGCTGCGGCGGCAAGCCATTGCACTGAAGAGTGGGCAGACTATGTCGCTGTTGAGATCAGTGTGAATGACTTTTTAGAATTTTGGGTTGGCGATTTAAATGAAGACGGTGTATTAATCGGTCTTGATTGGGTTGCAAACGAAGAATGTTTAGAAGTAGACCCTATTGAATTAGCTAAAGAGCTAGTTGATATTGAAGCCGAATAATTACCTTGTTGGCTAAATTAAGCTGCTGCAGTTCGTTAGGAACTAAAGCAGCTTTTTTATGAGAAAAATTTAGTTGCCAGTTATAAACTTAAAGGCCTGTTTTGAATCATTTACCTCCCCTAATTGATATCCCTTTTGATCTGCGCCATCAATGCTGGTTTTGCGCCGAACCCAGTAACGATGTGTTCAGTTATTATGCTAAAGCATCAACCCCACATCCATCATTAACACTGCCAGCATGCAGTGAGTGTTCACGGTTAGCTAAAAAGAATTTACTGACGTCTATCTGGGATTGCAGAGACGCAGTAAAAGATGACTTAATGCGGATTTATCATAAAGATCTCGCCATTGGTATTAATTGGACCGAAGAAGAGCTGGCGGAGTCTGGTTTTGATTGTCGAATATTATCTGGCTTTAAAGAAAGCGCATGGATGATGTACAACATTGCCAAAGGCCGGATTAATGCAAAAGGTTGGCCCTTGGTGCTCAATGGCATTGATATTGAACAAGGTTATAGCGCGGTATTTGAATTTGATGGTTTACAGTTTAATAGCCTAACTAAGGCAATTAATCACTATTGTGACACCTTAGCGCTCAACAAAACGCTGCTATGTGAAATACTCAATATTGTCGGCAAAGACAAGTTTTCTTATGCGGTAAGATTATGTCGGATGAACATTGGCATAACCAAAGAGCATCAAAAGCTGCTTATTGAACAGGTTCAAGAAGAGTTCTCATAAATATTGAGCGAGTAAAACAGTAAGCCAAGACAGAGCGATAACAACCGCGTCGCTCTGAAGAGACACTTAGTCAAGGAGCATTTTTAAGCGCTGCTGCACCGCATCAACCAATAAGTCTGGCTGGAATTTAGAAATAAACTTGTCACAGCCCACTTTTTCAACCATAGCATTGTTAAAGCTGCCACTTAACGAGGTATTAAGGGTGATATACAGTGACGCCATGCGCTCATCGGCGCGCACTTCAGCAGTGAGTTTATAGCCGTCCATTTCAGGCATTTCTGCATCGGTAATCATCATCAATAACTCATCGGCAACGCTTTTACCTTCTGCAGCCCAGCCTTTAAGCATATTCAATGCTTGCAAACCATCAGAGGCTTCTATGATTTTAATCCCCAGTTGATTGAGGGTGTCGCGTACTTGTTTTCTAGCCGTGGCGGAGTCATCAACAATTAATACTTTTCGGCCCGGCATATGCGCCACTAATTGTTGATCAAGTACGCCTTCGGATAAGGTTATGTCGTAATCAATGATTTCAGCTAGCACCTTTTCGACATCAATAATTGAGACCAATATTTGTACATCATTATCTTGCAGTTTAGTGATAGCCGTTAAATAGTTATTAGCCCCTGCAGACTTTGGTGGCGGCATAATATCGCCCCAGGTCATATTAACAATATGCTCTACCTTGCCAACTAAAAAACCCTGCACACTGCGGTTATACTCAGTAATAATCAAATTACAGTCATCTGATACTGGCATAGGGCTAAAGCCAATAGCGCCGCGCAGATTAATCACTGGAATAGACATGCCACGAATGTTGGCAACACCACTAATGTTTGGGTTACTG
The DNA here is from genome assembly GCF_001957135.1 of Shewanella sp. UCD-KL21. Taxonomy (GTDB): domain Bacteria; phylum Pseudomonadota; class Gammaproteobacteria; order Enterobacterales; family Shewanellaceae; genus Shewanella. The sequence goes on along the minus strand of NZ_MPHK01000003.1, from coordinate 127,222 downwards.
CCAGGTAATGCGCTTAACGGCGGAAGCTTAACGACCTCTTTGACTTTGAACACGTTAATAGCAAATAATTGGGTGGCACTAATTTTGAACAACAGTAATTCTAAACGGTTCTCACCGACTAATTTGGTACGTTGATCCACTGAATCCAGCATTTTTTTCATTATTATTTCTCGTTAACTCAAGCTTGGTTCTACTAGCCATTAAAAAATTTTAGCGGATACAACAGCGACATTGACTAAATCAGGTTGGCTGTAAAACACCATTTAGAACAGATATTAACCTAATAAATTTTAATATAGATCTTATCGGCAGCATCGTACGTAACATGAGTAATTAGTGCAAATTCAACTCAAGATAAAACTATAGGGATCACAACAAATGATATCGACCAAGGTTTATAACAACATAAAAAGCATCGCCTTGTGTGCCTTGCTAGTTAGCGGAGCAAGCGCTTGCACTATGCTGGATAAAAAAGTTGCAGTGGTTGAGGACTTTAAACTCAACAATTACCTTGGTAGCTGGTATGAAATCGCCCGACTTGACCATTCATTTGAAAGAGGCCTGTCAAAAGTCACTGCCAACTACTCTGTTGATGGCGATAAAGTGGTGGTCATCAATCGAGGTTATTCAGACGAAAAAGCAGGTTGGAGTGAAGCTGAAGGTAAAGCCTATTTTATTGAAACTGACAATATTGGCCGTTTAAAAGTCTCTTTTTTTTGGCCATTTTATGGTGCCTATCAAATCCATGATTTGATGGAAGATAAAAACGGAAACTATATAAGTTCGTTAGTGATAGGTCCAAACAATGATTATGCGTGGATTTTATCGCGCACACCTAACATCTCTGCCGAGCATAAGCTCAGGTTCACAGAAAAAATGACCGCATTAGGCATTGATACCCAGCAATTAATTTGGGTAAAACAATAGTGATCATTACCCTCAACATCACCGTATAAACTATTGAAAACATGAATACTACATTCATCATTAAGTTAGTCATATAGGTGCCGTTATGATATTGCCTCTGTTCCCATTGTCCATTTGCTTGTTACCTCAAGGCTTCACGCAATTGCGCATTTTTGAACCAAGATATAAACGTTTAGTGACTGAATCACTTAAGTCAGGCGAAGGTTTTGGCTTGTGTATGCTAACCAGTGACAACCAGCTCATGCCGTTAGGTACTTGGGTTCATATTATCGACTTTGAAACTTTAGACGATGGCCTATTAGGTATTAGTATCGAAGGTAAACAGCGATTTAAAATCAATCAATTCGACACTGAAGCGGATGGTTTAAAAAGAGGAGATGTCAGTTTAATCCCCGATTGGCCGCAAACGGATTTAAAGCCCAAACAACATTTTTTAAGGGAAACCTTACAAGATATTTTACAGCAGTATCCACAACAATTATCTCATTATAAAGATGACGACTTTAATAATTTGTCGTGGGTCTGTCAGCGCTGGTTAGAGATCATGCCCATTAGCCCAGAAGAAAAATACCAGTGCATTAATAGTCATAACCACGAAATGACCCAAGCCTTGATCACCAGCATTATTAAGTGATGGTAACGTATTAAAACTCAGGTTTTTTAGCACCTTTCACTCAAAGCAAACGACTCAAGTTTTTATCCTTAGTAATAAATGATAAGAAAGTTGCCCATTTTTAACCTTTTTTGAACCATCTTTCATTCTTTGGCGTATCTACAGGTAACTTTCGGATTTAGTCAGCTTTTAACCTGCTATATATAAAACAGATTAATGCAAAATATGTGACTAAAGCTTTCTTAACACTGACGATGCGAGTGAAAATAAATGCAAAATTTTCAATCACAAACAGTTCAAAGTCGTTATGATAAAGGTATGTTATCTAAAAATAATAATGCCATGAAATCAGCCGATAAAAATGATGACGAAGCCCAGATGCTGGCAGACTTAATGCTACGTGTTGCAAATCATAGAGATAAAGCTGCGTTTGCTAAGCTGTTTGCTCATTTTTCACCAAAAATACGCTCTTTTGGGATCCAACGTTTGAGCCAACAAGGCTTAGCCATGGACTTGGTTCAAGAAACCATGACCCGAGTATGGACTAAAGCCCACCTTTATAATGTTGATAAAGCTGCGGTAAGCACTTGGGTATTCACAGTGATGCGTAATCAGTGCTTTGACATGTTGCGTAAAGTGCAACATAACCGTGAAGATGCGTTTGGTGACGACATTTGGTCTTTATTTGATTCTGATGGCAGCGATGAAACTGACAATGACTTCAAATTGTCTGCCACCTTGCTTAAACATGTTGAGTCGCTACCGCCCCTGCAAAAACAAGTGGTGCAAGGCATATACATGCAAGAGCTCACTCAGCAAGAACTGGCAGATAAATTAAAAGTGCCCATTGGCACGGTTAAATCAAGACTCAGATTAGGATTAGAGAAGTTAAAAGGCTTCATGGAGAAACATTATGATTAATTATCACCCCGATGAGCAATTACTGTCTCTCCATGCTAAAGGCGAACTGCCTTTGTCTTTATCATTGGCCATGTCAGCCCATTGTGAATTGTGTCGTCATTGCGCCGATAAAATTGAGCAACTCACTTTGGCAGCTGCTGAAAATAGCTTAAATACGCAATCCACAGCATCACTAGATTCAGGCATAAATGAAGCTATGGATGAAGAGCTTGAAGCCATGCTTAACACTGTGATGCAAATGGATGATTCCATTGAGGTATCACCTAAGCAAAGCAAGACAACGATAAAAGTTAAAGGTCAGCAATACCAATTACCGACAGCATTTCGCCAACAGCTCGACAATCATTGGCAAGGCATAGGTAAAGTTAGTCGTTTGAGACTGGACACCGGCGAGAGTCAAGCAAGAGCGAGTTTACTGCATATTGATAAAAACGGTGAAATCCCACAGCACACCCATAAAGGGCAAGAGTTGACCTTGTTGTTAGCAGGCGAATTCAGCGATGAATACAATACCTACAGCGCAGGTGACTTTATGTTACTTAATAGTGACCATGAGCACAGCCCTAAAACTGTTGAGGGGTGTTTATGTTATACCGTTGTTGATGCGCCTTTATATTTTACTAAAGGGATCAGTAAGCTACTCAACCCAATAGGCGAACTGATTTATTAATCAGCGGCTTAACGCTGACTTTGATTTTAAAGATAAATGAGTGCTTTAATGACACAAAGCACTCTTTTTTGCGGTTTTTATGGCCGTTTATGCTTATCCTCGGCTTAGCTAGATTATTTACCCTAACCGAGAATAAGTCGCCCCAATGTACAGTGTGTTGCTGATTTTGTTGGTTAAACATTCAAATAAAGGGCGATTAAGTTCACCTTTTATCCATTAATTGTCCTGAATTGTAAAAAATGTATTGCTATATAAAAAATATATGACTAATATCGGCTCTGTACTTAAGTTTTCTTGTAATTATTTGTTTACCCTTCTGTTAGTCACTCACTACATGCAGTAAACCCACACTACAAGTCATTTGCTAAGTTGTTCTCTGTCATTTGTTTGTCATATGCCTATGTTCAACTATCTACAGCAAGTAAATTGGCGATTAAAAATAAAATTGATCAAACCAGCCTACTTGTAAGTGTAATAAGCACAGTGAACTTAAGCACATAAATCTAAACTTACGCAACACAACTGCTTAAGGATAAATATTGTTATTACTTACTCACCAAAAAGGTGAAAATTAAAAAGGAGTGTGGCACATGTCATACAACATAAATGGTCATGAAATTACAGTTAATTTCCCTGTTAATTCAATATCATCAAATAAAAACTCAATAGCTTTTACCGATAGCCAAGGTAAAACTAAAACAACTTTTTCTAAGCGCACTGAAGCGTTAACATTTATGAAATGGTTGCTTACGGCTAACAAGTAAGACTTTTAACGCTTGCGTTATTCATTTGCTCAGTTACTCAATAGACATCGCTTCTCGGTATTTCCTCTCACACCTTACCGGACGTTTATTAGAACTGAGCAACATGAAGTTACCCTCAGCCAATACCACGTTTAACAATCTCCCCTAAACACTTTTCCAAAGCCAAAATCTTAATAAATTTCCAATACTTCTCTAAAGAATGCTTATTTAACCTCGATAAAAACCGCTATCATTCTTGCTGTTGATATTTCCTTTTGTAGCGCGCTAGCATGCTTGGATTACCCAGCAAGCCCCCTTGATGTAAATACATCACAGGAACAGCAGCACCTTTGTTTAACTCATCGCTGCTTAGGTTTGCAGTATGCAGATAATGCTCCAGCATGATGAAGCCCACCGGGTCATACAACAATTCAAATTCAATACCTTGCTTATTAACCCGTTGCCACATGTCATAACACTGACGGTTCAACTTGCCAAAATGATACTTTTTACCATTAGAGATGATCCTTGGATGATAGTCAGTATTATCGGTTAATTGATAAAACTGCTTAGTAAGATATTCATCACCGCCAACACAGCTGCAGGTTAATACCGTCACATTCGGCAGCGAGAGTTCTAAACTGCTGGCTGTTTTATTGAATTCGATAAAAAATCGTTGTAAGTAAAGCGCCGTGGTACCTGTACCTGAAGGAAGAAAGAGCTGTAACTTTTTCATATTATTTTGTTTAAGCCATTCAATAATTTCTCGCCCTAGTTGATCAAGCCCTAGCTGAGCATATTCACAACGCCCTCCCTCGGGAACAAACACCACGCGCTTATCTATCGACTCTTGATTCGATTCAAACGGCGCTTGAATATGTTGTTGTACATAAGCCTCTAGGTTCAGCTCAATACCCGCTGGCTTTTCAATGATGTTGGCGCCATTGTCTAAGGCCGCTTTATAGTTTCCTTGGGGGTTTTGCTTAAGATAGCCAGCAATATGGTCAACATAATAATCAAGTTGCCAGCCGCGCATTTTGGCTAAGGCTGCTAAAGAGTGCAGTGAGTTTGCTTGCGCTGAGCCATAGCCAACCAGTTTTTTTACCTGAGGAAAATCTTGCTCGAGAAAATATTGAAATTTTCGCGCTTTGTTACCACTGAAATCCGGGTGGAGTAAATCATCGCGTTTTACAAATATGCTCTGATCTGCAAATCGAATGCTTTGTACTGGTGTCGTGGCAAACATGGTTATCTCAACATCAATGAGTAGAGTTATTATTTTAACTAAAAAATGTTGTTTTTAACTAACCTATTTAAGCTGAGAGTTTAAGGGACAATATACATTATAAAATTATCGTTTTAATTCAACAAGATAATAAATATAAAGAATGTGGCACAGATTTCGCTTTATTAGTGCATAGCACGATTAAAAATAGTAAGTTATTACAAATAATTAAGGGATTTTAGATGTCAGTATTAAGATTAGTTTTTAATATCGCTTGGTTCATCATGGGCGGCTTTATAATGGGCTTAGCTTGGTGGCTAGCTGGGCTCCTATGTTTTATTAGTATTATCGGTATCCCCTTTGGCCGAGCCTGTTTCGTCATTGGTGAAATGGCATTTTGGCCATTTGGCCAAGAAAATGTCAATCGTAAACACCTATCAGGCACAGAAGACTTTGGTACTGGTCCATTAGGGATGATAGGTAATGTTATCTGGTTTTTATTTTTTGGTATCTGGTTGGCCATCGGTCACCTGACCCATGCTCTAGCTTGTTTTATCACTATCATTGGTATTCCGTTTGCGATACAACATGTGAAGCTGGCTTTATTGAGCCTCACGCCAATTGGGCAAACCATAGTGGCAAAAGAAAGCTATTAATCTAAACCAATTTAAATTGCTGTTACTATTGAATGTAAAAAAAAGGAGCGCTAATTTATTAGCACTCCTTTTTTATGTTTAAGGCGTTTATAAGGCAAGGATATAGTTGAACTCTTCTTCTGTCACTGGTTGAACACTCAACCTAGCGCCTTTACTTACCAATACCATGTCAGCAAGTTTTGGATCAGCTTTTAACTGCGCCAAGGTAATAATGCGGGTTAACTTTTGCTTAAAACGAATATCTACTGCAACCCATCTCGGATTTTGTTTATCTGATTTAGGATCAAAATAAGGGCTTTGATTATCAAAGGCGCTTAAATCGTTATAAGCATCTGAGGTCACCTCGGCAATCCCCACAACTGCGGGTACTTTACAGCTGGAATGGTAAAACAGCACTAAATCCCCTGTTTTCAATTCATCCCGTAAAAAGTTTCGCGCCTGATAATTACGTATGCCTTGCCAGGGTTCTGACTGTGGTAAACATGCTGCTAAATCGTCAATGCTGAACTCATCAGGTTCCGATTTCATTAACCAATACTTCATTTAAACCCTTAATAGTAAAACGATAATACTTGTGCAATCCATAACTAACCAATGGCCGAATGGCTAATATTTTTATCATTAGTTGATTGATTAAAAGTTGCAAATTCTTCTGAAATTAACTCGGTAAATAATCGCCCTGCTCGCCCAAGTGGCCTTTCTAGGGTCGATACTAATTGCGGGGTAAATCTAAAACGATGGCCGCCAACAAAATCGACGATGACCAAGCTATTATCCGCAAGTTCATCTTTAACGAGAAACTCCGGCATCCAGCCAAACCCCAGCCCTTTTAGTAAGGCATTTTTCTTCATAATAAAACCAGACAAGTAAAACACTTTGTCGCCGCCAAACTGTAACTCGTCTCGATGTAGTTTTTGCGGCGATGAGTCTTCAATGGTTAATTCTACATGTTGCTGCAGATCGGTCAGAGTTACATCGGATAACTCAGCAAGAGCATGCTGCGATGAGCAAACCAATAAACTGGTCACTGGTGGCAGTTGTTGGGCAGAAAAATAAGGCCCAGCAAGGTAATCTTTAACCAGCATTAAATCGGCTTTATCGCGCTCAAAACGATGTTGAACGCCGCCTAAAAACTCCATGTTGAGTTGTATCTTGGTGGGAATATTATGCTCAGACATGCGCTTTAACGCTGCCATAATAGGCTCCATTGGCAGTGCGCCGTCAATCACCAGTTCAAGCTTTGGCTCCCAACCTTCGCTAAAGCGGCTGGCTAAATGTTCAATATTGGCTAAATGTTGCAGTAACCGCTGGCCTTCAGCCAAAATCACTTTGCCTTCTGGGGTTAATTCAGCCCGATATTGAGACCGATTAAATAAAGTCACCCCTAGGTGTTGTTCGAGTTTTTTAACTTGATAACTTACTGCCGATTGCGCTTTGTGTAGCCGCTCAGAAGCTTTAGCAAAACTTCCTTCTTCTACAAGTACTTGCAGCACATTAAATGCTTCTACATCGATTTTCATTTAAGCCTCCATGTCCCTATCCTGCCTTTAAGTGTTCTGCAGTCGTGACACTTATGTAAACTTTTATTAACCATCTAAAAATTAGATTGAGTTAAGTGGTTTATTATTCTTTTTTTTGTCCATCCTAGCAACTAAATTGTTAACTAGATCACAAATAGTTTGTTAACGCTGCGCTAGAAAAACATTAACAAAGCAGATTAATGAACCTCAATAACGACAACCAAACGAATAAGAGTTGAGGAGTCACGATGCCGGTTTATGTTCAACAAGGACAAATACCTTCTAAACGCCATATCGCTTTTAAAAAAGACTCTGGCGAGCTTTACCGTGAAGAACTGTTTTCTACTCACGGCTTTGCCAATATTTACTCCAATAAATATCACCATAATATGCCCACCAAGGCATTAGCGGTGGCTCCCTATGCTCTTGAGCACGGTGACGAGTGGCAAGACTCGTTAATCCAAAACTACAAACTCGATTCGCGCCAAGCTGATTGCAGTGGCAATTTTTTTAGCGCCAGAAATAAGATTTTTTATAACAGTGATGTGGCCATGTACACAGCCAAAGTCACTGAAGATACGGCTGAATTTTACCGTAATGCCTATGCTGATGAAGTGGTCTTTGTCCACCAAGGTGAAGGGACGCTGTTAAGTGAATATGGTCAACTTCAAGTTAAGCAATGGGACTACTTAATCATTCCTAGAGGCACCACTTACCAGCTCAAGTTTAATGATTACAGCAATGTGCGTTTATTCGTTATTGAATCAAATTCTATGGTTGAAGTACCAAAGCATTTCAGAAATGACTACGGGCAAATGCTGGAGTCAGCGCCATATTGTGAACGTGATATCCGCACCCCTGAACTTAATGACGCTATCGTTGAAAAAGGTGAGTTTCCTTTAGTCAGCAAGTTTGGCGATAAGTATCAACTCACCACCTTAGAGTGGCACCCATTTGATTTAGTGGGCTGGGATGGCTGCGTCTATCCTTGGGCATTTAATATCACCGAATATGCACCTAAAGTAGGCAAAATCCATTTACCACCTTCAGATCATATCGTGTTTACGGCTACCAATTTTGTGATATGCAACTTTGTACCCCGCCCCTATGATTTCCACCCACAATCAATTCCTGCGCCTTATTACCATAACAATATCGATAGCGACGAAGTGCTGTATTACGTTGACGGTGACTTTATGAGCCGCACAGGTATTGAAGCTGGTTACATGACCTTGCATCAAAAAGGCGTGCCACATGGGCCACAACCTGGGCGCACCGAAGCCTCTATCGGCAAAACCGAAACTTACGAATATGCCGTAATGGTTGATACCTTTGCGCCACTTAATTTAACCACCCATGTCAAAAACTGCATGAGTGATGATTACAACCGCTCTTGGATTGAAGATTAATCACCAACAGCATCCCTATTACACACATCACCACAGAGTGATGAAAAATAAAGATAATTATTAAGGAAAACACCATGGCTAGCGAAACAAACCCACTTGGACTATTAGGTATTGAATTTACTGAATTTGCCAGTCCTGATACTGATTTTATGCATCAAGTGTTTGTCGACTTTGGTTTTTCAATGCTTAAACAAGCTAAACATAGCGATATCGTTTACTACCAACAAAACGATATCAACTTCTTATTGAACAAATCTAAGCAAGGCTTCTCAGCTGAATTTGCTAAGTCTCATGGTCCTGCTATTTGTTCTATGGGCTGGCGTGTTGAAGATGCGCAATTTGCTTACACTGAAGCAGTAGCCCGCGGCGCAAAACCGGCTGATGATGCAGCTAAAGATATGCCTTATCCTGCTATTTACGGCATTGGTGATAGCTTAATTTACTTCATCGACGTATTTGGCGCTGACAACAATATTTATGCAAATGACTTTGAAGATTTAGCTGAGCCAATCATTGTTGAAGAAAAAGGCTTTATGGAAGTCGATCACCTGACCAACAATGTTTATAAAGGCACTATGGAAAAATGGGCCAATTTTTATAAAGATATTTTTGGTTTCACTGAAGTGCGTTATTTTGATATTAGTGGTTCTCAAACTGCGCTTGTATCTTACGCCCTGCGTTCACCGGATGGCAGCTTCTGTATTCCGATTAATGAAGGTAAAGGCAATGACAAGAACCAAATTGATGAATACTTAGGGGAATATAATGGCCCTGGTGTGCAGCATTTAGCCTTTAGAAGCCGTGATATTGTTGGCTCTTTAGATGCAATGGAAGGCACAGCAATTAAAACGCTGGATATTATTCCTGAGTATTACGACACTATTTTTGACAAGCTGCCACAAGTCACTGAAGATAGAGATCGCATCAAGCATCACCAAATTTTAGTTGATGGTGATGACGATGGTTACCTATTACAAATTTTCACCAAAAACCTGTTTGGGCCAATCTTCATCGAAATTATTCAACGTAAGAACAACCTAGGCTTTGGTGAAGGTAACTTTAAAGCGCTATTTGAATCAATTGAGCGCGATCAAGTGAAACGTGGTGTGCTTTAAGCCTGTTCAGCAGTTTTAATTTGTAAACAAAGCCAGCTTAACTGCTGGCTTTTTCATAGCTAAATTTTACTGAAATGCTAAAACGGTGCTTCACACACCATCTCAATCATTTCATCGGTCACTGGATGTCGAAAGCAAAGCTGCTGTGCATGTAATAATAGTCGTGGGCCAAAGACTTCTTCAGCAAGCGCCTCTGAGGTGGCATTTTTATATAAATCACAACCCAAAATAGGATGGTTAATAGAGTGACTATGCAGCCGTAACTGATGGGTTCTACCAGTAATAGGTACAAAGCTCACCTTGGTAATCGCTTGGGTTTGTTGTAATGCCTTTGAGAGGATTTCTGCGCGTTCAATGACCTGATACTCACTCTGTGATGGTTTGCCCTTTTCATGGCAAATCTTCATAAACGGAAAGTTATCGACATCTTTAGCAATTGGCGCATCAATATAACCAATTTCTTTATCTTGTTGCTGCTCACCAAAAACATGACCGAACAGAATTGCACTGTAGGTTTTAGTCACTGTTTTATTTTGAAATTGTTTGGTCAGTAAACCATTAATGGCTTTATTTAACGCCACCAGCATGATCCCTGAAGTGCCAAAATCCAGCCGATGGACTAATGTCGCAGTGGGAAAATCTTGCACTAAACGGTAATGCACTGAATCTTTATTCAATGGATTTTTACCAGAAAGACTCAGTAAGCCGCTAGGTTTATTGATTAATAATAAATGCTCATCTTGATACAAAATAGTAATGTGTTCTGAACACGGCGGTGCAATAAATTCAGACATGCGGGCCTTTTTTGGGGGGCAAGGGTTAAGTTTGAAGTTTATGATTAATGCAAACATTACCCTAAATGCAGATGCAAAAATAACAACTTAACGCTAACCATTTAAATAATGTCGACAAAAAAATACCGCTCAACTGAACGGTATTGAATCTTTAAACAGGTTTACATATCCACATCGACAATGTAGTAACCTTGCAGCCAATTACGTCCAATAAGCAGTTTATAGGTCATTTTACTGCGATCACGTAAATTCACATCAACTTTGAATTCTTGGCCAGGTTCACCTAGGGTCAAGGTCACCATATAACGGATCTCACTGCCTTGGGCATTACGAATTAACGAGGTGCTATGAATGCGAGCAGTGACCTGTGCTTGCTCGCCCTTCTCGTTCATGGTGGTAAAAGTGACATCTTTACCGACATTGCTTTCCATGTTGGTTTTGTCTTCACCAATAATATGCAGATTAGTAGCGTGTAATGAATTCTCAACGGCGCCAGTATCAATGCGGGTATCAAATATTAACCCAGACTCTACAATGCTAATGTCTGCAGTAGGGCCAATTAGTTTTTGTTCTGACACATCAACCACATATTTACCTTTTAGCCAATTTCGACCTATGAGTAATTTATAATCCATGGTGGCACGATTACGAAGATTAACCTTTACCGTACGGTTGCTGTCACCGAAGGTAATGGGCAATTTAACCGCGTAGCGGGTTTCAGTGCCTTGGGAGTTACTGACGGTCGAAGTACCAACAATTTTGGCACTCAGTTGCTGCTGCTGACCCTTTTCGTTTTCTGTGGTAAACGAAACGGTTTTACCCACATTATCCTTCATTTTCTTGGCACTGCCGCCTAACACCTTAATATTAAGCGCATGCAATGAAGAATTCACCGCTCCCGTATCCATACGAGCCTCAAACACAATACCGCCTTGGCTGACTGACATCATTTCAGTTTGCCCCAACACTTGTTTTTCAGCCGCCACTGATGAAAAAGACATACAAATGAATAGCATTGCACCAACAAGAGATTTAAACATGCAGGTTCCTAATAATGAATAATTGAAATAATGACGTTAAAAACAGGTTTATCTGAGAAGTTGCTCGATTTCTTTATCGAATAAATTCTTAATAAGTCCTGAGAACTCAGTGATAAAAATACTCTGCTGCGCCGTAGCATTATGCTTAGCGACACTTGCGAGAATTTCTTCAAGATCATAAACAATGGCATCAATTTCTCGAATGATGTCATTTCTTTGTTCAAATGAAAGCTTGGGGTTTTGGCCACATACCATGATGATTTGGGCTGATAACTGATCTTCAAATAATTCTAAAACCGTTTGATTGTTAATGCTGCTGGCTTCAGACTTTTCAAATAGGCCTAAATGTTCAGTTAAATATTGAATTAAATGAATATAACCGTCTTTATCTGTGACCATTACTTACCTTAATGAGGTGGCTTTTGTATGTGATTCACACAAAAGCCACTATATGTTTTATTGCGATAACGTTAATACAAACGACACGGGTACCGCTAAGCTAATACTGCCAAGGCCAGCGATTTCGCGCAACTTATTCACCCCGTCAGTTAAACCAAAATCTGCCGCTTGCACAATGACAGGAGACATACTGGTCACCACCATTTTTGTGTCTGATAATTTAGCGATCAACACATCAAATGATTGCTTCTTGGTTTTACCATGTAACTCAATTGTGCCATCAATTTGGGTCACTAACGTTGAGCCAACACTCAGATCAGCCACCAGTTGTGGATTAACCATCGAACTTAACTGTAGTTGCGGATATTTAGCCACTTCAAATAACATGGCCTGCATGCGTTCGTCACGTATTTCAATACCGGTATCAACACTGACCAAATCAATCGTTAAGTTAAAGGCCCCTGCTGAGGTCAAATTACCACTGACTTGTTTAAAATCATGTACTTCAGCAACATCGGCTTGTTTAATTGAAATGAAGCTCACTTTTGAATGCGCTTGTTTCACTTGCCAATCTGCGGCCAACACTGAGGTGCTGAGTAATACTAATGGTAATACTGCGATCCATTTTTTCATCATTAATCCTTTTTGTGAATAAAAACAGTTAAATTATAGATTAAATTTTCTTAACTGGCTGAAGCGCTATTATTACCACCTTGAGTTCGATAAGGATGCAGCCTTGCACCCTATAGCGACTAAAGAAACTTTTACAAGCGACTCAACCATTTATCTAATGCTTGCCCAAAAGCGTGTTTATCGGCCTGTGAGAAACTATTTGGCCCTGCGGTATGCACGCCGCTGCTTCTTAGCTCTTCCATAAAGTCTCTAATGGTCAAACGTTGTTTTATGTTATCAACGGTATAGATATCACCACGGGGATTAAACACCACGGCGCCTTTTTCAATGGCATCTGCCGCTAACGGAATATCACCGGTAATGACTAAATCGCCACTATTTAATTGCTCAACAATGTAATTATCAGCTTCATCAAAACCTGAGCTGACTCTGACCACGGAAATATTAGCCGATGCTGGCACACGGATCAGTTGATTGGCCACTAATATCAATGGCACTTTTTTGCGATCGGCGGCGCGAAATAGCATTTCTTTAACCGGATTAGGACAGGCGTCAGCATCAACCCAAATTGTTTTAGTCATTCATTTTCTCGTCAATTTTTATCTATACACATCTAACTAGCCCGCAATTTAAGCCGCTTATCAAGGCGCAAGTCTATCGATAACCCAATCGCTATCTTGTTTTTGATAAATAAAACGGTCATGTAAGCGGCGCTCGCCACCTTGCCAAAACTCAATACTGTCAGCTTTTACGCGGTAACCACCCCAAAACTTTGGTAGCGGCACTTCACCTTTGGCAAATTTATTCTTCATTTCATTAAATTTACCTTCAAGGGCTTGTCTTGCGCTAATTTTACTGGACTGTTTTGACACCCATGCGGCTATTTGACTGTCTTTAGGGCGGCTCATAAAATACTTAGTCACTTCAAGCATGGATAACGGCTCTGCCACGCCAGTGACGGCGACTTGGCGCTCTAATGGATGCCATGGGAACAACAAACTGATTTTGGCATTGTGAGCCAATTGAGTGGCTTTACGGCTTTCTAGATTGGTGAAAAACACAAAGCCATCATCATCAAACTTTTTTAATAGCACAATACGTTGAAAGGGTTGTCCATGCTCATCAACAGTGGCCACGCACATCGCGGTTGGATCGGTTAATTGCGCGTCTTTGGCTTGCTCAATCCAAGTTTCAAATAACGTCATTGGATTAGCAGGGAGATCATTGCGCCTTAAACCACCTTGAGTATATTCACGGCGGATATCTGTTAAATCATTCATATCTTTGCTAAACCTCGTTAGATGCAACTGTCTTTGTATATGTTGCCATTATACTCACGAACACTGATATATGATCATGACAATATTGACAAATATTATCAGCATTGAAAAACAATTCATTTCCGATAAAAAAAACCAACGATGAACGTTGGTTTTTTTAAAGGGCGGTAAACTGTTTCATCGTTAATTTAAGACTAATTTGCGACTATTTTTTTACTAAACCTTTGCCTGCAGCCCAAACGTGGAGCATCTCAAGGCCTAAAGTTGCCCCTGCTAAAGCGGTAATATCAGCAGAATCATAGGCTGGCGCTACTTCAACTACGTCCATACCAACGATGTTCATGCCACGTAAGCCGCGGATGATCTTCATCGCTTTATCACTGGTTAACCCGCCGCATACCGGCGTACCAGTACCAGGCGCATAAGCGGGATCTAAACAATCAATATCAAAGGTCACATAAAGCGGCATATCGCCTACTCTGGCTTTAATTTGTTCGACAATTTGCTCAGCAGTTAAATCATTGGCCTGTGCTGCATCAATCACTTTAAATAGATGATCGGCTGCATTAAATTCAGTACGAATACCAATCTGAATTGAATTTTCAGGCACTATTAACCCTTCATTAGGCGCATGATAAAACATGGTGCCGTGATCGTACTTACTGCCTTGGCTGTATGTATCGGTATGCGCATCAAAATGCAGTAAAGCCATTTTGCCGTACTTTTTATGGTGAGCACGCAGCAGTGGTAAAGTCACAAAGTGATCGCCACCAAAACTGAGTAGTGCTTTATCTGCATCAAGAATACGGGTTGCAAACGCTTCTAAACGGGTGGTGAAATCTTCTTGATCGCCACAATCAAACACTAAGTCGCCAGCATCAACGATATTGATGGTTTCGCTTAAGCTGAAATCCCATGGCCAACGAGTCTCTTCCCATGCAAGGTTGACTGATGCACGGCGAATGGCTTCAGGGCCCATACGGCCACCAGAACGGCCAGTGGTGGCCATATCAAATGGCAAACCAATAACCACTACATCCGCATCGGTTTCAGTGGGTTTGAAATCTAATGGCTGACGTAAGTAGCCAAATGCATTTGAATACAAAGAGTAATCTGCTTTTTCAGCAAAAGTGCTCATAAAAATCTCCGTAATGGCTTAAGCCAATAACTACAAATATTCTGGGATCAACACTTCATGACAAAGCTGCTGATAATGACTGAAATCAATGGTATAGCCTTGCTCAGTAGCTAATGAGCAACTTCCTAAACATAAATGTTCAGGGAACCCCTGAGTGTTTCTCGGAGAGTTAAAGCCAATCACATCCCAGCTACCAGGGTTAAGAATGCTCAATAACTTGCCATAAACATCAACAGGATAATCTGCAAGATTCAGATTCGTTTCAAAGCTCACATAGGAGCTTTTTTCCTGCGGGGTGATATGAATGGTGAAATATGACTCATCTTTGATGCCATTGATGGAATAACCAAAAGGCTCAAATAAAAAGTCATCAATAATAAAATCAGGAAATAGCACCGACAATTCAAGCAAGTCACGAATACCCTGTGCAGACTGATTTACGCCACGTAAATAATCCGCTGCAGCACCATTAATGTGATACATCAATAGTTCATTAGTGACGTCAGTTGTTGGCGCAATAAATGGCTTTTTAGTACTGAACATATAATGATGATGGGAATCTAAGTGACCAATGCGATAGGCATTTCCGGTTACTGTTTGACGAATTTTAGTCAAATCTTCTTTAAATGAGCTTGATTGTAAATGCGACAAATACTCGTTTTTACGCTGATAACTGGCAAAAGCAATGGCTTGCTCACCAACGTGATCAATAAATGACATAACCGCATCAGCAAGGGTTGTGGTGCCGCACGTTAGCATCACAAAGCGATCATCCCAAACAAATAAGCTTGATTCGCTAAGTAAGTAAGCGTCGCAATAATCATTACTCACTGAAGATAAAATTTCAGCATTAGCACAAGCAACGATGCCAGCCCAAAAAGGCTGGCCAAATTGCCGTAATTTAACATCGGAGTCAGCAATGATGACTTCAATTTTCTTTTCAGAACCTTCAAAAAACATAAATTAAACCTAAAACAGCGGCGCGATTTAACCGGGCCGCAAAAACACTTTTACGAGAAATCTTCTAAATAGGTATAACCTTTTAGACCTAACTGTAACTCTTCCAAAATCGATGCTCTTTCATCTTCAGCAATATGCTGATTCACAAGCTCTTCATAGGTACGCATAAATGCAACGGCATCAAGGTTGACATAACGCAGCACATCAGCAACCGTATCGCCAGCCAACACAGACTCAATATTAGGTAAGCCATTGTCTTCTACACGCACAACCGCAGAATTGGTGTCACCAAATAAATTATGCATATCGCCTAAAATTTCTTGATAAGCACCGACCATGAAAAAGCCAATCAGATATGGGCTTTCAGCTGACCATGCTGGCACTGGCAACGTCGTTTCAATGCCTTGACCATCTACATATTGATCTACAATACCATCTGAATCACAGGTAATATCAAGCATGACCGCGCGTCTTTCTGGTGGCTTATCTAAACCACTTAATGGCAAGATTGGGAACACCTGATCAATCCCCCAAGCATCTGGAATTGATTGAAATAATGAAAAGTTAACAAAGAACTTATCCGCTAATTTTTCATTCAATTCATCAATAATCGGACGATGAAAACGGTTGTTATTACTTAATAAGCTTTTAAGTGCATGACAAACACGTAAATTGGTTTGCTCAGCCCAAGCGCGCTGCATTAAGGTCAATTGACCCATCGAGAATAATGAATGCGCTTCAGCTATATCACTTTGGGTGTCATGATAAATTTCAATAATAGCGCGGCTATCTGGGCGCTCACTCATATCCGTCCACGACATCCACATGTTATGCAGTAACTGCGGCGCACTGTCTTCTGGCGGGTGGATCTCTTCAGGATAGTAAGACTCGGTGCCAATCACATCAGTAATGAGCACGGCATGATGCGCGGTTAAATGGCGACCTGATTCTGAAATAATTCGCGGCATAGGCTGGTCGTACTCATTACAAATATCCGTTAACACATTAACGATATTGTTAGCGTACTCAGCTAAGCCGTAATTCATCGAGTTATTACTTTGGCTTCGGGTACCATCATAATCTACGGCTAAACCACCACCGACATCGAAAGTATCAATTAAGGCGCCCATTTCACGTAATTCACAATAAAAACGCGCCGCTTCACTCACACCTTGGCGAATATCGCGAATATTGGCAATTTGCGAGCCTAAGTGGAAATGGATCAGTTGTAATGATTCCATTTTATCGACGCGCTTTAACTCATTTAGCACTTTTAGCACTTGCGCTGCAGATAAACCAAATTTTGATTTTTCGCCGCCACTGGCTTGCCACTTACCTTTACCTTGGAAAGCTAAACGGGTACGTAAACCTAAACGGGGTGTTACCCCAAGTTTTGCTGACTCTTCGAGAATTAATTTAAGCTCTGAATACTTCTCAATGACGATATAAACTTTATGACCTAGCTTTTCACCAATTAAGGCTAAGCGAACATACTCTTTATCTTTATAGCCGTTACAAACAATGACTGAGCTGGCTTTTTGCGCCATTGCCAGTACCGCCATTAATTCAGGTTTACTACCTGCTTCAAGGCCAAGTTGTGGCACTTCTTTAGACTTTTGACTGGCAAGAATTTCTTCAACAACGGTTTGTTGTTGATTCACTTTGATCGGATAAACTAATAAATAGTCATTCTGATATTCGTATTTTTGTATCGCGGCATTAAACGCATCACATAAGTTTTCAACCCGGCGATGCAAAATTTGCGGAAAACGCACTAATACAGGTAACGACACCCCAGCTTTGACCATGTCTTTTGCAAGTTCATTTAAGCCAATGGTACAGTTTTGTTTAGATGGATCTGGAGTAACTGTCACTTCACCATCATCTGCAATACCAAAATACTGCTGGCTCCAATGCGTCACGTTATAGCTTGCACGTGCATTTTCGATAGACCAATCTTTCATATTTTTTATTCCGTCTATATCTAGCAAATTATGCAGTGGTTGCTTGCGCACTTTTGACTGCATTTTCTACAAAAGCTGGCAATGCAAAACTTGCCATATGAAGAGCAGGCGTATAATAGCGAGTATTAATATTTGCCGTCTCGAACCGTTGGGTTAATGTTGCTAAATCTTGCTGTCTGGCAGACACATCATCGGTCGCCCACGCAAATGCCATGGTGCCACCAATATAAGTCGGTACTGCTGCAGTGTAAAACCAGCAGTCTTTTACATAAGGGCTCATTCTACGAACTGTATCTTGTATTTCTTCTGGCTGTAAAAAAGCCACGCCGTTTTGGGCCACAAAAATACCCTGCTCAGTTAAGCAGCGTTTACAATTTTCATAAAATGGTGAACTAAACAGGACTTCACCTGGCCCCACCGGATCAGTGCAATCAGAGATAATTACATCAAACTTGCCTTGGCACTGGGCAATAAAATGCATGCCATCATCAATAACCAAGTTCACTCTTGGGTCTTCAAACGCACCTTGAGAATGTTGCGGGAAATAGGTTTTACACATTTCAACCACATTAGCATCGATCTCAACCATAGTAACCTGCTCAATCGCGCTATGTTTAAGCACCTGTCTTAGCATACCGCCATCGCCGCCACCAATAATGAGTACTCGTTTGGCTTTACCATGGGCAATAATAGGCACATGAGTCATCATTTCATGATAAACAAATTCATCTTTTTGAGTGGTTTGAATCGCACCATTTAACGCCATAACACGGCCAAATGTTTTATTTTCAAAAATACTTAAATGCCACTGCTGTGTTTTTTGTTCAAACAAAACCTGCTCAACCTCAAAATACTGACCATAGCCAGCGTGCAATGTTTCGTAATAAATATCTGATTTGTTTATCATGTTATAAAAGTCCAACGTGGTTATTTTTGTCATAACACCACGTAGAAATAAGTGAGCAAAAAGAGCCATACAAAGCGACCCAAACGATGTGGCCATGTACAACTCAGTTAATAGCAAACATTCAAGCCTCAATACCTGCTGTGAGCTAGCCATAAACATAGCAAACAGTCTCACGGTTATCACACGACAGAAGCTTGAAAAGTGCAAATAAAAAAGCGGCGCAATTAAACCCTGCTAACCGGTTAAATGCAAGCAAGAAAAATCCATTTTAATATAAAAATATCTTAATATTTAGTCGCTGCAAATTGACGATGTTTTTTTTGTTAAATAACAGCAACTTCCTAACTAATAGCCATAGCATATTATCTAACAGTATAGATGATAGTCATCACCTAAAATTAACTTCAATGAGTTTGTTTAGAAACCCAAGTTACAAGCAAGCTGATTGGGTATATAATCAAACTGTTTTTTCATAACCTTAGTGAACCAGAGTCGCGAATGATACAGATCGGAAAGAAATACTCCCTAGAAGTCGTTAAACAAGTTAATTTTGGCGTTTACCTAAATGCTGAAGAACTTGGGCAAGTGCTGTTACCCAATAAATTTGCCCCTAAAGGCTGTCAAGTCGGCGATATGGTAGATGTTTTTCTTTATCTTGATTCTGAAGATATTGTTATTGCGACCACCCAAACACCTTATGCACAAGTGGGTGAATTTGCTTATTTAGAAGCCATTGCTACTGGCCCTTTTGGCGCATTTTTAGATTGGGGCTTAGACAAAGATTTATTACTGCCTTTTGGTGAGCAGCATCGACACATTGAAGAAGGTAAGTCATACCTAGTGTATGTGCATGCCAATAGAGCCGATGAACGCATTATGGCATCAGCAAAGGTCGATAAGTTTTTAGACAAGACACCTGCTGAATATCAAGTGGGCGAAGAAGTTGACTTGATCATTGGTGGCACCACTGATTTAGGTTTCAAAGCCATTATTAATAATGCCCATTGGGGCGTACTTTATCAAAATGAAGTATTCCAACGCCTAAGCTTTGGTCAACCAATCAAAGGCTATATCAAGCTTGTTCGTGAAGATGGCAAAGTGGATTTGATTTTACAAAAAGACAGTCAACAAAGCTTTGATAAAAATGCTGAAACCATTATTAATAAGCTGCACCGCGCAGGTGGTTTTTTACCATTAAATGACAAGACTGATTCAGCGATTATTTACGAGCAACTCGCCATGAGCAAAAAAGCCTTCAAACGCAGCATTGGCGGTTTATTCAAAGCGAAACAAATTAGCATTGAAGCTGACGGCATTAGATTACTTAAATAGCCCCCTAAATAGCCAAATTATTTGATAAAAAGCATGGTTCTGTTATAACAAACCATGCTTTTTTATTTGGAGTAATTTATGGAACTTAGCAATCTGGAAGCCCGCGTTATTGGCTGTTTATTAGAAAAAGAAATTACTACCCCTGAGCAATACCCGCTTTCAATCAATTCAATCACCCTTGCTTGTAACCAAAAAAGTAGCCGTGAACCCGTCATGGCATTAACCGAAACAGAAGTACAAACCATTATTGATGATTTAGCCAAGAAGCGACTTATCAGTGAGCAGTCAGGTTTTGGCAGCCGAGTGGTAAAATACAAGCATCGTTTTTGTAATACCGAGTTCAGTGACTTACAACTTAGCAGTGATCAACTTGCAGTGATCATTGTGATGCTGCTGCGTGGGCCACAAACGCCAGGTGAGCTCAAAACCCGCTGTAATCGACTACATGCTTTTGACACACCTCAGCAAGTCGAATCCACATTACAAGCGCTAGCCAGCCGTGAAGAGCCGTTAATCGTCCAACTTCCCCGCGAAGCTGGCCGTCGTGATAATCGCTATGCTCAATTATTTTCTGATAAGCAATACCTTGAACAAGGCACAACAACATTCGATGCCAGTGTTGCAAGTACGCCATCAGCAGCAGATAAACAGGCCTTAGCTGCTAGAGTGGAGCAACTTGAAACCCAAGTCAGTGAGTTAACTCAGCGCCTTGAAGAACTCGAGCAATTATTAAACTAACGCTGTTAATAACAAGCATCTACTCTCAAGCCACTTTTTATACTGCGTGCTCAGCAAGCAACACTGTTGAGCACAGCTTGCCGGTAATTTAACAAAAATTAATCTGCTAAATAGTAGCGATAAAGTATGATGACTAAAATATTATTGTATTTGCAAGGATTGATACTAAATGGATTCAACTCAAAGACCTTCAGCAATACGCCAATTATGGCTCATTGCCTCCTATGAGGTCAGTAAACGTTTTACCAATACCAAAGGCATTGCAGCATTAATCGCCTTTTCCTTGATCTGGGCTATTATCCTTTTATACCCAGTCAATAGTGCCTCTAGCTACCTACTAGAACCCGCAACCAAAGATTTGATCCAAGGTCTATACGGCCCTGGCACCTTAGATCAATTATTTAATTGGTCAGTGGCTGAATTTGCAGTGTTTTGGTGTATGGCTTTATATCTATTTCCTTTTTTCAGTATTTTCATTACTGCTGATCAGTTTAGTTCTGATAAACAAAGAGGATCATTTCGATTTTTAAGTCTCAGAGTCAGTAGAGACAGTATTTTCTTTGGCCGTTTTTTAGGGCAAATGCTAATTCAATCAAGTCTATTGCTGCTAACCATTATCGCCACCCTTGTGATGGTCATAAGCCGTGATGCTAGTTTACTTGGCGATGCATTAGCCAGTGGTTTTGCGGTATTTTTGAGTATCACTATCGTCCTTTTACCCTATACCGCAGTGATGGCGGTGTTATCTTGGTACGCCAACTCTGCCAGAATGGCCAGCATTTATGCGGTAATTCTCTGGGCACTCAGCGGTATCGTTATAGCCATTATTAATAGTCAGCTGCCTGCTGTTTCGTTCATTAGCTGGTTTTTGCCGGGTTCACAGTTATCTTTAATGATTAATACTCAGGGCCTTGGCTCGCTTATTTACGCCCCGATCCCAATCATTCAAGCCATAGTAATCCTTGCACTTGGCCGAATTTACATGCAAAGGAGTGCACTATGAAGCTAATAACCTGTACTAATATTTCTAAGCAATATGGCAATAAAGCGGCGCTATCTAATATCAATCTGTCACTTGATGCTGGTGCCCCTATCGCGCTTGTAGGCCCTAATGGCGCCGGCAAAACCACCCTTTTTAGCTTACTTTGTGGGTTTATTCATCCCAGCAATGGTGAAATAAGCATTTTTGGCGAAAGGCCAGGCAGTGCTAAATTACAAAATATTGTCTCAGCGTTACCACAAGATGCCGCGTTAGACCCCAACTTTAGTATTGTGTCGCAACTTACTTTTTTTGGTAAATTACAAGGTATGTCAGCGAAGCAAGCTAAGCAAGAAGCACTTAGAGTGCTTGAATTAGTTGACTTAACTAGCTCAGCGCAAATGTTACCTAAAAGCCTCAGTCATGGAATGAGTAAACGAGTTTCAATCGCTCAAGCGTTGATAGGTTCGCCTAAACTGGTATTACTTGATGAACCCACTGCAGGGCTTGATCCCGTTAACGCAAAAAAAATCCGTCAAATAGTAAAAGACTTATCGGCAGAAACCACTTTTGTTATTAGCTCCCATAATTTAGAAGAACTTGAAAAACTGTGCGATCAAGTTGTCTATTTAGAAAATGGTCAGCTACAACAATCAGTGTCAATGAAAGCAAATGCTGAAACCGCCTTTTTAACCTTGACGATGCAGCAAGCTGACATCAGTACACTAAGTGATAAGGTGCGTTTGCTGCCTAATATTCTCAATGTGAAAATTAACAACGATGAGCAAATAATTATTGAGCACCGTATAGATGTGAGCTTTAGCTTAGAGTTGTCATTACTGGCATTATTCACCGAGCAAGGCTGGCAATATAAAGCGATGATGAAAGGACGAAGCTTAGAAGAAACGCTATTTTCAAATTAAGCAGCCATTGGCTTGATTAAAGCTAACAAACCCAGCAATTATTGCTGGGTTTTATTTTTTAAAGCAATTAACTAAAACGTGACACACATCACGCTAGAACTCTTCAATATTTTCAAATCTCGCTGTATCTGAAGTTGCTGCCAAAATAAAAATGTCGATTTTTTAACTGTAAAAACAACATTGAGCGATGACTTTTCTGTTTACTAATCCCTGAGAAATACTTGTTTATTTTGCTGTTAGTTAAATAAAATCAACATCAGCAAACATACCGCTGAAACTGACAATCTAGAACAAATCAGCAAGATTGTAGATATCTATAGGAAGCTATAACGCCCAAAATCCAAGATTCAAATAACAAAAATATAGTGATAAGCAGGCAGGGAAAAACGCTAAGCAATCGCCAGTAACGAAATAGTAATCGCAGTAAGGAATAGTAAAGTTATTTCTAATGCAGGTAAAAGCGAGTAAAACACATGGTCTGGATGGATGCGTTTAAGCTGATAAAATGCAGCTAAGGAGAGAGTCATCAAATCAAAATCTAAGCTAGCAGAGCATAGGGCTACAACTGGGGTGAAGCAACTTAACTAGATAAGCCATTGAAATTATAGGCTTAATTTAAGGGTTAATTTTAAAAAAGCAAAAAAAAACTGTAGTCAAAGACTACAGCTTTATTAATTATACTAGCCGAAGCTAGGAATAATTAAACTACAGTAACGTTCTCAGCTTGAGGACCTTTTTGTCCTTGAGTAACAGTGAACTGTACTTTTTGACCTTCGTCAAGAGTTTTGAAACCGTCTGAGTTGATAGCACGGAAGTGAACGAATACGTCTGGACCAGACTCTTGCTCGATAAATCCGAAACCTTTATCAGAGTTGAACCACTTAACAACACCAGTAACTTGAGACATGATATAAATCCTGTATATATAAATTAAAGCCTTAACGGCAGTAGAGCTGAAAATGCCGGTTTTACTTATGTTCACAGGACGAAACTGGTCGTATTGAAACACATAAACTAAGCCCAACCTTCAAGCCCGATAGATTATGAACCTTTTTGCGGGTATGTCAACTAAATCGCTATATAATTTGATATAGATGCTACAACAACAATATTCAGTGCTCGGACTAACAAATTTCACAACTAAATATCAGATTCAAATAGTAAAATACCAGTTCTATATGACAAATCAATTACGGATGTGAATTTCGATACTAAAGTCTAACTCGCAGCTAAGCCCTTGATTTGAAATTTCAGCCTTTTGCTCAGCGGTTAATTTCCATGCATAGGGAGTCATATTCAAAAAGTTTTCAATATCAACGGCTTTAGATAACTCAAGCTGATACTGTAATCGCTCCTGATGTAAGCAGCTAAAGCCCTCAATCTGCGCTTTTGACTCATCATGGGGTTTGGGCTCACTGTAAATAATTTTTTTCATTGCAAAATGATGCATTGGCCCAGGTGCTACGGTAATTAAAATAGCGCCTTTTTTAAGTACCCGTTGCAACTCTTCTACTTTTGACGGTGCATAAATACGAATAGCCAAATCAAACGCTGACGCTGAAAACGGCATCTCATAAGCGCTAGCAACACAAAAGTCCATTTGCGGGTAGCGTTTAGAAGCGTAACGTATTGCAGACTTTGAGATATCTAACCCTTGTAGGTGACATGGTTGCTCTACATTGACTTCTGCGGTGGGATCAGGCGCATTATTGCTTGCATTTAAAGTACTATTTTCATTTAAGGCGCTATTATCATTTAAAGCGCTATTATCATTTAAAGCGCTATTATCATTTAAAGCGCTATTATCATTTAAAGCGCTATTATCATTTAAAGCGCTATGCAGCCTGTTACTGTAATACCCCTCACCACAACCGATATCAAGCACACATTGTGCATTAGCAGCATAGTTAACCGCGAGCTGATTCACTTTATCACTGAGCTTTTCATAATAGCCTTGGTTCAGAAATTCTCGGCGCGCTAGCATCATCTCTTTATTATCACCGGGGTCTTTGGAGTTTTTCTTCTGCACTGGCAGCAGGTTCACATAGCCCTCTTTAGCGCAATCAAATTGATGACGATTTTGACAATGCCATGACTTTTGGTGCAGTGATAACTCTGTTTGGCAGATTGGACAAATATATTGCATGACATAACTCTATAGAAATGAAAAAGGTGATTAAGTTGAATTTTAGGTTGTGATTCAAGTTTGTGATTTAAATTCTGATTTAGTTTAGGTTTATAAAAACTTGAGGCTTAAAATCACAAAGGGTCAAAAACTTATAATTAGCCTCAGTTAGTTATAAATCGGTTTGGTATAAGTTGCGCCGATTAAGCTATGGTAGCTAAAATAACGACTCATGATCTTCGGTTAATTTTTCGACCATCTGGCTCACATCCGCCGGAGCCAATAAGCTAAAGCATTCAAGCTTGCGCTGCAGATCTTCAACATTTTTTGATAACTCATTGGCTGCAGTCGCAAAATTGGTGCGCTGCTGCGATTGACTGTAGGTTCTGAGTAACCAGCGGTGTTTATGACTGAGTAGATTATCTAACTTTATCAGCTGAGCGGCAATCACTGCGTTGACCTTATTATGCTCTGATGACAAATAAGCGGTAATTTCAGCTCGCACTTGTTCAATCTCACTGATATTTATCGCAATGGTTGACGGCGAATCTTCATAATTAAAACTGCGGGCTAAAATCGCCCTTGCATGCATTAATGCTTTAGGTTCTTGATTAAGCCTAAAATCATCTTCCAGTTTAATGGCATCACCAAACTGCCCTTTTACCTTAATTTCAAGACTTTCAGCAAATGAAAAGACTAATGTGGTTCCCTGCCTTAACATGGTTGCGGATTTTTTCGGTGCGACACCTGAGCGGGCATACAAACGAAAGCCTTGTCCTACGCCGCGATTTAGCTGGCTAATGAGATTGTGATCATTATCTACAAGCGTGTTGTTTTGCTCTAGAACAGACACCTTAAACAGTGGCTGACAAGTCAAGATGATAGTCGCACCTTGCAGCACATTCGCATTATTAAACTTGAGCTCTTTTACTATGACCTCAGCAATAGGCTGGCTCAAGGCCGGTAATATCGCAAAATCACTTACTTCATCAGGTAGGCTAAGATGTAAAGTCTGATGCTGCTCCACTTCATATTTAACGGGCTGACTTAATAAATGGTTATACATGTAGTTACCTCTGATTTTTTTAAATTGTAACCAGCAAAATGAATTGCGTCACCAATTAATACTTAAGCCTATAAAATTAAGTGCTTTTTACATAAATCAGCTTTAATGATAAAGCAGTTTTTATACCATCAACAAGGTTTAATTATTTGCTCAAACGCCCCTTAAACCAGCAAAAATGCTCGATGCTAGAGTTAAAATCCAGCCAAATAAATTCCCACAGGTAAACATTCGTAAATAACAGTGCTAAGATGGCAAAACATGAGTTATAGGACAATAGTTAATTATGGCAAGCGCTTTACAACCTACTCTTTTCTGGCACGATTATGAAACCTTCGGGGTAAGCCCAGCAAAAGATCGCCCTTCTCAGTTTGCAGGTATCCGTACTGATTATGATTTAAACATCATTGGTGAGCCTGAAAACTTTTATTGTAAGCAAGCAACTGATTATCTTCCTAAACCAGAAGCGATACTCGTTACTGGGATCACCCCGCAATTAGCCAATTTAAAAGGCATGGTTGAATCTGAGTTTATGGGCCGCATCAATGCGATATTTAGCCAGCCCAATACCTGTGTCGCTGGTTACAATTCATTAAGATTTGATGATGAAGTTAGCCGTTATGGTTTTTACCGTAATTTCATTGACCCCTATGCTCGTGAATGGCAAAACGGCAACACTCGCTGGGATATCATTGATCTAGTCAGAGCCTGTTATGCCTTTAGACCAGAAGGCATCAACTGGCCATTAAAAGAAGATGGCTCGCCAAGCTTTAAATTAGAGCAGTTAACCCAAGCCAATGGCTTAAGTCATGAACAAGCCCATGATGCCATGAGTGACGTATACGCCACCATTGCCATTGCAAAACTCATTAAAGAAAAACAACCTAAGCTATATGATTATTACTTTAACCTTCGTAATAAAAATAAAGTTGCTGAGTTAATCCAAGGCGACTTTATGCAGCCTTTGGTACATGTGAGCTCTAAAATCAGCGCAGCTAAAGGCTGTGTCACTTTAATCGCGCCTGTTGCGCCGCATCCATCCAATAAAAACGCCATGATTTGTATTAATTTGGCAATGGATATTAGCCCACTGATCGACTTATCGGTAGAAGATATCGTCGAGCGCATGTATACCTCACGTGCCGATTTAGCCCCAGATGAATTACCGATTCCGTTAAAGCAAATCCACGTTAATAAGTGTCCATTTATTGGAACGCCTAAGTTACTCACTGAAGCAGTGGCTGCAAGGCACCAATTTGATATGGACTTTGCTCGTCAGCAATACAAACTGTTTAAACAGCACCCTGAGCTGCGAGAAAAAATGCAGGCGGTATTCGAGGTGAATAATCACCCTGCAGCGACAGATCCTGATTTAATGCTTTATAGCGGCGGTTTTTTTAGCCGCGCCGATAAAGCCAAAATGGAAATGATCCGCAATACCAAAGCCGAAAATTTAGCCGCGCTTAATCTAGAATTTGACGATCCCCGCATCGAGCAGATGCTGTTTCGCTATCGTGGCCGTAATTACCCAGAAACCTTAAGCCACGATGAGTCATTAAGGTGGCGAGAGTTTTGCCAACAACGTTTATCAGATGCCGATTATGTGATTAATCTCGAAAACTTGTTGGAAGAAACCAGCGACAATGAACATAAGCAGAAATTACTAAAAGCACTGTGCATGTATTTGCAAGCCTTATAACAGCAAGCTTTTAGTCATTAATCATTTTATAAAGGAATTGGTCATGCAAAATCGCTTTATTGATAGCATCACCCAACTACCCAAGCCACTGGCAAGCGCATTAATCCCATTACTTAATGACGATTTTTGTGGCCATATTGATGCAAGCCAATTAGCTCAACTCGTCACGGCATCGCAAATGGATGAAGAGCAATTACTACTGAGCTTGTTGCCCATCGCTGCCGCCCTCGCCAAGCCAAGTATTAGTGAGTTTTATGTCGGCGCTATCGCCAAGGGTGAAAGTGGTGATATCTATATGGGAGCCAATTTTGAATTAGCTTCTGAAGCCCTATTTCATACCGTCCATGCCGAGCAAAGCGCGATAAGCCATGCATGGCTCAATGGCGAGCAAAAAATTATTGATATTGTTGTCAACTTTACCCCTTGCGGTCATTGTCGTCAGTTTATCAATGAATTGGTCGACGGCATTGGTATTAAAATTCACTTGCCAGGTCAGCAATCACAATTACTGAGTCATTACTTACCATATGCCTTTGGCCCTGCTGATTTGCAGGTGACTAAACCTTTATTATCAAAAAGTAACATTGAGTTTAGTTTAAGCTCTGATGATCCGATGATAATTGAAGCCATAGATCAAGCAGGCCTAAGCTATGCGCCTTATACCAATAACTTTGCTGCAGTGGTTCTAGAAACCAAAGACGACAAAACCTATTGTGGACGTTACGCTGAAAATGCAGCTTTTAATCCATCTATGATGCCAATGCAAATGGCACTATCTAATTTAATTCGCCATAACCGTGAATACAGTGATATCAACCGCGCTGTGCTCATTGAGTCATCAAAGGGCAAGATAAGCTTAGTCAATGCCACTATGGATACATTACAAGCAGTTTGTGCAGTAGAACTTGAGCATATAGTAGTAGAGCCAAGCTAATATTATCTAATTGCCATTGAATACAACCCATAGGTCATTCAGACATGGGTTGTACTCAAATGCTATCATTAAATTACCGACGGCTTTACAGTCATATTTACACTCACCGCGTAAAACCTTAAACTCGCACTTTCCTACAATAATGTTCCTTTACTTATATTAGAACCTTAATGCCTGATTTAGCTGTACTAGCCGTTTTTATTCCCACTTTCTTTTTTGTATCGATCACTCCCGGTATGTGTATGACACTGGCGATGACTTTAGGTATGAGCATTGGCGTTAAACGCACCCTTTGGATGATGCTAGGTGAACTTATTGGCGTGGCATTGGTGGCTATTTCCGCAGTAATGGGCGTGGCTAGTGTGATGCTCAATTACCCTGATGTATTTGAAATTTTAAAATGGTTGGGCGGCGCTTATCTTGCTTATATTGGTATTAACATGTGGCGTTCAAAAGGAAAAATGGCCATTATTGAAGGCCAGCAAACTGATACTAGCATCAGTAATTCCGCTTTAATGTCACAAGGTTTTATAACCGCGATTGCCAATCCTAAGGGATGGGCATTTATGATTTCATTACTGCCCCCTTTTATTAATGTCGACAAAGCTGTTGGAACGCAACTTTTCTGGTTATTGTCGATTATCATGCTCACAGAATCAGCTTCAATGTTAGCTTACGCCAGTGGCGGAAAGAGCTTGAGACTTTTTCTATCTCGTGGGGACAATATTAAATTAATGAATCGCATAGCGGGCAGTTTAATGGTCGGCGTTGGGTTTTGGCTGGCCTTGGGGTAATCTCTTATAAAACAGATGAGTATAAAGCCTTATAACATGAGCGATACTATAAATAATGCTAAACCCAATAATATGAGTAATGTAACATTGTCAGGCTATATATTAGTCCCCAGCGCTGAATTGAATGCTGTCATTAAAGCCCTTGAACTGCATTCTCATCTAACCAAACTAGAGCCAGGCTGCTTATCATTTTCAGTCACCCAAGATGCAAGCAACCCTGTTAAGTTTTACGTCTGTGAAACCTTTAAAAACCAACAAGCTTTTGAGCACCACCAGCAAAGAACCAGTCATTCTGACTGGGCCGTTGTGAGTAAAAATGTCAGCCGACACTATCAAGTCAATAGCCTCATCAAGGATTAAATAGCGGCTGTCTTAGCAGTCATTTGATAACTGTTAATAGAAAACACACCATTAGACTTAGCCTGTTAGAACTAGCCACTGAGCTATTTATATGGCGAACTTTCATCTAACTGCTGCATGTACTGCTTTATATGCAGTTGCTCTTGCTGGCAATAATCTTCAATAGCCCTGCTAAAGCCTTGATGAGCAAGATTATGATTAGAATAAGTTTCTATAGGTACAAAGCCTCTGGCTACTTTGTGCTCACCTTGCGCCCCAGCATCAAACACCATAAGCCCGTTCGCTATGGCGTACTCTATACCTTGGTAATAACAGGTTTCAAAGTGTAAGCCGTCAATGGCTTGTAAGCAGCCCCAGTAACGGCCATATAAATGCGTATCTGTCGCAAAGTACAATGCTGCAGCGATTAATTTTTCTTGTTGGTTAGTTGCCGCTGTTGATGCTTTTGTCACGAGCAATAGCTTGACCGTTGAGCCCATCGTTGCGGCAATTTGATGAAAAAACGCCGCCGATAAATAACCGCCATGACCTGAGCGTTTTAAATAGGTTTGTTGATAACAAGCAATAAAGCCTTGCCATTGTGCAGCAGTCGCTTTGTCACCATCAATAAACTCAAAACCTAAATTGTGCCTAGCTAAAGCCTTGCGCTCTTTGATGATATTTTTGCGCTTACGTGACACTAATTGCTGCAAGAAATCATCAAAGTGCTGATAGTTGTGATTATGCCAATGAAACTGAGTGCCTAGCCTAGAAATATTATCTTGAGCCAAACTCAAATAATCAGCCTTGGGTAAAAACAAACAATGCCATGAAGAGTAATATCCTTGACCAAGTGTCTTATGTAAAAATTTACTCACTGCAGCGATGATCTCGGCTTTGTTTAAACTTGATTGACTGCAATTAAACCCAATACGCTCACCAGTTACTGGTGTAAATGGCACCGCCAGCACTAACTTTGGGTAATAGCTTAAGTCATTACGTTCATAAGCCTCAGCCCATGCCCAATCAAACACGTACTCACCCCAAGAGTGAGATTTTTCGTAACAAGGCGCAATAGCAACAATAACCCCAGCTTGCTTGACCACAATATGTTTTGGCAGCCAGCCGGTATCTTTTGTAACGCACAGGCTTTGCTCTAATGCATTAAGGTATTCATAAGAGGTAAATGGATTTTGGTCCGAAAAGACACCTTGCCACTCAAGCTTAGAAATATCAGCAACAGCAGTATAAAAGCTGATTTCAACGCCGTTAGGGTGCGAATTAGTCATATTCCCTCAAAAAGACACCATTAGATATTGTGTATTAGATCATAGTTATGGCACATTGCAACACATGATTATTATTATAAAGGATTGAAAATGGGTTTATTTTCAACACTGAAACCTATAGCCATTTCAACAGGTGTTGCATTGGCACTGAGTATTGCATCTTTTTCCCCGCTGCCAATTCAAGCTGCAAACGAACAATCAATTTATAGCCGTTCAGATACTTCCCAGCCAATTTGGGCACAACATGGCATGGTTGCCAGTCAAGAATCATTAGCCACCAGAGTTGGGGTCGATATTCTTAAGCGCGGTGGTAATGCTGTCGATGCTGCTGTCGCGGTAGGATTTGCATTAGCGGTCACCTTACCTAGAGCTGGTAATATTGGCGGTGGCGGCTTTATGTTAGTTCATCTTGAAAAAGAAGATAAAACCATTGCTATCGACTACCGCGAAACCGCGCCAGCAAAAGCCCACAAAGATATATTTTTAAATGAACAAGGCGATGTGGTAAAAACACTTAGCCGTGAACATGGTTTAGCGGTTGGCGTGCCAGGCACTGTGATGGGCTTTGAGCTTGCGTTAAAAAACTACGGCACCATGAGCATGAGCGAAGTCATTAAACCTGCTATTGAGTTAGCCCGAAATGGCATTGTCATTAATTCTGATCTAGCCGACTCACTGGATGGCCTTAAGCGCAGAATCGCCCAATGGCCAAGCTCTGCCAAAATATTTTATAAAAATAATGGCGACAGTTTTGCCGTTAACGACACCTTAGTGCAAAAAGGTTTAGCTCATTCATTATCATTAATTGCTAAGCATGGCAGTAAAGGCTTTTATCAAGGCGAAACCGCTGAGAAAATTGTCGCAGCAATTCAAGCAGCTGGCGGAATAATGAGCATGGATGATTTGAAAAACTATCAGGTCATTGAAAGAGCGCCCGTAACAGGCGAATACCGCGGCTATAAAGTGGTATCCATGCCACCGCCCTCTTCTGGTGGTATTCATATCATTGAAATGCTTAATATACTCGAACACTATCCCATTGAAGACTTAGGTCATAATACTGCGCAAACATTACATTTAATGACGGAAACCATGAAGCATGCCTATGCTGACAGAAGTGAGTATTTAGGCGATCCTGACTTTCATAACGTGCCGACAGATAAGCTCACTAGTCAAAAATATGCTGATTCAATCGCTAAGCAAATTGCCTATAACAAAGCCACACCCAGTGCCGAAATTAAGCCTGGTGATTTATCGGTTTACGAAAGTAATCAAACCACCCATTACTCTGTGGTCGATAAATGGGGCAATGCTGTATCAAATACCTATACCCTAAACTTCAGTTATGGTTCTGGGCTGGTTGCTGCAGGTACCGGCATTTTACTTAACAATGAAATGGATGACTTTTCCGCTAAACCTGGTATTCCCAATGCCTATGGCTTAATCGGCGGTGAAGCCAATGCAGTTGAAGGCAATAAGCGGCCACTAAGCTCAATGAGCCCAACGATTGTGATGAAAGACGGTAAACCATTTTTAGTGACAGGCAGCCCTGGTGGTTCACGAATTATTACCACCACACTGCAAGTGATCATGAATGTTATTGACCATAAGCTCAATATTGCCGAAGCCAGCGCCGCAGCGCGAATTCATCATCAGTGGTTGCCAGATTACATTGGTGTTGAAACCAGTTTAAATAATGACACGGTGACGTTACTGGAAGCGAAAGGCCATAAGGTAAAAACCAGCAGTGCAATGGGCAGCACCCAATCCATAATGATAACCGACAAAGGCTTGTTTGGCGCATCTGATCCACGACGTGCTGGCTCAGAAACCTTAGGTCACTAAATGTAAGGGGCAACATCCGCATTAGCTATTTATGGCCAACCAGCAAACACCATAGATAGTTAATGCACCTCTAAAGCGCTGACATTCATTGTGCTTATTATTTAAACACCGCTATAAACAATAAAATCACTCAAGCTTTGTAGCTTAAGCCTGCCGCTATTTTTCATATATCCCAGCAATCCTTCTAACTTTCTACTAATAATGACGTTCAAATTTAATCAATTACAGCTCTAATTATGCGCAAGATTGTATTATCAACGTAAAACCTAAACGCAATGTTAATAACAAGTTAACCCAACAACAAAAACCAATTAAATTCCACTTCTTCGCAGCAGATTTTTATATCAATATTTTAACAACTCAAAAAAACATTAAATAAAACTTAAGCATTTAAACATTACTGCCGATATTGTAACAACAAGAACAGACTTAAACATCGTAGCAACTATAATAACCACAAGGTAACAATTTTTATTTATAGTTCAGTATCCGTTATAGGTAATTTTAAGCAAATGATGGATACCACACCTCTAAGGTGGCAATAAGTCCATATGAAAGACATTAATTTAAAATACTAAAAACGTTTTATAACTTGAGAACATGAAGTTATCGCACACAAGCAATAGCGATTTGCAACCAAAGATAACAATAAGTAAAAGTTTCATTTTTAATATCAGCTATTTTACAACAGCCAATCATTATATAACCGAAACTTTAACGACTCACCTTTAGCTAGATAAGTAGGATTATTCGAAATGAAATTAAATAGCTTAAAAATAAAGCATCGGATCGCGTTATTAACCGTCGTTGCAATATTTTCATTTGTTATCTCAATACTAATTAACAATCAAAGTGTGCAACAAAATGCGCAGCGGTTAAATGATCTTCAGTCTCAACTATATCCTGCGTTAAATTTAGCCACTATTAACGAAGGCCTGTTACTTCAATTGGAACAAAATATACAAACAGCGGTAACCACTGGCGAAGAAGAAAGCTTAGAGACTGCCGCCAATATGGTCAAACAAGTTATCAGCAACTTAGACGCAATTAAAAGCTTACTGCCTGCTGAGTCATTTGACGCTAATAATATGCAAAATGATTTATCACTGTATTTTGATAATGCACAACTTTTGGTCGCTGAGTTTTTAAAAAGTGATGTTGATTTTAATAAAATCACCATACAAGCGGCAGCCAATGCCAAACGCTATGAGCAGCTTGTTGAAAAATTTAGTCAGAAACACTTAACTTTTTCTCAGCAGTTTGAATCAAGCATTGATACTACGCTGGCCAGTTCAGATACAGCAGCCAGTTCAATGCTTGCTATCGGTATCATTGCATCGATGTTTCTGATTGTGGTTGGTTTATTAGTTAACCGCTCAATCATTGTTACCCTTGAAAGTGTTACTCAGTCACTGCGTAATATTTCTGAAGGTGAAGGTGATTTACGCTCAAGAGTTGATTACCAAGGTAAAGATGAAATTGCAGATTTAGTCCATTGGTTTAACCAATTTGTTTCAAAATTACAGCTCAGCATTGCTGATACCAAGCAAACTACTGACAGTTTAGGGCTCGCTTCACAAACATTATTAACTAGCTGTAAAAATAGTGAACAAACAGTCAATGAGCAAAATCAATCTGTCGAACAAATATCCCATGCGATGAGAGAAATGTTCGTTAGCGTGGCCCACATTGCCGAATATGCCGCCAATGCTGCATCGGAAGCTGATAATGCCAATGAAGAAGCTTTACAAGGTCAGCAAGTGGTCAGTAAAGCCATTACTACCATTAACCAGCTCTCTGAAGAAGTCAGAACAACCTCCGTTGTGGTCAATCAACTTGAAGCCTTTACCAGTAATGTCAATGACATCCTAGATACTATCCGCGGGATTGCAGATCAAACTAATTTACTGGCACTAAATGCGGCGATTGAAGCAGCAAGAGCCGGCGAACAAGGCCGAGGCTTTGCCGTTGTCGCAGATGAAGTTAGAACGCTTGCTTCACGCACTCAAGCCTCAACACAAGAAATTCAACAAGTATTGCAAGAGCTTCGCTCTACTTCAACACAAGCGGTTGATGCAATGCAGCGTGGAATAGAAACCGCAGAAGAAGGCGTAAAAACCACTTCACTAGCAGGAGATGCATTAATCAATATCACTAATAAAGTCAGTGCTATATCCATAGTTAATGACCAAATTGCCGCGGCCACTGAAGAGCAACACAACACTTCAGAACTCATTCAACAATATGTCGCAGATATTGAAACCAATGCCGCTAAAGTAAAAATGACCACGGATGAAATGGGCGGGATTAGTCATGATATTGAAGGGGTTAGCCAACAGCTTCAATCCATTACAGGTCAATTTAAAGTCTAATAATTAGAAATATAAAGGTAGAAAATCACACTATTTCTGCCTTAAGAATAATAACCAGGAGTAACACTATGAGTTTTAATTTGAAAGCGCTACCTTTAGCAATTTCAGTCGCAATGCTACCAGCACTTGCTGTGGCTAATGACGCTACCGATGAAAAATTAGCCAAACTTGAACAACAAGTTAAATCATTACAAAAACAACAAACAGCAAATTTGGCTGATAAATTCAATTTCAATGGTTTTATCAGTGTTGGCTATCTTAGCGCAAATAACAGTGCTGGTTATAACAACGCAACCACTTCAGCCAACTTTGAAGAAGACAGTAAACTGGGTTTTCAAGGCACCTTTAATATTTCAGATCAAACCCAAGCGGTTATGCAGTTAATGATGCGTGGAGAAAATGACTGGGATGTCGAGGCTGAATGGGCATATATTTCGCACCGTTTCGACAATGGCATTCAAGCTCGAGCTGGCAAATTACGCGTGCCGTTATTTATGTACTCAGATTACCTTGATATTGGTTATGCCCAGCCGTTTGCCCGCCCACCACTAGAAGTTTATGGTCAAATCCCATTTTCATCATACACGGGTGGTGATATTTCCTATGATGTTGAGTTTGATGACTCAACCCTAACGCTACAAGGCTTTGGTGGCCAATCAGAAGCAGAAGAAGATGTTGCCTTACTCGACTTTTCAAATTTAGTTGGTGCGAACTTATCGTGGACCGACTTGACTTGGACCCTACGTGCGGTATATGGGCAAGCATCTCTTGAAGGCTACCTTAAAGATGAAACAGGTTCCCCAATAATGGGAATTGATGACGAGAAGGCGACCTTTACCGGTGTTGGAGCGAGTTACGATAATGGTTCATTCCTTGCGGCTACTGAGTGGACGGCAGTCAAAGTTGATGGACTGTTAGCAGATACAGAATCAGCTTACCTTACTGTCGGATACCGCATTGAATCATTTACGCCCTATGTCACAGTGGCCTATCTAAAAACGACTGATGAAGATTTTCGCAGTGCGTTACCACCACAAATTGGTGTTCCTCTAGGACTCGCATTAAATCGAGAGCGAACAGCCTATAGCTTAGGGCTTCGTTGGGATGCTATTGATAATGTGGCGCTAAAATTTGATGTCACCTATGCAAATGATTTTGGTGATACTGGTGGTGATCTTGAAAGCAATGATTACAACCCACTAACGGGTGAGTTTATGTACGACAGCACCACTGTTTATAGTGTGAAAATTGACGCTGTATTTTAATTAGGAGTGATGAAATGAAAAAATTATTATCTATTTTAGCGCTCAGTGTGAGCTGTGTGTTTTCTGTTAATGCTGCCGTAGTAGTGATCGGTAATCCAGCCGCTGCTGATATAAGCAAGTCTGATGCTAAAAAAGCCTTTTTAGGCAAAGGTTCTTCATTTGTCGTTTATGAACTGGAAGAAGGTAATCCTGTGCGTTCTGAATTTCATAGCACTGTTACAGGTAAATCTGATGCCCAACTTAAAGCCTTTTGGTCAAAGCAGGTATTTACAGGTAAAGGGACTCCACCGGCCACTGTAGGTGACGCATCAGGCATGAAAGCGGCTGTGGCTGCTGACGCTAATGCTATCGGATATATTGACGAAGCCGATGTCGATGCCAGCGTAAAAGTAATTTTAAAGCCATAAGCTCATCATAAAGCCCTGAATTAATATACTAAATTAGCGCTACAACAACATAGCTAACAATTCTCAAAGGACCTAACACACGCTAGGTCCTTTTTTGTATCCTTTTGTTACAAAAGTAATGCAAAGGTAAACGAAAGTATGACCGAAATTTGTTAATCTAGCCGCAAATCATAAACAAATAACAATGATGATTTGTAACTCTTTAACGGTTTATACATCGGCATAGGGTTATTTAAACAACCATTTCAAAGCAAACAGGGAAATAATTATGAAGGGACTAACCCTCACACCACTTTTTTCTGCCATGGCGTTAACTTTAGCGCTAAGTGCATGTTCAGATAATAATCTTGAAAGCGTCCAATCGTCTCAAGCACCCAATGCGGTTGCTACAGCTAGCACGAGCCAAGAGGTGAGTAATCCGTTTTTTAAACCCTATGATACCTTTATGGAAATCCCAGATTTCGATAACATCAAAAATGAGCATTTCTTACCGGCATTTGAAGCGGGTATTACTGAGCGTAAAGCAGAAATCAATGCCATTGCCAATAATGCTGATGCAGCAACTTTCGCTAACACCATTGAAGCGATGGAGTTTTCAGGTGCGCTACTCACTAAAGTATCGGGCGTTTTTTATAATTTAACCGGTGCCCACACAAACCCTGAAATACAAGCGATTTCAAAACAAGTCTCACCTATGTTGTCATCTGCTAGTGATGACATTTTTTTAAATGATAAATTATTTCAGCGGGTAAAAGCGGTTTACAACCAAGCTGACACCTATCAACTTAATACCGCTCAAACTAAGCTTTTAGAAGATACCTACAAGCGATTTACCCGTGGTGGTGCCAATTTATCTGCTGAAGATAAAAACACCTTACGAGCGCTAAATGAACAAATTGGTAAGTTAAACCTTGAGTTTGGTGACAACCTACTGGCAGAAACCAACGCATTTGAGTTGGTCATTGATAACGCGGCAGATTTAGCTGGCCTACCCCAAGATATAATCGATACCGCTGCAGCTACAGCCACAAAACGCGGCCACGAAGGCAAGTGGGTATTTACCACTTCACGCCCTTCTATTACGCCGTTTTTGACCTATGCTGAAAATCGTGATTTAAGAGAAGCGCTGTTCAAAGGTTATATTGAGCGTGCCAATAATAATAATGCTAATGATAACAAAGCAGGCTTAGCGAAAATAGCGGCACTTCGCGCAGAAAAAGCTAACTTAATGGGCTATAAAACTCATGCTCATTTTGTATTAGAAGAACGCACAGCTAAAACCCCAGAAAATGTTTACGCCTTACTAGATAAAGTATGGCCTGCAGCCCTTGCACAAGCTAATGCTGAAGTTGCTGATATGCAAGCCGTTATCGACTCACAAGGCGGTGACTTTACCCTACAAGCATGGGATTGGTGGTATTACTCAGATCAAATCCGTGTTGCCAAATACGACTTTAATGAGCAACAAACGCGGCCTTATTTTTCACTTGAATCAACATTAGAAGGTGTATTTTATACCGCGAATCGTTTATTTGGCATCACAGTGAAAGAACGTACTGACTTACCTAAATACCACCCAGATGTCAGAACCTGGGAAGTTTATGACAAAGACGGTTCTTTAATGGCTATTTTCTTAGGTGACTACTACGTGCGCGATAGCAAGCGTGGCGGTGCGTGGATGAATGCCTTCCGCTCACAATCTAATATGAACGGTGTTGAGTCAAAGCCAATTATTGTCAATGTACTTAACTACCCACGCCCAACAGGTGATGAGCCTTCACTACTAACATTTGATGAAGCTAGTACCCTATTCCACGAGTTTGGACATGCACTGCACGGCATGCTATCCAAGGTTGAATATGCCTCTCAATCAGGGACTTCAGTACCTCGTGATTATGTTGAGTTCCCATCACAAGTGATGGAAAACTGGATGACGCAGCCTGAAGTGTTAGCCCAATTTGCGAAACATTATAAAACCGGCGAAGTGATCCCAACTGAATTAGTGAAGAAAATTCAAGCGGCGAGCAAGTTTAACCAAGGCTTTGCTACCGTTGAATATATGGCAGCCACTAAGCTTGACTTAGACTGGCATACATTAACAGACACTAAATTAAGAGATGCGGCTGAATTTGAAGCTGAGTCACTTGCCAATATGGGCTTGATTAAAGAAATTGCCCCACGCTATCGCAGCAGTTACTTCTCGCATATTTTTGCCGGTGGTTATTCTGCGGGTTATTACAGCTATCTTTGGTCTGATATTTTAGGCGCGGATGCTTTTGAAGCATTTAAAGAAAATGGTATTTTTGACCCAGCAACAGCCCAAGCTTTTAGAGACAATATCTTGTCTCAAGGCGGCAGCGCCGACCCAATGCAGCTTTACCGTCAGTTCCGTGGTAAAGATGCTGGGATCGAGCCACTGCTTAGAAGCCGCGGCTTATTAGAAGATAACGCAGCAGAGTAACCTTAGCAGATAAACACTGCTGGCAATCCACTGCCTGCATCGCACAAAGCCTGAGCTGTTAGCATCAGGCTAGCTGAAATAAGCTAATCTTCTGACCCAAAGCGCCGCTGCTAAGCGGTGCTTTTTTATACTGATAAAAAATGCTTTATTGTCATTAAAGCGCTGCACTATCAATTTACAGCCCGCTAAATCAAACACTCAGCCCATAACAATCAAAAAATATTCAACAAACTGCCTCTAATAACCATTTTAGTTAACTTATCCCCCATCAAATCATAACTTTGTAATATTGTTTCTGTATAATCCACGGCAATTAACTCAACAAGCAAACCCTATGAGTTAACAAAATAATAGAGCATAAAAATCAAGCTCAGGGTCATAATAAGAGAGAAAATAATGGTAAAGCAAAAGCTACTAGTCACTATTATTGCTGGCGTACTCGGCGTTAGCGGCTGTGATTCATTACATGATAAGACGACTGATGTTAAGTCAGTTGATACTGCGCCCCTTACGGTTAATCTACGTATTTTAGAAACATCAGATCTCCATGCCAACATCATGGATTTTGATTATTACAAAACAAAATATGATCCAACCATAGGCTTCGCCCGCACTGCCAGTTTAATCAAACAACATGGTCAAAGTGCTGATAATGTTGTCTTAGTTGATAATGGTGACTTGCTTCAAGGCAGCCCTATGGGTGACTATGTTGCTCACAATTTCAAACAAGAAACCATGCTGCTTGATACTCACCCAGCATATAAAGCAATGAATACCTTAGGTTACTCTGTTGGTAACATTGGTAATCACGAATTTAACTACGGTTTAGATTTTTTATTTCAGTCTCTCGCGGGTGCCAAATTCCCCTATATTAACGCCAACGTATTATGTGAAGCCGACTGCTGGGATAACAAAGTTAAAGGCGAAAACCTATTTACCCCGTATATCATTGAAGACAAAGCCGTCGTCGACACCAATGGCAACAAACACATCATTAAAATCGGCTATATTGGTTTTGTACCACCACAAATTCTTTTATGGGACAAACAAAACCTTACGGGGAAAGTCAGCGTAATGGGCATTATAGAAGCGGCTGAAAAGTTCGTGCCAATGATGAAAGCCCAAGGCGCAGACATTATCGTCGCTATTCCCCACTCTGGGGTCGGCAGCCCTGAAAACCCCATCGACATTAATGATGAAAACGCCACTTGGGCATTATCAAAAGTTGCGGGTATTGATGCGATTACCTTTGGTCATAGTCATTCAATATTCCCTTCAAGTACCTTTGCAGATCTGAAAAATACCGACATAAATAAAGGCACCATTAATGGCGTTGCAGCAGTGATGCCTGGTCGCTGGGGCGATAATCTCGGGGTTATTGATTTTGAGTTAGCATTACAAGATGGCAGCTGGACAATTGTTGATAGCATAGCCAAAGCCTTGCCTATTTTTGATAAAAGTGCGACTAACCCTGAGCTGGTGACCGCTGATAAAACCATCCGTGATGCTGTAGCCAAAGAGCATCAAGCGACATTAGATTATGTCGATCAGCCCATAGGTAAAGCATCGGCTGATATGTTTAGCTTTTTGACCTTAGTACAAGATGATCCCACAGTACAAATTGTATCAGATGCACAAATCGCTAAAGTGAAAGCAAACTTAACGGGGGCATTAACAGGTATTCCGGTGTTGTCGGCTGCTGCGCCATTTAAAGCTGGCGGTCGCCATAGCACCACCGCTGATGCAGAGTCTTATGTGCAAGTCCCAAGTGGCGAGCTAACTTATAAAAATGCGGCCGATTTATACTTGTATCCAAATACTTTGGTTGCTGTCAAAGTAAGCGGTGCTCAAGTCAAAGACTGGCTAGAATGCAGCGCCAACCAATTTAATCAAATTGATGTTAACTCTACTGAACCACAATACCTGATAAACTGGAATACCCACCGTACCTATAACTTTGATGTCATAGATGGTGTTAGCTACAGCATTGATGTGACTCAACCGAATAAATTTGATGGCGATTGTGCATTAGTTAATGCCGATGCTAACCGAATAGTCGGCCTAAGTTACACTGACGGCGACACAGTTATCAGCGGTGCTGAATTTAATGCCAAAGAGTTTATAATCGCAACCAATAATTTCCGCGCATTTGGTGGTAAATTCGCCGGTACGGGTTCTGAGTTCGTAGTGATGGAATTACCAGACACCAACCGTGAAGCCGTAGCGCAATATATTACTGAAGCAACACAAAGCCATGGCGAGGTGGATCCAAGTGCAGATAATAACTGGGACTTTATGACCATTAAGTCAGCAAAAGCTTTAGATATTCGCTTTGAAACCCAAAACAGTGAACTTGCTAATAAATTTATCAGCGACTATCAAGTGCGCCCTATGACAAAGCGCACTGATATCACAGATGAATTTGGTTTTGCGATTTACAATATTGACCTGCAATCGGCTGTTAAAACTAAATAACCTTTAACATCAAAAAAGGCGCCGCGGCGCCTTTTTATTTAATCTAATAAACGAATCTAATCATCAAGTTCAAACATTGATCCCATTTTAGTAATTTGCGCCAATGGCACCTTATGCTGGTTACGTTTAGCACATAATTTTTGATGCTCTACACTCTTAGGATCACCCATTACCAACACTCTTACTTGATAACCCAAAGCCTTAGCCGCTGCTTCATAAGCCATATATTCCCAACGACATACATTGGTATTATCACAAATAACATATGGCTCGTTATGAGCCAGTGCATTAATAAATGCGCTTAAATTGGCTTGATGATACTGAGTTAATTTTTTGGGATTAAAGCAGTATTCGCCATTACGGACAAAATAACTGTCAGTAGAAAAATAGCCATATTGCCGAATATGTATGGCGTTATCTACCCCTAAACTTTCAATGAATTCATTAACCCAAGTTGATTTACCACTACCAGGTAAACCACGTAAAATTATCGCAACTTTTTCACTACTCAAGCACTCATTTCCTTTGTTGCGGCTTCACTGCCAAGGGTTTTACCGGCTAAAATTGACTCGACTAACGCAGGCACAACATCACCTGCTTTACCGGTAAAATGATATTGAAATTGGCTATGGCGATCTGCTGCTAACAGATTTACTTCGACTGTTTGCGCCCCATGATGATTAGCGCTGTCGACAAAACCTGCTGCGGGATAAACTGTCCCAGAAGTTCCGATAGCGATAAATAAATCACAGTTATCCAGCGCATCATGAATTCTATCCATACCAAATGGCATTTCACCAAACCAGACAATATGCGGCCTTAACCGTTTGGCCGGAATACAACAGGTACAGCAATTGTCTTCACCAAAAGGTTCTCTAAGGACAAAGGTTTGCAATGACTGTGGGCAACGTCCTTTAGATAATTCCCCATGCATATGTAATAAACGCTTTGAACCTGCCCGCTCGTGTAAATCATCTACATTTTGAGTGATCACCAGTAGCTTGCCAGAAAATTCAGCTTCTAATTTTGCTAATGCTGCATGGGCGGCATTAGGATGAACCTCACCGCTATGGAGGTTTTCCCAGCGGCTATTATAAAAGCGTTCAACTAAATTGATATCGCGGGCATAACCTTCAGGGGTGGCTACATCTTCAATATGATGCTGCTCCCACAAACCGTCTTCATCGCGAAATGTTTTTATCCCCGATTCAGCGGAAATACCTGCGCCAGTTAAGACCACAATCTGCCGATACATGTGAATTCCTTGTTTTGATTATAATTATCATTACTGGGTACAAAGCTTGATAAGCTTATTTAACACTATAGTGATATAAAAGCCGTTATTGCTCAATAATCCCTTAGTATAAGTAAGTTTATTAGGTGAATTTTAACCTAATGGTCAATATTGTATGGCTCATTGGCCAAAATCACTGCTTATATGACGATTAACTCATTTGAAAGGTTCCAGTTTCTGATTGCAACACATATAATGATCCTAATTATCCACGGAGGAACCGTTAAGGTTCTGTAATCAAGAGATTAGCGATGACAGATGGAAATCAAGCACTCAAGAAAGCAGGTTTAAAGATAACACTGCCACGAGTTAAAATTCTAGAACTAATGCAAGCCCCTGAAAACCAACATATCAGTGCAGAGGATCTGTACAAGAAATTACTCGATATTGGTGAGGAAATTGGCTTAGCTACTGTTTATCGCGTTTTAAACCAATTTGATGATGCGGGCATTCTTAATCGTCACCATTTTGAAAGCGGCAAAGCTGTTTTTGAAATGTCGACCCAAAAGCATCATGATCATCTTGTTTGCTTAACCTGCGATAAAGTAATTGAATTCTCTGATGAAGTCATTGAACGTCGTCAAGACGAAATAGCAATGCGTCATAATATTAAGCTAACTCACCACAGCTTATATTTATACGGTCACTGCACCAATGACAGCTGTGATCACGCTGACGAGTAATTATCGCCAAGCCTGATAAATAGTCATTAAAAAACCAGCATACTTGCTGGTTTTTTTGTTTTTACACTCGCCATGAGTAATGCCTTTATAAAGTCATTTGATACACATGTACTTTCGAGCCGAGATATTCGTTTTCTTCATGTATGCTCATGCCCAGTTTTTTTGCTATCGCTTCTGAGCCTAGATTGCCATGTAAAATAAGGGCTATGACTAAGTCGATATCGAATTGCGGTTTTAGTGTGTTAACTGTTGCATGCGCCGCCTCATAGCCTATGCCCTTGCCCCAGTACTCAGGTAAATAGCGATAACCTATTTCTACTTTATCGTATTCAGGAATATATTTAGGCCCACAAAAGCCAATGACTTTATTATCTTGTTTATGATGCACCGCCCAACGACCAAAACCATGCTTTTGATAATCAGCTTGAATAATTGAGCTAAAAATCTCTTTTGCTTCAGCTATGCTAGTGAGTGGCTCTTGGGGAATATAAGTCAATATTTCTGGAATGCTGTTCATTAAAAATAATGCTTCGGCATCATCTTCAACAAAAGGTCGCAAGATAAGCCTTGGGGTTTCAGTAATAATAGCTGTGGGTTTTATGACGTTGCTCATGATTATCCTTAATCATTTAAATATTAATAGCCAGTTAAACACAGAATAACACGCTGTAAAATATGAAATTATGGTTTTTAAAGAAATTATTGCAGAATAAAACCTAGCGACAAAAGCATAAAAACAAAAAAGGCGCCGAATGGCGCCTTTTAATTAACTCACTAGG
This sequence comes from Shewanella sp. UCD-KL21, assembly GCF_001957135.1. GTDB lineage: Bacteria > Pseudomonadota > Gammaproteobacteria > Enterobacterales > Shewanellaceae > Shewanella. The sequence goes on along the minus strand of NZ_MPHK01000003.1, from coordinate 82,512 downwards.
ATTTACCAGCCAGTTTTAGTACGCAGTGCTTTACCGATGTCAGCTAAAGAGCGAACTGTGCTTACGCCAGCAGCTTCTAATGCAGCAAACTTATCTTCAGCAGTACCTTTACCGCCAGCGATAATTGCGCCAGCATGACCCATACGCTTACCTTCTGGTGCAGTAACACCAGCAATGTAAGATACAACAGGCTTAGTTACATTTTCTTTGATGAATTCAGCAGCTTCTTCTTCAGCAGTACCACCAATTTCACCAATCATTACGATTGCTTCAGTTTGTGGATCGTTTTGGAACATTTCCAATACGTCGATGAAGTTAGTACCTGGAATTGGGTCACCACCAATACCTACACAAGTAGATTGGCCAAAGCCTTCGTCAGTAGTTTGTTTAACAGCTTCGTACGTTAATGTACCAGAGCGTGAAACAATACCGACTTTACCAGGCTTGTGGATGTGACCAGGCATGATACCAATCTTACACTCACCAGGAGTAATAACACCTGGACAGTTAGGACCAATCATACGCACGCCAGTTTCTTCAAGTTTAACTTTAACTTGAAGCATGTCTAAAGTTGGAATACCTTCAGTAATACATACGATTAGCTCAATGCCACCGTCGATTGCTTCAAGGATTGCATCTTTACAAAAAGGTGCTGGTACATAGATAACAGTCGCAGTTGCGCCCGTTTCAGCTACAGCATCTTTAACAGTATTAAATACAGGAAGACCTAGGTGAACTTGACCACCTTTTCCTGGAGATACACCGCCAACCATTTTTGTACCGTAAGCAATTGCTTGCTCAGAGTGGAAAGTACCTTGGCCACCGGTGAAACCTTGACAGATAACTTTAGTATCTTTGTTAATTAATACGGACATTATTTGCCCTCCGCAGCAGCAACAACTTTCTCAGCAGCATCAGTTAATGACGCAGCTGCGATAATATCAAGACCAGAACCTGCAAGTACTTCACGGCCTAGTTCAGCGTTAGTACCTTCAAGACGGACAACAACAGGAACTTCTACACCGACTTCTTTAACAGCGCCGATAATACCTTCTGCGATCATGTCACAACGTACGATGCCACCAAAGATGTTAACTAAAACAGCTTTAACGTTTGAGTCAGAAAGAATGATTTTAAATGCTTCTGCTACACGTTCTTTCGTTGCTCCGCCGCCAACGTCTAAGAAGTTAGCTGGCTTGCCGCCATGTAGGTTTACGATGTCCATAGTACCCATTGCTAGGCCTGCACCGTTAACCATACAACCTACGTTTCCGTCTAGTGCAACGTAGTTAAGTTCAAACTTAGCTGCGTGTGCTTCACGGGCATCATCTTGTGATGGATCGTGCATGTCACGGATTTTAGGTTGACGGAATAAAGCATTACCATCGATACCAATCTTGCCATCAAGACAATGGATATTACCTTCGTCAGTGATCACAAGCGGGTTGATTTCTAATAAAGCGAAATCATGGTCTTCGAACATTTTTGCAAGACCCATAAACACTTTAGTGAACTGCTTCATTTGAGTTGGGTTTAAACCTAACTTGAAGCCAAGATCACGTGCTTGGTATGGTTGAGGACCTGTTAAAGGATCGATGATTGCTTTGTGAATTAACTCTGGGGTTTCTTCAGCCACAGTTTCAATTTCAACGCCACCTTCAGTTGATGCCATAAACACAACGCGACGAGTCGCACGGTCAACAACAGCACCTAGGTAAAGTTCATTTGCAATATCAGTACAGCTTTCTACTAAAATTTTAGCAACAGGCTGGCCTTTTTCATCAGTTTGGTAAGTCACTAAGTTCTTACCTAACCATTTTTCAGCAAATGCTCTGATTTCTTCTTTATCGCCAGTGACTTTAACGCCACCTGCTTTACCACGGCCGCCAGCGTGTACTTGACACTTAACAACCCACATATCGCCGCCAATGTGACCAGCAGCTTCTACCGCTTCTTGGGCTGTATCGCAAGCGAAGCCTTCTGAAACTGGTAAACCATATTCGGCAAATAAGGATTTTGCCTGATACTCATGCAAATTCATGATGATCTATCCATATACTTCTTTATAAAATCCTACTGGCTCTAATGAGCCAGCTACGAGGGTATTGTCTAGTTGACTCTTAGAGGTCAAGCAATAGACGAGTTGGGTCTTCAAGGAAGTCTTTAATAGCGACCAAGAAGCCAACTGACTCACGGCCATCAACAATACGATGGTCGTAAGATAATGCTAGGTACATCATAGGTTGAATAACAACCTCACCATTCACAGCCATTGGGCGATCTTTAATGGCATGCATGCCTAAAATCGCGCTTTGTGGAAGGTTTAAAATTGGCGTCGACATTAGCGAGCCAAATACGCCGCCATTAGTCACGGTGAAGTTACCACCGGTCATATCAGCAACAGATAACTTGCCATCACGGCCTTTGATTGCTAATTCACGAACATTTTTTTCAATTTCAGCAAGGCTCATGGTATCGGTATCACGTAGTACTGGGGTAACCAGACCACGTGGCGTTGATACGGCAATGCTGACATCAAAATAGTTGTGATAAACCAGTTCGTCACCGTCGATAGACGCGTTAACTTCAGGGAAACGTTTTAATGCTTCAGTTACCGCCTTTACGTAGAAAGACATGAAACCTAAACGAATACCATGACGTTTTTCAAATACTTCTTGGTATTGCTTACGAATATCCATGATTGGCTGCATGTTAACTTCGTTAAACGTTGTTAGCATTGCGGTAGAGTTTTTAGCCTCTAATAAACGATTAGCAATCGTCTTACGTAAACGCGTCATAGGAACACGTTTTTGAGTACGACCTTCAAGTGGTGCAATTAGCGCAGGCGCTGCAGCAGGTTTAGCCGCAGGTGCTGACTTAACAAATGCTTCCACATCTTCTTTAGTCACACGTCCACCAACACCAGTGCCTTTTACTTTGCTTGCATCAAGATTATGCTCAGCAATTAAACGGCGTACAGATGGGCTTAATGCATCATTTGACTCATCTGTAGATTCAGCTGCAGGTGATGCCGCTTCAGCTTCTGCTTTAGTGACTTCTTGACCTGAAACTGCACCAGCAACGAAGTTTGCAATCACTTGCTCACCAAGAACAGTGTCACCTTCTTGGAATAATAATTCGCTAATAGAACCATCTTCTGGCGCAACAACTTCTAGTACAACTTTATCAGTTTCGATATCAACTAGATTTTGGTCACGAGAAACCTGTTCGCCAGGTTGCACATGCCATGTCGCGATTGTTGCATCTGCAACTGATTCTGGCAGAACGGGTACCTTAATTTCGATACTCATGGAAAGCTTTCCTTTTATAATTTTCTATTACGACAGTTTTAATGCGCTATTAACTAATGCTTCTTGTTGGCGTGCATGCAGAGCAGGATAACCACAAGCTGGTGCAGCAGATGCTTCACGGCCAGCGTAGGTTAGTTCAGCTCCAGCAGGGATAGCGGCCCAGAAATGATGTTGGCTACAATACCAAGCACCTTGGTTCTGAGGTTCTTCCTGACACCAAACAAAATCTTTAACGTGCTGATAATCAGCAAGTGCGGCTTGCATTTCTTCTTGCGGAAACGGATAAAGCTGCTCCACACGGACAATAGCAACGTTAGTAATTTCTTGTTTACGACGCTTGTCGAGTAACTCGAAATAGACCTTGCCGCTACAGAAGACAACGCGATCAACTTTGCTCGCATCTAATGCATCAAGTTCACCAATCACACTTTGGAAACTACCATTTGCAAGATCTTCTAAAGAAGACACTGCTAACGGATGACGAAGTAATGATTTAGGCGACATAACCACCAGTGGACGACGCATAGGACGAACAACTTGACGGCGTAGCATGTGATAAACCTGTGCTGGTGTAGAAGGAACACACACTTGCATATTATGGTTTGCACAAAGCTGTAAGAAACGCTCAAGACGAGCACTTGAATGCTCAGGGCCTTGGCCTTCATAACCATGAGGAAGCAACATTGTTAAACCACATAAGCGGCCCCACTTTTGCTCACCTGAAGATAAGAATTGATCAATAACCACTTGAGCACAGTTAACAAAATCACCAAACTGTGCTTCCCAGATAGTTAAACCACCCGGTTCTGCAGTGGCGTAACCATATTCAAATGCCAGTACTGAGGCTTCAGATAATACTGAGTCAGTAATATCAATCTCACCTTGCTCATCTGCAACATTACGTAATGGCAAATAAGTAGTACCGTCATTTTGGTTATGTAAAACTGCATGACGATGGAAGAAAGTACCACGTCCAGAATCTTGGCCAGTAATACGAACACGTTTCTTCTGTTCTAATATGGTTGCGTAAGCTAGCGTTTCAGCAAAACCCCAATCAACAGGTTTTTCACCATTGGCCATTGAAACACGGTCTTTATAAATCTTAGCGACCCGAGATTGCAATTTGTGGCTTTCTGGAATGTCGACCATCTTTTGGGCAAGGCCACTGAGCTTTTCAAATGCCATTGAGGCTTGATAGCTTTCGTCCCACTCACGATTGAGATATGGCGTCCAGTCAACAGTGTGTAACGTCATAGGACGCCACTCTTTAACCACACAATCACCCGCATCTAATGCATCTCGATAATTATTTACCAGACCAGTAACGTCATCGGCAGAGATGCTACTTTCTTCAATTAATCGATCAGCGTAGATTTTACGCGGCGTAGGATGCTTTTTGATTTTTGCGTACATTAGTGGTTGAGTTGCACTCGGTTCATCTGCTTCGTTATGGCCATGGCGGCGATAACACACTAAATCAATAACCACATCACGCTTGAATTCGTTACGGTAATCAACAGCTAACTGTGAAATAAAGGCAACCGCTTCAGGGTCATCTGCATTCACATGGAATATAGGCGCCTGAACCATTTTGGCAATATCAGTACAGTATTCCGTTGAACGCACATCGGCAGTATTAGAGGTAGTGAAACCCACTTGGTTATTAATAACGATACGAATACTACCGCCAACTTTAAAACCACGGGTCTGAGACATGTTAAATGTCTCTTGCACAATACCTTGTCCAGTAATTGCCGAGTCACCATGAATGGTAATTGGCATAACTTGTAAACCATCGCTACAACCACGTCTGTCTTGACGCGCTCGTACTGAACCAATAACCACAGGGTTAACGATTTCTAAATGTGATGGGTTAAAGGCCAGTGCTAAATGAACGTTTCCGCCTGGCGTTTCGAAATCAGATGAAAAGCCTTGGTGATACTTAACGTCACCAGAACCTTGGATTTCATCATGCTTACCGGCAAATTCATCAAATAATTCAGCAGGACGCTTACCCAGTACGTTAACAAGGACGTTTAAGCGACCACGGTGAGCCATACCGACGACAATTTCTTTGGTACCTGCTTCACCTGCGCGATATAAAATCTCACGCATCATTGGCACTAACGCATCACCACCTTCAAGGGAGAAACGTTTTGCGCCTGGAAATTTTGCGCCAAGGTATTTTTCCATACCTTCAGCAGCATTTAGGCCTTCTAGAATGCGTTTCTTAGTGGTGTTATCGTAATTTGCTTTACCCAAAGACGGTTCAAGACGTTGCTGAATCCAACGCTTTTCATCGGTATCGGTAATATGCATGTATTCAGCACCAATAGAACCACAATAGGTACTTTTTAATGCATGAACTATGTCGGCTAATTTAAGGGTGTCACTACCGTATGCAAATGAACCGGTATTGAATTCACGTTGCATATCTTCGGCATCTAAACCATGAAATGCTGGGTTTAATTCAGATACTGGCTCACGGTGCCATAAACCTAACGGATCAAGGTTAGCATTTTGGTGACCACGAAAACGGTGAGCGTTAATTAACTGGAGGACTTTTACTTGTTTAGCATCTAACTCTGGGTCAGTAACACGGCTAGCGCCTTTGGCACGACCTTCTAATGCTAAACTGCGGAAATAATCACGTACTTTAGAGTGTGCAGTTTCAGGTAGATCTTGAGAAGTACCATTTACCGCAGGGAGATTATCAAAAACGACTTGCCAATCAGCGGTAACTGAACTTGGATCTTCTTGATAGGCTTCATACATCTCTTCTACGTAGGTCGAATTTGAGCCACTTAAATGTGACGATTCGAGCCAAGCTTTCATGATGCCTTGGTGCATTACTTTTCCTTCCAAACTTGATACACGTGCTTCGCCAATTTCATAATTGCGATACCTGGTTGCACCACAATCGAATCGTATTAACTCTTTCGTTTAACGCTGTTTATCAACTACGGATAATAGCGATATAACTATATAATTTAAACAGTTAATTACAAAGGTCTTCTAACACACACAAAAGAGTCATCCCCATAGTTGAAGATGACTCCCCAATAGAGCTATATAACAATAAATCCCAGCTCTATGTTGCGCATTTACACTGCTCGCTTCAGTAACATTGACTTAATGTGGCCAATGGCTTTAGTTGGGTTTAGTCCTTTAGGACACACATCAACACAATTCATAATACCGTGACAACGGAACACACTGTAAGCATCGTCTAAACCATCTAAACGCTCTTCAGTTGCCGTATCGCGGCTATCAATTAAGAAGCGATATGCATGCAGTAAACCACTTGGTCCGATAAATTTATCAGGGTTCCACCAGAAAGATGGACAAGCAGTAGAACAACAAGCACACATGATACATTCATATAATCCGTCTAAATGAGCACGCTCTTCAGGTGATTGTAAATGTTCACGAGCCGGTGTTTTCTCATCATTGATAAGAAACGGTTTAATTTTTTCGTACTGTGTGTAGAACTGAGTCAGGTCGACAATTAAATCGCGCACAACTGGCATGCCAGGAAGTGGGCGAATTTCAATTTTCTTACCTTTAAAAGTAGAAACAGGCGTAATACACGCAAGGCCGTTTTTACCATTCATGTTCATACCATCACTACCACATACACCCTCACGACATGAGCGTCTAAATGATAATGCAGGATCTAACTCTTTCAGCTTCATCAGTGCATCTAGTACCATCATATCGGTACCTTCTTCCACATCTAAACTGTAATCCTGCATATATGGTTTAGTGTCTACATCAGGATTGTAGCGATAAACTGCAAATTCCAATTTCATCGGGGCTTCTCCTAGTAGGTACGCTTGATAGGCGGGAATGCCGCACGAAGCTTAGGCTCCATGTTGACTTCACGCTTAGTCATTTCTTCTGTGACGGGGTCAAAGACGCTATGACATAACCAATTATCATCATCACGGTCTAAGAAATCCTCACGAGAATGCGCACCACGACTTTCTGTACGGAAGTTCGCAGCATAAGCTGTCGCAATTGCTGTCGCCATCAAGTTATCAAGCTCTAAACATTCAATACGTTGAGTATTAAATTCTGAAGAGTTATCAGATAACTTAGCATTCGCTAAACGATCGCGAATTGCTTTAAGCTCTTTAAGGCCTTCAGCCATTGCATCACCACTTCTAAATACAGAGAAGTTAAGTTGCATACATAACTGTAAGTCTTTACGAATAACAGCAGGATCTTCACCATCTTTATTGCTTTCCCAGCGATTAAGACGCTCAAGTGATGCTGAAATTTGCTCTTCAGATGGCGCTTTTGGATCCGCAGTCGCATCGAGTGCTTTACCTAAATGCTGACCAGCAGCACGTCCAAATACCACTAAATCCAGTAATGAATTACCACCAAGGCGGTTTGCACCGTGTACTGATACACAAGCAATTTCACCTACAGCGAATAAACCCACGATATCTTGTTCAGTGCCATCAGCATTTTGACGAACAACTTGACCACTCACTTTAGCGGGTAGACCACCCATCATGTAATGACATGTTGGCAATACAGGAATTGGGCCATCTGCTGGATCAATATGCGCAAAAGTACGAGAAAGTTCACAAACACCAGGAAGACGAGCTTCTAATGTTTCTTTACCTAAGTGATCAAGCTTAAGTAAACAATGCGGCCCTAATGGACCATCTAATCCACGGCCTTCACGAATTTCTGTCATCATCGAGCGAGCAACAACATCACGTGATGCTAAATCTTTTGCATTTGGTGCATAACGTTCCATGAAACGCTCGCCATCTTTATTTAAAAGATAACCACCTTCACCACGACAACCTTCAGTTACAAGCACACCTGCGCCAGCAATACCCGTTGGGTGGAACTGCCACATTTCCATGTCTTGCATTTGAACGCCAGCGCGCATTGCCATACCAACACCGTCACCAGTATTAATATGTGCATTGGTGGTTGAAGCATAAATACGCCCTGCACCACCGGTTGCTAAAATGGTTGCCTTCGCTTTGAAGTAAACAATCTCGCCAGTTTCAATTTCAATCGCCGTACAACCAACAATTGCACCGTCATCGTTTTTCACTAAATCGAGTGCATACCACTCAGAAAATACTTCAGTTTTGTGTTTAACATTTTGCTGATAAAGACAATGAAGTAATGCATGACCTGTACGGTCAGCTGCCGCTGCAGTACGTGCCGCTTGCTCGCCACCAAAGTTTTTTGATTGGCCACCAAACGGACGTTGGTAAATAGTGCCGTTTTCAAAACGTGAGAATGGTAACCCCATTTGCTCAAGTTCAATAACCGCCTCTGGACCTGTCTTACACATGAACTCGATTGCTTCTTGGTCACCGATAAAATCAGAACCTTTCACAGTATCGTACATGTGTTGTTCCCAGTGATCTTCATGGGCATTACCTAACGCAACGGTAATACCACCTTGCGCAGATACGGTATGAGAACGGGTTGGGAAAACTTTAGATAAAAGCGCACAGCTCTTACCTTCTTTAGAAATTTGTAATGCCGCTCGCATGCCAGCGCCACCAGCGCCAATCACTACTGCGTCAAATTCGCGAACTGGAATACTCACTTATACACCCCACACAATTAATATGCCTGCAGCTAGATAACAAAAAGCTGCTACGACAAAAACGAACTGAAGTAATCCACGCACTGATACGTTTTTAACGTAATCAGTTAACACTTGCCAAATACCAATCCATGAATGGATAAGTACAGCCACAAGCGCTAATAAAGTGAATACTTTCATTGGTAAGGTACTGAATAACCCCTGCCAAATTTCGTATGTCAATGGAGCGCTACACGCAATAAAACCCACCATAAAAATGGTATAACAGGCTAAAATCACGGCACTAGCACGAATTAAAATAAAATCATGAACACCACTGCGTCCAAGGCTTGCTGCATTTGTTACCATACCCAAATCCCCACGATGATAGAAAACGCCGCTGATAACACAAAGGCGATTTTTGCTGACGCTAAGCCAGAGGCAAGCTCTTCCCAACGACCGGTATCCATAATCAGATGACGTACGCCAACGATTAAGTGATAAACCAACGCGGTTAGAATTCCCCAAATAACAAACTTAACTAGCAGGTTATCAAAAAGAGATTGTAAGCCAGCGAAACTCTCAGGCGATGCTAAAGATTCATTTAGCATCCAAATAAGAATACCGACAGCAAACAGCATGATGACACCGGAAATACGGTGAAGAATTGACGCAATCGCCGTTGCAGGAAAGCGAATGGTCTGTAGGTCTATATGGACAGGTCTTTGCTTTTTCACGTTCTGCTCACTCAGCTCCATTGAGCATTATTTTTATTATTCATCTTGCTTTGCTTCGATTTGATACACCAAACTACAAATGTAAACAAAATGTTGAAACTTAACAGACTACTATCAAACACTTAACCATTTGAGAATTCACTAATTTAGCTAACTTAAAAATGTTTTCAAAAATGTGATGTTTGTCGCCCTTAAGGACGCAAGCAAGTATACTCAAGGCAATTGTCAAATACAAACATCACACTATGTAAAATTTGTTTTTTGATGCTTTTTTGCAAAAAAACCATTGCTAACAAGGCGTCTAGCAAGCTTTATACCATGGTCTAATAAATTTAAACGCTTATTTAAATTGAAATGTGACACTAATTCACTGTAAAGTAATGTCCGCTTAACATGCCGCACTCACAGAAAAGAATGAAGTAAGGAGAACGGGGTATGGCTGACAATATAGCCAAATTAGAGTTACCGGGGACAGATTCGATCGAATTACCTATCAAGCAGGGAACTGCTGGATTTGATGTAATCGATATCAGTAAACTTGGAAAGACAGGTCATTTCACCTTCGATCCAGGTTTTTTAGCGACCGCATCTTGCGAGTCTGCAATTACATACATTGATGGCGAAAAAGGTGTACTTACACACCGTGGCTATCCAATTTATGAACTAGCTACTGAATCTAACTATTTAGACGTTTGTTACTTACTGCTTTATGGTGAATTACCTAGCAAAACTCAATACGAAGAGTTTGTGGCTATGGTTAAGAATCACACCATGGTGAACGAGCAATTAGCTTCGTTCTTCAGAGGTTTCCGTCGTGATGCACATCCAATGGCTATGCTATGTGGTGTTACGGGTGCATTATCTGCGTTTTACCAAGATTCTCTTGATGTCAATGATGAAAAACATCGTGAAATTGCGGCTTTCCGCCTTGTTTCTAAGATGCCTACCATTGCAGCAATGTGCTACAAGTATTCAATAGGCCAACCTTTTGTTTACCCACGCAACGACCTAAGTTATGCAGGTAATTTTTTAAGCATGATGTTCGCTGTTCCGTGTGAAGAATACCAAGTCAATCCAGTTGTTGAAAAAGCAATGGACAGAATCTTTGTATTACACGCAGATCATGAACAAAACGCTTCTACCTCTACGGTTCGTTTAGCGGGTTCATCAGGTGCTAACCCATTTGCATGTATTGCAGCGGGTATTGCTTCACTATGGGGTCCTGCTCATGGTGGTGCTAACGAAGCTTGTCTAAACATGCTTGAAGAAATTGGCAGTGTTGATCGCATCCCTGAGTTTATTGCTCGTGCGAAAGACAAAGCTGATCCATTCCGCTTAATGGGCTTTGGTCATCGTGTTTACAAAAACTTCGACCCTCGCGCTAAAGTGATGCGTGAAACATGTCATGAAGTGTTAGCTGAGCTAAATGTGAACGATCCTTTGCTAGATGTAGCGATGGAACTTGAACGCATTGCTTTAGAAGACGATTATTTCGTCTCTAAAAAGCTATATCCAAATGTTGATTTCTACTCAGGGATCATCATGAAAGCAATCGGTATTCCTACAAGTATGTTTACAGTGCTATTTGCACTTTCTCGTACTGTTGGTTGGATTGCTCACTGGAAAGAAATGCTTGACCAACCAGGTCACAAAATCAGTCGTCCACGTCAGTTATACACTGGCTCAGAAGACCGTGACTTTGTCAGCATAGATAAACGATAACTTAATCGTTTGTGAAAAAGCGCCTATTTAGGCGCTTTTTTAATGCCTTAAAGAAGCTGTTAAGTTAGCATTGACGACCTCGCTTAATGAACACCAAAGTCCCTTGCTGCGAACTTTGGTTACCATAGCAGCCAAGTATGAATAATACTTCAAACACATTTATTGCCGTTTAAAGTTTATTTACCATAGACTGCTCATAAGCCACATTATCCTCGCTCCGCTGTATTATTTATTAAATCCTAATAGCCGCCACACGTAAATTTAAGTTAAAATTAAAGAAACTCCAGCACTTTACCTCTTAGATTTGTATTACAAACAAGAATTAAACAAGCTTTAAAATAAGCCAAAAGTACGACATAAATCACCCTAAATAAGCCAGTTAAATTTGTTTTTATAGAAGAAATTGCATCAGATTTGTGCCTGGCAATACAACTGACGATTAGAAATATTGCCGATTTGAATTCATTTTCAGTTAAAGATTTAGGTAGAAAAATACTGTAAAACAGCCAAAAACATGCTTGGAATAGTCATTTTCATTCACCTTAGGCCTTGATAAGCACTAATTTGAGTAAAAATATCAATAAAATCTTATAAAAAACCTGCTTTTTAAATTATATCGGTATAAAGAAAATCTATTTGTTCTAAAAAATGGCCGTTAGAGATAGTAAAACTTGCGATTTAGTTTCATTTTTACCCAGAATTTGGTCTTCTTTATATGTTTTTACATCTTGAAATATTTTCACTTTTATTTTATTTGTATTATTAATATCACTCTTGTTAAAGCCAAATTAGTTCAATGGCCATTTGCGCACATTCCTAATCAACAAAAATCAAAAACCTTAACTCAAATCTTAGTAAGCAATTTCACCACTTGTTGAGCATTCCCACTACCCCTTGTTAACATTCAAGGATCAAAAATACCACCAAACCTACTAAAGCTCTGAAAATCAACAGTAATTAATTTTGGCACGCTACGTGCTTTGTAAACATAAATTCAACATTAGTTACATATTATAACGTGACGTTTGCATGCTTTGGTTCCACACTCTGTGGCATGTCACGTCACTTATAACACTTAGTTAATTGGCAGGTATCCCATGGAAAGGTTCAACAAGATTAAAAAATTCACCTCATCTGTTTTTTGTATTACGGCATTATCAATCATGCTAAGTGGCTGTAATGGTGAACAAGAAACCGCTGCAGAAGAAGAAAAATACGCGGTACCTGTTGAGGTATCACAAGTGACTCAAGGAAATGTGTCTTCGTTTTATAGCACCACAGCAACGCTTGAAGCGCCAGAAGAAGCCCATGTCGTTACCCGAATTGCAGGCTTAATTACTTCAATAAACGTTGAAGAAGGTGATAGAGTTAAAAAAGGCCAAGCACTGACGACCATTGATGCCAAACGCCAACAATTTGATTATCAACGTGCGCTGGCTGAAGTTCAGATTATTGAACAAGAATTAAACCGCTTAAAACAGATGAAAAACAAAGAATTTGTTAGCCAAGATGTAATGGCAAAGCTGGAGTTTAACTTACAAGCCGCCATGGCTCAGCGAGATCTCGCAGAGCTATACGTGATTGAAAGCCGCATTGTGTCACCTATCGATGGCATCGTCGCCACCAGACATGTGAAAAAAGGCAATATGGCCAAAGAGTTTGAAGAGTTGTTTTATATTGTCAATCAAGATGAATTACACGGCATTGTACATTTACCTGAGCAACAACTTAATAGCTTACGTTTAGGTCAAGAAGCACGCATTAGTAATCAATACGCTCATAATAAAGGTTCATCAGAGCAAAATATTATCGCCAATGTATTACGAATTAGCCCAATTGTTGATGCCCAAAGCGGTACTTTCAAAGTCACTATCGCCATCAACAATAAAGACGCAACATTAAAAGCCGGCATGTTCACCCGTGTTGAGCTTAAATATGATACCCACAATGATGTTGTTACTGTACCTTTTAACGCCATTATTAACCAAGATGACACCCAAGCACTGTATGTCATTAAAGATAATACCGCTAGCCGTCGTGAAGTGACCTTAGGTTATCGTGAGAATGATAAAGTTGAAATTCTATCTGGTGTGCAGTCTGGTGAACAAATCGTCATTAGTGGTCAGCAAAACCTTAAAGACCAGTCGTTAGTCGAAATCATCAGTCCCCTTTCTTACGCCAAAAACAGCCTCGCCAGCAAATAGACAAGGACGCGCCTACTATGTCGATAATTAATACTTCGGTAAAACGTCCTGTGTCTGTGTGGATGTTTATGCTGGCAATCATGCTCTTTGGTATGGTCGGATTTACCCGCCTTGCGGTAAAGCTGTTACCCGATCTTAGTTACCCAAGCGTCACCGTAAGAACCGCCTATGATGGCGCAGCCCCGGTTGAAGTTGAACAGTTAATTTCAAAGCCCATTGAAGAAGCCGTTGGTGTGGTTAAAGGGCTACGTAAAATTAGCTCTATTTCACGCTCAGGTTTATCCGATGTGGTGCTTGAGTTTGAATGGGGTACCAACATGGATATGGCCAGTTTAGAGGTGCGTGAAAAAATCGATACCATCGAACTGCCATTAGACATCAACAAACCATTATTACTGCGCTTTAACCCAAACCTCGACCCGATAATGCGAGTAGCATTATCAGTACCTGATGCGAGTGAGGCCCAGCTAAAAAGCATACGCACCTTTGCAGAAGAAGAGCTAAAAAGGCGACTTGAGGCGCTATCAGGTGTCGCCGCAGTTAGATTATCTGGCGGCTTAGAGCAAGAAGTTCATATCCTGCTAAATCAACAAAAACTGCAGCAACTCAACCTTAATGCAGACGATATAAAGCGCCGTATTAATGAAGAAAACATCAATTTGTCTGCGGGTAAAGTGATCCAAGGCGACAAAGAATATTTAGTTCGCACCCTGAACCAATTTAATAACCTAGATGAGTTAAGAAATGTCATTGTCTATCGTGATGGCCAAACCTTAATTCGACTTGCTGAAGTTGCCGATATTGTTGACGGCTATAAAGAGCGCAGTGATATCACTCGTATTGGCCAAGTCGAATCAATTGAGCTTGCCATATATAAAGAAGGTGATGCCAATACCGTATCGGTCGCTAAAAGGCTCAGTGCTGAGCTTGATAAAATCAACAGTGAAGCTGCCGATAATCAGCTAGAAGTCATTTATGATCAGTCTGAATTTATTCAAAGTGCAGTCAGTGAAGTAACCGCCGCTGCGCTGTTTGGCAGCTTGCTTGCGATGTTAGTTATCTACCTATTTTTACGTGACATTATTGCCACGTTAATTATTTCTATTTCCATTCCATTTTCAGTTATTGCTACTTTTAACATGATGTACTTTGCCGATATCAGTCTCAATATTATGTCTTTAGGCGGTATTGCGCTGGCCATAGGCTTACTGGTTGATAATGCCATTGTGGTGCTGGAAAATATTGACCGCTATAAAGCTCAAGGGCTTGAAAAAGTTGCTGCAGCGCTTAAAGGCAGTAAAGAAGTGGCAGGGGCAATCTTTGCCTCCACCTTAACCACCTTAGCGGTATTTGTCCCGTTAGTTTTTGTTGATGGTATCGCAGGGGCATTATTTTCAGATCAAGCATTAACGGTAACCTTTGCTTTATTAGCCTCTTTATTTGTTGCACTAACGGCAATACCAATGCTGGCATCAAGACAGGGTTTTAAGCAATTACCCATTGAAACTGAGCCTGAAGTCAAAGCCCTGCCAACCACTAAAAAAGCTAAAACGGTGCATTATCTAAAATTAGTGTTTGGTTTCCCATTTAAGCTATTACTGAGTTATCTACCTAACGCGCTGTTAAATTTCATTATTATTGCAGCTCGCTTTATTTCGTGGGCATTATCATTAGTGATGCGCCCATTAAGTGCTGCATTTAACTTTTGCTACCGTTTTGTTGAAAGCATTTATCATCGCGTATTAGCCCATGCGATGACAAATAAAGCTGTGACTGTCATTGTCGCAATAATGCTAACAGTGGGGGCTGGGAGTTTATTCCCAAGACTTGGAGTAGAGCTTATTCCGCCTATGAATCAAGGTGAGTTTTATGTGGAAATTCTACTACCACCTGGAACAGCGGTTCAAAAAACTGACGCCATTTTAGAGCAACTTGCCTACTCCATTAGTGGCCGAGAAGCGGTGAAACACACCTTCAGTCAAGCAGGTAGTGGCGGCTTAATGACCTCTGATACTGCCCGAGGCGGTGAAAACTGGGGGCGGTTACAGGTCGTGCTGGCAGATCCTCAAGAGTTTAATGATGTAGCCAATGACTTAAGGGCCACAGCAAGGCGTATTCCAGCCCTTGATGCCACTATTGATCACCCTGAACTATTTAGTTTTAAAACCCCATTAGAAATCGAATTATCAGGTTATGACTTACAGCAACTAAAACACAGTGGCGAACAGTTGGTATCGGCTCTATCTGAGTCTGCACGCTTTAGTGATATCAATACCTCACTTCGTGACGGTCAGCCTGAGATCAGTATTCGGTTTGATCATGCCCGGCTTGCGTCATTAAATTTAGAAGCGCCCACTGTTGCTAATCGCATTGCTCAACGTGTGGGCGGTACCATTGCCAGCCAATATACGGTTCGTGATCGTAAAGTGGATATTTTGGTGCGCAGTGAATTGGACGAGCGAAATAATATCTCAGACATTAACTCATTAATTATTAATCCAAACAGTAAGCACCCTATACCATTAAGCGCGGTTGCTGATGTGTCATTGCAAGTGGGTCCTTCTGCCATTAATCGTGTCAGCCAACAACGGGTGGCGATTGTGTCAGCTAACTTAAGTTATGGTGATTTAACTGAAGCAGTAAAAGAAGCCCAGCAAATTTTAGATCAGCAACAGTTCCCTTCTTCTATTCAAGCTCGCTTTGGTGGCCAAAATGAAGAAATGGAACATTCATTTAAGTCTTTACAAATCGCCTTAGTATTAGCGGTATTTTTAGTCTACTTGGTGATGGCGAGTCAGTTTGAATCCTTGTTGCATCCATTACTTATTCTGTTTGCTGTGCCTATGGCCGTTGGCGGCAGTATTATTGGCTTGTTTATTACTGGCACCCATATCAGCGTAGTGGTGTTTATCGGCTTAATCATGCTGGCGGGGATTGTGGTCAATAATGCCATTGTGTTGGTTGATAGAATTAACCAACTGCGTAAAGAAGGTAATGATAAAGACGTCGCCATTAGCACTGCAGCTAAATCTCGATTACGCCCAATAATGATGACCACCATGACTACCACGCTAGGCTTGTTGCCAATGGCAATAGGTGTCGGCGATGGTAGCGAGATCCGCGTGCCGATGGCAATCACGGTGATCTTTGGCCTTGGCTTATCTACCATGCTGACTTTATTGGTTATACCTGCCCTATACGGTTTATTTGATAAAAAAACCTATCAAAAAACCGCAATTAATCAAGCCAAAACCACTGAGTCTTTAGATTTGGAGACTCAATCATGAACCTAACAAAACTGGCTATTAAAAGGCCTGTCACCACCAGTATGTTCTTTTTGGCTATTCTGTTATTTGGTTTAGCTTCAAGCCGGTTATTGCCATTAGAAATGTTTCCCGGCATTGATATTCCGCAAATTCAGGTCAATGTGCCCTATAAAGGCTCTACCCCAGCAGAGGTGGAACGAGAGATTACCCGCGTATTAGAAGAGTCGCTAGCCACCATGAGTGGTATTGAAGAGGTCCGTTCAAACTCTTCCCAAGATGGTGCTAACATTCAGCTAAATATGAAATGGGGCGAAGATGTTGCCACAAAAAGCTTAGAAGCACGGGAAAAAATTGATTCAGTAAGACACCTGCTACCTAAAGATGTGGAACGGGTGTTCATTCAGCAATTTTCTACCGCTGATATGCCCGTGTTAACGATTCGAATCTCCAGTGAACGTGAGTTATCAAATGCTTTTGATCTGTTAGACAAACAACTTCGCAAGCCGCTTGAGCGTATTGAAGGGGTCTCAAAAGTCACCTTGTATGGGGTTGATCAAAAGCAAATTGAAATAAGACTAGATGCCGACAAACTTGCTGCATCTGGCATTAATCCAGCTCAGTTGCAGCAACGTTTACAACAAGAAAACTTTGTCATTAGTGCTGGCACACTTAGAAATAATAATCAGGTGTTTCAGGTATCGCCCAAGGGAGAGTTTTTATCACTTGAAGATATCAAGGCAGTAAAGCTTAATAGCACCACTTCTGTTGGTGATATTGCCTCAGTCAAATTTACCCTCCCTGAAGCCTTTGAAGGGCGTCATTTAGACCAAAAATACGCTGTTGGTTTAGATGTGTTTAAAGAATCAGGCTCAAATTTAGTCGATGTATCTGAACGAGTGTTAGCCGTTATTGAAAAAACGAAACAAGATCAGCAATTTCAAGGCATCAAGTTATTCGTCATGGAAGATCAAGCTTATGGAGTTAAGTCATCACTGCAGGATTTATTGTTATCTGGCTTACTGGGTGCGCTGCTTTCTTTTGGGGTATTGTATTTTTTTTTACGTAATTTAAAGATGACGTTAGTGGTCGTGTCATCGGTGCCAATTTCCCTTTGTATGACATTAGCTGGGATGTATTTTCTTGGTTACAGCTTAAATATTCTGTCGATGATGGGATTATTACTGGCTGTAGGCATGTTAATTGATAACGCCGTGGTGGTGACCGAAAGCGTGTTACAACAAAAGCAAAAAATTGCGTTATCAGATGATGGCGCTGCAACTGAAATAACAACAGCGGCCAATGAAAAAGCGGTACTTACTGGGGTAGAGAAAGTCGCCCTAGCCGTCTTGGCGGGCACATTAACCACAGCTATCGTGTTTTTACCTAACATTGTCGGGGTTAAGGTCGAGCTAACGATTTTCCTTGAGCATGTGGCCATTGCGATTTGCATTTCGTTAGCGGCATCATTACTGGTTGCTAAAACCTTAATCCCATTAATGCTTACTAAGTTTGATTTTCATATTGAGACCGAAGCTAAAGTCTCTAAGTTACAGCAGCTTTATCAACGCAGCCTAACCTGGGTACTGGCTCACTCAAAGCTATCAGGGGTTATTGCAGTGGTCATTTTAGTCTCTACCGCATTACCCTTAAGTTTAGTAAAACAAGATCAATCAGAAGGCGAAGGCAAAGATCGCCTCTACATTAATTATCAATTAGAAGGTCGCCACAATTTAAAAGTCACTGAAGCGATGATCAATCAAATGGAAGATTATCTTTATGCCAATAAAGAGGCCTTTATGATTGATTCTGTTTACAGTTATTACTCAGCAGACAATATTCAAACCACGCTACTACTGCAAAAAGATATTGAAACGCCAATGTCTGAATTGAAAGAAACCATACGTGAAGGTTTCCCTAAATATGCCGCAGCCAAGCCACAATTTGGTTGGGGCAATGAAAACTCAGGCTTAAGAGTCACCTTAACCGGTCGCTCGACCTCAGAGTTAATTCGCTTAAGTGAACAAGTCGTACCTCTGCTTAGCGCCATTGAAGGGCTTGAAGATGTGCGCTCTGAAGTCAGTTCTGCTCAGCAAGAAGTGGTGATTACAATCGATCGTGAAATGGCGGCAAGATTAGATTTAAAACTTAACGAAATCGCCTCTCACATTTCCATGGCGCTACGCGGTGCACCGCTTCGTTCTTATAGGCATGATCCTAATGGCGAATTACGCATTGAGCTCGCCTATGATAAAAGCTGGCAGCGATCATTAGAGCAGCTAAAACAATTACCGATCATTCGTAAAGGTGAGCGCCTATATAGCTTAGATAATCTCGCCAATATTAAGATACAGCCCCGCTTTGATACCATACGCCACTTTAATCGCCAAACTGCGCTGTCGATTGGCGCAAACGTGAATGACATTACCACTGAAGAAGCCCAAGAGCAGATTGAAAAGGTAATGGCCAATGTCAACTTCCCTTATGGATATGACTACTCGCTACGTGGCGGGTTTGAGCGTCAAGATGAAGAGCAATCCGTCATGGCAGTAAATATGATTTTGGCATTAATCATGATTTATATTGTGATGGCTGCCTTATTTGAATCACTGTTATTACCAACCGCCATTATCAGTTCAATCTTGTTCTCTATCACTGGGGTATTTTGGGCACTGTGGATTTCAGCAACACCTATGTCGGTAATGGCAATGATAGGGATCCTTATCTTAATGGGTATCGTAGTAAACAATGGCATTGTTTTGGTTGACCAAATAAATCAAAAAACGCCTAAATTAACCGATTTATCTGAATCTATCTTAGCCATCTGTATTACCCGTTTACGCCCTGTATTGATGACGGTTGCTACCACAGTGTTAGGCTTAGTGCCTTTAGCAATGGGCGACACTCAAATTGGCGGCGGAGGACCACCTTATTCGCCAATGGCAATCGCCATTATTGGCGGACTGTCGTTCTCAACTGTTACCAGTTTGTACTTGGTGCCGCTTTGTTATCAGGCGCTTTATCGCATACGTTATCAGTCATCGATAAAATTAGCTTCTGCTGACAAACGAGCCAAAAAACTGCTACCTTGGACAGTGTAATCAGGATGCAAGCAAGCGCAACATTAAGCGATTAATGAGGCGCTTTACATTAAAGGACGACAAATGAAGCATAAAATTAAAACAAGTTTACTGGCATTATCACTAATAACATCTAGCGCTGTGGCTGATGATGACCGCTTCAAAGATGTACAAATTAGCTCAACACAACTCAGTGACACTGCTTATATGTTTGTGGGATCTGGCGGTAATATTGGCGTGTCAGCCGGCAGTGATGGCATATTGATAATCGATGATCAATTTGCGCCGCTGGCGAACAAAATTAGCCAATCATTAAATAAAATCCAGCCCGGCAGCCCCAAGTATGTCATCAATACCCACTATCATGGGGATCATACTGGGGGTAATGCCCACTTTGGTGAGCAAGCGATTATTTTTGCCCATGACAATGTACTAACTCGGCTCAGCGCCGATAAAGATACGCCAAAATCTGCGCTACCTGTTGTCACCTACGCGACTGATATATCAATTCATTTTAACAAGGATACTTTGGTGGTGAAGCACCTCGGGCCTGGCCATACTGACGGGGATAGTGTTGTGATGTGGAAAAATGCCAACATTGTGCACATGGGGGATTTGTTTTTTAAAGACCGTTTTCCATATATTGATTTAAAGGGCGGCGGATCTGTACTTGGCTATCGTGACAATGTCGCTAAATTACTCGCATCAATGGATAATGACACCCAAGTGATCCCAGGTCATGGTGCACTTGCTAATAAAGATGATCTCATGAAATTTAAGCATATGCTGGATCATTCCATTAATTGGATGAACAAGAATATCCAAGAAGGCCACTCGTTAGCCAATATTCAAGCGAAAGGAATGCATAAGAAATGGAAAAATTGGAGTTGGAATTTCATATCCGAAGAAAAATGGATTGATACTCTTTATCAAGGACTGAAAAAATAGCGTAAAACTTTCCTATATTGGCTGCTAACACTGTATTTATCAGCGCAATATAGTGATGCAAACTAGGATATAAACAGCCATAAAAAAGCGCCATTAAGGCGCTTTTTCGATAACAATCAAATTACGACTCGATTGGCTCAGCTCTATTTTCCAGCAACACTGGAATACCTTCAGTGATTGGGTAAGCTAATTTATCTGCTTTACAAATCAACTGGTCGGCTTCTTTATCGAATTCTAATTTTCCCTTACAAACCGGACAAGCCACAATCTCAAGTAATTTTTTATCGAACGCCATGGAGGTTTCCTTGTTTATCTTTTATGACTTGGTTAAGTCTATTCAAAAAAGCGGTATCAAATTCAGTATTAAGCTTCGCATTTACTGGCAAATACCACCAGTTATCTTGTGCAAAATCGCGACATTTAACCGCATCTTTCTCGGTCATGATCAATGGATGCTGCTGTGAAAGCTGTTTTAGTTCATTTTCATCAAATGCTTGATGATCTTCAAAAGCTTTAGTCTGCACAAGGCTATACCCCTGCGATGCTAAACTGTCGAAAAAACGTTGAGGGTTACCAATACCAGCCATTGCAATAGCAACTTGTGGTTGCCATTGCTGAGTTGAATTGGGTTTAACTGGCTTGAGGTCTGCCGGCATTAAACTCATCGCGACTTCATTGCCTTGCACCTTGCCGCCATTATTTAATACCCAATCAATGCGATTTAAACGCCATAAGCCTTCACGTAACGGGCCTGCAGGTATTAAACACTGATTACCATAACGGCGCTGACCATCAACAATATTGATCTCAATATCACGTGCTAGCGCATAATGCTGTAAGCCATCATCACTAATAATCACATCGACATTGGTTTCACTCAGTAACTGCTTGGCGGCGTCAATGCGTTTCGCCCCGACCACCATAGGTACTTGAGTTCGAGCCACAATCATTGCCGGTTCATCACCCACATCAGCGGCATTAGCGGTTGCCTTGACGGTTTTTACTCCATCAATATTGACACCATAGCCACGACTTATCACCCCTGGGGTGAAGCCTTGCTGGCGTAATAAGTTAATCAAGTAAATAACCGTTGGGGTTTTACCACTGCCACCAGCAGTAATATTGCCAACAATCACCACAGGTACATCCAATACTTGCGCTTGTTTAAAACCAAGTTTAAATGCCCAGCGCCGGACACTGGATATCAACCAAAACAGTGCACTCAAGGGTAATAATAACCACTTAGCGTGGTGGCCTTGATACCAAATTTTATTGACTAACGCCTGCATTTAACTACCAAATTGCATTTGATATAAGTTAGCGTACATGCCCTCTTTTGCCACTAAGTCACTGTGAGTACCACGCTCAACCACTTGACCTTGATCGATAACTAAAATCTCGTCAGCACTCTCAATGGTTGATAAACGATGGGCAATTACAATCGAGGTGCGATTATTACGTAAATTATCAAGACCTTGCTGAATCGCTTTTTCTGATTCAGTATCAAGGGCTGAGGTTGCTTCATCTAATATTAATACAGGTGCGTCACGCAACATCGCGCGGGCGATAGCAATACGTTGACGTTGGCCGCCCGACAGCAATACGCCATTCTCACCCACCTGAGTATCTAACCCCTCAGGTAAATTTTCGATAAACTCCATCGCATGAGCTAGGGTTGCAGCTTGTAAAATTTGCTCACGAGTGGCTTCACCCGGATAAGCATAAGCAATGTTATTAGCAATCGTGTCGTTAAATAAAGTGACTTGCTGTGATACTAACGCCACCTGATTACGTAATGACTTTAATTTGTAATCATAAATATCAACGTCGTCTAAGGTAATTTGCCCCTCTGACACGCCGGTATAAAAGCGGGTGATCAAGCTCGCAATGGTTGATTTACCCGAACCACTGCGGCCAACAAGGGCAATGGTTTTACCCTGCTTCACTTCAAAATCGATATGGGTTAAGGCTGGTTTTTCTTGCTCAGGGTAACTGAAGGTCACGTTATTAAATTTTAAATTACCTTTAACTCGACCTGTTTCAAATTCACCTTTATCAGACTCTGGCGCAGTATCTAATAATTCAAAAACTGTGGTACAAGCAGCAATACCACGTTGGAATTCAGCATTCACACGGGTTAAGTTTTTAATCGGCTGAAGCATTGCCATCATCGCGCCCAAAATGGCCGCGAATGTGCCGGCGGTTAAATCGGCTTTCAAGCTTGGGAATGTGGCGGCGTACAATACAAACGCTAACGCAAATGAACCGATGATCATAATAACCGGTTGGCTGACGGCTTGGGCAACTGCCAACTTCATATTTTGCTTGCGGTTACCCTCATTAACTTTATAAAAACGCTCAACTTCAGTCTTTTGGCCACCAAAAGCTAATACATTTTTATGGCCTTTAATCATTTGCTCAGTGGTTGCGGTGACATTGCCCATGGCTGCTTGAATACGCTTAGAGACTTTTCTGAAACGCTTACTCACAACGCTAATCACGATACCCATTAATGGGCCAATGACTAGGATGCACATGGAAAGTTTCCAAGAATAGATAAACATGATCGCTAACATACCAATAACGGTAATAGAGTCACGTACAATAGAGATTAACGCACTGCCTGATGCACGGGCAATTTGTTCGGTATCAAAGGTCACTCGAGAAATGAGGTTACCGCTATTTTCGCGATCGATATAGCTTACAGGCAAGCGCAAATAATGCTCAAACACTTGCTGACGCATATCCATGATCAGTCTCGAGCTCATGTAAGACACACAATAAGTCGACACGAAATTGGCTAAGCCACGTAGGGTAAACATTCCAATAACCACTAGCGGTGCCATGATCATAATATTGTTATTGGAATTAAAGCCGCCGTGACTCGGCACTTCTACGCCTGCAACCACTGACGGCGCTTGGCTAAAGCCTTCGTCAATAAATGGTTTGATGAAATAAATGAATGCAGCGTCAACCAAGCCGTAGGTCAATAATGCCAATACAGCTAACAGAAACATCCCTTTCATTGGGACAAGATAAGTTAGAAGGCGCTTAAAGACGCTCGACATTTCGTTATTAGTTGTTGTCATTGATTACATTAATACTCGAATTGCTAACAAAGGCGTATTCTACTCTGGTTTAACTTGGACACCAAATCTAAACAAGTTGTTATACCAAAATGGCGCGATAACTGTACGATATGGTCGAATTTTATAACTTTGGCGTTTAAAATCTATACTAAGCTGGCCCATTTCGCCACTGACAAGCGTGGTAACGCCATGGGTTTTATAGCGCTCAACAACGTCATGTTTAGGAAAGCCATACTGATTAGCAAAGCCCGCAGTAAAAATTGCATCAGTAGGATTAACAGCCGCAATAAACTCTGCAGACGATGAAGTTCGACTGCCATGATGTGGTACAAGTAGGATATCGGCATCCAGTGAAGTGCCGCTTTGTATCAGCCGCTTTTCGGTTTTTTTCTCAATATCACCGGCCAGTAAAACACGGTTATTGCCATCATCAATATGTACAACACAAGACTGGTTATTATCACTTTTTGCTGCCATGTTACTGGTTAAAGTAATGGTTAAATTGAACCAATTTAACCTCCTATCATCGCATTGCTCTAGCTTTTTAGTTTTATCGGCTAGCTGCGTATCAAACTGCACTGTTTGGGTTATAGCAGTTTGCTGGTATTTATCGATATTGCTGATAATCGTTAGCTTATTGAAATGTTTAAGTAGTTCATTTACCCCACCAGCATGATCATTATCGTCATGGCTTATGATTAAATAATCCAGCTCAGTCACACCTTTAGCCATTAATGTGGGTATCACCACCCTTTGGGCGTAACTAAAATTGTCACCATAAGCCGCGCCAGTATCATAAAGTATGCCTTTATGACCTTGTTGTAATAGCACCGCCATGCCCTGACCCACATCTAATACATGCATTTGCCACAACAGGTTAGTCGATAGGGGTTGACCATTATCTTTGGTAAAGCCATATACCTGAAACATAAAAGGCAGCGCCATTAATCCAAAGCATACTCGCCAATGGATGTTGCTAGCCCACTTAAATAGAAACAGCCCTAAGGCAAGTAACAGTAAACTGACTGTCAGCGCATCTGACAGGTGAAATTGAGCCAAGGGTAACTGCCCACTTAGGCTTAACAGGTAATAAAATGGAGCAAGGCTATGATCAGCAAGCCACAATAATGTGCTAACCATTGCATCACTTATACACTCCGGCGCAGGTAACAGCATAAAGACACTATTTAGCAATAAAGCCAGCATACACAGCGGAATAACAATGACACTAAACCATGGCACCATCAAAAAGTTAATCCAAATACTGTGGATTGAAAAACTACCAAATAACAATGCTTGCATTAGCCCAAGGCCGATAAACAAGCGCCACTGAATCGCCCAGAAACTTATGAGAAAAGCCACTAAATTTGATTTGAGCTGACTCAAACGGCGCAAGCCTCGAGCCCTTAAGCTATCATCTTGCTGAATTTCGATATCGGTTAACTCGCCAGCTGGGTGCAATTGCTGGGGATTTAACTCAGCTGTGGATTTAACCCCGAGATAGTCTATGGTAAATAATATGATTGCCAATGCACTAAAGCTAAGCCAAAAACCAGCACTTAAACTGGCAAAGGGGTCAAACACTAATACGGCAAATAACGCCCAAATCAAACGCTGCCAAGTCGAGGCGTGTTGCCTAAATACAGTTAACAACACAATCATTAACAGCATCATCAATGCCCGCTGAGTGGAAATCGCCATCCCAGCTAAATAGCCATAGCCTGCTGCAACCATTGCCGCCATTAATACTGCCAAGATGAGATTACGCCGAGAGGATGTTGCCATGACATTTAACAATAACAGCCTAAATAAACCCCAGCTAAGACCAAACACCACAGACAAGTGCAACCCTGAAATTGCCACTAAATGGCCGGTTCCCGTTTGCCTTAGCGCCTGCCATTGCTCGGTAGAAATGTCAGTTTTATCGCCAAACAGCAATGCATTAATGATGGGATAATGGCTTAAGTGCTGCAGTTTTGGCTTTATATCACTCATCAGCCTTTGTCTTATAGACAATTTATAATCAATCAGCTGTGCCTGTTTAACACTGCCCTTCGCGACAATGTGTTGGCTTAATAAATATTTTTGTTGATTATAACCACCTTGGTTAATCGGGCTGGTAATGGGCTTCATTCTGGCGTCAAATGCCCATACCTGCCCCACTTTCACCTCAGGCGGTTGTTGCCAATTGAGTCTATAGTATCGCTTGTAAAGCGAATGTTGCGCTGATAGTAAAACAACATTAAAGCTTATCCAGTCGCTGTTTTTGCTAACTAGTGATACTATCTGTGCCTTAAATTGTTTTCTAACAGGAATTTCAGCTTCTTGATGAGAAAATAATGAATAAAAACAAATGGAAACCCAAAACACACCTAAAAGGCAGCCACTGATGAATGGCCACCTCTTTAACGTGAATAAGCTAAAAACAAACATTAAAACCGCTAGCGATATAGAAACTAAACTTGGCAATAAACTACTAAGTAAAATGCTGGCGCAAAACCCATAAACAAATCGATTTATCATTGATTAATTAAAGACAGTAATCGCATATATGCCAAAAAAATTATTACAAAAATTTATGCCGAAGCCTGAGACTTTACGTAACAATAAATATTTACGTATTTTTGGTGGTTTGCTGGATAAACCCAATTTGTGGACCCTCAACCGAAAATCGGCTCCGGGGTCCTTTGCGGTGGGCTTATTTGTCGCTTGGTTACCCTTTCCTTTTCAAATGGTGATAGCTGCAGGTATGGCGATATTTTTTAACGTCAATATTCCATTGGCAGTGGCACTAGTTTGGATCACAAATCCGTTTACTATGCCGTTTATGTTTTATGCCGCCTATATTTTAGGGGCTAAAATCCTTGGCCATAACACTGCTCATTTCAAATTTGAAGCCAGCTGGCAATGGATTGAAAGCTCTATCAGTACCGTTGGGCCGCCATTTCTACTGGGCTGCATTATACTCGGGGCAATATTTGCCTTTATCGGTTTTTTTGTGATTAAGAGCTTATGGAAATACTCAATTTTATTTAAATGGAAAAAAAGAAACTAACCACAAACCGTTCGCCATTATGAGTAAAATCGAATGACCAATAAAGAAGTCAGCATTGCGCTGACTTTTTGCTTTTAAAGCTCGGTTTAAGCTTAGATTTAGGTTTGGATTTAGGTTTGGATTAACGACCACACTCTACCGATAACAATAACGATTGTGATCAATGCCGTAATCAAGACTGCTGAAAATACTCCTGTTGCAACAGTGCAAAGCCGCACTCATCGCTCCACTTGCCTTTAAAAAAGATATTCTTTAAGTAATGAGCCTCTTTTCGAAATCCAAGCCTTTCTAACAATGCCATTGAAGCTAGGTTCTCAGCATCGGTTATCGCAGTAATGCGATGTTTGTTTAAGCTGACAAACAAATAATCAATCACTGCCGCCACAGCTTCAGTAGCAAAACCTTGCTGCTGATACTGCCTTGCTATGGTAAAGCCCAGCTCCATTTGCATATCGTCAACAAAATGCACTGCCACATCGCCGACTAGTTGTTGGATTTTATCGACAATAGCTAGCTGAAACCAGTTTCCAGCAGCGCCAAACAAAGCATAATCCATACTGTTAAACAGCGCCTTGGCATCTTCGAGTTGATAATCATCCCAGCTTTGATATTGCGCAATCACAGGATCGGCTCGATAAGCTGCAAATGCTGCTAAATCATCGATTTGGAAGGCGCGGATCGTCAGCCTTGTGGTAACTATTGTGGGTGTTGCAATCATTGCTATGGATACCTTTGATGTCGACACTGTGATAACCGCCAAAATTTAAACATGCTAGCCACTTTGAATATTACATAAACTAAGTTAGTTAGCGTGTTTAATCCTAGCCACTAAAAAATCTACTGCCGCTTTTACCTTAGGGACATGATAGCGATGCTTTTGATAAATAAGATATACCCCAAAATCATCACTTTGACTGGCTGATAATGGCGGCTGGAACTGTAATTCAGTCAGCTGATTAGATTCAAAAAATGGTGCCAGCACCCAGCGCGGCATCATCACTATACCTTGATGTTGTAGCGCTTTATCAATTAACCACTCACCAGCATTACTAATGGCCTCCACAGGGGCTGAAACATCATGCCACTGACCATTAATTTTACTTAGCCACGGCACACGGCCTTTTGGCGAGCGATAATATAAGCCTTTATGTTGTTTAAGCTCATTTGGGTGCAAAGGTACACCATAATCCGCTAGATACTGCTGGGTCGCTGCAGGCACAAACTGATTGTCCATTAACCTTATCGCCACTACGCGATCATTAGGGGCATAACCGCCACGAATGGCAATATCCACATCATCGCGCCCAACAGACGACAGTTCATCGCTGAGCTCGATATCTAAAATCACTTTGGGATATAACCTTGAAAACTCATCCATTAACGGCAACAGGATCTCGCGGCCAATGCCTACCATAGCGCTAATGCGCAATTTTCCCATTGGTTCAGTTTGATAACTGCGCACCGCTTCATTGCTTTGCTCAAGTTGATTTAGCAAGCTTGATACTTGCTGATAATATTCTCGGCCAATCTCAGTCAAACTGACAGCGCGGGTTGAACGCTTTAATAACGTCGCCCCAAGAGAGTTTTCAAGATCTGCAACCCGTCTTGATAATGATGATGCCGGAACTGAAAATGCCTTAGCCGCTTGGGTAAAGCTGCCTAACTCCACCACTTTCACAAAATACTTAAGTGCCCGTAATTGATCCATCAAAGCCTCATTATTGTTTTTAAAGCAATAAAGTATCGCTTTTTAGCTACTATATCTTATCAAAAAGAAAAGCAATAATGCATTCAATAGCAAAATTGATAAAAATAAAGACAAGGAACAACAATGAGCACATTTACCGCCATCAACTTAGTAAAGCGTCCACAAGGTGGCCCAATCACCGCTGATATTTTTGAAGTGGTACAAAAGCCAATGCCAACCGTGAACCCAGGTGAGATTTTAGTAAAACAAAATCATATGTCATTAGACCCTGCCATGTTTGGTTGGATGCAACCTGATACTGACAGCTATATTCCGCCAGTGAACTTAGGTGAAGTAATGCGCAGTAGTGGTGTAGGTGAAGTCGTTGAAAGCCATCACCCCGATTTTAAAGTTGGCGATCGCGTGATGGGCATGATGGGCTGGCAAGAATATTTTCACAGTAATGGTCAAGGCTTAAACAAAGTTGATGCGCCATTACCAGACGAAGCAATACTGTCTGTATTTGCGCTACCGGGATTAACCGCCACTCAAGGCCTATTTAATGTCGGTAAGCCCAAAGCTGGCGAAACTATTATTGTTACCGGCGCTGCGGGGTCTGTTGGCTCAATTGTTGGTCAACTTGCTAAAGCAGATGGCCTAACGGTTATTGGGGTAGTTGGTAGTGATGAAAAAGCAGATTGGATTGTCAATGAACTTGGTTTTGATTCAGCCATTAACTACAAAACCGATGATCTTGAAGCCAAACTTGCACAATGTGCCCCAAATGGCATCGACTTATTCTTTGAAAATACCGCAGGCCCAATCCAAAGCCTAATTATCGATAAAATGAACCCACATGGCCGTGTCATGGTTTGTGGTTTAATTGCTGACTACAGCAGCCAAACACCAGCACCTGGCCCTAGCTGGATGAACATTTTAAAAAGACGCCTCACGATTCAAGGCTTCACAATGCCAGATCACTTTGGTGAAGTGCCAAGCTTATTGGCTAAGCTCACCCCTTATGTACTGCAAGGTAAAATCAAACACCGCGCCCACGTACTTAATGGCTTAGAGTCATCAATTGACGGATTGAACTTATTCTTCTCTGGTGCCAACAAAGGCAAATTGATGGTTAAGCTTTAATAGGCTTCAGTGCCAACGCTGACAAGCGTTAGGGTTAAAGCAACAAAAAGGTATTAATGCAGTGGCATTAATACCTTTTTATTTTGTCATCTTCTCCTAATTCCACCGAGAATTACTGCACCTACCTCAGCGTAAAATACAATAGCCAATTAAAATGGGTGATGAGATGGACGCTCCCTATTCCGGCGTCAATGCGCCAAACTGATGTTGAACCATTCAGTTACATAAGGAGCGTCCACTATGAAAGTTACCACTATTGCTATCGATTTGGCAAAAAATGTCTTCAACGTTCTCGGCATGGATGTACACGCTAAACAGCTTTTTAATAAACGACTTAACCGTATTCAACTTGTCGAGTTCATGCAGCTTCAACCGCCTTGTGATGTGACATTTGAAGCTTGTTATTCTGCACATTACTGGGGAAGAAAATTCAACAGTATGGGGCATCACGTCAAACTCATACCCCCACAGCATGTGACTCCTTTTGTCCGTGGCAATAAAAACGACAAAAATGATGTCATGGCTATTTTTGAAGCCAGTTTGAGACCCCATATTCGTTTTGTCCCTGTAAAAACAGAAGAGCAACAGGAAGTATTAATGCTTCATCGAGTCAGAGAGCGCTTAGTTCGACAAAGAACCGCCTGTACAAGTCAAATTCGTGACGTATTAGTTGATTTTGGCATCTGCTTCCCTCAAGGCTATAGCGCGTTTGAGCTGGCAATGTGGGACATTATGAATGATGACCATCAACGCCCGTTAATTAAGCTGATGGCGAATGATTTCTGGGACGAGTATCAAGTATTGACCAAACGTCTGAAACAAATTAACTCACTGATAGAACAACTTGCCATGCAAGATCCTAATGGCAGTATTTTACTCAGCATTCCAGGTGTAGGACCTATTATCGCTTCCGCTTTTGCGGCTTCAATCGGCTCAGGTCAAACCTTTAATAGCCCAAAAGAACTGGCTATCTGGTTGGGGTTAACCCCAAAACAATTTGCTTCAGGTACTAAAAGCGTCCATTCAGGAATAACCAAGCGAGGTGACGGCTATCTGCGTAAGCAACTGATACACGGCGCAAGAACCGTCGTTAGCCACGCAAGCAAAAAACAAGATGACTTAAGCATGTGGATAAACCAGCTTAGGACTCGAAAAACCATGTGTTGTACTGTGGTGGCTACAGACCATCGCTTAGCAAGGTTGATGTGGATATTACCGCAAAAACAAAACCCCGTATCAGCCTCAGTATGGTGCCTATCATGTTGCATGTTAAAACCGTTGTCGCTATCTTGCACAGCTCGGTCTGGCCAAGGGTATTTAACCCGAGTGGGTGATATGAGTGGCGAGATAGCACATTAATAACTCACCAGGGTTGTTGTAAACGATGAAGTAATGGCTCAGTCCAACCAATGTAAGCCAGAAAAGGCCAAGGATGAACTTAATCCGAATGGGTGTTTCACAATTAAACGGCGCAGTGGTACGGAATTCATTAGGGGCACAGCTACACTGTTAAGCCCGTATATATGGCAGTACAACCACTTTAAGCGGTACATGAGTGACATCAATAACAACAGCAAGTGTGAATAGTTTAGAAGAAAACCAAGGTCAAAAGCCTTCGGTAGGCAGACTATTGTCTTGACTCACCGGGAGCGTCCATATATGGCCATGTTATTGTTAACACAATCACAAAATAAGCCCGCAATGCATTATCAGCCATACAAGTGTAAAGCTCAGTGTATGCAGAGGAATATGCATAACTCGTCACTGTTACTCCTTTGCCCTTTTAGCCAGACAATCTAGAATACAGTAACCCGATTGGGCTAACTCAGTAAAATTGAGTACAATCGACCTTTTTTTGACAAGGATAAACTCTCCAATGGAACCAAATGTAATTCATGAAGCAGCTAAGCAACTGGTCCCAGTGCAAGCCTTTCTGGCTTTTACTTTGGCTATCACTGCTTTATTTATGGGGAAATTCATCATTTCCAAAAGTGCTGTATTGCAAAAGTATAGTATTCCAGAGCCAGTCGTTGGCGGCTTTTTCTGCGCCAGTATCGTCGGTATTTTGTATTACGCCTTTAATATCCAAGTTCAATTTGAACTAGACGTGGCCGATATACTATTGCTCTACTTTTTTGCGGGGATTGGCCTAAAAGCCGACTTTGCCACCCTTATCAAGGGGGGGAAACCTTTATTAGTACTATTGCTGCTTGCCGGTTTATACATTTTTTTGCAAAACTTGTTAGGCATCAGTGTTGCCACGCTATTTGGCTTTGACCCCAAGGCGGGTTTAATGTCTGGCTCAATTTCTCTCACTGGGGGAGTTGGCACCGCAATGGCGTGGGGCCCAACCTTTGTTAACGATTTGGGTATTGCCAATGCCTTAGAGCTAGGACTTGCGTCCAATACCTTAGGCTTAATTGCAGCGTGTTCAGTTGGCGGTCCCATTGCTGCTTATTTAATGAAACGCCATAAACTAACCGGTAACCATGATAGCGAACTGGATATAGGTACCACTCACAAAGACGGTGACAAAGGGCTACAAGTTGATTACTTTGGTGTTTTAAGGGCTTGGTTATTCTTAAATTTATCCCTTATCGGGGGGCATTTCATCAATGCAGCCTTAACCGATCTAGGTTTAAAATTACCCATGTTTGTGGCCTGCTTGTTAGCCGGTATCCTTATTGGGAACAGCTTAAAGATTTACGTATTACGAAAGAACAGTACTAAATTATTAAATAATGTACGTGATGGTGAAAAAGGCCTGACATTAATTCAAGATATTTGTTTAGGCATGTTCTTAACCATGGCCTTAATGGGCTTAAAGGTATGGGAGCTAGAAGGCAGCTTCTTCTACATCCTCGTGATCATTGGTCTACAAGTACTGATGTCGGTGCTTTACACGATTTTTGTGGTGTTTCGAGCCATGGGTAAAGATTACGAAGCTGCGGTGATTTGTGCCGGCTTTGGGGGGGTGACATTAGGCTCCACGGCAACAGCCATCGTGAACATGACGGCTGTAACCCAACAACACGGCGCCGCCCATCGGGCCTTTATTATTTTACCGCTGGTCTGTGGTTTCTTTATCGATATCGTAAATGCCTTGTGGATTAACTTTTTTGCCTACTACTAATCATCAGCTAACACACATTTCTCTGATTTAACTTCACGGCCTTGTTCACTGCAAGGCCGTTTCTTTATTTCTAAACGCCAGCCAAGCCAGTCAACAACACGCAAGTGAGTTGCTAAAATCTAATTAATTAAAAAGCCACCCATTGTTAATTAAAATAATTAAAAAGCCACCCATTGTTAATTAAAATGTTAATTAAAAAGCCACCCATTATTTAGAAGTTATAACATAACGCCTTTCGATTTGAGTTGCTAACACCTACATTCATTAACTGATGTGATTATTCCAGCCAAAGGACTAAATACTTCATCATTAATCACCAAAAATTAATTAACAAAGCCACCCATTATTTTGAAGTTATAACATATCGCTTTTCGTTTTGAGTTGCCAACACCTACATTCATTTACTGATGGGATTATTCCTGCCAAAGGACTGAATATTTCATCATTAATCACCAAAATTCACTCATAAACTAAATTCAACACAGCAAAAAAGCTTGATATCTATCAAGTGGGAAATGCTTTTATTTGAAATTAAGAAATGGTGTATTAAGCGCACAACCAGCGCTGACAGTTAGCTGCGCCCTGTCGTCGTTTTAGGTCTAAATGCTCACAATAATCTGTTAATGCAGGCAACGCCCCCACCGCACCTTTGAATAAAGCGCCAAACTCAGTGGTGATTTTTAACCAGTTTTCAGCTGGTATATTCAATCGATTGAGAATATCCTGACTACTCGCGCTGATGGCGCCACGTTTATCATCACGAATAATCCGCCCAGTATCTTAAACCAGCACACTTGTTCAACTAATTAGGGGCAAATATGATTCCCAAAAACTTAAAATTTAGATTAGGTAGTACAAATAATGAAAAGAAAATCCTCTAAAGAATTATTAAAAAAATTTTATGGTTTGTGCTGCGTGACTAAAATCTTTTAAACAAACCTTCGCACTCGTCGATACACCATAAAACTAAAAAGACGAACCAGGCTGTGCTAAAAAAGCTAATTCTTCTATGGTTGATGTTCGACCAAGCAACTCATTTCGATGGGGGTAACGGCCAAAACGTTCAATAATTTTTAAGTGTTTTAATTCAAATTGATAATTAGATTCAAGCCCATTACTTTTAAATAGCGCTAACCCTTGTTGATGCACTTTTAACGACTCACTGTGCATATAGGGCATATACAAAAAAGTTCGCTCGATTGCGGTTAATTGTTGATCAAGCCCCTGTAAAATGGCCTCTTGGGCTAAGGCTAATGCCATGGGATCAGCGCTAAATGCTCGAGCATCATCACGGTAAATATTGCGGGAGAACTGATCCAATATGATAATTTCAGCTAAGCGCCCTTGCAGATGCTGACGCCATAACCATAATTCCCCCGCTATGGCTTGAGTATGTAACTTACCAAAGCGTGTGCGAATTAATTCATCAAAGCTAACATCTTTTTTAAACCATTGGGCAGGCTCAATTTCAGTAAACCAAAAGTTAATAACCTGCTTTACCTCATCCATTCAAACTCCTCGTGGTAAAAATAAATTTTTGGGGCGTATTCTAGGGTTTATTCTATGCTAGATTAAAATCAGGTTTAGCTTAGTCATAATAAAGCCGACCTTACGCTAATAACTGGCTGATACCAAAATACAATGACTGCTATTTTGTTTGATAATTATGGAAAATATATGCCACAAAGCAATACGGATTTAGCTAAAAAAACCGCTAAAACTGACATTAACAATGAACTTCAACCTAAAGTGACAGCGGCTTCGCCTGAGTCTATTAGGCAAGATCCTCTCATTGCAAAAATGCTTAAGCGTTCGCCGTCAGATATTGCCGATAGTTTCACTGATGCGCAGCTCAATGCGATTAAGCAAGCCTTGGGTCCATCGACTTGGGGTGGTCACTTTCTTGATAGCCGTGGCACCTTTAAGTTTCCTTTTATTAAATGGCGTTTTTATTACGTCTTATTATTAGGTAAAAACAAACGCGCCTATACTCGCCGCGAAAAACGAATATCGCTAGTGATGATGATTACCACTGTCACCGGTTTTATACTTTTCAGCATGTTATTTGGTTTGTTAGCTCTGTATTTATTAAAGTCTGCCTTAGGTATCGACTTGTTTCCTGATACCTCGTTAGGGATTTGGCATTACTTTAAAAGCTTGTTTAACTGATGTGTTTAGACTGAGTTTGGAACGCTGTTTTAATTGATGTTATCAATAGCGATTGTCATAGCCTATTCTCATAGCCAATTGTCAGTGCTTGTTGTAAGCGCCTAGTTACGCAATTGAAAATAAATTTTAACCAATAAAAAACGCGCTAGAGCGCGTTTTTATCTCTGCTTTTCAAGGCAGTGATTCAACACCTAACACCTAGTCAATTCATCGCCCTGCTAATGCCGTTGCTGGCGCTATTTTGGTTGCTTTATAGGCCGGATAAATAGTCGCCAGTAAACTCATCACAAAGCCCATACCAACAACCACTAACACATCTTGTTGCTGTAGCTGTGACGGCAAGAAGTCGATAAAGTAAATATCAGATTCTAGTAATTTAATCCCAAAAAATTGCTCAACAGCATTGGCAAACGCACTCAGATTAAGTGCCAATGTCACGCCTATAGCAGCGCCAATAGTGCAACCTAAAGCACCATTGAGTGCACCTTGCATAATAAATATCGCCATCACTTGGGCACGCTTTAATCCCATTGTCATCAAAATAGCGATTTCGGCGCTTTTATCTCGCACTGCCATCACCAAAGTAGAAACAATATTAAAACAAGCCACGGCAATCACCAGTGCAAGTACCAAATACATCACCATTCTAACCAGCTGAATATCTTGATATAAATGCCCTTGTGAACGAGTCCAGTTATTTAAATGCAAATACTGGTTTTGTGCATAACCCAAATCGCGAGTAATGCGCGGCGCACTGAAAACTTTGTTAACTGTAATGCGCAGGCCTGTCACTGAGCCCACTGGCAGTTTTAATACTTCAGCAAGATACGGTAAAGACACATAAGCTTGAGTTGATTCTATTTCGCCGCCTAAGTCATACACACCAGCAACCACAAAACGATGACTTTTCGCAGCCGATAGCTTATTGGTTTGCCCCATATCTGGAGTGTACATTGATAAGGTGTCACCGACCTTTAAACCAAGTTTGTCTAATAAGCTGCGACCAACGACAATGTTGTTGGAATGAGAACTTAATGAGGCCCACGCCTCTGCTGGCATAAACTCATCAATGGTTGAGACCTTTTTTTCTAGTTCTGGCTCAATACCATTAAGCTCTAGCCCCTGAAAGCCGCCTGGCTTTTGTACCAAGCCCTGCATTTTTATAAATGGCGCGGTAGCAACAATTTCTGGCATGCTTTTAGCGGTTTCTGCTATGCCTTGCCAGTCATGCAATGGCTCGTTGACGCTTAGCAGTTCACCATGTGCAACAACGCCTAATAAGCGCTGTTCTAACTCACGCTCAAAGCCATTCATGGCTGATAACACTAAAATTAACACTGCCACACCCAGCGCAATACCTGCGGTGGAGGCAAATGAAATAAAGCCAATAAAGCCGTTAGATTGTCTTGCGCGATAAAAACGCCAACCGATAACCAGTGGCAGTAATGACTTCATTATTTCTCTTCCGCTACTTGCTGTAAAACGCCGTCTTTCATGGTTAATTGACGATCCATTTTCGCTGCTAATTTATAATCATGGGTTACCACTACAAAGGCGGTGCCCAGTTGCTGAGCAAGCTCACGAATAAGTTCGTACACACTATCACCGCTGCTGGCATCTAAGTTACCGGTTGGCTCATCAGCCAATACTAACTTAGGTTTATTAATTAACGCTCTGGCAATGGCGACACGTTGGCGCTCGCCGCCTGAAAGCTGCGCTGGAATATGCTCTAAACGATGCCCTAGTCCAACTCGCTCTAGTAAGGCGCTGGCTTCAGCTAACGATTGCTTTTTATCTCGACCTTGAATAAACGCTGGCATGGCGACATTTTCAAGCGCCGAAAATTCAGGTAGTAGGTGATGGAATTGATAAATAAAGCCTAAATCTTTATTTCTGACTTCTGCTTGTCTTGCGGCGCTAAGCTGATAAAGGTCTTCACCATCGAGCATCACAGTGCCAGATGTTGGAACATCTAGAGTGCCCATAATATGCAATAAGGTACTTTTACCTGAGCCAGAGGTGCCGACAATGGCCAATTGCTCGCCTTGATAAACCGTTAAATCAACGCTCGACAGCACCTTGGTGGTGGTTTCACCGTCATGAAATTGTTTAGTGACCTTGTTAACTTCTAATACTACTGGTTGTTTATTCATTATTCATATCTCAAGGCTGTTGCAGGTTGCACTCGCGCAGCCGTTAATGCGGGATAAATGGTGGCAAGTAATGTCATGATAAGAGTGCCAACAACAATGACCATAATTTGTTGACTTGCTATGATCACTGGTAAGTTTTGCCCTACTCCAAGTACTGAAATACCCAATACATTCAGCATACTATTTAAATTTAAAGTAATTGTGACCCCAGCTAAGGTGCCTAATGCTAAACCAATAATGGCGTTCAGTGAGCCCTGCACAATAAAGATGTTCATCACCGATTGCGTGGTTAAGCCTTGGGTTTTTAGCACCGCCACATCGGTGGTTTTATCTATTACCATCATCACTAATGCCGACACAATATTAAACGCCGCCACGGCAACGATTAAACTGAGCATCAATGACATCATGTTTTTTTCCATTTTTACCGCAGCAAATAAATGACCGAAATCATCGCGCCAATCACGGGT
This sequence comes from Shewanella sp. UCD-KL21, assembly GCF_001957135.1. GTDB lineage: Bacteria > Pseudomonadota > Gammaproteobacteria > Enterobacterales > Shewanellaceae > Shewanella. The sequence goes on along the minus strand of NZ_MPHK01000003.1, from coordinate 44,779 downwards.
TTCAATAGCCATGCCTTGCTGAGCTAATTTATCTGTCAATGTGATGCCCATTTCAGGGGCGATAAAGGGATCGGTTAAGTAAACCCGTAATTCATTAATTTCACTGGGGCTTACACGCATTAAACGTCTTGCATCTTGATAATGCACATAGGCTAATACACCATCAACTTGCGAGCCCATTTCAAATAAACCCGCCACGGTAAATTTACGCTGGCTTGGCACTGGGCCTAATGGTGAGTACACCACCCCATCGCCACTTAAAATGCGGATTTTGTCGCCAACATTGATAGATAATTTTCTGGCAAGCTCGCTGCCCAGCACCACGTTGTAACTGCCAGGGGTGAGTTGTTCAAAGGCGCTGGAATAGGTATTGGCAACAATGGCTGATAGGTTTTGCTCATATTCAGGGAACACGCCGTAAACTTGTACTGCGCTAATATTCTTGCTTGATTGCACCATGGCTTGAGTGGTCACCGTGGGTGCCAGCCCTTGCACTTGCGGTAATGCCGTTAACGATTTAGCTTGGGTTTGCCAATCGCTAAAACCTGCATCATTAATGAGGGTTAGTTGCGGCACTGCGCCTAAAATTCGCTGTTTAAGCTGACCTTCTAGGCCGTTCATCACTGAGCTGACAATGATCAGCGCAGCTACCCCTAAAAAAATGCCCGATACCGCAAAAAAAGTAATGAAAGATGCAAAAGCATTGGCTTTACGTGTTCGCCAATAGCGGTAGCCCATGAATAATGAAAACCGAAAGTTCATAAAGAAAAGTGCATCCTTGGTGTTTATTGGAATAAAAAACAGCAGTTTAATTTAACACAAAGGCTAAAACTTGCTAAATCATTAAGATGGGCATGATAATAGGGGTATTAGTTTGATAAATAAAGAGACAAACCTTGTTAACTGAATCCAATGCATATTTTACCGTGCCCCATGACTTTGCTGTTTATCTTGAAAACTGGTCAGATTCTCAAGGCATTCCCTCAGAACAAGACTTACGTTCAATGCAATCGGCAGGGCTTAAATTACTCTCAGAAGTCAAAGAGTTAGAAGCAAGCTGTTTACTGCAATTAAGAAGTATTGATAACGATGCTAAAGCTGTGGTCGACTTTCTTAAGCTGCAATCTCGTAAAGTGGATTTAGTGCTGCACCATGTGCTAGAAAAAGAAGTCCAAAGCGGTGAAAAATTCCAAGGCAGCCATTTTGGTGGTAGCGGCATCAGTTTAATTAGCCCTAAGCCACTGAGCATTGGTGAATATTTTAAAACCTCGATTTATATCAGCAGCGAGTTAGTGGCCATTTTGTGTCTTTGTCAGGTGAGCCAATGCCAAGCCATCAGCCCTGATAATAATGCAGCACAAAATGATGAAAATAATCAGCCACAATATGCTGTTACCTTAGGTTTTAGTCAGATTTTAGATGCCGATGTAGAGCAACTGGTTAAAGCCAGCTTAACAGTGCAGCAAAAAATGCTGCAGCAGCGCAAACAAATTCGCCAACAAGCAGCCAAATAACACATATTGCCTGCATATTATTTTAAGCTTGCTTATAATAGCTATCATAATCTGGTGCTAATCAACTATCACCAATACAAATTTAGCCAAGCCTGATTACTTTGATGATCACAATCAGCGGGCTAAATTTATCACTTATATAAAAGAAGTTAGTTAGATATTCAATGAAGAATTTTAGCGTTCTAACACCGCCAAGTGTAAAAAAAGGCCAACAGTTTCAAACCTTAACAACACTGGGGGGGGTCTCACAAGCGATTACGCTTTCAAGCCTAATTTCCCAGCATTCGGGGACCAGTCTGGTTGTCACCAACGACACCCCAAGCGCATTACAACTTGAGGTTGAACTGGGTTACCTTCTGGCAGAATCTAACATCAATGTGTGTTTATTCCCAGATAGAGAAACCCTGCCGTATGACAGCTTTTCGCCCCATCAAGACTTGATTTCACAGCGCTTAGAAACCTTGGCTAAAATGAGCCAGTCACATCACAATGTGATCATCGTGCCAGTTAACACCTTGATGGTGAAGTTACCGCCAAAATCGTTTCTAACTTCCAATGTCATGCTACTTAAAAAAGGTGACATTTACGGCTTACAACAGGTTAGGCAGCACCTAACCGACACCGGCTACTACTTGGTTGATCAAGTTTATGAGCATGGTGAGTTTGCGATCCGTGGCTCGATTTTAGATATTTTCCCTACGGGCTCTTCCCAGCCATTGCGCATTGAATTATTTGACGATGAAGTAGAAACCATCCGCTATTTTGATGTGGACTCCCAGCGCTCAAAAGAAGAAATTGATTCAATACGCATGTTGCCCGCAAAAGAGTTTCCTACCGATGCGGCAGGTATTGAAGGCTTTAGGCAGCGTTACCGTCGCCGCTTTGAAGTGATTTCAAAAGAAGCCGAATCGGTCTATCAGCAAGTAAGTCGTAACTTAATGCCTGCGGGTATTGAAAACTATTTACCGCTATTTTTTGAAGAATGCGCCACTTTATTTGACTATATTCCTCAGGATACTCAACTGATCACCCTTGGGGATATTGAACAGGCCAGTGAGCACCACTTAACTGAAATTAAAACCCGCTATGAAGATCGCCGCGTTGACCCATTAAGACCTTTACTAGCACCCCAAGAGCTATACATACTCACCGATGAGTTATTTGCAGCCTTTAAAAAATACACTCGCTCGCAAATTACCACGCCTAGCAAAGATGCCGAGGGCGAGCTTGAGCTTATTGCAAAAGCCAAGCAGGCAAATGTAGCCAGCCTGCCTGATGTTAATGCCAACCATAAGCTCAAACAGCCGTTAATTAACCTGCAAGCGTACACTCAGGCCCAAGGTCAGACTAAAGGACAATTATTATTCAGCGCTGAATCTGAAGGGCGACGTGAAGCCTTAATTGAGCTGCTTGGTAAAATTGACATCAAACCTAAGTTATTTAGCCATTTAAATGCCTTTATTAACGCTAAAGACGCCATAGGTTTAATCGTCTCGCCGTTATCACAAGGTTGCATGTTACTTGATACCCCAAAAGGTGATATCAGCGTAATTTGTGAAACCGAGTTATTTGGCCAACGAATTTCTCAGCGTCGTCGCCGTGAAAAACAAAAACAAGTTAGCTCAGATGTACTGGTAAAAAATTTAGCCGAGCTTAAAGTCGGCGAGCCTATTGTGCATTTAGAGCACGGTGTGGCGCTTTACCAGGGGCTTGTCACCCTAGATACGGGCGGCTTAGTGGCCGAGTATCTGCAACTTGAATATACCGCTGGCGATAAGCTGTATGTCCCAGTGTCATCGCTGCACCTTATTAGCCGTTACAGCATTGGCGCCGATGAAAAGCCGACATTAAATAAACTGGGTAATGAGACCTGGTCAAAAGCCAAGAAAAAAGCCATTGAAAAAATCCGCGATGTGGCCGCTGAATTACTGGATGTTTACGCCAGACGCCAAGCTCGCCCGGGTGATGCAGTAAAAATTGATGCAGAAGAATATGCGCAATTTTCACAAGGCTTCCCTTTTGAAGAAACCGTCGATCAAGAAACTGCAATTGAAGCCGTACTAAGCGATATGCAAACCCCAATGGCCATGGACCGCCTTGTGTGTGGTGACGTTGGTTTTGGTAAAACCGAAGTGGCCATGCGCGCAGCATTTGTGGCGGTAAATGCCGGTAAACAGGTGGTGGTATTAGTGCCAACTACCCTACTTGCCCAGCAACACTATGAAAACTTTAAAGATCGCTTTGCCGATTGGCCAATGGTAATTGAAGTGATGTCGCGCTTCCGCTCAGCTAAAGAGCAAACTCAAGTGCTACAGTCATTATCAGATGGCAAAGTTGATATTGTCATTGGTACCCATAAGTTACTGCAGGCTGAAGCCAACTTTGAAAACTTAGGCTTATTGGTAATTGATGAAGAACACCGCTTTGGGGTGCGTCAAAAAGAAAAGATAAAAGCGCTGCGGGCTAATGTGGATATCTTAACCCTAACTGCCACGCCCATTCCGCGTACCTTAAATATGGCAATGTCAGGGATGCGTGATTTATCCATTATTGCCACTCCACCCGCTAAGCGCTTAGCAGTAAAAACCTTTGTACGTGAATATGATATAGCCACGGTCAGAGAGGCTATTTTGCGTGAAATTTTGCGTGGCGGCCAAGTGTATTTCTTACACAATAATGTCGAAACCATTGAAAAATGCGCTGAAAATATTCGCCAATTACTGCCTGAAGCCCGAGTGGTTACTGCCCACGGCCAAATGCGCGAGCGTGAACTTGAAAAAGTCATGTCAGAATTTTATCACCAACGTTTTAATGTGCTGGTGTGTACCACCATTATTGAAACCGGTATTGATGTTCCCAGTGCTAACACCATTATTATCGACAGAGCCGATAAGTTTGGTTTAGCGCAATTACATCAATTACGAGGCCGCGTTGGACGTTCGCACCATCAGGCTTATGCCTACTTAATGACGCCGCATCCTAAATTAATGAGCGCCGATGCCCGTAAGCGATTAACCGCCATTGATGCCTTAGAAGACTTAGGTGCAGGCTTTATGCTCGCCACTCAAGATTTAGAAATTCGCGGCGCCGGTGAATTACTTGGCGATGAACAAAGCGGTCATATTTCTAAAATTGGTTTTAGCTTATACATGGAAATGCTTGAATCAGCAGTAAAAGCATTAAAAGAAGGTAAAGAGCCTTCACTGGATTATATGCTTAAATCCCAGTGCGAAGTGGAGCTGCGCATTCCTGCACTACTACCTGATGATTATGTTTCTGACGTTAATATGCGCTTATCGCTTTATAAACGTATTGCTAACTGCGAAACTGAGCGCATGCTTGATGAGTTAAAAGTTGAGTTTATTGACCGATTTGGCATGTTGCCAGAACCGACTAAAAACTTAATGGAATTAACCTTATATAAGCATCAGGCCACCGCTTTAGGGGCGACTAAAATTGAAATGCATGCCAAAGGTGGCAGCATTGAATTTAGTAATGACCATAAAATTGACCCTATGTTTATCATTGGCTTATTACAAAGTCAGCCACAAATTTATCGAATGGAAGGCCCAAATAAGTTAAAGTTCACCTTGCCTGCTGAAACCAGCAAGCAACGACTAGACTTAATTAAGACCTTGCTCGAGCAACTTGATAAACACCGTACTGGAGAAACTAAATAGTGCTGCGTAACATTGCTTTTTCAATTGCCGCTATATCGGCACTATCGACACCACTGCAAGCCCAAGCTAAAACATGGTTTGAGGTTGAAGTGTATGTGTTTGAAAGACAAACCAACAGTGTCGAAAAGTGGCAAGACGATAATGCAGCGGCGCCAAACCGAAAGAATATCGATTTGATCACTCCGATGATCAGTAACGATATTACTGGGGTTGCGCTAGGTTTAAACGGCTGCACCTCAACTGACTGGACCAGCAGCGAAGTTGACTGCCAAGATCCGTTAGTGAGCGCCAACACCACCGCCTTTCCTAGCCAAGTGCCATTTTCTATTGCGGCAGCGAGTGAGCAGCAAGCCTATTTAGGTGATGGCCCAGTATTACTGGCTGAGTCTCAAAGCGAGTTTGGTGAAATCATCCAAGCGGTACGCCGCGAGTCAAACGTGCGCAGTTTAGTTCACCTGACTTGGCAGCAAGATATGCAATCTCGTAATCGTGCTAAACCGATACGTATTTTTGCAGGTAAAGATTACTCTAAAGAGTTTGATTATTCAGGTAATGCCGTTTCAGAGCAAGTAGAGGATGAGTTTTCAGGCTTTGATTTTAATTCAACTTTTGGCAGTTTAGCGCCAGAGCCGCAAACCACTCCTGTGTGGGAATTAGACGGTAATATTAATATTTACTTAAGTCATTACTTGTTTATTGAAACCAACTTAGCACTGCGCCAGCCGATCCAAAAGCAAACTGCGGCTACTGAATATTTTCAGTACACTGAGCAAGCTGATATAGACAAGGTGATGAGTCCGTTTTTACAGTCAATCCCTATGGTGCAAAACCGCCGCGTGAGAAGTGGTGAAATCCATTATTTTGACCATCCAAGACTCGGCATTGTGATGCAAATCCGTAAAATGGAACAGCCCACTGAAACTCGCCCTGTGGCGTTATTGCTTGATGATACTGAGGTGAATACAGCGGTTACTGATACCAATCTTGATGCTATCGTTGATACTGATGCAGTAAGCGGCGCTGAATCCATGATTGAAAACGCAGTCGCAACTGAAGAAGGGGCGCTGAAAAGCTTTTAGGCTCAAGCTTTTAACTCAAACCTCTATAAACCGCTAGATAAAAAAACAGCTAATCATAGGATTAGCTGTTATCACAAGTCTCTAGTAAACCTTAAAAAAAGCCCTAGAAATAAAGTTTTTAAAATAATATGATAGTGAGTTTGGGTCGCATGCCAAACTCACTGTATCAATATGTAACATAGACCTTGCGGTTTTACTATTGCCTCACGCGTGACTGGCCATTAATTAACCAGCCATAGCTTATCGTTCAACAGCAAAGCAAAATCTGTCGTTAACAGCGAGCCAAACTAAACCGCTAAAAAATCATCTAAGGCTCAATTTCTATTATTTTTTTGCCGCTAATATTTGCTTTGCCAATTGCTGCGCATGTTGCCAGCGCTCAGACTGTTCAAGGGCATTAATCACCTGCTTAGCATTCGCTCTTAATGCCAGTGCTGATTTAAATTCAGACAATTGCTCAGGCCAAGTAAACTCGGTTAATAAGGTTTTAACCCCTTCAGGATCATTACAAACCAAAATCATATTACAACCTGCAGATAATGCTGCTTGGGCTCTGCCAATATAATCGCCAGCAAAACTTGCGCCTTTCATGCCTAAATCATCTGAGAAAATCACCCCATCAAATTTAAGCTCCTTACGCAGCACCTGTTGCAGCCAATAGTTTGAAAAGCCAGCAGGATTTGGATCAACTTGCGAATAAACCACATGGGCTGGCATAACGCCATTTAGCTGCTGCTGGCCAATTAACTCCTTAAAAGGCTGCATATCATGGTTAAAAATAGTCTCTTTCGTGCGCGTATCTACCGCCATCGCCACATGGGTATCTGCTTTTACACTGCCGTGACCGGGAAAGTGTTTACCCACAGTCGCCATACCTGCTTGAGTCATGCCTTGAATAAAGCTGTGGGCTAAACTGGTCACTTGCTCAGGTTCGGCGCTAAAACTGCGAGTGCCAATGACATCACTGATGCCATTAACATCTAATACTGGCGCAAAGCTTAAGTCGATATCACAGGCCAATAGCTCAATCGCCATTAAAAAGCCTAACTCTTGGCTCCAACGTTTCGCCAGCGCCATATCTCCCTTAGCGGCAGGCAAAATATCACCCATAGCCGGTAGCAGAGTAAACTCTTCACGAAAGCGTTGTACCCTGCCACCTTCATGATCAACTGCAATCAATAAATCAGGCCGAATATCTCGAACAGATTTAACCAAAGCCTGTAATTGTGCTTTATTAGAAAAATTGCGTGTAAATAAAATAATGCCGCCCACTTTATCGTGGCTTAATAGCTCGGCTTCTTGTTCACTGACCGTAAAGCCAGCCAAATCCATCATTAGATAACTCACGCTTACTCCTAAAATATCCTGTTAAATGTTAATTACCACGGTCATTGTTGATAAATTTAAAAACAACACTTTGGTAATTGACCTTGCAATAAACTCACCTAATCTGAACCACTATGCATAAGAAAATCTAATGAAGCATCTCGTAAAAAGTATGGGATACTGCAGTTAAATGGCGCCATTGCTCTAGATAAAAATACCAGCTACTTAGGCTATATTGCTTGGTATAATCGCTGTTAATTGCAAACTTAGTCTGCCAAATTAACGCCATTATGCCGCTAAATTTTAATTTCCCTAAGGAAATTCCCAATAAAATGACCCGTTATTGGGAGATAACTAACATTGCAGCGCAATTTTTGCTCACTGCGAGCACTAGAATAAAACGCCAAAAAATTTAAACGACTAAAATAATAAAAACTGATTGAAGGTTAATAACAATGATTAGCGTATTTGATATGTTCAAAATCGGTATTGGGCCATCAAGCTCCCATACTGTAGGCCCGATGAAAGCGGGTAAACTGTTTATGCAGCACTTGAGCGACCAAGGCTTGCTGGCACAAACTGACGAACTACAATCGCAACTTTTTGGTTCATTAGGCCAAACAGGTAAAGGCCATGGAACCGGTAAAGCCGTCATATTGGGCTTAATGGGTGAAGCGCCTGATACCGTAGATACCGATGCCATTGATGCCATACTGGACAAAGTTTCAGCCGAACAAACCCTTAAAATTGCCGATGGCCGCCTAGTTAAATTTACCCGTGACAACGGTATTACCTATCATCGCCGTAAAAGCCTGCCAGCCCATGCCAACGCCATGACCCTATATGCGTTTAGCAAAGGTGAATGCATTTATGAGCGCACATATTACTCGGTCGGCGGCGGATTTATTCTAGATGAAGATGAAATTACCCAGCGTGATGCCTCGCCTGCTACCCCAATAAAATCCGCCCCTTATGATTTTAATTCTGCCGCGCAGTTACTGGATTTGTGTTGCGAAAATGGTTTAAGTATTTCATCACTCATGATGTCAAATGAGCTAAGTATTGCCAGCGAAGAAGACGTTAAACAAGGCTTGTGGAATATTTGGCAAACCATGAAAACCTGTATTGAACGTGGTTATCAAAAAGAAGGCATGTTACCCGGTGGTTTAAAGCTGCGCCGCCGCGCCCCAGCTTTATATCGCCGCTTACAAGCTGAAGGCCGTAATAACAACGACCCATTAACCGCCATGGACTGGGTTGATTTATTCGCATTATCTGTCAATGAGCAAAACGCTGCTGGCGATAGGGTCGTCACAGCCCCCACTAATGGCGCAGCTGGGATTATTCCAGCGGTATTATGCTACTACCACACCTTCGTCCAAGAAGTAGATGAGGAAGTCTGTTGTCGCTTCTTATTAACCGCGGCCGCTATTGGTATTTTGTATAAGAAAAACGCCTCTATCTCGGGAGCTGAAGTCGGCTGTCAGGGTGAAGTGGGCGTGGCTTGCTCAATGGCAGCAGGTGCACTCACAGAAATCATGGGCGGCACCGTCGAACATGTGGAGAATGCCGCTGAAATCGGTATGGAGCATAACTTAGGTTTAACTTGCGACCCTGTTGGCGGCTTAGTACAAGTGCCTTGTATTGAACGTAATGCCATGGGCGCAGTAAAAGCCATCAACGCTTCACGTATGGCATTGCGCGGCGATGGCAACCATAAAGTCACTCTAGATAAAGTCATCAAAACCATGATGGATACCGGCAAAGATATGCGCAGCAAATACAAAGAAACCGCCAAAGGTGGTTTAGCAGTAAATATTGTTGAGTGTTAAGCGCTTAATGTTAATCACTAAAGGTTAACTCAAGAGCATAGCTGGGTCTTTAATCTGTTCATAGATTAATGACGTGATTTAAAAGAGGCTGCCAAGCCTCTTTTTTGTGGCTATTACAAGAACCAAGTGAAAACGGCGGATTTCAAACCATTATTGCCGTCAAAAAAGTCACAGCCGAACATGAGCACTAACATGAGCACTAACAAGGATTGGTCGTTCACAGCATCATAAATAATCCAAAAACAAAAAGTCCGTTGGTGGTTAGCCAACGGACTTTTTGTTTGTGAAACGTGATGGTATTTAATATAAATGCCATTCGTATTTCACTATCTGGCGAGGTATTGATTTTACACAACTGATGCGGGCAGTAAATGTAATGAACCAATATCTTCAATCAATTTGTAAGCGATTAGTGGGGGTCTAATTACTCAAATTGTTTACGCTTCTTTAGCGTCAGCTGGCTTTTCTTTAGCTTCAGCTTTTTCAGGAAGTGCAGCAAGAAAAAGTGCACTAGCAAATAAATTTTTGAATGCTGTCATGTCATATTCCTTCAATTCAAACGGTTAACTGGTTCTATGGAATGGACTATATTCTTAGGCTATTAATAAGTAAAATGACAAAATATCACTGACTGGATTCCATTTTGGCATGAACATATCAATTAAAAACTTACAATGCTTTTTAACTGTGATTGAGGTTGGTCACTTTACCCTCGCCGCTGAGCAACTTTATATGACGCAGCCAACCTTGAGTAAAACCATTAAAAAAATGGAACAAACCCTTGATCAGAAATTGTTGATCCGTAACAACCAAAAAGTGGAAGTCACTGAAGCGGGTTTATTGCTGGCTAAAAGCGCTCAGCAAATCGTTGGTCAGTGGAATCGTATGTATGAAGATATGAATGCCTTAACCGGTTTAAGGATTGGTCGTCTGCGCTTAGGTTTAAGCCCAATGACTGGTGGGATGTTTATTAATATGCTGGCATCTTTTACTCGCACTTATCCCGGCATTGATGTCAATGTATTAGAGGTTGGCGGCGTTGCGGTCGAAAAAGCCCTCCTCAATGACAGTTTAGATATTGGCGTTACTGCTTTGCCATGCAGTAACACCGACGAATTTAATATCTTACAATTACAAAGTTACCCACTAATTGTATGCGTGCATGTTGATCATGAACTGGCAAATCACAGCTCTATTCATTGGCAAGATCTCACCGGACTGCCTTTTGTGCAATACAACGACCAATTCTCTATCGGTAAAGTGATCAGCCAAAGTTGCCAAGATGCCGGGTTTACGCTCAATGTGGTGTCTCAAACTGGCCAGTGGGAATTTATGGCGGCAATGGCCAAGGTCAAAATGGCCTTTGCCATCTTACCGGCACCGATTTGTAAGCGAGTTACCTCAAAAAAATTGATTTTTATTCCCTTAGCTGAGCAGGTCGCTTGGGAGCTAGCCTTTATTTGGCGTAAAAATTTACCCTTAACCGCTGCGGCTGCGGCTTTTATTGCTCAAGCAAAACCATCTTATAAAGAAGATATTTAACTTGCCCAGCCAAACATCGTACGACTAAGGTTCATGACTCTCAGTTAGGTTAACTTTGCAGCTATTTTAAGCCAGCTATACTTATTAGGTTATTGGAATTTAAGCTGAGAACACCCTATGGGCTCTGAATATGAAAAAGGTAAGATCGAAAAAAGCATTTTTATTCGCTTTGCCGCAGCGGCAGGTCTTTATTGCCAATCGGTTGAAAAACAGTCCCCTGAGGAAGGCAAGCCTGATTTAAAATGCATGATCGATGGCAAGGTTATTTACTTTGAATTAACTGAGGCATGCTCTGAAGATGTAGCCAAGGCCATCTCGCATCCTAAAAGCATTAATTGCAATGACTTAAGCACAGAACAAAGCACAGACAAAAGCACTGCCAAAGCGAGCAGTACAACTAATTACCCTAGCGATACTGACATTAAAGATTACACCTCTGAAACCTATAAAAAGAAGATCAATAAACGCTACTCGGTATCAGAACCCATAGATTTACTGATTTATAATGTCGGCAGAACCTTACTCACTGATGATGTATTAGTTAACAATGTCAAAGCCTTAGCCAAAGATAACAAAGGACCTTTTCGCAAGGTGTGGTATTTTGGCGAACATGTCACTGAGCTATAGCTGTAACATGTTCAGGATTGATGGCCGCTGTCGGTCATATACTATGATGACTCGTCCGGTCGGTTTAGCCTTGATGACTAAGATGACTGAGTTGACTAAGATGACTAACCAACAAGTGCAGGATAAACCTAAGCGGTATTAATCAAGCTCTGATACTTTTGTACAAGTAAAGCAAGCAACAGCCACTAAAACCATTTATTGGCATTGGCGGCGATAGGCTTGACTGCCTTCATCGCTGATACTCAACACTGCACTAGCATCTTTAATAATACAGCAACCATCCTCTGCTTTGGCCGTTATATTGCTGCCATTATATTCAAAGGCTTTAACGCTACATTGCTCAAAATTTAATGCATCGGTTACGGTTTGACTGCCATGGTCCCAGTTAGAAAACAGCGTATTCCCTTCACTCCAAAAGGTATTTTCAGCTTCAATGCTAAAATCACATGCTTGAAACCTCAAGGCGTATATTGCCCCAGTCACACCTGCGCCGCCGCCCATGTTGACAGTAATTGTGCCCTGCTCTCTATTAGTATCAACCAATGACATTGAGCGGCTAAAGCGTTCTTCTGAGTCTAAAGATAAATCAAAGCCGCCCTCGGTTTCATTAATGCGGCTATAAGATTTAACGCTTTTATCAGGGTTTAAATACAATACATAGCCTACCCCTGCGCCATATTGATTCGCGCCAGTGATTAAATCGGCTACACCATCACCATTTAAATCACCTGCAGCCACTAAGGCGTGGCCAAAGTGACCACCAGCTGTGCCATTGGGATTTGAATCTAAGGGAATGGTTTCATCAAAGCCTGCTAGACCCGGAGCAATTTTCAGTTTATCAACAACTTCATAAGTGTCGCTATCAAGTGATAAAATCCAAATCGCTCCCATACCACTGTCTGACTCAAATGCACCGACTGCGAGCTCTTGAGTACCATTATTATCAAGATCACCAAGTAACGCAGACTCTCGACCGCCAAAACTGTCATTGGCATTTAGTCCATCACCAAAGCCGCCCATATTGCTACCTATGGTGACGATATCAGCATCGATAACCTCAGCGTGTTCATCAAAAAATAACAGCTGAATGCTGCCACCATCAACACTACTTGGCTGAGCGGCCACTAAATCGATTTTACCGTCTTGATTTATATCTCCAATAGCACTCAGACCTTGAGCCACAATACCGCCATTTTTAACCATGGATTTTACTGTGCCATCGCGATTAAGGTGCAGAATGTACACAGCCGGTATACTGGCAGCGGGCGCCGACACCGCAATATCAGGAACAGTATCGCCATCGTAATCACCAATGCCAGCAACGCCATAACCAAAAAAATCGCCCTCATCTAGGGAATCTGAAAACCGCCCTTGCACCATGGAGATTTTTTGATTTGCCGCAACTGTGCCGTCTTGGTGCATAAATAGAATATACACAGCACCGGCATCCGTTGCGCCGTCATCATCCGAGCGAGCACCGACGACCAAATCATCAATACCATCACCATTAATATCACCAGCATTGTCATGATCGCGGCCAAAACGATCGCCACTATCTAAATTAGCAATAAAGCCAGACTCACCTTCGGCAATACGAATAACCTCACTTGGGCCAAATGCTACAAAGTCGCCTAAACTAGGTTCAGCGGGAGTGGTCTGCGGCGGTGTGCTGGTTGGTGGGTTGACTATCTCATCTATAGGTAAGCCAGTGCTATCATCTGAGCCGCCACAAGCTTGCAGCGCCAGCGTTATTGTAACCAAAAGTGTGAATAAGTTTGGTCGCGATTTATTGTGATGCATCAGTGTTCCCTACTGCTGAGGTTATTATTGTTAATTGGATATCTCGAGGCTGTTTGGGGCGCCATCAAAATGTGATATTACGCACCTTATGTATTAATTTTTTAATCAACACACTGTTTTTTAAACATCATAAATGAAAAGCGAGCCAAGCTATGTCAAGACAAGTTAAAGAAATGTAAAGCAGGAAGGCACGATATAATAAAGTTGTCTGCGGATTTGACTGTAAGGCTGATTTAGAAGAGATGAAAGAGCTAAAGCTTAATACTTGCCTTGCAAGTATACCTCTTTGGGGCTAACTCAAAAATTGCGTTTTTAGGTATTGCTGACGTCAGTTAGCTAGTAAAAAGAGCCTTTTTGAGCTTAACGCAAGCCATAAAAGACTTGAGCAGTAAACAAGCACAACAGACAATTTAACTTTTTTAACATAAAAAATCAGAATAATTGCGGTGATAATCCGCCAAAAGTGAGATCGGGATCACCATAAGCAACTACAGCAACAATTACAGCTCACACTTTGCGCTAAAGTATTAAACAATGTTCATCTAGATGATCTCGATCAAAAAGCAACATCCCTAAATGCAGTCTATTGTAGCCACTTTAACAAAAGCGAATAATGGGTTTACGCTTTCGTTAACAAAGTCACTTAAATTAGTAAAAATCAAAAATATTATAATATGCACTCCAATAGAGGTACGCATGACCATATTACAACTGCTCGCAAGTCTGACACCAATCATCAGTGTCATGGTGTTTTTAGTTTTATTACGTATGCCCGCATCGAAAGCGATGCCGATATCTATGGTAGCTACTGGCTTAGCTGCTTTATTTATTTGGCAAATGGATACCACTTTAATCGCCGCCTCTGTGGTAGAGGGACTGTTATCCGCACTCACTCCTCTCACCATCATTTTTGGTGCTGTATTCTTACTTAACACCCTTAAATATTCTGGTGCAATGGATACTATCCGCGCTGGTTTTACCAATATTAGTGCTGATGCTCGTGTGCAGGTCATTATTATCTGTTGGTTGTTTGGCTCATTCATCGAAGGCTCAGCTGGTTTTGGTACCCCTGCAGCGATTGGTGCGCCACTATTAGTGTTACTGGGTGTTCCGCCGATTGCATCTGCCGTTGTGGCATTGATCGCTGACTCAACTTCGGTGTCATTCGGTGCTATTGGTTTGCCTGTGCTATTTGGTATGGAGCAAGGCTTAACTGAAGGCGGCGTGAACATGGCTGCGGCGCAAATCGCCCAACATGGCGGTAATTTTGCTGACTACGCGCAGCATGTTGCAATGCACATGATCACCATTGACTTAATTACTGGTAGCTTATTGCCTTTGGTCATGGTGTGCGTGTTAACCGGATTCTTTGGTAAAAACAAGTCTTTCCTTGAAGGTCTTCAAGTTTGGAAGTTCGCTATTTTTGCTGGCCTAGCATTCACTGTACCCGCTTGGTTAATTAACTATTTTGCAGGTCCTGAATTCCCATCAGTGATTGGTGCGCTAGTGGGTATGGCTGTGGTTATTCCTGTTGCTAAAAAAGGTTGGTTACTGCCATCAACACCTTGGCATGATTTTGCTGAATCTGACTTTGATAATGCCGCGGTAACAGAGCAGTCTGCAACCCCTGCTAAATTCAGCCAAATGGCAGCATGGTCTCCTTACATCATCATGGCTGCGTTATTGGTCTTGTCTCGCGTTGTTGAACCATTTAAAGCCTTCTTAAACAGCTTTAACATTAGCTGGACTGGCTTACTCGGCACTGAATTAAAAGCAGGTTTTGCGACCTTCTATGCCCCTGGTATTTTCTTTATCGTGGTCTGTTTAATTGGTTTTGTATTATTCAAAATGAATAGCAAATCTATCAAACAATCATTCACCACTTCTTGCTCTTCAATGCTACCTACAATTATCTCTTTAGGTGCTTCTGTACCTATGGTGAAAATTTTCCTTAACTCAGGTGAAAACAGCGCAAACTTAGCATCAATGCCAGTAGCGCTAGCTGACTTATTGGCTAACACTATGGGCGCGGTATGGGCATGGACTGCACCGGTTGTCGGTATCTTCGGTTCGTTCTTATCTGGCTCTGCAACTTTCTCTAATATGATGTTCTCTGGACTACAATATTCTGTTGCAGACAACATTGGAATGAACCATGCGCTGGTTTTAGCACTCCAAGGTATTGGCGCTAACGCAGGTAACATGATGTGTGTCATGAATGTTGTCGCTGCAGCTACTGTTGTTGGCATGGCAGGTCGCGAATCAGAAATCATTCGTAAAACCATGCCTATCGCACTAGTTTATGCCTTTGTTGCCGGCACTATCGCTGTCGCTTGGGGCGGTTTCTAATATTGAATTAATAGCAAGCAATCATCAGGTTGCTTGCTATCATTATAGATAACAAAATATGAGAACAGAATATGACTATTAATTATCAAACAGTCATGGATGAGTTATTGGTTAAGTTAGGCAAAGATGCCGTTAGTAACGACCCTGTACGTCGTTTCGCTTGGTCAACAGATGCCAGTTATTTCAGAATTGTCCCTGAAATTGTTGCTCATGCCGATGACGTTGAGCAAGTAAAAGCTACCCTAGAAATTGCCAATAAACATCAAGTCCCGGTGACTTATCGCGCGGCGGGTACCAGTTTATCAGGCCAAGCCATTGGTGAAGGTATTTTGCTTATCTTAGGCCATGATGGCTTTAGAAAAATTGAAATCACTGAAGACAGCCAAAAAATCACTTTAGGCTCTGCAGTTATCGGCTCTGATGCCAACGCAGCCTTAAAGCCATTAAACAAGAAAATCGGTCCAGATCCAGCAACCTTAACCTCTGCCAAAATTGGTGGCATTGTGGCAAATAACGCCTCGGGAATGTGCTGTGGTACTGCGCAAAACTCTTATCAGACCATTGCGTCTGCTAAGTTAATTTTTGCCGATGGTACTGAACTTGATACCGGCTGTGAACAATCTAAAGCCGCATTTAAAGCAACACATGGTGAGTTACTGCAGTCGTTAATGGACTTAGCAGAAATGACGCAAAATAACCCTACCCTTGCGGCGCGGATCAAGAAAAAGTTCTCTATCAAAAATACCACGGGTTACAGTATCAATGCGTTAATTGACTATAGCGACCCATTTGACATCATTAACCACCTGATTGTGGGCTCAGAAGGCACACTGGCTTTCGTTAATGAAGTGACCTACCACACAGTGGAAGAAGCGAAATTTAAAGCTTCTGCTATGGCAGTATTTTTCAGTATGGAAGATGCCGCTAGTGCTGTACCGCCATTAAATATTGATGCCGTCGCAGCAGTTGAATTACTTGACTGGGCCTCGATTAAAGCCGTGACAGGTAAACCTGGCATGCCAGAGTGGTTGTCACATTTGCCTGAAGGTTCGGCGATTTTACTTATCGAGTGTCGCGCCAATGACTCTGAAACCTTAGCGCAATACACTGAAACCGTAACCGATAAAATAGCTCATATTAAAACTGAGCGCCCAATTACCTTCAGTGCCGACCCTGCTGTATTTAGTAAATACTGGGCTATGCGCTCAGGTTTATTCCCAATTATTGGCGGCGCGCGCCCTAAAGGAACTTCAGTTATTATTGAAGATGTGGCATTTGAATTACCACACCTTGCACAAGCTGCGGCTGATTTAACCGCATTATTCCATAAGCACGGCTACCCTGAAGGGGTTATTTACGGCCATGCATTGGCAGGTAACTTCCACTTTATTATTACCCCAACTTTTGCCAGCGACGCTGATATCAAGCGCTTCCATGCCTTTATGGAAGATGTGGCTGAAATGGTGATTAATAAGTACGATGGCTCAATGAAAGCTGAGCATGGTACCGGCCGCGCTGTAGCGCCATTTGTCGAAATGGAATGGGGTGCTGATGCTTATACGTTAATGAAACAAATTAAGCATATTTTCGACCCAACCACGTTATTGAACCCTGGTGTGTTATTAAACGATGACGCTGAAGTTCACGTTAAAAATATTAAACCTTGTCCTGTTGTTGATGACTTTGTTGATCGTTGTATTGAGTGTGGTTTTTGTGAAAAAACTTGCCCAACCTCAGCGCTAAACTTTTCGCCTCGTCAGCGTATCGCTACCTTGCGTGAAATTGAGCGTTTAGAGCAATCGGGTGAAAAAGAAGCCGCCGAAGAAATGCGCGTCAGCTCAAAATATGACGTGATTGATACTTGTGCGGCTTGTCAGCTGTGTACTATTGCTTGCCCTGTTGACAACAGCATGGGTAATTTGGTGCGTAAATTGCGTACGCCGCACATTACCACCACAGAGCAAAAAGTACTCGACTTCCAAGCTAATCACTTTGGTTTAGTAAACCAAGCGATCAGCACAGGTTTTGACGCCTTAGGTGTAATTCATAAAATCACTGGTGATGGTGTCACCAACTCAATTATGAATGTTGGCCGTATGATCACCAAAGAAGTGCCATATTGGAATCCTGACTTCCCTAAAGGCGGTAAAGTCGCTAAGCCATCGGCTCATATTCCAGGTCAACAAACGGTATTGTACTTCCCTGCATGTGGCGGTCGTACTTTTGGCCCGACGCCAAAAGATCCCAACAAGGTAACGCTGCCAGAAGTGGTCGTGACTTTGCTAGAACGTGCAGGTTACAACGTGATCACTCCTGACAATACCCGCGAGCTTTGTTGTGGCCAATTGTGGGAGTCAAAAGGTGATTTCAAAAACGCAGATGCTAAGCGTGATGAACTGATTGATACCCTGAGTGAGCTAAGCGAAAACGGTAAAGTCCCTGTGCTTGTTGACGCATTGTCTTGTACTTATCGCACCCTAACCGGTAATCCTAAAGTGGCGATTACTGATTTAGTTGAGTTCATGCACGACAATATTTTGCCGAACATTAAACCAAGTATCACCAAGAAAGCTAGCGTGACCCTGCACCAAGGTTGTAGTGCCCGCAAGATGAAACTTGAGCCAAAACTTCAAGCTATTGCTGATGCCTGTTCTGAAACCGTGGTATTGCCAGATGGTATTGCATGTTGTGGTTATGCCGGTGAAAAAGGCCTTTATAAGCCAGAAATTAATGCCAGCGCCCTGCGTAATATTAAAAAGCTGATCCCAGCTGAAACCAAAGAAGGTTACTACGCTAATAGAACCTGTGAAGTGGGCTTAACCCAGCACAGTGGCATTTCGTATCGCCATTTGGCATACCTACTGGAAGAATGTACTCGCTAGGCATTTAAGCTAAGCAAGTATAAAAAGGCACTGAAGTTGATATGATCAATTCAGTGCTTTTTTTTATGCCAACTAAAACGACCACCTCGATTGATTTAGATGATTTCTCGCTCAAATTATGTTTGTATGAATGGGTAAAAAAAACTTTGTATGGATAGCGTTAAAGATTAAGACTCGAGGCGAGTGAATGAAAAATATTATCTGCGACATCGATGGCGTTTTACTGCACGACAACAAGCTTATTCCAGGAAGTGACAAGTTTATTCATCGGGTACTTGAACAAGGCAACCCGCTGGTTATTCTCACCAATTACCCAGTACAAACCGGTAAAGACTTACAAAATCGCCTTGGCGCTGCAGGCATTAATGTTCCTGAAACCTGTTTTTATACCTCAGCCATGGCCACCGCTGACTTTTTAAAGCATCAACAAGGCAGTAAAGCCTATGTGATTGGTGAAGGCGCCCTCACCCATGAACTTTACAATGCAGGCTTTACCATCACAGATATTAATCCAGATTTTGTCATTGTCGGTGAAACCCGCTCATTTAACTGGGATATGATCCATAAAGCCTCACGTTTTATCGCTGCAGGCGCGCGCTTTATCGCCACCAATCCTGATACCCACGGCCCGGCCTTTAGCCCTGCATGCGGCGCATTATGTTCCCCCATTGAACGCATTACAGGAAAAATGCCATTTTATGTGGGCAAACCCAGTTCGTGGATTATTCGCTCTGCACTAAACCACATTAAAGGTCATTCAGATAATACCGTCATCATTGGCGATAACATGCGCACAGACATTTTAGCTGGATTTCAAGCTGGGCTAGAAACCATATTGGTTACCAGTGGCGTTAGCCAATTTACCGATATTGATAAAGAGCCATTTAGACCTAACCATGTGTTCAAATGTGCAGGTGATATCGATGTGGTTTAAATGATTATTTTTTGTTGATTAACATTAGGTAACATAATTTCAAGCCTATGCACTTGTGTGATGCA
Organism: Shewanella sp. UCD-KL21; assembly: GCF_001957135.1. Lineage (GTDB taxonomy): Bacteria > Pseudomonadota > Gammaproteobacteria > Enterobacterales > Shewanellaceae > Shewanella. The sequence goes on along the minus strand of NZ_MPHK01000003.1, from coordinate 25,149 downwards.
TAGGCTTGATTCATTATGCGGCTTCAATAATCCTTATTGCCTTTATGCCGCTGTCATTTTGCCAGTCAAATATCTTGCAAATATGCTCGGTAAAGCTGCAATAAAAATATAACGAAAACAATAGGAATAAGACCTATGAAGACAATGCTCCCCTTATGCGCACTTACCCTTTTAAGCGCCTGCAGCCCCCAAAGTGCAGATAACAAACAAAACTTACAAAGTGAGCAATTAGCCGTAGAAACCAGCACCATCACCTTTGATGAAGCGCGTTTTAGACAAGATATTAAAACCTTGTCCTCAGATGAGTTTGAAGGCCGAGCGCCTACAACTCACGGCGAAAAACTCACCTTAGATTACCTAACAGCAGCTTTTGAAGAAATGGGCTTAAAAGGGGCTTATCAAGGCAGCTATCTACAACCCGTACCTATGGTCAGTTACACCGCCAGCGAACAACAAGCAGTGAGCTTAGCGGGCATAGAGCTTGAATATCGCCAAGACATCGTCCTAAGTACCCGTCATGATAAAGGCGGTGTAAACATCAGCAATGCTCCATTAGTGTTTGTGGGCTACGGTGTTAACGCCCCTGAATACCAATGGAATGATTACGACGGCCTTGATATGACAGGTAAAATAGCCGTTATATTGGTTAATGATCCGGGCTTTGCTAACCCAGAGTCAAATAAGTTTAACGGTAAAGCCATGACCTACTACGGTCGCTGGACATACAAATACGAAGAAGCCAGCCGCCAAGGCGCATTAGGGGCGATTATCATTCACGATACCGCGCCTGCGGCATACCCATGGTCAGTTGTTGAAAATAGCTGGACAGGTCCACAGCAAGACTTGGTATTTAGTCAAGCAGTGCAAGATGAGCGTATTGCGGTTGAAGGTTGGATCACCATGGACAGCGCTACAGCCTTGTTCAAAAAATCAGGCTTTGAGCTTGATACTTTAATGGCCAGAGCCGCTAACAGCGCCATAAACATCGATCTTAAGCAAAGCGCAGATATCGCCTTTAGCAGCAAGGCGGAGTATGCCGACAGTTACAATGTTGTCGCCACCTTACCTGGTAGCAATGTGGCAGATGAACATCTGTTATTTACAGCCCACTGGGATCACCTTGGGGTTGACCCAACTAAAGACGGTGACAATATTTACAATGGCGCCTTGGATAATGCCACTGGCACCGCGGGTATTATGGAAATTGCTCGCCAGTTTGCCAAACAAGCAAAAGCTGGAAAGCCATTACAACGCTCACTCACCTTTATTGCTACCACAGGTGAAGAACAAGGCTTGTTAGGTTCACGCTATTATGCTGCAAACCCTATCTACCCTATCGATAAAACCGTGGCAGTATTTAATTTAGATAGCACCAATGTTTATGGTAAAACCCAAGACTATACCATTGTCGGTAAAGGCCAATCTGAACTTGAACGCTATTTAACTGATGTCGCGACATCGCAAAATAGAACGGTCACCCGTGAGCGCAATCCTGCATCAGGTGGTTTTTTCCGCTCAGATCATTTCAGTTTTGCAAAACTCGGTGTCCCAGCTGTCTTTGCCGGTGGCGGCAGTGTGCCGTTAGATGAGCAAACAGCCCAATACAAACAGCAAATGCAAACGTTAATGAAAGGCTGCTACCACAACGTCTGTGATCATTACCGTGAAGAATGGGATTTATCAGGCGCACTACAAGATATTAGCGTGTACTACCAAGCGGCAGAAACATTAGCCAACAGCCAAGATTGGCCTGGTTACTATGAAGCTTCTGAGTTTAATCGCCTTCGACCAGCGAAAACTGAGCCTGTAGTGAAATAGAAACCCAATAGATTTCTTAAGGCCTATGGCTTAGTGTTTTGCATTTTACTCGCGAGTAAAAATACTGAATGCCGTTTTATGTTAATCATAAAGCGGCATTTTTGTATAAATAATAATCAAAATAACAATGTTTTTATTGGCTTTTTATTTATTAATTTTGATTCCATAATCATAAAAATGAACTCCATATTCACGCCATGAAATATAGATACTTCAGCAAAATCACATTATCTTTGAACGATCCCCAAAATTGCAGCCACATTAAATGCATTTGAACACTTAAAAAGGTAGATTTTATGAGAATAATTCAACAAAAGAGTTTGTGCGCTGCGAAAAATGCTGTCAAAGTAGATCTCAGATACAGATTCTTATGTTTTAAATATTCGTTTTTAAGTGACCTTTTAAATTAGATTTAACCTGATATTTGCTGGAGCCACATTATGTGTTCAATTTTTTCGATTTTAGATATTCAATCAGACGCTAAAGAATTGCGTCAAGTGGCTTTAGAAATGTCTAAGCTATTACGTCACCGCGGACCGGACTGGTCTGGTGTTTATGCCGATGATAAAGTCATTCTCGCCCATGAAAGACTCGCCATTGTCGATGTCGATCATGGCGCTCAGCCATTAATCAGTGAAGACGAAACCATTGTACTGGCGGTTAACGGTGAAATTTATAACCACAAACAACTTAAAGCTGAGTTAGGCGACAAATACCGCTACAAAACCAACTCAGACTGTGAAGTTATCTTGGCTTTATACCAAGAATACGGTGTCGACTTTTTAGATAAATTAAACGGTATTTTTGCGTTTGTGCTTTACGATAAAGCTCAAGATGCCTTCTTAATTGGACGTGATCACATGGGGATTATCCCATTGTATTCAGGTCGCGATAGCTTAGGTAACTACTATATTGCATCAGAAATGAAAGCCCTGATGCCAGTATGTAAAACCGTTGAAGAGTTCAAACCGGGCCATTACCATTTCTCAAAAGGTGGTGATTTAACCCAGTATTATCAGCGTGACTGGCGTGATTATGAGGCAGTAAAAGATAACCCAGCCAGCAAAGAAGAATTACGTGATGCGCTAGAAGCCGCTGTAAAACGTCAATTAATGTCTGATGTACCTTATGGCGTTTTGTTGTCTGGCGGCCTAGATTCATCGGTAATTTCAGCGATTACTCAAACTTATGCTAAGCACCGTATCGAAAACGACGGTGAAACCGATGCTTGGTGGCCACAACTGCATTCATTTGCAGTGGGACTTGAAGGCGCACCAGATTTAATTGCCGCTAAAAAAGTGGCTGATTCAATTGGCACTATTCACCATGAAATTCACTTTACCTTCCAAGAAGGTTTAGATGCGATTAAAGAAGTGATTTACCACTTAGAAACCTACGATGTCACCACCATTCGTGCCGCAACACCTATGTATTTAATGGCCCGAAAAATTAAAGCTATGGGGATTAAAATGGTGCTTTCAGGCGAAGGGGCTGATGAATTATTTGGTGGTTACTTGTATTTCCATAAAGCGCCAAATGCACAGGCATTCCATGAAGAATTAGTCAGAAAGCTCGATAAATTACATTTATTTGATTGCTTGCGTGCTAACAAAGCCATGGCAGCTTGGGGACTAGAAGCCCGCGTACCATTCTTAGATAAAGAGTTTATGGATGTTGCTATGCGTATTAACCCTGAAGCGAAAATGTCTAAAGATGGCCGCATTGAAAAGAACATTTTACGTGAAGCCTTTGAACATGCTCTTCCTCACGAAGTAGTATGGCGTCAAAAAGAGCAATTCAGTGATGGTGTGGGTTACTCATGGATTGACGGTTTAAAAGACATTGCTGCTGAGCAAGTTGATGATTTGCAGCTAGCAAATGCTAAATTTAGATTCCCATACAACACCCCAGAATCTAAAGAAGCTTATTACTACCGTTGTTTCTTTGAAGAGTTCTTCCCGCTAGAAACCGCAGCAGAAACAGTACCAGGCGGTAAAACGGTAGCCTGCTCAACCCCTGAAGCCTTACTGTGGGATGCAAGTTTACAAGGCATCAACGACCCATCGGGCCGTGCAGTTAAAAACGTACATGACAGTGCTTATTAGTCTTTAACTGTAATGAGAACCTTTATCAATAATTAGAAGCCACCCATTGGGTGGCTTTTTGATATAGACACAAAAACTTATGCTTTATTAAACTTGTTAATAACCTTATTTGTTGATAAGTTTTGCTATTAAACCATCTATTTAAAGGATTAAATTATGAGTATTAACGCTACGTTATTAGGCCAATTGCTAACATTTCTTTGGGTTCCATTTATTATTTTTATCACTTGGATGAGTTATAAATTGGGTAAAAGTAAAACCAGCAATCCAAAAACAATTTCAGCTATTGGATTTTTACTGTCATTCATGCCGCCATTAGCGCTAATTTTTATTGCAGTTCTGGCGTTAAAAAGCGAACCTTCAATCACAAATAGCTCAATATAAAATCATCATTAATTGATAATCGAGACTCTCGTAATCAACCAAGGAACACTATGTCATCCGTTTCCATTTTTCATCTTGAAATGCTATCCCTCAAACAGCTAAACCCTAAAACTGATCCAAAAGAGCTAACAATCGTTAAAGCTGAAAAACAACAATTTGAATTTAATAAATTTTTATATCAGTTTGTGGGGAGTGCTTGGGAATGGACCGACAAGTTGTCTTGGACTGATGAGCAATGGCAAGCTTACAGCGAAGCTGAAAACTTACATCTTTATGTGGCTTATGTTCAAGGCTCGCCAGCGGGTTATTTTGAGCTGCAACAACAGCCACAAGGTAACGTTGAAATCATGTACTTTGGTTTAGGCAATCGTTTTATTGGCCAAGGAATGGGCGGCTATTTACTAAGCCAAGCCATTGAGAAAGCATGGGCACTTTCCGGCACCCAGCGGGTGTGGGTACATACCTGCTCTTTAGATCACCCTAGTGCCTTACTCAATTATCAAGCTCGCGGTTTCAAACTGTTCAAAACTGAGATAGAACAGTAACTTTAACCCATGATGCTTTAAAAGCCGCATTAACCAAAAAGCGCTGCTAACCATATTGTTTAGCAGCGCTTTTTAATCAGCATATATTCAATCGCCCGATTAATAGGACTTTCTTTGCTGTGCCCTAATTTTTAAACGATCAACTAAAGCCTGTTTTTCAGCATCATTCATAGTATGCCAAGCTAGAATTTCATCATAGCTTCGATGGCAACCAAGACAAATATCCGCTTCATCTAAGCAGCAATTTGCCATACAAGGATTACGGGGGCCATTCGAGCCACTGGAGGCGATCATTATTCTGACCAAACGGCATATTCATTGCCGTTAATATCGTCGAAATGAAATCGTTTTCCGCCAGGAAAGCTAAATATCGCTTTAACAATACTGCCACCAGCAGCAATAATTTTCCGCTGGCTGGTTTCTAAACATTGGCTGTATAACACGATAAGTGGGCAGCCACGGCTAACCTTAAAGTTTTGCTTTGCAACATAAAACCCGCCTTCAATACCCGCATCCAAAAAGCAGCTGTACTCAGGGCCATAATCTTTAAATTGCCAACCAAATGCTTCGGTAAAGAATGCCTTTGTCTTAGCCAAATCTTTAACCGGTAACTCTATATAGTTAATCTTATGATGCTGAGACATTGGCACTCCTTCAGTTGACACCCACTTGCTTAAAAATAGTGGAGTTTAGGGCTATTGTCGATGCTTAGTCTAAGTAAGTTACTACCCTTAAGCTTGTACTAATGCAGCAATGGCGCCAATAATACCGCCAAATACCCCACCCCAAACGACCAGCCAACCTAAGTGCTTACGGATCATTTCTTGAATGATATCTTTAACCATTTCAGGGGTTAATTCATTTAAACGTTGCTCAACAATATTAGCAACTTTTGCTTGTAAATCCGCCATCACGTTGGGCTGTTCTAACTCGTTAATGAGGATTTGATTAAATTCTTCACTTTGGGCAAGCTCTGTCAGCGAGAGCTTCATTTTTTCAATAAAAGGCTCTTTTAGCGGTATTAATGCTTCTGTACCGCCAAACATTGCTAGCATGCCACCAAATGATGATTGCTCTACTGTAGTGATTAACGCATCAAAAGATGGCTCTAAATCCACCTTCTCAATTACCGGTGTTAAGTCGATTGCTGAAGCATTATTTTCAGTCAGTAATCGATCAATATTTTCTTGAGTGAAAAATTGCTCCATCATTAAATGCTTAATGCCGCCTTTAAACTCTTCAAAGCGTGATGGGATCACACCAGAGCCATATAAGCCTGGTACTTTTTCAAATAACATATGCACTGCCAGCCAGTTTGTCACTGCGCCTGACAAGGCAAATAAACCAATAGTAAAAACCACTGATAAAGCTAAAAAATGCCCCGCAACAACTAATGCAGCGGCGATGACATTGACTATTAAACTCTTGTTCAATCTAAAATCCTCGGACATAAAAAAACCTTTGGCATTTTATCAATTTCCAAAGGTTAGATACTAGGGCTTGCCTGAATCAATAGTACATTTTTAACTAAAAATTGTATGACTAATGTTTGTAACGACTAAAGTTAGTAATAATCAGGGCTCACAATGATAAAGGTACAAGCCTTCAGTGTCAGTGATGTTTGTTAGCGAAGGTACCAATTCATCGTTAACCACTTGGGTGCGCTTAACAAAAAGAACCTCTGTGCCTTGAGCTAAGCTTTTTGCTTTGTTAATCAGTGCTGTGGCTATGCCTTTACCGCGAAACTCGTCAGCAACGAACACATCATCAAAATACCAGACCGGTTTTAATAATAAAGATGAGTAGGATGGATATAATTGCACAAAACCTAACGGGCGATCATCTTCTAAGGCGACGAATATCATCGAGTCGTTTTCAGCTAAGCGCGTGGCAACAAAGTGACGACACTTTTGCGGCTCAGCATCAAAGCCTAAGCTTTGCCTGTAATCATCAAATAGTGTGACCAAAACATCGAGGTCGAGTTCAGAAGCGAGTCGAATTTGCATCCTTGCATCCTTTTTAATAAGAGAATCAAACCATACAATAGCTATATCTGAGTAAGAAATTACCCTTAGCTATTACACCACGAGATAAAGCATTGATTAATCTATATAGCTAACCAAGACAGGTAATTTGATACCACAGCAGCCCAAAAATCTAAATGATGAAATTATTCATTAATACATAAGCTTAATTTGTAACCTTGCAATTGTCTATTTAAAAAGCAAATGAAGATAATTTGTAAAATATTCTTAAAACAGACGAGTAACTGAACCTTAATTTGGTTAAAATGTCTAAACTCCACTATAGCCATTATTAAGCAATAGGCTCGATGTTTATGAAGTCATCTTTAAAAGCGTTAACATTAGCATTCAAACAACGCCCGCGTTACCAAAAAATAGCCATCACTGCAGCGGTGTTGTATCTGATTTTTGTCATGACATTAGGCTTATTGATCCCTTATATTGCCACCAAGCAACTGCCTAAAAGCCTATCGGCCCTACTCGGTAGAGATGTCAGCATTGAAGCGATTAAAGTTAACCCATTTAGTTTTGAATTAAGTGTCGATAACATCGCTATCGCTGAAACTGATGCCGCCAACACCTTTGTAAACATTAACCATATTGCCACCGATATTATGGTGTGGCAGTCAATTTTCAATTTGGATGTTTCACTAGATTATCTCACTATCGATGGCACTGATGTGGCTTTATCGCGATTGGCGCCAAGTACTAACGCATCAAACAGTGCAAACGCATCAAATAGTGCTTACCTGTATAATTTTTCTGATATTGTCACCACCTTAGCCAACAATTCGGCTGATGAAGAAGCCAAGCCAGAGCCAAATGATGCTGAACCATTAAGCTTCAACATCAATAATTTTACTTTCGCCAATGCCAATATAAAGATAACTGATGAGATCACCGACTCAGTTTTAAGCTATAACGATATATCAATATTATTAAAGCAATTTAGCACCACGGCGCTATTAGATAACAGCCCTAATGCCAATCAATTTTCATTAACACTTGATGATAATCAAACCGGTAAAATTGCCCTCAATGGCCAAATGCAACTTAGCCCACTTATGGTTAATGGCCAATTGGATGTCAATTCACTGTCAGTAACGCCTTATTGGCGTTTGGTCGATAGCTTATTTGAAGCTAGCCTTACCTCTGCTGATCTCAAGCTCAATAGCACCTTTTTAATTACGCAACAAAGCGCTGAAACCCCAATCGAAGTTACACTAACAAACACTGATTTTGCCCTAAAAAATTTAACCGCCAAAGATGCTAACAGAAACGTCGCCAGTATTGGTTTACTTGCTCTTAATGGGATAACCGTATCAACGGCCAAGCGCAGCATTGATATCAATGAGCTGCAAACAAACAATGCTGACTTCTGGCTTACTGCAGCGACAGAGAATATCAATTTCGTGAATTTATTCTCACCAAAACTTGAACAGCTTGAGCACATTTTAGGCACCTCAGAGCCTGCAGCTAATTCAACGATTAATGCACCTAAAAACGCTAACACTGACGTCATTGAGCCAAACTCAAATACTGAAAATGAACCACAATGGCTAGTCACGTTAAATAAACTGAACCTAAGTGACTATAAAATTGAAGTCACTGAAAGTGTTGCCACAGAGCTTGAAAATTATTGGCTGTTTAGTGGCTTATCACTGTCAACAGAGCAATTTAAATCTGATCTATCATTACCCCTAAGCTACCAGTTGGGCGTTGATATCAATAATCAAAGCCGCATTGATTCTAGCGGCCAATTTGATGCTAAAAATATCAATTTAGAAGCCGAACTTGATTATCAAAATGCCAGCTTAGCTAAGTTACAGCCCTATATCTCGCCATTTATGAACATCACCCTTGAATCCGGTTTTTTCAGTACCAAAGGTCATATCAGTGCCGATACTAAGGATAAATTAATCTATCAAGGCCAAGCTTCAATCATTGATTTAAAGATAAAAGATAATTTGCTTAAACAGCCACTGCTAAACTGGCAAGCAATGACTGTCAGTGAGCTTAAATTTGATCAACAAGCTAAGTCACTAGCCATTGATGAAATCTTGTTTGATACCCTGTTTAGCCGTTTGATCATTGCTGAAGATAGAAGCACTAACATTGCCGATTTAGTCGTTAGCCAAGTTCCGTCCGCTGATAATGCGGCCGACACCGAGGCTGCAGCTGAAACAACAGCTGAAACAGCAACTGCAGAGACCGCATCAACTGCAAACAATGAAGCACAAGCGCAAATCAACGCCCAAATCGCCACCGCAGATACCACTGAAGCACCATTTAACTTAACGATTAATAGAATTGCTTTTAAAGATAGCTCCGCCTTCTTTGCCGATAATTCATTAACGCCAAACTTTGCCTCAGGAATTGAGCAGCTTAATGGTGAGATCACCCAATTATCTACTAACCCAGACACTAGAGCCTCTGTCGATTTAGCCGGTAAAATCGATAAATATGCCCCTGTGACGTTAAAAGGCGATGTAAACCCGCTATTAGCTAACCCATACCTTGATTTAAACTTAGCCTTTAATAAGGTGGAGCTCACTTCGGTTAACCCCTATTCTGGTACCTACGCAGGCTATTACATCGACAAAGGCCAATTGTCGCTAGCGCTTAATTATCAGCTTGAAAATAATCAATTAGTGGGCAGCAATCACTTGGTTATTGATCAATTACAACTGGGTAAACCCACAGATAGCTCCCTTGCCACCTCTTTGCCTATCACCTTGGCTATTGCCCTATTGCAAGACCGACATGGCGTGATTGACCTTGGGGTTGATGTTGATGGCGATTTAGACTCGCCAAGTTTCAGCATTGGCGGCATTGTAATGACCGCTATCACTAACGTCATTACCAAAGCGATCACAGCGCCGTTTTCACTGTTGGCAGGTTTAGTTGGCGGTGATGATGACGAAATGGATAAAATTGCCTTTGATTATGGTCAATTTGAAATTACCGATAAGCAGCAAAGCACATTAACATCACTGGCAAAGGCCCTTAACGATAGACCGCTACTGAAGCTTAATGTTAGAGGTGACGTTGATTTAGTTAACGACCAACAAGCCTTGCAAGTACAGCTGTTACATAAAAAGCTGGCGCAATTAGCACAAATACCCGCAGGGGAATTACCGGCGGATTTATCTGCAAGCCAATACCCTCAGCAAGGGCCATTAACTGACGCATTAATTGAATTATATCAAGCAGATTTACAACTTGATCCGCAGTTAATTAAACAAGCCATTAGTGAAGAGCACCCACAAATTGACACTGTTGAGCTTCAAACCCGCTGGCACATCGCTTTATATAACTTTACTCTTAATCAGCAAGATATCTCAGCAGACCAACTCGGTGAATTAGCACAGCAACGTGCTAACGCGGTTAAAACCTTTCTGGTCGAGCAGGCTCAAATCGACCCAAGTCGAGTGTTTATTTTAGAAAGCAGAGTCAATACCGACAAAAATGCGGCCTTAGCTACCTTGACTCTGGATGCCAACTAAACAAAATTCGATTCAAAACAAAGCCTCACTAACCATTTAGATCAGCACTGTAATAGATACAGTGCTGTTCTCTGTGATAAACATCACGTAAACTGTGGCAAAATGGATTGCTAGAAAAATGGATTATCACTAAAGCTGTGTAATCCATTATATAAAATAACAATATCAATTATTAAAACTGAATATTTAAGGAAGTAGTATGTTTGTCATTCGTTGGATCCTTGGCCGTATCATCTTATTACTTAACTTTGTTTTCCCACCTAAAAAGCGTCAGCGACCTATCATTGAACAAGCTAAAATTGATGAACAAACAAAATCGTTAGCCCTTTATCAATATGCCGCTTGCCCTTTCTGCGTAAAGGTGCGCCGTTCAATTCGTCGCCAAGGCCTTAATATTGCTACAGTTGATGCCAAGCAAGAGGTTCATAAACAGCAACTGGTTAATGAAGGTGGTCACTTAAAAGTGCCATGTTTAAAAATACAGCAAGATGGTCAAACCCAGTGGATGTATGAGTCTAAAGACATTATTGCTTATTTATCGAAACAATACGCTTAAGCGCTTTTACTGAGATAATGACTGGCTTGAATTGATTTAAGCCAGTACATTTGTTTTACGCCCTTGATAACAAGCAGCCTCAAGCCCGCAATCAGCCATCGCCAATATCTGACAGCTATTTGTTACAGATAAAAATCCAGAAGGATTAATTTAGTGTTCAAGTTTTTATTTACGCTTACCAGTACATTACTCCTCAGTGCATGTGCAACCCAAGCACCCGATCCCGAATTATTCGCTGGTAAATACAGAGATACCTTTAGCTCATCAATAAAAGGGGAAGGCATTAAACTGTTTACCTATAAAGCCAAGGTAGCCAATGCAACAGACCGCGGTATAGAAGATCCACTACCACATCAGCAGCGGGTTAATCGCCGTAAACAAGATGCCCGCAGTTATGCAAGAGAACAGGAGCGCCGAGCCGACTTTTTAGCGCTATGGAGTGCTCAGGTGGATTTAGGGCTAGAGAAAACCCTCGATATGAATGGCTACTGTAAAGAAGGCTATATTGTACTGCATCGCAATGTCAGTGAAGGCAGAGGTGAGATTCGAGGCGAATGCAATGATGGCGCAACTGAAGCTGATATTCAGAAATTTAGCCGTAAGTATTAACCTTCGGTGCCTAAATGTGAATTACATTAACATTCAAACTACCTAATTAGCACAAGATCAATAAATAACGCAGTTATACTGTATACCCATAGTAGATTGCGCTAAACTTAGCGCTATTCAAGACATTTAGCTTAGCGCACCACTAGCTAATTTTATTTTCCAAATCGTGCCCTGCTGGCACTTTTTAAAAGAGTTACCAAGTATCATGAACAGAAAACAGCTAATGATAAAAAAGACCGCCAAGCGGGCTAAAGCAAAAAAAAATAAAATTACGCCGGATAATCCGCAAAAAAATCCAAAGGTTGGCTATATTTCAAAAGCTGAGCGCGCGCGAATTGCTTTAGAAGAAGAGCAACAATTGTTAGCTGCAGACAACAACTCTGTAGCTGAAGTGGTTGAAGCCAAGGAAAATACCCAAGCTTAATCACCACAAAAGGTTTTTATAAAAACACTTTTACAAAAGACCTTTATAAAAATTCTTTATAAAAAGATTATTAAAAAAAAGCCCTCAACATATTATGTTGAGGGCTTTTTAGATCCTGTTGCTCAATAAAGCTTTACAAGACAGGATTCAGACAGCGACTTGAGTCAATCTGTTATGCGCTAGCTTTTCGGCGTCCGCGGATTATCTAAATCCCCATCTCGGACAATCTCTTCACACAATGGCTCTTCGTTTAATTGCGCTAACTGAATATATGATGACGACTGAGGTGAGCTCGTCGGGCTCATTTCTAATTCAATCTTATCATCAATAGTCTGCGGCTTAATTTGCTGTTGCGGCCCTTGTGAAGCCGCTTGAAGCTTACCAACCAAACGATAACCTAACCACACTCCGCCAACCCCAAATAAAATAGACCCAACCGCTTGACCAATTAAGACGCCATATACCCCGCCCATTTGTGCGCCAAAATATACAAAAGGAATGGTACCTAAGGTCGCTTTACCTACATTGAAAAAGGTTGAATACTTGGGTTTACCAAGATTATTAAATGCAGCATTAGCGACAAATAACACCCCTGAAAACACGAAAAATATCGCAATGTATTTACAGAAAAACAAAATAATATCTGCTGCGTCACCTTTCATATCAAAGGCTGACACAATCACATTTCGGGATAAAAACAGCAATAACGACACCACTAACACGTAAACAAAACAAAATTGAATCGCCTTGGTTAAGCTTTCTTTTACCCGTTCAAATTCTTGCGCGCCATAGTTTTGCCCGATAATAGGCCCTACTGCGCCGCTTAAAGCAAAAATCATCCCAAAGCTTACGGGGATTAACCTGCCAAGCACCGCCCAACCTGCAACATAACTGTCACCAAAATCAGCAACCGCTTTAGTGACCACCGCGTTACCAATTGGCGTCGCCACATTGGTAATCATCGCAGGCAGAGCAATGGAATATACAATACTAATATCTTCAATAAAATGCTGACGGTTAAACTGGCCTAACATGTTATGTTTCACAATGATCCCTCTGGCAGAGACCACAAATACCGCAATTCGGGCAATAACCGAGGCAATTGCCGCGCCTTCAATGCCCATCCCTAAGGCAAAAATAAAGATCGGGTCTAGTACCAAATTTACACCGCCACCCGCCAAGGTGGATAGCATGGACAATTTCGCATCGCCAATGGCTCTCAAAGCGCCGCCTAACGCCATCGCTAAGCAAATAAAAGGTAAAGAAGGCACCAAAATTTGCAGATAACTTTGCGCCAGCAGCGCTGTTTTCCCCGTTGCGCCAATGAGAGCCAATAAATCGGGAATAAATATAAACACCACAATCGCAACAAAAATGCTGGTTAGCAGAGAGATCAGCGCGCTGTTAAGCAACATTCTTTTAGCTAGCACCATATTTTTAGCGCCAACAGCTCGGGAAACAAGCGCACCAAGCGCAATGGATAAACCAATCCCAATTGAAGTGGTAAAAAAAGAAATCGCCCCGGCATAGCCCACGGCGGCAGCTAATTCCAACTCACCCAGTAAACTGAGGAAAAAGATATCTAATAAATCCACCACAAACAGCGCAGAAATACCCACTGCAGCGGTGGAGCTCATAACCAATATATGACGCAATATTGGCCCTTGAACAAATTTAGCTTCGGTCATGATTCCCCTTCAGGATTGCTGCTTTCTAACTCGCTGCCACAGTGATGGCAAAATAAAGCCTGTAATTGATGCCCACGAGCGCCGCAGTTACTGCATTTTCTTAAATCTTTATTGAGTTCTCTTTCTGCGCCCATTTCATGAGAAATTTCAGCAGTTAATATCCCCGTTGGGATCGCAATAATAGAATAACCTATCAACATGGTCAGCGATGCAATGGCTTGACCTAAATTGGTTTGCGGGGTGATATCACCATATCCTACCGTGGTTATGGTAACGATAGTCCAATACATGGATTTAGGGATCGAAGTAAAGCCGTTACTTGGGCCTTCAACCACATACATCACCACACTCAGCGCCATAATAATCAGGCTCACTGAAAAGAAGAAGATAAACACTTTGCGTCTGGCGTGGATCATCGCCTTAAGTAAAATATTGCCTTCACTTAAATAGCGTAATAACTTTAACACTCTGAAAATTCTGAATAAGCGTAATACTCTAAAGGCCAATGAAATATTGGCTCCTGGAATAATCAGCGCTAAAAAGCTTGGCAGAATTGACATTAAATCCACAATGCCATAAAAGCTACGCATATAGGACCAGCGATTAAGTGAGCCGTATATTCTCAGCAAATACTCAAAGGTAAATAACCAAGTAAACCCCCATTCAGCGTAATAAATCGCTTGGCCATATTGAGTATGAACGCTATCTATCGTGTCTAAGACAATCAGCGTTACACTAAGTAAAATACAAATAATCAGTGTTATATCAAAGCCTTTACCCAAAGGGGTATCGGTACCAAATATAATGGTTCGGATTTGCTTTTTATAATGGTTATCGTGTTTATCTTCTAACGTCATGGGTTACTCTACAATCCACTTAAATTTAATACCGCCCCAAGGAAAAAGTAAGGTATTATCACTAACGATATCAGCTCTAATCATTTTTATGCGAAGCATATTTTGAACTGATACTCATGTTAACATTATTAACATAAAACAAATTAGAAAATCCTGCTTTTTTGGAGTCTGCATGCGCTTGGTTAAATCCCTTATTTTTATCGTCATTTTACAGTCTAGTACGGTTCTTGCGTCTGTTGATAAATTAACTCAAGCAAAAGTTGATTTAGTTGTGGTGAACAAGTCAGAAGCTAAAATGTCAATCTACCAGCAAGGCAAGGTATTAAAAACCTATCAAATTGCCATGGGCGATGCCCCACAAGGCCATAAATTTAAAGAAGGCGATCAACGTACACCCCAAGGCCGTTATGTTTTAGACTATAAAAAGTCAGACAGTGCATTTTATAAATCAATTCATATTTCTTACCCTAATGAAGAAGATAAATTACGTGCCAATGCCCTAGGTGTTAGTCCTGGCGGCATGATTATGATCCACGGCCAAAACCCCAACTCAGAATTAACCCCTGAACAAGCTCAGCAATACAATTGGACTAACGGCTGTATTGCGGTGACCAATAAAGAAATGGATGAGCTCTGGCGAGTCATCGAAGAAGGCACCCCAATCGAAATTTGGCCATAACCTTCACAGCTTAATTATATTAACAATATCGTGATCGCGGTTGAGTGTGACTAATACTCCAGCCTATACAAACGGATACTACCGATGAATTACCCTTATTTAATAGAAACTTGGCCAGAATTTAGCGCACGTATTAACGCCTTTATTAGCCAACTTGGTTTAGATAAACTGTCGCTTGAATGTGATCACTGCGCTTTAAGAGTCAATGACGCAGATAAAGCAAGATTACTCACAGAGCAATTCAGCGAGCACGGTGAAGTGATTTCGAACAATATGATTAATGGCCGACCGATATTGATCATTAAACTGACCCAGCCACTGACACTGGCAGATAAAAACGTTAGCTGTGTTGAACTGCCCTACCCAGCAGATAAAAGCTATCCCGTTGAAGGCTGGGAACATGTTGAGCTAGTCATGCCTTCTACTGCACAAACCTGCGAGCAATTAGTTACCGAGTTAGTTGAAAAAGTGCCGACACTCGCCCCTATCATCGCCGGTGAAACAGCCATTAAAGTTAAGCAAAGCTCGCCTAAAGGGGATAATGAACGCTTAGCCAACCCCACAATTGCCTTTAAAGCCAACGGCATTTGCGTCAAAGTGCACGCACTAGGGATCGAAACCATTATTGCTAGCGAGCAAGATTAAAAGGACATAAAAAAGCCGTTATTAACATAACGGCTTTAAGTACCTGCCCTGTTTAAGAAGGGATATTTGTCGTAATATTGGCTTATTGCTTTTCTGCGGTTTTAGCCTTGTTTTCAGCCGCAAGCACACTCTTCATTGACGGCACAATTGACACAGGATCCAGACGCTTTTGGAACCAGTTCAAACGCCAATCTAGATGCGGGCCGGTCACCCGCCCTGTAGCGCCGATTTCAGCTAGTGGTTGGCCTTGTGTGACCACATCACCTTCTTTGGCATATAACTTACTCAGATGTAAAAAAGTTGAGTTAATACCATATCCATGATCAATGATTAACGTGCCGCCTGAATAGAACATATCTGGCTCTGATAAGGTAATAACCCCATCGGCCGGAGACACGACAACTGTTCCGGTAGGACGGGCAACATCTACACCATAATGTGGGTTACCCGGCTTACCATTGTAAACTCGCTGACTGCCATAAACCCCAGAAATCCGGCCGGTTACCGGCCAGATAAACGCTTGCATAAAGGCATCTTGCTCACTGAACACATTACGTGCGGCGCGAGTTTGCTTTGAGTCTTTTGCTGCTCGTGCTTGCGCCACAGGATCTGGCTGCATGATTTTTTTACTAATACCGGTTAAGCGATCAATTTTATATTCACGGCTAGCAATCGTCAGCGGTTTAAGTTGTGTTAACCCATCAGGATAAGTCACTTCTAGCAGCTGCTCTGTTTTTGCTTCGCGATCAAAACCAATAGCAAATTGGCCTTTAGGTGTCACTTTTACCACTTCACCATTAAGCTTAACTGCGCTACCCGCAGGAACAGTGCCGCGAACTAACGCGCCTTGCTCTAACTTGCCTTGTAAATTAATACTGCCATAACTGGCTACAGAAAAGAGCGTAACCATAACCAGTGAAGATAGTTTTAATCCTTTCAAAAACATATAAACAACCTTAATCCTTGCTAATTCAGCTAACACTTAAAATGCTAAGTTTACTTAACGGCAATGGCGCCTTTACCCACACCTTCAAAAGCTATAACTTTGAACACAGAATCAGGAGATTTAACCGCCATAGTTTCAGCAATAAATTGTGCTAGCAACTCAACAGTGGTGTCGTGGGGAATGATGTCACAATTCGCTTTTGGCATTGCCAATTGAAAGTCACCTTGTGGGGCTTGATAATGAAAGCCCAAATGGCTGTCATCAGAGATATGGGTTTGCGGTGATAATGCTAAGGCGTGCACAGAGACAACGTCTTCTTCACTGCCTAAGTAAATATCTTGCCAGCGATCGGCCCAGTATTTATCCCATTTAGGCGCAGCAATGCCATTTTCAAACACAGTTATTGGACTGCGGTGACCGTGAGCAATACGCTGGCAGTTACCGTCATGCTTTCGTAAACCATGGGTGTAGTGATAATAAGGACTTTCAAGCACCTCAGTGCGTAAAGTTAAGCTAATGCCTTGAACGTTATCAGGCAGTGCTTCACGTAATGCTTTAATTAAAAACGCATTAACGCTTTCAAAATCGATAACTTCAGTAGGAATAAGCGCAAATGCTTGTGATGGGCATGCCAGATGAATATCACCTTGCTGGCTGGTGAAATCCATCCATACTCTGTCGCCCTGCTGCTGCCAACGAACGTCGCTACAGGCTGTAGGTATTAATAGCCGGTGATCTGCTACATCATCAATGGTGCTTTTGATGGTCTTTTTAACTTTAGAAAAATCGAGCACCATATTTTGCTCATCTAAACCGCCATCAAGCAATACATCGACAATCCAGCTTTCGCCCACCATGCCGCGAATTGGACATAAATAAGAAAAGTCGATCACGGTTAAATCTTTTACAAACAGTTGCATTCAAGCTCCTAGACAGAAAAACAGTCCGTCTCAGTTTAAAAGTGTCCCAAATAGCGATGGCTAACGGGATCCTAAAATTAAGGCTATTCTAAACAAAAGCAGACCAAGGCGCGAGAAACATCAGCAAATATAGTAAAAAACTCATCAGCACAATGAACAAGAGTAAAAGCAAAGCTACTCAATTTTATAACCCACACCATATATAGAGTGCAGTAAATCAGCTTGTTTATTATTGAGTAATAATTTTGAACGTAAGTTTTTGATATGACTGTCAATGGTGCGAGAGCTCACAACCCTGTCATCGACATAGCAAACTTGCATTAAACTGTCACGGGAATGCACCACGCCCGGTCTTTTAAGCATAGTATGTAAAAGCCTAAACTCAACGGGGGTTAAATCAACCTCTACACTAGCAGCGTGGCATTTAAAGCGCTCAAGGTTTATCACTAGATGCTTATAGGCTATTTCATCTTCAGCAACTTGAGTGTTAGGCTCCATTCGTCTAAGAATTGTTTTAACCCTTGCTACCACTTCCCTTGCTGAAAAGGGTTTACACACATAGTCATCAGCGCCAATTTCTAAGCCAATTAAACGATCTATCTCTTCAACGCGCGCAGTTAACATCAAAATTGGCACGTTTGAAAATAACCGCACTTCTTTACAGATAGTTAGGCCATCTTTGTGCGGTAACATTAAATCTAAAATGACAAAATCAATAGCGTCATGTTGAATCCTTGCGACAGCATCAACCCCATCGTGTAAAACCGTAGTGACAAAACCTTCAAGGGTTAAAAAATCCACAAGCACTTGGGCTATTTTGGGCTCATCCTCTACAATCAATACGCGTTTATTTTGATAATGATTATTCATGATCGATGAATACTCCGTTACATGTAACAACAGCCAAATGCCTAGGCCAATGGCAATACAATTTCAATACATAAACCGCCGAGATTAGAAGGCCTTGCGGTAATTGTCCCTTTGTGGGCTTCGACAATATTTCGACAAATAGTGAGCCCAAGGCCAGCGCCATTACTACGGCGTACTCGAGAGCTATCTTGTCGATGCAATGCCTCAAACAGTAATTCACACTCAGCTGTGGCCACCGAAGGTTTAGTATCATTGATCAATAGCAGCACTTTGGTATTTTGCTGAATTAAATCGATATCAATATTGCCCGGAGAATCTGTATAAGCGACTGAATTTAATATGACATTAGAAACTAATTGCTGCATTCTCATTTTATCAGCATTAATAAGTACCGGCTCAATATGGTTAAAGCGATAAGCTAAACCTTTAGCAGAAATCTTATTTCCTAATGAGGCGATGGTGTCTGAAATACACTCGGTCAGATCCATGGGTTGGATATTGTATTTAAGCCCACCGACATCGGATAAAGACAATTGGTATAAATCATCGACTAGATGTTTAATGCGGATAACTTCTTGCTCTAGCGACTCAAGTTGCTGCTGATCAAATTGTCGAATGCCCGCTTTAATAGCATCAATTTCACCACACAATATACTTAAGGGGGTTCGAAGCTCATGTGATATATCAGCAAACCACCTATTTTTCGCAGTGCGAGTTTTATCTAAGATCATCGCTAGGTGGTCAATGTCATTCATCAATTGACCTAATTCATCTTGGCGTTGCTGCGAAAAACGTTCGTTATAATTTCCTTTTGAAAGATATGAAATGCCTTTAACCACCTCTTTCACTGGCACTAATAAAAACCGAGCTAACAGCCATGAAATGATACTTGCCAGTAACAAGCAGCCCAAACCTATCCAGAGTGTGGTCCAAAGCTGTTGTTGCGAAAAAATTGCCGCCGATTCACTGTTAACTTTCACAATGGGGGAGCTATATAATTTCGCTATTAGCTCACCTTTATAAGTCACAGGGACATAAGTGGCCTTATTACGATCTTCAATAGCATCGCCAGCAAGTAAGCTACCGTCATTATCGTAAATACCGGTTGGCGGCCCAAAACGCGCCTTTGAAATCGCACTTCTATCCCACCTTTTGCTGTCGGGCCTTTTGTGAGGGGGTTGTCGATGCTCTACAGCACTGCCCGCAGGTTTTTTATGCTCAGATAAATGTGGCGGTCTACGATCTGGAGGTGGCATGCCTTGCCTATTTGCTGAAGTATCACCTCTTACAAACGGTCTTGGTGCCGGGCCTGGAGCATGAAGCCTGAGTAATTGCCGGTATTGAGCAACTGTAATATTTTGCCAATTAAACGCTGACTGTTGATATAAATCGGCCACCGCAGTTGATAAACGCCCTAAGCGCTCTTGCTCTAGGGTATTAATATAATTGAGAAAACCTTGATCAAAACTCCATCTTGCTAACGATAACGTCGCAAGTAACACTATGCTAGTTAAGCCCACAAAGGCCAAAAATAGTTTCTTCGATATGTTCATTTTGTAAGTATATCTACCAACAAGACTGCAAACTAGTAACAACAATGACTTGGCTTGAATCTCCATCAAATCTGCACAATTACTGCATATTTAATTGTTAACCTGAAGATGAATCAAACATAGCCTTTACTTAAAGTCATATCGTAATAATTAGGATGGATTTGAAATGAAAAGCATAGCCCCTTTACTCGCCCTTATTCCTTTACTGGCATTGATGTCAGGTCATGTCACAGCACAAGAAAAACGTCAAATGCGTAAACCCCCCCAAGAGGCCTATACCATATGTGAAAATAAAAACGCTGAAGATCAAGTTAGCTTCACCACGCCAAAAGGCGACGAAATTGAAGCGACCTGCATTTTAATCGATGAAGAGCTCGTTGCAGTACCTAATAACCATACGCCGCCACAACAAAAACAAAAACGTGGTCAATAAATAGGAAGCTTAATATGCAAATATCAATGAGCAATAATATCTCATCACAACAAAATCAGCTAAACACTCAATCAAATAGTAAGCCTGATAGACCACAAGGGCCACCGCCAGCGGGAAGCACGCCACCAGGGCTTGAAAAAGCCGTATCTAGCTTAAGTGAAGAACAACAAGCTGACATTTCATCAATGTTAAGTGCATTAAGTCCACAGCAACATGAATCATTAAAATTGACGTTAGACGAGTTAAAGCCAATGTCAGAAACCTTATCAAAAGCTGATATGGGAGAGGTGTTTCTTACAACGTTAACTGAAATAACCAACTCTTCAACCCAAAACGAAACTGGCAGCACAATCGATATCTACGCATAAGCCAGTATCAAAGTGGACTTTCCGGTGCAGTAAAGTTGTTAATTATGACTCAATGAAACCATATTTAAGGACTTTACTTACTGCTTATTAATTGAGAAGTAAGTACTGATGCTAATAGTGGTCGACTAAAATAATAACCTTGGGCTTGATCGCAGCCATTTTCCAACAAAAATGCCGCTTGTTCTTTAGTTTCTACCCCTTCGGCAATGATGTCGAGCTTAAGCGCATGGCCTAAAACAATAATTGCTTTGGCAATTGCAGTATTATGGCCATCAAATGGAATATCGCAGACAAAAGACTGATCTATTTTAAGCACATTGATAGGTAACTTTTTGAGATAACTTAACGATGAATAACCGGTTCCAAAATCATCAACAGATAGTTGAATTCCCATGTCCCCTAAACGCTTTAAATCACTGATCACTTGTTCAGGTTCATACATCATGCAGCTTTCAGTCATCTCTAACTCAAGACAACTTGCAGGCATTCCGGTTTCTTGCAAAATCTTGGCGACATTGTCGATAAAATTACGGCGCTGAAACTGCAAACTGGCAACGTTTACGGCAATCCGACCAAACTCATAACCATTATCAAGCCATTGCTTGCCTTGATAACAAGCCATTCTTAATACCATTAAACCAATTTCATGAATTAAACCGGTTTTTTCAGCAACGGGAATAAACTCAGCTGGTGAAATAAAACCATACTCATGATGCTCCCAACGGATCAACGCCTCTAACCCGACCAGTTGGCCACTGCACAAGGATAATTTAGGTTGGTAAACTAAATGAAAATGCTGCTCTTGAATTGCTTCATGTAGCGCATTTTGAATTTTCAAATGCTCCACTGAATTCATCGTCATAGCTGAATCGTAAAAAGTGACTGTGTTGCGACCACTTTGTTTTGCTATGTGCAGCGCAGTATCGGCGTTTTGTAATAGATTTTCACTATTTAAAGAGTCATGGGGATAAACTGAGACTCCCATACTGATAGTCATTCGAATAAGCGAAATACCATCAAATCTATATGGTTGCTCTATCAATGACTTAATATGATTGACCCGTGATGCTAGCATCTCATCCTGAGTAAGATCATTTAACACGATAACAAATTCATCACTGCTTAAGCGGCCAACATGACAATAATCATGGCTGAGATTTTCAAGTCTGCGAGCAACTTCAACTAATAATTGATCACCCACATCATGACCTAAACTGTCATTAATATGCTTAAAAAAATCCACATCAAACATAATGACTGCAAGTTGTGATTGTGCAGTTGCAGCATGTTCTACCTGAGCTTGTAAATTAGATCGTAATAACACTCGGTTCGGTAATTGGGTTAGATTGTCGTAGTAAGCTAAATTCTCGAGTTTTTGTTCGTTAATTTTCTGCTTTGACATATCTGAAAATACAGCAACAAAAAAGTTAATAGTGTCATCTTGGCCATAAACCGCATTAATGGTGGCCGATTGCGGGAAGATGTCACCGTTTTTTCTTTTATTCCAAATTTCACCATGCCACTTACCTTTAACCAATAAGGTATTCCACATTTTGGCAAAAAAATCAGTATCATGTTTGCCTGAATTTAAAATACGTGGGTTTTGACCGATAGCCTCTTCACGTTCAAACCCAGTAATCTGAGTAAATGCACTATTAACCTCAGTTATATTGCCGTCTCTGTCAGTAACCAATACGCCATTAATGGTATTCTCAACCACACTTTCGGCCAATAATAATTGTTTCTCATTTTGCCTATGACGGCCAATATTACGGGTTATACCAATAATGCCTTGTATAGTCTCAGTTTCGTCAATCAATGGCGCTTTGACTGTTTCTAACCAATGACGATTATTGTTTGGATCTGTGCCTTCACACTCAGAAACAACAATGGGTTTTCTCGCCGACTTGGCACTGTTATCGGTCTCGATAAAAAGCCTTGATGTTTCAACATCAAATAAGTCATGGTCTGTTTTTCCGACTATTTGACCAGTCTTTTTATTCCAAGCATTTTCTATACTCTGATTACAGACAATATACTTACCATCAAGATCCTTTACCCAAATATGTTCACTAAAAGCATTAATGAAATTCTGTAAGTTAATGGATTGGTATTGTTGCTGTTGGGAGTGGAGCTTAGATAAAGAGTGTTGCAGGCTATCAACCGTGAGGTGAATTAAAGCTAAGTTAAAATCTTTAGATAACAATTGAGAATAAATCGCACAAAAGCAGCCCAATTGTTTACCGTAATCATCAACAAGAGGTTGCAGATGGATACTATATTGTTTTTGTTTATGGGTTATTGATATGACTTGATTAGTGGTTAATTTGGATAATGGAATAGCATTTATAACTGGCGTTGTTATCTGCTGTAAATCAATTAAATCACTATCAAGAATTTGTTGATTACTTGCCACAAAACACATTTGCTGATGTTCATCTAACAAAAAAGCACACACATCGATTTTCAGTGCCTTTGCCGATATATCTAAGGTTTTTTGCCAATAAGCTTTGGTATTTTGAATTGTGTGCATTGTTAAAAAGAACCTACTTATTGAACTTTTCACTTATATATATATTTGATTATATAACCACACACAAAGTTAATGAATCAGTAAACCGCGGATCTGCTAGCTAGATCATTTAACTGACAATAAATCACTTAAATATTTGTATGATTTTATAAGATACTGATATTGGCAAGCTGTTTTAGGTGACGTTAGGCTACTGTTCTTCATTTAAAACAACGCAAACGGTTGAAATAGGCTTTATAAACTGACAAAGAGACTTTAACGACTAAAAGCGATATTCTGAAATCACAAGCAACTGAATTACCGCTGCTTTAGCAACCCACTTTCCCATGTCACTATTATTCGTTTTTTAAATTACAGAGACGAAAAAGCCCTGCTATTGCTAGCAGGGCTTATCGTAATGTTGGCGGAGCGGACTTACTCTTATCAAGAGACGAACCCGCGCCCCGACGTGACAGGCCGCTTATCTCTAATCAAGTATCTAAGCAACTGAATTTCCGCTGCTTTAGCAAACTACTTTCGCATATCACTATTATTCATTCTTTAAATAACAGATACGAAAAAGCCCTGCTATTGCTAGCAGGGCTTATCTTAATGTTGGCGGAGCGGACTTACTCTTTTCAAGAGACGAACCCGCGCCCCCAACGTGACAGGCCGTTTATCTCTAATCAAGAGTCTAAGTAACTGAATTACCGATGCTTTAGCAACCCACTTTCGCAGGTCACTATTATTCATTCTTTAAATAACAGATACGAAAAAGCCCTGCTATTGCTAGCAGGGCTTATCGTCATGTTGGCGGACCGGACTTACTCTTATCAAGAGACGAACCCGCGCCCCCCGGCGTGACAGGCCGTTTATCTCTAATCAAGAGTCTAAGCAACTTAATTACAGCTGCTTTAGCAACCCACTTTCCCATGTCACTATTATTCATTCTTTAAATAACAGATACGAAAAAGCCCTGCTATTGCTAGCAGGGCTTATCGTAATGTTGGCGGAGCGGACGGGACTCGAACCCGCGACCCCCGGCGTGACAGGCCGGTATTCTAACCAACTGAACTACCGCTCCTTTAGTAAATTGCTTACGCAGTATACTAAATTCTTTTCAAGTCGCTAACGTGTCAAAGTTAGTAGACTCGCTTTATCGTAATAAAGCTACTCTTTCGAGTAAATTAGGCGCTTGGCGATGACCTACTTTCACATGGGGAGACCCCACACTATCATCGGCGCGATTGCGTTTCACTACTGAGTTCGGGATGGGATCAGGTGGTACCACAATGCTATTGTCACCAAGCAAATTCTTGCTTTATCTACCGCAAATGCAGTAAATAATAATTCGGAAATCTGATAACTCTTTCGAGATTTTTTGAGTTCGCACTTCATTAAGCGCTATATATTCTTCACTAAGCCTTACCTTTAGCAGTAAGTAATAAATCTAGTTACCATCAACTCAGATAAAAACTCATCTGGGTTGTATGGTTAAGCCTCACGAGTCATTAGTACAGGTTAGCTCAACGCCTCACAACGCTTACACACCCTGCCTATCAACGTCCTAGTCTCGAACGGCTCTTTAGAGGAATTAAATTCCTAGGGATGACTCATCTTAGGACTCGCTTCCCGCTTAGATGCTTTCAGCGGTTATCGATTCCGAACGTAGCTACCGGGCAATGCTATTGGCATAACAACCCGAAC
>NZ_MPHK01000020.1 GCF_001957135.1 Shewanella sp. UCD-KL21 | reverse complement strand
TGCACTCCTGATTTTTACATGTCTTTTTATGAGCGTTTGAGCTATTTGGACAAGGTTAAATCGACAATCCATGTTCGCTATTTTCTGCCAACCATGAAATTGCCATTGCCCCTTACCATCCAAATAATATTTACGCCTCACCCAGTCTTTACTTTTCGTTGGATGACGCCTAACGGCCCAACGCCATAACAACCAGAAAAGTTGATACCCTACATAACCGAAAACTTGTTTTGCAACACTGTGGCGATAATAGTTCGCCCATCCTCTCAGTTTCGGATTTAATATTTTGATTAAATCGTTAACGGGGATTGTTGGATGTTTTCTGATGAATTCACGTAGATTGCTCAAAAATGACAGAACGTTGCTCTTGCTCGGTTTAATGAGCAGTTTGCCTTTGTACTTTCTAAGATTGAATCCCAGAAAGTCAAAACCATCATCGATATGAGTTATGTGCGTTTTCTCATCAGAGAGTGTTAAGCCTCTTTCCTGTAGAAAACCAATGAGCTGCGGCTTGATGTCATTAACGAGCACTTCCTTCGAAGAACCTGTGATAACAAAGTCATCTGCATATCCAATAAAGTTGACCCTATTCCCTGTTTTACAAGCAATTGTACGACCATATTAAAGTTTGATAAAAAAGTATGGTTGTCATGGACGGTAACAACTCAATAGTTTGATAATTTATCTGAGGGCGTATGTCGTTTTCTTATAATAAAGTTTGATCATTTTCAAACACACTTTTGGACATAAACCATTTAGTACAAAGGGTCTAAAACTGGTTAGTGGGATTAGAAATGTATGGTAATCAATTAAAGCTTACACTGACCCTGTATCCTTCTTTCCTTAAAATGCGTATATACATTGTATATACACAATGTTACTGCTAATATAAACGCAACTAGCAGTTCCGCTAGTTGTTTTACTAAAGAGCACAGTGAGTGCTAATTAGACCCACACCGCTAACGAGTTAATGCGTAAGAAACGTGTACGAAGTTACTCGTTATGGCTGGCCTGACATAAGCGCATATCAGGCCAATTTTGAAGGAGCATAGTGATGAATGTAGCCGTAGCCAAATGGGGAAATAGTTCCGCATTGAGGATACCCTCAAAAATTTTAAAGCAACTCTCAATTGGGATAGGCGATAAGCTTGATCTAAGAATTGAGGACAACAGGATTGTAATAGAGCAATCTAAACCCGATTTGACAGCGCTTCTGTCTATGGTGACCCAAGACAATAAGCATGTTGAGCAAATCAATGACCAGCAAGGAAATGAGCTTATATGACAACCAATGCGCCAGAGAAAGGCGATATTGTATTATTAGATTTTAACCCTCAAGCAGGGCATGAACAGGCAGGTAACAGGCCTGCTTTAGTTTTATCACCACAAGCTTTCAATCAAATAACTGGCTTTGCACTTGTTTGCCCGATAACAAACCAAGTGAAGAAATATCCATTTGAAGTTCCAATTGAAGGAACTAGGAAAACGACAGGTGTAGCGTTAACAGATCAGATTAAATCTCTTGACTGGAGCGCAAGGAAGATGAAGGTTGTAGATCACGCCTCAGATGAAACTATCAAAAAAGCTGTTACTCTAATAAGTACGGTACTCGCCGCTGGTGAAGGTTAGCAAAGCTCAATAAACCTATAAATAAGGCCGCTAATAGCGGCCTTATTTATATCAGGTATTAATAGCTTCATCGTCCACATTTTTGCTGACATCTAGATAACTGAGTAATTGTACTAACGAGAAAGGGGCAGAAATGTGTTACTCCTCCCCAGTTTCTGGTTGCAAAAAAATGCCAAAAAATATCAAGCTATATTATAAATGATCAGACTTTATTATTATTTATCAAACTTTAATATGAACGCACAG
The DNA here is from genome assembly GCF_001957135.1 of Shewanella sp. UCD-KL21. Taxonomy (GTDB): domain Bacteria; phylum Pseudomonadota; class Gammaproteobacteria; order Enterobacterales; family Shewanellaceae; genus Shewanella. The sequence goes on along the minus strand of NZ_MPHK01000020.1, from coordinate 70,469 downwards.
CTATAGACTTAACCAATTGTTCTAATCCAGCCAGCGTGAGCAACATAAGCGTAGGCGATATTATCCCACATTGCGGTGTTCCTTCTGCTGTTTTATAGAACAATTCTTTGTCAACATAACCACATCCAAGCCATTGTTTCAGCATTCGTTTATCTAATTGAATGTTGTCGAGAAGCCATTGATGACCAATCTTATCGAAACAAGCTTTGATGTCACCCTCAAGAACCCATTGGCTAGAGCGCTTCATACACAAACATTTGAAGCACTGTGCAATGGCATCTGCTGCGCTTCGGTTGGGTCGAAAGCCATAGCTATTGAGGTCGGCTACCGTTTCCGAAATAGGCTCCAAGGCGAGAAGATGAAGCGCTTGCTGCGCTCTGTCTATCATGCAGGGAATGCCTAAAGGTCTGAGTTTGCCGTTTTTCTTGGGGATGTAGATACGYCTGAGCGGTTTGGCATGATAGCCTTTTCGGCTCAGTTTATTCACCGCAGTCATACAACGAGCATCACTGTTCCAAATGATGCCGTCAACGCCTGGTGTTTTGCTGCCTTTATTTTGAGAAACTCTTTTAACAGCAAGTAATTTTGCTGATTTYGAGTGGGTAAGTATCCACTGCAATGCTTTCGCCTTGCCGTGTTTACCTTCTCGGGTTGCTTTTGCAATGCGCATTTGAAGCTTTAATACATGTTGCTTAACCGCTTTCCAATTAATGGATTGCCATTGAACATTGTCAGGGGATGCACTAACTTCAATTGAAGTCATCATTTGCGTTTCTCCATAAATAAAGTTCTTCAAATCATCTTGCAACGGGAGACCAGCTAGAAGTCAGCTCGCTTTCGCGCCAGATAACAACCTGTATCCGCGTCATTACAATGCGGCATTCGCTTTTTCTAGCCTCCTTTACCTGCATGACTATCGGCGGCCTTTGCAGACCGCTTTCCCAAAGGGAGCAATACAGGCTTACCCTGTTCCGTATGTCGCGCAACGTCAGGTTAGATGCCCACTATAGTGCGRAGAGTTATTTGATCACGAAAGAGCACTGTCCAATCTCTTTCCAACTCTCATTGCCTTTTGGCCACAGCGTACAAACCACTTCCGCTGCTTCTCGTATAACGCACCTTACATGGATTCACTTACGTTCATCATACTGACACCCTAGCACTTACCCGATTGTGGTTATCAGGAAGAACGTCCTCTCACGATTCAGTTCCCATTCGGCATAAGCCAAATATCGTTACATTGTCAGACTCGCTGCTTTATTCAGAGTCTTAGGGTCATCCGGTGATACAGATGGTTCACTCTTATCGCGGTGAACAGCGCTTCATACGACCTCAGGTCGCACGGACAATTCCGAGTTACGATGAACAAGTACAGCTGAACTTTCTGATAACGTATTCTATGCCAAACACATCAATTGACTACAAAGTAGTGGCCAATTTTGCTAAAACACTACAATTTAGATTTTGTGCCAAAGTGACACAGAAATTGCTTATTACACACTTTAAGCTCATAATATCCATGTGACATTTTGACACAATAGGAAATAAAATTATGGCTACTACTTTGCCTCGCATCACCGCTAGAGTTGATGTCGATACTCAAGATTTACTTACAAAAGCTGCCGCTATTACTGGTATGTCCAGTATTAATTCATTTGTTTTAAGTGCTGCGATTGAAAAAGCTAAACAAGTAATAGAGCGTGAACAAACTCTAAAACTGAGCCAAGCTGACGCCATGTTGTTAATGGAAGCGTTAGACCGCCCAGCAACAGTGAACCCTAAATTAAAAGCTGCATCTGACCGTTATGAGAGCAAAACTCAATGATGAAGACGGTACTTCTTGATAAAAGTAATCACGATAGAAACCGATTCAATTGTGGCTCCGAAGCTCTGAATAACTATTTAAAAGTAATGGCTCGTCAGCAAGCAAAGAAAGACAACACCAGAACTTTTGTTTTGGAAGATGATCACGACAACTCACATATCATCGGTTTTTACACGCTAGCAATGGCACCAATTGACTTAAAGGCATTGCCCGATAAGTTACAGAAGAAGCACCAACCATCTACCTCTGGTGGTCTCATTGCTCGTTTAGCTGTAGATGACCGATATAAAGGGAAAGGCTTTGGTGAGTGGTTGCTTATCGACGCACTCAAAAAGCTGTTAGCAGCTAGTGACAGCGTTGCCTTCCCTGTAGTTATCGTTGATGTTAAAGATGGGGCAAAATACTTCTATGAGCGCTATGGGTTTCAAGCGTTTCAAAACTCAGAGAAAAAACTCTTTATCACCATCAATGATGTCAGAGCAAGTTTAAGCTAAATAACCAGTATTCTTTGGTTAACTACGCCCACTGTTTGTGATCGCATGCTGCTGTCCAAAATAACCGCAACTAACGCAACATTTCACTTTAAGTGGTCGGTTTAGCAATTGATTATGGTAAGTTACTGTATGTTTGTGGCTCTGTTGTACTTCTGTGTTGTTCGTCTACACTCATGATCCCTGAAGATCAACGAAGGTGGCGGCAAGAATGGGAATCAACAACTTAGATAAGATACTGCAACTTATCCCCTCCCTCAACTACGCTGATACCAAGCTGCCTCAACAACTCTGTTAGAGAAAGCTCGATGGGGATACTGTCGGAAAGGTGATAGCTGAACGCGAACAGACAGTTTCAGATTGTCCTCACTGCCACTCGATGGAGTTCGTAAAGCATGGCGTTACCGCCAAAGGTATACAACGTTAGCGGATTCTGAAGTGTTTTAATTTAGTTCAGGAGGTAGGTCAAACTTGAATCCTCGGATGACCTTATTGAATGTCGGCACCCCTTCATCGGGAAGAAGTTGAGCCCTGTGACTCTCTAGTGAATCTCTAGCCTCGCCGTAGTCCACCCAGTCAATTGACGCGGTGTATTTCTGTAGCTGATAGAAGACCTTAACCAGAGTGGCGAATTTATTTTCCCGTGTAGCCTTTCTGAGTCCGTTGAGATAACTATCTCTGTGTACTGTAGGTACAATTAATTTGTACTGGTCATTTGAGTGTAAGACGGCATTCATCATTATGCGTGAAAGGCGGCCATTGCCATCATCGAACGGGTGACACTCAGACACTAGGAACTGCATGAAAATCGCAGCTTCAAGGCCAGCTTTGACTGTTTTGTAAATCTCAAAGCCTTTAGTTAGGGTGCCAATAACATCTTCTGGCATAACAAAGGTACTTGTACCCGCTTTATTAGCCTTAGACTTGAATGAGCCAGGATTCTTCTCTTTGCGCTCTAGCATCATATCGAAGTGTCTACGCTGTAGCTCTTTAGTGAACTCCTCTGCTGTTTCAGGGAAAATGCTCATTGCTTGGTAGTCAGAGACTTGCTGAAACACAGCATAAACATCATGGCTATCTTGATGTCTGTTGCTTATCTGCTTGCTTAAAAACACGATGTCCTCAGCCTCATCGATTTCGAACTCTGTTCCCTCAATGAAGTTTGAGAAGTAACTTTCGAAGAAAGAAAGGTGTCTCCATGCTGACTTGGTATGTGTGTAAGGTACTTCGGGTAGCTGGCATCGGTTTAGGTAATCTGCCAAGGCTTGAAACCTTTCAACTCTGACCACATCATATGGCTCATGCTTTGCCGTAGCGATGGCTACTGAGTTTTTCAGAGTGCCTTCTACGGGGTGGGTGGAGAGTAGTGCTGATATTATTTTATTGAGCTTAGTGAACTCTTTCTCTAGTCCGTTCGCATTAGCGAACTCCCTAGCTGTATCTCGGATGCTGTTTAGCTCTTTCTCGCCATCTGTCTTCCTCATGGCAATAGATAGGCGTTCTTCTACCCACTCCTGCCCAAGTGATTTTGATATTACACCTCTACCTGATGTCAGGTTTTCCAAATACATCCTAGGAGGAGAGCTCCTATGCATAGTCGGCAAGAATGGTTCGGTTAAGTCATTTGTGGAGCCAGCTTGGATATCAATCGTCAAGACTTGAGCTACATGGACTTTTCTTTGTTGTTTTATGCTTGAGGTAACAACTACCAGACCTTCCTTTGGGCGTAGCTCTTGGGCAGTTCGGTGAGATGCAATTGCATCAGGCTGTAAATATTTAACCACCTCATGCCATTTTGACATCAGTAAGCCCTCCAGTTCACTTGGTTTGGCATCTGTGTAAATCCCTTGATGGATTCTGGTTATTACACCTGATTTGGCCTTTTTTGCCAGATCTTTGGCTGGCTCGGTCTGATTTGAGAAGTATAAATTAGGCATGTTGGCTCCTGATATCTTTACTTATGGTTATTTTATGACATTTAACGAACTAAACAAGTGAAAAAAATCAGACAAAAGCGTGAATTAACGAAAAGTATCAGAATAAAGTACCATAAAAGGTAAAGCGTCAGAGTAAAGGTGCTTAATGACAAAAAATCCAGTTCAAAATATGATTAGTGATAATAGTCAGATTAATTTATTCATCGATGAAAAATGATACAATAAAACCTTTAAGTGAAAAAGTGTAAGATTAAAAGGCTAGCTTGGGAGGAGTGGCATCAGGGTGGCTTGGCAGAGAGCGCCATAACTCACCTGAATTCACGGTGAAGAAAAAACAAATAACGATAAGCCTCTTGAAGGACACCCTCATAAAGACAGAGTATCACTAAACTGCGCCTCTTATTCATTCACTTCATGTCATTTTTCGTCAACCGATGACGCTTATTAATTAAACATATTTATGCCGAACCTTCTTGCAATTTCAACACCTTCTTTACTCTCTCAAACCAACTGTAAACTAACTCTCGGGTTTCAGTTGTAGGCAGCGCATTACGCAAACCTGCAATTTGGTCCAGTTCGATAATGCCTGTTTGTTTGTTACACTTGATACCAATGGTGACTCTTTGTGGTTGGCTCAAAGTGAACACACGATAATGCCCAGAAACAATGCGAGTATGATAAACCGCAATACAGTGGTGTTGTTCCGCGCCTTCGGTGAAAAGCTCATCATAATTTTTGATGGCCACAAAGTTTGCTTCATCTGGCAATAGCATAGAATATGGTTTGTCGGCATCAACAGGTCTTAGTTTTTCACGCCTTATGTCATTTCGCCTATTTATCCATTGCTGATGCAAATGCTCTAGCTGGGCGAATGACGATAACTGACTAACACGTTTACCTGGGTCATTTACCCCCAGCTCTACTCCCAATGCTAGCGTATCTGATAAGCATGAACGCAATACCCTTCGAGCTAACTGATTTTCACTGGCTATCGCCAGTCCAAGCTTAGTGCCCGTTAGAAAGGGGTATTTATTATCTAAGCTTAATGCAACATAGTTAACTGAAGTGTAATGATTAAAAGATCTATAACGTCTACAGTGTTTATCTAGCTGTTTTTTAACATGCTCTAACTCTAAATTTCGTTCATAGGTCAGGGTTAATTTATCAATAAACTTGAGCGCAGACTTAGTATCATCATAGCCTAAACAATGTAATATCTGTCGCTGGCCTAATTGGCTAACAGTTAATGCCATTTGGTTATCCACGGTATAACACTCACAGATTAACACTAACAATAATGGCCGAGTGATGAGTAATTGGGCTGCTACGTCACTATTGGCAGCAAGCCATAACAATTGATACTGATGCTCAGGAAATGCTTGAGTTTGTTCTAAATACGCTGTGGGAATTTTACTCAGCCAGTCATCTAAGCATTGCTCATCGTGGATAATATCAAAACCCAGTCCAAGACCTCCTTCAAGTAACTCTTTGGCCTTAGTTTTAAAGACTCGATATGCCTGTAATTTACTGTGCCAGTCATGTAATTCAATATCATAATCAAAGCCAAATGCACTTGTGGGAATAGAGATATATTGCAAGTTACACTCCTTAAGTTGGTTGAATATTGCGTCGAACCAATAAGTCTTCATCACCGTAACCACCACAAAGTTGAATAAATATCGTTCGATTAGTACTGTTGAAAGGAAGCTGAAACCTCCCTACAGTTCATTCTATGAGCTTCGGATATCCCTGCTAATAATACAGCCCACCGAAGACAAGCGAAAAGCCATTTTTAAATGGCTTTTCGTTTTTATCCCCCGCCTTATATACCCCTTTAAAAACCAAGCTCGATTAACCTATCTATTGCTTGTTTTGCATAGCGTCTTGTCATTAAATCTAAGTAAGCTGGATTTTGTGTTTTAGGTAAAAAATCATCCATAAAAGTTGCAGGACGAATTAACGACAGCGTTTGATCATTTTTACAAATGAGGTCAACTGTTGGTGCCCCATCACAGTCAACACCATAAATAATATACGTTGCCGGTGTTTGTGAGTTTAGGTAATCATTAAGCTTTGGAGCTAACTCTTTTAAAAACTCCCGCATAACCGAACGAGCCGCGGAGGATTGCTTATCATTACTTTCATTATTAGTGGCAAACTCGACTGACACACAATCCTTTTGATTTTCGCTTTGATAAGTATTGAGTTGTAGTTGGTATGGATACCGCTGTTCTATCCAGCTTGTCACCGTTTCTTCTACCACGAGTAGAATAAAATGCATCGCTGTATACAAGCAGCCGTAATAAAAAATGCCATCAATATACAGCCTCACCCAGTCGCCATATAATTTGCTTACGTATTTATCAGGCGCCTTTGCAATATATTTGGGGATCTCCATTTCTTCTAAAATCGCGTCATCATGGGATTGTTGATATTGCCAGTAGGGAATATCATAACTAAGCAAATCAGGAAAATCGCAAATATCCCGCTCAGGTCGAAAGGGTTCATTCATGGTTAAGTGGTCTTTGCCTTTTACATACAGCTTTTGGCACTCGGCAAGATACTTGTGTTTCTGCGCATCGCTAGCATCAAGGTACACATTATCCGCCTCGTCATCATTCAGGCTCGAAATGCCAGGAAAGTAAGCCTCTAAAATCTGCTGCTTTTATATTTTAGGTCCACCATATTTGCCCCTAATGCGCTGAACGTTAAAAATTTCCTAAATGGAAAACATGGTTCATAACAGCTTCAAAATCAGCATGCTCCCCTTCCAATAAAAGCGACAGTGGCGTTTGACCTTTAAATAATGAATGCTGATTTTCCATCGTCATAAAGCCGTAGATATTGTCAGGATTTGAGAAAGTTTGATTCAATTCACTATGAATATTCAAAATGTAGCTTATACGTTTGACTTGATCTTGAGTGAAGTCATTTTGATTGGCGGCGCTCATGTCGTCTTTATTCTTAAAGCAAAGTAAGACTGATATTTGATTTTCATTACACCCCCATTTACCAAGAATCTTTAAAACCACCTTGAGTCCAATTTTAAATTCTTTCTGTGTAAGCTCCATACACACCTCCTAACAATCACAATAAACACTTAAAATCAATAACTTAATAAATTAACGTAATCACTAAACATCTAAAATCATACTTACTAAAAATCTGAAGAGAAGAAAAAACAACCATTACAGTTGATTTATACAGCAATTGACTGTACAAATAAACAGTAGTACAGATTAATGACTAAATACACGCATCTATAAATAGGGAAATGGGATGATTTAGGAAAATATCGTTATGCCAAAGACAAAAAAGTTGCCGCTAAACTCACTTGAATGGCACCAGCATCCAAAGCTCACAACTTTGTTATCTGGCGATTGCCATCAGCTATCGACGCTTCCCGACCTTCGGTTTTAGGCTGGCTCCCAACCTGAATATCTTCCAGTATAAACTCCACTTTTGAATCTTAAATAAAAGTAATCAGTTCCGCCGCTTCAAATCAATTCGCAACAAAATAATGACATTTGACTAAAACCTAAAATGAACAAAAAAAACGCACTTATAGCAAAAACAGCAAAAATCGCATTTTAAAACGCAAATTAGGCACCTCTATCTCACTTTTTTCATTTAAACAACTTTACAATAGCTTTATAGAAAAAACATTTGATATACGCAGATGAAACCTTTCTGAAATTAATACCGACATTGGGCATTTGCACTAAAACAGAAGAGACACTCGTTACAGTATTACTGAACAAATGAGTACAGCAGAGATATGAAAATAAAACAGCGCTTGGTTAACAGTTTTACCCTCGAGTACCATCCTTTGGTCGTTAGTTTACTCAGGGATGAGATCACTGTGCAGTTCCCCGCTTACGTGATTGACCATCTTCATGAGCACGAAATACAGATCTTGCTGAAAACAATAACTCTACATGTAATACCTGTAACTCAAGAGCATTATCTACTTTTAACGCCCGAACCACTGTTTGCACTACTGCGGCAACATCCCAGTGTTCAATCACAAAAAGTCTGCCTCTGCGAGTACCAATATTCAGCAAATAACATCGAGCAAACAATCACTACATTAATGCTCACGCTCCCAGCATTTCAATACAACTATCAATCTTCAACACTAAAAACGCTGGCTTCTAGACTCAATAATGCTAAATCCAATCCTTCCCTACCAACCAATCCTCTACCAAAGAAAAGCCAATTAGCACTATTTGCAGGGGTATCACCATCTGCAATACGGTTAGACACCAAGAAACTAACCAAGAATGACGACAAAGGTAAAGCATGAGTAAACAAAGTGCTATCAAACGTAAAGCGCGTCAACGTAATAGCGGCGGCGTTTACCCTGAGCCGATGAGCGTAGCCTTAACACTACTTACCGCCCTACATCGATTAAAACCGCGCATAAAACCTACCGTTAGCAACAAAATCAGCTCGTACGATCGACATATGTTTCATTTTGTCTATCTGTGGCTCACTGGTGAATTAGTGAATTGCCGAACTACTGACGATATTGCAAGAATAAACATCCTCACAGGCAGTGAACCATGCAGAGCCAATGCACTACGACGAGTGCGTATGAATAATATTTCTTGGGTCGAGTATGCATTGGCATACGACACACGACATGGCATTAAATGGCAGTGGCAGCCGCTACCAAATGGACTCAATGCTTACTTTAGCCATGCGTTAACTCAGTCTACCGAACATTGGGGGCTCTCTACCCAGGAAGAGAAAACTTTCATTTACTGGTTGAATACAAAATGGCGTACACCAACCTCGTTATTAGGACGTTACCGCATACGCCGTGATGGACTTTTTAGCTACTTTAAAACGTTAGCCAATCTTGATAGTGGCCTATCTACACTAAGTAAACGAGTATTACTCGGTGAAGAAGGGTTACATCATCACTCTGCCAGTGCCTATCAATCCCAAGACAGCGAGCAACTCCGTTACGAGATCTTTCACGCACAAACCCGATATCTAGATAGACTACGTCAAGTACTGATGGATCCGAAGCTCGAACCTATGCTCAATGTACCACTTCCCATCACGGAAAATGAGCGTTCGCTGCTGCATAAAAATGACCCACTCCCCGAGCATTTACTGGTGGCAGGCCGTATTGCAGCGTTTCACCTAGATCTCACTAAGGCAACCAAGACCTATGTCAAAATGCCAGCACTTGTTATTGGCTCACTGCGCATGTTGGAGGTGGACAATGTCCGGCATTTTTTCCGTCATTTACATCAACAAGGGCGACAACTGACTCTCCGGCAATACACCACAACGAGCTTACGAGAGTTAGTAAATTTTCGTGCAAATGAACTCGCGTTACTCTTTATCGTATTAACAGGTGTTCGCCCGACGCATGCAATTACGCTTGAACAGGCTAACTGCTTTAACTTTCAATACGCTATTGTAAGCGACAAAGGACGCTGGCGCAGCGTGCTGCTACCAAATTATCTGCAGCAAGCAATCCAGCGATTTGAGCAGCTCAAACAACAACTCAATCAATTTTACCCAAAGTATACGCCCTCACCATTGTTGTGGTTTCAGATCAATGAAGTAGGTGAGCCTCTGCCGCTCACAGCAAGAACACTGCGTTATTTTCTGAAGCAATATTGGTCTGAATGCATCCCAAGTGTTCAGGTGGTGCCCTACCAGCTTCGGCACTTTTTTGCTCAACATGCGAGAGCGGCACTTGATCCAGTGTTATCGACCCAAGATGTAGATCAACTAATGGGACATTCCTCCTTCGGTGAGCACCTTGGTAGTGCTATGCATTTCCCGGCTTCGCAGAAAAAACTCACCAAACACCTGAATGGCATTAGTAATTTTTTGCAGCTAACACCGATCATGGAGGAGTAGTGATATGCTCAATTACAGTATAATACAGCGCCACCGTGCGGATTTGGGACTGGCAATAGAAAATCGCACAGATATCGAATGGATATGTCTGCGCGTTGATAAATGCGCCCAGCAACGTCAACTCAGTAAAACCTGTCTCAAGCAAATTAATTATGCCATAAGCGACATTCCCACAGGGCGACAACGTCGACTCAAACAAGCAAGAGAGCAAGTCTTACAATATCTTTATGATGTATGTGATTGGATATTGCCTCCAAAACAAGAGACCCTGTGTCAAGACAGTGCACTTAAGTGGATGCGTGAAATACAAATCTTCAATGACAATGCTGGCACATTAATACGAGGCTACCATCTGCAACGCCAGTACTTTATCGCCAATCCGAACAGTGGATCTAAGATTGAGTTAGCTTGGTTACTCACAGTGCTCTACATAGAGGTCGCTCCCCTACCATTAAGTTACTGGCAAGCGGTCCTCAGTAATGCTGATCCAATCGCGTTTTTTGAAGGTCAATATACCCTAAAGGTGCCACACCCAACGCCTATAGCTGCATTTGCTAATGACAATCAACCAAGTTTTACCCGCTTACCACTGCCGTTGTTTGCTTATCGGCTATTACAACAATATATACTGCAGCAAACTCAGGTGCCAACGAAAAGAGCCCTTTTAAAAGCATTAAATAATACGTTATCAGCGCAGCCTTATTATCTCACTCCGCGCTCAGAAGCGAAGTGGCAGCGCACGTTTCAATCATTGTGGCACCATCATTATCAAGTACCGGCCGAACTGTTGCGCGATATTTCAGATCCTCAACGCCATGTCGCTACTTTACCTCAACATTTCAGCCCAACTTTGCCACTCGAAATCAAAAAATCACTCTACCAACCTATCGTATTTCAGCAACAAGAAAACCAAGGTGCTATTAGTTCAAAGTCGGGTAAGCTTCATTGGCCACATAAAGAGTTAATCAAGTATTACCGCCGTAAAAAAAACACATCCGGAGTAATGCCATTAGTGCCCACTTGGACTCAAGATAACATCCTACCTAAGCTTCTGTTTCATTTCTGTGAGTCACTATTTATTGAGGGAGGAATTAAACTTGACAACCTACCAGCAGATACAGTGGACCGCTACAGCAATTTTTACAAAAACCTTTCTCCGTTATCGTATCAAGTGGCCTGCGAGCCCGAAAAATTAGCTCTATGGGCGCAGCAAGCATTTGAAATACTTAATGACAAAGACTCTCAAGCGTGGCATTTCTACCAATTTTTACGCAGTGTGTCACAGCAGCCATTAACCGACCACCTAGACTTGAGCCAATTTGAAAAGCCTAGTTTACCTGCACGAGTTGATCCCTTTAGACTCAGTATTTCTCAGTTACACCTAGTGATCAAACACTTACTATCGACCAGCAATGGTCATGCTCTGCAACGACTGTTTGCCAGTGTTGCAGCCTTATTCGGGTTCTATGGGGCTTTGCGTCGCGGTGAAGTTTTACGCCTTCGAGTAGGTGATATTCGTCAGGTCATCCATCAGAACAACCGTTTTCAACTTACTATTACAGAGACTACTGAGGGCAAAACAAAAAGTCGTCAAACACGCCATGTGTATATTGTCATGCCTGAAGTGGCAGCAAAGCTTGTGCGCATAGTCATTAAAATCCACGCAGAGAGTGATAACGCACAACCACTTTTGGCATTATGTGGTGAATCCATTGCTTCACGAGCAAGTCATTATTTATACCCAGTAACACAGGTGCTTAAAGGGATGTTTGGCCAACAGGTACGCTTCCATCATTTACGTCATTCAGGTATTGAGCTCACCTATTTGCAAGGCTTGCATTTGGCATATGAGCGAGAAGATAACCATTTAGCCACTTTGCTTGATGACAAAGCAATGCAAACAATGCTGACCAAACAGAATTGCTTAGCACGCTTTAGTTTTTGGCTTGAGGGCCGCGATTTTAGCGAGATAAACGACAGCCTACTTTTTGATGTGATTAGCGCTCAATTTGGCCATGCTCACTATGCAACTACTCGGCGTCATTACTTACATGGACTTGAGCGGATCATTCCGCTGTTTAAGCCACACAAGCGTCACTATAGCCGTGATGAGTTGCGCTACATTTTGGATATGCCCACCGGTTCAAATGATATTTCCAGAGTGCTTGCAGAGCTCAGTCCTGAGTATGCTGCATTGCCTGAACAAGCCAAAAAGTACTATCAACCCAGCTATAGCGAGGCGAAACTACTAAAAAGAATCGTACACAAACAGCCTGTGTCTAAGCGTAAACAGCAATGGAGCGATGATGAATGGTTGAAACTATGGAGTGAACATATACCAAGGCAATGGTATAACGGGAAAACGTTTTATCTCATTAACAGCCTAACTATACGCATGTTGACAACTGGCGAGCTTACCATGAAAGTCCTTAGCCAAGCATGGCAGCAATTGGGACAACACCAAGGGTTAGTCATGGATAAAAAGCAACGTACCGCCATTAAGCACTTAGGGGGAGCAACGATTGTTGAAGCGCAGTTGAGTACAAGTTCGGCAAAGCGCAATGAGCCAAGTCAGCTCGATATTGTATTTAATTGCCCCAGCAACCAGCGCACGCTTAAGGCATTTCAAACCCTATGTCATCAAGGCGCACTTAAATCATTCGATGCCACACTGACCTTAAAACAAAACCGAAAAAGCCTTAACAGTAATAAGCTCACATTAGTCAAAACCCGCTTTGCTCGCAAGCAAGACAAAGTGTTGCATGACGTTATTCCTGTAGGTGATACCTACCTTAACATCACACTGCACACACCATTTTCAGCAGCAATATTCAAGCGCCCACTCAACCAGTATTTTGTTGATTTATCAACGTTCACCGCTTAAGAGGATCCCACTATGCCAAAACTTGAATTTCACACAGACCGTAAACAAGGCATTAGCCACCTAGTTGACGCCATCAGCGACAAAGATCCTATTCCTTATGTCACCATTGTGATAGAAAGCAAAGAGGTCGGTTATTTAATTGGTGGGCAGAGCGACTTTCCTTCTATGGTTCAATTACCGCTTAACAACGACTGGGGGCTCAAAAAAGGTCAATGGTCATTATGCGCGAGTAGTTTTAGAACATGGTGGCGAGCTGAGTTAAAAAACACGTTAAATGAAACCCCAATCACCATCGAAGCTGAGTATGCTAAACAACAAAAGCTACCGCTCCTCAATGGCTTGATGGCACATGTATCTCGCCTATATATTCAAGCTAAACCGCCGATCGAGGCTCATCTCGCCTTTCTTGAACAACATAAAAACCAAACTTACCAATCATTACCTACAGATTCAGCGAGAAGAATCCTTGAAATCGCAGATTCTCATCAACCTTTAGATGTGTTTGAACTCAATAAAGAGCAACAAAAAGTCCGCATTGAACGTGACAACAACATTCAAACTTGTGCGCTACCAGAGAATATGGAAGTAACACATGGCATATTGCTTAACAAAGAAAGCGTGGTACAACTGGAAAGGATCTGCCATAACACTGATGCACAACATATCCAGTATTATCTAGATGATGAACGCGCGATATTTAGTGATGGTAACAGTGTGAGCTCCAGCTCGTTGGCATCATTGCGTGAATATCGATTGAAAAAAGAAACAATCTACCGTACCGAGGTGAAAATTATCATCAACATTTATGATTTTAAGGAAGATCTCAAAAAATACTTGTCGATTACACCGCTAAAAAAAGCCAATCAAGCGCTACTCTATATCGATAAAGACTATGTCATGCTTGCCAGTTTAGTTGAAGAAACCGGTAGTAACCGTTTTATCCGCACCAAGCAAATCGAGTGTGATAAGCCCACTCTATACAGCATCAATCTGAGTCAACTTGAACGTGTGCGTATCAAAGATATGACCGATGCAAAACAAATGAAAATCGCGGTATTAATTAATGAGCAAGGCGAGTTAAAGCTGGGCTTTTATAATGACAGAGATAATACCGACCCTTACCAAAGCATCACTGATATCGAATACGCGTCCCCTAAAATGGAACTTGTACTGCAATCAAAAGCCAAGCTAGAGATCATGCTAAAACAACAAAATGCTACAGGGGATGAAGGCAGCCAGGATGATTTGTTTGGTTTTGAGGATGTTTAATCTCGATAAGAAACTCATGTGACGTTAAGTTCTGTGTCCGTTGAAGAAATGCAACAAAATACTGGACAAATATACAGTACTAGGTATATAACTGGACTGGTTAACTAATAAGCTAAAATATCAGTCTATTGGTAAACACACTATGATGAGTTAACTTGCGCGTTTTAAAAGCCCTGTTAACCTAAAGAAACCTAAAAAAGAAAGCAGTTGGGGCAGAGTGGCGGCAACCACTCTACCCCGTACCGGCTGCGTTAGCTATTAACCCAGACCCAGCCGATGGGCAAATTCTAACGAATTCCATTGGTAAGGGACAGATCTATTTAACGATCTGAAATCAATGGAGACCACTATGGCTCATATTCGCATACGTCCAAACGGGCGCATTCAGTTCGACATGCATCTTTATGGCTGCCGTTTTCGTGAAGGCAGTAAATTGATTGCAACCCCTAAAAACCTCACCCAAGCCAAAGCCACACTCAAAAAAATGAATGCTGAGATTGATTTAGGCAGCTTTCAATATCGTGACTATTTTCCGAAAAGTAAAAAAGTCGCTAAATTTGAGCAACTACAACGTGATAAACACCCAGACCGTGAATATCCATTTTTCAATGACTTTGCTCATCAGTGGTTTGAGCGTAAAAAAGGCACTTGGAAAAACAGCTATAAAAACACCATGCGCAACACTCTCGATAAATATCTTATCCCTGAATTCGGTAATACCTTGGTAAATGAAATCACCTTGTCGCAAATTGATTATTTTCGTCAAGAGTTGATGGAAATGATGAAAGACAGGGATAAACGTCAATTATCAAATCGCCGTATCAATTTTTTACTTTGGCCTGTGATTGCCATCATTAGCCTTGCAGCAGAAGAATGTAAGTTTGAGTATCCACTAAGACGCTACAAAGCGCTCAAGGAAGAAAAAGCAGAGTCGCACCCAATGACGATTGAGGAAGTACGTAAGTTCTTAGATAAGGTGCCACCCCAGTGGAAGGATTACTTTATTATCCGATTTTGGACTGGCATACGAAGCTGTGAGATACACGGCCTTGAGTGGCAGCATATTGATTTTGAACACCGTTTAATTCGTATCCGTCAGAACTGGGTAAATGGTGAAATCTGTGATGTAAAAACGCCTAAATCACGCCGAGATTTAAAGATGTGCGTTACTATCTATGAAGCCTTTAAACGCATTAAAGATTCAAGTGAGGCTGGATATGCCCCCTATTCTGACTTTGTATTTACCGGAAAATCAGGTGTGCCACTTGATACGCATTATGTGAGTAAAGCTTTATGGTATCCCACATTAATCAAAGCTGGACTTAAACGCAGACGAGCTTACGAGACACGCCATACTGCAGCAGTTCTTCATATCGCAGCGCTTGAGAATCCATTGTATATATCTCAAATGCTTGGTCACAGCGATACTCGCTTATTGTTTGACGTATATGCCCCTTATGTTGCTAATGCATCCCGTACTGATGGAAATGCATTTGATACGCTGATGCGCAGTGAAGGCTTTGGCTAAGTTCATCTCAAAACGATCGTTGGAATTTATCAGACTGAAAATATTGGCTAAAATTTACATGATAAAAAAAGGGTTTTGAGAATAAACTCAAAACCCTTTTTAACTAACTAGAAAAATGTAGCTAGTGGAAATTTAATGCTAAACCCTAATCACTATATCCATTAGGGTTTTGTGACTGCCACTTCCAACTGCTATTAACCATATCGTCAAGATTATGTGTCGCAGTCCAATTTAACTCTGCTTTGGCTTTTGTAGGGTCAGCATAACAAGCTCCTATATCACCAGGACGACGAGCGACGATATCGTAATTAATGACTTTATCAGAAACTTTTTCAAAAGCTTTAACCATATCTAAAACACTATAGCCTTGGCCAGTCCCCAAATTATAAGTAACTAGACCACTGTTAGTTTTTAACTTATCTAATGCTTTTAAATGCCCAACAGCTAAATCGACAACATGAATATAATCCCTAACGCCTGTACCGTCCGGTGTTGCATAGTCATCACCAAACACCATTAGTTTTTCTCTTTTACCTATAGCAACTTGAGAGATAAATGGCATTAAGTTATTTGGTATATCATTTGGATCTTCACCAATTAAACCACTGTCATGTGCACCGACTGGGTTAAAATATCGTAAACATGCGATATTCCAACTAGGATCTGAATTATGTAAATCTGCAAGTACATGCTCAACGACTAGTTTAGATTGACCATAAGGGTTTGTTGCTGAAGTCGGGAAAGACTCTAAAATCGGTAAACTAGCAGGGTCACCATAAACTGTAGCGGAAGAACTGAACACCAAGTTCTTTATACCAAACTCAGCCATGACGTCGCATAAAACGATGGTACCTGTGACGTTGTTGGTATAATACTTTAATGGCTGTTCAACAGATTCCCCTACTGCTTTTAACCCAGCAAAATGGATAACGGCTTCAATGGTATTTTCTGCAAACACTTTACGCAATAATGCTTTATCTAAAATATCACCTTCGTAAAACGATACTTGCTTTCCAGTAATACTTTTAACGCGGGCTAAGCTTTCCAAACTTGAATTAGATAAATTATCAATAACAACAACATCTGTCTCGATATTTATTAATTCTACAATCGTATGGCTACCAATATAACCTGCACCACCAGTAACAAGAACAGACATTACTTACAATCCTTAATCAAGCTTTTTACTTCAGTTAAGAACTCACTTCCGAGCTTTTTATCACGTAATCCGTACTCAACAAAGGCTTTCATATAACCCAGTTTATCACCACAATCGTGTGATTTACCGGTCATGTTGAACGCTTCAACGGTGTCTTCCTCGATCAGCATATCAATCGCATCGGTTAACTGAATTTCATCACCAGCACCTGCTGGTGTCTTCGCCAATAAAGACCAGATTTTTTCAGATAAAACATAACGACCAACGACAGCGAGATTCGATGGTGCACTGCCAATAGCTGGCTTTTCGACCATCGCTTTAATTTTAGCTGAGTCACCCGGTGCGATTTCGTCACCATTACAATCAGCAATACCGTATTTATTCACTTCATTATCTGGTACTGGTGCAACCATAATCTGACTAGCAAAACTCGTATGGTAACGTGCCATCATCGCAGCTAAATTTTCAGTTTTTTGGTCTGCGGTATACTCATCTAAAATAACGTCAGGTAATACAACAGCAAAAGGTTCATTACCGATACAAGGTTTAGCACATAACACCGCATGCCCTAACCCTTTAGCTTCACCCTGACGTACATGCATGATGGTGACATCTTTAGGGCAAATTGACTGCACCTCTTCTAACAGCTGACGTTTAACACGCTTTTCAAGCGTTGATTCAAGCTCGTAAGATTTATCAAAGTGGTTTTCAATGGCGTTTTTACTGGCGTGAGTAACTAATACAATTTCTTTGACGCCAGCTGCTACACACTCATTAACGATATACTGAATAAGCGGCTTATCGACGATTGGAAGCATTTCTTTTGGAATAGCTTTAGTTGCGGGAAGCATTCGAGTACCAAGACCTGCAACAGGGATTACGACTTTCATAATAAAACCTCTAGATAATTAATCTGATCCAAATAAATCACGAGTATAAACTTTCTGTGCAACGTCTTGAATTTCTTCAACCATCCTGTTGGAAACAATAACATCACAAGAGTTTTTAAACTCATTCAAATCCTTGATTACCGTCGAATGAAAAAACTCACTTTCATCAAGTACTGGTTCATATACAACTACTTCAATTCCCTTAGCTTTCAACCTTTTCATTATTCCTTGAACACTAGAAGCACGAAAATTGTCAGAACCAGACTTCATTATTAGACGATAAATACCCACACACTTGGGGTTCCGCTTAAGAATAGATTCAGCGATAAAGTCTTTTCGAGTAGAATTCGAGTCTACAATCGCACCAATGATATCACACGGAACATCGGCAAAATTTGCTCTTAATTGTTTGGTGTCTTTGGGCAAACAATAGCCACCATAACCAAATGAAGGATTATTATAGTGAGAACCTATACGTGGGTCTAAAGAGACACCATCTATAATTTGTTTTGTATCTAAACCATGTGATTCAGCGTAAGTGTCTAGTTCATTAAAATATGCTACACGCAAGGCTAGAAATGTATTAGAAAATAATTTTACAGCTTCGGCTTCAGTTGAATCGGTGAACAAAATATCTATCTTTTCTTTTATCGCCCCTTGGGCTAAAAGCTTAGCAAATACCCCTGCACGTTCACTACGCTCACCAACAATAATACGAGACGGATATAAATTATCATATAACGCACGACCTTCTCGTAAAAACTCTGGGGAAAATAGTAGGTTATCACAACCAAACTCTTGAGCAATACGCGCAGTATAGCCCACAGGAACAGTAGATTTAATTACCATTACAGCATTTGGGTTAATATTCATAACATCTTTAATTACCGCCTCTACTGAAGAAGTATTAAAGTAATTAGTATCAACATCATAATCAGTAGGTGTTGCTATAATTACATAATCTGCTTCGGTATAAGCTAAATGTTTATCAAGGGTTGCGGTTAAATTTAACTCTTTATTTTGAAGATAATCTTCTATTTCACAATCTGAAATAGGTGATAATTTATTATTAATCATCTGGATTTTATCAGATAAAATATCGACCGCCACAACAGTGTTGTGCTGTGCAAGTAACACTGCATTTGATAAACCTACGTAACCTGTACCAGCTATAGCTATTTTCATAAAAACCTATTTGAAATTATATTTGTTTTAAAAACTTACTTGGAACACCACCATAAATTCCGCTTTCAGTAAACTGACCAGTGAAACAAGAATTAGCGGCAATTAATGAAGAATTTGGTAACCTTGCTCCCGCAACAATAGTACAGTTTGCTCCAATCCAAGAGCCCGAGCCAATTATAATTGGTGAAGTAATTGAGTCACCAAATCGAAATGAACCGCCAATACAAGAATGATTACCTGAAACTAAAACTGAATTAAAGCCAACCATAACCTCATCATTCAAGACTACAGATGATATCGCGTTAATAACTACGTTAGGAGCCAAATAAACATGGCTACCGAAATCTAAATTTTCTAAATTACGTAATATGACAGAAGATGACACTTGGAAATTTGAGCCACAACTCTTCATGCCAAGAGAATAAAAGTGTCCCCGTAAGCGCATAATCAATGGTTGATCAGGAAAACAAACAAATATTAAACGAATAAACCATGTATATATCAATAAGAATTTGTGCTTCATATTTATCTCATCATGAACGGTTAACAATATCTAAAAGCTGCTTAATCCAATAATCCTGATTAGATATACTTGCCATATGCTGGATACTTTTTTCCATTGTTGTTAGTAATTCTGGATTAGTAACAATATTACTCACTACCAAAGATAAAGCTTGAACATTTCCTGGCTCAAAAATAAAACCATTTTCTTCATGCTTTACAAATGCATTAATACCACCAACATTAGAAACAATCACAGGCTTAAAGTTTGACCAAGCTTCCATTATTACACGAGGAAATCCCTCGTAGTTATTATTCGACGGTATAACTACCAAGTCACAACCAGCATATAACTGATTAAGTTCTGTATGAGGCAATTGGCCAGTAAAATTAATAAGATGTTCTAAACCTTTATTTTGAGTAAATTTGATAGCTTTTTCTAAATCAGGTCCATCACCTACAAATGTAGCTTTCACCTTGCAACTTTGCTCTGAAATTGCCTGAATTAAATCAAAAACCCCCTTATCTTCAACTATACGACCAACAAAAAGTAGATTTAATGCACTCTCAGTATTTAAAGAAGCTTCCGTCACCACCTTAGTACTTACTGTAGATTTGCTCATCAAATCTACAAACTGGAATGTTTTAGCGGAATATTTTTGACTAAAAGATTCCAAGACATCTCCTGTACAAAGATTAATAGTATTGTCGTGAGCACAAATCTTTTTGAGCTTCGACCTTAATACTTTAGAAAAGAAAAAAGCAAATAACTTATTTAAACCTTTATATTTATTATCTTTCCAAGTATTTGAAGCATCTGCACACATGTGATGTAGTAATTTTTGATTTAACTTTAACGCCGTTAAGCCAAATACAATACTTCCTATTGATGGGGTTCTAATCCAAAAAAAAGCACCATCATGTTCTAGAATTATTTTTTCAGACAAAGTAACATACTGACGCAAAAAACCTTTTTTAAATAGAGATTTTAATACAAAATCCTTTGTAGATTGATATGGTGGAAACGGATAAAAGTGATCCGAAGCTACTGTTGTACTAATACCAACAGGCTGTTCACCTGATGTTTGCTTTGAAGAGGATGCGACATAAACATTCTCCTTACCGATACAGTCTTGAAGAAACGCTGCAGAAGTGGGTTTTGCATGAAACGCCCCATCATACTCTTCAAAGGTTTCACCTACAAAAGCGATAATTTTCATGAATAAATCCGACCTTTAAAATATCTTACATTTAGAAAAACAAAGAAGTCTACAAAAAAACAAGTCGCCACTGCTAAAGTATGAGTTAGAGTTAAAAGAGGATGAGCTCCTGCAGTACCAAAGATCACAAAACTTAACAGTATAACGAAAGTAAATAGGAATCGGCCAGCGATACAAAATGCTAATAAAATAAAACAATATAAACCTTTAAGAATAAGACCTAGTGAGCCAAAAGCACCAACAAACCAACTCCACCAAGGGTAGAGAACATTTGCTAAAAATGGCCTTCCTGTTTCATTCCCGAAACCTAAAACGTGCAAATGGGAAACAAAATCTGAATCAATAGGTCTACTCAATGAAGAAAATAATCTTGAAAAAAACTCTGCAATATAACCTAAAAATGGAAATAACACTTTTTCACCGCCGGTAGATGCCTCCATCGAATATTGAGCTAAATAATATGAATATGCTCTATATTGGAATACGGTCCTAGTCATATCAGACAAAGCTCCAAATCCATCTGTAATCGGTCTGTTTTGTAGAAAAATGGTTGAAATTATAGCAAGAAAAATCATTGAGGCTGCAATGGCACCTAACCACATAACTTTTTTGTAACCCTTACTAAAAACTAACAATATTATATAAAAGCCAATCACATACATAAGCTCTGATCGTGAAGCTGTTAGTATAATAGTTAGTAATAGTCCTACCGTAGCTAATAACCTCAATTTTAAGCTAGTATTAAAAAAGAAAACAAAAGGAAACAGCATTTTAAAAAAACCACTTATTAGCATATAGGAGAAACCACCAGTGCCATATTCTTGCATCAACTCATGTCGTGGTATCCCTAATAAAATAAGTTGAAATGATTGAGATGCCAAATAACCAGTGTAAATAACAAGTCCAAATAAAAACCAACGGTAACGATGAAATGTTTTTATGTAGTTTTCATTAAAATAAACATTTACATTTTCAAAAAAAGTAGGGAAACGAGCCTTCACAACCAATAACACTAAAATATTAACTACTAAATCAAGAGTGCTATGTATTAAAATTGATTCAGAGATTTCATTATTAAAGCCACCTACACCTGAGTAGTAAATGGAAAAAACATGATAGATAATGGCGACTAAAATTACTGTATACATACATTACTTCAAACCTAAATTTCTAATAATCCCTAAAACTCTAACAGGAATGACATTTTTAATAACTTTTATCAAAATTGACTTAATAACAAAAAACAACATGTTATTTTCGAACCCAAAAGTAATAGCTTTAATGTAATCGTGATGAGATATCATTGACCTTATGACAACAAGCTGGTTGAAACCTTTTACTGCACTGTTAGAAAGATAGAACTTATAAATACCTAACCAATGAATCGAAAAATTATAGTCATTTAACTTAGGTATCTGCACAAACTCGTAACTTACTTCATTCAATAAAAAAAACTTTGCTCCTACAGACTCCAGAGCAAGGCAATATTGATAGTCTTGATGACGTTTCAAATTATCAAACTGGACTAAGTTTGATGTAGCCTTACTCAAGAAAATTCCGCTCGTTTGAATTATTTGTTTACTAAAAAATAAATAGTCACCAACTTTTTCATCTGTAAATATTTCTCTAGTAGGTCGAATAAAATTACTATTAACCTCTATTATTTTACATTTTGAATATATAACTGGATTCGGATATTCTACTGCATGTTGTTCATATAAAGATAACTGTTTTTCTAACTTATCTTTGTACCAAATATCGTCATAATCTAAAAAAGCGATAAATTGGCCATTTGATAAATTAACACCTGTATTTCTGGCAATGCCACCATTACTATTTTTTTTCTGACGAACTACCCTTAGTCGTTCATCATGAATAAAATCAAGCTCACTCAAAGCATCAAGAGGAGAACAGTCATCAACAACAATAACTTCTACGTTTACAATTTTTTGATTTAAGGCACTTAATACAGCTTTTTGAAGTAAGCCAGATACATTAGAATGAAACGGAATTATAACTGAAATTAACACTGAAGATTTCATAAACTACACTTAGTTAATATTTTTGTAATGTTTCCCACCTAAATATGCATGACATAAGTAGATGAAATTATATGTTCTTTTTTTCCTTAAAATTAATTTTAAGACATCTTTGCACGAAAAAATAAAACATTTATAGAAAGAATGATAAAATGGAAAGTAATATCTTAGTTGCAAACCTAAATCATAAGATCTTTCTTTCACTTTAAATGGCGTATAACCATCAGATTCAAGTCTAGATAGAGAATGTTCAAAACCATTCAATATATATATACTAGGTTTGTCTTTTAATTCAATAAGCCTTTTAAAAAAAGAGGTATCTACACCATAAAGATAAAACCGTTCATCAAATACACAGCCATATTGTTTTTTCATTGCTGTAACTACACAACTCCCCACCACTAACCCACTTGCAATACCCATGGCAGCTTTATAGTCAGAAATAACACTATTGGCTGATAAGGAATGATTGTCTATTTGTGGACTTACTATTACCTTTGAAGAAGAGATGATTGGAACAGCAACTTGATCAGTTGCTACATAACTTAGATGTTCTAAATACTGCTCAGACAAATCACTATCATCATCTAAAAAAATATATTTATGTGATTCGTTATTACTAATTACATTATTATAAATCATAGAAAGAGAGCTGTTATTCAAAGTCTCAACTAACTCAACACTTTTAAATGTAGATTTATTTATTTCTGACTCAACCAAAAATATGCCATTCGGACCATTATTCCAAATAATTAACTTTGATTTACAAAAGTCAACCCTAGAGCTAAGAATATTTTTTAAAGTTTTAGACTCAGAAATAAACTTATTATAAACAACGACAACAAATATATTATTAAACATTATTACTCTCACTTCTTGTTGAAGAAATTAGTACATTCTTTTACAAACTCAACAACACACTCTTGTGATTTTCTGTGCTCATTTTCCAAATGCTCTAATACTTTATATTTTGTTTTCTTTGCCCAAATCAACTCTTCTTCTTCAAATCCATATGCAATTCCATAACGATCAGACACATTCGGATACCATTTTTCTTTATCAATATGAATATCTGGTACTACGATTGATTCACAACCAGAAAGTGTGGCGAAAATTGAATATGCTGTGTAATCATCATAAGAAATAAAACGTTTAGATGAACGGAATATATCGCCAATTTCTTGATGTGACTTACCGTCAATCAGAATAGATTCAGAATCATGACAGGCAGACTTATGCTTACCTTTACGAATAGCATGACAGGTATTAATCTTTACATCATCATTTTCATAGTAATATTCTAATGGATAATATATAACCTTTAATTCAAGAGAGGACATTGTTGAGTAACAATAGCTAAAATCCTTTATAGCTGTATTAAACTTAAAATAAAGCTCATCAACACCAAAACAAAATTCTTTATTAAAATGACCGGGTTGGTGCAAAAACCAACGGACCACGTTAGGCGATTTTAAAGGATTACCAAAAGTAACTTCTGGATAGACTGTAATAGCATCAGGGTTATTTTTAACATCTTTAAAACTTGCTATTGGTGTATTCCAATTTTTATTAACCTCAAATCCTTTCAATTTATTAACCAGGAAATATTTAATACTTACTAAGAATGATTTTAAAGAAAAAACATTTATTTTTTCAAGTACTCTTGGCACTAAAAAAGCATTAACTCCATCAATATTATTTAATAGTGCACATAGCCTATGTAAAACAATTGCACCACCACTATTTTCGTCATAACTTGGCGCATAAATATAGAAAACTTTAACATTCATTATAAAATCTCTTAAAACTATTTAACATCACACTTGTATTTTATTAAAAACTTTTCATTAACAATATTGGGTAATAACTTAAAACACCAACAATATAAAGTCGCTACATTAAAAATAAATATAAATGAGCTAAATAAAATATCATGAAGCAATACATCAAACCTAAAAGCATCTGCTAAATAAAATATAATATACGTAAACAACATGGATGGTAAGATCTTTACCACGCTTACATAAATGAAATTATCAAAATATTTGTAGAAATTTAGATAAGACCAAAATAACAATAAAAACAATGAACTTGAAAAATAAAATCTAACAGAGCCATCTGCACCGTAATGTTTTGCAACAAGAACATTCAAAATTATTATTACTATGCTAAAAACACTATAAAATATAGTATGCCATTTCAAATTACCATGACTATATAATAATAGAAAACAAAAGTTGGAGAATACAGTAAACACAGAACCGATAAAAAGCCAGGGTACATAACGTATTACAACGTTTGCTGTTTCACTATCACCTAACCAAGCTGAAATAAAATCAACACCAAAATAAATAACCAAGAAGCAAGATGGTATGAATACTATAGCTAAGTAGTAATATGTATTTTCGAATATTTTTGAATACTCATCAAATTTTGAAGCCGAAAAAAGGGAAGTTAATCTGGGTTGTAAATATTGATTGATGGGAGAACCAAAGATACTTACAACGGAGACAGCTGAAATAGCCAAGCTGTATAATGCATAATCATTTAAGGTCATTATGCTAGTTAAGGTTAATTTATCTGACTGAGTAACAAGTACCCACAAAATCGATAAAGAAGACAATTGCATCCCAAACCTTACTATCTGTTTAAAATCTGATTTAACTGGATTACAAGAATGTTCAGGTTCGCTTAGTAAACGTCGTTTTGATTGTTTAATTAAAAAACTTGAACACAGGAAGAGGACAATTAACCTCAACGATGAAGATACTGCTTGAAAGTAAAAATATGAAAGTATTTTTTCTTGAGAATAGTAAACGAAGATTAATGCTATTGGGTTTGTTATAGTAGTAAAAATAATATCAATTGTAGATAACAGAATATGTTTTTCATTTGCCAAAATAATACTTCTGAATGGTCCTTGCAAATACCTTAGTGAAAAAATCAAACACATTAATGCTACACAGGAAGAAGCGATATCAACATCTAATGAGGTATTGAGCCAAAGATTTACAATCGAATCAGAAAAGTTATAACCTAAAAAGCTGATAAAAACTGAAATAATAAAAAAAACTAAGATTATTTTTTTAAACAATTGAACAAAACCATGATGAGATTTAGCGTCATGTTTAGTTAACACACACTGCCTTGTTAACACACCTCCAACCCCAGCATCAAGTACTTGCAAGCAGGCTTGTAGTACAACAAAAAAACCTATTAAACCATAGGCCTCATGGCCAAGCTCTCGTAAAAGAAATGGGACTAAAACTATAGATATAATAGCCATATAAATACGGCTAAAATATATTAGAGATAAATTAAGCTTAGTTTTCATTAAAGAAAGATTTAATTGCAGAAACTACAAGCTCTTGCTCTCTTACTGTAATACCATAAAATAATGGCAACCTAACTAATCGTTCACTTTCAAAAGTCGTGTGAACATCTGTACCATTAAACTCACTAAATTTCTTGCCAGCCAAAGAGGAATGTAATGGTATGTAATGAAATACTGCCATGATACCTTTTTGCTTAAGTGATTCAATAAAAAAATCTCTTTCTTTTATATCACGGACTTTAACATAGAACATATGCCCATTATGACTACAACCCTCTGGAATTTTCGGTATTTGTATTGACTCAAGGTTTTTAAGCCCCTCGTAATAATAATCCCAAGCATTAAGTCTATTATTTAAAATATCATCTGCCATTTCCAATTGACCATACAGATAAGCCGCTTGTATATCACTAGGTAAATAGCTACTCCCTAAATCTACCCAGCTGTATTTATCTACCATACCCCTAAAGAATTGACTTCTATTCGTGCCTTTCTCTCTAATAATTTCAGCTCTTTTTATAAATGTTTCATCGTTAATAATTAGTAAACCGCCCTCACCACCACTAGTGTAGTTTTTAGTTTCATGGAAACTAAATGTACCAAAATGCCCAATAGTCCCTAATTGTTTACCTTTATAAGTTGACATCATTCCTTGAGCGGCATCTTCGATAACAAATAAATTATGCTTTTCTGCAATACTCATTATGGTATCCATTTCACATGAGACACCAGCATAATGAACGGGTACAATTACTTTAGTTTTATCCGTTATTGCCTGTTCAATTAACTTTTCGTTAATATTCATTGTATCTTTGCGAATATCGACAAATTTAATTTTAGCTCCTCTAATGACAAATGCATTAGCTGTACTAACGAACGTATAACTTGGCATGATAACTTCATCACCAGGTTCTATCCCGATAAGTATGGCTGCCATCTCTAAAGCCTGAGTACAGTTAGGTGTAAGTAAAGATTTCGAGTTTAAAAGCTTACTATCAAACCACTTGTGACACTTTAAAGTAAATGGGCCGTCACCAGAGATCTTTCCACTAGTTAAAGACTCTTTTATATATTTATCTTCGTTACCTGTGTATGGTGGCTTGTTAAAATTAATCAATTTCAATTTCCTTTAAAAAACTTTTCTCTAAAACCAGTAAGTTTTTACTGCGCTCTTTAATTCGCTTACATGGTGTACCTACGTATATTCCCCATGCTTCAGTAGATTTATTAACTAAAGTCATTGCTCCAAAGGAACAACCTTCATTTATAATAACACCTGGCATTATCACACTATTAGTTCCAACTACCACATGCTTACTAATTATAACTGGAGAAAAAATTTCGGATTTATATTTAGTAGGTATTAAAGAGTTAACCATTGTATAGCCACTGTAATCATCTGACTGGGAAAAAATTTTTACACCGTATGCTAATGTACTAAAATCGCAAATAGTAACTCCAGGCTCTCCACCAGCAATAAGACACATTGGGGTAATATGTACATAGCTCCCAATATTTACATTACCTGAGATAATACAAAAATCATCTATTCTCGAATTATTACCTATTTCAATCTTTTCAGGGTCATAAATACTAGCTTTATTACTGATTTTTACATTCTTACCTAGATGTTTAAATTTTAATTCTTTTAATTCATCATTTGTATAATAGGCCATTTAAAACCTCAATAATCCCTAACGTCTTCGAACATTGATTTTATTTACAAAATCATGAAACCCTAATCCAACTTCATCTTTATCTGATAGAATTGGCTGATTTAAATTGGGCCAATTGACATTAATGGTTTCATCATCCCAAGCTAGAGTGACTTCAGTTTTAGGATTATAATAATCTGTACATTTATAAACAAATTCAGCACTTTCACTTAAAACATAAAAACCATGTGCAAAACCTTCTGGAATCCATAATTGCCTTTTATTTTCTGAAGATAAGGTTACGCCAACCCACTGACCGAAAGACTTAGAACCTTTTCTCACATCAACGGCGACGTCAAATACCTCTCCAGCAATAACTCTAACCAATTTTCCTTGAGTATTTTCATACTGATAATGTAAACCTCTTAGGATATTTTTATTCGACTTAGAGTGGTTATCTTGTACAAATTTCGTCGGTCTACCTGTTACTAGAGCTTCAAACTTCTGCTGATTCCAACTTTCAATAAAGAACCCCCTTTCGTCACCAAATACTTGAGGTTCAATAATTATAACATCCGGTATATTTGTTTTGATAATGTTCATTATTTACCATATATTCAGTATTTGTGTAAATTTAATAAAGAATTTTTCCAATCACTTTGAGAGATCTTAAAATCTTTATAAATCTTTTCACAGTTAAGTTTAGAGTTATTAGGCCGTTTTGCAGCTGTAGGATAATCTTTGGTTTCTATTGGTGTTAGTTTGACATTATGTTCAATTAAGCCCTGTTTGAATGAAGCTTTGAAAATCTCATCAGCAAATTGAAACCAATTAACATACGGATAACCACTATAATGATAAATTCCGAATGATCGATTCCCCGAAAAAATACTTCTTGAAATTTGTATAATGGCTTTGGCTATATCACCTGAATATGTTGGAGCACCAAACTGGTCAGAAACAACACTTAATGTATTCCTGCTTTTACCAAGACGAAGCATAGTTTTGACAAAATTGTTACCGTATTCTCCGAATACCCAAGCAGTTCTTAAAATTATATGACTATCACATGATTTTGATACAGCTTGTTCACCAGCAAGTTTACTGCGACCATATTCCCCTTGCGGATCAGTTTTGTCAGATTCAACATATGACCCATAAATTTCGCCTGAGAAAACATAATCTGTTGAAATATGTATAATTACCGCATTAGATTCATTGGCCGCCATTGCAAGGTTGTAGGGGCCATCACGATTAATCGAATAAGCAAGACTTTGCTCTTCTTCAGCCTTATCAACTGCTGTGTACGCAGCGGCATTTATAATGATATCAGGCTTAAAATCCCAGACAATTTTATTAACCTCAACAGCGTCAGTAATATCAAGCTGTTCTCGATCTAAAGCTAACAACGTAATATCAGCTATAGTATTTATTTGATCGACTAAACAACGTCCAACTTGACCATTCTTACCAACAATTAAGAGTTTCATCATTATAATCCATTAGCTAAGCGAGCTAAGTATTGACCATAACTATTCTTCATCATCGGTTTAGATATATTGGAAAGCTGCTTCGAGCTTAACCAACCATTACGCCATGCTATTTCTTCTAAACATGCAACTTTTAAACCTTGAATATGCTCAATAGTTTGAACAAACGAAGAGGCCTCATGCAGACTTTCATGGGTACCTGTATCTAACCATGCAAACCCACGACCGAGTAGTTCTACATTTAAGTTACCTTCGTGTAAATACATTTCATTTAAGGTTGTAATTTCTAGCTCACCACGGTGTGATGGTTTAACTTGCTTTGCCATGTCTACTACGCGATTGTCGTAGAAATAAAGACCAGTGACGGCATAATTTGATTTTGGTATTTCAGGCTTCTCCTCAATGGAAACCGCTTTCATATCTCCATCAAATTCCACCACACCAAAGCGCTCAGGATCTTTAACTTGATATCCAAAAACAGTTGCTCCTGACTCACGCGAAGCTGCATTTTTTAGAGTTTTTGAAAATGATTGACCATAGAAGATATTGTCACCAAGAACTAAGCAAACACTATCATCACCAATAAACTCTTCACCAATGATAAATGCTTGAGCTAAGCCATCAGGACTTGGTTGAATGGCATACTCAAGGTTAATACCAAAATCAGAACCATCTCCTAATAAGCGCCTAAAGCCACCATTATCTTCAGGCGTGGTAATGATTAAAATCTCTTTAATGCCTGCTAGCATTAAAGTAGACAAAGGATAATAAATCATCGGTTTATCGTAAACAGGTAATAATTGTTTTGAAACACCACGTGTTAATGGGTATAAACGAGTACCTGAACCACCAGCTAAAATAATACCTTTCATAGATCCTCATCTTTTATAGGGTAGACATAATTAGAAATAAAATAGTTAATTAAGCTTTAATACCTAATCGCTCTCTCTGATAACTACCATCTTGAACGTGGTTACACCATGTTTGATTACAAAGATACCATTCGATAGTTTTATATAATCCGGTCTCAAAAGTTTCTTCTGGATTCCAATTCAACTCATTGCTCATTTTGGTTGCATCAATGGCATACCGGCGATCATGGCCAGGTCTATCCGTCACATAAGTGATTTGCTCTGCATAAGTTGACTCTTTAGGTACTAATTTATCTAAAATTGAGCATATTGTGGTTACCACTTCAATATTCTGCTTTTCATTATGACCACCTATATTATAGGTCTCGCCAACTGTACCTTCTGTTACAACTTTATATAATGCACGTGCGTGATCTTCTACATATAACCAATCACGGATCTGATCCCCTTTACCATAAATAGGTAAGTCTTTACCTTCTAGAGCATTAAGAATAACCAACGGGATAAGCTTTTCAGGGAAATGGTATGGACCGTAATTGTTTGAACAGTTGGTTACGATAGTTGGTAAACCATAGGTCCGTAACCATGAACGTACTAGGTGGTCACTCGATGCTTTAGACGCAGAATAAGGACTACTAGGCGCATAAGGCGTTGTTTCAGTGAATAAGGTTAACTCTTCTGCACTTTGAACCTCATCAGGATGAGGTAAATCGCCATATACTTCATCTGTAGAGATATGATGAAAACGAAATGCATTTTTAGCTTCATCTGATAATTCGTTCCAATATGCACGAGTTGCTTCAAGCAAGGTATAAGTGCCAACAATATTGGTTTGAATAAAGTCTGACGGTCCCGTAATAGAACGATCTACGTGAGACTCTGCAGCCAGATGCATTACTGCATCTGGTTTATGTTGATTGAATACTCGTTTAAGTTCAACAGGATCACAAATATCAACTTGTTCGAATGAATAGCGAGCATGGTTTTCTATGCTAATCAATGATTCTAAATTTCCTGCATAAGTTAATTTATCAACATTAATTACGCTGTCAATTGTATTATTGATGATATGACGAACTACTGCAGATCCAATAAAACCTGCTCCACCTGTAACTAGAATTTTCATTTAAATACTCTATTTTTTAAATTTGACTTTTAATAAAGCCTTTGTATGAATATATTAAAAAGCACTTTAATGTTTGGAAAAAATTTAGACCTGCAACTTCACGATAAAAAAGCCATTGCCATTTTAAAACATTAAATTTGTTTTGAGTCATACCCGAATCAATTCGGTACTTAGCAAGTACCTGAGGCACGGCTTTGGCAGAATCAACTCCCTTAAGAATATCTAACCACAATCCCATATCCTGTCGTTTTCTAATCAATGGCATGTGACGTTTACCCAGTTTTTCAGCATCATAAATAGCAGTTAAACAACCGATAACATTACTATATAATAATTGTTGATAGTTGACTGTTAATCTGGGCTTAACTAGACCGCCATCCCCATTTGAATCAAATTTTTGATACCAAGTATAAGAAAGAGCAACATCATTTTTAAGCATAAAGCTTATTTGAATTTCTAATTTGTTGTTATACCAAAGATCATCTGAATCTAAGAACGCAATAAACTTACCTTGAGCTGAGCTTATAGATCTATTTCTTGAGCCACCTGCTCCAAGGTTTTCTTCATTTTCAAATAATCTAATTCGTTCATCTGTTGATGCGTACCGTTTAATGATATTTACAGTATCGTCTTGAGATTTATCATCTGTTATCAATAATTCCCAGTTAGAATATGTCTGTGCCAAAACAGAATCTATACTCTCTGATATTGTTCCAGAAGAGTTGTAACTAGGCATTATTATTGAGACTAAAGGTAGCATTTAACGTCCCATACCAAACAAAACAACTTTAACGGTTTTAAATAAAATTTTAATATCTAGATAAGCACTGTGATGTTTTATGTAAAACAAATCATATTTATGTTTCCAAATAGCATCATCTATTGATGCTCCATAAGGATAACTAACTTGAGCAAGCCCTGTTACACCAGGTTTAACTGCATGCCTAAAGCGGTAATATGGAATTTCCTTCTCAAGCTCATCAATGAACACTTCACGTTCTGGACGTGGGCCGACAATTGACATTTCACCTTTAAAGATATTAATTATTTGTGGCAGTTCGTCTATACGTGTTTTTCGTATAAAGTTACCTACTTTAGTCACACGGGCATCATTTTTTGTGGCCCATTGCGCACCAGACTTTTCTGCATCATTTCTCATTGAACGGAATTTTATAACATCAAACTCTACGTTGTATTGCCCAGTTCTTTTTTGTTTATAAAATACAGGCCCTGGCGATTCTAACTTAATAAATAATGCAGTGATCAGACCTATGGGGAATGCTACGATAGACAATAAAAATGCTGAGATTATATCAATAGCGCGCTTAGCTAACTGAGTGCGTTTAGTTGAAAGGATTGAGAAGGCTTTTTGATGTAAGAAAAAACTACTGTGAAGCAATTTAACCTCTGTATAACCAACCCTAGAATCTAAATAACTAACTAGAGGTTCTACCCAAGCTCCAAGCTCTGTAGCTACAACTAAGTAATGGCGTTGGTCTTTGGTTAAATTGCTAGCTTGGTAATGACACACTACCTTTTTATTGAAGTCAGTAATGGTGTAATCATTAACAACCATATCGAAAGAGTAATCATCAACAATTTGACCAATTGCCTTTTCCATTTCAGGTGGGCAATAGACATAAATCTGCCTTTGTTTTAACGCTTCACTTCTGGATTTAAATCGATTAGTGACTTTAATATTTTTGAATTTATCATTGTTATAGAACATTTTATATCTCATAAATTATATCTAAAAGTCCCAAATTTTAATTTAAAACCCTTTGAAACTTTGGAACCTAACATCACTATAAAGATGAATTAGAAAATATATTTTTAAAGCTTTGAAGAATTACACTTTTAAATCTCAGCCTTTAAAACCATGCAGAGACACTTTCTATCCATTTTGAGACAGCGACA
The DNA here is from genome assembly GCF_001957135.1 of Shewanella sp. UCD-KL21. Taxonomy (GTDB): domain Bacteria; phylum Pseudomonadota; class Gammaproteobacteria; order Enterobacterales; family Shewanellaceae; genus Shewanella. The sequence continues at coordinate 37,261 of NZ_MPHK01000020.1, read as the reverse complement.
TTCCCGCAATCTCCTATAAAGCCACGGTTTTACTGTTTTTCTTAAAACCGTCCCAATAGGCTATAATTTTTTTAATTTTTCTTTGCTTAATCTTCTTTTCTAACGAAGTGCCTGATTAAAACAATCATTACCGCTAACATGCCACCTAGCATTGTTCCTAAAACACAAATCAAGGCTCGTTTAGGTCCTGCTTTTTCTTCTGGTACTAATGCAGGGTCAATGGTTTTGAATACGTATTCTTCACGTACTTCAGCAAACATAATGGTTTTTGTTTGCTCTTCAATTAGCTGGTACAAGATAGTGCGAATATCTGCAACATTAGTTTGGGCTATCTGAGTTTCTAAAAATGCGGTACTGCGTTTAGCTTCTGCTACATCGCGCTGTTTCATTTCTAAATTGATATCTTCAACTAACCATTTAACCCACTGCTGAGCAACCGAAGGTGATAAATGCTCTACCGACACTTTCACCATACCCGTTTCTTTGTCACTATTAATCGCAATAACTTTACTAAACTCTTTATATGCTTCCTGCATTGAAGGCTCTGGCTTAAATGGTGCTTGAACCTCACGAATCCATTTGTTGTTTTTAGCATCAAACATATCTACATCATAAGCGAGTGTATTTGATGCCATGTCCCACTTCTCAGCGGCCATGAGGTCGGCAAGAATATTATGCTTTTGTATAAACTCGCTGGTGAATTGACGTGATTTAACCACTTCTATCGCCATTTGAGTTTTGTCAACACCACCGCCACCACCAAGGTTGATGCCTGCCATACTTGCAAGACCGCCAAACTGTCCAGCAAGTGCTGCTAAACCGCCGCCACCTTGTTCCCCGTCAGCTGGTGAAAGTAGCGCTTCTGATTTATAAGTATTTGGTTGACTAAGAGCGAACAAAACAGAACCTACAGCGAAGACTGCAGTCACTGCTATGATTAACCATTTGCCTTTCCAAATTACTGAAAATAGCTCACGTAAATCAATTTCATCATCTGCTACTGATTGCGGATTCGAAGTGAAATTAGCATCTGTGTAATTTTGTGGTATTTGGTTATTCATTGTTTGTTGTTACTAGATTTACAGCGATGTTTTAATTGCATTATCTTAAGCTGTAAATCTAGTCTTATCCCTATTATTAATTTGTTTTACAAGGTTCTAGGATTAAAAACTAATTTTATAAGCCTGAAATCGTCGCTAAGGCAACAGCTGAGTTATAAACAATTTGAGTAACTTGAGTCCAAAGCGTAAGGTTATCTTTGTATTCAGTATCAAGTGGCACAATAACGGTATCGCCAGCTGTTAAAGCAGCTTTACTACTAAACCAGAAACTTTGTTTTGGCATCATTACCGAGCCGTCAGCTTTAATAATATAAGTTCTATCGCTATCAGCACGTTCTCTTGGGCCTCCTGACATAGATAAATATTGGTCTAAGGTCGTGCCTTCTTTAAATCTATGAGTTGACGGGTGTTGTACTTCCCCCATCACAGAAACGATTTGCTTGGTTGTCGGTACATATAAAATATCTTTATCTTCAAGCTGTAAATCTGCTTGTTCAATGCCCACTTGAATTGCATTTAGATCTACAACTAAACGGCCAACTGCTTGAATATTTTCTAAGTCTGTAAGCATTAGCTGTGCTTCAGAGTAATTAACAACCGTACCGTCTTTTGATACTCCGCGGGTTGCAATATCACGGCGTAATTGATCGGCAAGCTTTTTAATTTCGAGTTGTTCTTGTTGTTTTACTGATTCTCTTACAAAAACAGCCGCTGTTGGGAAGGCATAATCAGTAAAACCGCCTGCACGTTGCATAACATCAGCAAGAGTCTCGCCTCTACGAATGTTATACATACCAGGGAATTTCACTTCTCCACGAATTTCAATCGATTTACGCTCTTGCCATTCTGGAGTTGTTAGTACTACCAACATATCACGGCCTTCTAATAACAAATCATCAGATGGAAGGTGATTTAAGGCATTATTAATATTGACGTGTATATGCTTTATATCTGAAAGCGAATCAGAGTTTTCGGTTCGGGTTAATTCTGCTCTATTTGTATAAGCGCCTTCAATTAATCCACCTGCAGCAACAAGTAAATCACTGACTTTAGCATTAGTTGCTAATGGATATATACCGCCATTTTTGACTTTACCAGAGATCGCAATTACTTGAACTTTTTCTGAAGGGCTACTTTGCTGAGATAACTTGCTAATAATCGGAAATAACAACTCTTCACGACTCATTGAGCCACTCAATTTGATTAAGTCTCTGTCATCAAATAAATTAGATAACATTTTACTGACTTCATCACCAATAAGTTGTTCTTGTTCATTAAGTTCCTTATCAGAACCTGGAATAACAACTCCACCTATTGAAGCCTTATGCAGCATTGAGCCAGCAGCATCAATATTCATTGACTTAAAACCAGCTTTGAATAAATCGGTGCCAATAAGTGAGTCACTACTGAGGGATTTTATTTTTTTCGCTCTATTTTGAACTAATTTATTTAACTGGTAACGATTTATGGATGAATCATCATAGTTAAACAGAATAACTTTATCTCTAGGACTTAACTCGATATTTTGCGAGTGGTCCTTCTGTGCAATTGCTTTACCTGGAGAAAATTGTAGTACTTCAATCTTACCAAACTTATTAATTTCACGAATAATAAGTGCATAGTTCAAATCAGCAGAGATGGCTAAATCCCCCCAAATAGTAGGTAAAAGATCGTTAACTTTTTGCCCCTGATACCACTGATATTTGCCAGGTCTTACTACTGCACCGACTAAGGTAATGGCATCTTCGTATTGTGTAGATGCACTTTTTACACGGATAAAATCACCCGCTTTCGCTAGTTTGCTAGCTGCTTTTGCTGAAGTTAAGTCAACATTGACGATGCTTTTTAAACCGTTGTTATTATAACGCTCAATGCTGCTTCGCTTAGGGTATGCACCTGGGTTAACACCAGCAGCCATTGTAATAACATCATCAATGGTTTCATTGCTCTTAATTTCATAAATTGCCGGACGTCTAATTTCACCGGTAATACTGACTCGGCCACCAACTGAAGGAATAAACACCACATCACCTGAGCGTAAATTGATGTCTTTCGATGCATCACCTTTTAGCAGCAAATCATATAAATCAAAGCTACCAACTAATTGGCCCTGACGTTTTACTTGAATATTACGTAAACTACCTATTTCATTTACGCCACCAGCTGCAAACAGAGCTTGTGTAATTGTAGATAAACTAGAGACAGTATACGAACCAGGTTTATAGGCGTCTCCGGCGATAAAAATCCGTATGGAGCGCAGCTCGCCAAGTGTTATATTAGATTCAACGCCGATCATCTGCTTCTGAATTCGTTCACCTAAATATGCTCTCAACTCAGAAAATGTGTGACCAACTACGGAAATCGGCCCTAACTCTGGGAATTGGATATTGCCATCGCGGCCAATTGTTAAGGTATATTCACGATTATCTTTACCATAAAGTTGTACATTTAGCGTATCGCCTGGGCCAACAATATAGTCACTAGGGACAGGTATATCTGAAATAGGTGCGAATGTGGTGGGTTCACCTGCAAACATGTCATAACCAAAAAAGCTTAATTCCCCTTTTTTAGTTTCTTGTTCAAAATCAAGACTATCAGCTTGCTGTTCTTTTGCTTGTACTTGCCTCGCAGGAATTGGCGTTGCTTCAGCAATTTGACCCGATTGACTGCCTTGCCCCGATAATACTGAAGGGCTAATACCATACTGTTTCGCCAGTCTTTGTTGTTCAGAGGCTGGCAAGGATTTAAACTGCTCTATCATTTGCGGTGAGGGTGTAACTGCTTGAATAGGTGCGCTGATAAATAATGTCGCACTCAATGCCGCTATTGCGAATGTTTTAATCTTCTGTAACACCATGTCTCTCCAAGTAAATAATAGCAAACTAATATTTGAGCTAACGTTAATATTTAATAAATAATCTTGTAATTTTTATGTGTAAATTTTGCAAATTAGACTAATTTTAATTGCGGATGAATCACATTCAGACACGCTACCGCCCATAGATTACGGCTTCTAAAGTGCCCTTCAATAAATGAAATTCAAGTTTTGTTACTCAAAGTCTTTACTAAGCTATTGCAGACTTCTTTCTTATTTTAAAATGCTCTTACTAAAGGCAACGTTCAATTAATCGTCTTTAGTAACAGCACTGTATATTACCTGACTATTTAACGCTGTTTATCACTGAAATCTGAAAACTAAATCACCTGCACATAAAAATCGGCCATTAAAACAAAACACCAACACCATAACGACAAATCTTAACGAACAAAACTCATTAAATTTTCTTAATGCTACTACTGTCTACACACATTCTTTTTTGTTGCCCCATGATATTAAACAAAACAAAGCATCGTTTTTGGGCATTTTTTTCTTCAAAAATGGCTTCTAAGTCTACAAATGGCCCATCAGTAAATTGGACTTTGTCTCCTGCGATTAAATCACTTTCAACATCAGGCTTATGGACTGAAACTCTGTTTTTGATTGCTTGAATGATCCGCTCATCAATCGGTGTCATCGCTTCACTACAACCTATGATGCGACTTGCACCGCGGGTTGAATGAATCCGGCTTACACTGACTTCTAATGGATCAAAATAAATAAACAAATAACATGGAAATAGCGGGACATCGACGAGTTTGGTCTTTCCGTGTGAGGTTTTCTCTTCTTGAATGATAGGTAGGTAGCTTTCGACTTGTTGCAATGCAAGGTTTTGCTGTGCTCTAACTTCACTGCGTGGCTTACAATATAACAAATACCATGACTTCATTTTCTACTCACTTAATATCATCCTAGGTGACGTCCATTATCACCAAGCGCAGCATTTTACCAAAGCCAGCAAACTAAGTGAAAGCTTTTTGATATTAAATATTTCAAATGCTGCAAATTGATACAAAGGTATTCATTTGTATTACTTATGTGGCGTCGTAAGGGCGCTTTCAATGAACAACAATAAAAAAACCGTATCAAAATTAGATACGGTTTTATAATAAAGGGTAACTTAACTAACAATTAAGCCTATTTTGTTTTAGGCTGCGGTGGAAAGTTCAGCATCACTTGTGAAATTGCCGAGTTGATGATTTGTACTCGCTCTTCTGGGGTGTTTTTATTGCGGATGGTATCTGCAACACTGCCACGCCATACTAAATTGCCAGTTTTGTTATCGATTAAATCAACAATTAAGGTGCCGACTTCATATTCACGTACTGTGGTTTGGGTATTCATCCCTGCTCCGCCCCAGCCACGACGACCATAATATGGGTAGTAACCAAAACTGGTATTGAAGGTGTCGACATTAATTTTTTTATCGACTTTAGTTAAGTAGTTAACCAGTAAGTCAGCTTCTGTGATGTCTGCTTTTGTTAAGCCTTTTTGCCCAAGCTCGTTGTTAACAGCATCGCGAACACGTTGGTCCATTAGGCCATCGAGATGATAACTTGCATCTTGGTCTTTCTTTTCGACCCAAGAGTAGGTTTTATATTGGTCAAATGAAACGGCTGGATCAAAATCGGTATTGGTTTTTAAGGTGCTACATGCACTTAATGCTAAAACCGCTGCAGCAACAAATAACTTTTTCATAATAACTCCGAATAACAACCCAAACTGGCTGTTTCTGTATTAAATACATTTTAATAAGGCTAATAAATAGCTTACCTAGCTAAACTATAATCATCAACTGATAATATTAACAATAGTCGCTTTATCCCGTTTTCTAAATGTTTAACAGCAAGCTTTAGCCTTAACCACTGCGAAAGCGATACTTACCCTAGTAATGGGCTTAGTGAATGGACTTAATGAATTAACTTAGTAAATAGACTTAGCCCCAATAAGATAACAGCTAGATTATACAACTGAGGGGTCTTTGCTGCTTTAGCCAAGTCAGTTAGTTTGTTAAACTGTGTGTATTGATTATTTATATAAAGTACAAGTGAACCTATGCGTATTGATCCTAATGTTTCTTTAGTTTACAGCACCGATGGCGGTAAAATTGCTCAAGAAAAGCCAACAGAGCAAATTCCTTCAGGTGACGGCATTGTCCGCATCCATAAAGACAGTAAAGGCCGTAAAGGTAAAGGCGTTAGTATCATTAAAGGGCTTGGGCTAGATGCTAAAGCGTTAAAAGCCTTAGCGCAAAAGCTTAAAAAACAATGTGGTTGTGGCGGCACGGTAAAAGAGTTCAATATTGAAGTTCAAACTGATGACCGCGAAAAAATCAAAACCCTATTAGAGAAAATGAACTACTCGGTCAAACTCGCCGGTGGTTAAGCCTGCGCTAATTAAGCATAAATCATAATCCCGAGTTTAAGGGCGTTGTAAGTATGTATGTTGAATTGACAAGTGGTTTTTCAAAAGGATAAATAATGGACAGTTTACAAGGTCATCTGTTAATTGCTATGCCCTCTTTAGATGAGTCTTTTTTTGAGCGTTCTGTCATTTATATTTGCGAACATAACGATAAAGGCGCCATGGGAGTGATGATCAATCGCCCAACCAATATCGTTATTGATGAGCTGCTAGAGCAAATCGGCTTAGCTAAAAAAGCGCAATTAAGTCTTTCCCTTGAAGAGTCGGTAGTTTTAGGCGGCCCAGTTGATACCGACAGAGGCTTTGTATTACACACGCCGCAATCTATTTGGGTCAATAGTGAGCCCGTTAGTGAATTTTGCATGCTAACCACATCACGAGATGTGCTTAACGCCCTAGGCACAGAAGAGTCGCCAAAACAATTTATTGTAGCCTTAGGTTATGCAGGTTGGAGCAAAAACCAGTTAGAAGAAGAGTTAGCAGAAAACACCTGGTTAACTATTGAAGCCACACCCGAACTTGTTTTTAACCAAGACTATGATCAGCTTTGGACACAAGCCACCAAACAATTAGGCTTTGATATTTGGCAAATATCATCACAAGTAGGTCACTCTTAAGCTTTTTTATAACTCGCTAATACACCAATTTATGTTTATAAGCGCCAAGTATTCATCTTCATTTGCTGTCAGTTAATTACTTGGCTTGGCAACTGTCGATATTCATTATTTCGATTATCCAGAGAACAACATGCAATCTAAAACAGTATTAGGCTTTGATTTTGGCACCAAAAGTATCGGTGTTGCGGTTGGCCAGGAAATCACTTCAAGCGCAACGCCCGTTTCGGCCATTAAAGCCAATGATGGCATCCCTAATTGGGATGAAATTGAAGCGGTATTGAAAGAGTGGCAACCTGATTTAGTCGTTGTTGGTTTACCACTTAATATGGACGGTACTGAACAAGAGATGACTCAGCGGGCGCGAAAATTTGCCAATCGCATTAGTGGCCGCTTTGGGGTAAAAGTGGTAACTCAAGATGAGCGCCTCACCACCACAGATGCTAAAGCAAGGCTATTTGAATTAGGCGGCTATAAAAAGCTAACCAAAGGCCAAGTTGATGCCGTATCGGCGGTGTTAATCATTGAAAGCTATTTTGAGAACCAATACTCAGACTAGTTTTAGCCCATAAGAAAGGAGTCAACCGACTCCTTTTTTAATCTATCACCATACATTAATTAAAGATAAGGCTTCACCAGATTGGCCATCATATTGATATGGTCATCATTATCATTTAAGCATTCAATGTAGCGGAATTTTTTACCACCAGCATGTTCAAATACTTCGCGGTTCTCACCTTTAATTTCTTCTAATGTTTCTAAGCAGTCAGCGCTAAATGCTGGGCAAACAACAGCAATGTCCGTCACGCCCTGACCCGGTAACGCTTCCATGGTGGCATCGGTATAAGGTTGTAACCACTTGGCTTTACCAAAGCGTGATTGGAAGGTCATCACATATTCGTCTTCCGACAAACCTAGTTTTTCGACCACTAAGCGAGTGCTTTTAACGCAAAAACAATAGTAAGGATCGCCTAAATGCAGATTGCGTTCTGGCATGCCGTGATAAGACAACACCAATTTTTCCGGTTTTCCATTTGCGTCAAAATCCGCTTGAATTGATTTCGCTAATGCATCAATAAAATTAGGATCGTCATGGTAGGTATTAATAAAATGCAGCGCTGGAATATAGCGCCATTTACATAGCTCTTTGGCAATAGCATCAAAGGCTGATGCCGTTGTTGGCGCGGCATATTGAGGATAAAGCGGTAATACAATAATCTTATCGATTCCGTCTTTGTGCATTTGCTGTAACACACTCGGGGTTGATGGATTACCGTAACGCATAGATAAATGCACCGATGCATCGACATCGTGCTGCTTAAACAAGGCATCAAGCTTGGCCTGTTGACGCAAACTAATATCCATTAAAGGCGAACCATCTTTGGTCCACACTTCTTTGTACAGCGCTGCTGATTTTGCAGGGCGAATTCTTAGAATAATTCCGTGTAATATACACATCCACACTAATTTAGGAATTTCAACTACCCGAGGGTCGGCTAAAAACTCTGCTAGATAGCGACGAACGGCTGATGCGGTTGGTTCATCTGGGGTGCCTAAATTCATTAACAGCACACCGGTTTTACCACGGGCTTTGTGGCCGACTTCTTTACTTAAACCAGAAAATTTGAACAAGATTGACTCCGAGAAAGTGATTATTAATGATGCCCTATCAAACATTTTTTGATAAAGGCATCATCCAACAACAGCTACTTTTCATGCTAATATTAGCCAGGCACATTTATCTGCAAGCTTATGCTTTATTAGCAATATTATTTTTATAGCACTGACTCTATCGCTTTTTGCAACTCTTCGCTATCTGGTTTTACTCGAGAGTTGAATTGCTGCACATTTTCACCGTCTGCGGTAACCAGGTATTTATAAAAATTCCATTTTGGTGATGCTGATTTTTCACCTAAATATGAAAATACCGAGTTGGCATCGCTGCCTCTTACTGGTGAGGTCGACACCATGGTGAATGTCACACCATAATTTAAGAAACACACATCGGCTGTTTTGGCTTCGTCATCTTCTTCTTGAAAGAAATCATCTGATGGAAAACCAATCACCACTAAATCGTCTTTATATTGCTGATGCAGCGCTTCAAGCGCTTTAAATTGCGGCGTAAAACCACAATTACTGGCAGTATTAACAATTAACACTGGTTTGCCTGCTGTTAGCTGACATAAGTCGACTGTGTCATCTGAGTGCAACTTTCTCGCTTCGACATCGAGGTATTCAGGACAGCTATTAGCCATTGTATTCGTTGAAAAAGCGCTAAAGCTTAAACCAATTAAGCCAGCTGATAATAAGAGTTTGTTCATTTTGATTCCTTTCCAACATATATCTAAAATAATCTATTTAAAGTAAAAACACTTGCGGCTATTACTCTTACAAGCAAGCCACAAGTACATATACGCTTCTAAATACGCATCAGATCAACCTGGTACATTGGCCTTAGAAATAAAAGCCAACATTAATATTGAGCCTTGAATGCCAAGCGGTATCGCCATTATCAATGCCAATGCCATCGCCACCTGCAAACCACATATTTTTACCGGCAATCCAGTCAACATATGTATAGAACTTACCGGCAGCAATCATACAGCCTGTGACATTTTGAATAGAGTCGTCTAAGCCTTCACCAGAAGCGATCACCTGACTGTAATCGTTGTAACAGTTTAATTGGCTAATCGGGCCCCAATCCACATCAATTTGACGCGATAAGTTTAACGTTACCACATCGGCTTTCGCGGCAATTTCAAACGGCGCGGCAAACGCGGCTAAGGTGATGCGGTTGCTGTTGTCTAAATCATAGTCATAATGAATATACTGGGTTTGTAATTGCCATTGCTGCCAATCTAACTGCCAATGCACTGCTGCGGTAATACTTGTGGTATCTTCGCCTTCAGCTGCATTTTCAAAGCCTTCAGGCACATATTCTAAATTACCATATTGAAATGACGCGCCGACTTTACTCTTAAACTCATCACCAATGGTTTTTTCAATGCGTAAGTTTAATTGGCCGGCTTCTTGATAAGGTGACTCTTTTGTAGTGCCAACATCAAATGAGTAACGATCAAAACGACTGCCATCACCATACTCATCATTAACAAAATAAGCGGCATCATAACGCCAGCCATTGCCTTCATATTGATAATGAATACCGGCATCATAATCATCTTCCAGGCCTAGATAATAAGTCGCCCCAAACCAAAATGAGTGAGAAGCCACTGGCATAACCCCAAATGGCACTTGGGTGACGCCCACTTGTAGCTTCTGGTTTTCATCAAATTGATAGCCCATATAAGCATGGTGTATCACATCCATATACTCATACCAGCGGTATTGCGCTGAGGCAAATAAGCCACTGTCTGATTTGTAATTTACATCAGCTCTAAACAGTTCAAACTCAAGCGTGCCATTGCCATCAACATAATCTTGCCAACCATAATTTACCCTTACTGCCCCACCAATATCGAGCTCATCGTTAATACTGACAGCCTGAGCTGAAGATGACATAAGTGTAAATGCCGCTATTAGCGAAGTTGCTAATACGGTTTTGTTGAAACTAAACATGGGATCCCTAGGGGGTTCATTGGTTGGATTGTTATTATAGCAAATTACTAGGCTGTAAATAGTAAGTATTTGTTACGTTAAAAAAGGCCAACGCTTACGCCTTGGCCTTTTGATGCGATCTTCAATCAGATCAATGGACTATTATCGCTGATGTAAATACCTGGTTAGCATCAGGCTAATTTGCGCCTTTAATTCATATCAAATGTCACGCCATCCATCATGCCTGATGAATTAGCTTCATTACCTTGCAGTTTAATCATTAAGCGCAAATCATTAGGTGAATCTGCATGATGCAATGCATCGGCATAACTGATCTCTTTTTCAAGGTATAAATCCAACAAGGCTTGGTCAAAGGTTTGCATGCCCTGCTCTCTTGATTTTGCCATGGTTTCTTTCAGTAAGTGCAGCTCATTTTTAGCTATCAAACTGGCTACACGTGGCGTATTAATTAACACTTCAATTGCCGCACGACGGCCACTGCCATCAGATTTCGCCACCAATTGCTGCGCCACAATACCGCGCAGGTTTAACGACAAATCAAACAATAACTGATTATGTTTACTTTCAGGCACTAAATGCATAATGCGGTCTAACGCTTGGTTAGCGTTGTTAGCATGCAAGGTCGCCATACATAAGTGACCCGTTTCAGCAAAGGCTAAGGCAAATTCCATGGTTTCTTGGGTACGAATTTCACCAATCAAAATCACATCTGGCGCCTGACGCAGTGAACTTTTCAGTGCCGCATCAAATGAATCAGTATCAATGCCGACTTCTCGCTGGGTAATAATACTTTTACGGTGGTCATGAACAAATTCCACAGGGTCTTCAATGGTTAAAATATGCCCGCGTGCATGGGCATTTCGATAACCAACTAATGAAGCTAGCGAGGTAGATTTACCCGTACCTGTACCACCCACCATGATGATCAAACCACGTTTACTCATCACCAAATCTTTAAGAATGGGTGGTAGCTTTAAATCATCAACTTCAGGAATTTTAGTTTCAATTCGGCGCATCACGCAGCCGGGCGATTCACGCTGCCAAAAAGCACTGACACGAAAGCGGCCTAAATCTTTTGCCGCAAAAGCAAAGTTACATTCACGAGACTCGTGAAACTCTTTCTTTTGCACATCAGTCATTAAGGCTTCAACAAACTCTAATGACTGCTCAGGGTTAAAGCTATTATCCGATAGTGGTCTTAGCTCACCATCAATTTTGGCGCTGGGCGGAAAGCCTGCAGTAATAAATAAATCTGAAGCCTTGCGGTCAACCATTACCTTTAAAAAAGGACGCACATCCATTTTACTTTCCTTTAAAAGTTAGCTTGTTTGTTTGAGCTTTTTGACATGGCATCATCACGGCTAATAAGACCGCGATTCACTAGGTTTTGTAGACACTGCTCAAGGGTTTGCATTCCATGAGACATACCCGTTTGAATAGCTGAATACATTTGCGCGACTTTATCTTCACGAATAAGGTTACGAATAGCTGGCGTGCCCATCATGATTTCATGTGCTGCCACTCGGCCGCCACCGACCTTTTTAATCAAGGTTTGCGAAATAACCGCCTGCAAAGATTCTGACAACATAGTACGCACCATGTCCTTTTCGCCAGCAGGGAATACATCAACAATACGGTCAACGGTTTTTGCCGCTGAGGTGGTATGCAAGGTACCAAAAACCAAGTGACCGGTTTCTGCTGCTGTCATTGCTAAGCGAATGGTTTCAAGATCACGCATCTCACCCACAAGAATAACATCGGGATCTTCACGTAACGCACTTCGAAGCGCGGCTTCAAAGCTATGGGTATGTTTATGCACTTCACGTTGGTTGACCAAACATTGCTTATTTTGATGCACAAATTCTATTGGGTCTTCAATGGTCAGAATATGGTCATGGCGTTCATTATTAATATAATCCACCATTGCTGCCAGTGTTGTAGACTTACCAGAACCTGTCGGCCCGGTAACTAAGACTAATCCACGCGGGAAGCTGGAAATCTTTTTGAAAATTTCAGGAGCGCCTAGCTGCTCGAGTGATAATATATCGCTGGGAATGGTACGGAACACGGCACCTGCACCACGGGATTGGTTAAATGCGTTAACACGAAAACGGGCAAGGTTGGGTACTTCGAACGAGAAATCGATTTCTAAATGTTCTTCGAAGTCCTTACGCTGTTTATCATTCATGATGTCATAGACTAATCCATGAACAGCTTGATGGTCTAATGCGGGTAAGTTGATTTTTCTCACTTCACCATCAACGCGAATCATCGGAGAAACACCGGCAGAAAGGTGTAGATCTGATGCATTGTGCTTTACACTAAAGGCAAGTAACTCAGTTATTTCCATGACTAATGACATCCATTCAAACAAATCAAAACAATATGACAACAATAGCAGACCGAATATCAATCGCCCAGAGCCAAATTGCTCAAGCGGCGCAAAATTGTTCACGTAATAGTGAAGACGTCACCTTACTTGCCGTCAGTAAAACTAAGCCCATATCGGCTATTGTTGAGGCTTATCAAGCGGGTCAGCGTTGCTTTGGTGAAAATTATGTCCAAGAAGGCGAAGAAAAAGTCCTCGCACTAAAAGATGACTATTGTGATATTGAGTGGCATTTTATCGGCCCATTGCAATCCAACAAGTCGCGCATTATTGCCGAGCATTTTGATTGGATGCACACCTTAAGTCGTGAAAAAATCGCTAAGCGCCTTAATGAGCAAAGACCAACAGACAAAGCGCCATTGCAAGTGTGTATTCAAGTCAATATCAGTGAAGAGTCATCAAAGTCAGGGGTGATAGCGACCGAGGTTAGCCCATTAGCTAAGGTGATCTCATCGCTCCCTAATTTGACTTTACGGGGCTTAATGGCCATACCGACTGCCACCAGCGATATTGCCCTGCAACGCCAAGAGTTTGCCAAACTGCAACAGCTTTTTACGCAACTAAAAAGCCAATACCCTGATATTGACACCCTATCGATGGGTATGAGTAATGATCTCGGGGTGGCGATTGAGCATGGCTCTACCATGGTCAGAATTGGCACTGCAATATTTGGCGCTCGTGATTACCCATAAATCCTAAACGCCAAAATCGTCACATCATTAATTAAAATTTATCCGCTACTGCTTGTATTAGTAAGCAATAGCCCAAACATTAGTAAATAAGCAATTCGCAAATAACAGCTAACATAAAAAATAAAAGTGACCCTTAATATGACTCAAGCAAAAGTATGTTTTATCGGTGCAGGCAATATGCCCCGCTCTATTATCAGTGGTTTAGTCAGTAATGGTTACCCAGCCGATCGCATTCACGCCACTAATCCCAGTGTTGGTAAATTAGATGCGTTAAAAGCCGATTTTAATATTGGTGTATCTCATGACAATATTGCAGCTGCAGATGATGCTGATGTGATTGTATTAAGTGTTAAACCACAACTTATGCAAATGGTTTGTGAGCAACTTAGCCAGTTAGATTTAACGCAAAAGTTATTAATCACTATCGCTGCTGGCATCCCTGCGGCGCGCTATGTCGATTATTTTAAGCAACCGATTAAACTTATTCGCACCATGCCTAATACCCCAACACAAATTGGCGTGGGTATGACAGGCTTATATGCCGATGAATCCATTTCAGCGCAGCATAAACAAATTTGCGAAACCTTAATGATAAGTGGCGGCAAAGTTGTTTGGGTAAATAAAGAATCCGAGCTTAATCAAGTAATCGCTTTAGCTGGCAGTTCACCTGCTTATTTCTTCTTGTTTATTGAGTCTATGATTGACCATGGTATTAAGTCTGGTATGGATGAAACCACCGCCAGAGAGCTCGCCCAACAAGCGGCATTAGGCGCAGCGCAAATGGTGATTCAAAATCCACAACTTTCATTAGCAACCTTGCGTAATAATGTCACCTCAAAAGGCGGCACTACAGCCCAAGCGGTTGAAACCTTCGAGCAGGGCGATTTACGCGGTTTAGTGGATAAAGCTATGACAAACTGCATAAAACGAGCAGAAGAAATGGCAAAAACATTTTAAACAAACGATATTTAATAGAAAATACATCTTTACGATAATTTTCAGCTCAATGTTAGTTCAACTTCAGATCAACTAAGGCACATTCAATGAATGCATTACATTTCTTAATCACAACAGTTTTTGATCTCTACTTGATGGTGGTATTACTGCGCTTTTGGCTACAATTAGCCAGAGCCGATTTTTACAATCCATTTAGTCAGTTTGTGATTAAAGCGACCCAACCTATCATAGCCCCAATGCGCCGCGTATTGCCGTCTATGGGCAGTATTGATACCGCATCAATCGTACTGGCCTTATTGGTAGTATTTATAAAATTCTCAATACTAACCGCCATGACACCTGCTGCGCTATTTGACCCATTAATGCTAGGTCTTCTTACTGTGGTATCAGTATTAAAAGAAGCTGGGGTATTACTGTTTTGGGTACTTATTCTGCGCGCTCTGCTTAGCTGGTTTAACCAAGGTCAAAACCCAATTGTGATGGTAATGGATCAACTTACCGAACCATTTTTAGCTCCTGTTCGTCGTATCCTGCCTCCTATGGGCGGTTTAGACTTATCGGTGATGTTAGTGCTGATTGCAATGAACTTCCTTAATATTTTGTTAGCGCAGTACATTCCATTTTGGGCTCAGGTTTAAAGTTCATGTTTTCGGTTTTAACCTCCGAGCGAGGTTAAGCTAATGCCTGCCGTTATTCAGCAACAGCAAGATGTGTTGCTGAACCTTTATATTCAGCCTAAGGCCAGCCGTGATAAAATTGTGGGCTTACATGGTGATGAAATAAAAATCGCCATTACAGCCCCGCCAATCGACGGTAAAGCCAATAGCCACCTGATAAAGTATTTAGCCAAAGCCTTTAAAGTGCCAAAGTCTGATGTGATGCTTCTAAAAGGGCTTCAAGGCCGTCATAAGCAAGTGAAGATACTCAGCCCGTTAAAGATCCCGCCTGAAATATCGCAGATAATAGCCCACTGCAACTAAGCATCGATGAGTGAAATCATCCATTATTGAAATCATCCATCAAAATGATCCAATTACGGGTGATCTGGCTAAAAATTCTCTATACTTAAGTCTACATTCCAATTAGTGAATCAACTCTTTCGTCGCGACGATTAACTAACCTAGGGCTAAACTTACCCGCTAGGTCAATTAAGCCAGCTGTTAGCAACACAGAGTCGATCAAGGATTTATATTATGTTTCGCAGCCTTTTATGTAGCTTTGTCATTTTAATGAGTACCCTAACGACCGTTCAAGCAGAACAAAAACAGACTGTCGGTAATTATGATATTCATTACATGGCATTAGGTAGTACCTTTATCACCCCTGCTATTGCCAAAACCTATGGTATTGAACGCAGTAATTACAACGGTATTGTCAATATTGCAGTATTAGATACCAGTCAAGAGGGCAATCCCGCTGTTGCTGTTGAAATCGCTGGCGTAGCCAACAACCTACTTGATGCACGAATGGATTTAGAGTTTAAAGAAATTCGCGAAGGTGATGCTATTTATTATATCGCCCAAGTGCCTTACCGAGACGATCAACAAATCAACTTTAATCTGACGATTAAGCGCGGCAATAAGCTCAATACATCGTTAAAGTTCAAACAGAAATTTTATGTGGAATAAGCCTAAACAGCGGCTTATTTCAAATAATGTTGCACTTTTAACAAGCTAAACCTCAAGGTTTAGCTTTTTATTTAGTTGCGCAAACCATAGCGATTTTATCCTTTGCTGCTGTCTATCAACTCAGCGCTTAGGTATCATTAGGCCAATGTCATTGATGAAAATTTAAATAGCCAGTCAAGGCGTAAAACTAAGCCTATTTTGAGGCTGTATGCCACTTATTTGATGTGAGTTTTAGTTTACGACAAGCCTGCTCACCCCATAAGCACTATTTAAAACATCAGCCCCTTATTTAATAAAAAAGGTATTCCATGCAACAGATTGTTTTAGCCAGCGGCAACAAAGGTAAACTAACAGAGTTTGATCAAATGTTAGCCCAATTTGATATTGAGGTTTTACCGCAAAATCAATTTAACGTTCCAGAAGTGGCTGAAACAGGCACCACCTTTATTGAAAATGCCATTATTAAAGCCCGCCACGCTGCAGAAATCACAGGCAAAGCCGCAATCGCGGATGATTCGGGTTTAGAGGTTGATGCCCTGCAAGGCGCACCGGGGATTTATTCAGCCCGTTACGGCGGCGAAGGCGCCAGCGAGCAAGACAACTACCTTAAATTACTTGCTGCATTGGAAGGCAAAACACAGCGCCAAGCACGCTTTCAGTGTGTATTGGTTTATATGCGCCATGCTAAAGACCCTACCCCAATAGTTTGCCAAGCGGCGTGGGAAGGCACTATAGGATTGAGCCCTCAAGGTGAGCAAGGCCATGGCTACGACCCTATCTTTATTCCACAGGGGTTTGATATTTCAGCAGCCGAGCTTTCAAGTGAGCAAAAAAACCAGTTAAGCCATCGTGGGTTAGCACTTACTTTGCTTGTAGATGCCATGAAAGCCAAAGGGATTATCAAGTAACTATCATGCAATCAGCAAAATTAACTCTGCCACCACTGAGCTTATATATCCATATCCCTTGGTGCGTACAAAAGTGCCCATATTGTGATTTTAACTCCCATGGTCAGCATGGAGAATTACCGCAACAAGCTTATGTTGATGCACTTTTAGAGGATCTCAACCATGACCTTCACTATGTGCAAGGGCGAAAACTTCACAGCATTTTTATTGGTGGCGGCACGCCATCTTTATTTGAAGCCACTCAAATACAGCGCATTCTAGCCGGTGCTGAAGCTGCCATTGGTTTTGAAGATGATATTGAAATCACCATGGAAGCCAACCCCGGTACGCTAGAGCATGATGACTTTGCCGCATATCGCGCTGCAGGGGTGACGCGCTTGTCCATTGGAGTACAAAGTTTCTCAAAAGATAAACTCAACCTTCTTGGGCGTATTCATGATGAAGATGAAGCCGTTAGTGCGGCTAATACAGCCCGTAATGCAGGTTACAACAGCTTTAACTTAGATTTAATGCACGGCTTACCGAATCAGTCATTTGATGAAGCCATGGCCGATATCGATACTGCCGCCGAGTTAATGCCGCCACATTTATCTTGGTATCAACTAACCATAGAGCCAAATACCTTATTTCATTCTAAACCGCCACAATTGCCTGACGATGAAAACTTATGGCATATCTATGAGCAAGGACAGAAGAAGTTGGCAGCACTTGGCTATGTGCAATATGAAATCTCTGCCTATGCCAAAGACGGCTTTCAGTGCAAACATAATCTCAATTATTGGCAGTTTGGCGATTACTTGGGCATTGGCTGCGGCGCCCATGGCAAAATTACTCAGCCAGAACTCAATAAGATTATTCGTACCGTTAAAATTAAGCATCCTAAGGGTTACTTAGCCACCTCAGAGCACACCAGTGAAACCACCGAAGTGTTAGCTGAAGATCGCGCCCTTGAATATTTAATGAATCGACTCAGACTAATGACGCCTATCGCTAAAACTGAATTTGAACTGCGCACCGGCTTACCAGTGTCAGAGCTTGATGAAGGTATTGCTAAGTCAATTAAAAGAGGCTTATTAACCGAAACTGAGACCCATTGGCAATTAACCGCCAAAGGCCATATGTTTGTTAATGATATATTGTCGCAATTTTTAGATTAAAAAAACTTTATAGCTAGCCGATTTATAACAAGCTATTACTAGCCTATTTATTACTACCTTATATAAAAGCCTGATGGATTACCTTCATAACACAAGGTTAATGTATTAGGCTTTTTTGGTTTTCTTTGCCCATTTAGCTTGGCACCTTAAGCAAAGTGCCTGCCAGTCACTAAATAAACTCTTTCGCATTTCCCCTGCAAATTCAGCAACATTTAAGACACAATTGCTAACATTTCACGTTATACATTTATGCTTGTGTCATTTAGGATATCAATCGATCTCCTGTTCTATTACTTTGCTAACGGAAACCCTATGCGACTAACAACAAAAACGACATTAATAGCCGTTGCTTTAACCAGCTTATTATCCAGCGCAGCAATCGCCCACACTGCAGCTCACCAACCTTTAACCAATACAGCAGCATCCACTAAAACAGCCACCACCGAGTCAGAAAAAGCCAATGAGCTGTTTGAAAGCATGTTCATGGAAAATGTAATGGCTAGCCCGATTTCGCAAACCTATTTACGTATCAAAACTGATTACGATAAATGGGCTGACTTTAGCGATAAAGCAGCTGATGAAACCTTAGCTCGAGCCAAAAAACACTTAAAACTACTTGAAGGCATTAATGTCAGCCAGTTAGATAAGCAGACAGCCCTTAGCTATAAATTAATGAAGCAAGGCTTAGAGCAGCAAATCAGCGATGATAAATGGCGTTACCATAATTACCCTGTAAACCAGATGCGTGGTAGCCATTCGTTTATTGCTACCTTCCTTATCAATCAACATCAAGTTGAAAATGTCAGTGATGCACAAGATTATATCAGCCGTTTAAACGGTGTAAAGCATGTGACTGATCAAGTGATTGATGCATTAAAAATTCGCGCCGATAAAAATATTATCGCGCCAAAATTTGTCTTCCCTTATGTGATTTCAGACAGTGAAAATATTATCAAGGGTGCACCTTTTACTGATACCGAAGCTAAAAGCACCCTATGGGGTGATATCAGCCGTAAAATCGATAAGCTCGATATTACCCAAGCTCAAAAAGATGAGTTATTAGCAGCCGCTAAAACAGCCTTAATCGAAAGTGTAAAACCTGGATATGATAATCTCATCAGTTATTTACGTGAATTAGAAACCAAAGCTGATAGCCGTGATGGGGTGTGGAAGTTACCTTTAGGCGAAGATTTTTATACTACTCGTCTAAATCGTATTACGACGACTGATATGAGCTCTGAAACAATTCATCAGTTAGGTTTAGCAGAAGTTGAACGCATTCATAATGAAATGCGCGCTATCATGAAAAAAGTAAACTATGAAGGCAACTTAGCTGAATTTATGGCTTTCATGCGTGATGATGAGCAATTTTATTACCCCAACACGGATGAAGGTAAAACTCGCTACATTACCGAAGCTAAAGATCTGATTGATAATATGGAGTCACGCTTAGGTGAAGTGTTTAACATTAAACCTAAAGCTGGATTAATCGTTAAACCTGTTGAAGCCTTTCGCGAGAAATCTGCTGGTAAAGCATTCTATGATCAACCCGCGCCCGATGGTTCACGCCCTGGTACTTATTACGCCAACTTGTATGACATGAAAGCAATGCCCACTTACCAAATGGAAGCCTTGGCTTATCATGAGGGGATCCCAGGGCATCACATGCAAATTGCCATTGCTCAAGAGCTAGAAGGTATTCCTAAATTTAGAAAATACGGTGGCTACACTGCTTATATTGAAGGCTGGGGTCTTTATACTGAATACTTCCCTAAAGAAATGGGCTTGTATGCTGATCCCTACTCTGACTTTGGCCGCTTAGCGATGGAGCTATGGCGTGCTTGTCGTCTGGTAGTAGACACAGGGATCCACACTCAAAAATGGACTCGTGAGCAAGGTATCCAATACTACGTAGACAACACCCCAAATGCTAAGTCTGATGCCATTAAAATGGTAGAACGCCACGTGGTGATGCCAGGCCAAGCTACTGCCTATAAAGTCGGTATGATTAAAGTGTTAGAACTACGTGAAAACGCCAAGCTGAAATTAGGTGACAAGTTTGATATTCGTCAGTTCCATACCCTAGTACTGCAAAATGGTCCTGTACCATTAGATGTATTAGAAGCTGAAGTTGACAATTGGATTAATCAAACCAATAAACCTGAGCTATTAAGCCAATCGGCAGACTCAAATCGCGGTTAATCAATCCAACGATTAAGTTATCTAAGGCCACTTTTTAGTGGCCTTCTTTTTGGCTAGTACTAATGCCTAAATAATAAGTGACTGTCTATAAATAGCAAAGGCAATAACAAATGCTGTAATCGACAAATATATTCAATTAGCAGCTAAAAATAGAAGAAAAGCACAAAGGCGCGACAGCAGACAAATTAAGCGGATATTATAGGCCAGAAAAAAATAACCCCAGCACAATGTCTGGGGTAAACCAATTAAAACTAGGATGATGGTTTCAAAGCCGGCATTGTTCTGATTTTAAAACCTCTGCCAGCAGTGATTCAAAACTTGCGAAGTTGCTGATTTGCACAAAAAGCTGAAAAGGGGTCATTTCTCAACAAGATGCGTGACTCAAATCATTCCGAATCAACTGAAATCTATTGTATTGATTTAAGAACAGAGTTCAAGCAGCTTTTTGCAATCCATTAACAACGCCACACAGAAATGATCTGAGCATTTTTTAACCGCGAGACAATTAAACTGTTGTTTTAATTCAACAAACAAAAAAGCCGCAATTTAAATTGCAGCTTTGTTTTTAAATTCGAACAATGTTTCCAGTTTTAGTTACTGATCTGGAAACCTCATTGAAAGGCTATTTACGTAATTTGTATAAATGATCGAACTTACCATCCCAATAAGGTGTAGTACCAATATGGCCTTTAATAAATTCAATAAATGCACTTACTTTAGGCGCAAGGTGCTTACGTCTTGGGTAAACAGCCTGTAGTGGTAAGTTGTTGGTCAATTGCCAATCTGGTAATAGCGGTACTAATGTACCTTGTTCGATTTCATCTTCAAGTAAATAACTTGCTAAGTAGGCAATACCTAAACCGCTAACGGCCGCCGATTTTAATGCCGGGGCATTATCAACCCGGAAGTTACCAGAAACACCAATTTCACAGTAATCGTCAGCTTTCTTAAACTGCCACATGCTGTGCTCATGCCACTCACCTTGGTAGACAAGACAGTTATGGTCAACAAGTTGTTCAGGTCGAGAAATATTGCCATGTTGGGCAATATATTCTGGCGATGCCGCTAATAAGAACTGACACTTCATTAATGGTCTCGCAACCATACCTAATGGTAGCTGCTCAGACATAGTCAATAGTAAATCTAAACCTTCACTAACCACATCAACTTTATGATCAAGTAGGCTAACTTGTAGCTCAAGCTCTGGATGTCGTGCCATAAACTCAGGTAATGCAGGAATAATATGCATGGTACCAAAAGACTGAGAAATACCGACTTTAAGTACACCGCGGGTAGCATCATTTAGGTTATGCACACTAGCAACGGCCTGCTCAGCATCACGTAGTAACTCTTCACCTTGTATGTAAAGCAAGTTACCCGCTTCAGTTAAACTTAAACTACGTGTAGTACGTTGGATTAGTTGAACCCCAAGTTTATGTTCAAGATCAGCAACCTGAGTACTTACTTTGGACTTAGAGATACTCAACCTTCTGGCAGCGGCACTGAAGCTCCCGGCTCTAGCAACATGAGTAAAAATAGCAATAGGTTCTAATAGTTCTAACATTGGAGTCGCCTTAAGCTGTTTACGACATTAAAAATATTTTTTGAGTTCCAAGTAATGTCGCTTATTACAGACAATGCTGCATAAACTCCACCAGCTTTATATGGTGCTTTGAACAATGCGCCACTCACCCAAAAAGAAATTAAATTTCGATAGTCCATTATCCTGAATAGCCAACCAAAACTAAAACAACAAGTTAATTGGTTAACGCCATACAGTTTTATAATTTTAGGAGTATACCAAAAATTGTATAAATGGCTCTATATTTATAATATACAATTTTTTTATCAGAACAAATCTACGATGAACTGTAATATTAATGACATTTTCTCAACTTAAACGATGGTTGTTAGACTAAAAATCGGCTTGCTCGATAGCACATTTCGCTACAAAGCAGCACAAATGACAGATAGTTAACTAGCACGTAATTGGAGCGTGAAGTTTTTGATTGATAATTTAAGCGGGAATGGTTTAACGAAAAAGCCCCTGCACAAGGTACAGGGGAAGGTCAGGTGCATTTTGACAATGCTAGAACTTACAAGGTTACCGCTACTCAGTATCTGATAATGTCGCTAACTCATAAGAAGATAGCTGTGGAATGGATTGACGTAATTCACTTTCAAGCGCCATTAACTGCTCAAAGTTGGCACAGACTTTTTTGGCTTTAGCTTCTATGGCCTCTGATTGTTCAGAGATCTGCAATTCAACATCTTCACCTATTCTTTCCATTTTGCTTGAAAAGGCAGTCATTTTCTCATCAAAACTGCCACCTTCTGAAGACATCATTTCAGCCCCTAGCGCCATCATGAAACTGCCCATGGAGTTTTTAATCATTTGCTCCATTTCTTGTTCAAACTCTTCATTAAATGCTTCTTCTAACGAAGACTCTGTCGCGCCAAGATAAAACTTATCCCCTTGTTGATATGCTGCTTGGTCAACACGGCTTTGAATTCCAGCTAATAGCTCATCTAATTTAGCCGCGGTCGCATCTCCAAAAATAGGGGTTAATGCCATGCTCACTGCATCTGTAGCTAAAATAACAGCGTCATCAACTAAATCGATTACCTCTGGGATCTGTTTAGATACTTGCTCAGAATAATCAGCTAACAAAGCAGCTTGTTTATCATTTAGTTCAACTTGATTGCCATCAATATATAACTTACCAAGTTCAACTCGGTAAACCTCAGCGCCTTTTTCGCTAAAGGATAATTTTTGTGGCTCAACGGTAACATCATAGTTTAAGGTCACGTTGCATTGATTATCTTCAATGGACATTTTGGCCATCGCTGGCGACATGGCCCCTGCAGTAAAAATCAAACCAGTTAGTGCAATAGTTTTAAATAAACCTTGGGTATTCATTAGCTCTATCCTTGCTGTTAATCGTTATGTAGATAATCAATGGCGCGAGCGGCTAAACTGCTTACTAAGCTACTGGCTACGTTTTGATATCTAGTTTCAATGTTAATTAGACTGATACCAAGTTATTGCATAGGCTGTGCCAAAAACATAAATAAGATTTTTATCAACAACTTAAAGCAGATAATAACTAATAGGTTTAGCTTTTATATTTGGATTTATATTAACTATGTGTGAAATAAGCCAAATGTTGGTAATTTTCATCATCGCTATTATATGGCTAGATTTAAGGATAGAAGATTTTCAAACTCGTGAATGAGAATACTTAAAAGACAATGGATGATTTCAAGCTTAGCAGTTGAAAATGGGCATAAAAAACTCGCTCAGCAACATAAGCGAGTTTAAAAAATTGAGCGACCTAAAGATTGTGATAAATGCTCAAGCATGCGAGTGCCAGCCAGTGAGTTACCATTTTGATCAAGTTCAGGCGACCATACGCAAATAGACATGTCCCCGGGGATCACCGCAATAATACCGCCGCCAACACCACTTTTACCTGGCATACCAACCCGATAAGCAAACTCACCTGCGCCATCATATAAACCTGAGGTAGCAAGCAGTGCATTTAGCTGTCTGGTTTGTACTGGGGTAACAATTTGATCCCCTGCTAGGCTTTTACCGCGATTGGCGAGATAAAACATCGCTTTTGATAAGTCAGCGCAATTCATTTTTAATGAGCAGTAATGAAAATAGCTCTTTAATACCGTATCAACATCGCCGTTAAAATTACCAAATGACTTCATCAAGTAGGCAATGGATGCATTGCGGGCGCTAAACTGAAATTCTGAATTAGCCACCAGTTTATCAAAAAGTACGTGAGGGTTTTCGCTCAGGTTTCTAACCACTTCTAGCATATGGTGCTTGGGAGCCCCCAAACGCGCTTGAATTAAATCTGCGATAACTAAAGCGCCAGCATTAATAAAAGGATTTCTTGGAATGCCTCGTTCAAGCTCAACTTGAACCAGTGAGTTAAACGACTGACCTGAAGGCTCTTTACCTACCCTGCTCCAAAGTTCATCTTCTGAATATAAACTAAGAGCTAAAGTAAGGCTGAATACCTTGGAGATAGATTGAATTGAAAACGGCTCAAGATAATCGCCAGCGCCAATGGTTTGCCCATCTGCGCCGGTGACTGCTATTGCTATTTTGTTTGGATCAACGTCAGCCAATGCAGGAATATAATCTGCGACTTTCCCTAAACCAATAAGTGGCCGAACTTTGTCGACCACTTCATCAAGCAATAATTGCTCAGGCATTAGCTATATTAGCCCCACCAGATGTCGTACAGTGCACTAACTTCAAGTTGTGGCACTTTTTTCGCTTCCCAGAAGGCTTTAACTGCAGCAACATCTTCTTCGGTACATTTACCGATCTCTTGTGTTGCAATAATGCCTTCCCACATCTTATGACCGCCGCCATGGAAACCTAGTTTACGAGGTTCAATTACTTGTTCAATGAACTCATCAACAGCTTTATCAATATCTTCTTCAGAAATTGACTCTTCAAAAGTCCAGTTGATATCAAAACCAAATTCTTGGAATTCATCAACGCGTAGTTTCTTACGTAAACGGCGAGTTCGGGTCTTAGCCATGGTTATTTCCTAGTTAGTTGATTAAATAGTTTATTTTAACAATATTTTATTTTAATTATGCAATACGTTCGAACATTATGTCCCAAACGCCATGGCCTAAACGATGGCCGCGGGCTTCAAACTTAGTTAGCGGGCGATGATCTGGACGTTCAACTACAGTGTTGGTTGCTGATTGGTTTTTATAACCTTCAGCCGCAGACATCACTTCTAACATATGCTCGCTGTAGTTTTCCCAATCTGTTGCCATATGGAAAACACCGCCAATCTTAAGCTTACGACGAATTAATTGCGCAAATTCAGCTTGCACAATACGGCGCTTGTGATGACGTTTTTTGTGCCAAGGATCTGGGAAAAATAATTGTACTCGGGCGAGTGATCCATCAGCAATGCTGTTTTCAAGCACTTCCATCGCGTCATGATGATAAACACGTAAATTAGTAATTTCAGCTTCACCGGCATCAACTAAACATGCGCCAACACCTGGTTTATGTACTTCGATACCAATGTAGTTTAACTCAGGAGCCGCTTTAGCCATTTCAACTAAAGATGCACCCATACCAAAACCAATTTCTAATACGGTATCAGCGTCACGCTTAAACACTTCAGCTAAATTAATCGCTTCTGGTGTGTAATCTAAACCCATTGCAGGCCAATGTGCTTCAATTGCGTTTGCTTGGCCTTTGGTTAAACGGCCTTCTCTTAATACAAAACTTCTGATTTTACGAATATATTTGCCATCTTCGTTAAATTCAGCGGTGGTAACGTCGCTCATGTATGCCTCATCATTTGAATAGCGTTTAAATTGCCGACTATTCAAAGTTTCATCTTTGTTCCAATAATAGTGGCTAAGTATATCTTAAAATCACCATGACTAAAGTATTTATCAGTTAACAGGCTCCCTTGTTTATAGAATATTCTCCATATACACTGCGCTGATGAAAAAAGTTAACGCCTTTTCTGAGCGGATCACCGCTTGGTACGATTTACACGGACGCAAGACCTTACCGTGGCAAATCAATAAAACCCCATATAGAGTGTGGATTTCAGAGATCATGTTGCAACAAACCCAAGTTGCCACTGTTATCCCCTACTATGAAAAATTCATGCACAGCTTTCCCGACATTAAAGCCCTTGCCAATGCCAGCGAGGATGATGTTCTGCATCATTGGACGGGGTTAGGCTATTACGCCCGCGCCCGTAACCTGCATAAAGCCGCTAAAACAGTTTGTGAGCAACATGAAGCTAAGTTTCCTGAATCCTTAGATGAGGTCATTGCCTTACCGGGTATTGGCCGCTCCACTGCTGGGGCTATTTTGTCATTGTCACTAGGTCAGCATCATTCTATTTTAGATGGCAATGTTAAACGGGTACTTGCCCGTCACGGCGCAATTGAAGGTTGGCCGGGGCAAAAAGCAGTTGAACAGCAATTGTGGCAATTAACTGACCAATTAACCCCGCAAAAAGATGTGGTTAAATTTAACCAAGCCATGATGGATATTGGCTCTGGGGTCTGTACTCGCAGTAAGCCTAATTGCGCTCAATGCCCTGTTGCAATTGATTGTAAAGCGCAGCTTGCTGGCCGACAGACAGAATTCCCCGGTAAAAAGCCTAAAAAAACCATTCCAGCAAAATCTGCATGGATGCTAGTACTGCATAAAGATGGTGAAGTCATTCTTAATAAAAGGCCACCAGCAGGCATTTGGGGCGGCTTATGGTGCTTCCCTCAATTTGATACTGAAGCGGCGCTCCTTGAGCATATCAGTGCTAATGGATTTAACCGCAGCAGTAATGAATATGGCGCAGCAAAAGAAAGTAATAATCAAGACTTACAATGGCTTGCTGGCTTTAGACATACCTTTAGTCATTTTCATTTAGATATTCAGCCTATCTTAGTGAATATCGGTGAAAATCAACAATCGCCTCAAATTGACTCAAGTGTAATGGAACAAAATCAGACACTCTGGTATAACATACATCATCCCGCGAAAGTTGGATTAGCCGCAGCAACTGAGCGGATTTTATCTAACTTAGCCGCTCTTTTAGCAGTAGATCCCGTCAAGGAATCCCTTTAAGGAATAATCATGGCTCGTAATGTTAATTGCGTATATTTAAAGAAAGAAGCTCCAGGTTTAGATTTTCAACTTTACCCTGGCGATCTAGGCAAGCGTATCTTTGATTCAATCAGTAAAGAAGCGTGGGCACTTTGGCAGAAAAAACAAACCATGCTAATCAATGAAAACAAACTTAACATGATGAATGTTGATGACCGTAAACTACTTGAAGAGAATATGGTTAGCTTTTTATTTGAAGGCAAAGATGTTGAAGTTGAAGGCTACGTGCCGCCAAGTGAAGACGAGTAACTAAATCGCTAACCCCTAGCGAGTCTCACTAACTTAAGAGCCTACTTTAAAAACCGCTAACGGCGAGTTGATATAAAGTAGGCTTTTTTATTACCACTAATCACCCATCATTTTGACACAATTGTAATCAGCTTTCATGTTAGCTTTAAGCAGTTGTTACCACACAGCCTTTTCACAAAAGTTCCATAATTTTAGTTAATAATCATATTTCGTGAGCTATTAACCAAAATTAAAATTTATAACACTTTCTGTTAGTTACACAGCATTATTATCAAGTGCCTCAACGTATACTGCGCTCATAAATTGTTAAAGGAGTATACCAATGCTTAAACCTATTCTTTACTCAACATTTGCATTATCCATACTGTGTTGTGCCATTAATGTTACCGCCGCCCCTGCTGGGATGAAGCCCGTACCCGTGGCAGATGCGCCATTAGGTTATATTATTCACAACCCATATGAGAATGCCCCACTTACCGCTTTAGTCACCTTAAACGGACATACTATCTCGGATGTGGATGTGACCATTCACGCTAAAGATGAAACAGGCGTTAGCATTAATTATCAAGTAGATGATATGCGAGTGATGGATGAAGGTGGCGTGCCAATCTTTGGTTTATACCCAGCATTTATGAATTCATTTACTGTTAAATGGACAGAAAACGGCAAGCAGCGGAGCCATGACTATCAAATGCTAACCCCAGACATTGATATGGGCTTTTCAGAAAGCCAGTGGGCGAAAGCACCCATTGTAGAAGTTGAACACGTTGATGCCGACTTTAAAGACCGCCTTTATTTTGTTAACTGGACAAATCCTGATGGAAAAACCGGCCAACTAGCCCATAACAACCTTGAGGCTCCTGGGGCGTTTTCTTGGGATGGTAAACCGGGATTTTTCATTATCGATACCGCAGGTGATATTCGCTGGTACCTAAACCCTTATACCACCCATAATTCAACTTCCCTTGATACTGCAGGTTACGCCATGGGCATGAATGTCACTAAAGATGGCAACATGGTATGGGTGCAAGGTCAAGGCTGGAAAAAAATGTCATTAATGGGAAGAATGATTTCTGAACATAGCCTACCCGGAAACTTTATCGATGCCTCACACGAAGGCATTGAAGCCGCCAATGGTAATATCTTTATTCGCGCCGCCGCCAAAGATTATCGCCGCGCTGATGGCATGCTAGTCAACACCATTCGCGATCAAATCATCGAGGTTGATAACACAGGTAAGTTAGTTGATTACTGGGATCTTAATAGTATTTTAGATCCTATGCGTGATGCAGCGCTATTATCCCTTGATGCTGGCGCAGTTTGTTTGAATATGAATATTGATCAAGCTGGCCATCAAACCACCTTAGAAGATTTAAAAAATGCTCCTTATGGCGATATTCATGGTGTCGAAACCGGCCGTAATTGGGTCCATGTAAACTCTATTGATTATGACCCTAAAGATGACAGCATCATTATTAGCTCTCGTCATCAATCTGCAGTTATTAAAATCGGTCGCGATAAACAAGTTAAATGGATTTTAGGCCCTGAAAAAGGCTGGAGTGAACAATTCCAAGATAAATTACTCACGCCAGTAGATGCTGCAGGTAATAAAATTAACTGTAACGAAAAAGGTCGTTGCCGTGGCAGTGATTTTGACTTTTCATACACGTCACATACCGCTTATCTTATCCCGCAAAAAGGCACTTTAAGCGTGTTTGATAATGGTGATGGCAGACACCTTGGTCAGCCAATGTTCGCCAATGAAAAATACTCCCGCTCGGTTGAATACAAAATTGATGAGGCCAATAAAACCGTTAGCCAAATATGGCAATATGGTAAAGACGAATTGGGTTATCAAGGCTACTCACCAGTAACGTCTATCGTTAAATATCAGCAAGATAAAGACAGCATGATGAGCTACTTTGCCTCTGCTGGTTTATTTGGTTTAGGTGGCGGTTACGGCAACTTAAAAATGGATGACACTACAGGTAAAGTTAAATCTATTTTAGTTGAACATCGTTATGGTGAAACCAAGCCTGCTGTGCGCATTAATATCAACAGTCACGATATGTTCGCAACCGGTTACCGCGCTCAGGTTATACGAGTAAACGAGATGCTTAAATAGTTTACTAACGATGAATCAGCCCTTTGATAGTAAAGGGCTGAATGCCTTCCCCTCTTTACCCCACATAAATAAATCGCTTCTGCCCTTCACTTTTTAAAATCATATTCAGTTTATTTAAATTAATACTGGTCAAAAAATGATTAATAATTTACATTAAAACCACAATGTAAGCGCTTACACCAAGGTGTGGCTTAGGCGTGCTAAATGTTAAAGCCTTACACTTTACTAGGTATCAACCCTGCGAAGATGATGTAATTAAAGGCAATAAATGGGTTCGTTGTAAGTAATACCTTCAAGTTAGATTGCTACAATCAAGGTATAAATACGATTATGGAACAATCAGCAACCAGCGCAAAAGACACATCAGTCAAACACGATAAGTTATCCTTAAAAGAAAAAGTCGGTTACGCCCTTGGGGATGTGGCATCTAACTTTTATTGGCGTGTTTTTGATGTATTTTTATTTATTTTCTACACCGATGTATTTGGTATTTCTGCTGCCGCGGTTGGCACCATGATGTTAGTGACTCGCATAATCGATGCGATATCTGACCCCTTAATGGGCGCCCTCGCAGATAGAACTAACAGCCGCTTTGGTAAATTTCGCCCTTATCTAATATTAGGCATTATTCCCATTGCTGCAGCTGGTGTACTCACCTTCACAGTGCCCGATTTAGGTGATGATGGTAAGTTGATTTGGGCTTATGGCACTTACATTTTTATGATGCTGGCGTATACCTTTATTAATGTCCCTTATGGCGCATTACTTGGGGTTGTCACCAGTAATAGTCAGGAAAGAACCACATTAACCAGTTTTAGATTTATCGGTGCTTTTTCTGGCGGAACTTTAGTTGCTTATTTGACGCCAGAATTAGTTACTTATCTTGGCGCGGGGAATGAGGCATTAGGCTGGCAACTGACCATGACCTGTTATGGAGTTATTTCAGCGGTGCTGTTTTGCCTTACTTTTTTTGCAACTAAAGAGCGCATAGCGCCACCAGCGAATCAACAAACCTCAATCAAACAAGACATCATCGATTTAACCAATAACAAGCCATGGCTGATTTTATTCTCTTTAGCATTAATCATCATGTTTACCATTACTTTACGCGCCAGTACCGGCACCTTTTACTTTAAATACTATGTAAACCGAGAAGACCTCATTGGCACCTTTACCGCGGTTTATATGATCTCACTTGCCCTAGGCGCCGCCTCTACGCCTCTATTAACCAAATACTTTGATAAACGCCCACTGCTTATTGGTTTAATGACCATTGTTGCCATACTTTCGGCTGGCTTTTACTTTATTCCAGCTCACAACCTTACCTTGATGTTTGTTATGCAGGCCTTAATTGGATTTTGCTTAGGGCCTAAATCGCCGTTGGTATTTTCTATGTATGCCGATACAGCTGATTACTCACAATATAAAAATGGCCGCCGCGCCACCGCGATGATTTTTTCAGCAGCTGCCTTTTCGCAAAAATTAGGCGGCGCTTTTGCAGGCGCGATGATCGGTTGGATGCTGTCATCTATGGGTTATGTGGCAAATCAGCAGCAATCACCCGACTCGTTAATGGGGATTTTACTGCTCAATACCATCATCCCTGCAGGCTTTGCCTTATTAGCGGTTTGGGTTGTTAAACACTACAGCTTAGATGAACAAAAAATGCGCCAGATTAACCAGTCGCTTTATCAACCTATTGATAAATCAGAGCCTGCAAGCGAGTAATTGAGGAATTTAAATAGTGATTACTTACCATCAAAAAAATGGCAACGTCAGCTTGCATAGTCCAACCACTATGCCAAAAGCCTGTGGTTTTTTATGGAATAAAAACATGATGATTCAAATGAATTGTCGGGGTTTTGCGACTGCGCAATTTATGCAGCCAGAACCTGCTAAATATGCCCATGGGCCTGCATTAGAAGCCAAAACCTTTATGCAGCCAGAACATGCCTACTTTAGCCATCATCCTGGGCGATTTTTTTATATAAAAGATAACCAAACTAACGAGCTATTCTCATTGCCCTATGAGCCAGTAAGGCAATCATTGGCATCATTTGAGTTTATCGTTAGCCAGCATCAAGTCAGTTGGCAAGTTAAGCACCTCAACCTACACTGCAAACTAAGCTTAACCTTAGCCACTGAAGATACCGCAGAGCTATGGCAGTTATCCATTGATAACCTAAGTCAAACGGCGCGAGATATCAGCGTTTATAGCTACTTTCCTGTGGGCTATATGTCGTGGATGAATCAATCAGCAAAATTTGATAGTTCACTTAATGCAATTTTATGTCACTCAATCAGCCCCTATCAAAAAGTCGATCAATACTTTGTTCAACAAGACTTTAAAGACACCACGGTATTTCTAACTGATACAACTCCTGATAGTTACGAAACCCGTCAAAGTGTTTTTGAAGGCGAAGGCGGTTTACATAACCCAACGGCCATCAGTAATAACCGCCTAGAAAACATGCCCGCTCATTACCAAACTCCTGCAGCGATAATGCAATTTAATCGTAAGCTTGCCGCTTATGATGACGCTAGCAATAACGCCAAGCCAGCAGTGGCATTAAAGTTTGTTTTTGCGCCGGTAAAAGATGCTCACCAAGCGAGTAAGTTAAAACAGCGTTATTTGAGTTCAACAGCGCAATTTACTCAAGCCCAAGATGAATACGAAGCGTATCTTAATAGAGAAACTGGCTGTTTAAGCCTTTCATCATCCACCCCTAAGCTTGATAACTTCATCAACCATTGGCTACCAAGACAGGTGTTTTACCATGGCGATGTCAATCGATTAAGCACTGATCCACAAACCAGAAACTACCTTCAAGATGCTATGGGAATGATTTACATCAACCCTAGCAAGGCCAAAGCCGCCTTTGAAGTCGCCCTCGCCCAGCAACATCGCAATGGTGAAATGCCGGATGGCATTTTATTGCACCCAGAATCTGAGCTTAAATACATCAATGTAATCCCGCACACGGATCATTGTGTCTGGCTAGTGATTTGTATTGAGGCATATTTAAATGAAACCGCTGACTTTGATTTCTTAAATCAAACCATTGGTTTTGCCAACAGTGAAGATAAGCTTTCGGTGATGGAGCACGTCAATTTAGCGCTGGAGTTCTTGTTCTCTCAACGTGATAACCGCGGCCTTAACTTTATCAACCAAGGCGATTGGTGCGATCCTATGAATATGGTGGGCTATAAAGGCTTAGGTATTTCAAGCTGGTTGACGTTAGCAAGTGCTTACAGCATGACACTGTGGGCAAAAGTTTGTCAGCAAATGGCCTGCGACAATAAGGCGTCAAAATTTAGCCAACTTGCAACGCAATTGAATGATGCTGTCATTGAGCATTGCTGGGATGGTGAATGGTTTGCCCGCGGTATTACCGATGCTGGTCACTGTTTTGGCGTAAGCGATAATCAACAAGGCCGCATTTATCTTAACCCGCAGAGCTTTGCTATGTTGTCTGGCGCGGTTAATGATCAGCGCTGGTCACTGATGCAGCCGCAAATCAAGCAGCAATTACAAACACCTTTTGGGATGATGATGCTAGCTCCCGCTTATACCCAAATGGATGAGCAAGTGGGCAGACTAACCCAAAAGTTTCCTGGCACCGCTGAAAATGGCTCTGTTTATAATCATGCTGGGGCATTTTATATATACGCCCTATTTGAACAAGGCGAAACAGAGCAAGCATTTGAACTATTACAAACCATGATAACTGCTGAAGATGTGCAAAATGAGCTCACCCGTGGTCAATTACCCGTGTTTATTCCCAACTATTACCGCGGGGCTTATTTTCAATATCCTGACGATGCGGGTAAATCGAGCCAGTTATTTAATACTGGCACCGTCGCTTGGATTTACCGCATTATCATCGAACAACTTTGTGGCCTAAAAGGCTGCAGCGACGGCTTAAAAATTAAACCGCAACTACCAAAGCACTGGCCTAGCCTAAAGGTAAGCAGACGTTTTCGCGGCGCAACTGTGGATGTATCAATAAAAAGGCGAGCAGACGTTAGATCCCAGCAGGTTTTAGTTAACGGTAAAAGCTTACCGGCTAACGCGGCAGGTGAGCATATTTTAGCTATCAGCACTAATACAAGCTTCAGTACAGATACAAGCCCTAACACTAATACAAGCTATAGCATCAGCGTGTTGCTGGCTGAATAACGCAAGTTGAAAAATCAGCATCCTAGGGCTACTGATTAAGATAACGCTTTCGACTAATGTCAAAGCGTGTGAATATGCCCAATAATAAATGATTCTATAAAATACTGACTTTAAGACTTAAACTTTAGGAGTTTACTGGACAATGGACTGCACTGAAAAACCAACTAATAAAGCGAGCCATAAACATAAGGCCAACGCCTCACTTAAAGGCCTAATACTGCCCTGCCTGTTGGCATTAAATTGCACCGCAATTGCTTCAATGGCGAATGCTGATACGGCTTCAAGCACAAACAAAACATCTGCTGAATATATTCATGCTCCTATTGAAGTTAACTACGCTAATAAAGCCATTACCCTTGATGGCATTGCAGATGAATCTGATTGGCAGCAAGCTAAGTGGCAACCTATTGATCAAATGATCATCGGCGATGCAATAACAGCCGATGATTTTAGTGGCAAATATAAACTGCTTTGGCGTGAAAATAAGCTCTATCTTCTGACTGAAGTGATTGATGATGTGCTATTTGATCAAACCGCTGATCCCACCGTGCTGTATTGGGATGATGACACCGTAGAGGTGTTTATTGATGAAGATGGCTCAGGTGGCGAGCATCAATATAGCCATAATGCTTTTGCCTATCATGTGGCATTAGATAAACAAGTAGCTGATTTTACCACGCAAAAAAAGGCCGCTACCTTTAATGATCATATCACCACAGCATGGTCGAGAGACCCTGTTAACCCTCAAAAAATCTATTGGGAAATGGCGATAACGGTATTCCCTGACAGTTACAATGACAGCTTAAGCGCTTTTGATAAGCAGCAGGTTTCGGCCGTTAGCTTACAAGCCAATAAACAAATGGGTTTTATGCTGGCCTATTGTGATAATGATGGCTCCAAACAAAGAGAGAACTTTATTGGCTCCCACCCGATAAAGCCGTTAAATGGCGACATGAATCGCGGCTATAAACACGCTGATGTTTTTGGCAGTATTATTCTAAAAGCTGCACAATAATCATCATAAAAAGCCGCCAATGACTAATATCATTGACGGCTTTGTTGTTTTTAGTAAACCTGTTCAATAGACGTTATTGCTTAATCCCTTCAATAACCAAATCTAGGCTAACATTGGCAGACGCTGGGCCTAAATCCATTTTAAAACCGAAGTCTTTCATGGCAAATTCTGTGGTACCAATAAAGCCAGCACGGTAACCACCCCAAGGATCTTGGCCTTCACCAACAAATTCAGCGGTAATAGCCACAGGCTTAGTCACCCCGTTTAAGGTCAAATTACCGTTAACCAATATCTTGCCATTGCCTTGGTCTTCAACACTGGTCGAGGTGTACTGCGCCTGAGAGAACGCACCAGTATTTAAAAAGTCAGCACTGCGTAAATGCTTATCACGCTCAGCATGGTTTGAGTCAACACTGCTGGTGTTGATGGTGACATTCAAATTAGTGTCAGCAATTTTTGCCGCATCGTAACTAAAGTCACCACTGAAATCATTAAAACGACCCGCTACAAAGCTATAGCCTAAATGATTTACTTTAAATTGAATTGATGCGTGGGCACCTTGAGTATCTATCTTATAATCGGCCGCATTAGCGACTGATGGTAGTAACATTGCAGCGCCGATAACGCTAGATAATACTGTGGCTAAAAGTTGCTTTTTCATTGGTCATTCCCTTTATTATAAATTCAATATTATTGATGTATTCGAGTACTAATAAGTGGTGCTAGCTAATAATGAGTGATCACAGCTCGTCGAGTTACAGGCTCGATTCAAGTGCTGTAGGTGTTAAAACTATTTTGGGGCAGGTTTTAGCATTCTTGATAACGTGCCATCCTTATCAATCAATTGGTGTTTTATCGCGCCTGCTGCATGAATAATGACTAAGGCTATTAATGTATAG
The DNA here is from genome assembly GCF_001957135.1 of Shewanella sp. UCD-KL21. GTDB lineage: Bacteria > Pseudomonadota > Gammaproteobacteria > Enterobacterales > Shewanellaceae > Shewanella. The sequence goes on along the minus strand of NZ_MPHK01000020.1, from coordinate 1,628 downwards.
GCTGCATATTGATGAACCAGGCCAGCAATATCTGCTTGGTTGTTAATAAAGCTGCCCAGTGACGGCACTTCAAACCAATCAAATACCCAAATTCCGCGGCCATCAGCTGTTGAAATTAAAAAGCCTGTCGCCATAATGGCCAACATTAATAGATAAAGCATTCCATGAGCCCACTTAGCCGCCGTTTGCTCCCAAGCCTTGTGATTATTTTTTGCATGAGGTTTCGTAGAGCCTAAGCGCCACACTAATCGCACTAGCGTTGCCAGTAACAATAAAATGCCAACACTTTTGTGAATATCCGGCGCGGTTTTATACCAACTACTGTAATAAGTCAGGTCAACCATCCAAAAACCTAAGCCGAATAACCCAATAACGGTTAATGCACTTAACCAATGGAGACTAATACTCACTAAACCATAGCCATTTTTTGTATTTGCTAACATCAATCTGTCCTTGTCAAAATCTATGCAAACGATTATATCGACAAAAAACAAAAAGAATACCGCTAAAAATAGCCAAAACCATTCGATAAAATAGAACCATTAGGCTAATTGAGTCCTGACTAAACCCAGCCAGTCGTATTCAAGTAAGCGTTCAATTTGAGAAATCGATTAAAGCTGCTAAAAATCACCGTAATTGGGCTTTAATAGCCGTATTTTCAGCCAATAAACTGGAGTTAAACTGAATTAATAGAATTAAAAACCGATTAAAGGCAAAAAATCGCTCAGTTTGGCCATTTACTAGCCGAACGATTAAAATCATTTAAAAAAGCACTTGCAGGATTAAAACCATCGCTATACTATGTGCGCACTCCAAACGACACAGGCTCTAACTACTAAGTTAGCACCCAGTTTGAAGTAGTAAACTAACGCTTAGTTAGTTGCCCGAATAGCTCAGTCGGTAGAGCAGAGGATTGAAAATCCTCGTGTCCCTGGTTCGATTCCGGGTTCGGGCACCATATTTAATTTAATAGTGTTATCACTGTTAAGAAAGATAAGCCGGCATAGCTCAGTTGGTAGAGCAACTGACTTGTAATCAGTAGGTCCCGAGTTCGACTCTTGGTGCCGGCACCATATACAGAGAAACCACTCASTGAGTGGTTTTTTCTTGTAAGTTTCAAGCTAACGATAGTTAGTCGCCCGAATAGCTCAGTCGGTAGAGCAGAGGATTGAAAATCCTCGTGTCCCTGGTTCGATTCCGGGTTCGGGCACCATATTTATATTAATAGTGTTAACTATTAAGCAAGATAAGCCGGCATAGCTCAGTTGGTAGAGCAACTGACTTGTAATCAGTAGGTCCCGAGTTCGACTCTTGGTGCCGGCACCATAAAAACAAAAAAGCCACTCAATGAGTTAATGCCGTTCGGATAAGCATTACTGTTTAAACCTAAGTGGATAGCGGCTAGGTATATAAAGCACTGAACGTGGATACGTTCGGTGCTTTCTTTTATCAGGCAAGATAAAGTGTTTTATATCGGCACGCATTTGCTTCAATTTAGCGGGCAACTTTCCATCAGGTGATAGAGCCTGCCACCTCAATTGGGTATCTATCAGACTTATTGCTGCCGTAAAACTAATTCGAGTGGGTGCAACCTCTGCCTCTTTTGCTATCGCCACCATCTCTAAACG
>NZ_MPHK01000019.1 GCF_001957135.1 Shewanella sp. UCD-KL21 | reverse complement strand
TGCAGACTTCTTTTATGGATTGATTACGGATTAATCCCATCCACAGCACGAGCCAGACGGCTTGCTGCGCAGGCAAACGACGATTACGGATACTTGCCTTGTTGGCTGAAAGTAATGATTGTTCTATCCACTGTGAATCGATAGCCTCCATTACAGAAGCATAATCTCCACTTTCTTCTACTGACTCATGAACTAACTCAAGCTCTTGCGCAAACATAAAAAAATCCCTACCAGAATACTGGTAGGGATTATCATTCATCTGCAGGATCGTTCAAGTGTTCTTAACCGATCGGCATTAGCCATAAAAGGCGGCTTTTAACATTAATTGAAATTAGCGTTTTAAGCCTTCATTTAATAAAGGACGCATAATTTTAACTAATTCAGAAGTCACTTTAGGAGAACCAGCAACAATATTACCTGAAGTCATATAGTTATGGTTACCGGTAAAGTCAGCTACAGTACCGCCAGCTTCACGACAGATTAAGTCGCCTGCTGCGATGTCCCAAGGCTTAAGACCGATTTCAAAGAAACCGTCAAAACGACCCGCGGCAACATAGGCTAAATCAAGTGCTGCTGAACCGGTGCGACGAATGTCTGCACATACAGGGAATACTTCACCTAAGATGTTTAGGTAAGATTCAGTGTGTTGGCGTGCTTTGAACGGGAAACCAGTACCAATAATGGTGCCATCAAGTGTTTTAACGTTAGTAACACGTAGACGGAAATCATTAACTTTAGCGCCTTTACCACGAACGGCAGAGAACAGTTCTTCGCGTACAGGATCGTAAACAACGGCAACTTCAATTTTGCCTTTGTATTGAACAGCGATAGAAACTGCGAAATGAGGGATACCACGAACGAAGTTGTTGGTACCATCCAAAGGATCAACTATCCACACATAATCTTTATTGGTGCCACGGTTTTCACCGTTTTCTTCGCCAACAATCGTATGATCTGGGTAAGATTTACGAATTTGGTATGTAATGGTAGATTCAGCTTCCTTGTCTACACTCGTTACAAAGTCATTTAGACCTTTTGAATCAATCTCAACATTGTCGAGTTCAGTGTAGGCGCGCATAATAGTTTGGCCCGCAGCGCGTGCAGCGCGCGTGGCAATAGTCAGCATCGGATGCATAGCAATCCCCTGGATGTTAAAGAACGAATAAATCAGCGGCATATTATACGCTTTTTGACAGTTATATCAAATGCAGATTTTCATATAACGAATTAATTGCTGCTTGTGTTACTATTCCAAAATAGTTTTTTTAAAGAATAAAGTAGTTTCATGCTAAGTAATATACGCGTTGTTTTAGTGGGTACATCACATCCAGGTAATATTGGTTCTACAGCAAGAGCCATGAAAACCATGGGGTTATCAAATTTATATTTGGCTGAACCAAGAGTTGAGCCAGATGGGCAATCTATTGCACTTGCAGCAGGTGCTGCTGATTTAATCCGAGATATCACAATTGTTGATTCTTTAACGGATGCCATCAAAGACTGTAGCTTAGTGATTGCGACCAGTGCCAGAAGTCGTACTTTAGATTGGCCAATGCTGGTGCCAAAAGAAGCCGGCGAAAAGCTTGCGCTTGAAGGGATAAAAGGGCCTGTAGCGATTGTCTTTGGTCGTGAGAACCATGGGTTAAGCAATGAGGAATTACAAGAGTGTCATTATCATGTAGCCATACCAGCAAATCCAGAATATAGCTCATTGAACTTGGCGCAAGCGGTACAAATCATTTGTTATGAAACCCGAATGGCTCACCTTGCCTTAGATGAAAAAGCAACGGTTGAAGAAGAATACCCGTTAGCAGAAGACTTACAGCGTTTTTATGTACACCTTGAGTCAACACTCACAAAAACTAACTTCATTATTAAGAATCATCCAGGGCAGATCATGACCAAACTTAAACGTTTGTTTGCCCGTGCGCGAGTTGAAACTGCAGAGATGAATATCCTGCGCGGTATATTGACTTCAATCGATAAAAAAGTCGCTAAATCAGACGAGCACAAAGATTCATAAAGTTAACCGATTAAGGATTGTGGCATGGGCGTGATAGCACGACTAAAAGAAGATATTGAATCTATATATCACCGCGACCCAGCGGCGAACAGTAGTTTTGAAATATTAATGAACTACCCAGGCATGCAGGCGATTTGGATCCATCGCATCAGTAATAAGCTTTGGAATGCTAAGTGGCGTTTGCTATCTCGATGTTTGTCGACGTTTTCGCGTTGGTTAACAGGCGTAGAAATCCACCCCGGAGCCACTATTGGCCGTCGATTTTTTATCGATCATGGCATGGGCGTTGTCATTGGTGAGACAGCCGAAATTGGCGATGATTGCACGCTATATCATGGCGTTACCTTAGGTGGTACTACATGGCAGGCGGGTAAACGACACCCTACGTTGCAAAACAATGTGGTGATTGGCGCTGGGGCACAAATTCTGGGGCCTATTACTATGCATGATGGCGCCAGAGTCGGCTCAAATTCAGTGGTAGTTAAAGATGTCGCTAAAGACACGACTGTAGTGGGTATTCCCGGACGTGTGGTATCAAGCCCTTCAGCGCAATCGAAAGAACAAACTGAGCGCAGAAGCGCCATGGCGAAAAAATACGGCTTTGATGCTTACGCTGTGTCGCCAGACAACCCAGATCCTGTTGCAAGTGCCATTGGGCAAATGCTTGATCATATGCATTTAATGGACTCTAAAGTACAAGAAATTTGTCAAGCAGTGCAAACCATGGGCGGCGAAGTCTGTACTGAAAAGCTACCAGAGTTGAATGTTGACGACTTTACTGAAGCGGAACAAGAAGCGGCGGAAAAACGTACTCAAGAAATTGATAAGTTTGACCCGATTATATAATCGATAGACTTGAAATTTACTCAATCGATACCCACTTATGTGGGTGTCGATTTTTTATTTCTGCTGTGCAAATTTTAACAACTGCAGCATTTTTGTAAAATAGGACGGATTTATCACAAATTCGGGCTTTTAATAGCTTACTGGCATTGAATCTTGCACTATAAAAAGGTTAAATAGCCCAGCAAATTTTAAGACCTAAATTGTTAGATGTGAACGAGAGATAATACTTGAGTAAATTACTTGGTTAAATACTTGACTAAAATACTCAGGTATGGTGAAATTGCTCTATGGTTTATGGGAGCAAATAACGTTATGAAACTGACATCAAAAGGTCGCTACGCAGTGACAGCTATGCTGGACGTTGCAATTCACTCAGCTACCGGGCCAGTTCCCTTAGCGGATATTTCTGAGAGACAGGGAATATCGCTTTCCTATCTCGAGCAACTTTTCGCCAAGCTTCGTAAACATGGTCTTGTATCAAGCGTTCGTGGTCCTGGTGGCGGTTATCGCCTCGGCCAAGAAGCCAATGATATCTCTGTCGGCATGGTTGTCCATGCTGTTGACGAGTCTGTCGATGCGACTCGTTGTCAGGGAAAAGGGAATTGCCAAAGTGGCACCCGCTGTCTAACCCATTCTTTATGGGGAGACTTAAGTAAACAAATTTCAGATTTCTTAGATGGTATTACACTTGCTGGCTTGATGCACAAACGAGATGTTCAATTTATCTCACTAAAGCAAGATGAAATGCAGAATGAACATAGAGTTAGTTTATAATTTCCTGTTCATATATTGATAACTATTTATATGTACGTTGTTAGTAGCCTCCTTTGGGCTACTCAGTACGGAGTGTATGATGAAGCTTCCTATCTATTTAGACTATGCCGCAACAACCCCAGTCGACAAACGCGTTGCCGACAAGATGGTTCAATTTATGACAATGGACGGTGTGTTTGGTAACCCTGCATCACGTTCTCATCGTTATGGTTGGCAAGCCGAAGAAGCAGTTGATATTGCTCGTAACCAAGTAGCAGATTTAATCAACGCTGATCACCGTGAAATTGTATTTACATCTGGTGCGACTGAATCAAGTAACCTTGCCATTAAAGGTATTGCGCATTTCTATCATAAGAAAGGCAAGCACATCATCACCAGCAAGACAGAACATAAAGCAACCTTAGATGTATGTCGTCAGCTTGAACGCGAAGGTTATGAGGTGACTTACCTTGAACCAAGCGCAAACGGTTTAATTGCATTGTCAATGATTGAAGATGCCATGCGTGAAGACACTATTTTAGTGAGCATCATGCACGTAAACAATGAAATTGGTGTGATTCAAGACATCGAAGCCATTGGCGAGTTATGTCGTTCAAAAGGTATTTTCTTCCATATGGATGCGGCACAAAGTGCGGGTAAATTACCGATTGATGTACAAGCAATTAAAGTTGATTTGATTTCAATTTCTGGCCATAAAATGTATGGGCCAAAAGGCGTAGGTGCATTATATGTGCGCCGTAAGCCTCGTATCCGTTTAGAGTCACAAATGCATGGTGGCGGACATGAACGTGGTATGCGCAGTGGTACATTAGCGACACATCAACTTGTTGGCTTAGGCGAAGCAGCAGCGATTGCTAAGCAAGATATGATTGAAGACAGCGCCCGTATCCTTCGTCTACGTGACAAGTTATGGAATGGCATCAAACATATTGAAGAAACTTATATTAATGGTGACATGCAGCAACGTTATTGCGGCATTTTCAACGTCAGCTTCAACTTTGTTGAAGGCGAGTCATTAATGATGGCGCTTAAAGATTTAGCTGTTTCATCAGGGTCTGCATGTACTTCAGCAAGCCTAGAACCAAGTTACGTATTACGTGCACTAGGTTTAAATGATGAAATGGCACATAGCTCAATTCGCTTCTCAATCGGTCGTTTTACCACTGATGAAGAAATCGAGCATGCAATTAAAGTAATTGATGAATCTATCGGTAAATTACGTGAAATGTCTCCATTATGGGAGATGTTCAAAGATGGTATCGACCTTGATCAAGTTCAATGGGCACATCACTAATATATTATTATCGATAGCGATAAACGGAGCAGAATTGTTATGGCTTACAGCGAAAAAGTAATCGAACATTATGAAAATCCACGTAACGTTGGTTCATTTGATAAAAATGACCCATCAGTGGTAACCGGAATGGTAGGTGCACCTGCATGTGGTGATGTAATGAAATTACAACTTAAAATAGGCGAGAATGGCATCATTGAAGATGCTAAATTCAAAACTTATGGTTGTGGTAGTGCAATTGCATCAAGCTCATTAGTAACAGAATGGGTTAAAGGCAAAACTGTTGAAGAAGCCGCTACGATTAAAAATGCAGATATTGCAGAAGAGTTAGCGCTTCCACCGGTTAAAATCCATTGCTCAATTTTAGCTGAAGATGCTATTAAAGCAGCGTTGGATGAGTACAAATCAAAGCAAGATAAGTAATACCTGGAGTTAAGATGGCAATTACAATGACCCCAGCTGCGGCTGATAGAGTTAAATCTTTTCTAGTAAATCGTGGAAAAGGTTTAGGTTTACGCCTTGGGTTAAGAACATCTGGTTGTTCAGGTATGGCTTATGTCATCGAGTTTGTCGATGAAATTAATGACGACGATGAAGTTTATGAAATCGAAGGCGTTAATATCATCATCGATGCCAAAAGCTTTATTTATCTGCAAGGTATAGAGTTAGATTTTGTTAAAGAAGGCCTAAACGAAGGTTTTCAATTTAACAACCCTAATGCCAAAGGTGAATGTGGTTGTGGTGAAAGTTTCACTGTTTAGTTAATCTATACGATGAAGCTTGTATCGCACATCACCCATGAAAGAGCATGATATCTGCCAATGAATTATTTTGAGTTATTTCAATTTTCACCTTCCTTTGATATCGATATCGCCCAACTTGCAGAACGCTACCGCGAACTGCAACGGGCGGTTCATCCCGATAAATTCGCTAATGGATCTGAGCAACAAAAATTATTATCTGTGCAACGTACCGCACAAGTTAATGATGGTTATCAGACTCTCAAAAATCCGCTTAGACGTGCCGAACATATATTAAGCCTACGCGGGATTGATATAAGCCATGAAACCACCACAGTTAAAGACACTGCATTTTTAATGCAGCAGATGGAATGGCGTGAAGCATTAGAAGATATCGAACACAGCCAGCAACCCGACGAATTAATCAGTGACTTATTTGACTCTTTTGCTGATTTTGAAAAGTCACTCTCGCAAAGCCTTGCTATTTTACTGGTTAAAGACACCGATAATGATAATTTATTAGCGGCAGATCAGATCAGAAAGCTAAAATTTATGGCAAAATTGCAAGATGAGCTCGCTAAAATTGAAGATTCATTACTTGATTAATGGATTGGTAACTTAATGCTCTGTTTTTAACAGGGCATTTTGTTTTAATTTAATCGATGAATGTTCACTAATAAACTATTGGATTACTATGGCCCTTTTTCAAATCGCTGAGCCCGGTCAAAGCGCCGCGCCCCATCAGCATCGTCTCGCTGTTGGTATCGACTTAGGTACCACAAACTCTTTAGTAGCGGCAGTTAGAAGTGGCGAAGCATCAACTTTGGTTGATAGCAACGGACAACATTCTCTTCCTTCGGTTGTTCATTACAATACTGAATCAATTGAAACGGGCATTGATGCACAAGCGCAATCTGCCCAAGATCCTAAAAATACCATTGTGTCAGTTAAACGTTTTATGGGTAGAAGCCTTGCTGATATTCAAGCAAAAGAGCAACAGCTACCATACGACTTTAGCTCAAGTGACAATGGCTTACCGATTTTTAATACTGCGTTTGGCGCTGTTAACCCCGTGCAAGTCTCGGCGGAAATTTTAAAGCCTCTTATCGCTCGCGCCGAGTCGACATTAGGTGGCAATCTTGAAGGTGTGGTGATTACCGTACCGGCTTATTTTGATGATGCCCAGCGTCAAGGCACTAAAGATGCAGCAGAGCTATTAGGCGTAAAAGTATTACGTTTACTCAATGAGCCAACCGCTGCAGCAATTGCTTATGGTTTAGATTCAAAACAAGAAGGTGTAATTGCCATTTACGACTTAGGTGGCGGCACATTTGATATTTCAATACTGCGTCTAAATCGCGGCGTGTTTGAAGTATTGGCTACTGGTGGTGACTCTGCGTTAGGTGGTGATGACTTTGACCATTTATTGCAAGCACATCTGCAGCAAGCTTTTGGTTTAACTGAATTGTCTGCCACCCTTTCACGTCAATTATTGATTGAATCGAGAAGAGTGAAAGAGCACTTAACCACATCTGAAAGCTGCATAGCATCGATCACGTTAGATAATGCTGAGCGTGTAGAAACACAAGTGACTAAAGCTGATTTTGAAGCATTGATTAGTTCACTGGTGAAAAAAACCATTGCCAGTTGTCGCCGCACGTTACGTGATGCTGGTGTCAGCACTGATGAGATTATCGAAACTGTGATGGTTGGTGGTTCAACTCGCGTGCCTTTAGTACGTGAACAAGTTGAAAGTTTCTTTAAGAAAACTCCGTTAACCTCCATTGATCCTGATCGCGTGGTTGCCATTGGCGCTGCGATCCAGGCTGATATTTTGGTGGGTAACAAACCAGAATCTGATTTATTATTACTGGATGTCATTCCATTGTCTTTGGGTATCGAAACTATGGGTGGCCTTATTGAAAAAGTCGTCACCCGTAACACCACCATTCCAGTGGCGCGAGCTCAAGAGTTTACCACCTTTAAAGATGGTCAAACGGCGATGGCATTTCATGTGGTGCAGGGCGAGCGTGAAATGGTTGACGATTGTCGCTCATTAGCGCGCTTTACCCTAAATGGTATTCCTGCGCTTGCAGCAGGCGCTGCGCATATTCGCGTGACCTTCCAAGTGGATGCTGATGGTTTACTTAGCGTAACCGCTATGGAAAAATCAACCGAAGTGAAGACCACGATTCAGGTTAAACCTTCATTTGGCTTATCTGACACTGAAATAGCGACTATGCTAAAAGATTCAATGAAGCATGCTAAAGATGACATTAGCCGTCGTATGCTAGCTGAGCAGCAAGTTGAAGCGTCTCGAGTAGTGGAAACACTAACCGCAGCATTAGCAAAAGATGCGGACTTATTAAACGAGCAAGAGCGCAGTGAGATTTATAGCGCCATTGAACAGTTGCAAGTTACCGCTCAAAGCGATGATACTGACGCGATTGAAAAAGCGATTGAAGCGTTAGATGCACAAACCCAAGAGTTTGCTAATCGTCGTATGGATAATTCAATTCGAACAGCACTGAAAGGTCAGTCTGTCGATAATATATAGGTGAACAAATGCCGCAGTTAGTATTTTTACCCCATGAAGAGCTGTGTCCTGATGGAGCAGTTCTTGAAGCTGAAATTGGCGAAACGATTTTAGACGTTGCTTTAAAAAATGGCATTCATATTGAACATGCTTGTGAAAAGTCATGTGCCTGTACCACTTGTCATTGTATCGTCCGTGAAGGCTTTGATGAGCTAGAAGAAAGCGATGAGTTAGAAGATGACATGCTAGATAAAGCTTGGGGTTTAGAGCCTGAAAGTCGTCTAGCTTGTCAGGCTAAAGTGGTTGATACCGATATGGTTATCGAAATACCTAAATACACTATCAATATGGTCAGTGAAGGCTAGTTTACTTCACTAGCACTGACTGTTTTTAGCTAATGACAGTTTATAGCGTTATTTCAAAGCAGCGGTTTTATGTCTCAACATAGCCGCTGCTTTTTTGCAGCCTGCTTAGGCTAACACGATTGTGCGCTATTCATCATTAACGACAATTTTGCTTTAATCTTCGACTATAAGCTGTCCACATTGAGCTGAGATGATTTTATACATCAGTAGGCTATGCTCATTGCAAGACCCTTGAGCCCCTTAGAGGCTATGCTGCAGAAATATTAAACGGCTTATTATTAAGGGGTTTACTCACGAGCATGCGTTTTATCACAATTTTACTATTACCTTGGTCACATGGTTAGATTTTGATAATGTGACGCCGATAACGCTATGCATTACAGGCTAAATTACGTATAATCCGCGCGAATTTTAAAATATATTTGTTATTTAAAGGAAGCTCACAATGGCGATCGAACGCACTTTTTCAATTATCAAACCAGATGCAGTTGCTAAAAACCACATCGGTGCTATCTACAACCGTTTTGAAACTGCTGGTCTTAAGATCATCGCTTCTAAAATGGTTCACCTAACTAAAGAGCAAGCTGAAGGTTTCTACGCTGAACATAGCGAGCGTCCTTTCTTCGGTGCACTAGTTGCATTCATGACTTCTGGTCCTATCATGGTTCAGACTTTAGAAGGCGAAAACGCTGTTTTAGCTCATCGTGACATTTTGGGTGCGACTAACCCAGCTGAAGCTGCTCCTGGTACTATCCGCGCTGATTTCGCAGAAAGCATTGACGAGAACGCTGCTCACGGTTCTGATTCAGTAGCATCTGCTGAGCGTGAAGTTGCTTACTTCTTCAGTGCAGAAGAGTTGTGTGCTCGCACACGCTAAATTCTACATTGAATTAAAAAAGGAGCCTTAGGCTCCTTTTTTTTGCTGTGGATCCACCTGCAGGTTATTTGCTAAGCCAATAGTTGAAGCTATTGTTAGTCTTTGTTACAACGATCTTACTTTTCCAAATCGCTAAATCGCTAAATCGCTAAATCGCTAAATCGCTAAATCGCCAAATCACCAAGCACTTTACTGTGAAACGTAATCATCAACTCTAAATCTAACCTTTCCAAACAACTCGATTGCTAATTTTCTATCAATAATTGCTCTACAAGCACAGCGCCAGTTTTGAATTTAAGTGCGCACTTTGTTACTTCAGGGGGCCTAATGGGCTTAAATTCAGTTCGGGGCTAATGATGCCCAATCGCAAAAACATCGCTAAATATCCAAGTGCAATGTTAACTCAGTCTGTACAACTCATATTCAAATAAATGTTAATCATGAGAAGTATTGTTAATTTCTATAACTTTATTTAATTAATATTTATGAAACTTAGGTTGATAAAATGTTAATTATGTATTCACTTTGTTTTCTGTGTTAAATAATATAAGTCGCCCCAACTTGGCGCGGGTAATAATAGCTTGTTTAATGATCGGGTTTAATGTCTTTGTTAACTTATTTGTAACCTATGTATTAGTTGTATTTTCTTTAATTAGGACTTCTCTTTGTAAGTTATTGATTTAAATTTGATTATTTTTTTGTTTATTTATATTGAAGTGAATTATGTATCCGCACTTGTGTGGTTGGTTGTTTATTTGTAAAAGATGTTGACTAATGCGTTTTTATTTAACAATATCACTCTCAGTTAATAAGAAAGATTAACTAAAAAATAATAAATATAACGTTGTGATTTATTTTAATCATTGCGAAGGGAGTATAATAATGAGTTCATTATCTTTAACTGCTAAGGCTATTCGCCGTGGCTTATTTACTGTAGCTGCAACTGCGGTCGCAACAACTTCAACTTTCTCTGTAAGCGCTGCAGAAGAAGCTCAAGTTGAAAAAGTAGAGCGTATTGCCGTTACTGGTTCTCGCATTAAACGTACAGATATGGAATCGGCGAGTCCGTTAACCGTTATTGACGCTTCAGCAATTATTGCCTCAGGCGCCACTTCTATTGATGACGTATTACAAAAAATGACCGCTTCTGGCGGCGCAATGACTAATGCTGCCGTAAACAACGGTTCTGGCGGTAATGCTCGTGTTAACTTACGTGGTTTAGGTTCTAACCGTACCTTAGTTCTTGTTAACGGCCGTCGTATGATTGCATCGGGTACTGGCGCTGCATCTTCAGTTGATTTAAACACAATCCCTGTTTCAATGATCCAACGTGTTGAAGTATTAAAAGACGGCGCATCAGCTGTTTATGGTACTGATGCTATCGCTGGTGTTGTTAACGTAATCTTAAAACGTGATTTTGATGGTTTTGAACTAAATGTTCAAACCGGTATGTCAGGTCAAGGCGATGCAGATGAATCAAGCATTGACTTCACTATGGGTAATACTTTCGATAAAGGTAACGTTGTAATCAACGCGCAGTACACTAAGCGTGGCGATGCAAGCCAAGCTGATCGTGACTTCTCAGACTGTCCAATTGCAGAAGGTGCTGATGGCCTATATTGTGCTGGTAGTTCATATTCTGAAGGTGGTCACATTTGGGGTGATTACCTACATAACATGACCAAGAGTGGTACAGATGAAGATGGCAACGCTATCAGCATCATTGGTGATGCAGGCAAATATGGTCAGTATGTTGCTAATGAAAAAGGCGAGGCTGAATTTGAATATTTTGATGGCATATCTGAAGCCGACCTAAGTGGTTTAGGTGGTGAATACCACGAGTTCACAAATGATGATCGCTATAACTATGCTAAAGATAGTTTCTTATCTACACCAATGGAACGTTTAAACCTAAGTTTTGCTGGTACTTACGAGCTATCAGATAACATTATGTTCTTCTCTGAAGCTATGTATGCTAAACGTTGGTCTGATCAACAAATGGCGCCACAGCCAATTTGGAACGGTTCTCCTTGGGAATACAAGCCTATGGCCGATGGCGGCTTTATGACTGATGACTTGTTACCATGGGTAGAATCGGGTGAAAAGTTAAGCTATGGTCGTCGTATGGTTGAGTCAGGTTCTCGTGACTTTTCACAAGTTGTCGATACTATTCGTTTAGTAGTTGGGCTTGAAGGTGAGTTTGAAAACGGTTGGACTTGGGATGCGTCTTACAACAAAGGTAAGAATGACTCAGTTGATACACTCGCAAACTTACACAACATTGGTTCAATCAATGACGCTGTTTTAGAAGGCAGTTTTGATCCATTCCTACAGTCTTCTTGGATGGGCGATAGCATTGCACCATTTATTTACACTGAAGTTAACTCTGGTGGCAGTGAGTTAGATATCGCTGCAGCATCACTTGCTGGTGACATTGTCGATTTACCTGCCGGTACTATGGGCTTTGCTGCAGGTTACGAGTTCCGTAAAGAATCTGCTTACTACACGCCTGATTCACTCACTGCGCAAGGTTTAGCTAACGACCCACGTGTTGAAGCTACAGCCGGTTCATTTGATGTTAATGAGTTTTATGCTGAATTGGCTATCCCATTATTAAGTGGTTTACCTTTGGCTGAGCAAGTTGACTTAAGTGCAGCTATTCGTTACTTCGATTACAGCACTTTTGGTTCTGATAATACTTGGAAGTTAGGTTTAACTTGGCGTTTATTTGATGACTTAATGGTTCGTGGTGTGCAATCAACAGCATTCCGTGCTCCAACTGTATCTGAGTTATACGGTGGTAAGTCTCCTTCATTTGACCAAATTGTTCACCCTGCAACAGATCAAGATCAAGCAGAAGTGACAGTCGGTGGTAACGAGCTACTAACCCCAGAAGAAGCAGATATCACCACTATTGGTTTAGTATACTCACCAAGCTTTGTTGAAGGTTTGTCATTAACTGTTGATTACTACGATATTCAAATCAGCAACACAATTACTTCAGTTGATTCTAACTATGTCGCTAATCAGTGTTTAGATGAGAATGGTAATACTATCAATACAGGTACTGCATTATGTCAATCAGCTAATATCTCAATAGATGCTACTGGTCGTATTAAGTTTGACAATGGTTTACAAAACATCGGTGAAACTAACACAGCAGGTTATGACGTAAACATTGCTTATACTTTCGACGCGCTAGGTTTAGATTGGAAAGCAGGTCTTGATACTTCTATCTTAGATACCTATGAAGAATTTGACCAAGACGGCAATGCAGTTGATTACAAAGGCTTCATTACTGGTGGTGTTGGTGCTTATGCTGAATTTAAAACCAACTTCAACTTAACGGCAGCTGGTGATGATTGGTCAGCTACTTATGAAGCGCGTTACATTGATGGTATGGACTCATTTGCTTGTAAGGATGACCCTGCTGATTGTTATGCACCGTCTGTTGATTCAATCGTTTATCACGATATCTCAGCATCATACGATGTGACTAACAATGTAAGATTATCTGGTGGTGTGAACAACCTACTAGATGAAGAGCCACCTTACTATACTGGTAACAATGACTCTAATACCGATCCATACACTTATGATGTACTAGGTCGTTACTTCTTCGTTAGAGCAAGCGTTAAGTTTTAAGCTAACGTTTATAAGATAATTTGTTTGTCTTAATGAAAACCCCAACCATTCATTTGGTTGGGGTTTTGTTTTATCTATAGAACAATCCCTTATCCTTTACTGACCTTTCTTTGCAGTGTTACCAGCAGTTAATTTTTTAAACTCTTTCTTATCAATTGAAATGACATGTATCAACTGTTTTGCTTAAAGGCTTTGTTTTTGGTGGGTGGTCGTAAGTTGCTGTTTAATGGTGTTATTTTGTGTTTTACTCGTTTGTTTGAGCGAGTCTCTGTATCAATTTGTGCTCTTGCGGTTAAAAAGCTGTGACTAATGTTGAAGATTAAGCGTTGATTTAACAGTATCAAATCGAGGTTTTAACTTCGGTATAACCAAATAAAACAATAATAAGTCAATGCGTTAGTAATATTTAACGTCCAGGGAGATTTACATGAGTACAATGACATTAACAGCAAGAGCGATCCGTCGCGGTTTGCTTGCAGCAGCTGCCACATCAGTTGCGTTTTCGGGGGTCGCTTTTGCAGAAGAAGCGGCTGAAAAAGTAGAGCGTATAGAAGTAACAGGTTCACGTATCAAGCAAGTTGATATGGAAACAGTATCACCAGTAACAGTCATTGATGCGGCAGCAATTGCGATGACGGGCGAAAAAACAGTTGCTGACGTTTTAAACAACTCTGCAATTAACAGTTTTGGCTCATGGCGTGGTGTGTCAGGTTTTGGTGCAGGTGCTAGCTCAACAAGTGGTGTTAACCTTCGTGGTTTAGGTGAATCTGCAACATTAGTATTGCTTGATGGTCGTCGTATGCCTGGTACCAGTTCAAGCTCTGGTGCGTCTGCTGATACTTCATCAATCCCTATGTCTATCGTAGAACGTATTGAAATTCTTCGTGATGGTGCCTCAGCAGTTTATGGTTCAGATGCTGTAGCAGGTGTTATTAACATCATCACTAAAAAAGAGTTTGAAGGCGTTCAACTTGATTATAGCTATGAGATGCCAGAGGTAGAAGGCGGCGATGCTAATCGTTTATCAATTGCCACAGGTTTTAATACTGATAAAGGCAATATCACTTTAACTTACGAATATTATGACACGAAAGCTGTAATGGATCGTGATATTTGGAACATGGATGATCCAACTTATGGCGCTTACAGTACATTTAGTTCTGTGCCAAACTATAAAACTGCTGATTCAGGCTGGATGAGCAATAAAGATATATGTGAGCAAACAGATAACACCGTTGTATCTGGTGACGCATGTGTATATAGCTACGGTGCAGTAACTAAATTGTTCGGAGATGTGACTCGTAATTCACTCTTATCTAATTTTAGCTACGATATTACAGACGATATTCAATTTCGTGGTCGTGCATCTGCATCACTTGCTGAAACTGAAACACGCTTTGCAGGAACACCTGTATCTACCAATATTCCGACTATGAGTGCAGATAATATATATAACCCAACAGGTGAAGATATCACTGCAATTCGTATGCGTTCAGTACAAATTGGTGAGCGTGACACGCTAACCGAAACGAATAACTTCGATATTTTAGCAGGGCTTGTCGGTTTTGTTGATGTCGGGAATGGTTTGGATTGGGAAGCCAATGTTCAGCATTCAACTTCAACTACAAATTCATTCGGCTATAACTTAGTAAATGATAATTTAATCCAGCAAGGTATTGATTCACAGCAGTATGATATTTTTAATACTACTGGTATGAGTTATGCCGACTGGGATGCGCAAATGACAGATTTATATAACAGCGCAGCACATACTGGTGTTTATCAAGGTAAATTTAAAAGTACTCAAGTTGATGGTTTAGTATCCACTTTATTAGTTGATGATGGTGATTTTAGTTTGGCGATGGTTGCCGGTGCAGAATATGAGATGATTGATTTTAAACAAACATCTGATCCTGAATCTGCAGCGGGTATTATTTCAGGTGGTTCAGGTGGTGATGATGTTAATGCAACACGTGATCGTACTGCCGGTTATGTTGAACTGCAAATGGGCTTACCTGCAAACTTCGAAATTTCAGCAGCTTTACGTTATGAGCGTTATGAGCAAGAAGGGCAGCTAACGGGCGCTGGTGGTGATGTGGTAAATACATCTACCTTTGATGCCGTAGTTCCTAAACTTGGTGTTAGCTGGCGTCCAGTTGACAGTTTGTTACTACGTGCAAGCTACGGTGATTCATTCCGCGCACCGAATATGGGTGAAATGTTCTCATCGCAAGCGTTAAGCTTTGAATCTTCAACAGACTTCTTGTGGTGTAACACTCCTGGTAATGATGACACACAATATTGTGATGCTTCTAACCAACATAAAACTTGGTTCGGTGGTAATCCAAATTTAGAAGCTGAAGAAGGTAATTCATTTACTTTAGGTGGTGTATGGAACGTTACTGATAACTGGAACCTTGAGTTATCTTATTACTCAATCACCTATGATAATAAAATTGAATCAGTAGGCGTTTCTGATATTTTACGCGACGAAATACGTGATGGGTCTTCAGATTACGTAACGCGTGATGCCGATGGCAAAATTGCATTTATTGAATCAGGTGTTCGTAACATCGCAACCGTTGAAACTTCAGGTTTAGACTTTGTGACTGGTTACAATCTAGAAACTGGCTTCGGTGATTTCAAATTCAAAGCTGAATTATCTCACGTACTAGATTTCAACAAACAAGACAATGCAGAATCAGAAATGATCGATTATGCAGGTCTTGTAGATAGTCCAGACTTACGTGGTAACTTCTCTGCTGCATGGAATTATGATGATTTCAGCGCTGCATGGACAACAGTTTACATTGGCAGTCAATCTGCTCAGTACTACCGTGATTTATATGAGTGGGATGGTTATCAAGACTATGCAACTTATATCAAGCACAATGTACAGTTTGGTTATAACCACTCAATGAATGGTTCAATCACAGTCGGTGTTAACAACGTCTTTGATAAAGAAGGCTCTAATTGGTATGACTATGCTGACTACCGTGACGTGTCAGTAGGTTTATACGATGTATTAGGCCGTACCTATTATGTTCGTTTAAGTCAAAGTTTCTAAGATAGTTTCTCCTCCCTGAAACCCAAAAACCTCCGCTTGCGGAGGTTTTTTTTATTTGCGAATAACAACTTTTTGCTTGATTGGACTATAAATCTGCTTTGGATCATAAATGACGATGAATTGCTATCAAGAACAGAAAGCACTTAAAACCATTCATCAAGCTTTAATGACTCAACTTAAGCTCATGGCGATGCTGTTGGTTGTACTTTTCAGCGCAATGAGCACAGCGCTGCTCAGTGGGATCGGCGGCCAAACGCTCAGCTTCAATGTCAGACTCGCAGTCAGAACATAAACCATATAGGCCAAGTTCAAGTTGGCAAAGAGCGGCATCAAGACGGGTTAGTTGTCCAAATAGCGGGGTGTCAGTTAATCGCTGCTCACTCATGAGTTCAATCAACTCGGTCAAACTCATATTAAATTGAACTTGAGCAGAAGGCTGAGTTTGTTGGTTTAATTGATGTACAAGTTCATATTTTAACTGTGCTTCTCGTTGCAATAATATTTGTTGTACGTCTTGAGTGTTCACAAGATCACCTAATTAGTTTGTTCATTACACTGATTATCCAGTCTACCGTTAATCAATATGCTTACTATGATGGAGATCAATTGAGAGTTAATTTGGGATTTCAGTATTAGGCTTTATTTATATAGTGTGAACTAAGTAGGTAACTAAACGCGCAAAATCTTATATTTTGAGCTGTAAATTAAGCGAGATAGCGAAGGGGGTAGCTCAATGATGGTCTGTATGAGGGCAAATTGCTGACTCAAAAAGAATAATGCAGTTTGTTTAACCGAAAACCCATCACAGAAATGAGTTCTCAGTTAATGAAAGCTGTTAATGCTAAAGAGACTGCTTAAGTTAGCCGTTAGTCGCTAACTGTTGTTCATGGGCTTTTTCTAAAATAGCAATGATATCTTCTGCGGTTTTAAGCACTCTTAACTCTCTGAACAACACATCAGCTTCAGGGTACTGTTTATTCAGGTAAGTAAACCACTGTTTCACCCGGGCAGGGTAATAATCGATTTTCTTGTTAATCAATTGCTTTTGGGTGTAGTTCAATAACAAATTTAGCGTTTGTGACCAAGTATAGGGCGCTTCATCGCCTTTTATGGTTGCAGCAAGGTTTGGCAGAGACATCGCGCCGCGCCCCAGCATTATGCTGTCACAGCCTGTAACTGCCATGCAGCGCTTGGCATCATCACTGCTCCAGATCTCACCGTTGGCAATAATAGGAATGGGTAAGCGCTCACGCACCTCGGTTATGTATTCCCAATAAGCTGGCGGTTTATAGCCGTCAGTCTTACTGCGAGCATGAATCGCAAGCTCAGTGGCACCCGCTTCATACACCGCAATGGCGTTTTCCATAAATAACGATTTATCTTCGTAACCAAGACGGATTTTAGCGGTTACGGCTTGATCAGCCGGCACGGCATCACGCATTGCTTTGACAATGTCGTGTATTTTATCTGGGTATTGCAGTAATACTGCGCCGCCATTGCTGCGGTTAACCATTTTAGCGGGGCAGCCAAAGTTAGCATCAACACCGCGTGAGCCTAGCTCGACGGCGCGCTGGGCATTTTCTGCCATCACTTGTGGATGTTGCCCTAATAATTGAATTCTTACCGGGGTGCCTGATGCGGTCAAACCGCCATTACGCAGCTCAGGGCATAATTTATGATAAACCTTCTCAGGAAGTAACTGATTAATCACCCGCACAAATTCGGTTACCACCAAATCATAAGGGTTGATTTCAGATAAAATTTCTCGCATCAAATCATCAATGACGCCTTCCATCGGAGCTAAGACTACGCGCACAGTACTACCTGGTTAACTATAAAAGGAGCGCTATTCTAGCGAGTTTAATTTTTTATACAAATTCATTTCAAAAGTTTGAATTCACAGCTTGTCACTACAACTGAATATTTAATCATTAATATCAAGTTGATAGATAAATATTTTGTTCTATCCTTAGTCATTAGAAATGTTATCTAGCAACATTTTTTGAAAATAATGATGATTTAGATCAATTTTTGTGAAATAAAAGTAACCAGTTGTAGGTCTATTCATCTGTAAGCCAGCACTGTTTGTTGTTGGTCACTAATATTAAGTTTCACATTAAAGGAAAATTATTATGAACTCAGTAAAGCAAACAACAGTCGCATTGGCATTAGGTGCAGTCGTATTAACTGCTGGCGTATCAACCTCTGTAGAGGCTAATCCATTTGGTTTTGAGCAAATGAATTCAGGCTACCAGTTAGATGGCGGCGATAAAAAAGCAAAAGAAGGCAAGTGCGGTGAAGGTAAATGCGGCGGCGATATGAAAAAAGCTGCAGGCAAAGCTGCTGAAGGTAAATGTGGCGAAGGCAAGTGCGGCGGCGACATGAAAAAAGCCAAAGAAGGTAAATGTGGTGAAGGTAAGTGTGGCGGCGATATGAAAAAAGCTGCAGGTAAAGCCGCAGAAGGTAAATGTGGTGAAGGCAAGTGCGGCGGCGAAATGAAAAAAGCGGCTGAAGGTAAAGCCAAAGAAGGCAAGTGCGGTGAAGGTAAGTGTGGTGGTGCTAAATAATTAATCTGATTATTAGCAGGCTGATTTAGCAGCAGAAATCGTTTTATAGCTTTCATGCCGATTAAATCTACGCCAATATAAGGCCTGTTATACAGGCCTTTTTAGTTGGTAACTTTCATTAATTTAACTGATTAATTTAACTGATTAATTGTGTGTTTGAGGTGATTTATGGCAAAACAAGCAACAGTGGGACTGGGTTTACGCCGAGAGATGCTTGATGAGTTTTGTCAGCATGTGCCAGATGAAATAAACTTTTTTGAAGTGGCGCCTGAAAACTGGATGACCTTAGGTGGTAAGTTTGGCAAACAGTTCAGGCAGCTGACTGAGCAACATGAATTCTTTTGTCATGGCTTATCCTTATCTATTGGCAGCCCACATGCGTTAGATACCGAGTTTGTTAAGCAAATAAAACACTTTTTAGATAGCCATCAAATCAATATCTATTCTGAGCACTTAAGTTATTGCTCTGGTAGCGGCCACATGTATGACTTGATGCCGATCCCCTTTACCGAAGAAGCGGTAACCTACGTTGCAAAGCGTATTAACCAAGTTGAAGATATTTTAGAGCGGCCGTTTATTCTAGAAAATGTGTCTTTTTACGCTGCACCTGGGGCGCAAATGAGTGAACAGCAATTTGTTAATGCTGTGCTGGATGAGGCAGATTGTAAGCTGCTGCTTGATGTTAATAATATTTATGTAAACTCGATAAACCATCAATATGATGCCGCTGAATTTCTCAGCTCAATGCCGACCAAGCGGATTGAATATATGCATATTGCGGGTCATTATGAAGAATCAGCCCAGTTAATGGTCGACACCCACGGCGCTGATGTGATTGATCCTGTTTGGCAATTACTGCAACAGAGTTATCAGCAACACGGGGTGTTTCCGACATTATTAGAGCGTGACTTTAATATCCCCAAAACTGCAGAATTACTGCAAGAGATCAATCAAATTCATCGCTATCAACAGGCCGCCAAAGTAATCAAAAGGAGTGCTTAATGGATTTTATTAACACTCAACAAGCCTTTATGGATTATATTCGTGATCCCAGCAAGCCACTGCCACAAGGCATGACATTTGAGCGAATGAATGTTTATCGTGAACTGTTTTTCAATAACATCAATGGCTTTGTGTCAGGCGCGTTTCCGGTACTTAAAAGTCTTTATACTGATGATGCATGGACCAAACTCATTCAACAGTTTTTTGTAAGCTTTGATTGTAAAACTCCCATATTTATTGAAATATCCCAAGAGTTTATCTCTTTTTTGCAAACTCAATATCAGCCTGCGGATTACGACCCTGCCTTTATGCTGGAGCTAGCGCATTACGAATGGTTAGAGTTATATATTGCCACTGTTTTTGATGATGTTAATGAGCTGCCGATTGCCAAAGACTTAATTACCGAGCTGCCGCTAAAGCTGTCAGTGACCGCCACTGTGGCGCAATATCAATATGATGTGCAGCACATCAGTGTCGATTACCAACCCACAGAGCCCAGTGAGCAGGGGCAAAGCTTTTGTGTTTATCGCGATGAACATGATGAAGTTAACTTTTTAAAGTTAAACCCATTAACAGCCCAAGTGTTAGCCTATATTGCTCAAGCAGGGCAATGTTACTTTAATGATGTATTGACATGGCTTACCGAGACCTACCCACAAATGACGCCAGAAACCTTATCTAATGGCTGCTTGCAAATGTTGCAACAATTGGCCGACAAAAGGGTTATCTGTTCGTTAACACAGGCTTAAACAGTGGATAAAACTCCTACTTTATTTGTGGTTTTTATTAAAAGTCTTTTTACATACAATAGCGCGAATTTTGTGATCCAGTTCACGCTGCTGTAAGGCGGCCAACATTACTGTTAGGAAGTAAAAACTATGAGTCATCCGTTTAAAGACCCATTTAACATCATGTATTTTATTGGTTTTATTCTTGTTTTATTGTTACCAACGCTACCTGCGTCTCTATCTGCCTTGCGACTTGCAGGCTTAATTTAACTGCCAATCTCAGTTATTATACCGCTCTAGTAAGTCATAGAGTCGGTTATCCAAAAACCATTCTATTGAATGGTTTTTTTGATTTGGGCTTGGAGTCACATGGCGTTAAAACGAGGCTTGTTCCTCATTACTGGTTTAACGTGCTTAACGCTTGGCACCATTGGTATTGTGGTGCCCTTATTGCCAACAGTGCCTTTTATCTTGCTGGCGGCTTATTGTTTTGCCCGCTCAAGTACGCGGATGCATCACTGGTTAATGACTCATCCTTGGTTTGCTGAGGCGTTAAATGATTGGCAAGATAAACGAGCAATCAACAAACGGCTGAAGAAAAAAGCCATGATAATGACCACCTTAAGCTTTGTTGTGAGCATTTTAATTGTGCCATTAGTTTGGGTGAAAGTGATGCTCGCTTGCATGTTATGTTGCCTACTGGTTTATTTGTGGCAGATCCCAGAGTTAGATTAAAAGTTACCTTTAATTTGCTCGTTAGTTGCAACTATCTTAAAACATGCTTAGTATCACTGCCATTGAGTGATATGCCAGAAACTATATTTTCAATTTCGAGTTAATGATATTGAAAATGACGGCTATTAAACCATTCCTTTTACAATAGATTATCTAATATGACTATGAATTCAGAACGTTTAGCGCTTATCAAAAACAGTATTAAAGCTATTCCTGATTACCCAATCCCAGGCATTATGTTTCGCGATGTCACCAGCCTTTTAGAAGATTCAGAAGCTTACAAAGCCACTATCGCTTTATTTGTAGAGCATTATAAAGATCAAGGTTTTACTAAAGTTGTTGGTACTGAAGCACGTGGATTTTTATTCGGTGCGCCATTAGCATTAGAGCTTGGTATTGGTTTTGTACCTGTACGTAAGCCGGGCAAATTGCCAAGAAAGACGATTGCGCAAACATATGATCTTGAATACGGTAAAGACACCTTAGAAATTCACGTAGATGCGATCACCCCTGAAGATAAAGTATTGGTTATTGACGACTTACTTGCGACAGGCGGCACCATTGAAGCAACGGTAAAATTAATCCGTGAATTAGGCGGCGAAGTTAAGCATGCGGCATTTGTTATTTCTCTGCCTGATATCGGCGGCGAAAAACGCCTAGAAGGTTTAGGGGTTGAGTTATTGACCTTATGTGAGTTTGAAGGCGAATAGCCAAGCACGCATAATATGTTAGCGGCTTTGTTGAGCTTAACTCAATAAAGCCTGATTTTTGCTCTGCATCGATTGAATCTTCAGCAAATTATCCAGCCTTTTAGAGTAGCAATAGCCTGTGATTGATGAGCATGCTATTGTTATTTTTATTTTCGGGTACAATTAATTACCATTGGTATTATTTAGATCATCCCGTTTCATTAAAGCTTGGGGAATTCCATGTCTTATCAGGTGTTAGCCCGTAAATGGCGCCCTGCCAAATTTGAAGAAATGGTAGGGCAGTCACATGTTCTACTGGCACTTACAAATGCACTCACACAGCAACGACTACATCATGCGTATTTATTTACCGGCACTCGCGGTGTGGGTAAAACCAGTTTAGCGCGCCTATTTGCTAAGGGGCTTAACTGTGAGCAAGGGGTCACTTCGACACCTTGTGGCGTGTGTTCAAGTTGTGTTGAAATTGCCCAAGGCAGGTTTGTTGATCTCATTGAAGTGGATGCGGCCTCAAGAACTAAGGTCGATGATACCCGTGAGCTACTTGATAATGTGCAATATAAGCCTTCAAGAGGCCGTTATAAAGTCTACTTAATCGATGAAGTACATATGCTGTCTCGAAGTAGTTTTAACGCCTTACTTAAAACACTTGAAGAGCCGCCTGAGCATGTGAAATTTCTACTGGCCACCACAGATCCGCAAAAATTGCCGGTGACTGTGTTGTCTCGCTGTTTACAATTTAATTTAAAAAGTCTGTCTCAAGATGAAATAACTAAGCAGCTAGATTTTATCTTAGCTCAAGAGCAATTAACCTTTGAGCCCCAAGCATTAACGCTATTGGCAAAAGCGGCTAACGGCAGTATGCGTGATGCCCTGAGCTTAACCGATCAAGCGATTGCCTTTGGTAGCGGCCAAGTGATGCACCAACAGGTGCAAACCATGCTTGGCAGTATTGATGCCCAGCAAGTCTTAGTGCTGCTAAAAGCTTTATGTGATGCCGATATTGCTAACTTAATGCAAACCATCCAGCAAGTGCTGAGTTTTGGCGCTGATGCCGATGAAGTGCTGCGCAGTTTATTGGAATTACTCCACCAAATTACCTTAACGCAATTTGCGCCTGCCGCGGCGCAGCAGTCGTTATACAGCGAACAAATCTTAGCCTTTGCTCAGCAATTAACCCCTGAGCAAGTACAGCTGTACTATCAGTTATTGTTAACGGGTCGCAAAGAATTAAGCTTTGCTCCTGATCCTAAATCAGGTCTTGAAATGGCGCTACTAAGAGCCGTGGCATTTGTACCTGAAAAGCCCGTTAAACGTTGGCACACCGATGAGCCAGTAACGATTTCTTTGACGCCACAACCCGTGACGCCAGAAACGGTTAAATCGGCGCCGGTTAGCTCGAAGGCTGACACAACTACAAATAACACTAGCGCTTTAGCTGCAGACAATGAAGCAACAACGGCGACTAAGTCAGCCCAAGTTAGCAATACAGCAGTTGATAGCAGTGCGGTGCCTGCGGCAAAAATGCTACCACAAACTGCCAGCATCGCAGCTGAGGACGATAATCTAAATGCTGCTCCTGAGATCGCCGCAGAGCAAGCCATTATCCTTAGTCAAGCTGACAGTTTAGGTTTTAATCAGCAAGCAGCGACTGAAACGCAAGCAGCTGACACTGGCGTTATTGCAGCGCCAGCAGTCGAAGCGGCTGCAGTAGAAGCACCTAGAGTAGAAACACCTAAAGTAGAAACGCCAGCAGTTGAAACTCAGCCAGTCACAGCAACAACATCGTCAAATGAGATGCCCATTGATGCTTACGAGCAGTTTGCTCAGGCAAGTGACGAATCTTATGCTGAATTTGATAATGACGATCACAATCAATATCAGCAGGCAGAAGCAAGGACTCCGCAAGCTAATGTTCAACAAACTGGTGCCGCGCAAGCTAAGCCTGAGCAAACAACCGCAGATACAACAGAAACTGACTTAAGTGACATGGATGCGTTACTTGATGCCGTGCTCGCTACCAATGATTCTTTAAAGGCGGAGTTAAATTCGTTAGCCGAAGAAGGTGAACAAGCAAAAAAGCAACAGGCGGTAGCCAATCCAAGTATTAAAATTCCTGCACCTAAAGCGAAACCGCAGCCGATTGAAAATACCGCCACAGTTGATGCTATTATTGATGTAACCGCGCCAGTAAACACCAGTGCAGTAAATGATGCAGCAGATACAGATAGACCGCCATGGGAAAAGCCCACTGAATTGCCAGCAGCTTCAGTTTCAACTGCAATAGCAACAACTGAGCCTGAGGTGAGCCATAGCGCAGCAACTAACATGGCAGCTGACAATGCACACACTACAATAGCAGCCGTTGCAGTGCCAACAAGCGCTGTTCATGAGCAGCAGGGAAGTCGTCAGCATGCACGTACTGCCATAGCGCCAACTGAGAATAATACCGCAGTGGCTGAGACAACAGTTACTCACGCATCGACTGAAGTGGCATTAAACGGTCAGCATGAAATCTCAGGTGATAGCCTAGATTTACACTGGTACAAAATCATGTCGCAGTTAAGCATCGGCGGCAGGGTAAGACAGCTCGCCGTTAACTCGGTATGCCAACGACTGGACAATCCGATCCCGTTATTACTTAAACCGGATCAAAAACATTTATCCGCCGAAGTGGCGATTGAGCAATTACAAATTGCCTTATCGGAGCTTTTGGGCGAAGACACAAAGGTGCAAATTCAGGTTGGGCTTGATCCACAACATGAAACCCCACTTGAATTGCGTAAAAGATTTCATCGAGAGTTATTAGCGAATGCAAATTACGCTTTAATTAATGATGACAAAGTACAATGGATGTTTACTCGTTTAGCGGCTCAGCTAAATCCAGATACTTTAGTGTATCCGGTTGAAAAGCTACAGGCGATAGGGCAACAAATTCCAGCATTAACTGTTCAATAAAACAGCTAAAGCGTTATAGGCGTCAAAACTTTGATAGCAATAACCGCGGATTTATTGCCAATTTATTTTTTTTCAGTAAGATTAGCCCCACTTTGGCTGCTTGCTAATAACCTAATTAAGAGAAAAGACTATGTTTGGAAAAGGCGGTATGGGCAACTTAATGAAACAAGCCCAAATGATGCAAGACAAAATGGCTAAAATGCAGGAAGAAATCGCACGCACTGAAATGACCGGTGAAGCGGGTGCAGGTTTAGTTAAAGTGACCATGACTGGTTCACACAACATTCGTAAAGTTGACATCGATCCTAGCTTGATGGAAGACGATAAAGAAATGTTGGAAGATCTTATTGCTGCAGCATTCAACGACGCAGCACGTCGCATCGAAGAAAACCAAAAAACTAAGATGGCTGAAGTCACTGGCGGTATGCAATTACCTCCAGGAATGAAAATGCCATTCTAATCGCTAGCGTGTTGTTTCTATTTGTTATGCCAGCAGGTTCGTAGCGTTGGGGTCAAATAGGGGCAAACTAGCTAATAAAAAAGCTCAAGCAATTTGCTTGAGCTTTTTTTTTGCGTAAATAGGTGCACCTTAATTAGCTATCTTGACTAAGCATCGCCACTTCTTTTGTAATGAGCATTCTGTTTTTCAATTCATTGATTGGCGTAAATTTCATGGTGATTCTGATATTGCGATGACACATCTGTTTGTCTAACCACTAAAGAACTAGTTTACTAGAAAGTATCATTAAGCTGATCCCTGCTTAATAAGCTAGTTTATTTGTTGTTACTAACGCTGGTATTGCATGTGAGTTGTCGTTAACGCTAGTTGCCTCAACATTTGTTTTCTCAGCTTACAAAATGGGTTCGTAGTATTTATAGCGGGTAGTTGGTTATTTTAATGGACCGTCTAAGCCTATTATAAAATTGATTTATTCATTCTATATTCAAAAACTAGTTCAACTATGAAAATGTAACTCATCTTTTATATCAGATAGTTAACCTTTAATTTCAGGGACTCTAACTGACTAGTGCTTAATGCTAATTTTTAGATGTTATTTAATTTTTTAGGATTACTATTTTAATATTTTAGGTTTTCACTTTGATTAAGTTATAAGTGAGCAACTAGATTGTTCAAAAAATAACTTGCTGTTAACTTTTTGTTTTGGTTAAATAGGTAGGTGGCCTTACCAATTTACCGATTATATAGTGAGATATTAATGTTAGAAACATGGCGATGGTTTGATTTAAATGATCCTATTTCTCTTCGTAAAGTGGCACAAACTGGAGCGAAAGGGATTGTCAGCTCCTTGAATGAGATCCCAACGGGTGACATTTGGCCAATGGCTAATTTGTTATCTCGTAAGCTAGCAATTGAAGGTGCTGGATTAACATGGAGTGTTGTTGAAAGTATACCGGTACATAACGATATCAAGACTCGCACAGGTAATTTTTTACAGTTAATTGAGAACTATAAGCAATCCATTATTAATGTCGGTAAAGCGGGTATTGGCACCGTATGTTATAACTTTATGCCTGTAGTGGATTGGACAAGAACAAATTTAGACTACTTACTCGAGAATACAGGCTCAGCATTACGTTTTGATATGGTCGATTTTGTCGCTTACGACATATTTATTCTTAAGCGTCCAGATGCCAAAGTAAGTTATAACGCAGATCTTATTGAAGAAGCTCGTAATTATTTTGAACAAATGAGCACAGCTCAAATCGCCTTACTTGAAAAAAATATCATTGCGGGCTTACCTGGCGGCGAAGGTTCATACAATCGGGAATCTATTAAAACTGCTATTGCTGAGTTCATTGAGTTGGGTGAAGAAGGCTTACGACAAAATCTTATCGCATTTTTAGCAGAAATTGTCCCTGTAGCAGAAACAAGTGGTGTTAACTTATGTGTGCATCCTGATGATCCACCATTTTCACTTTTTGGGTTGCCTCGAGTTGTATCAACTCAAGAAGATGTTCGTAAAATTTTATCTGCAGTTGATAGTCCTGCAAATGGTTTAACACTGTGCGCTGGTTCCTTTGGAGCTAGGGCTGATAATAATCTTGTTGATATGGTCAGTGAGTTTGGGCATAAAATTCATTTTGTTCATCTCAGAAATGTGGTTCGTGAGCCTAATGGTTCATTTTATGAAGCCGAACACCTCGATGGTGATAATGATATGGTTGGCTTAATAGATGCTCTATTAACAGAAGAAAATCGAAGAAAAATAGCAGGCGATAGAGATGCTTTAATCCCTATGCGACCTGATCACGGACACTTATTAGAGGATGAAGCGTCGCAACCCGATGTTAAACCAGGTTATTCGTATTTAGGTCGCTTAAAAGGGCTAGCAGAGTTGCGCGGCGTAATTCATGCAATTTCACAATTTAAAAAATAATAAAAAGGAGGATTTGTGAGTCAGAATTTATTACATCCGGACAGGCTATTTAGTTCAGACATTGAGCAGCGAAACATTGCAAAGCGTCTTTACGCTGACATAAAAGACTTACCTATAGTTAGCCCTCATGGACACACAGATCCTCGCTGGTTTGCTGAAAACCAGTGCTTCTCCAATGCGACAGAATTGCTAATACAACCTGACCATTACTTGTTGCGTATGCTTCACAGTCAAGGTATTAGCATGGAAGCTTTGGGTTTTACTGCTGATGGTAGTAAAAGTCAGGTCGAACCTAAAGATATTTGGCTTTTATTTGCGACTCATTACTATCTTTTTCTAGGTACTCCAACTCGAATGTGGATGGATTATGTTTTTGAAAATGTCTTTGATTTACATGAAGATTTATCAGAGTTAACGGCCGATACTTTTTATGATCATATTACGGCGTCATTGCAAAAAAAAGAGTTCACACCAAGGGCTTTATTTGAACGCTTTAATATTGAAGTGATTGCAACGACAGAGTCTGCAATTGATGATTTATCGCATCATAAAACAATTAAAGAAAGTGGTTGGCAAGGTAAAGTCATTACCGCTTTTAGGCCTGATAATGTTATCGATCCTGAATTTGAGGGCTTTGAGGCTAATTTAGTGCGCTTATCAACATTGACCAATGAGCCACTAGATACTTTTGAAAGCTACTTAATGAGTTTGTATAAACGTCGTGCATATTTTAAAGAAATGGGCGCGACATCGACTGATCATGGACACTTAAGTGCACGTACACTTGATCTATCAAAGGCTGAAAAAGAGCTGTTATATACGCAAATACGAACAGGTACCTTTGACGCTGAAGATGCTGATTGTTTTCGCGCTCAAATGTTAACTGAAATGGCTTTAATGAGTTTAGATGATGGGTTAGTCATGCAGATCCACCCAGGTGTTCATCGTAATCATAATCAACAATTATTTGATAAATTTGGCCGAGATAAAGGGGCTGATATTCCGGTTGCCAGCGAATATGTTCAAAACTTAAAACCACTACTCAATCGATTTGGTAATAATCCAAACTTTAGTCTAATTATCTTTACCCTTGATGAAACGTCATATGCTCGTGAGTTAGCGCCTTTGGCTGGTCATTATCCCGCATTAAAGCTAGGCCCAGCTTGGTGGTTTAATGACAGCCCTGAAGGAATGCGAAGATTTAGAGAGCAAACAACTGAAACTGCGGGTTTTTATAATACTGTTGGTTTTAATGATGACACACGTGCATTTTTGTCAATTCCAGCGAGACACGACGTAGCAAGGCGGATGGATTGCGCCTTTTTAGCACAATTGGTGGCAGAGCATCGTTTAACTGAGCCACAAGCTAAACAAATAGCATACGACTTAACTTACACACTTGTTAAACAGGCTTACAAACTATGATGGATGAATTGCTTTCTAATCATACTCTTAATTCCGTTAAGTCAGGAATTACTAAACCAAGCTATGACTATAAAAGTAGTACAGTGGGTATTGTTCATATTGGTATCGGGGCATTTCATCGTGCGCATCAAGCGGTTTTTACTGATGATTTACTCAATCAATCAGATCGTTGGAAGATTACCGCTGTTAGTTTACGTTCTGCAAATATTCGCAATGCTATGGCACCGCAAGATAACCTCTATAGCGTGGTTGAGCGTTGTAGTTCCCAACAGGATAAGCTGCGAATAATTGGGGCTATTAGTGATGTTTTGGTTGCGCCTGAAGAACCGCATAAAGTCATTAATGTTTTAGCTCAATCAAAGACTAAAGTTGTCACTTTAACGGTGACAGAGAAAGGCTATTGCCGTGATAAAACCGGTGAAAACCTCGATTTCACTAATCCAGCGATAGTACATGATTTAGCTAACCTTTCGCAGCCTTGCTCGTTGGTTGGATTTATAGTCGCGGCATGTAAAGTGCGTATGCTTAACGATGATAAATTAACCATTATTA
The DNA here is from genome assembly GCF_001957135.1 of Shewanella sp. UCD-KL21. Lineage (GTDB taxonomy): Bacteria > Pseudomonadota > Gammaproteobacteria > Enterobacterales > Shewanellaceae > Shewanella. Next base: position 62,345 of record NZ_MPHK01000019.1, on the reverse strand, counting down.
GTTGTGATAACTTACCCGCTAATGGCCGAGTAACCCAGAAGGTTGTATTACAATTTGCGCAACGAGTAGATATAAAAGTCGCCCAATGGATACAAGAAAACGTCAGTTTTTGTAACTCAATGGTTGATAGGATAGTCCCTGCAACCACACAACAAGATATCGATTTTGTATCTCAAACGCTTGGCGTAGTTGATCATAGTACAGTGATAACTGAGCCCTTTAAACAATGGGTTATAGAAGATAATTTTATCAATGATAGGCCTGAATGGGACAGTGTAGGTGTATTATTTGTTGATGATGTTGAGGCCTACGAGGATATGAAGTTACGATTACTTAATGGCATTCATTCAACACTTGCTTACATCGGTTTTTTAAAAGGTTATGAATATATCCATCAAGCAATTGAAGATGAATATTGCTTACAGTTTGTAAAAGCATTACAAACGGAATTATTAGCGACATTGGATGATGTGCCGGGTATTGATTTAGCAAGTTATGCCGACACTATTTTAGTGCGTTTTGCTAATGCGAGGGTGCCTTATAAGACAACTCAAGTAGCCTGTGATGGCTCACAAAAGTTGTCACAAAGACTGGTGAAGCCGTTAGATACCTTACTTAAAAATGGTAAGCAGTCTCGCTTGATATCCTTTGTATTAGCGTCATGGTGCTGCTTTTTAGAAGGGCGAGACAGTGAAGGTAATCATTTTAATGTAGTTGATCCACTAGCAAAAGAGTTAACTCAATTAGCAACTCAACATGCTGATGATGAATGTAAGCAAGTGCATAGTATATTACGAGATTCAGGTATTTGTTCTGCAGCTATATTAGAAAATGAGTTATTTATCACGTCTGTTGAAAAACATTTAACAGCGATTCATACCCTAGGTATAGAGCAAGCATTAAAAAAAACGTTAACGTTAGAATGTTAATTATCTAGCTTGGTATAACGGGTGATTTATTACACTAAGATTTGACATTTAATCTGTTGAGGAAGTCTAGTGTAACGGCAGGTTGTATCGGCGGGTTGATATGATTTTGTCTATTTTAAGCATTTAGGTGCGATATAATTGATATGAATGTTATATCAGTCAGTAATTGAGGTAGTTACACTACCTCAATTATTGAGTTAAAGTTTGATATTACTGAATGGGTCATTATCAAAATAAGTCGCAGCAGCTTCTGTTGCATTCTCAATATGTTTTTTCATCGCAATTCTAGCTTGTTCTGCATCACGTTTTTCCAATGCTTCAACAATATCAGTGTGATCTTGAATAGAAGGGTGGACACCTTCTGCACGCAGTCTTTGGGCAAAGGCAGAACTTAAATCTGATTTACTTCTTAATTCCCATAGCCAATTGACAATGGAAGTAATGGCACTATTTTGAGTGGCATCAGCAATAATACTATGGAATTTCCAATCCGCTTTTTCAGAGCTATCTGGGCGTTTTTCTTCTTCTTCCATTTCAACAATCGTATCTTTCAATTGTTTGATTTGTTCATCAGAAATATGTTTTGCGGCAATTGAGCAAGCTTCTGACTCAATGATGCCTCTTATTTGTAATATCTCAAACGGACCAACCCCTTTATCTTCGGAAGTGATAAAAGGTTTCTTCTCATTGACGAAAATACCTGACCCCGTTCTGATTTCTACAATACCTGATAATTCTAACGCGATCATTGCCTCGCGGATTGTAGGGCGACTGACATTTAATTTTTCAGCTAACTCTCGTTCAGAAGGTAATCGGTCACCAGGTACTATTATGCCATCACTAACTAGTTTTGACAGTTGAGCGGCCACTTTCACGTATAGTCGGTCAGTTTTTATTGCTTGTAATTCCATAGTTTTCCTTAACTCTGTGCGACATTTCGCCAGAACTTTCTCAATAAGCATCAGTAGCATTGGTATTCTAGCAAAGGTTGTCCTGTTTAGGGATAACAACTTTTGCAAATACAGTCAGTTTACAGTTGCGTTACAAATAAATAACTTGTTAGTATGGAAAGATAGTAAGGTGGCATGACCAATTTTGCAAGGGCTTTGTAATAGCTAAGGAAGGGTATGTTGAAAGTAGCAGTGATCGGCGAGTGCATGGTGGAATTAAGTAAGCAAGCTAATGGTCAGTATAAGATGGGATTTGGCGGCGATACATTAAATACCGCTATCTATTTAACTCGCTGTGGTGGCCATGCTGATTATTTTACTGTGCTCAGTGACGACATTTATAGTCAACAAATGCTTTCACAATGGCAACAAGAAGGTGTTGGCACTGAGCAAGTTAAAATTAATGATAACAAACTTCCAGGGCTCTATGTGATTAATAATGATGAGCATGGCGAGCGATATTTTAATTATTGGCGTGAAAATTCAGCAGCTCGAACTTTACTTTCTGATTACCCAGAAGTACTGGATAGCTTAATTCATTATGACGTCATATTCCTCAGTGGTATCACCTTATCACTTTATTCTAACGAAGATTTAGTGACCTTATTTGCTTTTTTAAATCAATATAGAAAAGCGGGCGGCATTGTCGCTTTTGATAATAATTATCGACCTAATAATTGGCCCGATTTTTCTCATTCTGTCAGCATATTTAATAAAATGAGGAGCCTGACAGATATAGGATTAATCAGTTTTGATGATGAATGTTTAATGTATGGCGAACATTCCATTGATGATTGTATCCAACGTTGGAGCCAAGCTGGCGTCAATGAGGTTGTTGTTAAAAACGGCCACAATGGTTGCCATGTTTATATTGATAATCAACGATATTTCTACCCACTCGATGCAGTATTATCGCCAATCGATACGACTGCTGCGGGTGACTCTTTTAATGGTGCCTACCTCGCAGCTAAATCTAAAAATAAATCTTTATCCCAATCGATTGTAGATGCTCAGTCTTGTGCCAGTACCGTCATTATGTATAAAGGTGCGGTTATTGATAAATCAATTTCATTGTTGAAGGAGGCAATATGAAGCTTTTTCCTATGGTTCATATGCTGCTTTTCATTGTGGCTACGGTTGTGCTTTCATCTTGTGCAGACAAGCAAACTCATAAAGTCTCTATTCGATTTTCACATGGTTTAGATATGCAGCATCCGGTTCATAAATCGGTAGTGTATATGAATGAAGTGCTTAATGACGTTTCTAGTGGAGAAATGTCATTAGTCATTTATCCATCTGGGCAACTTGGTTCTGAACGTGAGGTTTTAGAGCTACTTCAAATAGGTAGCTTAGGAATGACAAAAGTGTCTGCAAGTTCTTTAGAAGCGTTTGTACCGCAAATGGAAATTTTTAGTTTGCCTTATTTATTTACCGATCATGAGCATTTCTGGCAAACGCTTAATAGTGAGATAGGGCAAACATTGTTAGATGAAGGTGTGGCTTATCGAATCAAAGGATTAGGCTATTTTGATGCGGGAAGCCGCAGCTTTTACACCACTGAAGACAAAGTCATAACACCTGAACACCTTGAAGGTTTGAAGATTCGGGTGATGAATAGTGAGTCAGCAGTCGACATGGTTAATACCATGGGCGCCGCAGCTACACCAGTGAGTTGGGGCGAGTTATATACCGCATTACAGCAAGGCATTGTTGAAGGTGCTGAGAACAATCCCCCTAGTTTTTACTACTCCAAACATTATGAAGTCAGTCAATATTATTTATTGGATGAACATACATCAATTCCAGATGTGGTTGTGATCGGCACACATATGTGGAATAGCCTTAGCAAACAGCAACAATACTGGCTCAATCAAGCCATGGAACAGGCCAGCATTTACCAAAAAGGCTTGTGGGCAGAATCAACGGCAATGTCATTACAAAAAGTAAAAGAAGCTGGGGTAGAAGTTATTACCGCTGATAAATCTCATTTTCAAAAAAGTGTTGCCCCAATATACGAACAACTAAAAGGGACTGCACTTGAGCCATTGGTTGCTAGTATCAAAGCGTTAAGGGAACAACAATGAAGTTACTCGAACAAGCTGTATTAAAAAGTGATGTTGTTTTGAGGGTATTGTTAGCCTCAATGATGGCGTTACTGGTGTTAGATGTTACTTGGCAAGTACTCACAAGGTTCATTTTACCTCAGCCAAGTTCCTTCACTGAAGAGGTGGCTAGATTTTTATTGATATGGGTAAGCCTATTAGGTGGAGCATTTGCTTATAGAGAGCACAGTCATTTAGGTTTTGATCTTTTTGTTAGTAAGTTATCAGCAGCTAAAGCACGCTTTGTTTTCAAATTATGTTGCTTTTTAGTCGCGGTATTTGCCATATCAGTATTAATTATTGGTGGCTCTAATTTAGTTTATCTTACCTGGTTACTGGGGCAGGAATCGCCGGTATTAAATATTCCCATGGCTGCGATATATATCGTTTTACCTATAAGCGGGTTGTTATTCCTTTTATATAGCAGTTATTTTTTTATTAATGCTGATCAGCAAATGGCAACAAAGGAGTTTTCATAATGACCGCTGTTATCTTATTCGGCATCTTTGCTCTACTGCTATTTATTAATTTACCCATTGCACTGGCGATTATTTTTGCCACGCTAGTGACGATGTTAACCACCATAGATACTTTGCCAGCGTTAACCACAATTGCGCAGCGCTTGACTGCTGGTATCGATAGTTTTGCTTTACTCGCCATACCTTATTTTATTCTGTCAGGATATTTAATGGGTCAAGGCGGAATTGCGGCGAGGCTTATCGCATTTGCAAAAGTTTTGGTCGGGCGTCTCCCAGGCGGACTTGCTTTTGTGAATGTGATATCTTGCGCACTTTTTGGCTCTATATCAGGTTCGGCTGTTGCTGCAACGTCTGCTATTGGTGGCTTTATGATCCCAGCCATGGAAAAAGAAGGCTACGATAAACCATTTAGTACTGCAGTCACGGTAACAGCGGCGACAACTGGTATGTTAATCCCACCAAGTAATATCTTAATTATTTATTCTCTAGCATCTGGTGGCGTATCAATTGCTGCATTGTTTATTGCAGGATACTTGCCTGGCTTACTGGTGACTTTACTGTTAATTGTTGCCTGTTTTATCTATGTGACAAAAAAGAAAATTAAACCACTGTCTGCAGAAAGTATTGAACCTTTTTGGCCTGCACTATTTGGTGCTGTGCCGAGTTTGTTCCTTATCTTTTTGATTATTGGTGGCATTATTGGCGGCATATTCACGCCTACTGAAGCCGGCGCATTAGCGGTATTATATTCATTGGCATTGTCACTGGTCTTTTACCGTGAATTGAGTGTTAGAGACCTTTTTCCAATTTTACTAAAGGCGGTTAACACCACTGCAATAGTGATGTTACTGATTGGCGCATCTTCAGCAATGTCTTGGTTAATGTCTTATGAATTAATTCCACAAACAATCAGCGAGTCTTTATTAGCGCTATCACAAAATCCATTAATCATATTATTAATTATAAACTTAACCTTGCTTGTTATTGGTACGTTTATGGATATGACGCCTGCAGTACTTATCTTTACCCCTATTTTCTTACCTGTTGCAGAAAGCCTAGGTATATCACCCTTACATTTTGGCATTATGGTTATTTTAAACTTATCCATAGGTCTTTGTACGCCACCAGTTGGGAGCGTGTTATTTGTGGGTTGTAGTATTGGTAAAGTGCCCATCAGTCAAGTCGTTAAACCTATTCTTCCTTTGTATGCAGCAATGGTTTTAGCATTGGTTCTTGTGACAATTTTCCCTGCAATTAGTGAGTTTTTACCTCAAGTTTTAGGGTTGATTTAATGTGTTAAATATTCACCTTTATCATTAATTTCAGATTAGTAGGAATAAGCAATGAATACATATTTACAACAACAATTTGGTTTAGAAAACAAAGTCGCGATTGTCACTGGTGCAAGTCGAGGTTTGGGGCAAGCTATGGCCATTGCACTGGGTGAAGCTGGCGCGGTTGTTGTTGCGGTAGGCTCTAAAGCTGAAAATGTGGCTACCACCATTGAACAACTTAAAAGCAAAGGTATTGAGTGCTTGGCACTGGGTTGTAATCAAGCTGATTCTGAACAAATTAAGCAAACTGTTGCAACCACAGTAGCAGCGTATGGTCGTGTTGATATTTTAGTTAATAATGCCGGTACCATTAAGCGCGCGCCTGCCCATGAATTTACAGATGAAGATTGGAACGAAGTCATCAACGTTAACTTAAACGGGGTATTTAAATTTTGCCGTGAAGCTGGCAAACATATGCTTAAGCAGCGCTCCGGTAAAATCATTAACATCGCCTCTTTATTAAGTTTTTCTGGTGGTATTACAGTACCGGCTTACGCAGCAAGTAAGGGCGGTGTAGCACAAATTACTAAAGCATTAGCCAATGAATGGGCGGCACATAATATTCAGGTTAATGCGATTGCACCCGGTTATTTTGAAACTGACAATACTGTCAATATTCGAAAAGATGAGGCTCGCTTAAAAAGTATTACTGATCGTATACCGAGTGGTGTTTGGGGCAAACCGGAAGATTTAGCTGGCGCAACAGTTTTTTTATCGTCACGAGCAGCTAATTACATGAACGGACATATTATGCTGGTTGATGGCGGATGGATGGCACGCTAAGGAAAAGATGATGAATTACATTAAACACCTAGTGTCATTACCAGCATTAAAAGCGATTGTATTAAGCTTTGCGGCAATGTTCTCTTTTTATTCAAATGCACAAAATATTACTATAAATAGTGACTGGCAATATCTAGAAAGTAACGTAAAAAGTGTATCAGAAGCATTGAAGCATTCTGAATGGCAAACTGTTGTGATACCGCATACATGGAATGCCACCGATACAGTCGATTCGATGCCTGGGTACCGCCGTGATGCGAGTTGGTATCGTAAAACCCTCACTTTACCTAAAAATACTAATAATCGCTTTGTTGTGTATTTTGAAGGGGTAAATATGCAGGCTGAGGTTTTTGTTAACGGTGAAAAAGCCTTTGAACACATAGGTGGATATGTAGGGTTCGATGTTGAAATTACCCGGTTCTTAAGCAAAACGGGCGATAACGAAATTCTCGTCCGCGCCAGTAATGAATATAACCGAGACTTGATCCCATCTCAGAAGTCTGACTTCTTTATACACGGTGGCATAACTCGTGATGTATGGTTAAAAACATTGCCACAAAACTTTATTAGTCGTGTCCAGGTGGATATGCCCAAAGTCTCTACCGAAACTGCGGATACCTTGATTATTTCTGAGATTGATGCTGAACATAATCAGACTGTTAAATTAACTTATTCGTTAACCGATCCATCGGGTACAGAGGTTTTATCACAAAATCAACAGGTTGATTTACGCTTAGGGAAGCAGCAAGTTAGCCAAGCATTGAATCAAATCAATAAGCCTCAATTGTGGTCTCCTGCTGCTCCTAACCTCTATAACTTAGCAATAACGTTAACAGCCGATGACAAAGAGCTACAAACAATTAATCAAGTTGTAGGTTATCGCTGGTTTGAAATGAAGCCTAATAAAGGTTTTTATGTCAATGGTGAAAAAATGCTTATCCGTGGTACCCATAGGCATGAAGAACATGCAGGGATAGGGGCCGCCTTATCCAACAAATTGCATTATAAAGATATGCAACAAATTAAAGATATGGGAGCTAACTTTGTCCGTTTAGGGCATTACCCTCAGGATCCTGAAGTTTACAAAGCCGCTAATGAACTGGGTTTGGTTATTTGGGATGAGTTGCCGTGGTGTCGTGGAGGTATTGGCGGCGATGAGTGGAAAAGCAATACTGAATATTTATTAAAAGCACAAATCAAACAAAACCGTAATGAGCCAAGTATCGCATTTTGGTCATTAGGGAATGAGATGTATTGGGAAGAAGATTTTGAAGGCGGTGGTGATCCGGCTAAAATTACACCATACCTTGAAAAGCTTAATCAATTAACCAAGCAGCTCGATCCCAGCCGTATTACCACGATACGTAAATATTATCCTGGTGCAGATATCGTTGATGCCTTTTCACCTTCTATTTGGGCTGGTTGGTATGGTGGATCTTACGGCCAGTATGCAGATGCTATAAAGTCATCGATGCAGAAATATCCCACTTTTTTACATATGGAGTATGGTGCATCAAGCCATGTAGGGCGCCATACCGAAACCCCGATTAGTAAAGATGGTATGCAGGGGGCGCAAGTCAGTGTTGATGAAGCAATGAATCAAGCCGTTGTTAAAAGTGTCGCTAAAGATAGCGATTGGAATGAAAATTATGCGGTAGATTTATTTGATTGGCACACCATAGTGACTGAAAATACCGATAATTTTGCAGGTAATGCACAATGGGCCTTTAAAGACTTCGGTACACCATTACGACCAGAGAATCCTATTCCTTATATGAATCAAAAAGGCTTAGTTGATCGTAACGGTAATCCAAAAGATGCTTATTATGTTTTTGCCAGCCATTGGTCAACTAAGCCATTTTGTTATATCGAATCTAAAACTTGGACACATAGAAATGGACCAAAAGAAGGGCAAAAGGTCACCGTTTACTGTAATACCGAGACTGCAGAACTATCATTAAATAATAAAAGTTTAGGGAAAAAAAAGCGTGATGCTGAACAATTCCCTGCTGGCGGTTTGGTGTGGCAGGTTCCTTTTGAAAATGGTGAAAATACCTTACGAGTCCATGGGCGCACTGCTAATGGTGTCGAAGTTAAAGATACTCTTAATGTTAACTATTTGATTGGTTCACACGGGGAAATAGCCCAAATAAAGCTATCCTCTAAACCATTATCTAATGGCAATGTATTGATTGAAGCACAAGCTGTAGATACTAAAGGTAATCGTGTACTGGATTATAATAAACGTAGTTATTTTTTTAATATGACCAGCCATGGACAGTTAATTGAGAATCAAGGAACACCAACGGGGAGTAGCATTATTGAAATGACCAGTGGTTACGCGGCGATAGAGTTTATTCCAGGTCAAAAACCAACAACAATCGAATATAGAAATCAAAATGTTAAAGGGGTTTATTTAGCTCTTTAATGAGTGATATATATTTTTGAAAAATGGCCTAAATATGGGTCATTTTTTTTCAAAAAAACACACTGGTAAAGTGGCATTACCAATTCACATGAAGTATATTGTTAATAACTTTGAGTGCTTGAGTTGCCTCGCTGTTGCGGTCTCAGTTCTCTCTAAAATAAACTAGTTAAGCATGATTAAGGATTCATTATGGATTTTATGTTCTCGGCAGACATTAGAAGTTACAAAACAATGCGTAATGACGAATTACGTGAGGCATTTACCACAGCTCCTTTGTTTGAAGGCGGTAAAATAAACCTTACATATACCGATGTTGACCGCGCAGTTATTGGTGGAATAACACCATTAGCACAAGCAATCGAACTACCAACACATAAAGAACTTGCTGCTGACTATTTCTGCCAGCGCCGAGAAGTTGGGGTTATTAATATTGGTGGTGAAGGTGCTGTTGAGGTTGATGGTATTTCATATGCTATGGCGAACCGCGATAGTTTATATATTGCCAAAGAAAGCCAAAAAATAATATTTTCATCAAATAATTCAGCTGAGCCTGCTAAGTTTTATTTAGTGTCATACCCTGCTCATAGAGTGACTAAAACGGTACATGTACCAAAAAGTAAAGCCAAGTTTATAGAGCTCGGCTCACAAGAAACCTCTAATGAACGGACCATTTTTCAATCTATTCGTCCTGGTATTGTAGATAGCTGTCAGCTTGTGATGGGGATTACAGAGCTTAAAAAAGGCAGTGTCTGGAACACTAAACCGCCACACACACACTTCAGACGTACTGAAGTCTATATGTACTTTGATTTACCTGAAGAAGAGAAGGTTTTTCATTTAATGGGTGAGCCTACTGAAGTTCGTACATTACCTATTGATAGTGAAGTTGCAATAGCTTCACCAAGTTGGTCTATTCACAGTGGTGTTGGTACATCAAACTATACCTTTATCTGGGCGATGGGCGGCGAAAACCAAGAGTTTGACGATATGGACCATATCGAAGTTAAGACACTGCGTTAACGCTGAGGTACATAAGTAAACCTCACTTGATTTAATAACCTGCTGGCGGCCGTCAGCAGGTTTATCACCACACTTGACCTTATCTGACATTGAACATGTCGGAGGGATAACTGCATCATTAATTTAACGATGAGGACAATTATATGGCAACCATTGCCTGTGTTAGAGAAGCGACAGCTAATGAGCGGCGTTGCGCATTAATGCCTGTAAATGTAAAAGCATACAAGCATTTAGGCGCTGACGTTATTATTGAATCAGGCCTTGGAAAAGGCCTTCATATTTCAGATGAAGAATATATTAATGCTGGTGCGAGTGTATTAGCTGATCGTCAACAAGTTTTATCGTTAGCTGATGTTATTTTGTCAGTTAATCCATTAACTGAAGCTGATATTGACAATATCAGCGATAAAATTGTTATTAGTTTTTTAGACCCATTTAATGATAGCGGTTATACCGATTTGTTATGTCGCCAACAGATTACAAGTTTGAGTATGGAAATGATCCCAAGAAGTACTCGTTGTCAAAAAATGGATGCCTTAAGTTCCCAAGCAAGCCTTGCGGGCTACGTCATGGTGACCAAAGCCATTGCTGAACTACATAGCATTTTGCCTATGATGATGACGGCCGCAGGAACGATTAAACCAGCCAAGGTTTTTATTATCGGCGCAGGGGTTGCTGGGCTACAGGCTATAGCGACAGCGAAACGTTTAGGCGCTGCAGTCACCGCTTTTGATACGCGAGAAATTGTGGCAGAACAAGTGCGTTCACTCGGGGCAAAATTTTTAGATATTGATTTAGGTGAGACGGGTCAAACTGCGCAAGGATATGCGCAAGCGTTAACTGAAGTACAGATTAAAATACAACAACAAGCGCAAGAAAAGTGCATTGCGGAATCAGATATTGTAATCACTACAGCACAATTATTTGGTCGTAAACCGCCACAGCTTATCAATCAATCTACAATTGCTTTGATGAAACCAGGATCTGTCATCGTCGATATGGCTGCGTTAAGCGGTGGTAATGTTGATGGTTCTATAGCGGGTAAAACGAACTCTGTTTACGGAGTAAAAATTATTGGCACTGGTAATTGGTCCAATGAAGTTCCACTCAATGCCTCACAAATGTACGCTAACAACCTTATGAGTTTGGTTAGTGAGTTTTGGAACAAAGAATCGAATCAACTGAAGATTGATTTAAACGATGACATTCTGAAAAGCGCTGTCATAACTCATCAAGGTCATATTACCAATGAGACCATCCGTAAATTTCTTCATTTGCCACCATTAGATGTGGCATCTATTAAAGACTCAGAGATTGAATTAACTACCTTGACTCCGCTTATGGCTGAATCATTAAATCAAAAAACTGTGGAGCCAGCATAATGATAGCTATTTATTTATCGTTAATTTTATTGTTAACCATCTTCGTTGGATTTGAACTTATTAGAAAAGTGCCCGCTACCTTGCACACACCACTGATGTCTGGTGCCAATGCGATATCTGGTATCACCGTTGTCGGTGCATTGAGCTTAGCAGGTGGAGAATCTAATGAGATGGCTACATGGTTAAGTGCTTTTGCAGTAATGCTAGCAACAGTCAATGTTGTGGGTGGTTATTTGGTTACAGATCGCATGCTTGCCATGTTTAAAAAGCGATAGGATAAAGACATGAATGATTTTTCTATACTTATCAATGCAGTATACGTTATATGTACTTTGCTATTTATTTTTGGATTAAAGTTGTTAGGTCATCCATCAACGGCACGCAAGGGCAACTTGTTATCTGCGCTAGCCATGCTCGTTGGGGTGGTGGTGACTTTACTCGACCGTAGTATTATTTCATTTGAACTCATTTTAGCCTCTATCGTTGTTGGGTCTGCGATAGGCGTTTTCGCAGCAAAAAAAGTGGCGATGACCTCTATGCCTGAGCTGGTATCATTATTTAATGGCGTTGGAGGTTTAGCAAGTTTAGCGATAGCTTACGCAGCGATTATTAGCGAAAGCCAGTTGAGTTATTTTGTGCTCTTTGTGAGTTACCTTGCCTTACTTATTGGCGCAGTTACGTTTTCTGGGAGTATTGTTGCATGGGCAAAGCTTAGTGAACGTATAGTGGGTCGACCCATTGTATTTAAAGGTCAAGCATTTGCTAATGTGGCCCTAATTATTGCGATTTGTGTTGTAGGTTATTTGGTCATTACACAGCCTGAGTTAACAACCTGGCATTACTTGGCCATTGGCTTGGCATTGTTAATGGGCGTGATGTTGGTATTGCCAATTGGCGGGGCGGATATGCCGGTCGTCATTTCATTACTCAATAGTTATTCTGGCTTAGCGGCCTGTGCAGCAGGCTTTGCCTTGGAAAATAACTTATTGATTGTCGCAGGAGCTCTGGTGGGCGCCAGTGGGATTATTTTAACCAATATTATGTGTAAAGCGATGAATCGTTCTTTGGTTAATGTATTAACGTCTGGTTTTAAAGCTGTTGTCACCAATGACATAAAAATAGAAGGAGAAATAAAGCCGCTATCAGCTGATGACGCTTTTTTTGTACTTGAGGCGGCTCAATCGGTATTGGTCATTCCTGGTTATGGTCTTGCGGTTGCACAAGCGCAGCATGCAATGAAAGAACTACAGGAGATACTTGAAAAAAATGGTGCTGAAGTCGCTTATGCGATACATCCAGTCGCAGGACGAATGCCTGGACATATGAATGTCCTATTGGCAGAAGCCGATGTTTCATATGAGCAACTGTTTGAAATGGATGACGTCAACCCGCAGATAGCACATTATGATGTTGCTATCGTGATAGGCGCCAATGATGTGGTAAACCCGGCTGCCAGAGAAATGCAAGGTAGTCCTATTTATGGAATGCCTGTCATTAATGCTGACTTAGCTAAAAATGTATTTGTGTTGAAACGCGGTATGGCAACAGGGTTTGCTGGTATTGATAATCCATTATTTTTTAAACCCAATTGCCGGATGATTTTTGGTGACGCGAAAGAGACCCTTAATAAGCTTGTGCACCAATTTGCAGATTAAAACACAAGCAGCCAATTTATATATCTGATTGGCTGCTGTTTTTATAACTTTTAGCCTAGCTATGAATTTGTTCTAGTATCATCTGTTCCAGTACCATTTGAACTAATACCATCAGCAATTAATTTTCCCCTTATATCTGCTTCTCATCTCAGCCTTTAATTATTCTAATCATTAATATTATCAATGATGACTATACCTACCTCAAGGGCTTAACATTTTTTTATTGCCTGGCTTCATACATTTTATTGACCATTTTAAACACTCCCAAGTAACGTTTTTACAGCTAAAAATGTCAAATTCACGCAAATCGGCTTAAAAACAGAAAATAAATGTTAATTTTTTTAGCTTTAAATGTTAATTAATATCATGTAGTTATCGTTACACTTGTATTTTGGTAAGGCCACTTTGCCATACGGCCGCCTTGCCTTTTGTTTTTTAGGTGATAAATTAACCTATGTGCAGGGGGAGCTGTATGCATAGAAATGATAATTAAACAAAAATAATGGGGAATGTAATGGATTTAATTAAACCTAAAAAGTCGATGACGTTTAAACGCACTCTACTGAGTAGTGTAATCGCACTTTATTGTTGTAATGGCTTCGCAGCTGATGCTGTTACCGATGTCGTCAACGATGCGGAAAATAAGTCAGTTACAAAAAAACAAGATGATATTGAAGTTTTAGAAGTCAGAAGTGTATTTAAGCAAAATCTAGAATCAGCACTTTTTGATAAAAAATCTTCTGATGAAATTAGCGATAGTATTTCAGCAGAAGACATTGGTTCTTTGCCTGCTCTAGATATGGGCGAAGCATTACAAGCCGTTCCCGGTGTGCAATTAAACCGTGAAGGTTCTCGACGAGAATCTAGTGTTAACTTACGCGGATTACCTTCTGGTTTTGTATTAACGACAGCAAATGGTCAAGCAATCGCAACACCAACCCGAAATGCTAGCGGTAACGCATTTGGTCCAGGTAACCCTTTTGGTGCATATGACCCGTCAGTATTTAGTGGCCTAAAAGTGGTTAAGTCACTGTCTGCGGATATGATTGAAGGTGGTATCTCAGGTACTATCGACCAAGGTTTAAAAGGTGCATTAAGCCGAAAAGATTCGTTAGTTTTACAGCTTGGTGGCCGTTACGAAGAATTAGCAGATAAAGTCGATGGTGAAGGCGTTATATCAGGTAGTAAGCACCTTATCGAAGATAAATTAGCCATCAATGGTACATTTGCTTATTCAGATCAATCTTTTAGACGTGATGTTGTACGTATTAATGCTTATGACACCATATCAGAACAACAATTTGATCAAGGTAATAACAGCGGCACTTTTGCAGAATATAAAGCTGCAAACAATTTACCTGACAATGCTATTATACAAATGCCTGGTGAATATCGCCAACAAAGCGAAACCAACTCAGGTAACCGTTTCTCATTTTCAGGCGGTATAGAATACCAAGCGACTGATGCCTTAAAACTGGGTTTTAATACCATTATCACTAAACGTGAACTTGATGAGTCTCGCCTTGAGCAACTTGAAATGCGTTTGGACCAAAAAACGGTTGGTATTACACCGCGTTCTGAATATGCTCCACGTGATACAGGTCAAGTAGGTACCGATGGTGAACCTATTTACACATTATCAGGGGTAGATTTTAATAATAGCCGTTATTACTTTGATAATCGCGGTGAAGGTCAAAAAGAAGAAGCTGAAGCTTATATTTTTGATGCTGAATACGTAATCGGGATGTGGAAGCTTGATGGTGCATTAACCTTATCATCTGCTGAGAATGAGTGGTCTCAAGTCCTTATTTCTTCACGTATAAATAGTCCATCAGGCGTTGATGGCAGTATTTATACTGGTGAAGGTGATATTGGTGACTTCAACATGGATTTGACCGGAACCGATACTTCAATGGATTGGGATGGCGCAACATGGGTACCTAAAACACAAGTTGCAAATACTGCAGTGACTAACACCACAGGTGCCAATGGCTTGTACATGTTACTAACCGGTAACTATGAAAAAATTGAACATGAAAGCAATGCATTTGAAATTAATGCTGAACGTGATTTCGAAGAGGGCTTCATCAAGAGTGTTCGTTTTGGTTACCGTTATGCTGATACGTCATTAGATTCTGAATATGCTAAAGGTTCTCCAGTTGGCGTAGACCCTACTGGTATTTTAACGTCAGACGCGATGATTGATCCGTCTTATGTTAGTGAAAACTCATTTTTTGGTGGTGATGCTCCTGGTTTTGTAAGTGCTGCAGATGGTTGGCGTTCATTTGACTTTAATTCTGTTAATAATGCGTTGCTATCAACCATTGATATTAATCAAATTTCACCATCAAATGATGGTGAGCAGCCAGTATTTTCGCCAACGGGTTATATTACTCGAGGCGGGCGTCAAGCTGATGGTTTAGTGTATTCATCCACTCTTGAAACCAATGCAGCCTATTTAATGGCTAATTATGAGTTCGAATTCGGTGATCACTATTTACGCGGTAATTTAGGTGGTCGCTATATTGAATCTAAAACTGAATCTCGAGCACCACTTGCAGGCCAAGGTGATATTAATGATTTAGAAGAGGGCGTATACCCTGATGATTATGATCATTTCTTACCGACCTTCAATGCAGCGATCAACTTAGATGAAGACGATGATTTACTGTTACGTTTTGCCTATGGGCAGTCACTTGTTCGTCCGGATTTACGCGCAGCAAATCCATCAGCCTCTTTCAATTATATTCCAGGACTTACTACGGTTAGTTTACCAGGGGTTGGTATTAAGCCATTTGAAGCTGAATCGTTTGATTTATCGCTTGAATGGTATAACCGCCCAGGTAGCTCAATCAGTTTTGCGGTATTCCAAAAAGAAATTGAAAACTTATTTGATTCACAATCTATTTGCGACTCATCAGCCTTAAGTGAAACTGGGGTAGATTTAGGGGCATTAACGTTAGATCCTGATGGTACTTGTCGTACAGATGGCAATGATAATTTAAGTGATGCAGATTTAGTTTCAGCAGGCGATGAAGTACGCCTAAGTGGAACCGTTAACATCGAAGACACGATCAAAGTTCAAGGTTATGAATTATCTATACAGCAAAATCTAGACTTTTTATCGTATCCATGGAATGGCTTTGGTGGTGTATTTAACTACTCAAAAACAACCCAAGATGATTCTGATGAAGTTCGTGTGCCAGGGATTTCTGAAGACACCTTCAATGTTATTGGTTATTACGAGCAAGAGAACTACGGTGTTCGTTTAGCCTATAACTACCGTTCTGAATATGATTTAAGAACAGTAGGAACGTCAAATGGTTCAGGTGATCGAAGTGTAAAAGCCGCTGGGCGTTTAGATGCCTCTGCATATTATAACTTCACTGACAGTTTCACCGTGAGTTTAAAAGCATATAACTTAACAGATACCCTTTATGAAGAGTATCAAAATAATGAATGGCAACCACGTGCTACGAATTATGATGGACGAGTATATGCGCTATCGATGAAATATAAATTTTTATAAGCACTAACTCTTAATATGCTTTATTCGTTATAGGTGAGTTTGTTTTAATATAAACATCCGCCTATAGCGTCTAAAGCACTGTTATTAAGTATTACTTATTATTAATTACTCCCTCTAAATTAATGAAGTCATATCTTTATAATCATAAGGTATTATTTTATATCTCAATATTTTCGTTCTTTTAAATGAAATCAGTTTTTAAACGTGGTGAATCCCCATCTTTCATTAAAACACACTACCACAAATAAGATAACTACACCTCTATGTGCAGTGTGTGAAAGCTATCTGTATGAATTAATAGTAAATTATATGAAGTTCGTAATGCTATCCGCTTGTTAATTAATTGGGTCGTGTGGTATGGTGGTATTACCAATATTAACATCGTAAAAATTACAAAATTAAAGTATTAATAAAGGTCTATAATATGAAAAAAACACTTTGTTTACTTATCAGTATCAGTCTTTGGGGATGTGCAAATCATGATAATGAATATACTTCTCAATTGGGTATAAAAAGTGATTCTATTCTAGAAACACAATTTACAGATACGATGGCTAAGGAAAATTTAGCGTTTATAAAAGATCAATATGTGAAAATGATTGGTCATATAGATAATAATAACCATGTAAAATTTGCTGCTGCCTGTGCTAATGACAACAATATATGTTTTCCGCGTGCAGAAGAGGACGGAGAAATATATCTAGAGCAGCCTGCAAAGTGGACTAATGGTTTTTATCCCGGTTTATTATGGAAGCTATTAGCTGCTAACGATAAAATAAAGAACTTTCCTGCTGACGAACAACAATTAGTATTAGCAAAAGCTAAATTCTATCAAGATGCCTTAATGCCTGAAACACAAAGAGGTTCAACTCATGATTTGGGTTTTATATTGTATGACTCTTTTGGTGAAGCACTTGAATATGATGGCCTAACGACTGCTGAAAGGAATGCGTACACTAAAGCATTAGATGTAGGCCGAGCCACCTTGGCGTCGAGGTTTGATAAAGATAAAGGTGTGATTAAATCATGGGATTGGGGGCCGACATATCCAGCTCATTACCTAGAGAACGGTAAAGTATTAAGTAAAAATATGGAACTGGCAGACCCTTGGACTTTTCCTGTCATCGTAGACAATATGATGAATTTAGAGTTCTTAATGAGTAGCAGTAACACTGAATATAGAGAACTTGCCTTTAGCCATGCAGATCAAACTTATTATCACCAATATTTTTATGCTGCGGATGACAAAAAAGATCAATATCCCATCGCTTACCATTTATTTGACTATGACTCTATGCGTCCTGGAAACTGGCAGGGGGTAGGCAATATTTCAGCATGGGCGAGAGGACAGGGCTGGTCATTATATGGTTATGTCACTGTAATTGAGGCTCTTAAACAACAAGACGCTGAAATGTCTTTGCCTAATTTTGATATCCATGTTGCAAACTTAGTTAACGCTATTGAACATTTTTTGAAAAATGATCCAGTGCCTATTTGGGATTATTATGCTTCGGCAGAGAATGCTTTTGAAATAGCCGAAGATCAAAGTCGTGATACCACACATTATTCTCGGATATTAGATTTGTGTGACTTTGAAATAGCTGCTGATATTTTGCCATATAATGGCTATAAGCCGGTAAAAATAGATAAAGACATTTTATCTACAGCGACTATTAATGAATTATCAACTATGACTTCAGCTTATAATCAGCCATTCATTCAAGGCGATAAAGTATTGCCTTGTGGAAGTCAGTCCTATCAACGAAATGCTAATCATATTCCAAAAGATACCTCAGCAGCAGCACTTTATGCATCAGCTCTTTATCGTCTAGCAAAGTTTACGACTAATACAGATCTTCGTGATCAATCCATTAAACTTGGCGATAGAATTATGGCTGAATTAACTGCAAAATATTTAACGCTTAGCAACAAAGGTCGTGACTTTGAACTGGGTTTTGCCTTGGTACAAGCCACTGGCAACATGCCCAATGCGAGTGAAATAAATACCTCTATTGTTTACGCTGATTTTTATTTCTTAGAGGCCAATATCCGTAAATTAGCATTAGCTCAATAGAGCTTCAATTTATCCAGCATGGAGATAATAGACATGTCTATTAATAAATTTTGTAGCTGCGTTTTTACGGTATTGATTGGCTTAACTTTTGTAGGCTGTAGTTACGATAAATCCGTAAATAACCAATCTGTAAATAATAAACTAGATACAACCGAGGCTAATATCGTAAAGCCTAAGGTAATGGCTTACGGACGTTTTGTACCTGAAAGAAGTGATGATTTTGCTTGGGAAAATGACAAAGTTGCTTTTAGGGTTTATGGGCCAGCGGCGCCACTTAAAGGTCATGCAAGTGGTGTCGATGCATGGTTTAAAAAAGTGGATTATCCGATTATCGATAAGTGGTATAAAGCACACTTAGAGGGGCTGTCATACCATACTGACCGCGGCGAAGGCTATGATCCATACCATACAGGAACAAGCCGAGGTGTGGGCAGTACTGCTATTTGGTTCGAAGGTAAACCTTATTATTCTCATAGTTATAAAAGCTATAATATACATAAGAATAAGGGTGCTGAAGTTAACTTTACCTTGTTATATGAGTGGGATACTCCGCTTGGTTTGGTTAATGAGAGCAAGAATATTTCATTAAAGTTAGGGCAGCAGTTATTTGAAGTTAACTCGGTATTCTTACTAAATGGTAAAGCTGCTGTTTTACCCATCGCACTGGGTGTTACCACTCATGATGAAAAAGCTAACGTTTTTAGCAACCCAGAAACCGGGCGTATATCAACATGGGAATTAATTGACGGGATAGGTGTTGGCACTGGCGCAATAGTCGAGCCCAAATTAGTGAACGAGATTAAACATGTCGCAAGTGATGTTAAAGATGAAAGTCACCTGTGGATAATGACTACCAGCGATACTGAAGGTCATTTTAGTTATCGGGCAGGCTTTGCATGGGCTGGTGCTAATGAGATCATCAAGGCTTCACAATGGAATCGTTATCTGGATAACCAATAATTAACTGAGCTTTTACTGAAAATTGGATAGCTTTAAAACTATGTCACTAACAGGAATGAAAATGCCGTTATAATCGCTATCGTGTTGTTTCTATTAGTTATGCCAGCAGGTTCGTAGCGTTGGGGTCAAATAGGGGGGCAAACTAGCTAAAAAAAGCTCAAGCAATTTGCTTGAGCTTTTTTGTTTGCGTAAATAACTCGCATCATTACTTAGTTGGTTTGGACTAGTTTGAAGATTGATGGCAGAACATCATTTTTGGATAAAAAAAACGAACCCTAAGGGTTCGCTAGTTGAATATAATTACCCATCAGCAAAGGTATAACATTGTTGTTTTGACACTTATAAATTAACCGTCTGTTAAAACGGGATATCGTCTTCCCAAATGTTATCTGAGCTTGGGGTAGTTATTGGCTTGGAAGGCGATGGTGTATTTTGAGATGCTTTATTACCATATGATTGATTTCCAGCTGGTTGGTTACTAAATGATTGTTCATCGTATGACTGGTCCATTTGTTCATCAAATGACTGATCCATTTGATTGTCATTGTTGAACTGATCATTTGATTGTTGAGCGTGGCTGATTTTCCATGCTTGTAGGCTTGTAAAACACTTTTCAGGTTTACCTTGTCCCTGCCATAATCGGCCACTGATGTTGAATGAGACTTCAAGTTCATCGCCAATATTATATTGGTCTAGTAAAGCACATTTATCTTTAATCAGTTCAAGAGCGACATAGTTAGGGTAACTCGAATTTTCATCCGGCCCTGTCGCTTTTAAGACAAACTCGCGCTTGGTAAAGCCGTTATTACCGAAGGTTGTAGTATCGCCTTTACTATGGATGATACCGGTCATTTCAAATGTTTTAGACATAGGTGTTTCTCTGTTAACTATTCAGTTGATGTAGCTTTTAAGGTATTTTCTCACAATTAAGTCAATAACTGGCGACTTTTTATGTCGATGTTTTTATTCGGGTATCATTATTCTAATAATTTTGCTCAGAACTTAGTGAGTGGAAAAGAATTTAAACTTTTTAGAATTTGTGACAATTACAATGATGATAAAGTGAACTCTAAAGGGACGCGAGTTAGTAATAATTGTGTTAGCAGAAAATCAAAAATGACTTAGAGCAGAATTCAGATAACGCTCAGATAAATATAAGATAATTATAAGGATATTGTATGTTGAAGCAGGTCGGTAAAACCGTTATCAAGCCTACACATCAAGCCAGTTGTCATTGCGGTGCAGTGGTACTTGCGCTGAGTTTACCCAATGGAATTGAAAAGCCAAGACGCTGTGATTGTTCAATTTGTCGCAGAAAAGGCGCCATTGTAGGTTCTGTCCCATTAGACGGAATTCAAATAATAACAGGCGCAGATGCGCTTAAGCTATATCAATTTAATAGCCACACCGCTAAACACTATTTTTGTCGCCATTGCGGCATTTATACCCACCATCAACGCCGCTCTAACCCCACTGAATATGGCTATAATATTGGCTGCTTAGAAGGCGTTAATCCTTTTGATATTGATGATGTTGTCCTCAATGATGGCGTTAATCACCCCGCAGATAGATAAGTGAGAAAGTATTAATTTGTTAACCCGAGGTTAAAAATATTTGACATGGTTATTTATTATCCTAAACTAAACGCATGTCAAAAATAGTTAACATCAAGTGGGGTTTAATTAACATGAGTAATGCAAAAAAATTGCTACAATGGCTGCAAGAAACCAGTTTTAGAGAAGTCACTTTATCCGTTGATTTACTGGTAACGGGCTATATTTTCTATTTTTATGGCAGCAGCTTATTTCATGCTAGCCCAGAAGAATTAGCTTCAATACAGTGGCTCTCTGGTGTTTTCTTAGAAATTATTATCTATTCAGTAGTGCTAATGGTGGTGAGCTACATTGCTTTGGCGCTAATCACAGATGATGAACTGTCACAACCTATGGATGTACGCGAAAAACAAATTAATCTCATTGGCTATAAGTATTCAGCGATTATTTTGAATGTGGGCGTGATACTGGCCATAGTGCAATACAGTGTTGAAGCCAATGAGCTTGGTCTATCACAATTGGGCTTTGCCCATGCGCCGCTGCATATTTTAGTGGTGGCTTTTTTGTGTGCTGAGCTGGCATTTTATGGGGTGCAGCTATACAAGGGGCGTACAGGGGATATTTATGAGTAAACCGGCGATTTCTAACGCTATCCGCACCTTGCGTTTTTTAAATGGTGAAATGACACAAAAACAGCTTGCTGAATTAATTGGTGTCACTAGGCAAACGGTGATGGCTATTGAGTCTAATAAGTATTCACCCACCCTTGAAGTGGCTTTTAAAATTGCTGAAGTGTTTGAACTGCCGCTAGATCAGGTATTCAGTTATCACCCCGAAAGTGATACTAACTCCTAGTGCTAAGTCCTAGTGATTTTAGCTAGCACCAATAGCTAGCGCTAATACCAAGCGCTAATAGTTAGCAAGCTAGCCTTGGCAACAGTTAATACTGACCAGTTAATACTGACAAAGAAACGCTAACCGAGCTGACGAGATCGGTGTTGTGAATAGCATTAGCGATAACATCATTCTTTTGTCGCAATCATAATTACAGTACCATACGCACATTGATGCTGATTGAATGGTTTATTAACTTAAAACAGCACGCTTAATTAATAAAATAAGGCAATGAAGTATTTATGAAATTTAGTCCACTGGTTGATGAGCTTATCGAATCTTTGCGCTGCTTACCGGGTGTCGGACCTAAATCAGCCCAACGCATGGCGTTTCAATTATTAGAGCGTAACCGCAAACAAGGCCATAAATTAGCCAGTGCGTTAGAACGTTCAATGAGTGAAGTGGGGCATTGCCAAGCCTGTCGTACCTTTACAGAAGAGCAGCTTTGTCCGATCTGTAGTAGCCCTAAACGGGGTAATTCAGAAGTGATTTGTGTGGTTGAAACCCCAGCGGATGTGTTAGCCATTGAAGCCGGTGGCCATTTTAGCGGCCGCTATTTTGTGTTACTTGGGCATTTATCACCCCTTGATGGTGTGGGCCCTGAAGAGCTTGGCTTAGCGTTATTAGAGCAACACCTTGCATCAGATGATGTCACAGAGTTGATTTTAGCGACTAACCCGACAGTAGAAGGTGATGCCACGGCGCATTTTATTGCCGATATGGCCCGTAGACATAATGTAGTGATCAGCCGAATCGCCCACGGTGTACCTGTTGGCGGCGAGCTTGAGTATGTTGATAGCACCACGTTAGCATTATCATTTAATGGCCGTATTCCGCTGTAGTTATGAATGATAGTTGCGGACTGTAGTTGCGAACTGTAGTTGTGAACTTGTATCTTATTTTAAAGCCCAGCTTATGAGTTAGTAAGCTGGGCTTTTTTGTTTTCAAAATTGGCTGTTTTTAGCTTAAATCGATTGCTAATCGCTAGTTATTTCGCCAGTTCATGGTTTTTTTTCAGCAATAAAATAATTTCCCCTTGAATTCTATTTATCGCGCCCCATTTCCTAGGTAACAAAGATTTTTATACCGTGTTGGTTACAACATGGTTGATGTATTAACGTAAACAAGGGAAATTTTCATGTCTCAACAAGAAACGCATGGCTTTCAAACCGAAGTAAAACAGCTTCTACATCTGATGATCCATTCTTTATATTCAAATAAAGAAATTTTCTTACGTGAACTAGTCTCAAATGCTGCGGATGCAGCAGACAAGCTACGTTACTTAGCATTAACTGATAACGCATTATACGAAAGCGATACTGAACTGCGTGTTCGTATTAGTACCGATCAAGAAAAAGGCACTGTTACTATTGAAGATAACGGTATCGGTATGACACGTGATGGTGTGATTGAACATTTAGGTACGATTGCAAAATCAGGTACTGCAGACTTCTTTAAAAATTTATCAGGTGAAGAGTCAAAAGATTCGCAGCTTATCGGTCAATTTGGTGTAGGTTTTTATTCTGCTTTTATCGTTGCTGATAAAGTAACTGTACGTACCCGCGCAGCAGCTGCAGCAGTTGATCAAGCGGTACTGTGGGAGTCAGCAGGTGAAGGTGACTTTACCGTTGATACCATCACTAAAAACAGCCGTGGTACTGAAATTACCCTTCATCTACGTGATGAAGAAAAAGAATTCGCTGATGATACGCGTCTACGTTCAATCATTACCAAGTACTCTGATCATATCTCAGTACCAGTAGAAATGTTTGAAGCTGGCCTACCAGAAACTGATGGCGAAGATGGCGAGAAAATCCCAGCGACTGAAGGCGAGTGGAAGCCAATGAACAAAGCCACTGCGCTTTGGACTCGTAGCAAATCAGATATCTCAGATGAAGAATATCAAGAGTTCTACAAGCATATTTCTCACGACTATGCTGATGCAGCGACTTGGTCTCACAACCGTGTTGAAGGTAAGCAAGAATATACCAGCTTATTATACATCCCAACTAAAGCCCCTTGGGATATGTTTAACCGCGACGTTAAGCATGGTCTAAAACTTTTTGTACAGCGTGTATTTGTACTGGATGATGCTGAACAGTTTATGCCAACTTACTTACGTTTTGTTAAAGGCTTAATCGATTCAAATGATTTGCCACTCAACGTATCGCGTGAAATCTTACAAGATAACAGTGTAACGAAAGCACTGCGCACTGGTGTGACTAAGCGCGTACTTGGCATGCTAGAAAAAATGGCTAAAAACGATGCTGAAAAGTATCAAGCTTTCTGGGCTGAATTTGGTCAAGTATTAAAAGAAGGCCCAGCTGAAGATTTCGCAAACCGTGAGCGTATTTCTGGTTTACTGCGTTTTGCTTCAACCCATAACAATTCAGCAGTGACAGATGTGTCATTAGATGATTACATCAGCCGCATGAAAGAAGGCCAAGATAAGATTTACTATATCGTGGCTGATAGCTATGAAGCGGCAGCAAACAGCCCGCATCTAGAGCTACTGCGTAAGAAAGACATTGAAGTGCTATTAATGTCAGAGCGAATCGATGAATGGCTAATTAACCACTTAACAGAATTTAAAGACAAGAAATTGCATTCAGTGACGCGTGGTGATTTAGAGCTAGGTGAACTTGAAGATGCTGCTGAAAAAGAAGCTCAAGAAAAGTTAGCTGGCGAAGCTGAGTCATTAGTATCACGTATTAAAACTGCGCTAGAAGGTAAAGTATCAGACGTTAAAGTGACTTCTCGCTTAACCGATACCCCTGCATGTGTGGTTGCCGGTGAAGGTGAAATGTCATCGCAAATGATTAAGCTTATGCAATCAGCTGGTCAGCCTGTACCTGAGTCTAAGCCGACATTTGAAATTAACCCGCAGCATCCGCTGGTTGAGCGTCTAAACGACGAGCAAGATGAGCTAGCATTTGCTAACTGGGCAGATTTGTTATTACAACAAGCTCAGCTTTCAGAAAAGGGCAGCTTAGCGGATCCATCTGCATTCATTAAGTTAACCAACCAAATGCTAGTGGCGAGCTTAAAATAGTCATTAGTATTGCAATAAAGCGGGCTTAGGCCCGCTTTTTGTTAGCTATCACGAAATAGTTAAAAGGAATCAATATGGAACATATTATTAATTTAACTAAAGAAAACATTCAGCAGATTGTTGATGCTTCGATGGATAACTTTGTGGTGATGTCATTTTGGGCACAGCAGCAACCGCAAAGTGTACAAATGCTACAAGTGATGGAACAGATTGCCAATGAGCAAGCTGGGCGCTTTATCCTTGCCAAAGTGAACTGTGAAGCTGAGTTAGAAATTGCTAATTACTTCCAAATTCAGAGTTTACCTACGCACTTAGTGCTGAGTAAAGGTCAGCCGGTTGATGGTTTTGCTGGGGTGCAAAGTGCAGCGCAAGTGAATGAATTACTTGATAAGCATCTTCCTGCGTTATGGGTAACAGATTTTAATGCTGCCAAAGCGATTTTGGTTGAAGCAGGTATTGAAAAGCCAAGCGATGAAAAACTAGAACAAGCCTTAGCATTACTGAAAAGTGCCTTTGCTGAATCTCAGCAACAAGCGCAAGTGGCCTTAGTGCTCATCGATGTCTATTTACAATTAGGCATACTGGCTGAAGCTAAGACTTTATTGGATACCATAGGCCTTGCAGATCAAGACAGTTACTATCAAAACTTAAAAGCCAAGTTAGCCTTAGCTGAAGACGCCGCTGATACCCCTGAAATTCGTCAGTTACAACAATCATTACAACAGCAGCCGGATAATATTGAACTGAGTATCGATTTGGCCAAAGCATTGAATCAAGCTAATCGCGGCGAAGAGGCACTTGAGTGTTTATTTGCCATTTTAGAAAAAGATTTATCCGCTGCGGATGGAAAAGTTAAACAAGTGTTTATGGAAATATTGACAGCACTAGGGCAAGGCAACGCCATAGCCAGTCAGTATCGCCGCCGTTTATACAGTTTACTGTATTAAACACGGAAAATTTTCGTATTAGATATTGGTCTAAATCTTGAGGTTTTACCTTCTAAAGACAGTCTAAATGTGCGAAAATCGCCGCCTAAAAATATGAAAGCAATATAGAGGACTTTTGAGATGCGCATTATACTATTGGGTGCCCCTGGTGCCGGTAAAGGTACACAAGCTCAGTTCATTATGGAGCAGTACGGTATCCCACAAATCTCAACTGGTGATATGCTGCGTGCAGCAATTAAAGCTGGCACTCCGTTAGGATTAGAAGCTAAATCAGTGATGGATGCGGGCCAGTTAGTATCAGATGACCTAATTAT
Source organism: Shewanella sp. UCD-KL21 (assembly GCF_001957135.1). Classification (GTDB taxonomy): domain Bacteria; phylum Pseudomonadota; class Gammaproteobacteria; order Enterobacterales; family Shewanellaceae; genus Shewanella. The sequence goes on along the minus strand of NZ_MPHK01000019.1, from coordinate 35,960 downwards.
TGGTTTAGTTAAAGAACGTATTGCCCAAGATGATTGTGCAAAGGGTTTCTTACTTGATGGTTTCCCTCGTACAATTCCTCAAGCAGACGCTATGGTTGCTAACGGAATTGAAATCGATCACGTGATTGAAATTGATGTGCCAGACGAAGAAATTGTTAAGCGTATGAGTGGTCGTCGTGTTCACTCAGGCTCTGGCCGTGTTTATCACATTATCTTCAACCAACCTAAAGTTGAAGGTAAAGATGATGTCACTGGTGAAGACTTATCTATCCGTCCAGATGATGAAGAGTCAACTGTACGTAAACGTCTTGGTATTTACCATGAGCAAACTAAGCCGCTAGTAGAATACTACGGTAAAGTCGCAGCTGCTGGTAACACTCAATACACTAAGTATGATGGTACTCAAACTGTTGCCGCTGTTAGCGCGCAAGTAAAGCAGTTACTAGGTTAATACCTACAAAGTAGTATTTTTATACTGTTGAATTATAAAAAAAACCTGCATTGCAGGTTTTTTTATGTCATAAATAAAATCGTCGTCACAAAAACTGAGAATGATTGACATCTATCTTGGTGTTGATTGTATTTGTGTTAAAATTAGCGTTTGGTAATAAGAACGTTTCTATTAAAGCGTTACTGTTTTCAAAAGCTGTGAATAACCCATAATCCTTATTGCATGGATGCCTACTCAAGAGAGTTTAAGATGAAGTTCCCTGGTCAACGCAAATCTAAGCACTATTTCCCAGTAAACAACCGAGACCCATTGTTGGCTCAGTTAACCCAGCAAGAGCAGTCTGTATCGACCTATATTTGTGGTATTGACCAAACTCTTGTGGATATTGAAGCAAAAGTCGAAGATGAGCTATTGGGCCGTTATGGGCTTCCAAAAGGCAACTCAACTCTTATTGATGATCAGCAAGCTCACGAACTTTATAATGAACTAAAAAACAATGAGATGATCAGCGATGAATTTGCTGGTGGCACCATTGGTAATACCGTTCATAACTACTCTATTTTAGCTGATGACCGTTCGGTATTATTTGGCGTGATGAGCCAAAATATCATGGTCGGTAGTTATGCCTATCGCTACCTTTGTAATACCTCCTCTAAAGTGGATCTAAACTACCTGCAGCCAGTCGATGGCCCTATCGGTCGTTGTTTTACTTTGATCTCTGCTGAAGGTGAACGTACCTTTGCAATTAGCAAAGGTGCAATGGATAAGCTAACCCCAGAATATATTAATAAAGACGTGGTTCAAGGTAGTTCAGCGCTAGTTTTAACCGCGTATTTAATGCGTGCCAGCGAAGGTGATTTAATCACTGAAGCGGCAATGACAGCAATTAAATTTGCCAAAGAAGCCGATGTGCCAGTGGTATTGACCTTAGGTACCCGCTTCTTAATTCAAGAAGACCCTAAATGGTGGCAAGATTTCATTCGTGATAATGTGACAATTTTGGCGATGAATGAAGACGAAGGCGAAGCCTTAACGGGTTTCAGCGATCCGCTATTAGCCAGCGAAGCGGCCTTAGAGTGGTGTGATATGGTGTTGTGTACCGCAGGGCCGTTAGGCTTATATACCGCAGGCTATACTGAAGACTCTGAAAAAAGAGCCACAGCCCATTTATTATTACCGGGCGCAATTCCTGAATTTAACCGTTATGAGTTCTCGCGCCCTAAGCGTAAAGCTGATTGCACCACACCGATTAAAGTGTACGCTCATATCTCGCCTTATATGGGTGGACCAGATTATATTCGCAATACCAACGGTGCCGGTGATGGGGCGCTATCAGCGTTACTCCATGATTTAGCTGCTAATACCTTCCATAAAACCAATGTGCCGGGTTCAAGTAAGCATCAGCGTGATGGCCTGTGTTACTCATCTTTCTCGCAAGTCTGTAAATATGCTAACCGCGTTGCTTATGAAGTATTAGCCCAGCATAGCCCACGATTATCTCGTGGTTTACCTGAGCGCGAAGATAGCTTAGAAGAGTCATACTGGGAAAGATAACCAGACAGGTTTTATACTTATATAATCAGTGACAAAATCAAGGGCAATCACCAAGTGGTGATTGCCCTTTTTGTTTGCATCAAGATAAACAAGTACTTGGTAGACGCTGAAAAATTCAGTAGGATGTTGAATATACAGAAACATACCTCATTTTAAGTAATTCTGGTTTTAAAAATACATTGGAGAGCATTGTGAAGGGACAAATCTTAAGAGAAATGAAAGTACTTAAGGCGATTGAACCTGCTTATGAAGTCGAGCGCCGAGTAGCATTTCTTAAAACCAAACTTATAGAGGCTCATAGCCATTGTTTGGTATTAGGGATTAGTGGTGGTGTTGACTCATCTGTAACCGGCAGATTATGCCAGTTAACGGTAGACAGCTTAAATGCTGAAAACCCACAGCAGGCTTACCAATTCATTGCGGTGCGTTTACCATATCAAGTGCAAAAAGATGAAGATGAAGCTCAGCTTGCATGTCAATTTATACAACCCTCAAAGCAGGTAACAGTGAATATTGCTGATGGGGTTATTGGTGTGCATAACGCAACGGTTTCAGGTCTTGAGGATGCCGGCATTCAAGTCGCTAATAATGATAATGTTGATTTCATTAAAGGTAACGTCAAAGCCCGTATGCGAATGATTGCTCAATATCATATTGCAGGCCTGACTGGCGGCTTAGTGATTGGCACCGATCATAGCGCTGAAAATATTACCGGTTTTTATACTAAATTTGGTGATGGCGCCTGTGACTTAGCGCCCTTGTTTGGTCTTAATAAGCGTCAAGTTCGCCAATTAGCCAGTTACCTTGGCGCGCCAGAGATATTAGTAACCAAAGCGCCAACGGCGGATTTAGAAGAGGATAAACCGCAATTAGAAGATGAGGTGGCATTGGGGCTAAGCTATGATCAAATCGATGACTTCCTAGAAGGCAAAGAGGTTGATAGCTATGTTGAAGATAAACTTATTGCGATTTACCAGCGCACTCAACATAAGCGTCAACCTATCCCGACGATTTATGACTAATTTAACTTCCCACTAGCTTAGAGCAATGATTGTTTAAGTGAGCTTAAATAAATAGCGCCTAAGCTGCTCAATTAATACATTGGGAAACTGGCGGTAATCTAAATATGGCGTGATGAGTATCTGCTCATGCGCCATTATTTTTTGGCTTTCGTCTATGGCAGTTAACGCAGCTATAAACGATTTATCGCTTATATTAGCCAATGCCGCTTGGCCACAAATGATATGAATTTGGCTATTCACACTAAGCTTAGTGGCATTAATGATAATGTTACATTGACTAAAATCTACCCGCTTTAAATCATCAGCAGCGTGCGGATTAAATAATTGGTTGCGGCAATCTCGCCATGTATCTGGTGCTTTAGCAGTAACAGCAATCTTAGCCATGATAGTAAATATTTTTCGCCAATGATTGCCATTATCGTTAATGATTTGCTCGATAGCATTTGTATTTTGCCAATGCCATGCTTTGGAGACTTTAGGTGGCGTTGGCAAATAGAATGTGATTTCAGCTTTTTCAGAGCCTAATAAAATAGCTTTTGAGCTAAGCTCGGCGTTTGGCTTAGTCGCGTTATTTGCGATATCAGCAGGCTTTGTATGAATGCTTGGTTGAGTTGGTTTCATTGTGGGTTTGCTACTCAATATTTTCGGCCTGATGGCATATTATTATTTGTAAATTCAGACTCTTTTTAGACTATCATTAAAACTATACGGACAAAAATTAATTCCATAGGACTGGCGAATGAAAGCAATAGTAATCGGTTCGACTAAACATCTGTTATTTTTTGCTATTTATGGTTTTATTGCCAGTTTACTGCTTTTTATCGCCGCCGTGGTGTGGTTTTTAACGGCTCGCTCAGAATTAGAGATTTGGCATACAACACGCTTGAAAAGTGAATATCATCAACAGTCTGGCTTAACAGCGTTTTCCCAATACCTTGACCTTGAACAAAAGCTATTTGATGAGTTAGACCGCAAAATATACCAGCAATACACTCCTAAGCTGGCTTCACCTATTAATCGTTACGAAGCCAATAGCTTATCTGATCCAAATCAATGGGATATAAACTGGAATCGCTCTTTTGAGTGGTCAAACCCCGATGCCAAATATGGCATTTTATTTATCCATGGTATGTCAGACTCCCCTTATGCGATTTCAAACCTAGCGCGACATTTTAGCGCTTCAGCCGATGTTTTAGGGTTACGTTTACCAGGGCACGGCACTATTCCTGCAGGCTTGGCAGATATCACTTGGCCAGATCTAGCCAGTGCCGTAGCATTAGCGACCGAGCACATGAAGCAAAAACTGGCCGGCAAACCTTTATATGTGGTGGGCTTTTCTACCGGTGCAGCACTGGCATTAAATCTTCAACTGGAAGCGATTGCTGTAAATAACCCTACAGATTATCAAGCAATGATATTTCTTTCGCCAGCCATAGGCTTAGCGCCCATTGCTGCAGGCGCAAAGTGGCAAGCGAGGTTAGGGCGTTTAATCAATCAAGAAAAGCTGTTTTGGAATACCATTGAGGTTGAATACGACCCTTTTAAATATATCTCATTTGCAGTCAATGCCGGTGACGTTGTTTATCAACTGGCTGAAAGAAATCAAAATTTAATAAAACAATTTGAAAAGCAGCAATTAGCCAATATTCCTCCTATTTTAACCTTCCAGTCAATTGCAGATGATACCGTTTCTACTAACGCGGTGGTCGAGCATTTGTATCAATATTTACCCTCAGATAAGCATAGCTTAGTGATATTTGATATCAATCGTAACCGTAATAATCATCAATTGATCACTAAAAACTTGTTAAACGAAATGGGGCCACTTTGGCTCAATATGCCCATGAACTACCGTTTAAGTTTAATTGAAAATAGCCAGCAATCTGAGCATGGAGTGCAAGAGCAAAACTTGATTGAGAGCAAGGAGCTAGATGCTGTAGAGTTAGCGCTGAAGTGGCCTGCTGGGGTGTTTTCATTATCCCATGTTGCCTTACCTTTTCCTGAAAATGATCCCTTATACGGGCCACATTATCAGCCTCAAAGTCAGCATATTCAGATAGGGCAGGCAATCTTTAAAGGTGAGCGGGGCTTGTTTGGGATCCCCGCCGCAGAAATGTTAAGACAGAAATGGAATCCATTTTATCCGTATATGTTAGATAGATTGGAGCAGTTTATTGAGCCGTGATTATCGCGGTAGCTAAACTCGTCACTAGCTTAGCGATTATGGTTTTGATATGAAACGTTAGTGGGCTACTCTGGGTCACTTGGATCATTAATCACATCAATAATGACTTTATTTCGCCCTTGCTCTTTTGCTTTGTATAGGTTGTCATCTGCAACTTTTATCCAGTGATCAATGTCTTTAGAAAAGTTGGCGTTAGCCGTTATCGCGCCAATACTGGTGGTGACTGAAAAGTGCTGTTCATCCGTTGGCGAGTTAATTATTACTTTGGCTAACTGTTCTCTAAAATGATTGAGATGCTGCTCAATTTTAAGGGCATTGGATAAAGGCAATATCAAAATAAACTCTTCACCACCATAGCGAGAAACGATATCGGTATCGCGTTTAAATTGCTGTTTTAATAGTTTAGATACGACTCTTAAGCATTCGTCCCCAGCCAAATGACCGTAGCTATCATTGACCTGTTTAAAGTAATCTAAGTCAAGGATAGCAATGGTAATGGCATGCTCACCTCGCAGACAAAAATCCAGCAAGCTATCAAATCTATCTTCTGCATAACGGCGATTATAAAGCCCAGTTAGTGGATCTTTATCCACTAATGCCAATAACTTTTGATTGGCTTTTTCAAGCTCATCGGTGCGAATCGCGACAGTTTCTTCTAGCTCCAGTTGGTGCTTAAGTAAGTCACGTTTACTGGCGGTGAGGCTCTTGTACAGGTTATATACTTCCTCTGATGTACTTTCATTATCAATTTGTTCTTTTAATTCAGTACCACTGATTTGTCCGAATTGATTAGCCACAATTTCTAATGAGTTAGTGAGTAAACGACACACTCTGGAGGAGATTAAAAAGGTCAAAATGATGGAGATGAATAGCATCAAGTAGGTGCCTAGCATTTGTGTTTCGGCGGTTTTAACTAACGGAGACAGTGGCTGTAATACATACAACTTCCAACCATTGTTTAGTCGATTACTGATGTACACGTATTCAGGTGATGTGGCGGTTAAGTTGTGAATATTGATCACATTTAAACTGGTGCGGTAATTTCCTTTTTCATTTGAATAGGTAAATTCTACGTGAGTGCTTAAGTTTAGAGAAGGGGTGGAATAAATGATGTTGTTATTGTTATCAACGATGATAATAAACTCTTTATCCCCTGTTCCATTTTGATTATCTATCTTAGAAAAGAACGCTAAATCCAGCGAGCCTTCAATAATTCCACTGACCTTTGATTGATCATTATTGTGATAAAAAGGCGCACTAATGGCGATAATTGAATCGTCACCAAAACCGCGGCCTTTAAACACAGGCGAAACAAACAAGCGCTGATTATAAAAAGACTCAATAAAGTAGTCTCTATCTGAAATTGATAAATCCAGTGGTTGCCCTGTTTTATTGAGCATAATACTGCTGGGGCTTGCGGCAATCACTTGAGCATCAGTGTCTGCCAGCAGCATAGTAATAAAACTAGGATAATGCTGATGCAGTTTGATTAAAACTTGTTGTAATTCACTGTAGGATGACGTCGTTAAGCTGATTAAATCTGCCGCATAATCAATGACCATTTTATGTTCATTAAGGTATTGCTCGGTTGCCGTACTAATATGTTCGGTGGTGTCAGTTAAATTTCGCTTCAGTAACTCTTGTTGTTTTTCAAGAAACAAATAATTAAAAGTCAGTGCTGATAATAACAAGCAAAGGGTGATCATTAACGTCATAAAGTAGGTGACTTGAGCGTTAAAACTACGACGTTTTTGGTTGGTTTTTGTGTCGTTTAACTGCCACGTATTAGGAATAAACAAGATGAACAGTGACGCCAAGCCAGCGTAAATTAAACCGTTGATGCTTTGCTTGATAATGGCGAATAACATGTGGCTATCTGGAAAATCAGCAAGTGTCACCATGTATATATAGGTTAATGGCATACCAAGAGCTAACCAATAAATACCACTGCTATATAAGGGAAACAGGCCTTTTCTGCGAGCAATGCCAATGAATATTGCTTCGGTACAAAATAGTAAATATACATGGGGGCTACCCCAAGTGAGCATTAATCCACTTGCGCTGAGTATGGCGGTGACTAAACCATACCAAGGGCCTAAAAGCACAGCTGAAATAACGGTAAAAGTATTACCTAGCACTAATTGGACATTGGCGAATATTGGAATGGGGTAGCAATTAATTACCATTCCTAATAGGCCAAAACAGAGTGCAATCAGGAGGTTTTTTTTATTTATTATAGGAAACTGCAATCGAATACCATGTGATCGAACTGTTATGTAAAAATTTTATACTCGTCAAGCATTTAACTCAAGTGGAAACGATATTGTGGCCCCGGTAATGTGAAAAATCTGAATTCTGCTTGTGAGCTCAATAGCCATTTGAGGCAATACTTTCCTGCTGTTTATCTTAGTCAATCACTAAATTCAGTTCGACCTTGGTCTACATTAGCCTAATTGGGGATCTAGACATAACTTAAGTATTTATCGAGTTAAACTATTGTTAATAATCAACTATTTTGTTTTTTCTATGGCGAGCTAAAGCAAATCTTAGACTAAGGTCGTGATTGTGGTCACATTTTGAGTTGTTAGATTAACTATCGACTTAAAAAATAATTAGCACTGGGGAGTCACTATGAGTTTTGAAAATCAAGATACAGCAAGCGGGTACTGGCGTGAGAATTTACGTTTAGTATTGGGGCTGCTGGCAATTTGGGCTGCAGTATCATTTGGCTGCGGTATTTTACTGGTTGATGTTCTTAATGAAGTCCACTTCATGGGCTTTAAATTGGGATTCTGGTTTGCACAACAAGGTGCCATGTATGTGTTTGTTGCACTGATTTTTGTGTATGTAGCGAAAGCGAATGCTTTAGATAAAAAATATAACGTACACGAAGACTGAGGAATAAATCATGGATGTTCAAACTTTAACTTATATTATCGTGGGCTTGACGTTTGCCCTGTACATCGGTATCGCCATATGGTCTCGTGCTGGCTCAACTAAAGAGTTTTATGTCGCTGGTGGCGGCGTGCCGCCAGTTATGAACGGTATGGCAACAGCGGCGGATTGGATGTCTGCGGCATCATTTATATCACTTGCCGGTATTGTTTCATTTACTGGTTATGATGGTTCAGTCTATTTAATGGGCTGGACCGGTGGTTATGTTCTGCTAGCGCTTTGCATGGCTCCATACTTACGTAAGTTCGGTAAATTTACTGTGCCCGACTTTATTGGTGATCGCTATTACTCACAAGCTGCGCGAACTGTTGCAGTCGTGTGTGCGATTTTCATCTGTTTCACTTACATCGCTGGTCAAATGCGTGGTGTTGGGGTGGTTTTCTCCCGTTTCTTAGAAGTCGAAGTTGAAACTGGGGTTTATATTGGTATGGCAGTGGTGTTCTTTTATGCTGTATTAGGCGGCATGAAAGGGATTACTTACACTCAGGTTGCGCAGTATTGTGTGCTTATTTTTGCCTTTATGGTGCCAGCTATTTTTATCTCGGTAATGATGACAGGTCATGTGTTACCGCAAATTGGCTTTGGTGCTGAACTTGTTGATGCAGCAGGTAATGGAACAGGGGTTTACCTGTTAGATAAGCTTGATGGCTTGTCAGCAGAACTTGGCTTCTCTCAATATACCGAAGGCTCAAAGAGCATGATTGATGTGTTCTTTATTACTGGTGCCTTGATGTTTGGTACTGCAGGTTTACCCCATGTTATCGTGCGTTTCTTTACAGTACCTAAGGTAAAAGATGCGCGTGTGTCTGCAGGCTGGGCATTAGTATTTATCGCGATTATGTATACCACTATTCCTGCATTAGCGGCATTCTCTCGTGTGAACATGATTGAAACCATTAATGGGCCTGACTCTACTGGGGTTTCATATGAAACTGCGCCTGAATGGATTAAAAACTGGGAAAAAACCGGCTTAATTACTTGGGATGATAAAAATGCTGATGGCAATATCTATTATGCTAAAGGCGATAGCAATGAAATGAAAATTGACCGCGATATCATGGTATTAGCGACGCCAGAAATTGCATCTCTGCCAGCATGGGTCATTGCATTGGTTGCTGCTGGTGGTCTTGCGGCGGCACTGTCTACATCTGCGGGTTTATTATTGGTTATTTCTACCTCGGTATCCCATGATTTACTGAAGAAAAACTTCATGCCAGATATCTCAGATAAGAAAGAGCTTTTATTTGCACGCATTGCAGCGGCGCTAGGTATTGTCATGGCGGGTTACTTTGGTATTAATCCACCAGGGTTTGTGGCCGCGGTTGTTGCGATTGCATTTGGTCTAGCGGCATCGTCATTGTTTCCTGCCATTGTTATGGGGATCTTCTCAAGAACCGTTAACAAAGAAGGTGCGATTTCAGGGATGGTATTAGGTTTACTATTTACCGCTAGTTATATCGTGTACTTTAAATTTGTTAATCCAAGTGCCAATAGCAGTGAAAACTGGTTCTTAGGTATTTCGCCTGAAGGTATTGGTATGCTAGGTATGATGATTAACTTTGGTGTTGCATTTGCTGTTAGCAAAGTCACTGCTGCGGTTCCTGCTGACGTGGTTGCTATGGTTGAGTCTATTCGATTCCCGAAAGGCTCAGGTGAAGCGCACGACCATTAAGCTTTATACAATATGAGCTATAAAATGTGAGTATTTAACTCACGGATAAAAAAGCGCTTCGGCGCTTTTTTTATTGGTGACAGAGATTAATTATTGTTATGAGCAAATGCTGTTAGCAAGTGTTTAATATCAGTGAGTTAAATAATGCCACTTATGGCCATTGGTCGAATATCAGCCTCAATAGAATTTACGTATATTAAATTAATAAGACAGAAGATGATTTGGCAGCAAGTAAGAGGCCCGCGATGAAAGATGCCAGTGAACTGCAACCCATTGTTCAATTTATAAAAGAGTTAGTGCCATTTGATAGTCTTTCAGAGGCAAATTTAACCCGCTGCTGCAAGCAAATCACCATTGGTTATTACAGTAAGGCATCGGCTGTGGTGCCCTTAGATGCCAGTCACCCGCAACTTTATATCGTTCGCTCAGGCGCATTTGAGGTCAGAGATAATCAAGGTGAGTTATTAGATAGGTTGGGCGAAGGAGACTACTTTGGTTTTCCGTCTTTGCTATCTGGTGAAAAAGTCAGTAACCAAGTGCAGGTTTTAGAAGACAGTTTGGTGTATCACTTAGATCCCGAAACCTTTGATTTTTTGCGTAGTGAAAGCCGCAGCTTCGATCGCTTTTTTAATCGCGCCTTTGCTAGACGAATGCGTCATCAAGCTAGATTTAAAGCAAAAGAGTTAACCACGACCAATCGTATCAATAGTTTAATGTCTGCCGATCCTCTAATTATAAATTGTAATGCCAGTGTCAGTGAAGCGGCGAAGAAAATGCGTTTAGCCAGAGTGTCATCAGTGCTAGTGATGGATAATCAGCAATTGATTGGTATTCTTACCGACCGAGATTTACGTAATCGAGTGCTTGCTGAAGGCTTTGATGGCAACTTGCCGGTTCATCAAGCGATGACTGCCAATCCCACCAAACTTGAAGCCAATGCCTTAGTGTTTGAAGCTATGCTGTTGATGAGTGAACATGGTATTCACCACTTACCGATTATGCAGCAAGACAATGTGGTGGGGATATTAACCAGCACTGATATTTTACGCGGCCAGAGTTCACAGCCCTTGTTATTAATCGGCGAAATCGAGCGGCAAACCAATATCGATAGCCTGATCAATGTCAGTAAACAAATTCCAGTATTATTGCAAAATCTGATCAGTGCAGATGCCCGAGCTGAAGAAGTGGGCAGGGTATTAACCTCGGTTACTGATGCATTAACTCGGCGATTAATTATTTTAAATCAGCAAATTTTAGGTGAAGCACCAATGGCCTTTTGCTGGTTAGCGTTTGGCTCACAAGGCAGGCAAGATCAAGCGGCCTGTTCAGATCAAGATAACGGTATTTTACTGGCTCATGAGCCCGATGAGCATGCAAAAGGCTATTTTGACGCCTTAACCCATGCGGTTTGTAAAGGGCTAGATCAATGCGGCTATATATATTGCCCTGGGGATATTATGGCGCAAAACCCCAAATGGCGTTTGTCGCTGTCCCAATGGCAACAACACTTTGAAAAGTGGGTGCTATCGCCCGAACCTAAAGCCTTAATGCATGCCAGTATATTTTTTGATATGCGCTCCGTTTATGGGCCGCAGAATTTATTTGATCAATTACAACAGCACGTCTTAAGTAACACCAAAGACAATGATATTTTTCTTGCGGGAATGGCGGGTAACTCACTGGTTGAGACGCCGCCGCTAGGCTTTTTTAGAAAGTTTGTCTTAGAGCGTGATGGCACTGAAGTAAAAGGCATGGATTTGAAACATAAAGGCGTAGCGTTAATTAACGATATCGCCAGAGTGTATGCATTAAGCGCCGGCATTACTGAAGTGAATACCCCAAAACGCATTAGGGCACTGATGGAAGCCAATATCATTAACCGTAAAGATGCCCTTAATCTAGCGGATGCCTTAGAGTTTATTGCGCATATGCGTTTATCCAATCAAGGCCTGCAGCATACACAACAGCAAGAAGTCACCAATTACTTAAAACCGCAGCAAATGTCATCGTTATTGCGACATCAGCTCAGGGATGCTTTTAAAGTAGTCCATGATGCGCAATCGGGCTTAAGAATGAAGTTTATGCGAAGTTATTAATGGTATTTCTATGTGGGTTAGCCTGTGATGTTAATTTAGCTTGTGATGTTAATAGTGTGGAGTAAACAACTTAGTGAATGAGTTATGGCTTAAAACGCGCTTACAGTTAGAACTTCTCGGTCAAAAAGACGAGCTTGCCGCTTACCAGTCGAGCGTTAAGCCATGCCTTAGTGCCACGATTTCGGATCTACCGATTATGGCAATAGATCTAGAAATGACTGGGTTAGATCCTCACCACGACCAAATAATCAGTATTGGTATCGTGCCGATTGAACATGGCGCCATTCCGTTATCAAAAGCCCAGCAAGTGATGGTAACCATAGATGGAAGTGTAGGGCAGAGCGCAGCAGTGCATGGGATTATCGATAATCATTTAACCGAAGCGTTATCACTAACACAAGCCATGGCCTGGTTGCTTGCACAAACTCAAGGTTCAATTTTGTTAGCTCATCATGCACCAATGGACATCAGTTTTATCCAAACCCATTTAGAAAAAGTCTATAAAAGAAGCATTAAATTACCTTTTATTGATACCTTAGCGATAGAAAAACAACGACTTTTACGCCAACATGATGTGCTGCAAGAAGGTAGTTTACGACTGGATGCTTGTCGAAATCGATACGGTCTACCAACCTATTATGGTCATGATGCCCTTACTGATGCACTAGCGTGCGCTGAATTATTTGTGGCGCAAATAGCCTCGATTGGCGACAGTAAAACCATGAAGGCGGCGCAATTTATTAGTATGTAATTTTAGTCCCCTGAACGTAAATCAAGCAGATTAATTCCAGTAATCATAGATAAAAAAACCAGCACAAGGCTGGTTTAATGGTTTAGCAAGCTGAGTTTACTTTGATTTATTCATGAAAAAATCAACCGCTGGCTTAATAAGCTCTAAGGCAGTGACTTCACAAGGTGGAAGCTCGGCAGTCGGTGGGTTAATGGGTGTAGTACGCTCGCCCCACTTAACTAATGCTGCCGCTGAGGTTAAACCTGCGCCAAAGGCACATGATAAAACAGTTTGACCCGCTTTCAACTTACCTTGCTCAAGGGCATCACAAATCGCAATAGGGATAGTGGCTGCTGAGGTATTGCCATATTTTGCAATATTAACAAAGGCTTTTTCTTTTGGAATTTTCATGCGGCCGATTAAGGTATCAATAATACGTTCGTTAGCTTGATGAGGAATAACAAAATCCACGTCTTCTTTATTGATATTGCACTTTTCAAGCACTTTAGTGCTTAGACCACCCATGCCATGAATCGCGCGTTTAAACACTTCTTGGCCATTTAAATGAATAAAGAAGTCTAAAGATGCTGAATCAAAGCGATCCATTTTGGTACCAAAGCCAGAGGCTAAAATATCACGTGCTGCAGGGTCATTATTTAACTCGTAACCTAAAACACCACCTGGTTGGTCGCTTACTTCTAAAACAACCGCGCCGGCGCCATCACCAAATAATACCGCGGTTTCACGGCGAGACCAGTCAAGGTAAAAAGACAAACGCTCAGCACCAATCACCAACACTTTTTTATTTTGGCCACTTTTTATTAGCGAGCTACCAAGACCAAGACCATATAAGAAGCCACTGCAGGCTGCGTTGATATCAAACGCGCCGCAAGTTGCACCAATATTAGCTTGCACTGTAGAAGCGATGTTTGGAATTAAAGTGTCAGCGCTTGCTGTTGCTAGAATGATTAAATCAATCTCACTGCCATCAATACCTGCAGCTGATAACGCATTTTGCGCCGCAACGGTTGCAAGTTCTGAGGTGTTAACGTGGCTAATACGTCTTTCACTGATCCCGGTACGAGTTTTAATCCACTCGTCTGACGTTTCCATAAATGTGGCTAAATCGTCATTGGTCAGAGTTGCTGGTGGGACACATTTTCCCCAGCCGGTAATATGAGCATACTGCATGTGGTGATCTCTCAAATAAAAATTAAAAAATAATCTGGTAATAAAATGTCTTTATTATTAGGGACTACTGTCATTGCCCCTTTAAACCTACTTTAAATGCTGGACAACAAGTGCCTTAATGGCTTCTGCCGCATGTAAAATATGCCGCTGTAATAATTGGGTCGCGCTGTCTATATCTTTGCGTTTGCACAATTCGAAGAGTTCGCGATGCTCTCGTTCCGCCGTTGGTATGCCACCGGTTAAAAGTAGCTGTAAGCGGATATAACGATCACAGTTATTATTTAAGCCATGTACAACGTCGAGAGTATGAGGTCGATTAGCTGCTTCATATAAGCACGTATGGAACTGGATATTGAGTTCGCTCCAAGTAGCAACTGAGTCCTCTTGCTTAAAAGCCGACTCGAGTTTGGCTAGCACCTTGTCAGCCCGCTCAAAATCATCATCTTGTAGATTAGGAATTGCTTTTGCAAGCAAATCACTCTCTATCATAGCGCGTAGCTCAAATAATTCTGTGACCTGCTCAACAGAAAGCATTGTCGCAGTGGCACCTTTATGGGCTTCAAACTTGACTAACCCTTCAGCCTCTAACTGTACTAAAGCCTCACGAACAGGAATACGACTGACATTAAGTTGTGCTGCAATCGCTGACTGTCTAAGCGGTTCACCTGCTTTGATATAGCCTGAAAGTAATTGTTCTCTCAACACTTCTACTACAGCTTGGGTACGAGTTTTATGAATTATTGGCGTTATTTGACTCATTACTTCTTATAATTGTCACAAAATATCTACGGAAGGGTAACCTTTACTGGCGTTATTATAAAGTATCGATGTAAAAAATCTTCCTTTTATAATACATGTGCATATTTAACTAAGTAGTGGGATAATCACTGTAATTGAAATTTTAGGAGTAGTACCGTGAATAAAGCCATTTTTTTAGACCGTGACGGCGTTATCAATATCGATAAAGGCTACGTGCACTTGGTTGATGACTTTGAATACATTGAAGGTGTGTTTGAAGCATGCTTAGCATTTAAAAAAATGGGCTACATGGTCGTGGTGGTGACAAACCAATCTGGTATTGCTCGCGGTATGTATAGTGAAGATGACTTTCACCATTTAACTGAATGGATGGATTGGAACTTTGCAGACAAAGGTGTGGAGTTGGACGGCATCTATTATTGCCCACATCACCCAGAAAAAGGCCTTGGTGATTACAAACAAGATTGTGATTGCCGTAAACCTAAACCCGGTATGCTAAATAGTGCTGCAGAATTTTTAAAAATCGATATGAGTCAATCTATCATGGTGGGTGATAAAGCCGATGATATGCGCGCTGCTAAAGCGGCAGGAATTCCAACATCGATTTTAGTTAAAACAGGTAAAGTAGTTGATGATGCCGGGATCAATGAAGCCACTGCAGTCGTAAATAGTATTGCAGACGTGCCAGCTTATATTGAGCAGACGTTATAGTTTTACTGATACATGGCTATTTTCACGACAAACAGGCTAGCTTGCCGATGCTAGCCTTGTCGTTAATTCGTTACCATAAACCTAACGGCTTAGGTTGCTAATTAGGTCGCTAATAAAGCGCGTTATGTCTATTTACGCTGTAACTAAATAACTTTAGTCCACAGCCTTGCAAACTCATCCTTAATTCTCTAACTGAGAGTATAACCCCAATGCATTCTGACATGGCGTTTTTGGCATGTTAACCAAATCAGTTTGGTAATGGTTACACAGAGCGGTTAACATTTTTTGCCACGGGGCATTGCCTTGATAATTGGCTAGGTTGTGCCATTGCATGGTGTCAGTATTGATTAAAATGAGCCGTTCATCCTTAGGCAACATGGCGAGCTGCCACTGCTTTGCATATACAGAACGCTGCTTTAAAGCGATGTTGTTTTTATAAAACTCGGGTTTCATCACCGCTCGGCCGTTGTCTCTTACCTCATATTGTGACGCGGTTTCTGACATGACTTTATTATCATCGATGAAGCTGGTATTGATAGCGCGAACAGGTAGTGAAGACTCGACAAAAACAAATCGGCTATCATCTAAAGCTGTCTGCATCTGTGGAAGCGCTATCCCGTCAAATTGCCAATCATTATTTGTCGAATCTGATTTAAAACTAGCCACGATAGTGGGCGCAATATCAATAAGAGAGAATAACCCTGGCACCTTACCTGTGTGGTTAATCGGTTCGCCATGGTGATATCGCAAACTTGCAAGCAAGACTTGTGATTGCTCTTGAGACAAGATATTGGTGCCATGGCCCCATGCGGCCACATTGAGCTTTTCAATTTTATCCCTAGGGTTGTTATTGTCATCTTGTATTTCCGTTGCTGCAGTCAATCTATCTTGAGGTAATAAAAAACCTTCACCGTGGTCTGATAATAGATACACAATGGCATTATCTAACATGCCACGTTGGCGTAAGCCGCTGATGAAATCGGCTATTTGTACATCGACCGTTTTGATCAATTCTCGGTGCATATAATGATTGTAGTTACCATCCCAGCGTGACTTATCTAATTCAATGAAGTCTTTTGAGGTAAATGGCCAATGTAGCTGACAAAAATGTACTGCTAAAAAATTAGGCGATTCAGTAGATAACGCATTGAGTACTTCTTGATTAAACCGCATAGGATCATAGGCTTTACCATAGGCGCGATTAATATATAAATAGGGAAACATATAGCCAGAAATTGGGGTGTTTATGGCTAGGTTTACCAGAGGAATATCAGCCACATTGGCTATTATGGCATCAGCTGCGCCAACCTTAGGACCAACAATCCTATCAAAGCCATATTGCTCATCTATTTGATTAAAGCGGCGCTCATCCATTGCATAGGTTGTTTGATAGCCTTTACTTGAAAGTGAATTAAGGAGTGGCAAATTTGTATTAACTAATTCCGGTGGGGCTAAGTTAAACCTTGCTCCATTATTGACAGGATATTGTCCCGATAATATCCCCATCCAGGCCACATATGTTCGAGCTTGAGGTGTATATGCTTTATCGTAGATTAATGATTTTGCTAATAGCTGATTGAGTTTTGGCGCGATTGCATAATCTGCACCTCTGTGAGCAAGGTGGTCAGGGCGCAGTCCGTCAATCCCGATAACAAAAATATTCGGAAGTTCATTAACCTGCTTGTTACTGCTTGAAAGTGTGTTGTTACTAAACACGTAAACAGAGCCAATGGTAATAATGAGTAAACTTAATAAAGCACGGGTTTTATAACTGGATAAGCTGCTGAAAAGGGCATACATAAAGTTGCTCAGGAGTAAAAATAACAGCCCCCATAGCAGCCAAGGTTCTACTAAAATTGTGCCTCTAAATATACCCAGTAAAGATGTGGGGTATAAATAAGAGTTTGCCGCAACGACCAAAATACAGTGAAGTAATAGGATCACAATCCAGATCTGGGTCTTAATATTGTCATTGTGGCAATACTGAAACCAAGGGCGGCATGAGAGGGTGATAATTGCCGCCCAGCAAGCATGTAAGGTGACGACCATAGCAGCGAAGAATCCTAGATCGAACAGTAAACCTTGACTTAACAAGTGCTGGGTTTTGATATGTGTCATTGCAGTGGCAATGGAGAAGGGAGAGTGATCCTGTATTAACTGTTTATAGTTAAATGCAATCACAATAAGAAAAATTAATACCGCAAGCGTTCTAAAATACGTGCGCATCATAGATATCGATGGGGCGCTATGCTGAGCTTTGCTTGTTGCGGTTTTAGGCATGGCTTATCTCTTATGTTTTATAGCGAGTCATTTTAATCTGGAGTTTCATTAGTTGTTAGGTGTCGCCTTCGGACATCATCTTTGGCTTGATGCTGCATGTTTGATTGAACTTGTGTTTGGCTGAATTGCGATGCTGGCATGTTACTGAGAGATGATTGGCTAGCGTTAGAGTCAATATTAATCTGAAAATCATCGAAATGTGTGAGTAATATATCTTCATTACCCGAAGGCCAATCACCGAGAATAAGGTATCTTTCGGCCAATGTTGCCCCTGATGCTTTTTCTGTCTTAAGCGTCAGTCTTGCATCGGCAACAGTCCATGCAGGGTAAAGGATTAGCATTAACAATAGACTGATCAACGCAATTAATGCCGCTTGTATAAAATGATCTGTATTAAGGTTAGTTTTCAACATACCCGTTTATTCACTCATCTGATGTAAAAATATCCGCCCAAGTAAATAGACTAGGGATCACTCAAACTGGGAAATAATAATCAAAGTATAGATTAACAACGGACAAACGATTTAAAAATAGTCATTAAAATGGTTATAAAGACGCTAATTAGCGAGCACCCTTGTGATAAACCCTGTTGTGTACTAAACCTTGAACTACGGCTGAACCTGGTTATTAGCCTATTATATTAATCAGTGCAGTTATGCTAATTAGTTATGCTTAAGCATAGTTATATTAAGGTTGGGTGCTATGAAATTACCTCTGCTTAGCGGTCTTATTGGTTGTTATTTTTATAATCTGGTTAATCGCACGGTTTTGAACAACGTTTGGTTTTTTAAAAATGTCTTTATTACAACCTGTTTATTATTCAGTTTTAATCACTTTTTATTCGCCGCTGTAGAAAATGAGCGAGATCTTAATCTACCTCAACAGCAACTTTCTTCACTCAATAGCAATACAGCGCTAATTTGGTTTAATGATAAAGGCCCTAAACCTGTTGTAAAAAAACTTTTTACCTTAGCTAAGGACATGGGGCTTAGCGAGCAAAAGTCGATTATGTTAGCCATGACAGATAGTACTTCTTTGAGTGATTTAGATCGCCATTACTCACAGCTTTTAATTAATATACTTAATCAGCCAACAGTCAAAGGCAGTACTAAAAACCTACTCAGCCTTGAACAGTTACAGCAAGCATCAGATAGGCAGCAGTTGCCAATACTACTTGCAAATATGTTGCCCGAGCATAAGCAGGTAATATTACTCCGCGAAAAAATTAGGCAATATCAACAACTCGAAGCCTATGTTTGGCCATCAATCACTCAAATGGATTTTCGATTAGGGCAGCGAAATACTGATATTGCTAAACTAAGATGGATGCTCACCCAGCTAGAGGATATTCCGCCCAAGGAGTCCAATGGCTATCGAGATGCGATATATGATCCAATAATTTCAAACGGAATTAAACATTTTCAATCAAGGCATGGTCTGGATGTTAGTGGGGAATTAGACAAGCAAACGTTGCAGGCCTTAAATATGCCGCCATCTCATCGTATTGCTCAAATGCGACAAGCGCTATATCGTTGGTTTGAATTACCAGCTCAATTACCTTTCAACTACATTTGGGTAAATATTCCATCATATCAGCTACATGTGATGGAAAATGAAGCGAGCATTATGAGTATGAGGGTCATTGTAGGTAAACCTGATACCCCCACGCCGCCAATGCAGACCCAATTAACCTTGCTTACCGTAAACCCCACATGGACGCCACCTGCTAGTATTGTCTATGGTGAATTATTACCTAAAAATAGTCAGTCACCCGGTTATTTAGCCAGCCATGGGTTTGAGTTACGTAAGCACTCAGCTGGTCATTCGTCTGTGCTGCCTATAGGAAATATCCCGCGTCAGCAAGTCGTTAGTTTACTAAAGGAGTATCAGTTGGTGCAGCAACCTGGTACCAATAATTCTCTCGGAAAATATCGATTTTCAATACCCAACGATGAAGCGATATTCCTGCATGATACCCCAGCAAAATCATTGTTTTCTCATTCGCAGCGAGCCCTGAGTCATGGTTGTGTGCGGCTAGAAAATGCGCGCGGCCTAGTCAATTACTTGCTGGGTCGTCATATTAATCAACCAGCTTTCTCTATCGATAATGCGATACAGCAAAAGCGTCCAAAGTCTTTTTCGTTATCAAAGCCTCTACCCGTTTTAATGACATACCTAACGACTTGGATTGATGGCAAGGGCGTTTTACAGTTTCGGCCAGATATATATCAGCTTAACTCAGATGTGCTGTAATGCTGATATAACTTGAGTTGATGGATATTTAACGCATTAATCATCATCGTTTTCATGCTGTTATTTTTGAAATGGCACAAAGTTACTTCAACAGTTCCTAATGAATATTAGATATAAGGCAGTCGTCATTTTTGCTTTAATTTATCTAGCTAAAGATAACGTTTAATTTGTAGATTTAACCTTGCTGCTGTCATTGATCTAGATCAGCAAAGTGTAATTTATAGACTTTACTACTATGGAAATTTTCTAATTTTAATTATTTCAAAAAAAGTTGTGAATATTTAAAATATATTTTCAATATCGCCTACTAAATAAACAATACTTTGCTACCTTTAAATGTAGCGGCAATGTAATGACGGTGTGACAACCCAGTGTTAGTGGTGCGTTGTTAAGGTTGCTGGTTAAAAAGACGGTCTAAAATATCAATATTTAGCTGTCGGCAATAAACAATGGCACCGCCATTAAGGATCAAGTAAGTAAAGGGGTGGGATACCCGTATTATGGTGCCCCATTTAGCTGTTTGGAGAATATTATGAACCTTACTAATTTACTGAAAGATTTTGTTGAAGATGAAAGTGGTTTGACTGCTGTTGAGTATGCAATTGCTGGTGGCTTAGTTGTTGGCGGTATGATTGCAGCATTTAACCTTTTAGGTGATAACGCAACAACTAAAATTGAGTGTTTAGCGTCAGCAGTGAATGGCGCAAGCACAGATTGTACTACTGGTGGTTAGCTACGGTAGTTAATTTTAAGCTATAAATTTGCCCAGCTTCGCTTTTTATCTGGGCAATTCTCTCATTTATTTCCCTTGAATCAGGTTAACGCCATGAGTGAATATCAACTCTTACTGCAGTTGTGTTTAGCTGGGCTATTCTTTTTAATCGCCATAGCCTCAGATTTAGCGACCCAGCGTATTCCCAATCTATTATGTTTAATTGCTATCTTTACTGGTTTTGCCATTAATGGTTATTACGCACAGCTGAATGGTTTGTTGCTTGCAAGCTTTGGTTTTGGCTTGGCATTTTTAATGCTTTTTCCAGTATTTGTTATACGGGTATTGGGGGCGGGAGATGTCAAACTGATGATGGGGATTGGCGCCTTGATGGGACCAGAACTGCTGCTTTGGAGCATATTGTATGGCATCGCCGCAGGCTCAATCACCAGCTTATTGTTAGTGATTTGGCGAACTGGGATAGCAGGATTAGCAAAGACACTGAAACGTTACTGGGATTGTATTTACTGTAAAACTTATTTTAAGCCCGAAATGGGTGAGGCCGCGGGTCAAAAAGTCCCCTACGCACCTGCTTTAGCTATTGGCTGGGCTGTGGCGTGTAGCATAAATTATGACTTACAGAATGTGTATATTCAGCTAAGTCATTATTTGGGAATGGAGGCCTGATATGTTGCAATCTGAATCAAATAACACTGCGGATTTTAACCGTGAATCTGATGATATCCAAACTGAGACAGCGGATAGTAATGATGTTAGTAAGTTAGCGCCTAAACCTATCACCATCGAAGCGACAGGGCTGTCGGAGTCTTTATTACTTGATCTTGTCACCAAACATATTTTTACTTCAGGTGTACTCACCAAAGAGCAAATGGTTGCAAAAATCGGTATTACAGGCGGCATTTTGCAACAGTTACTGGATACCGCCAAGAAATTGGGCTGGGTTGAAAATCGACAAACCACCCTTGATGGACAAATGCGTTACGCATTAAGCCATACTGGTGAAATTCATGCAAAGTTGGTATTTAGCCGCAGTGGTTACATCGGTTTAGCGCCTATTCCTCTCAAGCAATATATTCCTATTTGTAAGCAGCAATCGAGTCGAGCACGCCCGATAACCTACGAGATGTTAGAACGAGGGCTCAAAGATCTGGTTTTGCCTGAAGACTTACTCTTTAAGATTGGCCCTGCGATGAACTCCAGTCGGCCTGTATTAATTTATGGCCCACCAGGAACCGGTAAAAGTTACCTATGTCGCCACCTTAATTTAACCTTAGGGGATGATGTATTGATTCCTTATGCCATTGCGATAGGTAATGAAATTATTCAGGTGTACGACCCTGAGTTACATCACCGCAGTGAAATGGACTCAGGTGATAACCCGTTAGATTTGAACAGTGGTCATGATCCAAGGTGGATTAAATGCCAGCGACCACTGCGGATTACAGGTGGTGAACTCACAGCGGAAATGCTGGAAGTACAATTTGATACCCATAGTCGTACTTATATGGCACCACTGCAACTCAAAGCCAACAATGGTATTTTGCTGCTTGATGATTTAGGGCGCCAACGTATCAGCGCGAAGCAATTATTTAACCGTTGGATTATTCCGATGGAAGAGCACCGAGACTTTTTAAGTCTGCAGTCTGGTGAGCATTTTGAAATTCCATTTGAATTGATTTTACTCTTTTCAACTAACCTTGATCCCAAGGAGTTAGTTGATGAAGCATTTTTACGTCGCCTTGGTTATAAAATTCATTTTGATGCTCTAGACAGTGAGTTATATCGAAAAATTTGGTTTCGGGTTTGCGATGAATTAGGTCTTGTTTGTAGTGACGCCAATTATGAGTACCTCATCAGGGAATATCATATTAAATACCATAAACCTCTCATTCCCTGTTACCCAAGAGATCTACTTGGGATCATGTCAGATCAAATTTGCTTTATGAAACTTGAATCAGTAGTAACTCAGTCGCTCATTGACTCAGCTTGGTCAATTTACTTTGTTTAATAAACAATAAGATAGCACTTTATAGTTAACATAAGGAGTTCACTATGAATAGCAAAACGATTCTTTTCATCGTCTTGTCGCTAGTATTTGGTGCGATTGCCGTTTTCCTCGCTCAAAACTGGCTCAAGTCAAATACCCCGACGACGAATTCTGGTCAAACGACTACGGTGGTGACTTTATCTAGCTTGGTGCCAATGGGAACCATTATTGATAGGAAGCATTTGGTGTTAACAGCTGTGCCTGATGATATCGCGCCAAAAGGATCAGTTACTAATTTTGAAGACGCTGAAGGCAAGGTCGTTAATCAAAAGCTTTACCCTGGTGAAATCCTACGTCATGAAAAACTGACCACTAAAGGTGAAGGAAGTACCTTAGCCAGCCTTATTAAACATAATATGAGAGCCGTGACTATAAGGGTCAATGATGTTGTCGGGGTTGCAGGTTTTTTATTACCGGGTAATCGAGTTGATGTAATTAACCTATATAAAGAAGGTAATTATAAAACCGATATCGTACTGTCTAATGTCAAGATTCTAGCCATCGATCAGCGCGCATCAAATGATGAGAATAAACCAATGTTAGTGCGTGCGGTGACATTGGAATTAAGCATGGAGCAAGCTGAGCTACTGTTAATTGCCAAAGGACGTGGCTCGTTGCAGTTAGCATTAAGAAACCCTAATGATGATGCGCAAGTTGAGGTTGCGTCGCTCGATGACGACAACCAGCTTCAAGAACAGCTTTCATCAACCACGGCTATTCCACAGGAGGAAGTTATTCCATCCTCCACACCATTAGAGAAAGTTGTATTTGTTCAGTCTAATTCTAAAGCCAAGGTGTTAGTCCTTAAAGGAATGAATGAACAAGAGATTAAGGTAAATAATTAGTCGCTTGAAAACTTAATTTATACAACCCAAGGGTTGAAAAGGAGACGGATATGCTGCATTTAACGGGCAAGCTTTGGCAGCTAGGGTGCCTACTAATAGTAGTCATCTCTATATCGGTGAATCAATCAGCGCAGGCTGGTGGGCCAATTGATGGTGAAAAAGAACTAAAACTGATCCCTATTTTTAAATCACGAGTATTGGTATTGCCTAAATCAGTTCATCGAGTGTCAGTGGGTAACCCTGATATTGCCGATATAAAGTTGCTACCTAAAAATGAACTGTATGTATTAGGTAAAAAACTGGGCAGTACCAACATCATGGTTTGGGGCAAAAACGAAGTACTTACCAATGTAATGGATATTGAAGTAACCCATGACTTGAATGGTTTAAAGCTGCGATTACACGAGTTTTTACCTGCTGAGAAACTAGCGGTGCAAACTTCACAAGGCCAACTATTACTCAGTGGGCAAGCCTCAAATTTACAGAAAATGAATACGGCAGTTGAGTTAGCGCAAGCCTATGTAGATTCTGCCCCCACAGTAGGGAAACCTAAAAGTACCGTACTGAACATGATGACGATTGGCGGAGGCCATCAAGTGATGCTTGAGGTGGTTGTTGCCGAAGTTCAACGAGAGGTTGCCCGTCAATTTGACTCTAAGTTTTTAATTTTTAATCAAGGGGATAACCTTTCAGGTGGTGTTGTTGGTGGCGGAGGAGGTGTTGTCGACACCGGTATTGGCGGCGTCATCAGTAAAGGCTTTTTTGCCCAATACATTAATAATGATTTGCTAATGAACTTTGCGTTAGATGTCGCCAAACAAAATGGTTTAGCCAAAGTATTAGCCGAGCCCAACGTGACGGCAATGAGCGGTCAAACAGCAGAGTTTCTATCTGGTGGCGAATTTCCTATTCCGGTACCCGATCGGGATGGCAGTACCACCATTCAGTATCGTGATTTCGGTGTCGGGGTTAAGTTTCTCCCAACGGTTCTCGATTCTGGTCAGATAAATCTAAATTTAAATGTTGTGGTGAGTGAAATCAGTAATGCTAACGCTGTGTCAATACAGAGTAGTAATACCTCGGCAATTATGGTGGTGCCGTCACTTGTTAAGCGCAGCACTGCTACTACGGTTGAATTAGCTGATGGGCAAACCATTGCCATCAGTGGCCTTATCAGCGACACCTTACGTGAAAATATTGATAAGGTGCCCGGTCTAGGCGATGTTCCTGTTTTAGGTCAACTTTTTTCCAGTAAAAGTTTTCGAAGTGGCCAAACTGAATTAGTTATTTTAGTGACCCCTCGGCTTGTTAGACCTTTTAATAAAAAGGATATCGCCCTGCCAACAGATGGCTTTGTTTCCCCATCAGATATGGAGTTTTACTTATTAGGTAAGATTTCAACCAAAAAGCAACCTGAGCAGAAAGTCGATACGCCATACGAACCCGTGATGTCTAATGTCAAAATTGAAAACAGTGGTACCCAACAAAAGTATGGGCATTCACTTTAGATTGGAGCGTTGAATATGAGTAACTTAAATGTAACAGCAAGCTTGATAAATAAGCTGGCATTGCTGTCTATGGTCTTGCTCTTATCTGCTTGTGAGAGTGTCCATAATTTCACTATGAATGACAGTTATCACCAATTAAAAAATGTCCAAATACTTGATCCCGACGCCTCAGAGCGAAACGATGGTTTGGTATTAAGCCTTGAAGGCAATTATGGTCGTCAGGTGATGCTCAAATACCGTCAAAGTAGCGAAGCTCCCATTAGTGCAAAAGAAATGGGCTCGTCATCTATCATCATGGATTAGTCAAAAGTATTGGGGGTTGCAATGTATAGCACGACTCATTGTTATTCTAAGCGAACCTTAGGTGACAAAAGACGTCAATGCGGTGCGATTTTAGTGATGTTTACCATCGGCTTATTTTCATTATTGGCCGTTGCGGCATTAGCACTCGATGGCGGTCATTTGCTGCTGAGTAAAGGGCGGCTTCAAAATGCTGTCGATGCATCGGCATTGCATGCTGCTAAGACACTTGACGGTGGCGCAACGCTTGCTGAAGCCCGCCAAGCAGCAGTGAGTATGTTGTCACAAAATATGGCATTTAAAGAAAACAATGAACTTGAAACCAATATCAGTTTCTCGCCAGCTAATTACAGCAATAATGCGGTAACGACGAATATTGTCGTCGAGTTTTCTCTATTACCAGATCCTTTTATCCCCGTTGCAAATGCTGACAGTGAATATGTCCGCGTCAGAGTCGAAGATGTCGGATTAGATAATTTTTTCGCACAGTTACTCAGTTTTAATAAACGGGTCAGAGCTTCGGCAGTGGCGGGGCGCAGTACCGACATTGTTTGTAATAATAGGTTGGTGCCATTGTTGGTGTGCGCAGTTAATGATGACCCTAATTTTACGACCACAAATGCTAGTGGCGTAACGGTACCTGCCCCTTACGGTATCGCAACCAATAGTTTATATGCCATGAAGTCCGGTTCGGCACAAGCAAGTGATCCTGCTATAGGCCCAGGTAATTTTCAGCTTCTAGCTTTAGATGGTACAGGTGCAAGTGTACTGCGCTCATCCCTTGGTGGTGAGTATTCCCCTAATTCTTGTATTGGCGCGGGCGATATTGTTCCTACCGAGCCTGGTAATAATGTCGGCCCAGTGTCTCAAGGTATCAATACCCGCTTTGGTGAATGGCAAGGGGGAGGGCTGAACTCAACCGATCACCCAAGAGATAGGAATATTTGTCAAGGCGACCGAATTAATCTTGACGGCGATGGCAATATCAGTAATCCAACAGCGGCATATTATAACTATTCTCAATACCAAGCTGATACCGATACCAATAGTTGTATTGATAACAGTATTGCCGCAAATAATCGCCGCGCAATGCCAGTGGTTATTGGTGTTTGTGATGGTATGACTAACGGACGCAACGATATAGAAGTTAAAACGATAGGTTGTTTTTTCTTGGTTCAGGATGTTGCCAATGGTGGTCAAGAGTCGTTCATAGTGGGTGAGTTTGTGAATGAATGTCCTGGCACTGGTAATGCGTCTGTTGACCCTAATTTTGTCAGCAACAATTACACCATTGTGCTGTATAGAGATCCCGATAGCCCTGATTCCTAGGAGATTGCTATGAAGTGTTTATCACAACAAGGGGTAGCGGCAGTAGAGATGACAATTCTATTGCCTATTATGTTGTTACTGATTTTTGCAACGGCTGAATTAGGACGCTTTTTATATCAATATAATACCCTGACAAAATTGGTACGTGATGCCGGAGTGTATTTAGGTGCCCATGCAGACACTCGTCAGACTAGCAATTTACCAAACCCGTTTATTGATGCGGAATGTGGGAACTGCATTGCTGAAACAAAAAACCTCTTGGTATATGGCTCTACTAATACAGGGACAACGCCTCAATTAAGCGGGTTAACAACTAGCGATATTACTATTACAGAATCTCCAGCAGGAAGCCGTAGGTTAGTGATTTCGGTGTCTTATGATTGGCAGCCATTATTCGGCGAGAAGTTGGTGTCGTTTGGTTTTGGTGATGATGTCGATCTCAGTTTTAATTTGAATACTCATTACGCGGTGACAGCATTATGAAACGTGTCAAGGGGATCTACTCTGTTGAGTTTGCCATTGTTGCCGGTGTATTTTTTCTATTGCTGTTTAGCGCGATAGAAGTTGGTAGGTTGCTATACACCTATAGTGTTTTGCAAGAAGCATCGAGGCGAGCAGCGCGGCTGGCGATTGTTTGTCAGCCAATCACCAATATCGACAATTTAGCGTTATTTAACGGTGCTAAGTTAGTGCCTAATTTATCAGCTGCTAACCTTGATATTAGCTATTTATCGCGGACTGGCACCCCTGTTACCGGCGCTGATATTGAACTGGTAAAGGCTGAGATAAAAGATTATCAATTTAATTTTTGGATACCTGGGTTATCTATCAACTTAAATTCACCAGTATTTACCACCATTCTTCCACGGGAAAGTCTTGGTGTATTTCCTGGAGGAACGACGGTATGTCAATAAATAACTTTATTAATAAAATTAACGACTATAGTAAATATATGACTGACAGAAGTAAGTCAAAGGTTGATTAAATGGAAAAACCACTAGAATTGTTTTCAACAACATCAAGTGCTCCTTCAAAAGCAGGTGACTTAATGGATTTTTATATGTCCTCGCCACTTAATGTGCTGTTAATTAATGCACAAAAGGCGTTTTTACCTCAGATAGAGGCTAATTTGACACAATGTGTCAAATTAAACTGGGAAAAAACGTCAGATTTAAGCGGCAGTAAAAATGTCGATGTCACTGGTAAGCCATTTAATTTGATATTACTTGTTATACCTAACGACGAAGAGTTAGCAAAACAAGTGTTAGCTTGTGCTTCCAGTTATCAAACCGATGTCATTATATTGGGACAAGACACTCCTCAAAATGTGCTTCGTCATGCATTTCAATTTGGTGTAAGCGATTTTATTCCTCTTGATGCTCCTGATGTAGAATTACTCAATGCACTGAAGCAAATTGCAGTAAAGCAAAGTGATCAAGCAGAGCTAGCACCCGTTCTAGCTGTGATAAATGGTAAAGGGGGCTCAGGAGCGAGCTTTATATCCTCATGCTTAGCGGCCATTTCAGCAGAACTTGGTAATGTTGATGTGGCGCTTCTTGATACAGATCTGCATCACGGGGCCTTAGCCCACATTCTTGGGGTGGAACCCAATTATTATCTTTCGGATGCATTACAAGCGTTAGACGATCTTGATGAGGTTGCATTACAAAGCGCAATGACATCCATCGGGTCGTTACATTTATTAGCAGCTGCGCCGTTTTCATTATTAAATTTAAATAACGATATCAAATTAGAGAACATGTATGACCTGTTAACCAAATGCAGGCAGCATCATCAACAAGTCATTTTAGATTACTCTCGTGGACCAGAATATTGGAATATTGAATTACTCCGCAATGCAGAGATTTTGGTCGTTGCCCAGCAAAACCTGATTATTATCAGAGAAGTCAATGCGTTAATACAGCAATTGGTGAATCTTATCGGCATTGAAAGAAGCCGAATTCATATCCTTGTTAATCGTTATGATAAATCCAATACGCAAATAAAGTTAAATGATATAAAAAAAGCGCTTGGCATTGATTCGATTTCCGTAGTTGCGAATGACTATAAGTTAGCAAGTGAATGTGTCGATATTGGTAAACCGATTACATCAATTGCTAAAAAACAACGAATGTATTTAGATTTGCAAAAATTAACCCAAGAGTTAATTCCTTCTAACAGTAATCTACAAAAAAAATCATCGAGTTTGTGGGATCGTTTAATGGGAAATTAAAGTATGGATAATCAAACGAGTCTAACTAGCACTGACGTGTATCAGCCACTAACTATTGAAGAGCAGCAACTTAAGATTAAGTTATATGACAGATTACTGAGCGTAATGGACCTGTCTTTAATCGAAACGGTTTCTTCAGATCAAGCACGTGTTCAAATTAGTGAAATATGCGAAAGGCTTATTAATGATTTGCATGTACCAATCAATCTGACCTCTAGAAAGAAATTAATAAAATTAATTATTGATGAAGTCTTGGGGCTAGGCCCGTTAGAAACATTATTAGCCGATCCAACTATCTCAGATATCTTGGTTAACTCCTTTGACAGAGTCTATGTCGAACGACTAGGTAAGTTAGAAAAAGTGAATATCAAGTTTCATAGCGATGCTCACCTGCTCAATATCATCGATCGTATTGTATCTAGCGTCGGTAGACGTATCGATGAATCATCCCCTATGGTTGATGCTCGACTCGCTGATGGCTCAAGGGTTAATGCTATTATCCCGCCTCTAGCGTTAGATGGCCCATCTCTGTCTATACGTCGATTTGCAGTGGATAAATTAACCGCACCTGAATTAATTGAGTTTGGTTCAATCACTGCCGATATGGTGGAGTTATTACAAGGTGCAGTTAAAGGTAAATTAAATGTACTGGTGTCTGGCGGTACTGGTAGCGGTAAAACCACGTTACTGAATATGCTTTCGGGCTATATTCCAGCTAATGAACGCATTGTCACCATTGAAGATTCAGCAGAACTTCAACTCCAGCAAGAGCATACTGTCCGTTTAGAAACTCGACCACAAAATATCGAAGGTCGCGGCGAAATCACCCAACGTGACTTGGTAAAAAATTGCCTTCGAATGCGCCCTGACAGAATTGTCATTGGTGAGGTGCGTGGTGGAGAAGCGTTGGATATGCTGACCGCAATGAATACCGGTCACGAAGGTTCACTAACAACATTGCATGCCAACAGCCCACGAGATGCCCTCGGCAGGTTGGAGTATATGGTTTGTATGGCCGGATTTGATATGCCTGTGAGTAATATCAGGACACAAATAGCATCGGCAATTGACTTGGTTGTACAGCTTGAAAGGCAAGAAGATGGCCGCAGAAGGGTGATAAGTATCCAAGAAATCAATGGTATGGAAGGCGACATCATAACCATGTCAGAGATATTTCGCTTTTCACGTGAAGGCGTTGATGAACAAGGTCAAATTATTGGTCATTTTAATGCCACAGGTGTTGTGCCCAACTTCCATTCTAAATTAAAGCAGCATGGTATTGATCTGCCATTTAAGCTATTTAATTGCGGTGACCCATTCGCTAATTTTTAGGAGTCTTTTATGCCTTCCAATGAAATTATTTTCTTAGGTTTAATTTTTATCGCAGTTATTTTTCTTTCTCAGGCGTTATTTTTACCTGTCTATAGTCCACAACGAGCAAATACTGCCCAAGTACGTAAACGATTACAGCAATTATCCCAAGAGTCTGGTGATGGTGTACTTGAAACTTCTTTACTGAGAAAAAATCGGTTAAGTAAAGTCGGCAAACTGGGACGAGCTTTAGAAAGCATAGGTTTCATTGAAGACTTAAGTTACCGTCTCGAGTTGGCCGATTATCGACTGTTAGGGCATCAATTTTTATTTTTAGCATTGTTTGTTGCAACGTCAATAGGGCTAGCAAGTTGGTGGTATTTTCGTCAGCCACTAATGGTTATTTTTGCTGTATGCATAGTATTTTTATTGTTTTATTTGAAATTAAATCGTGATATCGCAAAAAGAATGGACGCGATAGAGGCAAGTTTTCCGGATGCGCTTGATGTATTAAGACGCGCTTTACAAGCCGGTTACTCGTTTTCAGATGCGATAAAACTGGTTACAGAAGAGATGGAAGGCCCATTAGCCAAAGAATTTAGCTTGATGTTTGCCAACATCAATTACAGTAAAGATACCAAAAGGGCGATTCTTGGCTTCATTGAGCGAGTACCAAGTGTTTCGGCGATGGCGTTCTCCAGTGCCGTTATGGTGCAGAAAGAAACCGGCGGTAATCTAGCTGAGAATATTGATAACTTGGCACAGGTGATCCGTAAACGTTTTATGTTTAGGCGTCGAGTAAGAACATTGTCGGCAGAGGGGCGTTTATCTGCGTGGATTTTAATTTTATTACCGTTTGTATTATTTGCGGTTATTTATTTACAAACTCCTGACTATGTAGGAGAGCTGACCGGCACTGAAGATGGTAAGAGCTTGCTGATGTGGGGCGCAATTGGGATGACCATAGGTGGCTTTTGGATCAGTAAATTGATTAGGATTGATATGTGATATGGACTATTTAATTGGACTTATTAATCAAACATTTGACAATCCTCAGCATGTTGAGTGGGCTATTTACATTGTTGCAGCAATAGTAGGTATTACCTTTGCTCTTTCAATTTCTTTGTTAGTGAGCGGTGTTTACTCACCCGTTCGTAAACGTTTGCAACAAATATCTGGGGGTAATAATCAGGCTGCAGCGGCTGAAAGTCATGAGGTAAATAAAACCTTAGAGCATGGCATTGGCCGATTAGGTAAAGTGCCATTTTTAAACTTATCTAATAATGAAACGAGACGGCTGCTAATCCATGCAGGGCTGCATTCCGATAGTGCATTGGCTGTCTTCAGCGCCATACGCTTACTACTGTTACTTATAGGTGCAGTACTTTCTATTGCCGTTTTGAAATTATTCCCAGATTTATCGACATTAATTAGCATTTACCTAGTGTGTTTAATTATGGGAGGATTTTTTCTGGCGCCTTCTTTAGTGTTGACCTACTTAGCTAATAAACGTATGCGCTCTTTACGTGTTGGCTTTCCTGATGCGCTTGATTTGCTAGTGGTATGTTGTGAAGCGGGTTTAGGACTATTAGCAGCAATGCAACGTGTTGCTCGTGAACTCTCATTAAGTCATCCCAACTTATCCGGTGAATTAGAGTTAGTGTGTAATAAAGTTAGAGCAGGTCTCACGATTAAGGTGGCTTTAAGTGAATTTACCGAACGAACAGGTCTAGAAGATATTAAAGGCCTTAACTCAGCAATCTCACAAAGTATGCGCTTAGGTACGGGGATTGCTGCGACATTAAGAGTGTTTTCAGAAGAATATCGAGATAAGCGGTTACAACAAGCAGAAGAGCAAGCTGCAAAAATGGCGGTAAAAATGATTTTTCCGATGATGTTTTGTATCTGGCCATCCTTTTTTATTGTCGCTGTAGGCCCAGCGATACTTAAAGTAATGAAAGTATGGGGGCAAGCCTTTTAACATGAATGTTATATCGATATTTCTTACACAAGGTTCAGCAAGGAGTGGGCTATATGTCAATGATGAAACGTAATCTATATTATTTTTTCATGCTGGCAATGTTTAGTTGCAGCCTTTTTTTGGTAGGTTGTGCATCAGTAGATGATGATCTTGAAGTAACAAAAAAACCGCAACGTGAAGATTTATATCAAGGGAAGTCTCAGATTGCAGTGGGTGGAGCACCACAATCAGAAATGGAAGCGATTAATCAAGCTCAAGATGCAGAACGTTCTGGTGATTTAGATAAAGCATTGTACGCTTACATACAAGCACTAGACTTCAATCAGCTAAATGCTGACACATTTTATCAAATCGCACGAATACACGTTGCTAAAGGTAATAAAGAAATTGCATTAAAGGCATATAACGAAGCGCTGACAATTAACCCTGACCATAGATTAGCAAATGCAGAGCTTGGAATCCTCGAGATAGATAGACGGCAATATAGGTTAGCAAGAAAGCATCTTGAAAAAACCGTATTACTTGATCAACAGCGCCTATCATCGATTAAGAGTAAGTCGGTTGCAGCTAAATTCCTCCCTTTAGATGAACTATCACCATTAAGGGTCTATAACGCGCTGGCGATATTAGAAGATCTAGAGAATAACAATGAAGCTGCGAGAACATATTTTAGACTGATATTAGCTTTCCAACCTCAATCAGCAATTATCGCTACCAATTTAGGGTATTCATTTTATCTTGTGGGAGACTTTGATAATGCAGAGTCATACCTCAAGCAAGCACTAAGAGCAGATCCGAGTTTTACCCGAGCATGGTCAAATTTAGGCCTTGTATATATCCGTCAAGGAAATTACAGAAGGGCACTGGCAAGTTTTGAGCAAACCATGACAACAGCCGATGCTTTGAATGATCTTGGTTATTTTTTGATGCTAGAAGGAAAGTACGAACAAGCGATAAGTTTGTTTAAGCAAGCCATTGATACTTCACCGACCTATTTTGAGCGAGCACATAAAAATCTAAAAATAGCCTTAGCATCTAAGATTAACTAAAACTGACCGTTATTAACTATGAAATGGCTTTGGGATAACCAGTCAGCAGCGATAACGAATAAAAGCACTTAAGTAATGGATTAAGCAGCTACCAATGAGTCACTGGGTTAATTAATAGTATTGCAGACGTGCCAGCTTATATTGAACAGAAGCTATAATCGGGGATTAAAAGCAATTAAACCGCCATAAAACAGCTTTATTGCTTGGTTTTGAATCGATACGCTTAAAAAAAACGCACTTGAATCGATATTTGTCAATTAGTTTATAAAAGCCCTTGCGCGAAAATTTAGTTTCCCTATAATGCGCACCACTGACACGGAACGCAGCGTCTTAACGCTAGTTACCGAGTCCGCTCTTTAACAATTTATCAAGTAATCTGTGTGGACACTCACAGGTGTTGAGTTAATCGAAATTGCTCATTCTTTTTCGTAAAGAATGATGCAATCAAAATTATTACTCAATGTAACGATGAGTGTTCATAGCAATATGTAACAAACGTTTTAGAGATTCTTCCGAGTCTTTAAATCGAAATCAGAATTCATTGAGCCGAAGCTTTACTTTTATTTATAAGAGTGAATGTTTCAACAAACTTTAATTGAAGAGTTTGATCATGGCTCAGATTGAACGCTGGCGGCAGGCCTAACACATGCAAGTCGAGCGGTAACAGGAATTAGCTTGCTAATTTGCTGACGAGCGGCGGACGGGTGAGTAATGCCTAGGGATCTGCCCAGTCGAGGGGGATAACAGTTGGAAAYGACTGCTAATACCGCATACGCCCTACGGGGGAAAGGAGGGGACCTWCGGGCCTTTCGCGATTGGATGAACCTAGGTGGGATTAGCTAGTTGGTGAGGTAATGGCTCACCAAGGCGACGATCCCTAGCTGTTCTGAGAGGATGATCAGCCACACTGGGACTGAGACACGGCCCAGACTCCTACGGGAGGCAGCAGTGGGGAATATTGCACAATGGGCGAAAGCCTGATGCAGCCATGCCGCGTGTGTGAAGAAGGCCTTCGGGTTGTAAAGCACTTTCAGTAGGGAGGAAAGGTTAACGGTTAATAACCGTTAGCTGTGACGTTACCTACAGAAGAAGGACCGGCTAACTTCGTGCCAGCAGCCGCGGTAATACGAGGGGTCCAAGCGTTAATCGGAATTACTGGGCGTAAAGCGTACGCAGGCGGTTCATTAAGCCAGATGTGAAATCCCCGGGCTCAACCTGGGAATTGCATTTGGAACTGGTGAACTAGAGTCTTGTAGAGGGGGGTAGAATTTCAGGTGTAGCGGTGAAATGCGTAGAGATCTGAAGGAATACCGGTGGCGAAGGCGGCCCCCTGGACAAAGACTGACGCTCATGTACGAAAGCGTGGGGAGCAAACAGGATTAGATACCCTGGTAGTCCACGCCGTAAACGATGTCTACTCGGAGTTTGGTGCCTTGAGCACTGGGCTCCCAAGCTAACGCATTAAGTAGACCGCCTGGGGAGTACGGCCGCAAGGTTAAAACTCAAATGAATTGACGGGGGCCCGCACAAGCGGTGGAGCATGTGGTTTAATTCGATGCAACGCGAAGAACCTTACCTACTCTTGACATCCAGAGAATTCGCTAGAGATAGCTTAGTGCCTTCGGGAACTCTGAGACAGGTGCTGCATGGCTGTCGTCAGCTCGTGTTGTGAAATGTTGGGTTAAGTCCCGCAACGAGCGCAACCCCTATCCTTATTTGCCAGCACGTTATGGTGGGAACTCTAGGGAGACTGCCGGTGATAAACCGGAGGAAGGTGGGGACGACGTCAAGTCATCATGGCCCTTACGAGTAGGGCTACACACGTGCTATTGGAGTCTGCAACTCGACTCCATGAAGTCGGAATCGCTAGTAATCGTAGATCAGAATGCTACGGTGAATACGTTCCCGGGCCTTGTACACACCGCCCGTCACACCATGGGAGTGGGCTGCACCAGAAGTAGATAGTCTAACCTTCGGGAGGACGTTTACCACGGTGTGGTTCATGACTGGGGTGAAGTCGTAACAAGGTAGCCCTAGGGGAACCTGGGGCTGGATCACCTCCTTACCTATACGACTAACTTAATGTTTGTTGAGTGTTCACACAGATTACTTGATAGAAAGAAAGAGAAAGATATCGAAAGGTATTTTTGAGTATTTTGATTGTTAATCAAGGCGCATGAGAAGTGAAAGAGGACGTGTAGTACACTACATGACGATTGAACGACGAAAGCAACGCTGAGTAACGGTTAAAAAACCAAAAAGAATGGGTCTGTAGCTCAGCTGGTTAGAGCGCACCCCTGATAAGGGTGAGGTCGGTGGTTCAAGTCCACTCTGACCCACCAAATCTTCATTTTATCTGCGTTAATTAAATACTCGTTTAGTGAACTAAACGTCGCATTGAATTAACTGGCTAAAATTCGATTTGGCTTCGCCAATTACTATAATTGGTACCTTGATATCCAACTCAACTGCATGTAAATGGGGCTATAGCTCAGCTGGGAGAGCGCCTGCCTTGCACGCAGGAGGTCTGCGGTTCGATCCCGCATAGCTCCACCATTTACATCTTCTCAATAATTTGAGTCGACATATGCAATTAAGAGATGCCAAAGATAATCTAACCATTATCTTTGGCTTTTTTTAGCCCGTTCTTTAACAATTTGGAAAGCTGATAGTATTTAATACGATGATGTCTGTCGTTGTATTAATTACAAATCGTATTATTGGGAAATTAATCCTTTTCTAATAATACATTGAGTTCTCAAAAC
>NZ_MPHK01000018.1 GCF_001957135.1 Shewanella sp. UCD-KL21 | reverse complement strand
GAATAAATTGGTACGAATAGCGTGGTCGGTGTTATCGACCAAGCGAGCATTTGAAATTAGAGTTTAACCCGAGTTTGCAGATGATAGAGAAGATGACAGAACGGTCAGACCACTAGATTGAAGACCTGACAATAAAAACAGCAACGCAGTATGCTTTTGGCTTTTTGAGGACAATCTAGCGCGGAACTCATCGTGGAGCGGGTGGTAAGCACCTAATGAAGACTCCGAATACATTAGCGCAAACCAACCTCGTTATCGAAAATATCATTTGCAATAACGAGGCGGACCATACATTTTATTGCGCTTTTGACAGTGACTCTTTCATGGAGGGGGTATTTCATTGCTATGGATATTTTATTGATGGCACTATTTCATTGATAGGGATACTTTATTGATGGCACTATTTATTGATAACAGTATTTCATTAATAACAGGGTTTGGATTAGTGGCATTTGCAAGCTATAACTGGGGTGCTGCAACCAAAGCATCAACTCGACTTGGCCATGGCAATACAAACGTTACTAGTGATCCGCGCGCTCTTGTCATAGCGCCCTTAGTCTGATCATCAACTTAAACCATAGCTAGCTTATTAATAGCAATAAGTCCTAAATAACGAATAACAAAAAGCCCAGCATCTGCTGGGCTTTTTAAGATTAACTACAGTGATTAGCGCTTATTCAGCTGAATCACTCTTAGTTTCAGGCGGTACGTAACCTTTACGCTCTTTCTTATTGAAGATTTTCTCAACCACCACGAAGAACAGTGGGATTAAGAAGATACCAATAAAGGTAGAACTCATCATGCCACCCAGTACGCCTGTACCTAGTGCATTCTTACTACCGGAACCAACACCGGTACTTATAGCTAGCGGTACAACACCAAAACCAAATGCTAGCGATGTCATCAAGATTGGACGTAAACGTACTCGCACTGCGTGCAAAGTGGCCTCAACCAGTCCTGCACCCTTGTCATAGAAGTCTTTGGCGAATTCTACAATCAAGATGGCATTCTTAGTTGCCAGCCCCACCGTCGTCAGTAGACCTACTTGGAAGAATACATCGTTAGGTAAACCACGACCGTTCATCGCAAGCAGTGCCCCGATAACCCCTAGTGGCACAACGAGGATTACCGAAAATGGTACCGTCCAACTTTCATAAAGTGCCGCTAATACTAGGAATACCACTAGGATAGACAGTGCATATAACGCTGGTGCTTGGTTGCCTGATAGTCTTTCTTCATAAGATAAACCATTCCACTCAATACCAAAGCCTGGCGGTAAATCTTGCACCATACGTTCAAAATCAAGCATTGCATCACCAGAGCTATATCCAGGCATTGTCGCACCTTGAATGTTTACTGCAGGTAAGCCGTTAAAGCGTTGCAATTGTGGCGAACCAAATTCCCATGTGCCAGTCGTAAAGGCTGAGAAAGGTACCATTTCACCATTTGAGTTACGCACGAACCAGGTTTCTAAATCACTTGGTTGCATACGGTATTCTGCATCACCTTGAACATATACTTTCTTCACACGACCACGGTCGATAAAGTCATTCACATACGAGCCACCATAAGCGGTTGCGAGTACACTGTTAACATCATCAATATCAACACCTAATGCACGGATTTTAGCTTGATCAACATGGATTTGGTACATAGGTGCATCTTCTTGCCCATTAGGACGTACGCCCACAAGGTTCGGATTCTGCGCTGCCATACCCAATAACTGATTACGGGCTGCAATTAACGCCTCATGACCTTGACCACTACGATCTTGCAGGTACATATCAAAACCATTGGCCGTGCCTAATTCAATTACCGCTGGCGGTACAAAGGCAAACACCAAGGCGTCTTTCATCTGCATGAAACGACCCATAGCACGGTTAGACAAGGATTGAACATCTTGCCCTGCATCACCACGTTCAGCCCAGTCTTCAAGACCGACGAAAGCAATACCCATGTTTTGACCAGAGCCTGCGAAACTGAAACCTGCAACACTGAAGACAGATTTAACGATATCGCCTTCTTCTTCCAAGTAATAGTCACTCACATCCTCAAGCACTTTCATGGTGCTTTCTTGAGTCGAGTTCGTTGGCAAAATAGCTTGGGTAAACAAGATACCTTGGTCTTCATCTGGTAAGAATGCCGTTGGCATGCGCATGAATATCCAACCGGTTGCAATAACCAGTACTAGGTATACACCCATCATGCGTACAGTACGCTTAAGGATTTTTGCTACACCCGCTTCATAGCGCGAAGTTAACTTATCAAAGTTACGGTTAAACCAGCCAAAGAAACCTGTATTAATATGCGTATGACCTTTTGGAATAGGCTTAAGCATAGTGGCACATAATGCTGGGGTTAAAATCATCGCAATTAATACTGACAGCGCCATTGCAGACACAATCGTAATCGAGAATTGACGATAAATAACACCTGTTGAACCTGACATAAATGCCATAGGGACAAATACTGCTGACAGGGTTAAACCAATACCCACTAGGGCGCCAGTAATTTGGTCCATCGATTTACGCGTGGCCTCAAGTGGGCTTAAACCCTCTTCAGACATCACCCGTTCGACGTTTTCCACCACCACAATCGCATCATCCACCAACAGACCAATGGCCAGTACCATAGCGAACATGGTTAAGGTGTTAATAGAGAAACCGGTCGCAGATAAAATGGCGAAAGTACCCAGTAATACAACAGGTACTGCAATGGTTGGGATTAGTGTTGCTCTGAAGTTCTGTAAGAACAGATACATAATCAAGAACACTAAAACCACAGCTTCGATTAGGGTATGAACAACACCTTCAATTGATTTCTCAACAAATGGCGTGGTGTCATAAGGGTAATAAATCTCTAAGCTATCAGGGAAATAAAGTTGTAATTCAGCTAGCTTTTCACGAATATTTTTTGCGGTATCAAGCGCGTTAGCACCTGTCGCTAACTGCACACCAATACCCGCTGCAGGTTTACCGTTATAAAACGATTCTACTGAGTAGCTTTCAGAACCTAGTTCAACTCGAGCAACATCACTCAAGTAAACGTTAGCACCTGAGGTATCAGATTTAAGAATAATCCCTTTAAATTGCTCTGGGGTTTGTAAGCGACTTTGGGCAGTAATAGTCGCGTTTAACTCCTGGCCGCCAATCGATGGCGCACCACCTAATTGACCTGCAGAAATCTGCGCGTTTTGCTCACGAACCGCTGCCATGACATCAATACTGGTTAAGTTATATTGCGTTAACTTTAACGGATCAAGCCAGATACGCATTGCATATTGCGCACCAAACAATTGCAGCTCACCCACACCCGCCACACGGCTTAATGGATCTTGAATGTTAGCAGCAACATAATCGGCAATATCGGTTTTTCCCAGCGAACCATCTTCAGATACAAACGCAGCAACCATCAAGAAACCCGCACTTGATTTAACCACGTTAACACCTTGAGATTGCACTTCTTGAGGTAACAAGGTCATCGCTGCTTGCAGCTTATTTTGCACCTGTACTTGAGCAATGTCAGGATCGGCTTCAGCATTAAAGGTTAAGGTAATTTTTGCATTACCAAAACTATCACTGCTTGAAGCAATATAACGCAGATGGTCAATACCCGTCATACGCTGTTCAATAACCTGAGTTACCGTATCTTCCATGGTCTTTGCAGACGCACCAGGATAAAACGCAGTAATTTCGACTGTTGGCGGTGCAATACTCGGGTACTGCGCCACAGGAAGGTCTTTAATTGCTAAGACCCCTGCCAACATGATTAAAATTGAGATCACCCATGCAAAAATAGGGCGATCGATAAAGAAACGAGCCATAACGTTACCCTATTTAGTTGGAGTGTTTTCTGATAACACCTGCGGTGTTACGTCAGCACCTGGACGAATTTTTTGTAAGCCATCTACAATCAATTTATCGCCTGCCTTTAAGCCTTCAGTAATACGCCATTGGTGGTTAATCACCTCTGCCGTTTTCACAACGCGCGCTTCAGCTTGATTATCAGCATTAACAATCATCGCTACCGCTTCACCTTTTGTGTTACGGGTAATCGCTTTTTGAGGCACCAAAATTGCTGATGGATCTTGTCCTGCATTTAAAATAGCGCGCACATACATACCAGGCAATAACACCCCATCAGGGTTAGGGAATTCAGCACGAATAATCACAGAACCTGTTGCTTCATTGACGCTCACTTCAGAGAACTGCAATGTACCCACGTTCTCGTAAGTGCTGCCGTCTTCAAGAATAAGGGTGACTTCAGCATTTTCGCTTTGCTGTAATTTACCTTGTCTAAGTTTTGACTTAAGACGTAATAATTGCGCACTTGATTGAGCAATATCGATATTAATTGGATCAAGTTGCTGAATTTTAGCCAAAGTATTTGATTGATTCGC
Source organism: Shewanella sp. UCD-KL21 (assembly GCF_001957135.1). Classification (GTDB taxonomy): domain Bacteria; phylum Pseudomonadota; class Gammaproteobacteria; order Enterobacterales; family Shewanellaceae; genus Shewanella. The sequence goes on along the minus strand of NZ_MPHK01000018.1, from coordinate 91,056 downwards.
GGTAACTAATGCCCCAGGAGTCACGCTTGAAGTACCAATACGGCCAGAGATTGGCGCGCGTACTTCAGTGTATTCAAGGTTGATTTTAGCTGTGTTAATTGCCGCTTCTGCAACAGTAACTTTAGCGATAGCTTCTTTGTAGGCAGCATCGGCTTCATCAAAGTCTTGCGCGCTAATAGCATTGGTTTTAACCAAGGCTGCATAACGGTCTGCAGTGGCTTTAGCTGAAGCTAATGCCGCATTCGCGCTCGCTAAGTCAGCTTCTGCGCTAACTAAAGCGGCTTTGTAAGTTGCTGAGTCAATTTGATACAGTGACTGACCAGCTTCAACCTCTTTACCTTCAGTAAAACCACGATTAGTGATGATGCCTGATACCTGTGGGCGCACTTCCGCTTCAAGAAAAGCACGACTACGACCTGGTAACTCAACATAAATGGCTTGAGATTGCTCAGTCACACTCATCACCCCTACTGGTGCGGGTGGTGCTTTTTGTTGGCCTTGGCCTTGTTCGGCTTGACCACAAGCGGTAATCCATAAAGCCGCAGTGATAACTGAGGCTATTTTCAGTGCTTTGCGCATGACTGCTCCTACTCCTAATTAATCCCACACCAGGGTAACTGTGTGTATTTTTTATTTAATTCAATCTGCGTATTGTGCGTGGTTCTAGCAGGGCTTGATAGTCGCAACCGTGATTTGCTTAACCTAAATTGTAAATAAATAATTTAAGCCGCTAACTTGCTAAACGATTGTTAATTAATCAAGTTAAAATCATATGTTTACGTTTTGCTATTGTTTGTATATTAGTGAATATTTATCAATAAACTTAACAGTAGTTGAAAACCTTAAAAAGCAGCAAATAATTTTGCCTACTAAGTATTTATTTTATGTTGTAGCTACCCATGTCATACGTTGGACTATATTGCATTTTAATTTGGGCGCAAAAAGACTTTCACAGCAATGATTGTGCATGTTCAGCCAGCGCCAACTCGCTTAACCAACAAACAACTGATAATGACCAATAGTAATTCAATATTAGCTCATTCGAGTGAATGCTCATGGCTTGCGATTATTACGCTTAAACGATTCATTATGATCACATCTCACACACCAAACGGGCTTAGAGCAACAACATTACGCCTAAGAGTGGCAACAAAAAGCCTTATGACGACAAGTAAAATGTAAACTACACGGTACAGTTTATTAATTTATTGTTAAAAAGTAAACTACTCAGTGTAATATACTTGCACAACTCCCAGCGAAGATTTGTAAACAGAGATGACAAAAACCAAGAAAACTCTCAGCCAGCAAAAGCATGAGGCCATCGTTGACGCTGCCAAGCGAATGTTCAAAAAACTAGGTGTGGCGGCGACCAGCATGGATAAACTAGCAGAAGAAGCCCAAGTGTCTAAACGCACTGTTTACAATCACTTCGCCACTAAAGAAGCCTTAGTCATGCACCTTGTAAGTGAGTTATGGTTTGAAGCCATGGCCAGCAGTCAAGGACAATATCAACCGCATCAAGCGCTGTTTTCGCAATTATCAGCCATCATTTTTACCGAAATTCAATTTATAAACTCTCGAGAACATATTGATATGGCACAGGTCGCTATTGGGCACTTATTTTACAATAGTGAAGAAATGAGTCGTGAAATTGAAAAAATGAAACTGCATGAAACGGCAATATTACGCTGGATTAAAGCCGCAGCAGCAGATAGCAGGATTCAAGTTGAAGATGCGATGTTTGCCAATGAGCAACTGCTGCATTTAATCAAGGGTCAATGTTTTTGGCCGCAAATTTTAACCTGCAGCCCACTGTTAAATGATCAACAAAGGCAGCATTTAGCCGATGAAAGCGCCAACATGTTTTTAGCCCGCTATGAGGTTTAAAGCCTATTATCACCCACACTCAGTGAAATAATGCGGCTAATTTCAGCCAAGGTGAGTCCAGACTCTTGCTGCCAGTGATTAAAAGCCGCTTGCGATTGACGCAATGCGGTTTGCGAGGTAAATCCGGCATCAACCACCTTAGTCGCTTTAAGATATGACTGCACATCGGTGGTTAATAAAAACGTATCCTTACCCACATTACGTAAAAAATACGGCCCAGTATTGCCACCTAAACGACTGCCTTTCTTTTTTAATACTTGCCAAAGTCCTGTGATATCTTCCGACGGCCAGTTGCCAATAAACTCGGCAAAGCTGCCATGCTCAGCAGCTAACTGCTGCACCATATAGGCATTATCAACAATCGACTGAGTTTTCTTTTGATGGCGAATAAGCGTCGCGTCAGTGGCGCGCTGCTGAATTTGATCAGGCGACAACATCAACACTTTAAACGGCTCAAAATCAAAGAAGGCTTTTTCATACGCTGGCCATTTATTCTCAACCACTCGCCATACAAAGCCACTTTGAAACACTTGCTTGCTCATGGCAGACAAAAGTTGTGCATCAGAAAATTGACCAATCTCATCCGCTTCAAGGGTGATTGGCAGTAAATGGGCTAACGCCTTACTGCCACCTTTACGCTCGCTGGCGCGGTCAAAAATATCACTGAATTTTTCTAATTTTGCCACACGCTATACCCGTAAAATTAATAACTGACGCTTATTATGCTACCTGACTCAGCTTAGGAGCAATATTCTGATCTTTTTTTACTTGCAGGAATTGCTTCCACTTTACCACTTCAGCAGGCATCTCCAGCATAGCGCCTTCATAGCCAGCTTCAGCAATTAATGTATTGATCGGCACTTGCTTACCTTTACAAACAAACACACCACGCACATGGGCAATACAATGAACCCCACGATTAGACACAAAGCGCTGCTCAATATAGAAATATTTTTCATCCCAACCAACTATCTTGGTTTCAATATCAAATTTCTCTAGCGGCTTAATATCTTTAATAAAGGTAAACTCAGAGGCGTTTACGATGGGCAACCATTTAAGTTTTAAAAATCGCTTCATTAAACCCATTTCAGCAATCATATAAGTACGAGCTAAATCTAAAAAGGCAGGATAGCGAGAGTTAGTAAGATGCATATTGATATCGCAATCGAGCGGTAATGCCCGATATGAAATACGACTGGTACCTAAAAAATCGATGTGATTACAGTGACGAATACGCCAGACAAACAACCAAAACAGACGAAAATATAAATTCATGGGGCTACAACTCCTTTGTCAGCGGCAAAGGCTATCAGAGGTCATACCAGCTAGCAAGTTTGCACACAAAATTATCCATTGATCATCTAACCCACTCTCAATCTTAAAAATATGTTTATCGAACACTGTGAGCATAAGGCTTTTTTTATGGTCACTTTTGCCATAAAATGGCCGCGCTTAACTTTATTAAGCATCACAATTTAAATTCTCAGGGCGGGGCGCAATTCCCCACCGGCGGTAAATTAAGGCGACTAAATGCGCCAAGATGAGCCCGCGAGCGCTCGATTTTTCGAGGTCAGCAGATCTGGTGACTTAGGCCATGTTTTCACATGAAGTACGCCTAACAGTCCAGAGCCGACGGTTATAGTCCGGATGAAAGAGAATAGAAAACACCACTACTTAGGTATGCTGGTGCATTTCGTTTGGCGTAAAGCCACTCTTCAAAGCCCTGATTCTGGTATTTTTTTAGGAGTAAACCATGAATCAGCTATCACTACTTTCACCTTTTGGTGATCCAATCGAACGTGTTGAAAAAGCCTTAGCCGCCTTACGATTAGGTAACGGTGTGTTATTACTCGATGATGAAGATCGTGAAAACGAAGGTGACATCATTTATTCAGCCGAACACTTAACTGCAAAACAAATGGCCTTAATGATCCGCGAATGCAGCGGCATTGTGTGTTTATGTTTAACGGACGAGCAAGCCAACAAACTTGAACTGCCGCCAATGGTTAAAGACAACAACAGTGCTAACCAAACTGCTTTTACGGTTTCTATTGAAGCCAAAGCAGGGGTAACAACTGGTGTTTCAGCTCAAGATCGAGTAACGACAGTAAAAACGGCAACTGCAGCCAATGCTAAAGCCAGCGACTTAGCCCGCCCAGGACATGTATTTCCACTGCGGGCGCGTGCAGGTGGCGTTATGGCTCGCCGTGGTCACACTGAAGGCACGGTTGATTTAATGCAAATGGCAGGTTTATCGCCTTCTGGGGTTTTGTGTGAAGTCACTAACGAAGACGGCACTATGGCAAAAGCGCCAGAAATTGTCGCTTTTGGTTTAAAACACAATATGCCAGTACTGACCATTGAAGACATGGTGATGTATCGCTTGCAACATGATTTAAAATTAGCTTAGGCGAGTTTGAACATCAAAGGCCACCAACTCGTGGTGGCAAATAATGAAGAGGCGCATATGCGCCTCTTTTGTTAACTCACACATGTTAACTTGCGGCTAATATCAAGGCTAAGCACCCTTGATTAATATGGATACTTACGCCATAACTCTCTAACCGATTTATCGGGGTCATTCACCTGTTTCGATTCAGTATCAAATCGCATTGTAGGCCTGGTTACTCGATTATATGGGCTCCAGTTAACGGCGCCTGATTTTGCCAAGCTCAGCCACTCATGGTGCATTTGTTGCGCTAATGCCTTAGGGGGCTGCGAGCCAACAAATGCTTTGGCCTGATCGCTGTCAATGGTATTAAAAGCAAAAGGCACATCGACAAAATGTGCAGGACCTAAGCGGCCGCCAAATGCCGGTGAAAACCATGAAAAATTGTAGTGCCAGACTTTATTGCCGTTATTAAGTAGATGCTTTGCAATATGCTGGGCTGGCATTCTAAAGGTGTAGTCAGACTGAATTTTGACAAATATCTCGCCATCAGATTGGCCTTTATTTGCCTCAGTATAAGTACTCAACGGATCGCCTGATAAAGATAGGTCTTTTAAAAACAGCGCTGTGACTGCCGGCGTTATCTTATCAATTGCGCCACTTGGCACCATGTATAGTCTGGATTCTTGATCGGTGCTGCCCACAACGACATTAATGGATGGATCAGCATTGTTGGCTAAGCTTTGCATCGGGGAGCCGGTGATCATATCGTCATCGACAACCGGTAAAAATGCAGTGCCTCCCCATGACAACATCCCCCACTGTTCACGATCTTTCAGAGCATTACCCATATCAATCACTGTTGATACCAGCTCTGTCCAATCAACAGTCGAGATCCCCTCAATAGTTGCTGCAACAGCCAACTTTTCAGCAAAGCTTCGCGAAATCGCGGCCGCTTGTTTTTGGGTTAATGATTCCATTGGCGGGCTTTGCATGATGGCTTTATTAAACAATCCTGCGGCCTTAGAGGTGCCCAGCAGTATCGCCACACTTTCAGCCCCTGCCGACTGCCCGAATAAAGTGACCTCTTGTGGATCACCACCAAAGTCAGCAATATTATCCTGCACCCATTGCAGCGCCATGATCTGATCTAAAATACCGCGATTATCTGGCGCACCCGCAAGGTGCATAAAACCATCCACACCAACCCGATAATTGACGGTCACAACAATCACCTCATGACTTGCAAAGCTACTGCCGTTATATACCTGCTCGCCCGCATCGGCACGAATAAAAGCGCCGCCAGGGATCCACACCATAACCGGCAATTTTTTTGCTGATTTTATCGCAGCAGTTGGAGCCCAAACATTGAGCGTTAAATCCCCCACTGCGCCAACTAACTCAACCTGCTTACCCCTGCTTGGCTGCGGTACGGGTTGACCAAGTGTTGTCGCATCCAATATACCGTGCCATGTTGAATATGCTTCGGGCGCTTGAAAGCGACGTTTGCCAATAAATGGGTTGTGCGCATATGGAATATTATAAAAACGGCTTACATTGTCATGGGCTAAGCCGATTAAACTCCCCTGTTTTAGGGTGAGCTTAGTCTTAGGGTGCTGTGGATTTTCTGTCGCATGCATAGGTGCTATCCACCATAATGAAATGAACACAAGAATACTGCGGGCATATTTTGTGATTGAGTTAAGCGTCATAGTGATTGGCCTTTTTTCATTTGATAATAGTACAACTGCCATATTTTAAGGGGAAAACTATTTCAGTCCCCGCAAATAAACCTCGCTGTAACCAACTAAGTCAATTGCCAGTCAGTACTAAAAAGCGCTTTGATATGTTGATAATCTTTTGTGCCGAGTAAGGCTTCCACTTGCGCTTCCATTTGCTGTTTTACCGCATTAATCTGCTGACTTAGCGCAATACCAGACGCAGTTAAATTAACGATTTTATCGCGGCGATTACTGTCTGATGAACCAAGTTCAATGAAGCCACTTTCCAATAAATGCTTTACGTGTTTATGGGCTGCCTGACGGCTGATATTCATATAACGGGCTGACTCACTCACACTCATAGGTTGATAGTGAACCAGAGAGAGCAAATACACATCCATTTGTGACAATTTATCGTCAACATTGGCAGAGATGGCGTCCATAGTGGCTTGCCTTAACAGCTTATGTTTTTCACTAATTAAATCTATTACACCAAGGGTTTTACTGAATTCGATATTTTCCATGAGTCACTCCCACCGCTTTTCGTTTAATGTAATGACAAACCGCCACTTTGTCAATTAAGTTGACAAAGCGAGCAGCAGCGACAATAATAACGTCAACATAGTTGACATTATCTAGGTCAACTCAAATACATCACACTAAAGTAATGAGAGATATAATGGGTAAGAATAAGTTTGAAAATTTTATTTTTTCAGTAATGGTCTGTTTTTTAATGGTTGTTGGTATGACCATCTACAATACGTTTTTACACATAGACAGTGGCGTGAATGTTTTTACTGCCATTGAGCCTGTGACATTTGTGGTTATCTTTTTTGTGGCATTAGCAATCGACTGGTTTATCGCGGCGCCGTTAGTGAAAGGCATTGTCAGAAAAGTGAGTAATGAAAAAACCTCTTTCATCCAAATGGTAATGATGATTTCATGCTTAATGGTGCTATTTATGTGTACTGCAATGTCGCTGGTTGCCACATTAATTCAAGGTTATGAAGGCTCGCTACTGGCTGCTTACGGCCACAACTTTATACTCAATATTATCGTTGCATTGCCGCTGCAAATCTTATTAGCTGGCCCTGTTGCTAGAGCGATTTTCTTCCGCATATTCCCGCTTCCAGTGCAGCCGCAAGCGATGCAGGTTTGATGAAATATTGCTACACGGTTTATTTGCGCTAACTTTGTGTTTTGTTTGTATGCGCCTGCTTTTAACAGGCGCACACTGAATACGCTAAAAAGATACGATTTAATTCAGTGTCTGTGCCCTATCAAAGCGCTATAAAAAGTTGATTAAGCAATGTTTTAATTTGAGGGTCGTCGTCTTCAAATTGAATACCCACATTCACTTTGCCATGTTCAAAGCGGCTATTACACACTCTAGCTGGAATGGTGATGATGCTATCGTTGGCATTGCGAATATTAACGTAGATATCTTTCTCATTAACTTTTAAAGATTCATTATCAGTTTTAAACAAGAAACCACAGCCTTTGGCTGATATGTCAGCAATAATCCCTTTGAGTTCAGAGCCGAGCTTACCTTCACTGTCTTCTCTTGCCTGTATTGAAGACGGTAAATGGGTCACAAAGCGTTGGTGGGTGCGTAATTGACGATTCTCAATTTCTTTGGGATAGCTAAGAAATATGAATTTTTCAGGAAATTTGGTGACGTTTCTAATGGTGGTTTTAAATGCAAAGCACTCACCTTGCTGGCCTTCCAACAAATAACGCACCACCACCCCATTACCTTCGGAAAAGACATCATGGTAATTGTTCATTTGCTGCGGCGCGGGATGTTTGAGAATAATATACTTCCCCATCTCATAGCCCACTAATGTCGCTTTGGTTCTAAATTTAACGGGAGAGTTTATTTGTAAATCAACCAAATTACCTGGCATTAAACTAAAAAATATTTGTTCAAGTTGTGCGGTCAAAATACGATTCCATTCTAGTTTTTCTACGCAACATTCTAGTCCATAGACGAAAATAAATTAAGTATATTTAATAACTTAAAATCAAATTATGTGATCTTAAAATAATAAAAAGGTGCCCTAAGGCACCTATTGAAAGTAACAACTCATAGCAAGCTTAACCCACTAGGCGTTAATACCTGAGTGACGCAATAGCGCATCTGTATTTGGCTCACGACCCATAAAGCGCACAAATAAGGTCATTGGCTCTTCACTGCCGCCCATTTCTAAAATGTTATTTAAGAAGCTTTTACCGGTTTCTGGGTTAAAAATGCCTTCATCTTCAAAACGAGAGAACGCATCGGCTGATAAGACTTCCGCCCATTTATAGCTGTAGTAACCTGCCGCATAGCCGCCTGCAAAAATGTGGGCAAAACCGTGCTGAAAGCGATTAAATGCCGGTGGCACATTCACCGCTACTTGACTGCGAACTTCATCTAAAATCCCCTGAATGTCAGCGCCTTTAGCCGCATCAAACTCGTGGTGCATTCTAAAATCAAACAATGAGAACTCAAGTTGACGTAACATCATCATCCCAGATTGGAAGTTCTTCGCCGCCAACATTTTATCCAGTAAGGCTTTTGGTAAAGGCTCGCCGGTTTCAAAGTGACCTGAAATTTCGGCTAAGGCCTCTTCTTGCCAGCACCAGTTTTCCATAAACTGACTTGGTAGCTCTACTGCATCCCATGGCACTCCATCGATACCCGATACGCCGCCAACATCAATTTGAGTCAACATATGGTGAATACCATGGCCAAATTCATGGAATAAGGTGGTCACTTCATCATGGGTAAATAATGCAGGTTTACCGTCCACTGGGCCATTAAAGTTACAGGTTAAATAGGCCACTGGCTTTTGCAAACCTGTGGATGTAATGCGGCGACCACGGCAGTCATCCATCCATGCGCCGCCACGTTTACCTGAGCGAGCGTATAAGTCGAGATAGAAGCTGCCACGATGGACTTTATCGGCATCATAAATGTGGAAGAAACGCACATCATCATGCCACTTATCAAACTCATGTTGCTCTTCGATAGTTAAGCCGAATAGGCGTGACACGGTATAGAACAAGCCTGATAGCACTTTGTTTTCAGGAAAGTAAGGACGTAATAATTCTTGAGAGACTTCGTATTTATGGTGCTGTAATTTTTCAGCGTAGAAGCTTAAATCCCACGCTGCCAATTCAGTTACATCGAAGTGCTCTTTAGCGAAGGCTTTTAACTCAGCAAGTTCAGCTTTAGCCTGATCTTTTGAGCGCAGCGCTAATTCATTTAAAAATGATAATACTTGGCTGGGATCATTAGCCATTTTGGTAGCTAAAGATTTATCGGCATAGCTGTCAAAACCTAATAGCTGGGCTAACTCATGACGCAACGCCAAGATTTCGTCCATATTGGCACTGTTATCAAACTCGCCAGCATTTGGGCCTTGATCAGAAGCTCGGGTAACAAATGCACGATAACACTCTTCACGTAATGGACGATTTTCGCTGTACATCATTACTGGTAAGTAAGAAGGGAAATCTAAGGTAAATAACCAGCCTTGTAGCTCTTTGGCCTCGGCCATTGCTTTGGCTGCGGCAATAGCTGAATCAGGTAAACCGGCTAATTCAGTTTCATCGCTAATCAGCTTAGTCCATGCTTGGGTTGCATCAAGCAGTTGATTGGAAAAGTTACTGGTAAGCTCTGATAGACGTTTTACTATTTCGCCATAGCGCAGTTTTTGTTCATCATTTAAGCCAATGCCTGACAACTCAAAGTCACGTAAACTATGGGTCAGTAAGGTTTGCTGCGGAGTGGTAAGCGTTGCGAAACCGTCAGATTGTTGCAGTGATTTATAAGCTTGGTATAAGCCTTGGTGCTGACCGACAAACGTGCCATATTCAGATAATAACGGTAAGCATGCATCGTGCGCTTCGCGCCATTCGTCGGTGCTAGTCACTGAGTTCATGTGTGATACTGGCGACCAGATTTTACTTAATTGATCGTCCACTTCTTCAAGTGGTGCAATTAGGTTTTCCCAAGTGTAAACAGAGTTGCTGCTGAGCACTTGTTCAATTTTACTACGACAAGTTGCGATAGCCTGCTCAACTGCTGGCTGGATATGCTCCGCTTTGATTTTCGAAAACTGCGGCAGTTCAGTGTCACTTAGCAATGGGTTGCTCATCTTTGATTCCTCGGGAAGTCGATTCAATATCACCTTCACTGTTAATAGGGGTGAATTGGGTAAATTTCAAGGGGAGGCGATCATCATAAGCAGGATAAAAGCGTCATAGTGACCCACCATTGTTAACGCATAAGTGGATTCACTAAATGCCAGTAGTACAATTATCACTCACTAACGGAAAGCAAACACAATAACTGTGAATAAGATCTCAACCTCAGCAAGCCACTTTTTATAAACAAACATTTGACAAGTTGATCACAAATCGTACTCGTTATCATTTTTATTTAAGAAAGTTAATGTATTCTGATTAAAAGTGAATCTCTTTTGAGTCTGATACTAATATGAAAGCAATCTTGTCACTATTAGCCGTATCAATATTAACTATTTCCCCTTTCACATCAGTCGCTAATACCAGTAAGATCGCTGTCGCAGTTGATTTAGGCTGGGACTCCAAATACATCTCTGAAGGACGTAACAACCTTGAAAATGGCGGTATTTATTGGGCTGGCGCAGCCTTAGAAACCGGCAATCTAACCACCTATGCGCTTGTTGGCCGTGGTGACAGCACGCATTACATTGAATGGAATTTTGGGGTTGAATATAGTTTGCAGCTCCATGACGATTTAGAAACCTTAATCGGCTACCAACGACTTGAATTTTATGGTGATGAGCGCGCTAATGATAATGAATTATTTGCTGAAATTGCCTACGTCGGTGTGCCTTGGTTAATTCCTTCACTGGCTTATACCTTTGCCACTGAAGCTAGCGGTTATTTTGTTGAACTGAGTTTACATAGCCCATGGCAAGTTAGTGAGCGTTTCTCAGTTACGCCCTATGTGACTCAAGGGTTTGATTTTCGATACGCCAGCCAAGACTATGACGGTGCTAATCATTTTCAGTTCGGGCTTGAAGCGGGTTATGAAATCAGCTCAGAAATTGCCATTAGCGCCCATGTTAGTCACTCGATTGCCATGGAAGATATTAAGCAGCAAGCCCGCAATGAAGGCGTCACAGGCAGTTTAGATCAAACTTATGCTGGGGTTAATTTAGGCTTTAGTTTCTAAATCTGAATAAAAATAGCGTAAAAAACGCCATCGCTTTATGGCGAAAGTCTACGGCATATTCTAAGCTAAGCGGGTGAACCATGACTCACTTGAAGCAAAGGAATGCTTATGACCATATTGAAAGGGATTTTCCCGCTTATTTTTGTGTTTATGATTAGCCAAATAGCGCCGTTATTTATGACCATTGACTCACCTCAGGCCAATGAGTTTGCGCAATTAGTCAGTAAACCTGCCAGCGAGAACAAGCAAGCCAACCAAGCATCACTCTCAATAAATACATTGTCGATAAAGTCATTGCCAATGAATGTGGTACTTGATCACCAAGGCCAAGCAATCGAGCTGCCCGCCACACAATCAGCGCTGAATTATGCTGCCGATGAGATGCTGTTAGAACAATCACCGACTCAGCCAACAGTAAAGCGTGATAAAAAATCCACCAGCAAAAACAAACCACTCAAACTAGCCCAAAAGACCGCCAACGACCCCAGTTGTCGCTGGCTAGGTAATCGCATTAAACAACTGAGGGTGCAATTAAAAAGACACTACTCAGAACATATTGAAACTGAGCTGTCCCATCGACAAACTGAGTGGGATTGCTTGCAATGCTCAACCTCAGGCCCAAGTCAGGAGCAATACTCCCAATGTCAGTATCGGCGCTAAACAAACCATAAAAACTTTTTAGCCACATTAAAACGAATTCCCGACTTAAGCGGTCTAGGAGACTAGCTTGTGGCTTAATTCCCCCCTACAATGGCTGCAAACGAAATATTCGTATCCTAAGAAATCACTTGTTCGAGGTAAAAACCTCCATATAACAAGCTGTAAAAATAAAATTAGAGAGGGTTAACATGGCTCAACATTTTGACTATATCTGCCTAGGCGCAGGTAGTGGTGGTATCGCTTCAGCAAACCGTGCCGCACAGCGCGGCGCCAAGGTATTAGTAATTGAAGCCAAGCATGTTGGCGGAACTTGTGTAAATGTGGGTTGTGTACCTAAAAAAGTCATGTGGTATGGCGCTCATGTCGCTGAAGCCATGAACCTATACGCAAAAGATTATGGTTTTGATGTCACGGTAAATAAGTTTGACTGGAATACCTTAGTTGATAACCGCGAAGCTTATATTGGCCGGATTCACGATGCCTATGGGCGCGGCTTTGCTAACAATAAAGTTACCTTAGTCAACGGCTACGGTCGCTTCATTAACAGCAACACCATTGAAGTGAACGGCGAGCAATACACCGCAGACCATATTACCATTGCAACAGGCGGCGCACCCACTATTCCTAATATTCCAGGTGCTGAATACGGTATCGACTCTGACGGTTTCTTTGCTTTACGTGAGCAACCTAAACGTGTTGCTGTTGTGGGCGCAGGTTACATTGCAGTAGAAGTGGCTGGTGTATTACACGCCCTTGGCAGCGAAACCCATTTATTAGTCCGCAAACATGCTCCACTACGTACTTTTGACCCAATTTTGATTGATACCTTGGTTGAAGCCATGGCCATTGATGGCCCAAAACTTCACACTCACAGTATTCCAAAATCAGTCACTAAAAATGCTGATGGTAGCTTAACCCTCGAGCTTGAAAATGGTGAATCATTAGAAATTGATTGCTTAATTTGGGCCATTGGCCGCAGTCCATCAACAGGTAACATTGGTTTAGAACACACAGATGTCACCCTAAACGCTAAAGGCTATGTGGTTACCGATGCACAGCAAAATACCACCGCAAAAGGTATTTATTGTGTCGGTGACATCATGGAAGGCGGCGTTGAACTGACGCCAGTTGCAGTTAAAGCTGGGCGCTTATTATCAGAGCGTCTATTTAACGGCATGACCGATGCCAAAATGGATTACTCGGTTATTCCTACCGTGGTATTTAGCCACCCACCAATTGGCACTATGGGCTTAACTGAGCCAGAAGCCATTGCGCAATATGGCGAAGCTAACGTTAAGGTATACAGCTCAGGCTTTACCTCTATGTACACTGCAGTAACCGCCCATCGTCAAGCTTGTAAAATGAAGCTGATTTGCGCTGGCGACACGGAAGTGGTTGTGGGTATTCACGGTATCGGTTTTGGTATGGATGAAATCTTACAAGGGTTCGGCGTCGCTATGAAAATGGGCGCAACCAAAGCAGATTTTGACGCAGTAGTTGCGATTCATCCAACTGGTGCTGAAGAGTTTGTTACTATGAGATAAGTCATGGTTAATTAATGATTTAATATTAAAGCGAGAAGTCATTTCTCGCTTTTTTTCACTTTTTTTCACTTTTTTTCACTTTTTTCACTTTCTTTGTTGCTTAAGTCGCGTATTGTCGACAGCTCAATGTGCAGTATATGCTTTGGCTGCCAGCCAGTTTTTAAAATCTTTTTCTGAAGGAATGCGCTTAGCGGAATGGCCTAACAATTGCGTTAACGCATAAGCGAATTGATGATATAGCTTAGGGTCGTCATGCTGCTTATGGCTATCATCGATATTAATTACAGCGCCGCGTAAATAGTTCATCACCAGCTCCACCCGATCAAAACCGGCCACTTCACCCATTTCACGTATGGTGTTTTCATTCCAGCGATAAGACTCAGCGGTCAATCTCTCATAACGTTGACGATAATAGTCGCTGCAATTATTCAGTAGGGTTTCATTTGGCAAAACACGTTCAATAACAAAGTGTTGCTCAGACAAAATACTAAACAAGCGCTGACAGTGGTGGAATATAAATCGTTGATAAGGATCGGGGTACTTTGCTGTATCTGACTCAATTTGCGCTAACCACTGTTCGAACTGGGCGCAGCCAACTGCCACTATCAAGTCAGCCTCAGTGGTAAAGTGATTGTAGATAGTGCCTTTAGATATTTGACTGGCTTTCACTAGGTGAGAGCGGCATAAATCAAAGGTTTTATGTCCTTTTAAACATCTTTGGGAAACTTCAACTAAATAGTCTCCCCGCTGATCCCAACTGCTCATGGCAACCTCTTCACACTTTGTGTAAATTTATTGTTTCAACTTCACATTCAAACCATAACAAGCTTTAGAGCAAGACTATATTGAGTAATACTGATACCACTATGAACTATTGTAATAGCCAATGTTAAAAGTTGAATTATTAGAAAGTTTTATTGCAGTTGCCGAGTGTGGCAATTTATCTAAAGCTGCAGAAAAAATTTGCCGCACCCAATCTGCTTTGAGCTTACAAATCAAAAAGCTTGAAGAAAGTGTCGGTCAAACTTTGCTGCTTAGAGATAACAAAGGTGTGTCACTGACTGACTCAGGTGAAACCCTACTTAATTACGCCTATAAAATGATCCAGCTCAATTCACAAATATTGGATGAGCTTAAAGATAACCCCAACAAACAAACGATTCGCTTAGGCGTGCCCACAGATTACATCAAACGTTATTTAAGCAGCTGTTTACTTGAGTTTATTCGAGAATTCACCCGTATTGAATTAGTCATAGATACTGATGTCAGCGGCAATCTTTACAAGCGCCTGCAACAAGGTGAGTTTGATGTGATTGTAGCCACTCATTGGCAACAACCAGTTAATGGTGAACTGCTATTTGAACGCCAATTTCATTGGGTTGCAGCTAAAAATGGCAACGCCCATTTGCGCGATACCATTCCGATGGCGCTATATCCTGAAAACTGCCCGATTCGAGCACAGGTGTTTGCTAATCATCAATTATCGATGCGACCAATCAATGTACTGCTGTCTTCCCCCTCACCCAATGCACTGTGCATGGCGGTGGAAAATGACTTAACCATAGCCCCAATTGCTGAATTTCGTATAAATAACAAGATGCAGATATTGGATGCCGCTGAACACGGTTTACCGCCATTGCCTATCTTTAACGAGTCGGTATACATTAATCCTGACACCCAAAGCCCTATTACCCAACAACTGGTCAACTTGATCAAAGCCAACGTGACATCACTGGCATCGGCAAAGGTTTAATTCTCTATTTTAAAACGTCTTTTTAACCAGCGGCTACCGAATTACCAACATAAAAAAGGAGCGATAAACGCTCCTTTGGTTTGGGGTAACACTAAGCAGCAAGCTTATTCTTTATGCTTGTCGTACTCAAAGGTGTGACAATTACTGCACAGTGGCTTTTTCGCTTTATGCTCGCTGTGACACTCTTGGCAAGGTAGCTCTTTACCGTAATGAAGGTTGTTATGTGGATTTTGCCACTTATCTTCTTCACTGCGGGCGGTTTGCTCAGCTAAGTCATCGACATTGTGACACGATAAACACGATTCATCAGATGGAAATTGCTTAATGCCTTGATCATGGCAGGCCTTACAATCTTTACCGATCACCTCTTTGTGGTAATCACGAATTTCTACTGCTTGAGCTGATAAGCTGGCAAAACCAAACATAGCCAGTGCAAGCATAATCTTTAATGTTTTCATCAATAATTCCTCTTGTTTACTTGCTATGTTAAGCATTCATCATGCTACGAGCGGCTGTCATACCCATCACCATACATTCAGGAATTGAACAACTTCCTAAACGGCTGACCCCATGGATCCCACCACATACTTCACCTGCAGCAAATAAACCTGTTATCGCTTGTCCTGTGAAACTGTCTTTCACTTCAGCTTTAGTAGTAATTTGCACCCCACCTTGGCAGTAATGCACTTTTGGCCATAAACGCACCACGGTAAATGGCGCTTCAATGTATTTACCAGCAGCCTTGGTCATGTTCTTACCAAACTGTTTGTCATCGCCTGACTTAACGTATTGGTTATATTCTGCAATCTGATCTTTAAGTGCTTTAACTGGCACATTGAAATGGCTCGCTAACTCCTCAACAGAGTCGAACTTCCAGCCAACGTTATACTTAATCACCTTCTTGGTATTTGGATGCTTTTTAGAATCCTTGTAGCTGGTTATAAGCAATGGAGGATATGGATTACCTTGCTCGTCGCGACAGCTTAGCTCAGCATCGGCGCGGGTTTTACGATCCGCAATTTCATTCATGAAACGCTTACCGGTTAAGCGGTTTACCGCCATTGAATGTGGGAAATTATAAATAGAGTAGTTAGACACATAGCCAAAGCCACCTTCATCAGGTGATGCCCATGGGCCAGATTGAATATGGGCTAAATGGACTGGCACCGCACCTAAGCGGAACATTTCATACATGCCTTCACCGGTTGCGCCGGGAGCATTTGTACACCCTACTTCTGCTGTAAGAGTTGGATCTTGCGCCATACGTAAATTAACATTTTGCGCAAAACCACCAGTGGCCATGATCACGCCACGCTTGGCTCTCACATTAATCACTTTACCTGGTTGGTCTTCTTCAAAGTGATAGTTTTGACGCATTTTAACGCCTAAGACTTCACCTTTTTCACCCACTAAGAAACCTTCAAATTTAGCGCGGTTATGAGTTTTAACCCCTAAGTCACGACACTTTTTAAGTAATGGCTGGGTGATCCCTGCGCCACAACTTACTGTGGTTTGATAAGTACGCGCTACAGAGTGGCCACCAAGCTGTTGTAAATACGGATGGTATTCTGAGCCTGCATCTAAGGTCATTTGCAATGCTTCTACTGCATGCTCTGCCACATGGCGCAGTAATGCTTCATCTGCAATACCGCGACCTGCTTTCATTTGGTCAGCAACCATGCGTTCGACTGAATCGTCAACGCCTTCCTTTTTCTGCATTGGCGTTTGCGGCGCCGCAAACAGACCACCATTAATAGCGGAGTTACCACCAAAGTAGGACATCTTTTCAAAAATATGCACATCTTTTGCGCCCAGCTTTTTCGCTTCAATTGCTGCGGCTAATCCGGCAAAACCCGAACCAATAATAACAATTTCAAATTCTTCATCCCACTTAACACCTGTCGCTTTTTCTGACACTGCCATCGCAGGTGCAACCATTGCAGCGCCTGCTGCTACGCCTAAACCCGTGATAAATTTACGGCGTCCCAATAAGTCTATTTTAGTCATCGGTCATCACCCTTCTGTTTTAATTGACTCCTTCATCATAGGGCTGGAACCAATTCCAAAACGGGAACTAATGTTGGAATATGTTAAAAGTGATTACTTTTATGTCACTAATCAATTGTAGGTAGGGTTTTCAGGAAAATTGTAATGAGTAAATCATTTTGGAACGAGTTCCAAAACGCAGCAGACACCGAAGCAATAACGGCTAAATAGTCTTAGCCCGTTTCACTTCGGTTTTATCATGGCGCAGATGAGCCTATAAAGGCTGTATTTAACGTTTTCGGTTATTAACCCGACTCTTATGACAATGAAAACTGTCTGGCTGCCAGCGGCGATACATGCAGTTATAGCAAGACAGCAAGCTGTTATCTGTATGCTCATCTTCATCATCAACAAGAAAAGTCTCACAACTTGCAGCGGCTTGACGGGCGACAGCATAATCCTCAACACCAAACCTAAATAGCCATAAATCATCTTGTTGAATAAACCACTGCTGCATGTTTTCTACCATGCTATTTGGGGCCATATTTTGCATTTGACTGTTTTGCTCCAATGATAATTAGTATGACTTCAACTGCTGCTTAGTGGCATTAACCCATTGACCATTCTTATAACTGACTAACAAAGCAAACTGGCATTGGGTATAAACCGCTTTAATTTTTCCGCTTAAGGTAAGTAGCGCATCTGTTGCTAATTCCTCACCCGTCACTGAGACCACAGTTTGCAGTCCTGTCAGCGCTAATGCTTGCTTAACTGATAGCTTAATTTCATCAGAGCCATCGGCTTGTTGCCCCAGTTTTATTTGCCCTTTTACTCGGCCATCTTGGCCACTAAGGCGTAAACCAATACCTGCAATAGCGCCAATTACCCCTTGGCCAGTGCCGCCGTGTTCAGATAAATCAACACCTTGTGATTCAGCTAATTCATAAGCTTGCTGCTTGGTTTTAACTTGGACTTTCGCCTGCTGCCCAAAGCTAATTAATTGCTTAATATCAAACTCAGCGGCTAAATCTAAAATGGCTAAACCAGGATCGGCTGCCGCCGCTGACTCTTGCTTTAAATGCTTTACGCAGATTGTTTTTATCTGCAATAAGCTTAAATCAGATTCAATCTGAAAACACATTGCACTGTTATGAGATGTGTAAGGAATGTCAGGATGCACAAACAATTGATGGCGGGTGACAAATGGGCTGGCCGTATTTTTACTATGGCCATCAGGCTGCTTAGCATTGAGTTTTGCAGCAATTTCCTCTGCTATTTCGCCAGTACCTTTAGTACAAATATCATCGGTGTCATCAATACATATCAACCAAGATTTCATTTTATTGCCTTATTTGTATAATTTAATTGCAGCACCTTGCTGCTATTTTTTGTTATTGAGTTGCTCATTATCTAGCTGATTACCAGCCAACAAGTCATGGGCATAGAGCCGCTTTAATACTGGCGGAACCAATAGCGCCGCCGCGATAGCAAAAGCGGCGCCTTGAATAAAGTTCAGGCCAAATTTCGCTAAGGCCACTTGCCCGCTCATACCAATCATTAAATTTGCCACCCAGCCTCTCGCCGCCCAAGCAAAGCAGCCGACCAAGGCTAGAATGATGCTTTGCCAGCGCAAATTAAATAGTCCCGCCATAAACAGTAAGGCCAAATCCATGGCGATTGCTGGCAAGGCAAATTTAACGATAATCAGTGGCCCACCTTTGCCAACACTCAGCATCATGGCAACCAATCCCGCTAGTAAACCACAGGCAGAAATGCTGCCAATGCGGCCAACGGCGCCATAACAAATAAGGTAAAAAAAGGTCATTAAAAACATGGAATGACCACTCAAACCCAGTTTGAGACGTAACATGCTTTTGCATGCCACTAACAATGTGGCACAAAAGCCAATAAATAGAGCATCTTGCAACTCAAATGATTTTTTCATTTGTCCTCTCTTGTTGAAGGCCAATGTGTTGGCTTAGGGGCTTTACCGAAATGACGAAACTTGGCAGCGGTTGCCATTTGCTTTGATAATTTGAGTAATTGAATTAACACAGGTAATAACACGCAGTGAATGACTTCAGGCCAGTTTTTAGGGTTTCGTAATGCTTTAGGTGAAATGTTGGCGCCCCGTAAACGCTGCATGGCGTATATTTCTTTGGTTTCTTGCAGCATAAAAGGCAATAAGCCGATTGATGCAGCAATCACAAATGCCCACTTAGCAGGTAAGCCCCAGCAAAGTACTTCTCCGAGCCTTTCAGGAGGTTGAGTACTCGACAGCCACCAGCCAGGTAATAACGCCAAAAACACCCTTAGCACGACTAGCATGCCTTCAAATAATTGCCCGTCGCCATGAAATAAATAATAAAACGGCAAGGTTACAGCCAGTTGCACTAGCGCAATACGCAGCAATGCCGTGATTTTATTTTTTAAATACAGCCCGTGGATCACTAACAACATATCCACCATAAACAGCCACGCTAGGCCACTATCAGGCAAGAAAAAGGCGCAGCTGGATAACACCACACTCAGTAATAACGCCAAGGCGCAGTAATGACTCGAGCTCAGCTTAGATGCGGTAAACTTTGCTTGTTGATGACGCTTGCCATCGCGCTGACCTCTAGCCCACATGACACGGCTCGCTTTTATCTGCACCCACTAGCAGTTGGCCAGCTTGGATTTTCCAGTAGCGATCCACATTAATAAACGCAATTTCACGGTGGCTGGTGAGTAAAATACCGCAGCCTTGGTGAGCTAATTGCTGTAATAGCTGCACCACTTTTTCAATATGCTGATTATCTAAGCCTGCAAAGGGATCATCTAACAGTAATACCTTGGGTTGTAAGCAAACTAAAGAAGCTAAGGCGATGATATGTTGCTGCCCATAAGATAATTTGTGCGGTGAACAATGGGCTAAATGCATCAGATTTAACTGCTGCAAAATTTGCTCAGCGCGCAAAATAGGTAACTTGAAGCGCTTTAAACTAAATTGCAGTTCAGCCATAACTGTTTGCTCAAACAATTGACGATTGGGGCGCTGCATCAATAGGCCTAAATCTTCCCGGTAAATGCCCATTTGGGGCGATTTCCCTAATAACACTATTGGCAAATCCCCAAGGTTAGTTTGGATACCTGCTAATGCTTTTACTAAGCTTGTTTTACCGACGCCGTTATCACCGATTAGCGCAATAATTTCGCCACTATGTAATGACAAAGGTGCAGGACATTCAAATAAGGGCTGTTGCTGTTCAAAACAAAATTGGTGGGGCTCAATGGTTACTAGGCACTCGCTGTTATGGGCTGTTGTGTCCCCCTTGGCATTGACGGACTGGCTGGCATTAACACCGCGGCGATGATTGGCGCTAACGCCTTCAATAGTCTCTGGCGTTAATACACCCTTTTCTAAGCGCCAAACGTAGTCTATTAACTCAGCAAAAGCGCTAGGGTTATGCTCAACAATGACAATAGCAACCCCATCACTTAACAAGGTTTTTAGTACTGATTTCAGTTCTTTTACGCCATTATCATCAAGCTGGGCCCAAGGTTCATCCAGCAATAATAAAGTGGGATTAAACACTAATTGCGCCGCCATCATTAAGCGGTATTTTTGCCCTAAAGACAGCGCCGATATTGGCGAGTCCAAACTAACAAATAGCCCAACTCGTCGCAGCGCTTGTTGGGCTTTTTCGACCATCAGCTCAGCAGGTACAGTTAAATTTTCGAGCCCAAAGGCAATTTCAGCGCCGACCGTTTGACGTAATACTTGTACGTTTGGGTCTTGCATCACTAAGCCAACCATTAATGACTCACAGCGATAAATATCGCCCGCAAAAGGTCGCGAGGTTTCACCTGCTAGCAAATGTAGCAAGCTCGACTTGCCGCAACCTGTAGGGCCGTTAATGCAGTGACACTCGCCGCGATTAACAACCAAATTGAGATCATCCAAGATCTCAGTTTGGTTCGAACCATAGCTAAAATGAATTCCTGCTAATGCGATGAGCTGCATCATCTTTTTCGAAAGACCTAAATCTGCCAGTTAATACCGATGAACACCTGACGACCGGCTTGCGGTAAAGCTTCGCTTTGATCGTAATTTTCATCGAGTAAGTTGGTGGCACGCAGGTAAAGTTCTAACTTGTCATCTAAGAAAGGCTGCACCACATTAATATCAACCAAGGTATAGTCTTGCAGTGATTGCTCAACCGTGGTGGTAACGCCGTTAACTTTTTCTTGGGCGTAATAAACCTGATCCATAACGCGCTCTACATTGAAGTTGATACGCATGGCAAATGGCAATTCATAATCAGCTTGGAAACGCACTTGGTGTTTTGGTCGGTATTCTAATGTTTGCGTGCCATGATCGTCGGCATCGATGAAGCTATAAGACAGTGCCATTGACAGCGCATCAAAGCTGTTGTTTTCTAGTTGAACATCAACACCTTTGAAATTATAGCGCTCCATATTCTGGTAAAAACCATCGACATCTTTGGCGATATAGTCTTCAGCATCAGTGCTATAGCCTGCGATATTAAGCGCGGTAGCCTGCCCTAACTGTTGCTGTAAACCTAACTCAAAATGTTGTGATGTTTCTGCCTGTAAGTCTGCATTACCCACTGACATCGCGTAAAGGTTTCGCATTGAAGGGAAACGCACTTTGCGCGCTACGCCCATATTAAGACGCGTAGTTTCAGATGCTTGCCAATAACCTGATAACTGGCCTGAGTAATCAACTTCTGAATCGGCAACCCGATCTTGATCATGTGCTGAGGCGCCAATAACCACACCATAGTCGTCAGCTTGATATTGGTATTCTAGTGCCGCGGTATATAACCAAGATGAATCATCAAAATCATCATCGCCGCCATCAATGGTATATGACTCCCAACTTTGCTTTTCAGCGATAACCGCTGTGGTGAGTATGCCGGCATCATCAAAATTAGAGATCAGTTGTACGTTACCGCCTTGCACGATTGAGGTACCGTTTTGCTGCGACTTTACAGCTAAATAAGTTTCATCTTTATATTCGCTTTCCAGCACTTCACTTTGATTTTGATAGCCAAAACCACGTAAGGTGAACTGATCATTAAACTTATGGGCAACGCCTAACTGCACTGTATGAGCTTGATAATCATCAACGCGCTCATATTTTACTTTACCTGAACCACGACCATCGCGACTTGGTTTGCCCCATTCACCGTCTTTGACACTCAAATTTGCCATCAACTGAGTTTTATCGCTGATCAAGTAACTGCCTTGGGCATATAAATTATCTACTGTTTTATCGGCATTTTGGCGGATATCACCTTGCTGGTAATCTGTGTCTTCATAATCGTCTGACATTGGCCAGCCATCAGTTTGCTGGCGGGTGTAGTTCACTAAGCCTTGCCACTTATCACCGCTACCCGCAACACTGATATCGCCGTTAAAGGTATGATCTTGTGCCACCTCTAAGCGACCAGAAACCGCAGGAGAACGATCACCTTGTTTAGTAATAATATTAATCACGCCACCAGCGCCGCCGGGACCATACAGTACAGATGAAGGACCGACAGAGACTTCAACTGAGGCAATTTGTGAGGTAGGAATAACACTAGGATCAAACTGTCCATCTTCAGCATCATTTGCTGGTACGCCGTTAATCAAATAAATAACATGGCGCGCTTTAAAGCCACGGATATCTACCCGTGGAGTGCCTTGGCCGCCAACTCGGACATAAATGCCCGGTACGGTTTTTAGTACTTGATCAAGGCTTTGTGCACCTGTTGCCTTAATCTCATCCTCATCAATGCTCCAATGGGTCGTAGCCGCCTCAGTCACTGAAGAACGCTCGCCATGGACCACAATCACTTCAGAGATATCTAAAATTGAGTCTCTTTCTACATCATCAGCTTGTACTTGATACGTCATCATCATCGCCAGCGCTAACGTTGATATGCGTAGTCTTTTTTGTTGTTGTTTCATCTAGTTTCATCACCATCACAAAATAATCAACACCATTGTCAAAAAGCGCGAAAAATCTCTCAAGGGAATAAAATCATAAAATGAATCTAGATCGACTATTAGCAGTAATAGGCAAAGCAACAGCCAAGCTTGCCGGACAAATTGTCGCAATATTAAAGTAACAGGGACAAAAGGCTACGGACATAACAGCTAATAAGCTCGCCATAAAATGTGAGCAAGCGCTCAGTTTTAGTGGCGATATTTTATGCTTAACTGATTGCTATGCCATGATTACCTTTGTTGGTAATTATTGAGTGAGTTAATTGAAATACACTATTTAAGTGATTGATAGCATTAACTCGTTATCGCAAAAATTTCGCTAAGTATGAATACTTAACAATACACTGATTGAAAGCAAAGTGAGCTAAAAGCCAAATGCTTCAATAGTCATATCGCACAGCTAGCCATGACTCATTTATTGCTTCATGACCATAATGTAAGTCAGTAGCAAAGCCCGCAAACTCTAGGATATTAAAATGAATGAGTCAGATAAACTGACCTATATGAGTGTAAAGCAAGTGTCTGAGTACCTTTCACTTAACGAAAAAAAAGTCTACTCGATGGCTAACGACCGTATTATTCCGGCCACTAAAGTGACTGGGAAATGGTTATTTCCTAAGATTTTAATAGATAGATGGATTATGGAGTCTTGCCACAGCGGCATGCTGTCTGATCGCATGCATATTACCGGCAGCGATGATCCACTATTGTCGATGTTGGTTGCCAAAGTCATGTCACGAGTCGGCACCAGCGAGCTTGTTAGCTACAGTTCAACAGGCTCAAGTCTAGGATTAGATATCTTATCCCGTGGTTACGCTGATGTTTGCGCTATGCATTGGGGCAGTATTGACGATAATAATGACGCTCTGCCAGCGCTATTGAAAAAATACCCCAATCACCAACAATGGTTAATTGTACATGGCTATAATCGCCAACAAGGCTTAATGATGCGTTCAGAAACTTATCATCATTATCAGAGCTTTAATCGAGCATCGCTACAATCTTGGCGTTGGGTTGCTCGCCAAGCGGGATCTGGCAGTCAACAACATCTTGAGCAGTGGTTACAAAAACAAGGCGCCTCTTTTGCCGACTTAAAATCAAACATTGTGGCCCAAAGCGAACGAGAATTGGCAGGCTATATTGCCCGTGATAATGCCGATATTGGTTTTGGTTGTCAGTCAGTGGCACTTGAAAGTGGTTTAAGTTTTGTGCATATCCTCACTGAGTCATTTGATTTTGTTATGCCGCAAGGCATTTATTTCAGACGTCAATTACAGGCGCTATTAAATTTATTTAAAGAGACACAATCAATCCAGTTAGCAACAACCTTGGGGGGTTATGATTTAACAGATTGCGGCAAGTTAATCTGGAATGGGCAAAAATCGCAAAGCTAACGGATAGCTCAAATGAATAAACTACAGCCGACATTTCATAACGACAGCCAGAAATTAATCTGGCTGGCATTATCACTGTGGTTTATGTCATTATTGGATTCAATGTTTAAGCCTAATGAACACTAAGATTTTGTCGCTAGATTCTGCATTAACGCTACTAGCACTGGCTAATAGTAATCTTGGGTATTAGTGGCTTATCTTTTTTCTTTTTCTTTTCCTGTTTGTGTTTATACATGCGTTGATCCGCTAGTGATAAGCACTCTGATTGATTTGCTGTTTCAAAGCTTGTGGCAATTCCAAAACTTAAACCTATACTCTTCCACCTAGTTCGCTGTAATTCCTGCTCTGTTTTGAGCAGTGCTACTGACAATTGCGAAATCACTGAAGCTGCTTGTTGAAGATGTGTAATTTCAGCCACCAAAATAAACTCATCACCTCCAGATCTGAAGATAGTTCCTAAGCCTTGAAGCTTTTGTTGAATATGATCGACTGTGGCAATTAACAGTTTATCGCCCTCATCATGGCCAAATGTATCGTTAATCTCTTTAAAACCATCAAGATCGATAAATGTTAGACAATAGCCCCCAGTTAGCTTGGCGAGCTTTTCATTTTGAGCATAGCGATTGCCAATTTTTGTTAATGGGTCTATCCGAGAAATAGTATAACTGCGGTGATAGTCCTTCTGTTTTATTTGCAACCATTCAGTCAATGACAGCAAAATACAAATACAATCAATTGTTAATGCAACTTGCATAATCAATTCTGTAGAGATATTCCAATCAAATTTTAGGGCATGAGATAAAACATAAGCAAACAAAGACAAGCCATATAACAGGTTACCTATTAAATAATATTTGGCTTTAAAATCCAAAGTGGTGAGCATAAAGATGCCAGTCCCAATACTTATTGGGATCCATACAGCTGCAATAATATGGGATATTAAGAAGCTGTTATTAAAGGGTAGGAAAGGCATCAATAAGCCAAGAGTAACGCTGACTATTGATATTAAATTAAATAGCTTTGCAAATTTACTATGCTCTTGGGAGCAATTAAATAACAGCTTAGTGAACTGACTTGCTGAGGCTATAGCAAACGGAAATATCATGATGCCAATATAAACGGGATTAAAGGCAGTAATATTAAACAGTTGCCAGAAACTTCCTGATGCTACAAGCCAACCTAAACCATGTAAGCCGACATATCCAGCGCAGGCCAAGGTTACTAAATATCGGGTTCTGAAATAGATAAAACATGCAATTAAAGCGAGTGTAATCATCACCGAGAAAGCCATAGTATTAATGCTATTGGTAATAAATTGTTTGTTATAGAAAGCCGCTTTACTATAAATATTAACGTCTACCGGTGTTGCAAATTTTTTGGCTTGTATAAAAATCCACAGTACACCACGCTCTTGTTGATTCAACACCAGTGAGAAGGTTTGTGAATGAGCTAACTTAGGGTTTGTACCTGCCATTTGACCAAAGCTTGCTAAAGCAACAACTTCACCTTGCTCTGGCTGCCAATATGCTGCACCTAAATCTAAGTAATTAGTGTATAAATTCACAAACCGAGTGTGCTGAATGTCACGACTATTAGCTAGTGGTATCCTTGCAACAAAAGCCCCGTTTCCCCCCAAGGTTGAAGACACTTGTTTGGCATCGGCATATAAGAGCACTAATTCGCTAAAACGAGGGCCGGAAATCAGGGGCGTAGTTTTATACCAGAGATTTTCCTCAACAATTTCAATTTTATCTCGTTGATCTAACGTAACATAAGGGCTAGCACCTACCGTACCAGCGGCAAATGAGAAAAGAAAACAAACATAAAGTACAGTAACTCTTGCCATATTATTGATAAAATTTAGTCCTTTAAATTTATATTTTATTCCGCATAGCATCGCGTTATAAAATTTAATTGTAGCTGCTAATTATATTTCGTAAGGAAATTTTTTACTTTGTTAAGCCCTATTAAAGGCTTTATTCCTACTTAGTTAACTTAACGCTCTACGCCACCATGAAACGTTAAGCAGATCAAAAATTAACTTTTTAAATAAAACGCTCACAAACCAGACTTTTTACAACAAGCCCATCCCCAACAAAATTTACGGTACAACTTCACTTTCTATTATCGATTACGCTAAGCTAACTACCAACAAAATACTGAATTCTAATGGAATAATATAAGGAGCTATTTAAGTGAGATATAAATCATTTGCCGTTGATTGCTATTTAAAACAATAATAAATGTAAGGACACATAGAACATGTACCAGAATAAACAAGCTATCGCATTAGGAACTCTAGTATTTATGACCTTCACAGGTGTCATCATATTAATCTTAGCCTTGTGGGCTTGGCCAAAATACAACGTCTACAAAATGGAGCTCAATGGACAAGCAGCGCTAAAAGAAGCCCAATGGTCAAAACAAATCCTGATTGAAGAAGCCAAGGCTAGAGAACAAGCCGCCTTAATGCAGGCCAAAGCCAGAGTGACACTTGCCGAAGCCGAAGGTCAGGCGCTAATTGTAAGAGCAAAATCAGAAGGTGCTGCAGATATCGAACTTGCCAAGGCAGCTGCTGAAGCCAATAGGATCATTGGTGAATCTTTAAAAGACAATGAAGCCTATTTACGTTACATCTGGATCAAAGGGTTACAAGAAGGCAGTGGCGAGCGGATTTATATTCCTACCGAAGCGGGAATGCCCATTTTAGAAGCTGGTAAAGCTGGAAGCTAAATAATTTGCTGTAATTTCAGTGTTTAATTTACTCATGAGAAAACAAAAAAGAGGATTATTAATCCTCTTTTTTAGGTTTAGATGCTAGCCCAAGTCTGAGCTAGTACAGTTAATTAGCCTTCGGCGCTAACGCCTCAGAACTTGTACTACCATTTGCTGTTACTGGTGACATATTACTTTGCTTAATCGTACTTCTGGTCGCATCAGTTAAGAAGTTATCACCACTTACTAAATCGTTTAAGGTGCCTGATTTTGAATCAACCAAGCCAAGCTCTTGCAGCATTGAATCCACCAGTGGCGCATTGGCTCGATAATTAAGTGCAGCAGAGGTGATTTGCTCCGCCATGCCTGACGTACCCGTTGCAAGGCTTGTATCGTTACCCGCTCCAGCGCTGGCACCATGGTAGCCTTGAAGGATCTTAATCCCATCAATATTTTCTAACGGTTTAACCGCATTGGCGACGATTTCAGGTAAGACTTTTAATATCGCGAGGGCTTTTTGCAGCTCAATTTGCTCATCTTTCAAGGTGTTTTCAGCTTCATATAACGCTTGTTTACCTGCAGCTTCTACGGCAAAAACTTTCTCATCTGCTTCTGCTTGTAGCTTCTTCGAATCTGAGTCAGCTCTTGCTTCAGTCAATACCGCAGTCGCTCTATCTTCAGCCGCTTGCTTCTCAGCAGCCGCTTTTACCGTCACGCCGACCGCTTCTCGCTCAGCTTCTTTCTTAGCATCAATCACTTCAATTTCTTTACGACGATTGGCTTCAGCAACCTGTCTTGCTGTAATAACCGCCTCTTCTTTTTCAACCTTATCTTTTTCAGCGCCTGCAGCTTTAGCTCTTGCTGCCGACTCTTCTTCTGATTTCACCGCTACCGCAATTTGCTTTTCTTGTTCAGACACTTCAATGTCGCGTTGCTGTTGAATTTGCGCCTGAGCCAGTGTTCTTTTCTTATCGATCTGACGGGTTTCAATGTCTTTTGATTTCTCAATTTCAGCGGCTTCAATGGCTTGCTCTTTCGCGATTTCAGCTTCACGTTCTTCACGCTCATTACTCTCACGCGTTTTGGCAATTTCAGCTTTTTGATCGGCACGTTTAAACGCAATAATTTGCTCTTGGCTTAGGCGTGCTTCCTCTTCTTCTTTTTTAATATCAAGAGACTGACGTTCTGCTTCTAAGTTTCTACGCTGAATTTTAACGCGATTGTCCTGTTCAATATCATTGGTTTCTTTACGTTTTTCTTCAATAATTTTAGCTAATCTGGCACGACCTTCAGCATCAAAAGCATTATTTTCATTAAAGAATTGCAGGTCAGTTTGGTCAAAACCTGTCAGTGAGACTGACTCAAGTTCTAGACCATTTTTCTCTAAATCATTGGCAACACTCTGTTGTACTTTTTGAACAAAATCAGTTCGTTGCTCATGCATTTCTGTCATGCTCATCTCAGCAGCAACAGCGCGTAATACATCAACAAATTTAGATTCCATCAGCTTTTTAAGCTCTTCAACACGCATGGTTCTGGTGCCCAAGGTTTGCGCGGCCATCGAAATACCTTCTTGACTTGGTGCGACACGTAAATAGAAGTCTGCTTTTACGTCCACGCGCATTCTGTCTTTGGTGATCAGCGCATCTTTCTGGGTTTTCTCGACTTCAATACGTAAGGTATTCATATTGACGGGAATGGTTTCATGCAACACTGGCAGGCAAATGGTGCCGCCATCTTTTACCACTTTCTCGCCACCGAATCCGGTACGAACGAAGGCAATCTCTTTGGAGGCGCGAATGTATAATTTAGCGAAGATTAATCCGATGGTGATAAAAGCAAGTACTGCTACCCCCGCCATGATTAAGATAAACGTGGTATTGGTGCTTGAAGATATTTCTAGTGCGTCCATTTTTATTCCTTTTAATGACTGCTGTTTATTTTCTTTCCGTGAGTTACTTTTTTAAATTGGATCAAATTTGGCTGCTAACCAAAAGTGACCTGACTTACGTAGCAACACCACTTGCTGATCCTGAGTAAAACTTTCCTCGGCAAATTCTGGTGCCACCATCACATAATGTTTTTGAGAATATTGGTCAACCACCACCGCTTCTGCAGGGCTATTTAACTTAGCGGTACCGACAGTAATTTTTGCCGCTAGGCCGCTGAAGCTGCCAGTGGATACTGCTAAGGTTTCATTTTTAGGCAGTAACCTGGCTAATGGCCGCCCCAACAATGAAGTGCTAAACAAACTCGCGACTAGCACAATTGGAGCACTAATGATGGGCGCTATAAGCCCACCAGCATAGATGTAGCTTAAGTAATTTAAGCTGTAACCTAATAGGGAAAAACAAGTTAGCAACAGCACTAACCAAATAAGTAATGGCAACTTATTAAGGCAAAGCCAACCCAATAACGGCGTTAAGCCAGTTTGAGCAACTTCTAAGTCTGCATCAAAATCTAAATCGATTGGGGATATGTGATCTAACAGGCTGGAAATACTGAAACCAATGACTAAACCCACCCCTTCTAAAAAGGCCAAGATCAGTACAAAAGAAAGCGCAATCGCATAGGGGGTATTGGCATTGATTAATAAAAATTCGAGCATAACTGTATTCCTTTACAGCAAACACCAAGCATCTAAATAGCGAACAGATGGTGTTAAATGAGGGTTTAAAGTCGTTTTGCATTAAAACGCTATTAACGCTCCAAAATTCTAGGCTAACAACAATATCAGAACAAAAGTATCAAAACAAAAGCATTTGTAAACAGTCACCTAATTGATTTGTCACTCAAGTGAATCTGCAAGTGAAAGCTAAAGCGGCCAAATTACCCTTTGCAGATAATTTGACGCCCATTAACAACCGTTCTAGCTTTCTTCACACAAGGCTTTACCTGCTGCATAACAGCTTGGCTGGCGTGGACACACGGCGCCGCGTGAGCAAATCACCCGAGCATCATTGTCTATGCCGCGCTCAATCCAATTGATATTAAGGATTTTTGCCACACTGGTTAAATCGGCTTTGATGTGTTTTGGAATGGCCACCAAACCGCCATTATCGACACAGGCTTTCTTTAAATCAGCGGTAATGGATTTTGCATCTTTACCTTGGGCTTCAATGGCAGGGTTTAAGTCAATGCCAGCACATAACACGTGAGGATTACCTGCTGAATCATCAACTTTGATTGATTCACAACAGTAAATTCGTGGCTCATTACCGACATTTAAAATCGAGATCTGCGCTGAGGTGCCATCGGTGCTAGGTTCATTGATTTTTCTAAACACTGCCCAGTGATGACATGGGTCTTCAACAATACGCATGTTGCCCCATGGCAGTGGAATACCATTACCGCGATATACCGCTTTTAGCTTGCCTGGCGCATAGGCATCAAAGTAATGCCAGTGGGGATAAGGTGAAACGACAGTCATGCGGCGCATCGCCACCGATGCAGAGACTTGCAGCTGTTTATGCACCGCAATTTCATAGCCGTGGCGATCAAGTAACTGCCTAAAAGGCACCTTGGGACACAAGAGCGCACCAGCAAAAAAGCTTGATTCAAAATCACGCCATGCATGCAAAATATCTTGCGCATTAAGGGTATTTGATTGCATTGAGCTGTCATCATCAATTTCTACCCGCCGACCGGATGTCATCACGCTTTTTAGGCCATCTTTATTGTGTAAAACGCAATGACCAATATGCACCGCCAAGTCATATTTTAATCGCGGCACATTGGCTTTAAGGGCTTTATTAATATAAATCGTCGCTGGCGGCTCGAAAAATGAGGTGGTTAATCGGGCTGAACTGGCGCCAGTTTCATCGATCACTTCTGTGGGAATTTCATCAATCCATTTAATTTTAAGCCCCATACTTTTAGCGATATTAAGCATGTCATCAGCAGCTAAGGGCAGCTGTTTTTTGCCAATATCTTCGGCGGCGCGTTCTAAATCGGGGAAGTGATTTTGATGATGTTCTTGATGGGCGCGAATAAGTAACTGGGCAAATTGCCTGCCTGATGTACCTGTTTGCGATAACATTTCTGGAATGGCAATTTGCAATATATCATTTGAAAACAAGAAACTAGGCTCAAGCGGCATACCACTAACCCCGCCATGACGGCCTTTTTCAGGGGTAATGGACTGCTCTTCTGGCATGTCATCTAAAAACCAGTCCACGTCTTTTTGAAACACGGTTGCGATCACGGCCAGCATGCCGGCACTGGGGACACGTTTTCCACGCTCTATCATCGAAAGGTACGACACTGACGGCGCCGAACTGGAATCCACTCGAATGCATCGAGCGGATAAATCTTCCATGGTCAGGTGATTGCGTTTACGTAAATTACGAATCTTAGTGCCAAGGAAATGTGACTTTCTCATCAAGCTTTGATCATTGCGCATTTTGTAAAATTCACAGTGTAAAATTTTTATTGTGAAATTGTAGTGAAAAATACACTAGACTACAAATCAAGCAATCGGGAAACAGTGTTTGTTTTAACAAAACCCGTTTAAGCCAGTAAATGTTAAACCAGTACGCAGGGCATGAATTGCTGACAACAACCAGCAAGTGCCGACATCAAACGAAGAGGATAAGGTTATGATTATGACTACTATGAACCACAACACAGCCGCTCACGACCTTAACAGCTTCATTGAAGAACAAATTGTGGCGACCAGCACTAATGCAGATAAAATCACTAACGCGAAAGTATTTTTAGACAATAACTTTCCATTGGCTAACGGTTCTCATGCCGAAGTCAGTAGTTACGTCATTTACTACACTCATCTGCTAGCATTCATGAAAGATGGCAGCCAATGTGGATTACAAAATCCATGTCAATTTGTGGCGTTAACTGGTCATAAAAGTGACCCAAGCTCTATCGTATTGAAAAATAACGATACCCATGTTGAAGTATGCTTTGATCGCAACGGTGAACTTGGTGCTAATGACCCAGCGCATATTGAAGATATTCAAGTGGCACTGCCGATTAAGAATTTACCGACACCTTACAAGCAATGGGTAAGCATGCTGCATTCACGTTGTTTACCAACTGAAGGTAACTGCAAAGTGTTTACCGCCAAAGATGGCAGTGATTACGCTATGCATCAGCGTTAATTGATGAGCTTGCTAGCGGTTTAAGTTGCTAAACATAGTAAATAAAAAAGTCCAAGCTAAGATCATATAGCTTGGACTTTATTGTTTTTGCATGGGCTTTATCTTAAAACTCTTGGTTCATTTTTGCTAAGCAGCTTTGTAAAACCTGTAGATGCTCAGGGTCGATATTGCGGCTCAAATCAGCCACTAAATCTAAATGTAATTGATTATGCTGGCGATGGATCACTTGCCCAGCTTCTGTTAACACTACCACGATTGAGCGTCTATCATCGGGATGTGCACAGCGTTCAATTAGCTGAGCTTGGACTAATTTATCCACCTGAACAGTTAAGGTGCCAGTGGTGATCGCCAGCTTTTGCGCCAACGCCTTCATCCGTAAAGGACCATGATTGCCCAATACTTCAATGGTATGGGTTTGCGCCAATGAATAGCCGGTTTCTTTTACCACCGATTGCTCCCAAGAAGCCATCTTGTCGTAAAATTCAGTCAGTAAGTGATTTAGGTTTTGTAGATTTTTCATTATTTAACAGGATGAACCTCAAGGGTGAGATGATTAATTTTATCAAAGTTCGCTAATAATTGTTTGTATTCAGCAATGCTTTTATCAACGTGAGACTCAAGAATGATGGCCGCTGAGTAATGATCGCCACTGATCTTCCATATATGCATATCTTTGATGCTGGCAAAGGGCTGTAATGCTTCTGTTATTGCCTGACGATAATGCTGATCTATATTTTCATCTAGCAATACAGGGCTAGTTTGCTTTAATAAGCCTAAGGTCCACTTACAAATCACCGCAGCGCCCACCATGCCCATTACCGCATCAAGCCAGTTCCAGCCATAAAACTTACCAAAAATTAGCGCCACAATAGCCAATACTGAAGTCAGAGCATCGGCTAACACATGTAAATAAGCCGCCCTTAAGTTGTGATCATGATGCTGCTTATCTTGGCGATCATGCTGATGTTCTGCTTGCGCGGTTTCATGGTGAGAATGGTTATGCGAATTCCCATGTGAGTGCTTATGTGAATGGTTATGTGAGTGCTTATGTGAATGGCTATCGGAATGGGCATGCCCATGAGAGTGATCATGGCCATGATGATGATCGCCCAGCAAGAACATGCTAACCACATTTACCGCCAAACCAATAAAGGCCACCATAATTGCTTCATTAAATTGAATGTTTTGCGGATTAAACAGCCGGTGAATCGATTCAGCCAGCATCAATAACGCCACCACTCCAAGCACTATCGCGCTGGTGTAACCGCCTAATACACTGACCTTGCCAGTCCCAAAAGAAAATTTATCACTGCCAGCATGCTTTCTGGCATAGCGATAAGTAAATAAGGTGATACAAAATGCCGCAGCATGCGTGCCCATGTGCCAACCATCAGCCAGTAAAGCCATTGAGCCGTAAATGGTACCGGCGACAATCTCAACCACCATGGCAGTTACGGTTAAAATCAACACGTACAGGGTGCGTTTCTCACCTTTATTGTGCAACGAACTAAATTGATGATGATGTTGATTTAAAAATTTCAAAAGACACCTTTGTTTGACTATCAAACTATATTCCCAAATAGTATTTTGACTATCAAACAATGTCAATATGCTCAAAGACAAAAACTGCGATGTTAGCGGCGCTTAACAACAGCTAGCCGTTGAAATGCAGCTTAATTAAAAACTTTCAGTTCAATTTAATCGTGCCATGGCAATCTAATTGTTACACTCAAGCATCGACGCTTCGGGCAAATCTGGTGACGGCTTTTACAAGAATTCGCCATAAACCGCTGCAACATTTAATTCCAGAGATCATCAAAGCCTAATGACAACTGCTTTTTCTTCGCGCTTTAAACTGTGGCTATTTATTGCTGTTGGCTTAGTTTGCTTAACGCCTGTTATCTCTTCCCCTGTTGCCTTGCTCATGGGTTTCACCCTTGCCAGTGTTGGCATGGTGCCAAGCCATATTGACTTAAATAAGCTCACTAAAAAGTTATTAGCCTATTCAATTGTTGGTTTAGGTTTTGGGATTAATTTACCTGAAGCGATTGCTGCCAGTAGTCATAATCTTGGCTTAATCGTTGGCTCTATCTTTTTCACACTGATGCTTGGCTTTGGCTTAACCCGGTTAATGAAATTAGAAGTTAAGACGGGTCATTTAATCAGTTGCGGCACCGCGATTTGTGGCGGTAGCGCGATAGCGGCTGTCGCGCCTGCTATTAATGCCAAAAATGAGCAAATTGCGGTATCGCTGGCCTGTGTGTTTTTACTTAATTCA
Organism: Shewanella sp. UCD-KL21; assembly: GCF_001957135.1. Classification (GTDB taxonomy): domain Bacteria; phylum Pseudomonadota; class Gammaproteobacteria; order Enterobacterales; family Shewanellaceae; genus Shewanella. The sequence continues at coordinate 56,403 of NZ_MPHK01000018.1, read as the reverse complement.
GCGGCATTATTTTTATTTCCCACTATTGGCCACGCGTTATCACTTAGCCAATATGATTTTGGCGTGTGGAGCGCCATTGCCATTCACGATACTTCATCTGTGGTTGGCGCTGCCTCTGCTTATGGCGATGAGGCATTAAAAACCGCCACCACCATTAAACTGGCTAGAGCGCTTTGGATCATCCCTATTGCCTTACTCAGCGCAATAGTTTTTGGCGGCGACAAATCAAAAATATCGATCCCGTATTTTATTGGCTTTTATTGTATCGCCATATTGGTAGCTTACTTTATCCCACAAGGTCAGCCGGTTTATGACGTGCTGTTTAGCACGTCCAAGCAGTTGCTTATTGTGTGTTTGTTTTTAATTGGCGCTGGTATCACGGTCAGTAAAATGCGCGCTAATGGGCCCAAGCCGTTAATGTTGGGGATCATCTTGTGGCTGGCCATTGGCAGTGCATCACTTGGGTATATTTTATTGACGGGAAATTAACTTGAGCAGCTGTTGCGGCAATGACTGCGCTAGATGCAGTTATAGATCTTGTGGGTTATTCTGCGGGTTCTGCTGCTTAATAACCTCTGGCTGTTCTTGCTGAATATCAGGTTTAGCTAACGCCAGTGCAATCAAGCCACTGAATGCGAGTAGCTCAATCACAGCGCGGGTTAAACCCGTTGTTTGCACTGAGGCAACAATGGCAATAACGCACAGACAAACTATCGCGCTGGCTTTAATGAATTTTGAATTTAGCAGCCGAAACATAATGATGAGATAACCACCTTTGTGAATATGAAAGGTTATTATCGGAACAGTCAGTGTAAGCCGCCAATATCAATTTTTACTATGTTATACAATTACAGCGACGGTTTACTGGTGTGACGCTTGTTAACGCTACTGGCCATTAACCAATGACTGGCAATTGAAAACACGCAATAAGCGCTAAAATAATAAAAGCCTATTTCAAAGTGGGCTGTGGTGGTCAGTAGCTCGCCCATACCGGCAGACGCATTGCCCGCCATATAAACAATGATTAACGCCACCACAAACACATCTGCCATTGACCACTTTCCAATAGCACCAATAAATGTCATTAATCCATGTTGCAACGGCTTAAATATTGGCAGATTGACCAGCAACATAGTGATTAACTTCATCGCCGGAAAAACGATACTGAATAAACCCACCAATGCGGCAACTAAGATATTATTGGATTGATATAACTCATTGACGGTATCAACAATACTGCGGGTTTTATAAAAAACCTCTACCTCGCCTTCAATATTATCAAAGCCGAGCATACTCACCGCCATATCCAGCATACTGCGGGCATTACTGCGGTTATCTGCTGATAAGCTTTCGGTAAACATGGTCACGCCGGCTTCAACTAACTCCGATTTTTCGATGGAGCCTTGAATAGTTAAAATGGGTTGAGTCACCCCGGGGATTAATAACGCCAATGATAAGGTTATCAATAAAATGGATAAGATAGGTCTCATGGAAGAATATACTTGCTGCTAAAGTGATAGCACCACTTTTACCTGAATCGACGCAATTAACCAACAGTTTTTATGGCTAATGTTAGTTAAGTTATAGCGAGAAGGTAAAGGCGACTCAGCGCAACGATTAAAGAGGCTCACCACAGGTAAGCCTTCTGAATAAATCACCCAGATATAAGCATGTTGATTATGCTGCAACCGTCTTTATGTTAACGGTTGTGGCTAATTGATGGCGTTTATCAATTAGTCCAGCAATAACAGATACCGCTATTTCAAAGGGCGTTTTACTGCCAATTTTCAGTCCAATAGGCGCATGAATGCTAGCCAGTTGCGCGTCGGTCAATTCACCTATCCGCGCTAATCGCTCAAAACGCTTACTGGTCGTTTTCATTGATCCCATGGCACCAATGTAATAAGCATCAGATTCAACGGCGGCCATTAGCCCTATGTCATCAATTCTTGGATCATGTGCCAATGCCAGTACGGCACTATTTTTGTCAGCATGTTGGTCGACAAAAATATCAGGCGAACACCAGCTAATATCGACACCACCCGCAGCGGCATCAAAAGTCCAGCTATCAGCTAATGATTTACGCATATCGCAGACTTTAACATCACAGCCCGCCATCAGGCCAAGCTTAGCAACCCATTCGCTCACTTGGCTGATACCTAAAATCAATATGGTCCATACTTGATCATAAGCAATGGTCACACGATTTTCCGTCATCACCACTGCAGTACTCGGCAATTGATGTTCAATCACCTGTGCTTTAGCCGTTACCAAGTCAACTTGACGAGCAAAAGCTTGGTGACTCGCCGCACGTTGGTAAACCTGCTCAATATGATCGGCATGCTCTGGGTTGATTTTTTCGACTAAAAGACGAATCACACCACCACAAGGCAGTTCGACTTGAATCCCATCTTGCACCAACTCTTTGCTATAGCAGAACTCATACGGATAGTGCTGCGCTGTTGTTGCGTTATCAAGTTGCTTGATAAACGCATCTTCTAAGCAGCCCCCCGAGATTGAGCCCAGACGTTGCTTGCCATTCCAGGCAAATAATGAGCCGCAAGGACGTGGCGCAGAGCCATAAGTCCCGATAATGGTGCATAACCAAAAGGATTCATCTCGGGCCATCCAATCACGAACACCACTCAAGACATTGAGATCAGTGAGCTGCATTTTCTTGGTTCTCCTCTACTTCTTTACGCAGTTCGCTCATTTCAGCTTCTGTAAATCGTATTGAAGATGGAGTGAAAGCGGCCTTAAGGTAGTTCACTAACTCAGTTAGCTCGCTATCAGATAAGTCTTTGTCGTAGCCAGGCATGGCATCAAATGAGACTAAGGTTGAGTAATGCTGCGGCTTAATACCATAAAGGGTAGCGACCATTAAATTAACGCTATTGTCATGTGCTAAAGTGCCATTACCCGCTAACCCTGGGGCGAAGTTAGTTTTACCTTCACCTTCTACACCATGACAACTTGCGCAGTAACCCATGTAAAGATTATATCCTTCACCTTCGTTAGCTTCGGCATTAAATGTTAGTGGCTTACCTTCAACATTTTCATCACTATCCAGTAAATAAACGGTTGCTGCATTTAAGTCTTTTTCATCAAATTTACTTAAACTGTGGTAGATCGCGGTATACATTTCACCGACAACGGTCCCTTTGCGAGAATAACCAGTACCGATTAAATCTTTGATATCTTCAGAGCTCCAACCTTGATCCACCAGTGTCTCTGGTGTGATATCTGGCGCCCAAGTATTACCAATCATTGCGCCTTGATAATGTTGCTCTTGATCCATGGCAAATGTGATATCACGAGGAGTATGACATTCGGCGCAATGACCAAAGCTATTGAGAATGTAGTTACCTCGGTTCCAATCTTCACTTTTACTGCTATCCGCGACATACTCTTGCGGACTATGATTGAGCAGATTCCATGCTTTTAATCCCATGCGAATATTGGCAGGAAACATGACATCGTTATCAGGATTGGGTTGTGAAGAAGGCGTAGTACTCATGAAATAGGCATATAGTGCACGCATATCATCTTGGGTGATCTTGTCAAAAGACGTATACGGCATCGCCGGATAAAGATTGCCTTTAGGGGCTACGCCGTGACGCAATGCTTTTTCAAATTCTTCAAAACTATAATGACCCATCCCTTCTTTCTTATCAGAAGTAATATTGGTCGAGTAAATAGTACCAAAAGGCGTTTTAAATGACAGACCACCAGCATATGGCTCACCACCATCGGTAGTGTGACAAGCGACACAATCTGCCAGCTCGGATAAGTATTTACCCTGTTGTACTAAATCATTTTCAGCGTCTGCCATTGCCAATGGGCTAACAGCAAACATCATGGCTAAAGGGACAAGTTTTTGCATTACACTGTTGCTCCTTCGGTCGATAAAATCAGCTCTTTTACGGCTTGGTAATATTTCACATAACCGGTACAGCGACAGACGTGATCTTTTAATTCAGCTTCAATGACTTGTTGTACATCATCTTTGGCAATGGGATTGCGTTTTAGCTTTTCAACCAAAGCAACCGTTTTATTGGTAAAACCTGAGGTGCACCAACCACATTGAAACGAGAAGTTTTCAATAAACGCTTCTTGAACCGGGTGTAATGCGATGATTTCGCCTTTTGGGCTTGTCTTAGCGTGACCTTCAATGGTTCTTAACTTTTTACCGTTAAACACCATGGCACTGGTGATACATGTACGCACGGTTTCGCTACTACCATCCTCATTATCTACAATGATGGTACAGGCTTGACATACCCCTTGGCCGCAACCAAATTTTGTACCTGTAAGATTTAAATACTCATGTAGAAAGTCGGTCATTTTCACTTCAGGATCAACTTCTAAAGGGCCGTACAACTTGTTGTTGATAGTTACACTGATCATGCTCATGATTAAATAGCCTCTACAATATCTTTAGACGTGACGGGTAAATGATAAAAACGCTTGTTGGTCGCTTGATAAATAGCTTCGACCAATGCTGGTACAACAGGGATCATCACCACTTCGCCAATACCTTTAGCGGGGTCTGATTCTGATAGCGGAGGTAAAATAGTATAGTTGATATCCCACACTCCATTATGCTGTGCCAAAGGTACTTGATAACGGTTGAGGTTCCAGGTGCCATTGCCAGCGCCTGTTTCATCAGCCGGAAGGTATTCATACAATGCATGGCCAACTCCCATGGTTAAACCGCCTTCAATTTGACCTTCAACCAGTTTTTCGACCAACACTTTACCTGGCTCTAACCAAGTATGAGTTGATAGAATTTCAACTTTTCCTGATGCCTTCTCTACCGTAATTTCGGCTAAAGTGGCGCATGGGGCATAGTAAGTCACCATGGCATTATTTAATTGTGTTTTAGGGTAGTCGACACTTTTTCTTTCTATGACCTGATAACCAAAACTGTTGGTTTTGATATTACGCGCACCAATACCATATTTTACGGCTATCCCATCAAGTGGATAGGTTTTAACCGTGCCATTGAATTCAAACTCTGCAGATGCCCATGCCCAGCGATTAAATCCGTGAGCCATCACAGCGGTAATCATGCCTTCGACGTGGGCTTTTTTAGCCAAGGTTTGAATATCAATTGGCGGGTAACCTTTGATAGTTAGTTTGCCGTTATTCCAACGTGCTTCGCTGATATCATCAAAATCGGCTGTCGCAAAATCACTGTTAAAGTAAGCTTTTTTCCAAATCGCCACCGCTGCAGGGAACAGTGTTTGTTCGAATAAAATTCTTGCGGCATGCTCTGTAGAGTGTGTTTGGTAAAAACTGGACATACTGGCAGCGGATGCCATACCAACAACCGGCGTCCAACGAGGATCTTTTGCCATTTCGTCTTGACGTTGCTGTGACATGATATATGGATTATCAGTCTCAAATAGCTCCATAGCATCAAATTCTTTAACCACAGCCATCTCGACTTGATCAGCCCCTGAGCCTAGAAATTTAGAGACTAATAACCCTTGTGAGGTATCAATACCTGTGCCCATTTCCACAGAACAGGTTTTAACGATGATTTTACCTTCAGGGGTTATTTCTACACTCGATGACGGCGCTGCGGCGCCAGTACCATAATCTTTTGAGACGATGCCATATCCAACACCGTATAACTTACTTGGATTTTTAGCTTCGAAATCTTTTTTCGCAGCATCGCGATTAATCCAAGTTGGGTGCTTTTGAGAAAGATTAAGCATTTCTAGGTAGCGCATATCACCATTCGGTATCGCACCTTGGGTATTTTTCTTGCCCGGCTTTAAAGCATTAATCTTACGCAATTCAATGGGGTCAATACTGAGCTCTGCCGCCGCTTCATTGAACATCATTTCCATTGTGGCCATTGTTTGCAATGTGCCGTAGCCACGCATTGAGCCAGCATGCGGGGTTTGCGATGGATAACATACCGCAGCAATGTCATTACGAGGAATGTAATAAATGCCTTGTGTGCCACTGGCGCCCACCATGGTCACTGAAGATGAAAAGTTCATCCGCCCGCCGCCATCAACTGTGATATCAGAAACGAGACCTTGTATTTTTTTAGTTTTTTTATCAAATGCCAGTTTGTTAGCCATTTCAAATGGATGGCGCTTTATACCTGACTGGAATTGTTCAAAGCGATCATTGGCCAATAACACGGGCGCTTTAGCAAACAGTGATGCTAAAATACCGTAGTAAGGGAATGGAGTATGATCTTTAGCACCAAATCCACCACCAATATAAGGTGTGTGCACCACTAAATTTCTAATGCTGCTTGATAATGGGCTTTTGGCAATCACTTGCCCTGCTTGATGATAAAAATCTTGAGGTGATTGGCTTGAAATCACCACATGTAAGGTTTCTGATTTAGTGTCATACCAGCCGTTATAAGCTTCGGCTTCAAAAGCCATAGGTTCAATAGATTGTGTTTGATAAGTTCTATCAATGACTAACCAATCATCACGCTCGCTGATGTCTGAGTGCAAGTTCTCAGCAAAGTGCATCGCGCGTTTGCCTGTATCTTCACTGTTATCTTCGGCTTGTGGCCACACTGGTTTGTGATCGACATAATTCGGGAAGAATAACCCATCTTGCAAAGTGCTATAGCGATCATTCTCACCCAAAGGTCCTTCTTCGCGCACAATACGCCATGATGCATAAGGATCTTTTGAGTTAGCCACTAAAGGCGACTCTTCACCGTATTGCACCACATTCTCATTAAACTGAATGCGCCCCTTGGCTTTATTAAATGCAGAAAAAGAGTCAAACAGTAAAATGGCAATTTCATGGCCTAAATAATCTGGTGTCTTTCCCTTCTCTAGCAACATATTGTCACCAAAATATTCTGGTAGGGCTAAATTATGCTGTTTAAGCTTTTCTGCAGTGATAATTTCGTAGGGCTGCATCTCCTTGCTAAGAAATGAAATATCAAAATCTAAAAAGACACGATTAGCGATAGATGCACGAATGACTAGAGCATAATGCTGATGGTTTGGCCAACTAGGGATATCTACAGCGCGGTAATCACGACCATAAATTTTTTGGCCAGTCACCTTTTCAATAGCATCAAAACGAAATCTAACTTTTTTCTCATTTTTCCAATTAGAGCGAAGCTTTTCAATGTTGTTTTGCTCGCTAGCCTTGGCATTATTAAATAGCATAGGTGCGCTGTAAATGGTTACACCACCTATGACACATTGCTTAATAAACTTACGTCTTGAAATGTTCTGTTGAAAAGACATTCTTTACCACCAAATTATTGCTGTGATTGGTTATAGTTATTAGGAAGTCTAGCTTACGAATATGGTTTTTATACTTCTTAATACAAACAACGCCATCATTGTTACATCTGGGCTTCAAAGCTATAACTGACAGTAACCAATTAACGTGATAGGCGTCACATTACACCCACACTCAAGCAACGCACATCTCAAGTTGCATCATTTTGAGACCTGCATCTCATTTGGTAAATGGTTTGAATTAGACTACATGTTTAAACAGATTTGACTAAATGTAACGACTGTCGCTGTTATTTTAATTGCGACAGTAAATACACGTTACAAAAAGCTAATAGAATGGTGCCGGATCCACGGCTAATGACCGTGGTGATATACCGCGGTCAATATTAAGATTACATTTGCGTAAATCAACTAAGGTGACTTCGGTATAGCGCTGATGCTTTTGTGAATAAAAGCATTTTACCACTGGGTGTAACGCATCTCTGCCTGCTGACTCCCATACAATACCCACACGTTCATCAGACAGTTGCACTAATGAGCCCACAGGGTAAATGCCCACACAGCGGATAAATTCATACACCAAAGTTTGATCAAGATGAAACGGCGTCAAACTCATTAAAATTTTAAATGCCGCAGCGGGACTCATGGCTTCTTTGTAGCAACGGGTCGCGGTAAGCGCATCATAAATATCCACAATACAACTCATGCGCCCATGTAGTGGAATTTCATCGCCTTTAAGGCCTTTTGGGTAACCTTTGCCATCAAGCTTTTCATGGTGCATCAAACACACATCTTTACTCACTTGAGATATCTCTTGGGTATCACTCATGATATCGATGGCATACACCTGATGCATCTTGATAAGCTCAAACTCTTCTGCCGTTAATTTACCTGGCTTATTAAGGATTTTTTTATCTACTTGCACCTTGCCAATATCATGCAAGATCCCACCTACAGCAAGCTCTTTAAGTAGCGATTCATCAAGGCCTAAGTGCTTACCAAAGGTCACGAGCAAAAATGCCACGTTAACTGAATGCTCAAGTAAATAAGCGTCTTTGGTTCTTAATGCTGATACACACCTTAGCGCATCGGCATCATCCATCACCGACTCGAGCATTTTGTCGGCAACATCTTCAAATGGCGCCACCTCGACAGCCTTGCCTTGATAGGTTTCAGACAAGACTTTACGCACTAATGTTTTTGCTTCTGTGAGGATTTTTTTAGCTTGAGTTTGTTTATATTCTCGGGTGTTGGTTATTTTTTTAACCTGTGGGGAATTGGACTTTTTCTTTAAACCGCAGCCATCTGCTGAGCGCTCAACATCAACCCATACGGTTTTAATACTGGCTTTGGCAAGTTTTACCATGGCATCTTTATGCTTGATCTGACCTGCATTACTAATTGCCACTTTGCTATCATTGCGATCAATCGCCACCACAAACATACCCAGACTTAAGCGGTCTACCGGGATACGGATAATGTCTTGGGACTCAGGTAATAGCGTCATTGATGGGGAACTCTCCTAAAAACCTTAATATCTTGTAAATAATTGCTAACATGTTGAGTTTTATGTGCCCTACATGTAATTATTTTAAATGCATTTTATCCTTTTTAAGCAAAATTAACTAAAATAAATATAGCAAAGTGTAAGCTCATGTAAAAATGGCGAAGCCAATGATAAGTAAGTTTAAAAACAGCCTAGTACCTGATGATATTAGCTATTTTGATCACAGCATCGATGCCTGAAGATTGACAGTTTTTGAACCCTTAACTAACTTAAGGCATAATTCATATAAAATCCCTTTACGCTTTTTAATTTCAATTTTTTTGAGATATTGACTCTGGAGTCTGCATTGGCTGGCCATATTTTTTTTGAGCACTTTAACGAGTTAATCAAAAAGTTACACGCTATGAAGTTGGCTCACGTCAAAGAGCCGATTGTGCAGGTCTCAGTAGAAGCCAAATCCTTGCCGTTATTATCTTGGCTAGGGGCGCAAACTCAATATCCACGCATATATTGGCATGCTCGCGACAAGCAAGAAGAAGTCGCTGCGATTGGTGCTTGTAAAGATTTTAAGCAAGAACAAGAAATTAATGACGAGCTACTGGCATCGATTTACCAATCCCAGCGTGGAAAAAGCACTAATCAAGATATTCGCTACTACGGCGGCGTCGCCTTTGACCGCACCGTAGAATGCTGGCCTGAATTTGGCCGCACTCGCTTTGTACTGCCCCGCATTGAACTGCGCCGTCATGACAACATCATCAAAATTTTAGTCAATTTAAATTTTGAAGATAATAGTCAAGCTGATGAGTGTAATGCGGCCATTGAAGCCATCAACCAGCTAAAACCAGCCAAACCATTGTCACCACCTAATAAACTGCCTTTAATGGGCCGCAGTGACTTGCCAAATTACCCGCGCTGGAAAGAATTGGTTGAGCAAGTAACGAACCCTAAATTTAATGCCACCACCCCTAAAGTGGTGCTATCGCGCCAAACTCAGTTAGAAATTAATGATGTGGTCGATCCGTGGATGGTATTAGCCTGCTGGCAAGGGCGTAACCCCAATAGCTTTCAATTTGGGTTTCAATTTAGCCCTGAGCGTACCTTTATTTCATGCTCGCCTGAGCGTTTATACTTACGCCGCCAAAAAGAGTTATTTACCGAAGCCCTTGCGGGAACTACGGTGCGTGGCTTAAACCAAGAAGAAGATGATTTTCTTGCCAATCAATTACTGGAAGACAGTAAAAACAGTAATGAAAACCAACTAGTTAGGCAGCAAATTGTTGATATTCTCACGCCATTAAGCCATTACGTTGGCGCGGATGAATCAGCCAAAATTTTTAAATTAACCCATATTCAGCATTTACACCGCTCTATTCGCGCCGAGTTAAAAGCGGGTGTTAATGATTTTCAATTACTTCAAGCTTTACACCCAACCCCTGCTGTGGGCGGGTTACCACGAGAATCAGCATTAAACTTTATCCGTCAACGTGAAGGTTATAATCGCGGTTGGTATGCGGGCGCATGTGGGTATTTAAATAAGTACGAAAGTGAGTTTTCTGTGGCTATTCGTAGCGCCTTAATCGAACCGGGGCGAATTAATCTGTTTGCTGGCGCGGGGATTGTTGCTGGCTCAGATCCACTGGCAGAATGGCAAGAATTAGAAAATAAACTCACCACCATTTTGTCCATTTTAGTTGAGCTTTAAGCTTATTTAATAGACAAAAATTCCAGTTTATTACTGGAATTTTAATATTAAGGTAAGCATCTTATGGCTATATCTTTTGCTATAAAAATAACGCTGAAACATAAATACCTAAAATTTATAGCCCACTGATACCATAGCTGCAGGAGCTGTTTTAGTATCGCCATTATCTCCAAAAGAGCCACCTTCATCTTCACGGCGAAGACCAGCACTGACTCCCAATTGCCAACCCCTATGAGCAAAGCCACTTGGATAATACTCATAATTGAGCACTGCGAAACCATCTTCACTGGTTAGCACCTCGCTTCCTACACTTAATCCAACTGCGTGTGACTTACTCTCATCAATAAAGTACTGATAACCCAAAGCCCCCCCACCAATCCTAAGGCCGCAGAGAAAACATGACTATCATTTTGAAAATGATATCGAGCCCCTAAGACTCCGCCATATTGGTATCCAGCCCCAACAGTAAAACTCGAGGACGAAGCGACTTCTTCCGCCTGGACTGCACTACTATTGAGTAATGCAAAACTGCTAGTGAGTAATGCAAATAAAATTCTGGTCATTCAAAGTTCCCTTTATAATTAGCAAGCGCCTCATGCACTTACGTTGGATACTTTCCCTATTTGTTCCTAGAAATCAATTCTATATTGATGCCCAGCTAATTTAGCAAAAGTTTAATCTGACAAGCCGTACAGCTAAAAGCAATATTTCTGCTTTTAAAACAATTAAAAAATTCGCATTAGGAGCATGATATTGGCAATTGAATTGCTTATTGATAGCGCTAATCAGCGTATTATTATCACGGTAGGTCGAAAAAGTGTCGCGCGATAGTTGCATCTTATTTTTTGCTCACTATAATGCGTCCTCCTTGGCGCAAATGACACCACTCAATAAAGTGATTGAGCAAGTTAAAGTCAGCTAAAATATATAATCAGCAACGCCAAATACATGCATATGCGGGTTCCCTCACCCCGCCTAACCCAATAAAAAAGGCCACAACATGTTAATGCTATCTCAGGCGCAATGTCGCCGTGCACTGATGTTTCTTGTCAGTTTTCATATCATCATTATTTGCGCAAGCAATTATTTGGTACAACTCCCGTTTCAGATTTTTGGCTATCACACCACTTGGGGCGCGTTTAGTTTTCCCTTTGTCTATTTAGCCACAGATTTAACTGTCAGAATATTTGGCCAGCAAGCGGCTCGCAGTATTATTTTCAAAGCTATGCTACCTGCACTGGCGATCTCCTATGTAATGGGGGTGATTTTCCATCAAGGGGTTTTCCAAGGTGCAGAGTCATTAGCCCAGTGGAATCAATTTGTGTTTCGTATCGCACTTGCCAGCTTTGTGGCTTACTTGGTCGGACAGTTAATGGATATCACTGTATTTGCTAAATTGCGTAAGGCTAAAGCTTGGTGGGTAGCCCCTGCAGCCTCGACTCTTTTTGGTAACTTGGTTGATACTGTGGTGTTTTTCAGTATTGCATTTTACGCCTCATCAGACCCATTTATGGCAAATCACTGGCCTGAAATAGCCACGGTCGATTACGCCTTTAAACTTATGGTTAGCTTAGGGTTGTTTTTACCTGCGTATGGGGTATTACTGAAAGTGCTCACCGATAGATTGGTTTTATCTGATACAACCCGCGCCTCGACTGCGCTCTAATGTGACCAAATCACCGCTAGCCACTGCTTACAAAATACACTTTCTAGTGATTTTTTAAGCTATGCCGCATTATTAACTGGTACGATGAGTTAATATGCGGCGATATTTTCGCTGTTGTCAGCTCAATATCAGCCGATCTGATATTAAAAGCGACATGGCCCGACCAAAAGTAAATCTTACATGCTAACTATCCAAATTGAAGCTCATACAGAGCTAACTGCTGAGGTGGCCAATCATATTGCCGCTATCAGCGCCCGCATTAACGAACTCGATCGCGCTCAAACTGTCGAATCATTACATCGCAAATTAGACAATCAAGCTTGTTTGATTTTATTGGCTTATGTTGAGGGTGAACTTGCTGGGTTTAAAATAGGCTATCAGCTTGATAATCAGCGTTTTTACAGCTGGCTTGGCGGAGTTGATGCTGATTTCAGGCAACTTGGTTTAGCAAAATCCATGCTCGAGTACCAAGAAAAGTGGGCGACAAAGCAAGGTTATCAGCGCCTTGAGGTGAAAACTCGCAATCAATTTAACACCATGCTGACGATGTTGGTCACTAACCAATACCACATTACTCAAGTGGAACCAGCAGCAGACCCTGCAGATAACAAATTGTTTTTGCATAAAGAATTAGCTTAACAACCAAGATAGACAGAGTCGATTTGAGCGATAAAAGTCATTGAACGGCGGCAAAGAGCTTGCAGAACATTTGTAAAGGCTTTGTAAAGTTGAAAATAATTTAACTAACAAGTTGCAAATCTAAATGATAATGATTATTATTTATCTGCGTTCCAAAACTCAGTTCTTATTAATAGCTTCATCTCCTATTAATACCCTCTGAGTCTGCAAGCACGACATTGCTCATACACTCTTAGTGGCCAGGCTCATCACCTGGCTTTTTTTTATCTGCGATTTACTCAATTACAATCTGAATTCCTCAACCAAGCCGCTAAAGCTCACTCGCGAAAACACACATGCACAACGCTATAAGCAGCTATTGCGATAAACAGCTAATACCATAAACAGCTAGTACCATAAACAGCTAAGCGTCACTATCTAGGCGGCTATTGTCTTCAAAATGCAGTCCATCATAGGGGTTGTTTTCTTGTTCTTCTTTGGCTTTGTGATAAAGCCCAATAGTAAATATGGTGCCTTTGCCTAAGGTTGACTTCACCTCAATGGTGCCACCAATGCGCTTGATAATGCCGTAACTGAGCGATAAGCCTAAGCCTGTACCGTCTTTACGGGTGGTGTAAAAAGGGTCGAAGATACGACTTAAGCGCTCAGGTTTAATGCCCATGCCTTCGTCTTCCACTTCAATTTTTACCCCGACAACCTCGCCGTTTTCAAGCCAATCATTGGCTCTGACCCAAATACGGCCTTTATTTTCAATGGCGTGGGCAGCGTTGACCACTAGGTTAATGAGCACTTGCAAGATTTGCGGCTGATTCACTTGCACCGTGCATTGGCTATTAATGTCTTTGATGAGTTCGACTTCTTGCTTTTCAATCGAGTGCCTAACCAGTACTAACATTTCTTCGATCATCGGTTGCACTGGGTGCATTTCAAGCGGTGCATTAAACTCACCGGGGCGGCTATACTGCAACAAGCTGCGAATAATGGTGCTTATTCTGCCTACCTGTTGAATAACCAGTTCAATTTCTTCTTCAACAGCAACAGCCTTACTACCAAGCTCATACTTCATCAGTTCCATATTGCCTAAAATAACCGCGGTAGGATTATTAATTTCATGGGCAATACCGGCGGTTAACTCCCCTAAGGCGGTTAACTTCTCATTGGTGACCAGTTGATGTCTTGTTTCATTCAGCAAGGCCACGTTACGTTGCAGCTCTTCGGTTTTGTCTTGCAAGCTACGGGTACGTTGCTCCACTTTCACTTCAAGCTGCTCTGCCGCTAGCTGAATTTGGTTATTACGTCGCTGCAGTAAGTCCAGCATGTGGTCAAATTGCTCTGCCAAATTAGATAGCTCATTATCATGCTCTAATCCCAACTCACCTATACGTAAATCTCGGCCTGACTGCACCGCTTTGACCACATGATGAATGCGCTCAATGGGCTCAAGTAAGCTATTAGCCCCTCGATAAACCAAGAAACCAGACACCAACAACACCAGCATTAAAATGGTGCCAAGTTCGAGAATGTTGAGAATATAGGTGTGTATAAAAGGCGACTCAGAAAAACCTGAGTAAATCATCCCAATACGTTTACCACGGATATCTTTTAGCGGTGAATAACCAGAAATAAACCAGTCATTTAATACAAAGGCACGGTCAACCCACGACTCCCCTTCAACCAAGACTTTCTGGCGCACATCTTCTGATACTAAGGTGCCTAATGCCCTCGATTGGCTCGCTGTTTCATGGGGCGAAAATAGATCCATAGGCACATTGGTACTAATGCGGGCATTATCAAGAAAAATAGTCACTGTGCCAATTGAGCGCTCAGGCAAGGTGCCCTCGTCGTATACCAAGTCGCGAATATGATCGACGATGACGGTATTACGATTAAATAAAATCCCACCATCGAGATACCAATTCACTTGGCCATTTTCATTTAATATGGGTAATAAACTCCGGCTTAACATGCCGCGGGTTTCTTCACTTTTGGTGGGCTCTTGCGCCCTTAAAGTGGCCGATATAGGAATACGGGCGATACTGGCTAAATCGGGGTCGAGACGAGCCAGACGTTTGGCTGATAACACCATCAAACCAGACAAGGGTTGTTGCTGTTGGATTTTGGGTAACATTATCCGCAAATCGGGATCGGCCGCAGCTTGCTCAACTTTGATTAGCCTTAATATATCCAGTTGTAGAAACTGCTTTTGTTGCTCCAGATATTGATTAATTTTGTCTATCTGGGATGAATCGCCTTGCTTGATTTGCTGGAAGGCATTTTGAAAGTCCCATGATTGACTCACGTTAAGTAATTGAATTTCTTGTTGGCGCTGAACTTCTTCAAGGGTGTTGGTGGCCACAGTCAAATCAGCCTTAACCTTCATAAACAGCTGTTTACCGGTATAACTAATGTTCCAGTAAATGGTAATGAACACTAAGCTAATCAGAGTTAGCAAAATGGGTAATAATGTCAGGATTAAAATGCGATAACGCACTTTAGCCTGCATTTGCTGCCAGCTAACTCCAAACATTTGACTAAATACCGACACGATTTAAGCTTCCTTATCCGGTTCAGCATCAAACCATTCTTTATATTTACGATCTAAGGTTTTTCGAGACACCCCTAAATCGCGGGCAGCCGCTGACTTATTGCCATTATTGGCATCAACCACACTCATCACATGTTGTTTTTCCACTTCTTTTAATGGCCAATTTAACGGAAAGCCTGCTTGGGTTATGACCTCTGTTTCTGGCGCTTTTTTCCAATACTCTGCAGGCGGTTTACCCAATAAAATACAGCGCTCAATCATATTGCGCAGCTCACGAATATTACCGGGCCACTCATGCTGTTGCAGGACCTGTATATCTTCATGGCTCCAAATCACCTCTTTAACCCCTAATTCACGGGCTAATTGCCAAGTAAAGTGGTGGGTTAACTCAATGACATCCTCA
Organism: Shewanella sp. UCD-KL21; assembly: GCF_001957135.1. Taxonomy (GTDB): domain Bacteria; phylum Pseudomonadota; class Gammaproteobacteria; order Enterobacterales; family Shewanellaceae; genus Shewanella. The sequence continues at coordinate 40,697 of NZ_MPHK01000018.1, read as the reverse complement.
GGACGGGTGCGTAAAGGGGGGATCAAGATATTAAGTACATTGAGTCGATAATATAAATCGCTTCTGAAGTTACCGGCGGCAACCTCTTCTGATAACAAACGATTTGTTGCCGCGACCACCCTGACATCAATGGCGACTTCTTTTTCACTGCCAACTGGTCTGATAGATTTTTGCTCTAAAACCCTTAACAGCGCTGTTTGCATTTTCATTGGCATTTCACCAATTTCATCTAAGAAAATTGTCCCGCCAGAGGCAAAGCTGAATAAACCTTCACGGGTGCCTTTCGCGCCAGTAAAAGCGCCTGCGGTGTGACCAAAAAGCTCACTGCTAAGTAGCTCTGGCGCTATGGCGCCGCAGTTAACCGGCACAAATGCGCCAGTGCGGCCGCTAAGCTGGTGTAACTGTCTTGCCACCAGCTCTTTACCAGTACCAGACTCACCTTCAATGAGAACCACGGCATTCGTTGGCGCGACGCGTTCAATGACTTGCTTTACTTCTATCATGGCATCGCTGTTACCAATCATGGTCGTTGAGTGACCGGTTGAAAGCTCACGGCGGAGCATGAAGTTTTCACGCTTTAACAGGCGACGCTCAATACAGCGGTCAACGGCTGTCATCATTTGCTCTAGATGAAACGGCTTCATAATAAAGTCTGAAGCGCCCGCTCTTAAGGCTTTAATCGCCACATCCATATCGGCATAACCGGTCATAAAAATAATGTCCGATTGGCGATCCGGCTCATTTAGCGCCTCGTGCCACTCGATACCTGAGCGATCGGGCAAGCGAATATCAACAATAAGTAAATCAAAATGACCACGGCTGCGAAGCTTTTCTGCCTCGCCAATGGTGGCAGCAGTTTCTACGAGGGCGAATTTTTTAGATAACGCCTTTTTAAGAAAACTGCGCATTCCTGGCTCATCATCCACAATCAATACCGAAACTGCGGTTGGTAACGGTTTTTCGTTTGATTCATTCGTGTTCATATGAGGGCCTACTTTGGACATTTTGACTATATTAAAGCTTATCGTATCACTAAAAATCTATTGCTGGGTCAGTTTGCCCACCAGAATTAGCGTACTGGGACAATATGTCTGTAAAAACATAATTCGCACGAGATCTAGATCACAATTTTAAATTTAGTCGTGATCCGCATTTTCAGATACATCCTTGGCATATTATTTGCTATATCTATTTGTAACTAGGATAACTTAATGTAAATGTTGTTTTTTTAACCCATAAATATGATGTTTTAGTGATTATCTCTTCAAGGAATTAAAAATGTTTAGTCTAAAATCAGCTATAACTGCAGCATTCAGTGTCACATTATTATCTAGCACTTTGATGAGCGCCTCAGCAAATGCAGAACAAGTGATCAAGCTTGCGACCACCACCAGCACCGACAACTCAGGTCTTTTACGCACTATTTTGCCAACATTTGAAGCTGAATCTGGTTATAAGGTACAGGTTATCGCCACGGGTACTGGTAAAGCACTAAAACTGGCCAGTCAAGGTGATGTCGATGTAGTAATGACCCATGCACCAGCTGCTGAAGCTAAGTTTGTTAATGACGGTTATGGCACTCATCCACGCGGGATTATGGAAAACGATTTTGTGGTTTTAGGCCCAATTGCCGATCCTGCTAAGCTGTCAACAAGCGATGATGTCGTTGAAGCGTTTCAAAAAATAGCAGCATCGGACAACAGTTTTATCTCACGCGGTGATAATTCTGGCACCAATATGAAAGAGCTCGCAATTTGGAAACAAGCTTCAGTATCACCGGATTTTTCAGGCTATACTTCAATTGGCCAAGGAATGGGTAAAACCTTACTGATGGCCAATGAGAAACAAGCCTATACACTGACAGATCGTGGAACGTTTGTTGCTTACAAAGCTAAATTAGATTTAGCAATTACATTCGAAGGCGGCGCCGATTTAGCAAACCCTTATCAAATTATCCTAATTAACGCAGAAAAATACCCTGAATTGAATCATCAAGGCGCTAAGGCATTAAGCGATTGGTTTATTAGCCCAGCGGCTCAGCAAATGATTAATGACTTTAAAGTTCAGGGAGAGCAATTATTTAAGGCAACATATAAGTAATGAATGAAGGCTGGTTAGCCCTACTGCAGCAAGCATTTAGCTTGCTGCTTTCGTTAGACCCCGATGTATGGTCTATCATAAGTGTATCTTTTTCCGTCTCTTTTGCGGCGCTGCTCATCACCTTGATCCCATCAATTGTGTTGGGCTTTTTGCTGGCATCTTACCAGTTTCCTGGGCGCTGGTTTGTCACCAACATAGTGCAAACCTTACAGTCGATCCCCACTGTCGTTATCGGCTTGCTGGCTTATTTGCTGCTCACCCGAAATGGGCCAATGGGGGACTTACGCTGGTTGTTTACTCAGCAAGGTATGATTTTAGGGCAAATGATGATTTGTGCGCCGGTGCTAATCGCATTATCGCAAGCGGCATTTAGTAGTGTAGACCGCCGCGCATGGGAAACATCCCGCACCCTTGGGGCATCTTGGCAGCGGGCGATTTGGACCGTATGTCGCGAACTGCGCGTGCCGTTATTATTGGCCATTATTGCGGCTTTTAGCCGTATTTTGACTGAAGTGGGTTGCTCAATGATGGTGGGGGGCAATATTTTGCACCACACCCGTAATATTCCCACCGCCATAGCCTTAGAAACCAGCAAAGGCGACTTTGCCCAAGCTATCGCACTAGGATTAGTGCTGCTGATTTTAGCGATTGTGATTAATTTCGCCATCGGCTCACTGCGTGGCAAAGCCATGCCAAGGAGTCAGTAATCATGGTTAAAGTGACCGCGAAAAACATTCAGGTGCAATTTAAAGCAAGAAAGTTGTTTGCTTTTGACAGCCTAAGTTTTTGTGAAGGCGATGTCATTTACCTGCAAGGGGACAATGGCAGTGGTAAATCCACCCTCATGAAACTACTGGCGGGGATCGTAAAGCCGTCATTAGGTGAAGTTACAGCTGAAGGATTTGCCGCGCCAAAATGGTGGCAACCAAACACCTTACTAGGCAAAGCGGTTTATCTTCACCAACATGCCTACTTGTTTGATGGTAATGTGGAATACAACTTGCGCTACGCCTTACCTAAAGACAAGTTTAGCGCCGAGCAACTTCAGCTGCGTATTAACCAAGCCATCGACATGGCGCAATTAGGGGCATTATTACACAGTAATGCCACTGACTTATCTGGCGGTGAACGCCAACGATTAGCGCTAGCCAGAGCTTGGATAAGCCAACCTAAATTGTTAATGCTAGACGAGCCAATATCCAATATGGATAAGCAATCGCAAGAACTGGTTTTAGCGATGATAAACCAGCTAAAACAAGAAGGCACAGGTCTAATTATTAGTAGTCATCAAACCTGCGGCTTAACGGCCTTATGTCAGAAGCATTGGCATATTGCTGACAACAACGTTGTGGCCAGCGATCATATCCCCAGCGTTGAACAATCACAGGAGTTTCAATATGTCAGTGCAAATTGATGCCGTCATTTTAGCCGGCGGAATGGCCAGAAGAATGGGCGGGATTGACAAAGGCTTAGTTGAACTCAATAACAAGCCAATGATCAGCCACACCATTGAGCGAGTTCAGCCACAAGTGAATCGCATCATCATTAATGCCAATCGAAGCCAGCAACAATATGCAGAGCTGGGGTTTGAGGTTATCAGTGATAAAGAAAGTGGTTATTTGGGCCCGTTAGCCGGCATGGTCGCCGCCATGGAGCATACAGATGCCGAGTTATTATTAGTGGTGCCTTGTGATAGCCCCATGCTACCAACAGATTTATGTGAGCGCATGTATGCCTCGTTAAAAGCTGCCGATGCTGATATCGCGGTAGCCAGCGATGGCGAGCATCACCAACCTGTGGTGATGTTATTAAAACCTGAATTAAAACAGTCGATGCAGGCCTTTTTAGACGCCGGCGATCGAAAAATATTTTTATGGTATGAAAAGCAAAAACACGTTGTTACCAGCTTTGCCGATCAACCTAATGCATTTGTTAATGTGAACACACTTGAACAAAAACTTGTCATCGAGAATGCCAAGTAAGCTGTGGCAGCACAGTAACAAGCCAACAATGAGGTCTTTATGAGTATACCGTTTTCCAATCCGCTGAGTATTCCTGTTCTTGGATTCTGTGCCTATAGCGGCACCGGTAAAACCACCTTGTTAAAACAACTTATTCCTGAATTAAATCGTCGTGGGTTACGTTTAGCAGTAATTAAACACGCGCACCATAATTTTGATGTGGATATTCCGGGAAAAGACAGTTACGAAATGCGTAAAGCAGGGGCTAAGCAAATGCTGGTCGCCTCCCATGTTCGCTGGGCATTAATGACTGAAGACGCGGTTGATGGTGACCCACAATTACCGCACTTACTCAAACAAATTGAAGCAGATAAAGTAGATATCGTACTTGTTGAGGGCTTTAAAAAGCTGCAACTGCCTAAAATTGAACTGCACCGCGCCGCCCACGGCAAGCCACTGATCCATACCCATGATGAAAACATTGTCGCTATCGCGTGTTGTGACGACACCGAAACACCGGCCGAGTTAACCCGACTCGATTTAAATAACGTCGGCCAAATTGCCGACTTTGTAATTGAATACAGTCAAAAGTGGCAAGCGCCTGAAGTGGCTTTACCGATCCCAGCGCTAGCAACACCCGTCAGCGATGAGCAGAAATTTTTATCGGTTGCCCAAGGTTTAGAGCAACTTATGGCCATGGTTACGCCACTGACAACCAGTGAACAAGTCACTATCGATGACGCTGCCAATCGCGTACTCGCGAGCGATGCCATTTCACCGGTTAACGTGCCCCAGCAAACCAATTCAGCAATGGATGGTTACGCTTTTGCTTACAGTGCTGATAACAGCCCGAGTAACCCTGTTGCGCCATTAAAATTAATGGGTGAAGTCCTTGCAGGACACCAATATCCAGGCACATTAAACCCGGGCGAAGCCGTGCGCATTATGACTGGTGCAACCGTGCCAACGGGCGCTGACACTGTCGAAGCACGTGAATTGGTGATTGAACAAGATGGCCAAGTACAATTACAAGGTAAAGTGGATGCCGGTCAGCATGTCAGACTTGCTGGTGAAGATATTGCCAAAGATGCCTTAGCATTAGCAAAAGGTCATCGTTTACAAGCCGCCGAACAAGGCTTATTAGCCTCATTGGGGTTAGCCTCTGCAGATGTGGTTAAACAACCTGTGGTGGCGGTGTTTTCCACTGGCGATGAAGTGAGTCAACCGGGCGAGCCATTAAAAGCCAACTGTATTTACGACTCTAATCGCTACACCATTAAATCAATGGCGCAAAAGTTAGGCTGTAAAGTCATTGATTTAGGCATTATTGAAGATAGCGAAACATCATTAACGGCTGCGCTACAACAAGCCAGTGTTGATGCCGATATTGTGATCAGTTCTGGTGGAGTTTCTGTCGGAAATGCTGACTACATCAAAACAGTGTTAGCTAAAATTGGTAAAATAAACTTCTGGCGCATTAATATGCGTCCAGGTCGACCATTAGCCTTTGGCCAAGTAAACGACAGTTTATTCTTTGGCTTACCGGGTAATCCCGTGGCGGTAATGGTGTCGTTTTTACAATTTGTACAACCTGCAATTCGTAAACTGGCTGGCGAAAGTAATTGGCAGCCACAATATTTACCTGCAATAACAGATAGCATCTTAAAAAGCCGCACTGGTCGAACAGAGTTTGTGCGCGGTGTTTACTCGTTAAGCAATGATGGACGGTTACATGTGACCTCAACAGGGGCACAGGGTTCAGGGATGTTGAACTCCATGGTTAAGGCAAATTGTCTGGTTATTATCGGTGAAGCCGAAGATGCCGTCATGCCTGGCCAGCAAGTCTTCATTCAGCCTTTTGCTGAACTGTTATAACTAACCATAAGATGTACTAATTCATGAGTTTAATCGTCGACAGTTTTAATCGAAAAGTAGAGTACTTACGTTTATCGGTCACTGACCGCTGTGATTTTCGCTGTGTATATTGCATGAGCGAAGATCCAAGCTTTCTGCCTAGAGAGCAAGTACTCACCTTAGAAGAACTCGCATGGATTGCACAAGCCTTTACCGAACTCGGAGTAAAGAAAATCCGCTTAACTGGCGGCGAACCTTTAGTAAGAACCGATTGCGATAAGCTTATTGAGTTATTAGGTAAATTGCCTGGTTTAGATGATTTATCCATGACCACTAATGGCTCACGCTTAAGTAAACTTGCTCAGCCAATGCATGATGCTGGTTTAAAGCGCTTGAACATCAGCTTAGATACCCTCAACCCTGAGCTATTCACTGAAATGACTCGCAACGGTAAAGTTGAACGGGTGATTGCAGGTATTGATGCCGCTAAAGCTGCAGGCTTTAAGCATATCAAAATCAACGCGGTAATTTTGCGTGGCAAAAACGACCATGAAATCTTAGATTTAATCGACTTTTGTCGTGAGCGTGAACTAGACATCACCTTTATTGAAGAGATGCCTATAGGGGTTATTGATGAGCGCAAACGCAGTCGTCATTGCTCTAGTGAAGAAGTCAGAGCCCTTATTGAAGCGCGCTATCCGTTAGTGCCGTCAAGCAAGCGCACTGGTGGGCCAGCACGTTATTTCAAAATGGCAGATCACAGTATTCATATTGGCTTTATCTCGCCCCACAGTAATAGCTTCTGCCATGAATGTAATCGCGTCAGAGTGACAGTCGAAGGCCGTTTATTATTGTGTTTAGGTAATGAAAACTCGGTTGATTTAAAAGCGATTGTTAGAGCACATCCAGGTAATATTGATAAGCTAAAACAAGCGATTTTGGATGGCATTCAACAAAAACCCAAAGAGCACTACTTTGGCACCGATGATGGCGTGCAAATTCTGCGATTTATGAACACCACTGGCGGTTAAGCCGTTTTTACTTACGCAAATCAACCGCCTTCATTAACTAGCCTTAGCAGATAACCACCAAGGGTTACCCACTAAGGCTAGCTTTGATATACACTAAGACTAACAATCACTAGCACGTTAGTTTATGGCCTTATCTCGAAAAAAATGGAATAACATCCTGATCATTGCCTGTGTTTTCATGGTGGCAGTGCTAACCTTTATCGACTCAAAAACCAATCAAATGCCCGATGATGCCCAAGCATTATTTGATGAAACTAACCAGTTAACTCAATTGCAATTCGATGATATTTGGCTTAATAAAGGCGCTAACGGCTGGGTCTGCTCTGCAAGTGTTTTAAACTGTAAAACTTTAGCCGAGGCTTGGAGTCAATTAGCAATCTCCCCCACCAGCATAAGTGATGCAGAGCGCCAACAGTTACCGGCAGCGCAATCGTTAGTGATTGCGATAAATCACACCCCACAAGGACAGCTTTGGCAATATTACCCCCAGTATGGGTTATTGCAGTCAGCCGCTGATAATTGGTACCAGATCCCGCCAAGCTTACGTACTGAACTCATCCCTATCATTGCCAGCCACACACAAGAATAATAGAGAGCCCTATGCCTGAATTACCGGAAGTTGAAGTCACTCGCCAAGGAATATCGCCCTATTTAGTCGATCAAACCGTTCGCGACCTTATTATTCGTAATGGTTCGTTACGTTGGCCTGTGCCTGATATTTGCCGCAATATTATCGGCCAAACTATCCGAAATGTACGTCGCCGCGCTAAGTATTTACTGATAGATACTGACGCGGGGATCACCATAGTCCATTTAGGCATGTCGGGGAGTTTACGAATTTTACCAGCCAACACCCCAGCAGAAAAACATGACCACATTGATTTGGCGTTAGAAAATGGCCGCATTCTGAGGTTCAATGACCCAAGACGCTTTGGTGCATGGTTATGGTATGAATTACCTGAAGAAGCACATCCATTATTAGCCAAATTAGGCCCTGAGCCACTGTGTGAAGACTTTAATCCAGTGCAACTACACAATGCCCTCGCCAATAAGAAAAAGGCCATCAAACTGTGTTTAATGGACAATCACATTGTGGTCGGTGTGGGGAATATTTATGCCAATGAAGCCCTATTTGCCGCAGGCATTCATCCTCAAGCAGCCGCTGGTTCAATTGATATTGAACGCTTAACAATTTTGGTAACTGAAGTGAAACTGATTTTAGCCCAAGCCATTAAACAAGGCGGCACCACCTTAAAAGATTTTACCAATGCTGATGGCAAACCCGGTTACTTCGCCCAAAAGTTACATGTTTATGGCCGTGGCGGCGAAAACTGCACTGAATGCGGCAATCTATTAAGTGAAATACGTTTAGGTCAACGCACCACGGTATTTTGTGGGCTATGCCAGACATAAGATTGTTGAGGGTGAAATAGCGCTGAACAAGCCTTACCTTGCTTAAGAGTATTAAGTGGAGAAAACAAAAAGCCTCGATAGCATAGCTATTGAGGCTTTTTGTTGAGCAAATTTCAGCCAGCGGTTTTATTAAGTAGATTGCAGCGCTTAATTAAAACTTATACTGGTAACGAGTATATAAAGTGCCATCTACTTCACTGTCTTCCACTTCAAACTCTGATTGCGATACGCTGCCACCAAAGGTCATCATGCCGCTTAATAATGGCATACGATAAGACAGCTCCAGCATGAGTAAATCTTCTTTCGGTGGCTGCGGCGCCCAGCCATGACTTGGACTTTCGCCATCTTTATTTAATTGGGCATAACGTAAAATAGAAGTAAATGCATGGCTATTTGAAAACTGGCCAATTAACCCCAGTGCATACACCTGAGCATCACTGTCATAGGTACTGCCAATCGCGCGGCCATAGTTACGAGAACCACTTTTATAGGTGCTGTGCTCATAGAAGCAATTAAAGGCATTCGGGTCTTCACCGCAAAATACCATAGTATCTGTATATTCAAAAAATAGCTTATATTGCTGTGAGGCAAAACTAAAGCGGGTATCTACACCATACATTTTAGCGCAATCGGCTATTTCCCACGGTTCACCCTTTGAATCTTCACAGGTGCGCTCAAGAAAAATACCCACCGGCACATCCCAAAAAGTATCTGAATAGCGCACATCAAAACCCGCCATTTGATTGCCGTAATTTGAGCAGCCACTACCGGTATCATTGCGACAATCACGCTGGCCAGTAATCGACTTCCAAGCAGAGTCCCAATCGCACTCTTGACCTTCGCCACAAAACTGTGCCGTCCAAGAAAGGCCGATTTCTAATTGCCTTAATGGTTTTATTGAGCCGCGCACATTCCACAATAACGCATTGGGTGCATAACGGTCTTCATCCATCATGCTTACCCCACCAGTGAGGTTCCACGCGCCCAGCCACGAAAGCCATGGGGTTTCAAACGCCTCAGCATTGTTACGACTCACCATCAGTGATGGCATAGGCCGAGCGTTATTCGATTTGTGTAATCCCGAATCAAAACCTGGGCCCCACCACTGCTCAAAGCTGCCTGCAGTGACAATCCAGTTACCCAATACCACCGCCATATAAGAGTCGTCTAAGCGAAATTCTTTATCATCTTGGGGATCGTAGTTAGCTGAGGCTGACACCTTATAAGCGAAGCGCTCGCCCATATATTCATGAGAAGCTTTGAGTTCACCTTTTTCACGATAATCCGAGCCAAAGTGTTGAAACCTTGCTTCATCGGTCGCAGCAGTTGCTGTAATACTGGTGTTCCCTTTATTGCCAACAGCATTTTGATAATAAAAGTTCACTCGAGCAAACGCATCGACTAATGCGGGCTTCATTAATGAAGGTTCCGCTTTGGTTAAATCCTTTCCAATACCAGACCACATCAGTGGAAATGTATTGATAGGTACCGTGATCACACCAGCATCTGCCAGCGCCTGAATATCTGCCCGTAGGTAAATATCTGAGGTATCAACCCAAGGCGCAGCCGAAAGTGCCGAACTTAAGCATAAACTGCCAAAGCCAAGTCCTAAGAAGCGCTTTGTGAATGAACGATGTTTAAATTGCGACTGCGATGATTTCATTTTAGGCTTATGTTGTGATGTCATGAATAATGGCATTAGCAGGCGATTACTTCGTCTGCTGTAATTTAATTGAAGCAATTTTTTGCAGCAAAGAAGCGGCAACATCCTGATGGACAAATTGACTTACATCTCCGCCATGCAGAGCAACTTCTTTTACCAAGGTAGAGGAGATAAATGAGTTTTCTTCCGCAGGGGTCAAAAAGACACTTTCTAAATCTGGGCTCAAACGGCGATTCATATTGGCTAGTTGAAATTCATATTCAAAATCTGACACAGCTCGCAGACCACGTACTAACACGCTCGCCTGTTGCTCTTTAGCAAAATCAACTAATAAACCAGTAAAGCCAACCACCTCCACATTGTCTAAATGGGCCGTCACTAAATTAACTTGCTCTACACGCTCTTCAAGAGTGAACATCGGCTGTTTTGACGGATTTGAGGCAATGCCGATAATAACGTGACCAAATAATTTCGCCGCTCGCTCAATTAAATCAGCATGGCCATTAGTAACGGGATCAAAAGTACCTGGGTAAATTGCGCGTCTATGCATTTGAAAATTCACTGTGTAGAGTAATGCCAGCTAGTTTATCAGTATCAAATACTCGCATCAAAGTTTGATTTGATACAGGTCGTGTTTTGGCATATTTCCCACTAAAATCTTATTCGCCCCAAACTATAAAGTGCTAAAATAAGCCTAACCTCACTTGATATCACCAGCTCCCATGTCTATTAGTTGTTCGCTTATCATCACCACATATAATTGGCCTGAAGCACTGAACAAGTCTTTAGAAAGCTGTTTATCACAAACCGTATTACCCACTGAAGTGATTATTGCTGATGACGGCTCCAAGCAAGAAACCAAAGATCTAATAGCGTTTTACCAAGCCAAGCAACTGCCGTTTACTTTAATCCATTGTTGGCAAGAAGATTTAGGCTTTCGAGCAGCACAGAGTCGCAACAATGCCATCCAAGCATCAACGGCTGACTATGTTATTTGCATCGATGGCGATATTATTTTGCATCCTCGCTTTGTTGAAGATCACCTAAGTAATGCGAAAAAGAACCAAGTCATCGCCGGTAAACGTGTCAGACTATCTCAAATATTTAGCCAAAAAATAATCACCTCTAACGAACCCATCTCGCCATTATCAGCGTTATTTGCTGCACAAAGTGGCCATAAAAATGCCCTTCGCTCTAACGTGTTAAGTCACTACTTGAGTAAAACCAATCGAAATGCAGACAGCGTGTTCAGTTGTAACTTTAGCTTTTGGCGCCAAGATGCAATAAACGTCAATGGCTTTAATTGTGACTTTGTAGGTTGGGGCGCTGAAGATAAAGAGTTTTGTATTCGACTCATCAATGACGGGGCATCAAAAAAGCAGTTAAAGCACTTAGCAGTATGTTATCACCTGTACCATCCTGAGCTGTCTCGAAAAATGGAGCAGGTAAATCAACAGATTTATGATGACGCCATTTCAAAGAAATTAACCTATTGTCAAAATGGCATCATAAAGCGCAAGCAAAGCTAAAGCAGGCTTGGCAATTTGGGGAGCTTGCTTCGATTTACTCTTACCTTAATCTCAAAGCATAGTTTTTGCCAAATACGTTTTAGCGGATGTTTCTTAGTGGTGTTTCGGTTACCCAAAGTACAGATTTCACTTTCAAAGTCAGCCTCTTGTACAGGAAAAGGCCTCACCACAAAACAATTTAAGCCCTTTTCAAACCAAAACTGAATATCGATATCCACAGGTCTTGCAATAGGCATTGCCGTTGCAAGTAGCTTTTTAGCCCCAGCTAACGACACAAACTGACCGCGCGTAGAAGAAGGCAGTTTTAAGCAGGTCGATAATGAAAAGCCATCATCAAGCTCAAGGGTATCAATAACCGCTTTTTGTTTACTGCCGTGACATAACTTAATGTAGTCCCACTGGGCAGATAACTGACTAACACTTTTTAATAATGATACTAACTCAGGGCTTAAAATTGAGTCATCTTCTAAAATAAGCGCAAAGTCCAATTGCTGCTCAAGCATCATATTCCAGCAATTTACATGGCTCAAATAGCAGCCAATTTCGCCGACATTCAGCACTTTGTCGTATTTTGCTAAATTACTTGGCTCATCAAATACTGCAGCAATTTCAGCTTGAGTCAGTTCTTTACCGTATACCGCAGGCACTCGCTCAAACTCAATATTGAGTTGATCAAGTTGTTGCTGCATAAAAGCCATTCTTTCAACGCTTTTATCCAGGTTGATTACAAACACTTTAAACTTCATAAAACGTCTTAATTCCGTCCTTGGTTTTATTTAATTTCTTTAACAACTTCAATTAATTGAGTCGTTGAAATCGCTGGTGTGCGCGGCAAATAAATGACCTTACATAAATCAGAAAAATGATCAAACTTACCTGCCCAATCATCTCCCATCACTAGGCAGTCGGCTTGATGTCGCCGAATATATTCGGCTTTAAGCTCTAAGGATTCCTCCAAAAAAACCTCATCAACACACTTTAATGCGCTAACAATGCGCATTCGAGCATCTTCATCACAAATTGGATTCCTAGACTTTTTACTAAAATTTAATGCGTCTGATGAAACCCCAACAATTAAACGGTCACCCTGCTTTTTTGCACGCTCCAGAATGTTTAAATGACCAATATGAAACATGTCGAATGTGCCAAATGTAATAATCTTCACGCTTCGCCTTCCATTAATAAATAGTCCGCAATTCTGTGACTGCAACAACCATCAACAACTCCAATAAGTTCCTCTGTATACTCCGCCCGTTTTGCTGCAAAAAGTTCTGGAGATGAAACTTGTTGGTCAACTACTGATTTCAGTTGGCTAAATGTTTTAGCGTGGGCAGCAACATCGGCATAACGGTATAAATCTTGATCCACCCTATTTTTAAACCTAAATTTAAAAATACCGCGATATGACCAGCGTAAATGATAGAAGTCACACCAAACAACGGGTTTATCCAATGCTGCAAATTCGAATAATGCTGAAGACGCATCACTAATTAACACATCAGCTGATGCCATAAAAGGCAGTAAGTTAGTTTCTTCAACTGCTGCTAAATAAACATTTTTATATGAAGCCCAGTGTTGCAGCAGCGCTTTTTGTTTTTGATATGTTGGTTTAATTAGCGAGAAATAATGGGGTTTCAATAAAATATTATATTCAGCAAACTGCTCTGGCCAATTTCGACTCATTTTCTCAATGCTGCTTGGATAAAAAGTCGGCGCATATAATAACGTTGGCTTTGTAGGATCAAGTCCTAACCCTGCCATATCAATACCAGGCTCCGCACCCTGTATGATAGGGTCGAGTTTGGCATAACCTGTATCAATAAAGGTCTTTTCAGGAAACATTTCTTGAAGTCGCTTCAGGCGATATTGCCCCTCAACAAACCTGACATCAATGTCTGAGTTCGACACTGTATAGTAAACAGATTTAGGACCTACGCCATGCTGCATCAATGCGGTTTTAGAAATCCCTTTTAAACTTCTTGCGCGCGAAAAAGCATTACCAAAAATAACCCAACTGGCTTTTTCCTCTAGATAGTAATCGAGAGCAGCAGATTCATCATCGACCCACACCACATCTAATTGATGGCGTTTAACCATAGAAAGGAGAACTGAATGTTGTTCACTATTGTTATAAATAACAAATTTCACCGCAACAGACCTTCTCTTTAGCTCTTCAGCAACAGGTAGGTATTGCGGTAAATAATAGGGGTGTAACACATCAAAACAAATCACAGTTAACCTTTTCCAATTAATTGGCACGATATATAAACTAAGAACACGTAAATAATATCATACTTGCCTCAAATTAATCAGGATCGGCTTTCATCTGAATTAAGCCGACAATTATTCTCACCACTTCCAATAACCTAGTTTTTTTCGGATTTTAAGATTTCGCCACAAATTCATCGCCTTGGGTCTCATACCAGCAAGGCCACTCTCAATCAGTTTATCAGTCGCAGCTAACACTCGCTGGCTAGAGTTTCCATCGCAATCAGGATGAACATTCTTACAATAGTTAGAAATAGCCTCCATTACACTTTCTGGCTGAGCCAATGCTCTATCTAAAGCGGGTTCAATTTCATTTAGTTGGTCAATATTAATAAGATGTGGAGAGTTGGTCTTGTTGTTGAAAGTCACCACGGGTTTTCCCTGCAGTAAGAACATAATCAACACCGAGGAGGTATCACATAACATGACATCTGCAGCTTTTAATAAAGGCAAAATATTATCAGTTTCTATAAAAGATAAGTTGTCATTTTGAAGGGCTTTGTATTTATCAACCACCTCACGATCCATTTTCGGGTGAAATTGTACTAGCCAGCGGTATTTATCTGTCTTAGACAATAGCTTTATTTGCTCATAAATAATGGCTGCGCATGAATAGCGAGGTGAGAACGTCGAGCAAAAAAGTACCACTGGACGATCATCGTTTTCATCATAATATGGACTGGTTGATTGCGTGTTAAACAAGGGATCCATCGCAGACCAGCCCGTCTCAACAACTTGAAAGTTACCGTACTGCTTTGCCAACTGTTGAAATGGAACTGTGGTATCAGGCCCTTGAGTACAATAAAGATCAAAACATTCACGGATCTTGAAGTGATCTTCTTGGCCTTTTCGCTTTTGCTTACCTGCAGAAAAGCCATGGAAGACACCAACTTTTATACCGGGAATAAAGCTTGGTACAAAATTTCCAGGAACAAATACTGCGTCAGGTTGCCATGAGTTAACTTCATCAATGGTCATTAAACGAGTTTCAGAATCCTTTAAAAAATTGGGATTAACTTTATTACCAGCAAGGAACCAACAAACTTCATCCCCTCTGGATTTAATAAAGTCCTGTAACGGCCTAAGAATTGCGTAGGAATAATTAAGTGAAATATATAACAAATAACGCTTTCGCTTCGACGCCATGAAACACAACTCCAAAAATACGGTTATAATTTTTCTAAGCGGCAATTTACACTCAAATTCATTCAAGCCTTATCAATATAAGTGTAAAGCCGGCTATTTCTTACTTAAGCTTGGGTTAATTGCTGATTTGAGATGAGTTCAAAAGCATTAATCACTGATGACAACTCAATAAGCGCCATCAAATCCTTCCCTTTTGCCCTTTTACCCCAAGCGATTTTGGTGTCAGGAAATTGTTGCTTAATCACTTGTTCATACACACTGACGACCGAGTCTAAGCTGGTATAAGGCCCTGTTCGCCCGGGGTTTGAATGGGCGTATAAGCCAATCACTGGCGTACCTTGAGTCACTGCCATATGGGCAGGGCCGGTATCTGGGGCAATCACAACACTGGCTCTTTTAAGCAGTGCCAGTAATTGCGTCAGGCTGGTTTTACCGATCATATTATCGATATTGCTATGACTGTGCTTAATGATGTTAGCCGCCAAATCGACTTCAAGCTGACTTGGACCGCCGCAAAGTATCACTCGATAGCCTTTTTCGACCGCATAATCGGCCACTACAGCGTAACGCTCTGGCAGCCAATTACGCTCTGCTTTACTGGCTGCGGGGCATATCACCAATACTTTGTCATTATCTGTAATTTGCTGCTTGGCAAACTCGGTATCGGTTTCAGGTACCGGAATATTCCAGCTTGGGGTTAAATCTTTAACGCCAATGGCTTTGGCAAAGCCCATAAACCCTTCTAACACATGGGGCGTTGCTAGCGGCTCCACCCTATGGTTAGTCACCAACCACTGACCTTCTTTAGCTCTGGCTTTATCAAAGCCCACTCTAACTTTGGCTGAAATCATCAATGAGGCGATGGTCGCTCTAAGCGCTACTTGCATGTGTAAAAGCACATCAAAGCGTTGGCCGGACAAAGCTTTTCTTAATTGGCCATAACTGCGCCAACCTTGGGATTTATCAAAGATAACAAACTGAATACCGGGCATATGTTTAACCAATTGATATTCAACTTTACCAATCACCCAGGTAATGGCTAAATCAGGATATTGACGCTGAATAGCCTGCACCATGGCAACCGCATGACACACATCTCCAATCGCGGATAAACGAAGTAAACATAGGGATTTCATCGATGAAAAGTCTGCTTTCATGGGTTACCACTAACGATATAAAGGGAATTAAGTACAAGTATTCGATCTTAATGTAGAATATTGTTTTTAGCCACCGACAAATCGACGCTTTTACTAATTGGCCTATGCAACTTGAATCAACAAAAACTGGAATTATTGCTTGGTGCGAGCCACTGGCGCAGCAATTAACTCCCGCACAATTCCAAGCTGACTACTGGCAGCAACACAATGCCATTATAGGCCAGTCAAAAGGTCGCTACACCACCTGGTTTGTTGAACATGACCACCAGCGCTGGGTATTACGCCATTATTGGCGTGGTGGCTTGATGGCAAAATTAAGCCGTGATGCTTATGTTTTTACAGGTATGTCTCGTACTCGAGCCATCGCTGAACTGGCGTTATTAGAAAAGTTGTTTGATGAAGGTTTTCCGGTACCCAGACCCATTGCCGCCAATGTTGAACGCTTTGGCATCTGGTATCGCGCCGATCTGATTATTGAGTTGATTGATGGCGCGAAAGATTTGGTGGCCTATTTAGCCAAAACAGCCATGAGTGATAACCAATGGCTGCAGCTGGGCGCCCTCATTGCCAAATTTCATAATCGGGGCGTATACCATGCCGACCTTAATGCCAAAAATATCTTACTGGCCGAAGCGCAATTTTACCTTATCGATTTTGACCGTGGGGTAATAAAAACACCCGCTAAGCAGTGGCAGCAAGCCAATTTGAGCCGATTGCTGCGCTCGTTTAATAAAGAGCAAGCGAAACTGCCAACATTAAATTTCAATGAATCAAATTGGCAGCAGCTACTTAACGGTTACCAGCAAGCTATCAATTAAGTGATGAGATCTGTTAAGCGCAATTGCTGCTCAACGATTTCAAACTGCTTTTGCAAAGCGCCGCGATTTTGAGACACCACTGCTAAGCTGGCTTTGGCGGCCTTATCATGCAATTCGGCGCTAGCAAACAGCTGTAATAGCATGTCAGCTAACTCATCGGCATTATTGACCACAGTTAAGCCACCAGCTTGCTCAAGTAAATGGGTGATTTCAGCAAAATTCCAATGGTGCGGGCCAACGCTTACTGGCAAGCCCATTGCTGCAGGCTCTAAAGGGTTATGCCCGCCACTTTCAATTAATGTGCCGCCAATAAAGGCAATATCGGCTGCGCCATAGAGCATCAATAACTCTCCCATGGTATCGCCTAGCAGCACTTGGGTGTGCCCATCGACCGCCTCATTCATGCTGCGCCTAGCTAAATTTAGCCCTTGTTGAGCGGTCGTCACTGCGGCAACATTAAATTGCTCCGGGTGTCTTGGGGCCATGATCAACAGCGCGTCAGGATATTGCTCCAGCACTTTTTTATGGGCTTGCAGCATCATATCAAACTCACCAGGGTGAACACTGCCAGCAACCCATACTGGCGCTTGGCTTCGCTGCCAATCAGCTCTTAAGGTGTGAGCTTGTTGGTATTTGCTGTCATCAATCTGTATGTCGAATTTTAAACTGCCGCAAACATGCAATGACGCAGTGTTGGCCCCTAATGCCGCAAAACGGGCAGATTCAGCCTCAGTTTGCACCGCAATAGCATCAAGCGCCGTTAACATGGGTAAACTTAACCCCATTTGCTTATGGTATTTATCGGCAGACTTTTGCGATAAGCGCGCATTAGCTAACACTAATCGAGTATTATTTTTCTTGGCGTAATGAAGCAGATTTGGCCACAATTCAGTTTCCATAATCACGCAAAGCTGCGGATTAACCTGCTTGATAAAGCGACTAACACAAAGGTTAATATCAAACGGAAGGTAACAGTGCTGCACACTATCACCAAAGGCCTTTATAACCTCAGCAGATCCCGTAGGGCTTGTGGTGGTGACCGTAATTGACAGCTGTGGGTGCTGTTTCATTAGCCGTTTTATTAACGGTACTGCTGCTAAGGTTTCCCCCATCGACACACTATGAATAAGTACATCAGTTTGCTTTAAGCGCATTAATCCAAAACGCTCGCCCCAGCGACCGCGATAATCAGGGCTTTTAAACGCACGAAAAGCCAAATAAGCCACGATGAGAGGGGATAACAGCAAGAGTAAAACAGAATATACGCCACGAGTCATGAAAACTACTTGATCAATTTTGCTTGTCAGATATCCACAATGTTAACATAATCTAAATTCATAGGGATATGAGCTTAGTAGTACCTAGTTAAGAAATGATTTCTTCATGAGCCTCTTATAATTGGAACTGATATGAAAACCCGCGATAAGATAGTTTTTGCCAGCCTTGAACTTTTTAACGAACATGGTGAACGTAACATCACCACCAATCACATTGCGGCTCATTTAAACATCAGTCCTGGAAACCTGTATTACCATTTCCGCAATAAAGAAGACATTATCAATTCTATCTTCACCATGTATGAATCTAATCTTGAAAATGGTTCAAAGCCTTATGAAGACGTATCAATTGACGTTGAATTATTATTGGGCTATTTCGATGCGATGTTTTATACCATGTGGCAATACCGATTTATGTACGCCAACCTAGCCGATATTTTAAGTCGAGATGAAGCCTTAAAGCAGCGCTATACACTGGCACAAAAAAGCGTATTAGCGCGCTCAAGTAATGTCCTTAAACAACTTAAACAAGATGGTTTTTTAAACGTTGAAGACGATAATATCGTCGAACTTGCAGATACCATGAAGATGATTGTTAGCTATTGGATTAGCTACCAACTGACCCAATCGGGTGCATCAAAAATCACCAAACCTGCAATTTACAAAGGCTTATTACGGGTGGTGATGCTGTTTAAGGCGTATTCAACGCCAATTTCTCAACCTACCTTTGCACGACTTGAGCAGCACTACCGCGAGTTAGTCTCTCAAGAGGCCATCCCAGCGCTTTAATTAAGGTAAATAAAACCGCCATTACAATCCCATTGCTGGCAACTATAATAATAGCGTTGGCAAAGGGGGATTGGCGGCATTTTAATCATAAAATACCGTTTTACTGCCACTTAGTAATACTTCCCCAGTTCATGAAAGTTGATTAGTTTTAGTTATCCGAAATCACCTCAAGCCCTAATCAATTTTATGTGACCACTGCGCTTAAAAAAAACGCTGTGGCCTTATAAAAATTAAGGGTAGAATGCCGACAACTCCCGATCAAAAATCAACGCATGTTTGACTTAAACAGCCAAAGGTTGCGATTAACATAATAACCATTATTAGGAGAAATCAGGTGGCCTCTACCTCATTTTACGACCGCATAAATCAACAACTTGTCGATGTTAAAGCTGAAGGCTTATACAAGAGTGAACGTGTCATTGCGTCTGCCCAACAAACCTCTATCAATGTAAATAGCGAAGAAGTGATTAACTTCTGTGCGAATAACTACTTAGGCTTGGCAAATCACCCTGAATTAATTAATGCCGCTAAGAATGGTTTATCAAGCCACGGCTTTGGTATGGCATCGGTGCGTTTTATTTGTGGCACCCAAGATATTCATAAGCAATTAGAAAATAGCTTAAGTGAATTTTTAGGAATGGAAGATACCATTCTTTACTCTTCATGTTTTGATGCCAATGCCGGGTTATTTGAAACTCTGCTAGATGCTAACGACGCTATCGTGTCTGACGCGCTAAACCATGCCTCTATTATTGATGGTGTGCGTTTATGTAAAGCTAAGCGTTTTCGTTACGCCAACAACGATATGGCTGATCTTGAAACTCAGCTGATTGCCGCGCAAGCTGCCGGCGCACGCAATATTCTTATCGCCACTGATGGTGTGTTTTCAATGGATGGCGTGATTGCCAACTTACAAGGCGTGTGTGATTTAGCCGATAAATACGATGCATTGGTCATGGTTGATGACTCTCACGCTGTGGGTTTTGTTGGCGAAAATGGCCGTGGCACCCACGAGTTTTGCCAAGTAATGGATCGCGTCGATATTATCACCGGTACTTTAGGTAAAGCCTTAGGCGGCGCTTCTGGTGGTTTTACATCCGCTAAAAAAGAAGTGGTTGACTGGTTACGTCAGCGCTCTCGCCCTTACCTATTTTCAAACTCTTTAGCGCCGTCAATCGTAAGTGCATCAATCCATGTGTTAGAAATGCTTAAAACGGGTCACGATTTACGTGAAGCCGTATGGGAAAACAGCCGTTACTTCCGTGAAAAAATGACAGAGGCAGGCTTTACTTTAGCAGGCGCTGATCACGCCATTATCCCAGTGATGATTGGCGATGCAAAACTGGCAGGTGACTTTTCAAACCGCCTATTAGCTGAAAACATTTACGTGGTCGGTTTTTCATTCCCGGTGGTGCCAAAAGGCCAAGCCCGTATTCGTACCCAAATGTCAGCGGCTCACACTAAAGCCCAAATCGATAAAGCCATTGAAGCCTTTACCCGTATAGGTAAAGACATGGGCATTATTTAGGACTCATAACACATGAAAGCACTAAGCAAATTAAAGCCTGAACAAGGCATTTGGATGGTTGATGCGCCCAAACCTGAAATGGGCCACAACGATCTATTGATTAAAATCCGTAAAACCGCCATTTGTGGTACCGATGTACATATCTACAACTGGGACGAATGGTCACAAAATACCATTCCTGTGCCTATGGTTGTTGGACACGAATATGTCGGTGAAGTGGTCGATATGGGTCAAGAGGTTCGTGGCTTTACTGTCGGCGATCGCGTTTCTGGTGAAGGTCATATCACTTGTGGTCATTGCCGAAACTGTCGTGGTGGTCGTACTCACTTATGTCGTAACACTTCAGGTGTTGGGGTAAACCGTGAAGGTGCCTTTGCTGAATATTTGGTGATCCCTGCATTTAACGCCTTTAAAATCCCTAGCGATATTTCAGATGACCTCGCGTCTATCTTTGATCCCTTTGGTAACGCTGTGCATACCGCATTATCTTTTGATGTGGTCGGTGAAGATGTACTGATTACGGGTGCTGGCCCTATCGGCATTATGGCTGCAGCAGTGTGTAAACACGTTGGCGCCCGCCATGTAGTGATCACTGATGTAAATGAGTACCGCCTTGATCTAGCCCGAAAAATGGGCGCGACTCGCGCAGTCAACGTCGCCAAAGAAGACTTAAAAGATGTAATGAGCGACCTTGGCATGACCGAAGGTTTTGATGTTGGCTTAGAAATGTCAGGCGTACCATCAGCATTTCATTCAATGCTCGATACCATGAATCACGGCGGTAAAATCGCTATGCTGGGTATTCCTGGCGGTGAAATGGCTATTGATTGGAGTAAAGTCATCTTTAAAGGCCTCATCTTAAAAGGCATTTATGGCCGTGAAATGTTTGAAACCTGGTACAAAATGGCCAGCTTAATTCAATCAGGGTTAGATTTGTCGCCAATCATCACCCATCATTTCAGTGTTGATAATTTCCAACAAGGCTTTGATGCAATGCGCTCTGGTCAATCAGGTAAAGTGATATTGAATTGGGATTAATCGCCAGATAGCGGATTTATCCTCATCTAAAAAGGGGTTGTATACGTACAATCCCTTGTCACATACTAAAGGCTCTATTGTCGTTTTTACTATCGTCATTTTTTAAAGGATTAACCATGTCAGCGTTTAAGCATTTATCGATTAATGAACTCATTCACATGCAAGAAGATGCCAGTGATGTGCAAATCGTCGATATACGCGATGCAGCCAGCTTTGCTGCCGGTCATATTAAAAACTCAGTACATCTTACCAATGAAAACATCTCACACTTTATGGCTGATGCCGATATGGATAAGCCACTCGTAGTAGTGTGCTATCACGGCGTGAGCAGTCAAGGCGCTGCGGGTTACCTTATTGAACAAGGTTTCGATGATGTTTATAGTCTTGATGGTGGTTATACAGCTTGGAGTACCGCTCACGCATGATTGAAATCGGCCAATTACCAAACGCTCGCGCAGCACAGGCATTCATAGACTATTTAAAAGGTCTTGGTATTGAATGCCATCCCGTTGTGATTGAAACCGGGGTATCTTTGGTCGTTGAGCAACCATCTCAGGCACAACAAGCCAAATACGAGTTTGAGCAGTTTAGACAAAACCCATACCAGAAGAAGTATTTACAAGCTTCTTGGGATAATGGCACCACCGAAACAAAATTAGATTATGGCTCCTCCAGTTTAGGGCTTATCCAGCAGTTTATTACTGGCGCTGGGCCACTGACCCTGATCACCTTCTTTATTTGTGTGCTGGTATACGCCGGCATGAACCTTGGCTTTGCCAATGGCATTTTTAGCCAGTTATCATTTTTTGGCGCTGTGCCCCAAAGTGACTTAAGCCAAATATGGCGCGTATTCACCCCTAGCTTAATGCATTTTTCATTAATGCATATCGCCTTTAACTTATTATGGTGGTGGTATTTAGGTGGCAAAATTGAAACCAAACTCGGTAGCAGACCACTGATCATATTACTTGTCGTAGCAGGTAGTTTACCCAGTATTGTGCAATACATGATGACAGGGCCTAACTTTGGCGGCTTATCAGGCGTAGTATACGCCGTTGTTGGCTATACCTGGATAATGGGGCAACGCCAACCTCAATCAGGTATTGGCATTCCCAACAGCTACATGGGCTTTATGCTCGTTTGGCTGGTACTGGGCTTTACCGATTTACTCGGTATGCCCATCGCCAATGGTGCCCATATCGGCGGCTTATTAATAGGCTTAGCTCAAGGCGCATTTGATAGCCGTAAATCAGCCATTAAATAGCCATTAACACATTGCCAAAACTGCTGTGACCAGCTTTTTAATACCCACATTAGCTTCAGCGATAGACGTCGCCAACATATAGGCTGGGGTAGTTACCAGCCGATGTTGTTTATCAATGACGATATCAGCGCAAGTACTCTCTAAATGCTCACCCCCCATTTCATTAAACGCCTGTGCGGTGCCACTGTCATTACCAATCGTCCCTTGGGGAGAATTTTTAAATATTCGCGGCAACATAATAGGTGCAATACACATAAAGCCCATTGGCTTATTGGCAAGCGCAAATTCTTGAATAAAACTTTCCACCTGTGGCTGCACCATGCAATCACTACCTGCAACGGCAAAATCACACAAGTTTTTAGCAGCACCAAAACCACCGGGGACAATTAAGCCATCAAATTGATCAATATTTAGCGCACAAATATCACTGATTTCGCCACGGGCAATGCGCGCCGACTCCTCTAATACATTTCGCTGCGCATCCACATCAACTTCACCGGTTAAATGATTGACTACGTGCAATTGATTAATATTTGGCGCAAAGCAATGATAGCTAGCCCCTGCCTGAGATAATGCTAATAAGGTTAAAACCGACTCTTGAATTTCTGCGCCGTCGAACACCCCATTTCCACTGAGTAAAACCGCAATATTTTTCATTACTGATCCCTTGCTATTGTATTAATTTAACCTTTTTTCAACAAATCTATTGATCTGTTCAAAAAACATGCTAACTTAGATTTCTCCAAATCTCATCATGGTTTAAAAACTGAACTAAGAATGCAGTTAATTCAAGGAAGAATATTAAAAAGTCCACAAATTGGGAATATATTTTAAAACTATAATTCAACTCACAAAAATTATATTTACTACAATAAATCAAAGGTTTAACTGTTTTACTTCTTGTCGTAATTAAAACACCCCTAAATGATTAATTAATTCACTCACAGACTTATCCACAGCCTGGGATAAAATTTGCCGTGGCCGAAAAGCCCTGTATGTGGCATTCTAGAGCCATCTCAGAATACTGAATATGAAGCCAAACTATGCCAACAATCCCCAATAACCCACTCGTCCTTGTGGATGGTTCTTCTTACCTTTACCGTGCTTATTATGCCCCACCTCATTTAACCAATTCTAAAGGTGAAGCGACGGGTGCCGTTTATGGTGTAGTCAACATGCTACGCAGCTTAATGAGCCGCTATAATCCAAGTCATATTGCGGTAATTTTCGACGCTAAAGGCAAAACCTTTCGTAATGATATGTATAGCGAATACAAAGCTCAGCGCCCACCAATGCCTGATGATTTACGTACCCAAATTGCCCCATTGCATGCCATTATTCAAGCGTTAGGCTTACCATTAATCAGTATTGAAGGTGTTGAAGCCGATGACGTGATTGGCACCATCGCGCTCAAAGCCAGTCAGGAAGGTCGAGCAACCTTAATCAGTACTGGTGATAAAGACATGGCGCAACTTGTAGATGAGCATGTCACCTTAATTAACACCATGACAGATACCATTATGGGCCCAGAAGAAGTCACCGCTAAGTTTGGTGTCGGCCCAGAGTTGATCATCGACTTGCTCGCCATGATGGGCGATAAAGCCGATAACATTCCAGGTCTACCCGGTGTTGGTGAAAAAACCGCATTAGCGATGCTAACGGGTGTTGGCGGCGTCGATAAACTTATCGCCAATCCTGAGAGCGTGTTAGATGTGACTTTCCGCGGCTCTAAAACCATGCCGAAGAAAATTATTGAAAATAAAGACATGCTAAAGCTGTCATACGATCTCGCCACCATTAAAACCGACGTGGAGTGGGATGATGACTGGGATAAATTAGCCACCAAACCACAAAACCGCGATGAATTAGTTAAGCTATATGGTGAAATGGAATTCAAGCGCTGGTTAGCGGAAGTATTGGATAATAAATCAGGCTTTGCTGCATCTGCCAAGTCTGACACCACAGAGGAAGTTACGCTTGTCGCTGCGGCCATTGAGGCTGAGTATGAAACCATATTAACTGAAGCGCAGTTAACCCATTGGATTGACAAACTATCTAAAGCAGAACTGATCGCCATCGACACCGAGACCACCAGCCTAAACTACATGGAAGCCAAGCTGGTCGGGATTTCATTTGCGATAGAAGCAGGTAAAGCGGCTTATTTGCCGTTAGCCCACGATTACTTAGACGCGCCACAGCAGCTTGCTATGGAGTACGCACTTGAGCAATTAAGACCGATTTTAGAAAACGACCAACTTGAAAAAGTCGGCCAAAACCTAAAATACGATATCAGCATCTTTGCCAATGCAGGCATCAGCCTTAAAGGTGTTCGCTTTGATACCATGCTTGAATCTTACGTGTTTAACTCTGTCGCCTCTCGTCATGATATGGACGGATTAGCCCTTAAGTATCTTGGTCATAAAAATATCAGCTTTGAAGAAATTGCCGGTAAAGGCGCAAAACAGTTAACCTTCAACCAAATTGATTTGGATGTAGCAGCTCCCTATGCTGCAGAAGATGCCGACATCACCCTGCGTTTACATCAGCACCTATGGCCAAGAATAGAGAAAGAGCCAACACTCAGCTCAGTATTTAATGAACTTGAATTACCGCTAATCCAAGTATTATCAAATATCGAACGTCAAGGCGTACTTATTGACAGCATGCTGCTCAGTCAACAAAGTGATGAACTTGCACAGAAGATTGATGATCTTGAAACTAAGGCTTATGACATCGCCGGTGAGAAGTTTAACCTCGGCTCTCCAAAGCAATTACAGGCATTATTTTTTGATAAACTTGGCTATCCGGTCATCAAAAAGACCCCAAAAGGCGCCCCGTCAACCGCAGAAGATGTACTGGTTGAATTAGCCCTAGATTACCCGCTTCCTAAAATTATTTTGCAGCACCGCAGCCTGTCAAAATTAAAGAGCACCTATACCGACAAATTGCCATTAATGGTTAATCCGGTTACCGGGCGCGTGCATACCAGCTATCATCAAGCCAATGCCGCCACCGGACGTTTATCATCAAGCGAGCCAAACCTGCAAAATATCCCTATTAGAACCGAAGAAGGTCGCCGCATTAGGCAAGCGTTTATCGCCGCTGAAGGCCGTAAAGTATTGGCAGCCGATTACTCGCAAATTGAATTACGCATCATGGCGCATCTTTCACAGGACAAGGGCTTATTAACCGCCTTTGCTGAAAATAAAGATATTCATAAAGCCACCGCAGCGGAAGTTTTTGGGGTGCATTTTGAAGAAGTGACCACAGAGCAGCGCCGCCGAGCTAAAGCAGTTAACTTCGGTTTAATCTATGGCATGTCAGCGTTTGGCTTGGCCAAGCAGCTAGATATCCCACGTAAAGAAGCTCAAACCTATATTGATACTTACTTTGCCCGCTACCCTGGCGTATTGAAATACATGGAAGACACCCGCGCGTTAGCCGCTGATGTTGGCTATGTCGAAACCCTTTACGGCAGACGACTGTACTTACCTGATATTAAAGACAGAAACGCCATGCGCCGTCAGGCGGCTGAGCGTGCAGCGATTAATGCGCCAATGCAAGGCACTGCCGCTGATATCATCAAAAAAGCGATGATAAAAATCGCCGCTTGGATTGAGAACGACACTCAAGGTGAGATCACTATGATGATGCAGGTTCACGATGAATTGGTTTTCGAAGTGGATGCAGATAAAGCAGAAGCCTTGAAGAGCAAGGTCTGTGAGCTGATGGCCGAAGCGGCCTCCATTGATGTGATGCTATTAGCTGAAGCAGGGCTTGGAAACAACTGGGATGAGGCGCACTAGGGTTTAACGACTCACATATACGCCTAAACAGATGACGAAACGGATGCGACTAAACAGATAGTCATTGCCGAATACAAAATACCTGTAATGAAAAATTTACAGGTATTTTTTACCTGCTTGTTTACCACTTAGTCTTTTGCACAAAAACGCTGATAAACACAACATAAATTGTGTTGTGCCTCACAATATTGTTCATTTTAACGAAAAACAGTTTTTCATTTAAAGGCTAATACCGTATTATCTTCGCTGTAGGGTACAGAGGTTAAGATGTTCCATCTTTCAGACCTTTTTATTTCACTAGAAATAGTGACAAGCCGAATTATGGCGCTCCAGCATCTATATATGCTGGAGCTTTTTTTTGCCCAAAATAAATTTTAGAGTAAATACTTTAACTAGATTTAAGAAACAGGTATTATGAGCTTATTGAGCGTCATCAATGAGTAGATGGCACTTGAGTCTTGTTGAATTTAGCTTCTCCCCAAAAGAGCTAATTTTTTTAACCGATAGCTATTTTAGTTATCGGTTTTTTTTTGCCATTTTTCGAAACTCGATTTTTAAATGCAAAAAAGGCTACTAAGTACAAAGTCTTAATAGCCTTTTTAAACTGAAGCAAGAATCAGTTATTCTTGTTCAGCTTGCTCTTGCGATGCTTGCTCCGCTTCAGCTTCAGTGAGCCAACTTGGGTTACACCACTCATTTAAAATGCCTAGCACTTTAGGTTTACCAGTCCCTTTCGTCGAAGAGAAAGGTTCAACTTTAACCCAATCCCCATACTCAGCTAACTCTTTACGCACCGCATTAACTGTCTTCATTTTGACGTTTTGCGCCAGCTTATCAGACTTAGTAAGCAAAGCTAACACTGGAATTTCACTCAACACAGCCCACTCAATCATTTGCAAATCGAGATCTTTAAGCGGATGGCGAATATCCATTAACACCACAACACCGCTTAAACAGGCGCGCTCTTGTAAATATTCACCTAAAGCTTTTTGCCATTTATTTTTTAATGCTAAAGGCACTTTAGCAAAACCATAGCCAGGTAAATCAACTAGACGACGGTTTTCTTCAAGTTCAAAAACGTTAATAAGTTGAGTACGACCGGGGGTTTTACTGGTTCTTGCTAAGCTTTTTTGATCCGTTAGTGCATTCAAGGCGCTTGACTTACCAGCATTAGAGCGACCAGCAAACGCTATTTCTACTCCGGTATCACCAGGTAAATACTCATTTAAGTGTGCAATGTCTGGCGCACTAATTAAAAACTTGGTTTTTCGAAAATCTATACGCGTTTCTGACACGATTTACTCCAATAATTTTTAGGTAATACCTTAATTATGTAAGATTTGCTTACTTTTCCACATTTTCGTGTAAAATATTACCCGGATCACAGTTTGTAGATTTTACCACGCTTGCAGGTCACCCTAGTAAGCTCAGGACAATAAATTAAACAAGAAGTTGGAACGCCATGAAAAAGTTAGCTCTTGCGCTGTCTGTATTTGCCGCTATATCAACCCCTGCAATCGCTGAAGGTAATGTGGAAGCGGGTAAAACTAAATCAGTTATGTGTTCAGCCTGTCACGGTGTTGACGGTAACAGCATTGCTCCTATTTGGCCTAAACTGGCCGGACAGCACGCATCTTATCTAGAAAAGCAATTACATGATTTCCAAGCGGCGGCTAAAAGCGGCGGCAAAGAAGGTCGTAATGATCCTACCATGATAGGCATGTCAATATCCTTATCTGAACAAGATATTAAGGATGTTTCTGCATATTATGCTAGCCAAACATTAAATGTAGCCGATGTGGCCAATGTTCCTTCAGAGGGCGAAGCCCTTTATAAAGGCGGCGACATGGATCGTGGTATCACTTCATGCATGGCATGTCATGGACCAGATGGTAAAGGCGCAGAGCTTGCTGGCTTCCCAGCAATTGGTGGTCAACATGCCGATTATGTCAAAATCCAGCTAAATAAATTCCGCGATACAAATCGTAACAACGATCTCAATGGCATGATGCAAGATGTTGCTAAAAAGCTAACTGACAGTGATATCCAAGCATTATCTCAATATATTTCAAGCCTTAAGTAAACTTTACTGCTAGCGCTGATAACGACAAAAAGGGTGATGATTCACCCTTTTTTACAACCATAAGTTTACGTTTACGTAAACTTGAAGTGATTGATGCTTGACAGAGATCACTCTTTTAGGGTTAAATAGCCCCGTACCGAAATGAACCCAACTGTCAGAACAAAAATATCAATTCTATCTCACAGATTTCGGCTACGTTTACATTTAAGATATAAGAATAATATTTACCAATAACAATAATATATATAAGACCACTCACTAATAATAATAAGAGTCGTGATTTCAGCTTGAAGTCCAGGTCATACAGAATTTGTAAGGATTAGACCGAATGGTCGACACGCTTAAATAGCACTCCCTTACGCAACAGAGATAACACCCCATAAGGAAACTACTTTAAGGATTAAAGTGGCGGCAAAGGAAGCTAATTGCTTAGGATGCACTTGCGGAGGCTTGATATCACTGGACGGTACTTTAAACATGGATTGTTTACTAATGTCATTGAAGACAACTAGGAAATTGATGTGTCATTGAAGACCATCTACGGAAGCTGTGGTCAGGACGGCAACAGGATTTAAATAAAGTGTCATTGAAGACCGATAACAACTAAAAATGCATGGAAAGCGCTAAAAACAAGAAGGATACTGACCGGGATAGTCACATAGCAAGTATGGATACTTGGAATCAGAATATAGTGTGATAAGCACTGTTTTACGAGGTGGCAGTTTACTGCCACCTTTTTTTATTTCCGCTTTTTGTAATCACTTTCATAATCACGTTAAATCTGCTATTGATTGATATATATCTTTGTTTTTGTTCAGGTGCCTGCTTACTTCAATGATAAAATGTCCCTTGTGCCGTTATCGTGCTGAATTTTTTCTACAAGATAAAAAAAGAGCCTTTTATCGCTGTGATCAATGCGGGCTTGTTTTCGCTAATCCCCAATCCCATCTAATGCCGGCAGCGCAATTACAGCGTTATGGCCGAGCCAATAAAGCCAGCAAGCAAAAACAACTGGTTCAATTTATCAAACCTTTGCTGTCGCAGATAAGCTCCCAGCAAAGTGGTTCATTGACTGGGCTCAATTTTGGCAGGGTGCTAGACAAGGCCAGCCTCGACAAAATTGAACATGCCGGTCACCGCCTGTATCAGTACGACCCATTTGTTAAAGCCGATCAACAACTTTTCAATCAGCAATACGATTTCATTTGCTGCTATCGGGTACTGGAGCATTTCCAGCAACCTGGTAAAGAATGGCAATTACTGTCAAAATTACTAAAATCTGGTGGATGGTTAGCAATAAGCACGTCTTTATTGACTGATTTGACTCACTTTTCCAAATGGCATTTCAAAAATAATCCCACTCACGTTAGCTTTTATCAGCAACAAACTTTCGAGTATTTGGCACAACACAGCGAATTTACGCTATTATTTGCAGCAAAAGAGCTCGTATTGATGCAAAAAACATCAAAGTCTGATATAAAGCGCATCCTTATTTAGTGCAAGGTGGATATGAATCCATCTAGCCAAATTTTACAACCTAATGAGATCACCAATGGCTCGTAGTAAAAAATCGCGCAAGGGCGGCGAAAATGGCCCTAAACAAGCACCAAGAGTCAAAAAGTCTGAGCGCAAAGTCATCGGCGGTAAGAAGAATGATTCTGGTCGTAAATCAGGTAGCCGTCATAACGAAGCTCTGATTGAGAAAGAATCACCCCATGTGAAAACGCAAAAAAATAATGACCCTCGTCATGGTAGCAAGAAGCCAGTTGCGTTATCGATTGCACCAGCTAAAGAGGCGACTGTTGCTGCGAGTGCAAAAGTGAAACAGCCTAAACTGACTGATGAGCAAAAATTATTAAAGCTTGAAGAAGATCCAAGATTTAATGACTTGCTTGATTTGCTAGAAGAAGGCAAAGACTTAGCCGCTGACGATCAGAAATGGTTAGATAGCCAATTATCTAAAATTGAATCCCTAATGGAAAAATTAGGTATTTCGGATGCTGAAGAATTACCAGCACCAGCCGCTCCAAGTAAAAAAGCCGCTTCAGATGATGATTTATATGAGCGCTTTGAAACAGGCGCGGATGTATTAAAAGACTACCAGTCTTAATCATTACTACTTTTAAATGGCATATCTATTTTAGATATGCCATTTTTCTATTTATTCTAAACGAAGCCTTATTCAAGCCTAACATCACTTTAAGGATAAACTGTGTCTAGCATTGTTATTGTTGTCGCTGTCATCATTGTATTACTTTTAGCTTCTTACGCCGGATACTTGCTATTACAAGTCAAGAAACAACAACAGGCATCACTAGCAGCCAGTCAGCAGCGCACAATAGAAGCCAGAGCCAAAAAACAACAAGTATTAGATGATATCAAGTATATCGCAGCTGCCATGCTAGAAGAGCGCTGTGAGCCTTCTGAAGGGGTGATGAGAATCGCTAAGTTATTTGACACCTTATCCATGTCTGAAGCAATGGCCGTTGAATTCCCGCATATCTTCGAGCATTACGCCTGCATTAAAGATCACCCGATAAAAGATGCACGCAGCGCTTTACCTAAACAGCAGCGAATGAAATTGGACTTAGCCAGAATGAAATCTGAAGCAAAGTTAGAACAGAGCTTGCTTGACGATGCTAAGAAGTTGAAACAATTTCATTTCATGCATTAATAACCGACAGTTTTTAACAAATCCCTTAGTTATAAGACAGATAACAGCCTCAACATGAATATTGAGGCTGTGAGCTATGCCACAAATCTACTTAAATGCTAACTTTTCCTGCAAAAATGCACCTAATTGCTAATGATAAATTTCAAATTTACAACGTAGATCAAGGTTATTTGTTAAAGATACTTGCATACTTCGTACATTGCTAATTTACCCGGAGGACACGCCTTGAAGCAGCCCACACAAATAAGTTGGGATCAGTCAATGATCGAAAAGTATAACTACAGTGGTCCACGCTATACGTCGTATCCAACGGCTTTAGAATTTGACGATACTTTTACTGAGCAAAACCTACTTTCAGCGATTGAAACCAGTAAAAGTGACAAACTGTCTTTATACATCCACATCCCATTTTGTGCCAAGCTTTGTTATTACTGCGGATGTAATAAAGTCATTACTCGTCATGCACATAAAGCTGACCAGTACATTGAATACCTTGCAAGTGAAATTGTTAAGCGTGCCCCGTTATTCAAAAATTACACTGTTACCCAAATGCATTGGGGTGGCGGTACACCGACATTCTTAAACCCAGAGCAAATCTTAACCTTATCAAAGCTGATTAAAAGCCATTTTAATTTTGCTGATGTTGGTGAGTTCTCTATTGAAGTCGACCCTCGTGAAATCGAATTAACCATGCTTGATACCTTAAAAGAAGCTGGTTTTAACCGTATTTCTATTGGTGTACAAGATTTCAATAAAAAAGTACAAGTTGCCGTAAACCGCGAACAAGATGAGCAGTTTATTTTTGACTTAATGGCTAAAGCAAAAGACATGGGCTTTGTATCGACCAACGCGGATTTAATCTACGGTCTACCGCACCAAACCCCTGAAACCTTTGCAGAAACCATCAAGCGTGTGATTGAATTATCACCTGATCGTTTATCTATCTTTAACTATGCGCACTTACCGTCTCGTTTTGCCGCACAGCGTAAAATTAAAGATGAAGATATGGCGTCACCACAGCAAAAGCTCGATATGTTGCATCAAACCATTGAATCATTAACCGGTGCAGGTTATCAGTTCATTGGTATGGATCACTTCGCTAAGCCAGATGATGAGCTTTCAAAGCTTCAAAATGCCGGTAAGCTTCATCGTAACTTCCAAGGTTATACCACTCAGGAAGAATGTGACCTATTAGGTTTAGGTGTGTCTTCAATTAGCCAAATTGGCGATTGTTATGCCCAAAACCAAAAAGATATCCGTCCATACTACGAGTCGATTGACGAAAAAGGTCACGCATTATGGAAAGGCTGTAGCTTAAATCGTGACGATGAAATTCGTCGGGTAGTGATTAAACAAATGATTTGTCACTTCGACCTCGATTTGGCCAAAATTGAACAGCAATTTGATATTAATTTTGAAGAGTACTTTGTTGAAGATTTAAAACTGCTACAAACCTTCATTGATGATAAATTAGTTGATATCACAGATCGCAAGCTTACCATTAGCCCTACTGGTCGTCTGTTGATCCGTAATATCTGTATGTGTTTTGATGTCTACTATCGTCAAAAAGCACGTCAGCAACAGTTCTCTCGAGTGATTTAGTTTTTACTATCACCCAATAAAAAACCGCTGATTATCAGCGGTTTTTTTATGTTTATTTGTAGCTTATCGAGACTTAGATTTTAGCTAAACAGTGAGTTAACTACAGCTTTGAGGCATATAACGCCTTGCGTTCACTGTCTGATAAAAATGCCATTTCAACGCCATTACATTGCACTTGTGTCAGCTGAGCATCCGATAAACCCAGCGCTGACTTAGCAATACGATATTCATGTTTGATATCAATCGCGCTCACTCCAGGGTCATCGGTATTAAGACCAATTAAGACCCCTGCATCAAGAAACTGCGTAAATGGATGAGCATCATAATTAGCCACTGTCGAAGTATGTAAGTTACTGGTAGGACACGACTCTATGCCAATGGAATGCTTAACTAAATACTCCATCAACTTAGGATCATGTATGGCATTGACGCCATGACCAATTCGAGTGGCCCCCAACTCTTGAATCGCTTGCCACATACTTTCAGCGCCAGCAGCCTCACCGGCGTGGGCTGTGATCTGTAAGCCAGCATCTCTTACACGTTTAAAGTGTTCGTTAAACAAGCCGCCAGGAAAGCCTAACTCGTCGCCAGCAAGATCCATTGCCACCAAGCTATCTCGGTGAGCTAACAAGCCATCAAGCTCTAAGCGACATTTCTCTTGTCCAAATGAGCGCGACAAAATACCAATTAAGTTAACCTTGACCTGATGATCTTTCATGCCCGCGTTTACGCCGTCAATAACCGCTTCAACCACAGCCTCAATGGCTAAATTGTGGTTCATTGCCATGTAATAAGGGCTAAAGCGTAATTCAGCATAATCAAGGCCAGAAAGCGCCACATCTTCAACATTTTCATAGGCTATACGCTTTACAGCATCTAAATCAGCTAATACACCCACCATCCAATCAAGTTTTTTTAAGAAAGCCACTAAGCTATTTTCTTTACCTTGGATCTGCACAAAAGGCGCTAACGCTGACAATGAATCCGCCGGTAGCTCAATACCATGTTGATGGCCAAGCTCCCAAATCGTTTTGACTCGCACGTTGCCGTCTAAATGACGATGCAAATCAACCAGTGGAATGGATGTATTGATCATTTTTGCCCCCTATTAAATTTTTGAGCTAAATGTGTTTTTTATTTTATGAACACCCAGCAAGCAAAGTTTAACACGCATCGACAAAAATACGACCTTAGCAGCAACGAAATTATGCAATCAGTAACAATTATGTCGATGAATTTCACTAGCGAGCCTATGATTGAATTGCTATGTTGTGGCTTAGTTAGCCAAAATTTGTTTTTTACCAACGTTTAAAGGAATTTCCCATGCGAAAGCTCATACTGCCAGCGTTAATCATGCTTGCCATTTCTGGCTGTAAAATGACTTCAGGTTCTAAAGCTCAGTATTATTTAGGCGCGCCGCAAAAAGCGGAAACGCCCGCTCAAGTCAAAGAAACAGCCACTGCAGCAGTAGAAAATATGAGCCTCAAATCAATCATTGATAGTGCATGGCAAGTAGATTTAGATTACTCGCCGACATTAGCCTATTCCTTAGGCGATAAATCAAAGGCTGATAAATTAGCTGATTTATCACCTGAATCCTTAGCCCAAAAGAACCTACGTCAAAAAAAGCTATTGGCATCATTAAAGCAAATTGATCCGGCTACCCTGTCAAAAACCGATAAAATTAATGCGCAGTTATTAGCGTATCAACTGCAAAACAGTGTTGATATGTATGCCTTTAAAGATCATTACTTACCGATAACGGCCGAAAGCGGTTTTCATGCTTACATAGCCTCAATCGCTAACGGGCGCTTTAATAGTGTTGAAGATTATCAAGATTATTTAGCCAAACTTAATGCCTTACCCACTTATTTTGCCCAGCAAACATTTTGGCTAAAACAGGGCTTAAGCAGTGGTATTACCCCAGCAAAAGTGACCTTAACCGGTTTTGAGCAAAGTATTAGTGCCTATATTGTCCCTGTTGAAGACAGTGGTTATTACAAACCTTTTACTCAATTTCCCGATCACTTTAGTGAGTCTGAAAAACGGCAATTAGCCCAGCAAGGTCGAGATACTGTTGAGCAAAAAGTGCTGCCACTGTATCAAGATTTTTTCGATTTTATGACGGCAGAATATATTCCTAATGCCCGTATTGCGATTGCAGCAAAAGAGCTACCTAATGGCGAGGCTTTTTATCAAAACCGCGTGGCCTATTACACCACCCTAGCCATGACAACCGATGAAGTTCATCAACTGGGCTTATCAGAGGTCGCCCGAATCAAAGCTGAAATGGAACAAGTCATCAAAGAGGTCAAATTCGAAGGCAGCTTTGCCGAGTTTCTGCATTTCTTACGCACAGACCCACAGTTTTACCCAAAGACAGCTGAAGAGTTATTAAAAGAAGCTGCTTATATCGCTAAAAAAGCAGATGCTGCTTTGCCTAAACTTTTCGCTACCTTACCTAGAACCCCTTACGGCATTAAACCAGTACCGGCTGAAATCGCCCCTAAATACACTACGGGACGTTACTCAGGCTCAAACCGTGATGATGAGCCAGGCTACTACTGGGTCAATACATACGCCCTTGATAAACGTCCGCTATATGAAATGGAAGCATTAACCTTGCATGAAGCAGTACCAGGGCATCATTTACAGATCTCACTCAATAAAGAGCTAACTGACTTACCCGACTTTAGACGCTTGAGTTATATCTCGGCATTTGGTGAAGGCTGGGGGTTATACTCAGAGTATCTAGGATTAGAAGCCGGGTTTTACCAAGACCCATACAGTAATTTTGGCCGCTTAACCTATGAAATGTGGCGAGCTGCACGCTTGGTGGTCGATACAGGTATGCACGCAAAAGGTTGGAGCCGTGAGCAGGCCATTGAGTTTATGGCCAGTAACACCGCATTATCACTACACAATGTCACCACCGAAATTGACCGTTATATTTCGTGGCCAGGACAAGCACTGTCATATAAAGTCGGTGAATTAACCATCAAGCGTTTACGTAACAAAGCTGAAGTTGCATTAGGCGAAGACTTTGACATCCGTTTATTTCATGACGCATTGCTAGAAAATGGTTCCGTTACCATGGCGATCCTAGAGCAAATGGTTGACGAGTTCATTAACGAGCAGCAACGAGTAAACGAATAACAGGCACTCATTAGAGAGCTAAATAGCCATTTAGCTCTCTACAACCACCTTCCCCATCAGCATCACTGTTTGCTACACTGCCAAGGTTTACATCCAGCCTAACCCTAGTCCTATTTCTTAAAGCTTAAGGTGATCGATTTGTCTTTTTCGTCAGAGCAACAACTTAATAATGATGAGCAGCAACAATTTTGGCAAGCGGTAACGCAAGCCAAACTACGTCAAGACAATGCCGATATTGCCTATGCTTTTATTCAAAATACAACCACCAATAAAGCAATTGTCATCAGTAGTGGCAGGGTTGAATGCTATTTAAAATATAAAGAGCTGATGTTCAATATATATCAGCAAGGCTATAGCGTGTATATTCTCGATCATCGCGGTCAAGGCTTGTCATCACGCAGTCAAAAAAATAACCACCAAGGTCATATTGATAAATTTCAGACTTATATCGATGACTTTCATGCTTTTATCGAGCAAATTGTTCAGCCCCAAGCACATGATGCTCTATATCTTGTGGGCCACTCAATGGGGGGAACCATAGGTACTTTGTATATGGGCCAATACCCAAGCACATTCAATGCTGCGGTGTTTTCAGCCCCCATGTATGGCATCAACTTGCCAATGAATAAAGGCTTTATTCGCTCTCTAGCCAAGTTGCTAAATACTTATACTGCAGACAAAGAACCCAACTATGTTATTGGTGGTAAAAACTATAATGCAACCAGCTTTGCTGACAATGAGCTAACCCATAGCCAAAATCGTTATCAAGCCTCTATCGCGCTGTTTGAGCAGAACCCACAAATTCAGTTAGGCTCGCCCACAAACAACTGGCTATTAGAAGCCATAACAGCTGCTGATAACGCAACCCAAGTGGCCGCAACGAGTATCAAGCCTATTCTTATTTTGCAAGCAACTGAAGACACCATTGTGGATAATGCAGCCCAAGATAGAGCGGAAAATAACTTATGTCAGCTACAAAGGATCCACAGCAGTCGGCATGAGATATTTATGGAAGTCGATGAGGTACGTAATCAAGCACTAACAAGTATGTTCGCTTTTCTTGAGCAATACTAATTAGCAGCTATTAATAGCATTTATACTAGCGCCCTTGATTTTACCTTCATTGAAATTAGTGCCATTAATATTAGCACCATTAACAGCTTAGAAACCCTGATGGCGAGCCGAAGTTTAGGCAGTCTAGTTCGCTTATAGCTTAAACTAACTAAATGGTACTTTCCAAACCACACTCAGGGTAATTTCTGATTCTAATAAGTGTTTAATGTCTTGTTGGGATAGCGGCCTACTAATGACAAAACCTTGAAACAAATTACTATTAAGATCGCTCAGTAAACTCAACTGCTGACGATCTTCAATGTGCTTTACTACGACA
Organism: Shewanella sp. UCD-KL21; assembly: GCF_001957135.1. Classification (GTDB taxonomy): domain Bacteria; phylum Pseudomonadota; class Gammaproteobacteria; order Enterobacterales; family Shewanellaceae; genus Shewanella. The sequence goes on along the minus strand of NZ_MPHK01000018.1, from coordinate 3,150 downwards.
GGGTAATTTAACTGTTCGGTCATATTGATAAGTGAGCGGAATATCTTTCGCGCCTCTTTTGAACTAACAATATCATCAATATAGCCAGTAGCCAGCTTAACCTGCGCAAAATGTATACCATTAAAGCGATGTAGCGGACATAAACCTGATCCAAAATCATCGATGGCGACTCTAACACCGGCCCGCTGTAGTTTTAAAATTTTATTTTTTGCAGTGACAGGGTTGATAGAAAAGATATCTTCCGACAACTCTAATTGGATTAAATTAAAATTAACGCTTCTTTCTGCAACCTTGTTAAGGATCACATCAACAAACATATCTTGATGAAAATGCCTCGAAGACACATTAATTGAAAAGCACGGGCAATTTAAATTCACAGCTTGTAGGCTCTTTATAAATAAGCAAACCTGACTTAACATCCATAATTCAAGTTCAAAAATCGTATTAGAAAGCTCTGCAACTGGAATAAATTGCTTCGGGCTAATAAAACCTAACTGAGGATGATGCCAACGCATCAATACTTCAACACTTTCGGTGTTGCCATGTATATCCACTACAGGCTGATAAACCAAGGAGATCTGGCCAGCCTTAATCGCTAACTTTAAGTCCCGTTGTAATTTCAAGGGTTCATTGTGGCTAGCATCCAACAGTAAACTATGTAGCACACAGCTATTGGTTTTACTTTCAATGGCTTTGCCTAAAGCTTTATCTGCACGAGAAAGTAACTGACTCGGTTCTAAAGATTCTTGGCCATCAAAAACCACCATTCCAATTTGAGTAAAAACTGAAACATCTTGGCCAGATATGCTGAAACTACGGCCAACCACTTGGCGAACTTCACTTGCTAACGCTAACGCACATTTATTGGCATGCTCTAAATTCTTACCTAAATTTTTAGCTGCAATAACAAATTCATCATCTCCTAGACGACTTAACAAACAGCTATTTGAAAAACTGCCAGCAAGCCTTGCTGAAATCTGCATCAGTAATCGATCAGTGAGCTGCTCACCTAATGCTTCATTGACTAACTTAATGTTGCTTAGATTAATTACTAACAAGCTGCAATGTTGATTACTTTTACGTGCATAAGCTTGAAGGTCAAACAATTCGTTAGCTAGCGCTTCCCGATCAATAATATCTGACACCCCAACATGGCTTTGCCTTTCTACAGTAATCTGTTGGTTTTCAAGTTCTGAGGAAACATCGTTTATCGAACCTATGACTCTTATTGGCTTACCCAGTTCATCCCACTGGATAATTTGGCCTCTATCTAGCACCCAAATGTAATCATTCGCTTTATTTAGCATTCGGTGAACACTTTCGTAATGGCGAGTTTTGCCTTGCAAATAATTATTAAGTGCTGCTACCACTGCTTTCTTATCATCTGGATGTAACAAAGCTTCCCAGGCTTCATAGGAGCTTTCTATATCATCGGATTGATAACCTAATATTTCTTTCCAGTGATCTGATAAGAAGACGCCATTGGATATCGTATCCCAATCCCAAATACCGTGTTGATCTGCATTGATAGAATATAACCAACGCTGCTCAGCATTAGTCAGTCGTTGATTGCTTTCAGCTAAATGATGCCCTACTTGAACCAATGACTTATTGAGCCAATATAACTCATCGACAAAAGTAGCCACCTTAGTTGAACTCTCGTTAGCATCGACAATATTTTGCGCATTTTTAGTTAAAGAACTAATAGGCTTAATTAGCACTAAATATAACCCTAAGCAAAAAAGGAGCACAATGACGCCACCAATGGCCCAAATATAAATAAAGCGTTTTTGAAGGCTGTCAGCAGCCTCTGCCATCAATGAGGAGATATTGTACTCAACATAAATCACATCAACCGCGCTAGAATAACTATATTTATCTGAGGCATTGATAGGGTAATATGCTTGTATAGAGCCACGTTCTAAATTGGTTTGGATCAGCGGTCGTTTATTGCTTACTACTTGTTGATGGACGTCATTGACATAACCATCAATAACATTAGTGGCATTACTGTCACGCCAAATGACATGATTAGCGAAGCGAATTTGACTAGAAGCATCTAAAATGACGTAAACCATCATATTGCTATCTGTGGTAGTAAGCGAAACCTCTTGTTCGATCCTTGAAGTGTCTTGATTAGCTAATGCCGACTCAATGACATGAGTCATTCGATATAATTCTTTCTCAATGTGTTTAGATTCATTAGCCGCCAATTGAGAATGCAACTCTTCTCTTTCATAGTAAAACTCCCCGCTGACTAATAAAAAGTACAGGGTGCTTATAAAAAAAGGCACTAAAAATGATAGTGAAAATAAAGGTCGCTTAGACAAGGCTACACCGTTGATTGCTAATAAGATATTTGACGCATTAATAACATACTAAAGACGACACAGATCAACAACCGCTAATCTAAAATATGCCATCAATAAACCCCAGCAACGTAAAAACTTCTGCACAGTAGCACCTTAGCGAAATACACTTTCTGTGGCGAAACTTGATGAGCTATCTTTACAATAATCTGTTGTTCACCGACTTATCACTAATTTAGCATTATTCTGTCCATTGAGCCTAAAGGTAAACCCCACTTTAATATGGTCATTGCCCACACTTGCCTGACGTAATTATATTCAGCAGCTAATGACTCAAGCTATCACTGTCAGTGAGTTATTTTATTTTGCCCAAAACGAAAACAGCCCTGACTATTAAGTCAGGGCTTTATCGACTCTCTAATGAGAGACATTCGGAACTTAGCGAAGTTTATTTGCGGATAAATCCTCAGCGCTGCATGTCTGTATATATGTTGCTTTATAAACACAGACATTACAGCCTACTTTCACATGGCTTTCACATGACTTTCACATGGCATATGACGCTCAAATGACAAACACAAAAAAGCCCGTTACATCAGTAACGGGCTATCTGCTCTCTTTAAAAGAGAAATTAGGCGCTTGGCGATGACCTACTTTCACATGGGGAGACCCCACACTATCATCGGCGCGATTGCGTTTCACTACTGAGTTCGGGATGGGATCAGGTGGTACCACAATGCTATTGTCACCAAGCAAATTCTTGCTTTATCTACCGCAAATGCAGTAAATAATAATTCGGAAATCTGATAACTCTTTCGAGATTTTTTGAGTTCGCACTTCA
>NZ_MPHK01000017.1 GCF_001957135.1 Shewanella sp. UCD-KL21 | reverse complement strand
TCAAAAAATCTCGAAAGAGTTATCAGATTTCCGAATTATTATTTACTGCATTTGCGGTAGATAAAGCAAGAATTTGCTTGGTGACAATAGCATTGTGGTACCACCTGATCCCATCCCGAACTCAGTAGTGAAACGCAATCGCGCCGATGATAGTGTGGGGTCTCCCCATGTGAAAGTAGGTCATCGCCAAGCGCCTAATTTCTCTTTTAAAGAGAGCAGATAGCCCGTTACTGATGTAACGGGCTTTTTTGTGTTTGTCATTTGAGCGTCATATGCCATGTGAAAGCCATGTGAAAGTAGGCTGTAATGTCTGTGTTTATAAAGCAACATATATACAGACATGCAGCGCTGAGGATTTATCCGCAAATAAACTTCGCTAAGTTCCGAATGTCTCTCATTAGAGAGTCGATAAAGCCCTGACTTAATAGTCAGGGCTGTTTTCGTTTTGGGCAAAATAAAATAACTCACTGACCGTGATAGCTTGAGTCATTAGCTGCTAGATAATATTGTGAGCAGTGAGCGTGGGTGAATGTCTATGTGAAAGTGGACCATAGCCAGCCTGATTTTTATTATTTTTACAAGTAACAGCAAAAGTTATCAATAATCCCTTCCTCACCGAGTTAGGGATTTTTAGGTTTTGGGATGTTAATAAAACAAATCCTGATAGTTGAAGTATTTAGCCATGTTCTTTTAAATATTGATGTGGGCAGCAAGCCAATGTATAACCAGATTTAAGTTAACGGCCTAATCTTTCTAAATAGCATAATTAGCCAATTACTTAAGAGTCAGACTTTATTGTGTTTGAGATTTAAGGCGCTAGCTTCAATCAATATTGCGCTTAAGAAGCTGTTGAGTACACAAGTTGAACTTAAAACAACCTAATACAGTATTAAATATCAGTAACGTAATGCAGCTATCATGATGGTAAGCTATCTTGTAGGTTATTTTGCGGATTTAATCTTGCTTGTTGTTTCTTTCAAGGCAGGCTTTTTAGGGATAAGAATGAAACTAGAGATGATTTGTACTGGCGAAGAAGTGCTATCTGGCCAGATTATAGATACTAATGCTGCCTGGGTTGCTAATACCATGATGGAGTTAGGTATTGAAATGCAGTACCGTATCACTGTTGGTGATCGCTTAGATGATCTTGTTCAAGCATTTATTGATAGAAGCCATCATGCCGATGTGATTATTGTTAACGGCGGTTTAGGGCCAACCAGTGATGATATGTCAGCAGAAGCGATGGCGTTAGCTAAGGGAGAGCCTTTAGTTGAGAATGTTGAATGGCGAGAGAAATTAATTGAATGGTTTTCCCGTAACAACCGTGTGATGGCCAAGAGTAACCTTAAACAGGCTTGGTTACCTGAGTCTGCAGTAATGATTGATAATCCTGTTGGCACAGCATGTGGTTTTAGAGTTAAGTTAAATAAAGCGTGGTTATTTTTTACTCCCGGTGTTCCTTTTGAATTAAAGCACATGATCACCGAGCAGTTTATTCCTTTTATTAAGGCTGAATTTAAAGCTAGTGAAAACACTTCGCTAAAAAAACTGCTTACCATAGGGCATGGGGAGTCTTCTTTAGCTGATAGCCTAGCGGATTTAACTTTGCCTGATGGTGTCACCTTAGGTTACCGCTCTTCTATGCCACATATTGAGATTAAAATATTTGCTCGTGGCGATAAGGCAATTAGTCAACTTCAAAGCGTAACTCAAGCAGTCAAAGCGATTCTCGGTACTGCAGTGGTCGCTGATGACAAGCCCACACTTGCAGCAGAGATCCATCAATGTTTATATCAATCTGGTTTTAGTTTAAGTGTTGCCGAGTCTTGTACTGGTGGCTTAGTAACAAGCCAGTTAATTGATTTTGCAGGTAGCTCATCATATTTGCATCATGGTTTAGTAACCTATAGCAATGAGTCGAAAGTCAAAGTATTAGGCGTAAGCCCACAAATTTTAGATGATTACGGCGCGGTTTCTATTCAAACAGTCGAGGCGATGGCTAAAGGCGCTAGAGAGGTTTTAGATAGTGACTATGCTTTATCGACCAGTGGTATCGCTGGGCCTGATGGTGGTTCAGAGGAAAAACCTGTTGGGACAGTGGCCATTGCGCTGGCGACTAAGCATGCGGTATATAGTCAGATGATTAAAGTCTCCAGTCGATCACGAAGTTTGGTGCGCACTTTAAGCGCAGCTGTTGCCTATGACATGTTACGCAGGGCATTATTAGATGAAGCGGTTATTGTTGATTACCCATCAATCAAACGATTTGATAAGTAATTGAGCGTATTATCTTTATATAAAAAAAGTAGCAATAATATTGCTACTCTTTTTAGTATCAGTTGAATCATTAAGCTTTAAAACTTAATGACAATCTTGCCTTTTTGCACTTCAATCTCTTTGGTGATTGAGGCCATCATTGCTTGGTTAGAATCATTTTCATCCAGCACGTAGACAGGTTGTGATGCTAAAAAAGTACTAAGAAACATCATTAACTGTGGAGTGATTGATGAAAGCATTTTTTCAATATCTGCGGGGGTGGATTTAACCTCAACCAAATCTAACTTCTTTAAATAGATGCTTTTGGTTTCAACGTCATACCAAGGCTCAGCCTCAAATGTTGTCACAAGATCTGCTTCTATAGATTTGAAAGGGTTTTTAACGGCCATTCTCGTTTGGGCTGTGACCGCGATAGTATTGGGTTTGTGGCCCAATTCTACTTCCATATCATTGAGTTTAAGTTGAAGCCCAAAAACTTGGTTACCTTGGGAGACTTCATAATGCATCTCGTTATTTAGGTAATCTTCAACTTCAGACTCACTAATGCTGTACTGAGCGGCGCAGCCAGTCAGTAATAGCATTAGTAAACCTAAACCACATTTAAGTATGCGCATTAGCCAGTGTTTCTCATTCCTGCTGCGACGCCAGCAATGGTTAACATCAGTGCAAGTTCAACTTGTTTAGATGCCTGTTCTTCATTACGGGTACGAGCGAGTAATTCAGCTTGTAAAAAGTTGAGTGGGTCAATATACGGGTTACGTAACTTAACAGACTCGCGGTTCCAAGGCGTATGCGCCATTAACTCTTCTGATTGGGTTAATGACAATACCTCATCAATACCTAATTGTAGGCTGGCGCGCAGCTTTATGCCCAAATGTTTTAACTCATCAGGGACAAGGCAGCTATCGTAATAACTAGCAAGGTTTGGCTCCGCTTTCATATATACCATTTCAAGCATCGAAACACGGGTTTCAAAGAACGGCCATTGTTGCTCCATTTCTATGAGTAAATCAGCTTCACCTCTTTGTGACGCGGCTTGTAGTGCTTCGCCTGCGCCTAGCCATGCTGGTAGCATTAGGCGGTTTTGAGACCAGGCAAATATCCATGGGATTGCGCGTAAACTCTCAATGCCGCCATCGACACGACGTTTTGCTGGGCGACTCCCTAATGGCAGTTTACCTAGTTCAACTTCAGGTGTCGCTGCGCGAAAGTAAGCCACAAAATCAGGCTCTTCACGGACGATGCCACGATAGGCTTTAACTGAATCATCTGCTAAGCGCTGCATACAGTCGCGCCATTGCTGTTTAGGCTCTGGTGGCGGCAGTAAGGTTGCCTCCATAACTGCTGAGGTATATAAAGCCAAGCTTTGAACGGCCACTTTAGGTAGGCCGAACTTAAAGCGGATCATCTCCCCTTGCTCGGTGACCCGGATTCGGCCATCCACAGACCCCGGAGGTTGCGATAAAATTGCTTTATGAGCTGGTCCGCCGCCACGACCAATTGAGCCACCACGACCATGGAACAACATCAGTTTTACATCTGCTTTCTTACATACTGCTACTAGTTGCTCTTGGGCATGATATTGCGCCCATGCTGCAGCAATTACGCCGGCATCTTTGGCTGAATCAGAATAGCCGATCATCACCTCTTGCATGCCTTTGGTGTAACCGCGATACCAGTCAATATTAAGCAGTTGAGTCATGCAATCAGCTGCTGTGGTTAAATCACTTAATGTTTCAAACAATGGCACTACGCGCATTGGATGCTGGCAGCCACTTTCTTTAAGTAATAACAGCACCGCTAATACATCTGATGGCTTACTTGCCATTGAAATAACATATGATCCCAGTGCTGTCGCTGGTTGACTTGCAACCAGTTTACAGGTGTTAAGCACTTCTTGTACGTCAGCCGTTGGTTGCCAAGTACTTGGAATAAGCGGTCTTCGACCTGTTAGCTCTCGTAATAAAAACGCCTGCTTTTCGTTTTCATCCCAGTGATCATAGTCACCAAGGCCTAAGTAGCGTGTTAGCTCGGCAATGACGTCGCTGTGACGTTCAGCATCTTGGCGGATATCCAGCCTGAGCATATGGATACCAAAACAGGCCATACGGCGGAGAATATCTAACAATAATCCGTTGGCGATAAGGCGCATACCGGATGACATTAAACTACGATAAAGCAGCTCTAATGGTTGCTTTAAGTCTTCAAGTTCCCAAATGATATCATCAGGTGTCATATCGACTTGCTGGCCTTCAAGGCGGATATTTAAGTAGTCGATGGTATTACGTAACTTGTTGCGTAGATCTCGCAGCACATCACGGTAGGGCTCTTTACTGTTATTGGATAATGCCATGAGTTCTTCACTGGCATCTTCCATTGATAATTCATTAATCAGCTTAACGATATCTTTGAGGTATAAGCGTGCGGCAGCATGGCGATTTCGTAGTAATACTTCTTGAGTGACGACTGAGGTAACGAATGGATTGCCGTCTCTGTCTCCGCCCATCCAGCTAGAAAAACGTACTGGGCATATATCTGTTGAAATCTGTTTACCGGTTTTAGCTTGGACATGATCATTGAGCTGACGTAAGAAATCGGGTACTGCTTGCCATAATGATGTTTCAATCGTACTTAAACCCCAGCGAGCTTCATCAACAGGGGTTGGCCTGTCATGACGAATTTCATTGGTATGCCATATTTGTGCGATGAGCTGGCGTAAGCGTAAATGAGATTGGCCTCTTTCTCGCTCGGTTAGTTGCTGATTTTCTTGCTCTGTCAGGCAATCAACCACTGCAGAGTATTTTTGAATGAGGGTGCGGCGTGAAATCTCGGTGGGATGTGCTGTGAGTACTAAATCGATATCGAGGTTTTCAAGGCAATGAATGACTTCTTGTTCATCGGAGCTGCTGTTAAGCATTCGTCCAAGTAGCTGCTCTACGGGATCCGGTGTACATACAAGCTCATCACAATTACGACTAATGGTATGGAATTGCTCAGCAATGTTGGCCAAATTAAGAAATTGGTTAAAGGCTTTGGCAAACGGGACTAATTCTTCATCAGGAAGTGAGTTGAGTAAAGTGAGCATCTGTTGGCGTGAGTCTGCATTTCCTTGGCGGGATTCTTTAGCCAGAATGCGAATTTGCTCGACTTTTTCGAGAAAACCTTCACCAAGGTGATCGCGCATAGTATCACCTAAAATTTGTCCTAAGTTGCTGACATTAGAACGCAAGGATGCATACATATCGGCGGTTTGATCTGCCATAATTACTCCATAAGTTACTTAATAAGCGGTGACTATTTTTCCATAAGCTTTAGCACAATAGCGAGCGACAACGGCTTGGTCAATGGCTGATGAGATAAATTCAAAAGCCATTAACCTGCTTGTTGTTATTTAATACAAGCCTGATAAATCAGCTTTTTAATGAGCTCAACCGTAGGGGTTAAATATTCAAGGCCAATATATTCATCGGGCTGATGGGCTTGATTAATACTCCCAGGGCCAAGTACTAGGGTTTGGCAGCCTAATTGATTTATATAAGGCGCTTCAGTGGCATAATTGACCACTTCAGCTTGGCTATTAGCCAGCTTAGAAACCAGCTTGGTCCAATAGCTATCAGCTTTTCCTGCAAATGACTCAGAGCCTGGGTATAAGGTGCGAACTTCAATACTGCCAGGATACTGCTTATTAATATCCGCGAGATAGTTAATGACCATTAGCTCTAAATCCGCGAGTTCAATACCGGGCAGTGGACGAATATCAAGGTGTAAGTCGCAGCAACCACAAATACGGTTGGCAGCATCGCCGCCGTGAATATGGCCAAAGTTCATGGTTGGGTAGGGGACACTGAAGGCATCTTCTCGGTAGTTTTCACTTAAATGTTGCTTAAGCTTTATTAACTGACCCGTGACTTGATGCATTATCTCGATGGCATTAAGCCCACGAGCAGGATCTGAAGAATGACCACTACGGCCAATAACGCGAATACCTTGGGCTAAATGGCCTTTATGCATATACACCGGCTTTAAACTAGTTGGCTCGCCGATAATGGCATAATCTGGTGCGATAGCTGTTGATTCAGCAAAGGCCTTAGCGCCATTCATGGTCGTTTCTTCATCGGCGCTGGCAAAAATATGTAATGGACGCTTCAATTCAGTTAATGGGATGTCTTTTAACGCTTCCATGATCAAGGCAAAAAAGCCTTTCATATCGCAGGTGCCTAGGCCATACCAGCGATTGTCTTTCTCAGTTAATTCAAACGGACTTTGACTCCAACGACCTTCATCAAAGGGAACGGTATCGGTGTGGCCAGCTAATAACAAGCCGCCTTTGCCAGAACCAATGGTGGCGACAAGGTTTTGCTTACCTCTGCTATCAGCGACAGTACTAATTGTGCAATCAAAGCCCATGTCGCTAAACCAAGACTGTAGCAGTGCAATAACTGCATGGTTACTCATATCTTGCTCTACTTCTAAAGCACTGATTGATGGTAGTGCAATCAACTGTTTAAAAGCATCTTTTAATTCTGGTAGTGAGTTCATAAGGGCCTTTTATAAATATTTTATTAAATAACCATTCATTATTATTGCATAAGTAATGTTTTATGTTAGTCTAGCAAACAGCTAAGGAATTCACCATAACTTGATAAATATTTAAGAACTATAGATATGTATGTAATTGCGATTCAATTCACTGTAACAGATCCCAAGGTAAACTATTCTCGACGATAGTTTTAATCTCGAGCACCCTGCTCATATTTCAAATAAAAATTAATAATTTACTGACTTAAAGATGACAACATAATGAAAAAAATCGCAATAATTGGTGCTAGTGGTTATACCGGAGCACAAATCACCGCTCTTATTGATGCGCAAGCATCACTATCGATCCAAGGCTTATATGTTTCTGAAAACAGCCTAGATAAAGGCCGGTTATTAGCAGATCTATACCCGAGTTATCAACACATTCAAATTCCTCTGTCACCGTTATCGGCTGAAGCTAAACAAGCCATCGTTGATCAAGCTGACGCCGTGGTACTAGCAACAGAGCATTCAGTTAGTTTGGAATTAGCCGCATTCTTTTATAACCAAGGTTTAGCAGTATTTGATTTAAGTGGCGCATATCGGTTTGCTGATACCGCCCAATACCCTAAATGGTATGGCTTTGAACATACTCAAGCAGCAGTGCTGGCTGATGCGGTTTACGGCCTAGCAGAATGGAACGCTGAAGCTATTGCTAATAGCAAAATGATTGCTGTGCCAGGTTGTTATCCAACGGCATCACTCACAGCGCTAAAACCATTAAAACCTTTTTTAACTGATGCTTACCCTGTTATTAACGCAGTAAGTGGCGTGACCGGCGCAGGCAGAAAAGCCCAATTGCATACCAGTTTTTGTGAAGTCAGCTTAACGCCCTATGGTGTATTAGGGCATAGACATCAACCTGAAATTGCCACCCAACTGGGTCAAGAAGTTATCTTTACCCCACATTTAGGTAATTTCAAGCGTGGTATTTTAGCCACCATTACCGTGCAACTTAAAGCGGGTACTACAGAGGCTGACATTGCTAAAGCTTATGGCGTATATGATGACTCGCCACTGGTGAGCGTCAAGCATAACCAATTTCCTAAAGTCGATGATGTGGTGCTAACACCCAATTGTATAGTGGGCTGGAAGTTTGACCCGCAAAGCAATTACCTAGTGGTTGCTAGCGCCATTGATAATTTAATGAAAGGCGCAGCAAGCCAAGGCCTGCAGTGCATTAATATTCACTTCGGTCTATAACAGGAGCCTTGATTATGTCTAATACCAACCCTGTTATCGTACTTAAAGTAGGTGGCGCGCTGTTGCAATCAGAGTCTGGCATGGCAGAGTTAATGTCAGTAGTTGCTGAAATGATGCAACAAGGGCAGAAAGTGATTTTTGTTCACGGCGGTGGTTGCTTGGTCGATGAACAGCTTGAAGCTAATGGCAAGCAAACCATTAAGCTTGAGGGCTTACGTGTTACCCCTGCTGATCAGATCCCGATTGTGGTGGGCGCATTGGCGGGCACATCGAATAAAATTTTACAGGCCGCAGCAATTAAAGCTGGCATCGTCAGTGTGGGGATGAGCTTGGCTGATGGCAATATCGTCAATGCCAAAATTAAACATGAAAAGTTAGGTTTAGTGGGTGAAGTGTCGCCTAATGATCCAAGTTATTTAAATTACTTACTGTCACAAAACTGGTTACCTATTTGCAGTTCAATCGCGATTTCGCCAGCGGGCGATATGTTGAATGTCAACGCCGATCAAGCCGCTACCGCATTAGCTAAACTCGTTGCCGGTCAGCTGGTGTTATTGTCAGACGTACCCGGTGTACTTGATGCTAAAGGCGAGTTAATTGCCCAATTAGATCAACAACAAATTAGCTCGCTTGTGGAGCAAGGGGTGATTGAAAAAGGCATGAAAGTAAAAGTTGAAGCGGCATTAGAGGTCGCTCAATGGATGGGCAAAGCCGTACAGGTCGCCTCATGGAAACAACCTCAACAATTAATTGCATTAACTAACGGACAATCCGTTGGCACTCAAATTCAGCCTTAGGAGCAAAGCTAATGGAACACTTATTATCACTTAAAGACTTGTCGCAAACCCAGCTATTAGACTTACTGGCTTTGGCAAAAAAAATTAAAGCAAATCCAGCTGATTACAATCAAGCGCTGGCAGGCAAAAGTGTGGTGATGTTATTTGAAAAGCCATCACTACGTACTCGAGTAAGTTTTGATATCGGTATTAACAAGCTCGGTGGTCATTCAGTTTATCTTGATCAACAAAATGGTGCCTTAGGCAAACGTGAACCAGTTTCTGATTTTGCGACCAACATTTCGTGCTGGGCAGATGCGATTGTGGCGAGAACCTTTTCGCATACAACTATTGCCGGTCTGGCTGAACATGCATCAGTTCCGGTGATTAATGCGCTATGTAATTTATATCATCCTTGCCAAGGCTTAGCAGACTTTTTGACCTTATCAGAGAAGTTTGATGATGTAAGCAAGGTGAAATTAGCTTACCTAGGTGATGGTAACAATGTGACACACTCTTTGATGTATGGAGCTGCTATCTTAGGTGCGACCATGACTGTAGTTTGCCCGCCAGGTCACTTCCCTGACGGCAACATTGTCTGTGAAGTACAAGCCTTGGCTGCCAAACATGGTGGCAAGCTTATCTTGACCTCGGATGTGAGTGAAATGGGCCCGCAAGATGCCATATACACAGATACGTGGATCTCAATGGGCGACAATACTTCAATGGCCGAAATTGAAGCGAAATTTAAGCCTTATCAAGTTAATAGTGAATTAATGAATAAGGTGGGTGCCAATTACTTTATGCATTGTTTGCCAGCTTACCGTGAAGTGGAAGCAACAGCAGAAGTGGTGGATGGTGAAGGTTCACTTATCCTCCAGCAAGCTGAAAACAGAATGCATGCACAAAACGCCGTATTGGTTACTTTGTTAGGTTAATAAATCATATTTTCATCAGCTGGCGTTAGCGAGCTTTTATAAACGAATTACGTTAGGAATTACCATGTCACTTACAGCACAAGCAAATATTAAAAAAGTCGTTTTAGCTTACTCGGGTGGATTAGACACCTCAGCGATTATCCCATGGCTAAAAGAAACCTATGATAATTGTGAAATTGTCGCCTTTTGCGCCGATGTTGGTCAAGGTGCAGAAGAACTTGAAGGCTTACATGAAAAAGCCATCGCATCAGGTGCTTCAGAATGCTACATCGTCGACTTAAAAGAAGAGCTGGTGGCTGATTATATTTATCCGACCATTGCAACAGGTGCTATCTATGAAGGTACCTACTTACTGGGCACCTCAATGGCGCGTCCTATTATTGCTAAGGCGCAAGTAGAAGTCGCCCGTAAAGTTGGCGCTGATGCGGTATGTCATGGTTGTACCGGCAAAGGTAATGATCAAGTACGTTTCGAGGGTTGTTTTGCCGCACTTGCACCTGATTTAACCGTTATTGCCCCTTGGCGTGAATGGTCAATGGTGAGCCGTGAAGACTTACTTGATTACCTTGCTGAAAGAAATATTGAAACCACAGCATCAGCGACTAAGATTTATAGCCGTGATGCCAACGCTTGGCATATCTCTCATGAAGGCGGTGAGTTAGAAGATCCGTGGAATGAGCCAAGCAAAGAAGTATGGACCATGACAGTGGCACCAGAAGATGCGCCAAATACCCCTGAGTATGTTGGGCTAACCATTGCCAATGGCCGTGTTACTCATGTTGATGATGTTGCACTGTCGCCATACGACGCACTAATGAAGCTAAATGAATTAGCTGCAGCGCACGGTGTTGGTCGTATCGATATTACCGAAAACCGTTTAGTAGGCATGAAGTCTCGTGGCTGTTATGAAACCCCAGGCGGAACAGTGATGTTTGCAGGCCTGCGCGCAATCGAAGAGCTAGTGCTTGATAAAACAAGCCGTGAGTGGCGTGAGCAAATTGGCGCACAAATGGCTCACCTTGTTTATGACGGACGCTGGTTCACTCCATTATGTAATTCGTTAATTGCCGCGTCAGAATCTTTAGCGCAATTAGTTAACGGTGAAGTGGTCGTTAAGCTTTACAAAGGCAAAGCAAGTGTAGTGAAAAAGCGCTCTCCAAATAGCTTATATTCAGAAGAGTTCGCGACCTTTGGTGACGACAACGTTTATGACCAAAAAGATGCAGCAGGCTTTATTCGCCTTTACTCTTTATCAAGCCGTATTAGAGCATTAAATACGAAATAAATTTCCTGTGATTTAAGATTGATACGGGGCTCATATAGCCCCGTTTTTATAGAATAAGTTAAAAGAGGGTATCGACATGGCGTTATGGGGCGGAAGATTCAGTCAAGAAAGCAGTGCATTATTTAAATTATTTAATGACTCATTACCAGTAGATTATCGTTTAATTGAAGAAGATATTATTGGCTCAATTGCATGGGCATCAGCAATCACTTCAGTGGGTATTTTAACTCAAGCAGAATGTGAGCAATTGCATGGCGCATTAAATGAATTACTTACAGAAGTAGCCGACAAACCAGAATTGATTATTGCCTCAGGTGCTGAAGATATTCACAGTTTTGTGGAACAGTCTTTAATTGCCAAAGTGGGCGACCTGGGTAAAAAGCTGCATACGGGGCGTTCGCGTAATGACCAAGTGGCCACAGATTTAAAACTATGGTGTAAAAAAGAAGGTCAGCACTCACTTACATTACTGAAAAAGCTCTCAGCTGAACTGGTTAAACTGGCTGAGCGTGAAATTGACGCTGTGATGCCCGGCTATACCCATCTACAAAGAGCCCAGCCAGTATTATTTGGTCATTGGTGTTTAGCTTACGTAGAAATGTTTGAGCGTGATATTAGCCGTTTAGAAGATGCACTAAAGCGTGCTGATACTTGTCCATTAGGCACTGGCGCCCTTGCGGGAACGGCTTATCCAATGGACAGACATCAGATTGCACAATCATTAGGTTTTGCAGCGCCAACCTTAAATAGCTTAGATTCAGTGTCAGATCGTGACCATGTTGTTGAGTTATGTAGCGATGCTTCAATCAGCATGATGCATTTAAGCCGTATGGCTGAAGATTTAATTTTCTTTAACAGTGGCGAAGCAGGTTTCATTGAGCTTGATGACGAAGTGACATCTGGTTCATCATTAATGCCACAGAAGAAAAACCCTGACGCTTTAGAGTTAATCAGAGGCAAAACAGGCCGTGTCTATGGCAGTTTGATGGGTATTCTTACTACCATGAAAGCATTGCCACTTGCTTATAACAAAGATATGCAAGAAGACAAAGAAGGCTTATTTGATGTAATGGATAGCTGGTCTATTTGTCTTGAAATGGCAGCATTAGTATTAAGTGGCCTGCAAGTTAACCGTGAAAGAACCTTAGCTGCAGCCCAGCAAGGTTATGCAAACTCTACCGAGCTGGCTGATTACCTAGTTGCTAAAGGTATGCCATTTAGAGAAGCGCACCATGTTGTTGGTGAAGTGGTCGTGGCTGCCATTGCCAAGCAAACTCCGCTAGAAGATTTTGTTATTTCAGAGCTACAGCAATTTAGCCCAATCATCAGTGATGATGTTTATGAGTGCTTAACGATTGAGTCATGCTTAGCAAAACGTGAAGCTTTAGGCGGTACCTCGTTAGCGCAAGTAAAATATGCATTAGCCCAGAAACAAGCTAATAGCTAAATAATGTGTCAGCCTTATTAGTTTATATTTGTTTCTTTTAGGCTTAAATAAAAAGTCCGCAGCGATTAATCACTGCGGACTTTTTTAATTCATTAACAGCAGATTTATTTTAAAACTAACCGCTGGTGGATTTATTTATTGAAATAAATCATCTGCTGGATTTTCAATAAACAGATCATCTTCAATAACTTCTTCTGTGGCATATTCAGTCGGCTCAGTGCCTTCGATAAAATATTCAAATGAAGTAGTGTAATCTGTTTTACGGGTTAATTTGCCACTAGCTAAGTCAATACGCGCCGAAATAATTCCTTTAGGTGGAATGCTCGCCACTTCTTCTGTGCCAGTGAGTGCTTGGTTCATAAAGTCATTCCAACCAGGCCCTGCTGTTTTTGCCCCAGCTTCAGCCCCTGATATTTGATTTTCAGGACCATCGGCAACCCAGCTGGTTCTGCCAAGTTTACGGCTGTGATCGTCAAAACCAACCCAGAATGTCGAGGTCAGCGTTGGGTTAAAGCCACTAAACCAAGTATCGCGGGATTCATTGGTAGTACCGGTTTTACCAGCAATGTCACGACGCTTTATCAAGCGTGATGCTCGCCAAGCGGTACCATTCCAGCCAGTGCCTTTACTCCAATTGCCGCCACCCCAGATTACACTTTTGAGGGCTTCAGTGATCAAGAAGGCGGTTTGCTCAGAAATGATCCTAGGAGCGTAACGCGCGTTTTCATCTCCACAAGCAGCAATACCAGAATCACTCATAGTAGAGCTAATATCAGCACTAGCCAGTGTATTGT
Source organism: Shewanella sp. UCD-KL21 (assembly GCF_001957135.1). GTDB lineage: Bacteria > Pseudomonadota > Gammaproteobacteria > Enterobacterales > Shewanellaceae > Shewanella. The sequence goes on along the minus strand of NZ_MPHK01000017.1, from coordinate 90,781 downwards.
CTAAGCTGTTTTCAGTTTCAATTGGCGCTTGTTGTGAGCTAACAAACTCATTAGCCATTGCTGCAAAAGGGTCATCAATACTGTTGGTTGTCTCATTAGTCGCATCATCAACCTCATTGACTTCCGGGGTGCAGGCCAGTGTAGGCGACGCCTTTTCAATAACATTGTCATATGAGTCAGTAACCTTACTAATATAATAAGGTTCAACTAAATAGCCGCCATTAGTAAAGACATTAAAGGCGGTGGCGACTTGCAGTGGTGTTACTGAAGGAGACCCTAAAGCGACAGATTCATTTCGTGGTAAATCAGCAGGATCAAAACCAAAGTCAACTAGGGTATCTATGGTGTTATCTAAGCCAATATGACGCATGGTACGAACTGACATTACGTTGATAGACTGAGCTAAACCAATGCGTAAACGTGTTGGGCCGCCATAAATATCAGGTGAATTTTTTGGTCGCCATGCGGTACCTTGACGAGTATCGGGCTTATTAATCGGCGCATTATTGATTAATGTTGCCAGAGTGTAGTCTTTTTCAAGCGCGGCAGCATAAATAAACGGTTTGATATTAGAGCCTAATTGACGCTTAGCTTGAGTGACGCGGTTATATTGGCTTTGAGTAAAGCTAAAGCCGCCCACTAAAGTTTTAATCGCGCCATCAGTTGGTTCTAAAGATACCGTTGCGCTAGAAACCTGTGGGATTTGAGACAATTGCCAAAACTCGCCATTATCTCTAATCCATACCTTTTCACCGACAGTTAAAATATCAGCTGCCGTTTTAGGCGGCTTACCTTGACGGCGATCGCTAATAAATTTGCGAGCCCATTTCAGGCCGTTCCACTGGATGACAACTTCTTCGCCTTTAGTATTCAGTAAAGTTGCTTGTTGCTCACTAACTGACATGACAGCCGCTGGAATAATACCTTGTACTGCAGAGGTCTTTTTAAGGTTTTCTATAATGTCGCTGGTGGCCAGAGGTGTATCAGTCCACAAGGTGCTAATTGCACCACGGTAGCCATGACGCTGATCATAAGCGAACACATTATCGCGCAGGGCGCTTTGGGCTTTTAATTGCAGATCCGATGAAATGGTGGTGTAAACGTTATAACCATTAGTATAGGCGTCTTCTTCACCATACTTATTCACCATATAATCACGTGCCATTTCAGAAACGTAAGGTGCATATAGATCTATTTCTGCGCCATGGTATTTCGCGGTTATAGGGGCATTTATGGCTTCTTGGTATTGGGCCTCGGTGATATTACGTTTTTCCAACATGCGGCCTAGAACCCAGTTACGGCGAGTCATGGCACGATTTGGATTGCGAATTGGGTTTGCAGCAGAAGGCGCTTGAGGTAAGCCTGCAATCATGGCCATTTCTGGCAGAGAAAGTTGGTCTAAATCTTTGCCGTAATACACTTGGGCAGCAGCGCCGACACCATAGGCACGGTTACCTAAAAATGAGCGGTTTAAATATAATGTGAGAATTTCTTCTTTAGATAAGGCTTTTTCAATTTTTAGCGCCAGAAAAATTTCTTTCGTTTTACGGATATAGGTTTTTTCACGGGATAAGAAAAAGCCTCGAGCCACTTGCTGAGTAATGGTACTGGCACCTTGGCTTTTTTTGCCAGTAGTGACCAAAATAACGGCTGCGCGAATAATACCAATAGGATCGATACCCTGATGTTCAAAGAAACGTGCATCCTCAGTATCTAATACCGCATTAATTAATTGTTGAGGCACATCTTCATATTCAACCGGTACTCGCCGTTTTTCACCAAATTGAGAAATTAATAAACCATCTTGGCTATAAATCCTTAAAGGTGTCTGTAATTTGACCGTTTTAAGAGAGTTTACATCCGGTAATTCTGGTAAAACGTAGAAATAAGCAGCGACAATGGTGCCGACACCAAATAAAGTTAAGCTAAAAATAGCAATAAGTATTCGTTTAAACCACTTCACCAAAATAATCCAAAGTTCGACAATATGGCTTCTAGTATATAAGCGGGAGGGTTTTTGGTGAAGTAAAAACATGAAAACAAAAAAAAACTGGTTGTAAAATGTCGAAACATTTTATACAAATACTTATAACGAGTTGATTTTGTGCTAATCTATTTTAAAATATAAAATAATAAATGCGATGATGGAATATGCTTTCTAAATTTTGGAAGCGTCAAGCTCCGCAAATGGTGGGGATCGATATTGGATCCCATGAAATAAAAGCCATATTGCTGGGTAAGACTGCTGATGGATATAAAATTCAAAATTATATATCAGCTCCTTTGCGAAAAGGAGCTGTAGTTGATCATGAAATACGTGATTCTGAAGCTGTTATTGAATCATTAAGACACATAAAACGTGGACTACCGAAAGGTATTAACTCTGCCGCCGTGTCTGTTTCTGGTTCTGCTGTGATGACAAAAGTGATATACATGGACGCTTCATTAAATGAAGAAGAAATGGAAGCGCAAATTGAAATTGAAGCAGACAATCTTATCCCTTATTCACTTGATGAAGTGAGTATCGACTTTGAAACTCTTAATCCCAACACTACCGACCCAACAAAGGTAGATGTGTTATTAAGTGCTTGTCGTACTGACAACATTGATTCAAGAATGGATTCACTTGATGCAATTGAGCTTGATACCAAAGTGGTTGACGTTGAAGCTTATGCTTTAGGGCGTTCAGCAGAACTTATTCTGGCTCAACTTCCAGAAGGGGCCAATGAAAAATCTGTTGTGCTAGTGGATGTTGGCGCCAATATGACGACGTTTGCGGTTGTAGAAAATGGCGAAACGACATTTATTCGTGAGCAAGCATTTGGTGGTGAGTTATTTACCCAATCAATTCTCTCTTTCTATGGTATGCCTTACGATGAAGCTGAAAATGCTAAAGTCACAGGCGAGCTACCACGTAATTATATGTTTGAGGTGTTATCTCCATTTCAAACCCAATTATTACAACAAATAAAACGTACCTTACAAATTTACTGCACTGCCAATGGCAAAGATAAAGTTGATTATATTGTCTTAAGTGGTGGCACTGCAAAACTTGAAGGTATGACAACGTTATTGGCTAATGACTTAGGGGTGCATTCAATTGTTGCTAACCCTTTTCAAGGTTGTTTACATGCTGATGACGATATTAAAAACCAAATAGAACCTAGTATCAGTAAATATATGGTTGCATGTGGTTTAGCGCTTAGGAGTTACGCTCAATGGCGAACATAAACTTACTACCTTGGCGTGAAGAGGCCAGAGAAAAACACAAACGAGACTTTATCGGTATATTAGCGTTAGTGTTTTTAATGACCTGTTTAATTGTATTTCTGGCATTGAGTTTTATTGAAGTCGTTACTGATGATCAACGTGCTAGAAATTCATATTTACAGTCTGAAATATCATTATTGGACTCGCAAATTGCCGAAATAAGAAAAATTAAAGCGCGTAAAGATGATATTGAACGTCGCACTAAAATTATTCTAGACCTCCAGCAATCACGTAATTTGCCAACACATGTATTAGATGAGCTGGTTAGAATTGTGCCGCCAGGAATTTATCTTTCAAGTATTGAAAAGAAAGGTAGCTTGTTGTGGATTGAGGGTCGCAGTGAATCTAATAATAACGTCGCGAATATGATGAGAAAAGTTAAAACATCTCAATACCTCAATGACCCAAGCATGCAGTCAATTGTTAGTCATAATGAAAACTTACGACAATTGCAAAAGTTTAGATTAAGAGTGACTATTTTTGATGACCAAATCGATACTGGCTCAAGCCAAGGAGGTCAGCAATGAATCTTGACTTAGAGCAGTTTAATGATATTGATTTTGAAAATATTGGTGCTTGGCCAGCATTAGTTAAAATTGTATTTGCTGCTTTTTTATCTATCTGTGTACTTGGCGCCAGTTATTATTTATTTATTTCCGATGCCATTGATGTCCTTAATGCTGAAGAAAGAAAAGAAATAACCCTAAAAGAAGATTTTCAAACTAAATATCGTTTGGCGGCAAACTTAAAACTGTATCGTGAGCAACTTGTGGTAATGGAAGCTCAGTTCGCAGAACTTTTAAAAATGTTGCCATCAGAAAATGAAATGCCAGGTTTATTGGATGACACCACATTCGTAGCAACAGATGCAGGACTGCGGATTAATAGCTTAGATTGGGATACTGAAATTGAACGTGATTTCTACTTAGAATTCCCGATTAAAATGTCAGTTGTAGGTGATTATCATAAATTAGGCAGCATGGTAAGCGGTGTCGCAAAATTGCCGCGCATTGTCAGCTTGCATGACTTTGTCATTAAGCGTGATGATTCAGGTAGTCTATCGATGGATATTTTAGCTAAAACCTATCGATTTAAAGAAGGTGCGAAAGTACCTGCGAATAAGAAGGGGAAGAAATAAATGAAACTCTTACCCTTATTACTCATCATGCTAATGCTAACAGGTTGTATTGGTGACAGAAGTGATTTGGAGTTGTTTGTAACAACGACTAAATCTCAACATGTTGCTCGCATTCCTCCGTTAAAAGAAACACCTAAGTTTGAGCATTTTGCCTATCAAGCAGAGCTTATGCGAAGTCCTTTTGTTCCACCTTCTCGAGAGCTCACAGAGGAAGTGATTGACACAAGTAGAGATTGTTTACAGCCAGATTTGAAACGTCGTAAAGGGCGCTTAGAAACGTATGCTATAGATAATTTAAAAATGCGCGGAACGTTAAGTGAAGATGGCACAGTTTGGGCCTTAGTTGAATCATCAGATACCAATGTTTATCGCTTGGGTGTCGGTGAGTATCTTGGACTTTACCATGGCAAAATAGCTGAAGTCACGCCGCAATACATTGAAATTATAGAATTAATTCCTGATGGTTCAGGTTGCTGGGCTGAAAGAGCAAGCAACTTAGAACTTTCTGGCAAATAATGCGAAGGATGAGGGAATAATGAAATCTTCTGCCTCGATGCACATATCGACAAAAAAAATATCACTGTTCAGAACCGTACTCGGTGCTGTGTTGTTGCTTGGTGCATTACCAAGCGCGTTAGCTGCGAATAAATTATTGGATGTAAAGTATCATTCTATTGTTGACCATCAATTAGAACTAGAATTGGTGTTCGAGTCTGACATTGTTCAGCCTGAAGTTGACTTGAAGGCGTCACCTGCTCAAATTTTATTAAGTTTTGACGATAGTATTTCAAGCCTCGATAAAGACGATATTACTATCGATAGAGTTGGGGTTGAGAGTTTAAAAACCTCTCAACAAAATGGCGCACTGAACATCGTTGTTGATTTAGCTGAGGTAAAACCTTATCAAGGCAAAGTGGTAGGTAATACTTACCGTTTAACGGTTAACGATACTGTATCTGGGCCTGATAGCGCTGATAACCCATTTGTAAATGGCATTGATACTATTGATTTTCGCCGCAATAAAAATGGTGGTGGCGATTTATTAATTCATTTAGCTAATCGCTCTGTTGCTGCCAACGTAGCTCAGGTTGGCTCTAAATTAGAAGTGAAATTGTATAACACAGACATTAAAAGCGAGCTTTTATATGTGATGGATGTACAAGACTTTAATACACCCGTAACCAGCTTTGAAACCTTCAAAGAAGATTTAACTGCCCGTCTGATGGTCGATGTTGATGGCAACTATGATTACACATACAAGCAAGACGGTAATGTGTTCAAAGTGAGTATTAATAAAGTAGAACGTGCCATCGTTGCTAAAGATGATAAAAAATATAATGGCCGTTCTTTGTCGCTTAACTTCCAGAATATTTCTGTAAGAACAGTACTGCAAATTATTGCTGATTATAATGATTTCAATTTGGTCACCAGTGATACCGTAGAAGGCAATATCACTCTACGTTTAGATGATGTGCCTTGGGATCAAGCGTTAGATTTAATTCTGCAAACTAAAGGATTGGATAAGCGTATTGAAGGCAATATCTTAATGGTTGCCCCAAGTGAAGAATTAGCTATTCGAGAAAGACAAGATTTGGCTAATAAGCAAGAAGTCAAAGAGCTAGCGCCGCTTTATTCTGAATATATTCAGGTGAATTATGCTAAAGCTGTTGATATTGCAGAGCTGATGAAAAGTGCTGATTCAAGCTTATTGTCAAATCGCGGTAGCGTTGCCGTTGATGAACGTACCAATACTTTATTAGTCAAAGATACCGCAGATACTTTAGAAACCATTCATCGTTTAGTTGAAGTACTGGATATCCCGATTAAACAAGTATTAATTGAAGCCAGAATGGTGACAGTTAAGGATAACGTCTCTGAAGATTTAGGTATCCGTTGGGGTATCACAGATCAACAAGGTAATAAAGGCACGTCAGGTTCACTTGAAGGCGCTAATGATATTGTTGCTGGGGTTATTCCTGCACTAAGCGATCGCTTGAATGTGAACTTACCCTCTTCGGCCTCTAATGCAGCCAGTATTGCATTTAGTGTGGCAAAAATGGCTGATGGAACCGTACTTGATTTAGAGCTAAGCGCGTTAGAGCAAGAAAACAAAGGCGAAATTATTGCTAGCCCTCGTATTACCACTTCAAACCAAAAAGCGGCCTATATCGAGCAAGGTGTAGAGATCCCTTATGTGGAGTCTGCCTCAAGTGGTGCGACAACTGTGTCATTTAAAAAAGCAGTGTTGTCATTACGAGTCACCCCTCAAATCACCCCAGATGACCGTGTCATTCTTGATTTAGAAATTACTCAAGATACCCGTGGTGAGGTTGTTTCAACGGGTACAGGTGAAGCGGTTTCAATTGATACTCAGCGCATTGGTACTCAGGTGCTTGTTGATAATGGTGAAACCATTGTATTAGGTGGTATTTACCAGCAGAACTTAATCAGTCGAGTTAGCAAGGTGCCAGTATTAGGTGACATTCCTCTGGTTGGCTTCTTATTCAGAAACACCTCAGATACCAATGAACGTCAAGAGTTATTGATATTCGTGACACCGAAAATCGTGACTGAAAAACTGTAACGGCGAAAAAATAATCATGCCAGCTTAATTGCTGGCATTTTTTTGCCTTAAAATAATTAATTGCTTGATTATATTAAGGTCATTAAACATACCGTCATTTTTTAAGCTCATTGAATCTAGGGTTAAATTATTTATTTTTAATAAACTCACTATAAATCGCTCACATCACTTGCAACAACTGGTGCATAACTGAGATAATCCTTCGTCAAGTCTCATTAGAGCAAGGTTAAATAATAGGTCGGCTTGAGTTTAAGTCGATAAGGCATACTTTTCATATAAGATTCAGACGTATATACAATGGCTGAAAAACGCAATATTTTTCTGGTAGGCCCTATGGGCGCAGGTAAAAGCACAATTGGTCGTCACTTAGCCCAACTGCTGCATTTAGATTTCCACGACTCAGATCACGAGATTGAGCAACGCACAGGTGCAGATATTGCATGGGTGTTTGACGTTGAAGGCGAAGAAGGTTTTCGTCGACGTGAAGCTCAAGTCATCGCCGACCTTTCGGAAAAGCAGGGCATTGTCCTAGCTACTGGCGGCGGATCTGTACAAAGCAAAGACATTCGTAATCATCTGTCGGCTCGCGGTATCGTTGTATACCTTGAGACAACAATTGATAAGCAAGTGGCTCGTACTCAACGTGATAAACGTCGACCTTTACTTCAGGTAGATGATCCACGTGAAGTACTTGAAGATCTTGCTGACGTTCGTAATCCTTTGTATGAAGAGATTGCAGACGTAATTGTTAAGACTGATGAACAAAGCGCAAAGATTGTCGCAAATCAAATTATTGAGCAACTCGGTTTTTAGGTAGGTTTATGCAACAAGTTCAGGTTGAATTAGGTGTAAGAAGTTATCCCATTTATATTGGCCAGAATTTATTGCAACAAAGCGCTTATCTCACCGATTACCTTTCCGGTAAAAAAGCACTTATTGTCACTAACGACACCATTGCTCCGCTGTACTTGCAACAAGCGCAGCAGGCTATGGCATCTTGTAGTGATATAGGTGTGGTTGTTTTGCCGGATGGTGAACAATATAAAGATTTAACTCACTTAAATTTAATTTTTTCTGCACTGTTAGAAAATAATTATGCCCGTGATTGTGTAATCGTAGCACTAGGTGGCGGTGTCGTTGGTGACATGGCCGGCTTTGCTGCATCTTGCTATCAGCGGGGCGTTGAGTTTATTCAAATTCCAACCACCTTATTATCTCAAGTGGACTCTTCTGTTGGTGGTAAAACCGCAGTAAACCATCCGCTTGGTAAAAATATGATTGGGGCTTTTTATCAGCCACAACTGGTATTAATTGACACCGATTGCTTATCGACATTACCTGCAAAAGAGTTTGCTGCAGGGATGGCTGAAGTCATTAAATATGGCGTGATCTGGGATGGCGAATTTTTTAGCTGGTTAGAGCAAAATGTTGACCCATTAAAAGCATTGAATACCGAAGCATTAAGCTACGCGATTGCTAAATGCTGCCAGATAAAAGCTGATGTTGTTACCCAAGATGAAACAGAACGTGGTGTACGAGCATTACTAAATTTAGGCCATACTTTTGGCCATGCTATCGAAGCTGAAATGGGCTACGGTGTGTGGTTACATGGTGAAGCTGTTGCTACCGGAACCATTATGGCGGCGGTGACATCGCAAAAGTTAGGTCTAATTGAACAAAAAGATGTCGATAGAATTACTCGTTTGATGTTGGCGTTTGATTTACCGATAAGCTCACCAGAGTCAATGAACTTTGCTGACTTTATTAAGCATATGCAGCGAGATAAAAAAGTTCTCGCGGGTCAAATTCGATTAGTCTTACCCACCTCAATAGGCTCTGCTGATGTATTCTCTGATGTTGAAGAGTCTTTATTAGCCGACGTCATTAGCCAAGTTTAAGCTTTTTGTCTAATGGTGGATCTGTGGACATACAACAAACGCTTTTATTACCTTCCCAAGAAGCTTTAGTTCAGCGGCTACAACATATTGCCAGCTATAGTGAGCAGCTAGTATTAGTCAGCGGCGCTAAAGGATCAGGTAAAACCACCTTAGTGACAGCATTGGCGAGCGAGCTTGATAACTACAACTCTGCGTTGGTTATCTGCCCAATGCACGCTGATAGTGCTGAAATTCGGCGTAAAATACTGATCCAACTGATTTCATCACCTATTTTTGATGATACCTTACCGCTATCAGATACCTTAATTCGCATACAATCTAGTTTAAGCAAACCGCTGCATATCATTATTGATGATGCGCATTTGCTGCCTAAAGAATTATGGGCAGAATGTATAGTGCTGACTCAAATCCGTTGTGCGGATAAACCAGTGTCACTGACTTTTACCGTCACCACTGAATCATTTGCAGAGTTTAATGAATTAACTAAAACCATGAAGGATTTATTGCTTCATGTTGAGGTAGAGCCATTATCCTTAGCTGAACGCGAAGGCCTATATCGCACTTTATTAGTTAGAAGTAATAAAACGCCATTTATACCTCGCGAAATAATTCAATCGCAAATTGAAAAACAAACGGGTACTCCTACCGAAGTGATTGAGTTACTTAAGCTTGCGCTTGAGGATAAGGTTGAAGAGCCAAAACGCTGGCCAAAATATTTTCCGTTAGCAGTGATCAGCTTACTGCTATGCCTAACCCTAGGGATTGTCGGTTTTTTTTATAACGAACCCGCAGCAGAATCTATTGAAGCAAACCAAGTTAACTTTAGGGCTTACCAAGCGCCAGGATCTGCAGCGCAATGGGCAAACTATCATTATGGCCAAAGCTTATTATTGCCTTGGTTACAATTACATTTTCCATCTCAGCAATCTTTAATTGCGGCTCATGAGCCAACAAATCTTGTTTTACAGCTACTTACTGAGCAGCAAATATTAACCAGCACTACAAAAAGTGGCGCAGTTGAAATTGAAGCTGCAAACACTCAACTGGATTACCAGAGCGTTGATACTGTAGCTGGTGAATTAGTGGCTGGTGAATTAGTGGTTGGTGAATTAGTGGTTGGTGAATTAGTAGCTGGTGAATTAATAGCAGCTGAGTTAGTGGTAAATGAAGATATTGATACTGCTGAAGTTGATGAGACATTAGTCATTATTGAAACAGATAAACTACAGCTTACTGATAACAGTGCAGCGCTGAGCAATACTGACGATAATGCCACTGCCAATGAAGCGTTAGCCGAGCTGCAATACCGAGCGGGTTACACATTGCAACTGGCCAGCGTTATCGACCCCAAATCACTTAACAGTATCTTGCTAAAATTAGATAATGAAACCGCTGTAATTCGTGCTAATTATAATAAACGTCATGTTGTCTTATTTGGGCAGTTTAATAACGCCAGCCAAGCACAAGATAAAGCGCTTAAATTACAAGCCGAACTCGGTTTAAGTGCCCCTTGGGTTCGAAAATTCAGCGATCTTCAAGGTTATCAACTTAGTTCAAATTAATTAGTTAAAGCCCTTAAATCAGCAATGATTATTCTCAATAAAAAGAGTACAATCATCTGCTTTAATTTTGCTAGTAAATGGTATTCATGACTAAAAAGCATAGAGCCTTTCTTAAATGGGCGGGTGGAAAATTTAAACTCGTTGATGAGCTAGCAAAACATTTACCTCAAGGTGAAAGGCTAGTTGAGCCTTTTGTTGGTGCGGGATCAGTGTTTCTCAATACTGACTACGACTCATATCTGCTATGCGATATTAATCACGATCTCATTAACCTCTATAATATTGTTAAAAACCAGCCTGAGAAATACATTGCTGCGGCAAAGGCTATGTTTGTCCCAGAGATGAACGTGAAAGAGCAGTATTACCGAGTGCGAGAAGAGTTTAACCAAACTCAAGATCCGTTTTTACGCTCGGTTTATTTCTTGTATATGAATCGTCATGGTTTTAATGGTTTATGCCGTTATAACCGTAAAGGCGGCTTTAATGTCCCGTTTGGTTCTTACAAAAAGCCTTATTTTCCTGAAAAAGAACTGCGTTACTTTTCTGAAAAAGCTCAAAAAGCAATTTTTGAGTGTGTGGGTTACGAGCAAGCATTTGATATGTCAAAAGCAGGTGATGTCATTTATTGCGATCCACCTTATGCACCGCTATCAACTACAGCAAGTTTTACCACCTATGCAGGCCCAGGTTTTAGTCTTGACGACCAAGCGCTATTAGCGAGAAAATCTCGTCACACTGCACTTGAGCGCGATATCCCGGTACTGATCAGTAATCATGATATTCCACTGACTCGAGAGCTATATCGTGGCGCAAAAATGGCCTCAATAGACGTACAGCGCAATATTAGTCAAAAGGGTAATTCACGTAAGAAAGTCGCTGAAGTGATGGCGTTATATGATCATCATTATCAAGACGTTATTGATTAAATATCGAGTTAAGCTAAGGCTTCACCTATAAATAGTGGCTTAGCTTAGTACCTGTTTAACTATCAATATTAGCGATAAAACCATCAGCACTGCCAGAGCAATGCCCATAAAGATGAAGGGTAAGGGTGAACGACTTTGCTTAAAATCACGTTGGCGATTATCTTCGGTTTGCACCCCAAAAAATGCGGCTATAGTGCTGGTAAATACCTGCCAAATAGACATTAAAGTGCGTTCGGATTATTAGTTGGCATATCACTTATTGGTTTATTGTTGTCGTTACTATGCAGTAACTCCAATAAATCTAAAAAGTGAAACTGACTTGAGCGGCTATTACCTGTTACCCAACTTCCCCAACTGACATTATCTGAATCAACTGCACAGCGGTTAGTCGGATGGCTACTGGGTAAACTCGCGTTATAGGTAACATCGTCAGAGCAATCACATTGCTGAGCTTGCAAGGCCGGCTCAGTTTCTGACATGGCAAAGTAGGCAACAAGGATTAATGCGCTAGTCGAAAATAAGCTAACCGCAGGTTTTAATGTAACTTTACCTGTTTGCTTAGTACTCATTTTTAGCTGACGGCACATCATAAGGGCTATCCTTGTCTTATACTTTCAGAAATTATTCAAAAGGGTTTAATCATCTATCTTCACCGGCATATACGTTGCCTAGCAGAAGATGGTTCATAATACACAGTGACTTGTATCGCATTATAGCAAGTTTGTTTAGATATTGAACAGCTATCATATGTGATCTAGATCAACTTAATATCGACATTGGATTAAAATTTACATTTCTTGCTGTTGAAAAAGTTTTATTAGCGATTGAGACTAGAGCGATTTCTCTACAGAGGGTAAAATACTGTCACTTATAACCGCCTCGAGAAGACTATGCGTCCATTTTTGATTGCCCCATCTATTTTATCTGCCGATTTCGCCCGTTTAGGTGATGATGTTAAAGCCGTTTTAGATGCCGGTGCTGACGTTGTTCATTTCGATGTTATGGATAATCATTATGTGCCTAATTTAACCATTGGCCCAATGGTATGCAAAGCGTTGCGCGACTACGGCATTACCGCTGATATTGATGTACATTTAATGGTTAAACCTGTTGATAGTCTAATTCCTGATTTTGCTAAAGCGGGCGCATCAATCATTACTTTCCACCCAGAAGCCACAGAACATCTTGATCGCAGCCTACAGCTGATCAAAGAATCAGGCTGTAAGGCAGGCTTAGTGTTTAATCCTGGCACGCCATTACATTACCTTGACCATGTGATGGACAAATTGGATGTGATTTTATTAATGTCAGTAAACCCTGGTTTTGGTGGGCAGTCATTTATCCCATCAACACTAACTAAGCTTAAGCAAGTACGTGACATTATTGATGCTAGCGGTTACGACATCCGTTTAGAAGTCGATGGCGGCGTAAAAGTCGATAATATTGCTGAAATCGCTGCTGCAGGCGCTGATATGTTTGTCGCAGGATCTGCTATTTTCAACCAGCCTGATTACAAAGTGGTTGTTGATCAAATGCGCGATGAACTAGCAAAAGTTGAAGCCTAATTATGACAGTATTTTCTAATATTAAAGCCATCGCTTTTGATTTAGATGGAACGCTGATTGATAGTGTTCCTGATTTAGCCGCGGCAACGAATGCAACACTAACAGAGTTATCATTAGCTAACGCACAAGAAGCCCAAGTTAGAAGCTGGGTTGGCAATGGTGCCAATATGTTAATGCGCCGCGCTTTAATGTTTGCTCAACCACAAGTGGCTGATGCACAGGTCATTGACGCTCAATTAGATCAAGTTATGCCAAGGTTTATGCACCACTATGGGCTTCATTTAGAAAAACACAGTAGCTTGTACCCAAGCGTGTTAAGCACGTTGAAGCAGATAAAAGCTGCGGGTTATAAAATGGCAATTGTGACTAACAAGCCGTACAAATTTACCACACCGTTACTTGAATCTTTTGGCATCAGTGAGTTTTTCGAGCTAGTACTTGGTGGCGATTCTTTAGAAAAAATGAAACCCGATCCATTGCCATTAACCCATATATTGCAGCAATGGCAACTTGAGACAACGCAACTACTTATGGTGGGTGACTCAAAAAATGACATACTCGCCGCTAAATCGGCCGGACTAAGCTCAATAGGCTTGACCTATGGCTACAACTACGGCGAAGATATCGCCCTGAGCAGCCCAACGGCAGTATGTGAACAATTTAATGAAATTTTAGCGCTACTGAATTTGTCCGCTGAAATGAATGCAACATCAATGGAGCAATAAACGAATGACTGCAAAACCTATCGTGTTTAGTGGTGCTCAACCATCAGGTGAGCTGAGTATTGGTAACTACATGGGCGCACTTCGTCAATGGGTTAACATGCAAGATAGCCACGACTGTATTTATTGCGTAGTTGATTTACATGCAATTACCGTAAGACAAGACCCTGCCAAACTGCGCGAAGCCTGTTTAGATACCTTGGCTATTTACCTTGCATGCGGTATCGACCCTGAAAAAAGCACGGTATTTTTACAATCTCAAGTTCCGCAGCATACACAGCTAAGCTGGGCGTTAAACTGTTACACCCAAATGGGTGAGCTAAGCCGTATGACCCAGTTTAAAGATAAGTCGCAAAAGCATGCAAACAACATCAATGTTGGCTTGTTTGATTACCCAGTATTAATGGCTGCTGATATCTTGCTATATCAAGCTAACGAAGTACCTGTTGGTCAAGATCAAAAACAGCACTTAGAGCTAACCCGTGATATCGCGACCCGCTTTAACAATGCCTATGGTGAGACATTTGTCGTGCCAGAGCCGTTTATTCCGCCAACGGGCGCGAAAGTCATGTCACTGCAAGAGCCGACTAAGAAAATGTCAAAGTCGGATGAAAACCGTAACAATGTTATTGGTTTACTTGATGATCCTAAAGCGATTATGAAGAAAGTGAAAAAAGCCATGACTGACAGCCAAGAGCCGCCAGTGGTGCGTTTTGACGTTGAAGAGAAACCCGGCGTGTCAAACTTATTAAGCTTGATGTCAGGGTGTAATGGTCAGTCAATCGAGTCAATTGAAAAAGACTTTGAAGGCAAAATGTACGGTCACTTAAAAGTTGCTACCGGTGAAGCGGTTGTCGCTATGCTTGAGCCACTTCAAGAGCGCTACCGTGAGATTAGAGCCGATGAAGATTATCTTAATGCAGTATTTAAAGCCGGTGCTGAAAAAGCCCAAGCTCGTGCAGAAGAGACGATCAAAAAGGTCTACGAAAAAATCGGTATGATTGTGTAGTATCTGTTTTTTAAAGACTAAAAAGCCAGCATTAAGCTGGCTTTTTAGTTGGCGCTAAAGGCCTATTAAAAGCGCTTAATTATCTTTATCGACATACTCAAACACTTTAATGACTTTACGCACCCCTGAGGTATTACGGGCGATATCAACTGCAATATCTGCTTGTTCGCGATCGATTAACCCCAGTAAAAATACCTCGCCGTTTTCCGTGATCACTTTAACTCGGGTCACATCCAAAGCCTTCTCATTTAGCATCCGAGTTTTCACCTTGGTTGTTACCCAAGTGTCGTTGCTGCGAGTGGTAAATGAGGTAGGGTTGCCAATACGAATTTGATTATGTAACTTGCCGCCAATTTCCAACTCTTGCACCGTTTTAATGGCTTTATCACGCAACATTGAGTTAGGAGATTGGCCAATCATCAATACATTACTGTTTAATACCACACCGGTAATATTGGTCTGGTTATGGATGTCTTCATGTTTTGCCAGAGCACTGGTGATTTCAAAATCAGCATTGGTGTCACTGATTTGCGTAGACATACTACGCTCATCATTGACCATTTTGGCTCCGCCAACAGCACCAACCATGACAACGCCAGCGCAGCCTTGAAGCAGGAAAAGTATTGCTATGACAAGAGCCGTTTTTATCATGCTTGCTCGTCCTGTGGGAACAGAGTGCGGTCAATATTGTCACATAAGCAGTGAATCGCTAATAAGTGAACCTCTTGAATACGTGCAGTGACATTAGAAGGCACTCGCACTTCAACATCGCCAGCGCTCATCAAGCCCGCCATCGCGCCGCCGTCTTTACCGGTTAATGCCACAATAGTCATGTCACGGCTTAATGCTGCTTCCATGGCTTTAATGATGTTACCTGAGTTACCGCTGGTTGAAATCGCTAATAAAATATCACCAGGTTGACCCAGTGCCATGATTTGCTTTGAGTAAATTTCGTCATAGCTGTAATCGTTAGCAATAGCAGTAATGGTTGAGGTATCACAGCTTAACGCGATTGCTGGTAACGGTGGACGCTCAATTTCATAGCGGTTTAATAACTCGGCAGAGAAATGCTGCGCGTCGCCAGCACTGCCACCATTACCACAGGCTAGGATCTTGTTACCACTTAAAAGACATTGCACCATCATTTCAGCCGCTTTCTCAATCGACTCTGGTAATGCTTCAGCAGCATCAATCTTGGTTTGAATTGACTCTGTAAAGCTATCTTTAATACGTTCTAACATGGGTTAAATCCTTACAAGGTAAAGTGTCGCTAGCATGCTTTATATCGTTAATTGAGCAGCATTATAGCTAAAAATAGTCGTTTAAAAACACCCCTGAAGCCATTGAATGTCGGTTGTGTTAATGGCAACCATATCAAAACGGCATGGGGCATTGATTTTATGGGTTTGTATATACTGCTGAGCTGCTTTTCTGATGCGAGAGATCTGTGCTGCAGACAGGGCGGTGAGTGCGCCGCCAAATTGGGTTGATGAGCGAAATTTTACCTCAACAAATACCCAAGTTTGTTGGTCGCGCATGATTAAATCAATTTCACCAAAGCGGTAACGCTGATTTTGGGCGACAAACTGTAAGCCTTGTTGCTCAAGGTAAGTGCGTGCGGTTAATTCAGCCTGTTGGCCTTGACCTACCGTTGACGACATCATAATGGGCGCAGCTGGCCTCGTTGGTATTTGCCCCAACTGAGTTTACGCTCAATCACGCCATTTTCATCCACCGATAATGCGCCACTTCGGCCATTAAACTGGTAGCCAGGAAAGGCGCGCATTTGCGCTAAACGATTGACTAAATCAAGAGCGTCATAACCCATGATGTATAAACGCTTTTGGCTGTTATTCCAATTGCTCCAGAGTTTTTTGACCATGGTGGTTTCAGTATTAGTGCCCATTAACCAAGGGATATCGCTGATCATCAGGTTATTAAGCTCTTGAGCTGATTGAGTCGAGCTGCCACTTAAACGGCTGCGGCTGGTGGTATACAGAGCAACCGGATCGGAAAATACACTAAAATTGACGTCAAGAAACGGCTTTAATAGCACTAAATCTTTTGCGGCTGAGATCATGTAAATGGCATCAATATCACGACGCGAGCGAAAGTCAGCTTCAATATTGTTGCCAATCAGCTCTTTTATTCTAGCAATACGTGCCTGGCTGTCTTTAACACCTAAGGCTTCTTGCACAGTAAGCTTCATCTGATCGCCGCGATCATAAAAGTGGACTTCGGCATTGTCTTCAGTTAACTCAAGCCACTTTTCATTAAAGCTTTCAGCCATACGTTTACCCGTGGAGTCATTACTGACTAACAATAACGGTAGCGTTATGCCATCTTCATAGAGTTTTTGCGCAGCATCACTAGCTTCTTGTGCTGGCGATAATGAAAAGTAAAACTGATCATTTTTTGGGGTAAAGCTGTCGGTTTGATTTAAATACAGCTGCGGCACGGTGAGTAAATCTTGCTCATTAAGTGCTTGTAGCTCTTCAACCGCGGAAGGCAATAGCGGCCCAATCACAAATTCAGCACCAGCAGCAATAGCAGCTTGATAAGCTTGCTCAACCCCAAGGTTAGTGTCAAAGAAATTAAGCTCAACATTGTCTTCAAATGCCGCCATATAGCTGGCAATTAAACCTTGTCTAATGGGTTCTGCAACACTGGCTCGTCGGCCTGTTAACGGCAATAACACCGCAATATTTTGTGGTTTAAAAGGTTTGGCATTTAAGGCTTGTTCTAAATCTGATGGCAGTTTTGCAGCGCCAGGGTGATTAGGGTTGGCTTGTTGCCACTCACCTAAGTAACGAACTAACTGTGAAGGGTCAACCGCATAATGTTTGGCAATGTAGGCTAGCTGCAACCAGCCTGAAAAAGTGGGATTGCTGCGATCACCCATAAAGCTTTTAATGGTTTCTTCATGCAGTGGTTGTAGCGTGCGCCAAATGGTGTCATTCACTTCAAAGGCTTGCTGCTGCGGAAGATATAAACTGAGTAAACTTAATTGTCTAAGCTCATCAATCGGCTGCTTAGTTTGATTATATAAGCGGGCTTTATATTGATGATAGGTGACTCTTTGCCATTGAGGTAATTTCCACTGGCTAGGATAGCGTAAAATCGCTAAGGCATCGGCATCTGAACTGGTGTTTTCAGCCACCCGCGCAGAAAGGTAAATATACTCAGCCTGAATGCTTGAATCACTTTGCAAATCGGCTTTCATTGAGGTCAAAAGCTTGTTTGCAGCAACAAAATTGCCATCATTGATATAAGCATGTGCGGCAAGTAACAAATAGCGGTCACGTATTTGTGGCTGCTGAGCATTGCTAGCTGCAGATAAATAAACATTAGCTGTTTGTTCAACGGATGCCATTGAGCTATCAATAGCCTGTTTATTTTCAGTAGGTTGAGTCGCACAACCAAATAACACGGCTGATAAAATGGCGGCGAAAACAAATTTAGTTGTATTCAGTCTTTTTAACACAGGGCTTCACTCTGGTAAGATGCTGTCTCTAGTTTAACCTGCTCTTTCACTTGGCGAAAGTCTTGATGATAGTCAATACAGAGGTAGTTATGGACCTATCGGTCGCACTTTATATCGTTCCCACTCCTATAGGCAATTTAGGAGACATCAGCAGCCGTGCAATCGAGGTGCTTAATAACGTTAAACTTATTGCCTGTGAAGACACGCGTCATAGTGGCAAATTGCTCAGTCATTTTGGCATTGAGACCCGTAAAACGGCGCTGCATGATCATAATGAACGCGACAGAGCACAGTGGATTATTCAAAAATTGAGTAATGGTGAAGCTGTGGCACTCATTTCAGATGCGGGTACACCGCTGATTTCAGATCCTGGCTACCACTTGGTCAAACAGGTGCGTGAAGCGGGTTACAATGTTATTCCGTTGCCGGGCCCTTGCGCTGCAATTACCGCCTTAAGTGCATCAGGCTTGCCGTCTGATCGTTTTTCATTTGAAGGCTTTTTACCTTCAAAAGAAAAAGGCCGTTTAGATAAATTATCAGCACTTAAAGAAGACTCAAGAACCTTAATCTTCTATGAGTCACCGCATCGCATCGTGCACAGCTTAGAGTCAATTGTGGCAGCATTAGGCGAAGACCGTGAAATTGTCATGGCCCGTGAAGTGACCAAAACCTTTGAGACCTTTTTATCTGGCGCAGCAGGCGCTGTACTACAACAAGTTAAAGATGACTTAAATCAGCAAAAAGGCGAAATCGTATTAATGATCCATGGTCACCGCAGTGACAGTGACTCAGAAATACCCACAGTGGTGATTAATACCTTAAAACTGCTGTGTAAAGAATTACCCCTTAAAAAAGCGGCGGCATTGGCGGGTGAAATTTACGGCCTTAAAAAGAATGCCCTTTACAAATACGGTTTAGAAATCGGCCTATAGTGAATAAGTTAAGTTTAGTGGCTAATTCACCTCGTTAAGGTAAGTTTGATTTGGTTTGCCCCAAAGCCATATTTTAGTTGGTGTGTTGCAGTTGCTTAGGCTATAATCCGCGCCGAGTTGGCCAGACAGTTGCCGCGTTCGCAAGAGCGGGGAGGAAAGTCCGGGCTTCAAAGAGCAGGATACCAGGTAACGCCTGGGCGGTGTAAACCGACGACAAGTGCAGCAGAGAGGAGACCGCCAACTTCGGTTGGTAAGGGTGAAAGGGTGCGGTAAGAGCGCACCGTGCGGCTAGTAATAGTTCGTAGCAAGGTAAACTCTATCCGAAGCAAGACCAAATAGGGTCCCGTATGGCGCTGCTCGCGTTGGGACCGGGTAGGTCGCTTGAGCCTGTGAGCGATTGCAGGCCTAGATGAATAACTGTCCAAGACAGGACCCGGCTTATCGGCCAGCTCACCTAATAGTACGAAGCCCGCTTATCGAAAGATAAGCGGGCTTTTTGCTGTCTAGTCTATCAGCAATCTATTTCATTACCGCTTGTTGGAAACGGTTACCTGCAATGGCGCCGATGACCAGTACCAGTAAATATACCCAGCCAGATAATGAGAAATTAGCAATGGGGGTGAACAATGCGCCGACATTACAACCGTTAGCAAAGCGTGTTCCAAAGCCCATTAATAGTCCCCCTAAAGCAAACAGTGCTAGCTGTTTGGTGGAGTGGTTTATGGCAAATGAGAATTTAAATTTACCCATAAATAACACCGCAATGAGCGTGCCTAAGAAAATCGCCAAGTTTTGTACTGATACCCCGTGTTCAAAAAAAGGCGTGCTGAACATGGCTTCAGGCCGCTGGCTTATTTCGGTAATGGTGCTCATTTCAACCCCAAACATCATTAAACCTTTAGCAAACCAAATGCCAAAGGGGGTCGATGCGCCCCAGCCTGAGCCAGTACTTGCCATCATGATGCCAAAAATAACGGCGATAACTAAGGCTGTGGTGCGCATTTGCCACAGGTTGGCGAACCAGTTTTGGTATGTTTTTCGGCTAAATAATGAGAACGATGTATCTTCATCACTGTTAACGCTTTGGGATTGAAGCTGTTGACGCTCAATTTCACCGGCGACACCTAAGTATGAGCCTTTACGGCGACGATAGTTTTCATATTTTTTGGCAATAATCACCACGGTCAACGCTAAAACTATGGTCACTAAAATTGACATGAAGTAACCATTTAGCGGTGTGCCAGCAAACAAATCGGGTAAAAACACCCCTTTACCTTGATAGCTTGCTGATGAAAACCAACTATCCGTTATCCAGCTTTGGCTGCTTTGTAATGGAAAGCCAAAAAAGACCCCCGCGCCAAAAAACACTAAGGTGATTGCAGCTCTTGGCACATCACTGACAAACTCCACCATCATCCCTGTTGCGCAGCAGCTGGATAAGCTCATACCTGCGCCAAACATGATGCCGCCAATCAGTAGCCCAGCATTGATGGGGTTAATCCATAAATCATAGCGCTGGCTGTCAGCGTTAAGCAATAAACCGGCATTGATGATGGCAGTGATGACAAACATAAACATCAGGGTTTGTAGTAATTGAGTCGAGCCACGGCGGTAGGCCCGGTTAATGCTGCCTGCAAAACCGATGGTGCCTTTGGCTAACGCAAAGCCTAAACTAAGACCTAATAACAAGCGTAAAAAAAGCCCGTCATTGGCTAACTGAGTTGCACCAACTACTAAGGTTAATAGCAAAATGCTTACGGCCATCACCGCTTGATTTTTATTTATTTCCACAAGAACAACCCATCACACCTGATAACAAAATTAAAACAGAAATTAAACAAATGGTATGGTTTTCAATTGTTTAAATGTATCTGCTATTTTTAGGGGGATTATGGTGAACTCGCCTGTAGGTGTCTATCACCATCGGCTGTTTTAACTAGACCGCTTTGTCATAACTCATGCAATAAGGTGAATTATGATGATAATTATTTTATGCCTGAACCATGAGATAGTTCAGTTACCTATTTGATTATTCCTACATAGATAAAAATAACGTGGTCGCTATATTGGTTGGCTTATCATTGAATTGTTATTAGTAATTATTCATATTTGAAGAGTTAATCATTACCTATAGTAGAATATCTAGTGTTTAGGCGACAATAAAATAGGGCGCGATAGTGATTGTATATCATCGATTACCACACTAAACCACATTCTACTGACCCCTTTAGTAAAGTAAGGAGTGTGTGAGTTACGGGTTAATTTATTCCTGCTTGTGCTCAATTCTTATGTCTAATTCTTCCTTTGCTATTTTCAACAGTTTATCCCGCATCCAACCATTTAGTGGGACTTGCTCCGCTTGTTTATGCCAATACATATAGACAGGTAAATCGGGGACTTCAAAGGGCAGCTCTAGCACACTCACGGGCATTTTATCTTTGAGTAGATTGGGAATTGGCGACCCTAGGTGATCTATTAATGGATTTAGGTAATATCTTGGCCTATTGGGTAGAAGCTGATGATGACTTTTTAGCGCAATCCACAAGGCGGCAGCCAACCCATTTACAAGGGATGTTTACCCGTAAAGAAGTGGTCGATTATTACTGTAAAAAAGTGGACATTGATGTTGATGAATTCACTTTTTATGAAGTGTATGGCCAGTTTCGGTTAGCGGGGATCGTGCAGCAAATTTATTATCGATATCATCACGGTCAAACAAATAACCCCGCTTTTAAGCGCTTTTGGGTCTTTGTTCATTATTTATTGTGGCGCTGTAAAAAGGCGATTTCTCAGCAGGGGCGTTATTAATAGAGTTGCTGTTAATAAACTGGCAGTGCATGATAATTTTAGCCACTTAACTGAGTAAGCATCATATTTCGAGATAGGACTCACGATGAGTAAAATTTTTCTAATTCGTCACGGCCAAGCCAGTTTTCATGCCGATGATTATGATCAGTTATCTGATTTAGGCATTGAGCAGGCTAAGCTGGTGGGGCGATATTTAGCTAATAAAACCATTACGCCAGATCTCGTGGTAACAGGCTCAATGTTACGCCATCAGCAAACCGCGCAGCATAGCCTAGATACCTTTGGTTTGGCTGATGATGCGCTGATAAGTTTAACTGAGCAAGATGCTGGCTGGAATGAATATGATCATCAAAATATTCTCGGGGCGTATCATCCTGAATTTACCAGCCCCAGTAAAATGCGTGCATTTTTGGCTCAAGAGCCCGATCCTCTCGCGGCTTTTCAGCAGCACTTTTTCGGCGCTATGCAGCAGTGGATACAGGCATCTGCAACGGCCAAGCATAATGACAGTGGTCCATATACCGAATCTTGGGCAGAGTTTCAGCAACGGGTCACTGGTGCCTTTAAGCAGTTAACGAGTCAACATCACGGTAAAACCTTTTGGTCTATTCATCAGGTGGGCCGATTAGCGTGATTGCCAGTTTATTATTGGGATTGCCGCTAACACAGTTTGTCGATATTAATTGGTCGTTAGTCAATGGCGGCGTGACCAAAGTGGTGGCCAGAGGTCAGGACAAGCAGTGGTCATTGTCTTCATTAAATGAGCACGATATATTTGAGCAACAAGGGGATAAAAGGATAATTACTTACACCTAAGTGCTTATTTTTGCTGTGACCGCGCCTAAAAGTGGGCTTAAATAGTCCATGCAAATAATAAAAATAACTCATCATAAAATGGATAATAAGATGCGAAAAAATATTTTGATCACAGGGGCCAGCTCAGGTTTAGGTCGAGGAATGGCCATTGAATTTGCAAAACAGGGATCTAACTTAGCGCTGTGCGCGCGCCGAATGGATAGGCTAGTTGATCTCAAGGCTGAGCTAGAACAAATTAACCCGCAAATTAACGTGCTGATAAAACCCTTAGACGTGAATGATCATGATGCGGTTTTTAGTGTTTTTGATCAATTTAACGCTGAAATGGGCCAGTTAGACCGCATTATTATTAATGCGGGCATGGGCAAAGGTGCTTCCATTGGTACTGGGTATTTTAATGCCAATAAACAAACCGCTGAAACCAATTTTATTGCTGCGCTTGCACAGGCTGAGGCGGCAATGGCTATCTTTAGGGCTCAAAATTCAGGCCATTTAGTCACCATATCATCAGTCAGTGCAGTACGTGGTTTTAGGCGGGCAATGACAGTTTACGCAGCCACTAAAGCAGCGCTAACATCTCTTAGTGAAGGGATACGTATTGATGTAATGAATACCCCGATAAAAGTGAGCTGTATTCACCCTGGTTTTATTCAAAGTGAGATCAACGAAGGGGTTGAAAAAATCCCCTTTATTGTCGATACCGAAACCGGTTGTAAGGCTTTAGTTAAAGCGATTAATAAAGAAAAAGCCAAGGCTTTTGTGCCAGGTTGGCCATGGGCAATATTGCATTGGGTATTACGGATTGCACCTGTGAGTATTATCAGAAAAATGAGTTAAATCATTTGCTTAAATTAGAATTATAATTGGCCTATTTATCCTGTGATAGATAGGCTTTTTTATATTCACACTGCACTGAATCTTAGTTGTTATGGGATTGAATGGTTCGATCCTTCGACAGTGAGTCGAAAAGCTGCTTTAATTAAGTAATAATTTCTACTGTTTGTGCTGCTGAGTTTTATCGTGCTAACCCTTGTAGATACTTTGGGGCAGTTGATTCAGTGCTAGTATTCTTTTTACTTGGTTAGGTAGGTCATGTTTAAAAAAATCTCATTATGTATTTTAGCTATGGCCTCTTGGCAAGTATCTGCTGAACAGTCTTATTTTTTTGATGAGCAAGATGGGCAGTTTGATCTTGGTCATCACCTCGCTGAAAATGCCTATGGTTTTTTACCTGTTCCTATTTTAATTACTGAGCCTGCAATTGGTGCTGGTGGTGGTTTAATGGGGTTGTTTTTACATGAAACCGACGAAGAAAAAGAAGCTCGTAAACAAAAAGCGCTTGAGTCTATTGATGGCGGCGCCCAGCTAATTCCCGCAGCAATGACCTTGGTGGGCGGCGGCGCAACGGCCAATGGCACTTGGTTCGCCTTTGCGGGTCACCGTCATACTTGGTTAAACGATAGCATTCGTTATACCGGCGGCGCAGGTGCAGCTAAGGCAAATTTAGATATTTATACCAATTTAGGTGGCTTGCTACCTGAAGGGAAAAACCTCAAATTTGATACCACCACCGAAGCTTACTTTGCAATGCAAAAACTGCAGTTTAGAGTGGCTGATACGCCATTATTGTTGGGCTTAAAACAGCTATGGTCAGTGTCCAGTGTTTCGTCGTCAAACGCAGTAGTAGATTGGTTTTTACAAGCTGCACTGGGTGATAAACATACCACCTCAGGTCTTGGCTTAGTGGCCGAGTATGACACTCGAGATAATATGTTTTTTCCGAAAAAGGGCTACATTTTATCGGCTGAGTACATGTTATATGATGAGGTGTTAGGTTCTGACAGCCATTACGGCACTTTAGATACCAGTGGCGAATTTTATTTCCCTATCGCTAAAAAGTGGACCTTTGCGGTCGCTGCCAGCTATGAAGAGTTGTATGAGAAAGACACCAACCTTTCACCAACCACCAAGCCTTATGTTGATCTTCGTGGTGTATCTGCATTTCGCTATCAAGGTGATCAAGTCGGCACTTTACAGGCGCAGTTGATGTATCACATAGATCACCGCTGGACGGTATCGACCTTTTACGGTTACGGCCAAACAGAAACTGAATCTATGCAAGATAATAGTGAGTCAGTCAATGCCTATGGTGTCGGCTTTCGCTATCAAATAGCCAGACGTTACGGCATTCATATGGGGGTTGATATTGCCGCCAGTGAAGAGGAACGAGCACTTTATTTTAACTTAGGCTCGGGTTTTTAATCGTCAAGCAGACACTTAAGCACATATATATTGGCAATCATTTTATATGTGCTCATACCCTTATAAGCTCGATTTATTAAAGTAGTAGTTAATATTATCTGTCTGTGATTAAGCGTCTTCTGATAATTACCCCCACCCATGCTGATAATTAATTGCACAGTTTTTTATTGGTTTGTCTCTATAGGTGTGTACTTATATATCTGTAATTATATTTCTGTGCTTATAATCTGTGTTTAATATATTCGAGTTTAATTTTTACGTTTAACTTTAACAATGTAATCATTTTGTATCTACTGCAGGTGAGTAGTGGCTTTTTTATTTCCGAGATTTACAATCTATTCTTTATTGTTGGCGGATTAATTTTTGAAATTTTAATTTGGTACTGACAATTAAATGTTTGCCTGGTGTTGTGGTCTAGTTTACTTTTTGATTGCCTGGTGTTTATTTTGTGGTGCGTGGTTGTTGCAAATAAGTGTGCGTTTAACGATTTATAAAATCGACTTTATATGCTTAAATTATCAACGCGATTAAATGCGTTGTGTTAGGTTTTTTATGTTTTGATCAGATTTGAAATTTATTGATCATCTCAGCAGTAAGCTTGCTCTAAGTGGGCTTAATCTTAAAATGTATCTACTCCTTTCATATTTGTTATTTAAATTATCTAATAAAATCAGTGGTAAACGGTTAATTTACTGTCGGTTTTAAACTGGCGTTTTATCTTATCTATTTGTACTTTAATTATTTTGTACTTTTTATTTATCTAATGTGTCTCTTTCAAGACAATTAGCAGTGTTACTTTTTGTGTATATGATTAGGATTAATATTTTATCCTTTAGGGTATTTGTTTAATATATATTCGATTTTTATGTTAATTGGGCTGTTTGGATGAGAGGGTTTAAGCTTATGAATAATCTTAAACTATTGATTGCTCATTCTTGGTTTGTTTTTTGAGCGATGTTTGTACTTTTAGTTTTTATGTTTGTTATTTATTTTCTGTGTTGTTGTTTTGCTGGTTTTAAATTTAAATGTTTTTCTTGTTTTTTGTGAGTTTCGCTCTTGGCTGAAATAAAATTTCACTTTACTTATTTGTATGTTTTATTTAATTACTCCCGCCTTTACTGATGTTGAATGTATTATTTAGATTTATGGGCTTTCTTAATCTAGGGTAATAATTCGGCATGCAGACATAAATAAAACAATTATCTGGAATAAATATGAAATTTAACGCTAAGAAGCTTCTGCTTGCTACCAGTGTTGCTGCAGTACTTACAGGTTGTAATAGCTCATCAGACGATAAATCAATTAGCATGGAAGTCCGTTTGATGGAAACGACGGATATCCATACTAACGTGATGCCATACAATTACTTTGCGAGTGCAGAGCACAACGAAACTAACTTACCTGAATGGGGCTTAGCGCGTACTTCTCTAGTGATTGCCGACACTCGCGGTGAAGTATTAAACAGCATGTTGTTTGATAATGGCGATTTAATCCAAGGTAGCCCAATGGGCGACTACATGGCGGCATTAGGCGCTGAGCATCTTAAAGGTGAAAAGCATCCCGTTTACAAAGCGATGAACCATTTAGAATATGATGCAGCTAACTTAGGTAACCATGAGTTCAACTATGGCCTTGAATACCTAGATGAAGCGCTTAAAGGTTCAGATTTCCCTTATGTTAGTTCAAACGTATGGAAAGCAGATAGCGAGCTTGAAAAAGTCAGCAATGCAGCAGATGAATGTGAAGTACGCATTACTGAAGATTTTTATGACACCGCTGAAAATATGTATAACCCATATGTCATTTTAGACCGTGAGTTTATTGCCGAAAATGGTGAATCATACAATGTGAAAGTCGGTGTCATTGGCTTTACACCACCAGATATTATGGGCTGGGATGCTTCGCATCTAGTGTGTAATGTGATGGTTTCAGATATCAAGAAAACCGCTGAACATTTTGTGCCTATGATGAAAGCTGAAGGCGCAGACGTTATTGTTGCTATCCCGCATTCAGGCCTTAATGACAATAATGATGAGTTTGCTGAAAACGCAACTTTACACCTTGCTTATGTAGACGGTGTTGATGCCATTATGTTTGGTCACGACCACCGTGAATTCCCGAATGCAAATAATGAATACGGTGAAATTCCAGGGGTTAATCCTGAGCTTGGTTTGATTAATGGTATTCCAGCCATCATGCCAGGTTTCTGGGGTGCTAAGTTAGGTGTGATTGATCTTAAACTTAAATCTAGCGATGACGGCGAGACATGGACGGTTGACCATTCTTACTCTACAACCGAGCTACGTTCACTTGTGCCTAACGAGTCAGATGTCCTTATCGAAGACTTAGTGGCTGAAGAGCATAAAGGTACCGTTAAATACATGTCAGCAATGATTGCTGAAATTGATGTCAACATGAACAGCTTCTTCCCACAAGTGGTACCTGACTTATCTATTCAAGTGGTTAACGAAGCGCAACTTCACCAGTTAAATAAGTGGAAAGCAGAAGGCGAGTTTGCTGATGCTTCAGAAGATGCGATTTTCCTATCAGTATCTGCGCCATTTAAATCTGGCCGTAATGGCGGCGCCGATTACACCAATATTCAAACTGGTGAGCTAACTAACGCCTCAGTTGCTGATATCTATGTATTTGATAACAATACCCCTGCCGTTTTAAAAATGACCGGTGCGGATATGAAAAACTGGATTGAGTGGGTTAACTCAAATGCTTATAACAGCTTACCATTAGCTGAAGGTGAGACTTTCCTTGTTGAAGGCTTCCCAGGTTATAACTTTGATGCCTTCTACGCTGGTTTTAATCAGTCAGGTGAAGGGCTACTTAAGTACACTGTTAACGTTGAAAAGCAATCAAAGTACACCAACATTAATGGTTGGGAATTTGATACAACAGACAACAGCCAGTTAGTTGAGCTTACTTATAACGGTGTTGAAATTGCTGATGACGCTGAAATCTACGTGATCACTAACAACTACCGCGCATCTAACTCGCGTATGCCAGGTGTTGATAAAGCTGAACTAGTTAAAGAAGAAGCGGCATTTAACAACCGTGAATTGGTGCAATTCTACTTAGCTGATCGTTTAGCTGAGCAAGAAGGTGATAACACCTTAGCCTTCCCGAACGCTAAAGTATTTGAGCTTATCGCGCCAACCACAGAAAGTGTGTCGTTTAGCTCTGCAACACTTGATGAAGGTATTCGATGTGCAAGCAATGAAATCACCGGTCTGTCTACAGACGGTGAAGAAGGTACTAAAGCCGGTACTGAAGGTTTCACCATCTACAACTTTAACTTTGATTACAGCGGTGAATTCAACTGTACTGCCAAGTAAGTTAACCAAGGTGAAAGTCTAGCTTAGGCTTGTATTTCACATCATAAAAACCCTACTTCACTTTGAGTATAAAGTAATAAGTAGGGTTTTTTTATGCCGTTTGATTTTAGCGGCAGCGGTTTTGTTCTTGTTTTTATTGCAGAGAGTGACAGATAGTGACAGAGAGTTACTGACAAATAGAGGCGGCTCACAGTAAACCACAATCAATACTGCAGAGTGTGAACAATATTAAGGTTTATCAGCCCAAAAGCACGTAGGTTATAGGCATATCAATTAAATTTGCCAGTCTAGGCAGCTCTTATATCAAGGACTTTAGAATGTTTGATTCAAAACCAGATAACGCTTTTTTCGATCGCGCTAGTGACTTTATTAAACTTGCTAACGATCACAATCAAGACCCACAAGTAAAAACCGGTGAGGTCAGCGCATCATTTATGTATGCTTTGTCGCGTTACAATGCATGGTTTAGCTCTACTGGTTTCGAAAATGAAGAGCAAATGCAGCAGAAAAAAGCAGAGATGGTAGCGTATTACGTTGAAGAGTATCGCAAGCTGCTTGAAGGCAATATGGAAGATTACATCAAAAACTTTGACCATTACCGTAAAACGCAAAAGTAAATTTATTGCTGAGCGCAGCTCAAGTATAGCTAACTAAAAATCCACTATCAGTGCATCTCTAAGAGAATCGATAGTGGATTTTTGTTGTTATTGAAGCTGTTTATTCGAGGGCATTTGAAACATTTGCCGCAAAAGAAACATCTCACCCTAGCGATTAGTTACTTTCTAACTCTGCCAATAATTGCGTCAGTACCTGTTTATATGACTCAACCGGATGGGCGCCATTTAAGGCGCTAGTGCGGTTAAACACCACTGTTGGTACAGAAGATATTCCCGCTGCGGTCCATTGGTTTTTCTCAGCGCTGATATGCGCTCTGATGTCGGGGTTATCTAATAATGCCATGGCCTCATCGACGTTAAGCCCAATAGCAGCCAGTTCATTGGCCAATACCGCTCTATCTGAGACATCTTTATGCTCAGTAAAATAAGCGCTAAACAAACGTAATTTTAAGTCAGTTTGTTTATCAAACCCTTTGGCGTAATCCAGCAATATATGGGCATCAAAGGTATTAACGATATGCATGTTGTCGCCAAAGTTAAACTCAAAATCGAATTCGGCGCCGCGCTGGGCAATATTTTCTCTGGCTTTGGCACTATCTGCAGCACTTGAACCATATTTACGCGCCACATGTGCACGTAATTCTTCACCTTCTGCCGGCATATCAGGATTGAGCTCAAAAGGTTGCCATTCAAGTTCAACTTTGTCTTCTATCCCCAGCTCTTTAATGGCTTGCTGCAAACTTTTGTAACCGACCACACACCATGGACAAACCACATCTGAAACGATATCGAGTTTAATTTTATCTGGCATAAAATACCTTATCTTGCTTTGTGATTAACGACTTTAAATAATATAAACTGATCATTACAAGTCTGTATTTAATATAAAAATAACCTGTATATTACGTGATTTTAATCTCTGGCGTGCAAACTTTTAACGAGCTTATTAACTGGCATACGAGCACGGACGTTAATCCAGCTGCTGGCCGTAACTGCTGGTAATAAATGGCGCCATTCACTAGCAGATAACATACCGAGGTTACGCATAATTCATCTGTGCTGGTATGCAAGCTATGATTAGTTTAACTAAAGTTAGCTAGGTACGCTTAATCGAGCTTATTTGAATTTGCTTCCAAGGACATGATAAATGCAATCGATTACTAAACAGCTGAGTCTTTTTCTTGATGTGGTGCAACAGGGGTCGTTTACTAAAGCGGCGGCATTGCACGATATGGATAACTCGTTACTGTCAAAGCAAATCAAAAAGTTAGAAGCCGAGTTAGGGGTGCAATTACTGAATCGCTCAACACGGTCGTTTTCATTAACCTCAGCAGGCGAAGAGATCCTCGAACAAACCCAGACGTTATTAGATACCCTAAATCAAATCCAAAATATTGCCGACTCATACCAGTCTGAGCCCAAAGGGATTATTAGAATTACCTCGTCTATCTTTTTTGGTCAGGAGTATCTGCAACCTGTCATCAGCCAATTTATGAAGCAATACCCCAATGTAAAAGTGACCCTGTCATTGGATGACAAGCGCGCTGATATTATTTCTGATCACTTTGATGTGGCTTTTAGAATTGGCAAGTTAACAGAGTCGAATTTGATTGCTAAAAAATTGCCAAGACCCACTTTGCCATCTTGGCATCAGAAGCCTTTTTGGCAGAGCATGGCCACCCGCAAACCCCAGAAGAGTTAATTCAATTGCCTGCGGTTATTTATAGCAATGGCAACGTCATCTTAGATCAAATGCACTTATCCCAGCAGCCCCATGGTGAGCAATTTAAAAGTTATAAAATGCAGGGGAATTATAAAGTCAGCGATGTCAGAACCATTATTGAAGCGGTGAAGGATGGCTTAGGTTACACTCATATTGATTTATTTAATTTAAATCAGTCGATTACTGAGCTTAAATTAGTGCCATTATTAACCAGCTATTCACTTTCCACTATGGATACCGGCATATATGCTGTCTATCCACACCGTAAGCAAACACTGCTAGTAAGTGAATTTATTAAAGCGGTGCAGCAATATATTGGCACGCCGCCGAGGTGGGTTGAGCACGTACCGAATTATAAAAACTTGTACAAATAAGCCTCAGTTCATGTTAGTTATTGTTTATATTGTATTTAGTCACAATGGATTAAAAGGGCGGTAGCGCATGTCTGTAAAAAACTTGATTAGCTTAGGATTAATGTTATTACTCGCGGGCTGCGCGGCAACAGAAGCCAGTAAGCAAAAAGCGGCCATGTATCAGTTTGATGAGTTGCAGCAGGTGAATTCAATTAAAAATTTTCGTCTTGATAGTTGGCGCAGTATTGATAGTCGTAGCTTATTTATTGATGTGCGCCCAAGGCAAAGTTATCTACTCGTGCTTGATGGCGTTGATAATAATCTGCAGTTTGCTCAAGCCTT
The DNA here is from genome assembly GCF_001957135.1 of Shewanella sp. UCD-KL21. Taxonomy (GTDB): domain Bacteria; phylum Pseudomonadota; class Gammaproteobacteria; order Enterobacterales; family Shewanellaceae; genus Shewanella. Next base: position 59,423 of record NZ_MPHK01000017.1, on the reverse strand, counting down.
ATTAGTGTCATCGAAACTAGGTACAGTTGAAGCGGGTTTTGATATCGTATCTACCGCGGCCGATCCGCAATTCACCACCCGAATCAAAAGCATTTATCGCATTAACGATAAACAGCAAGAACAACAAGTAAAACAAAAAATAGTAGGCTTTTCTGCGGTTAAAAAGCCTTAGTAGTTAGCGAGTAAAGTTAAGGTTGCAGAAGTAACGACAAGTATCAGTTTAAAAACGATTTTTTACTTGAAAGCGCCACTCCCAATCATCGACATATTTACCGCTGGTAAAGGGTACGGCAAAATCAATATGGCCGACACTGCCGTAGCTGGATTTTGATGAATATACTCTGGCACCAATGCCAATGCTGCCAATGGGGGAGTTGACCTCATTATTGTCATCAGGCCCGCCAAACGCCTGACCCACATCCACAAAGGTGGCCCAGCCAAGTTCAGCAAGTTGATATAAATTGATGTTGGGATAATAGCGAACCTCACCCGTGAGCAACCATTGATTATCACCATATTGGTAGTCGTTAGGATAACCTCTCACCCCTGTATCATCACCTAAGGCAAAGGGAGCATCGAGATAATTATTTTGCGAGCTGGCTAAGCGAGTTTTAGCGTAGGCGGTCCATTTAGGATTAATGTGGTGGAAGTATTCGCCTTGGATGCTGATATTATAGTAATCGGCTTGGCTGGTGTTAAAGCTGGCTTCGCCAATAAGATTAAATAAGAATAAATTATCTTGTTGTTGATAGCCTCTACTGCTATTGACCGTTAAGTGATAGCCCACAGAAGATGACTCGGCAACATCGCGAGTCTCAATGCCTAATTGCACAAAGTGACGCCAGCCCAAGTTAAAGTCCTCATGATTATTAATCAGATGGATATTAGTAAACACCTTATAATCATCTTGTAAGTACTCATAACTTACCCAAGGGTATAAAAAGTCTCTGTCTTCAGGCAAGGCTTGATTTGGGAAGGTCTCACTGGGTTCAAATAGGTGTTTATCTTGGGTAAAACCTAAGCTTATTCGTGATAAATCTGCCTCTGTTTTATCAATAAGCCTGCCATAGCCGATAGCGGCATAATCGACATTATGCTCAAACTCGTTAACGTCTTGGCCATTTTGTCTTAAGGTATCAATACGTTGGTCGGTTAAGTATTCTGCGAAATACCTATCGGGGGTATCTAGTGAGTAAAACGGCTTATTAAAATATAGCTGGGTTGCTTGACCGTCACTATTATCATACCAATTGGCTGCAACAGTGGCGTGCTTGATGAATTTTAGTGGTGCTGAAATGCCAAATTTATAGCCGGTTCGATCCGCATTTGACTGATATTTAAAGCGGGTTTTAATGCCGCGTCCCATCAGGTTATCTTCTTTTATCCCGACTGAAAACTTAGTTTCACCACCGCTAGAGCTTAAGCTGAAGGTGGGCAGGAGTGACCAATTATCCCAGGTTTCCACCACCACAGTATCTTGCTCATTCTCGGCGCTAGGATCTTTTTCTGCGAGGTAAATTTTGGCTTCTCGCAGGTAAGGCTCGGCTCGCAGTAAGCGCTGGGATTCAGCAAAGGTTTTTTGATTTACCTCATCGCCTTCAGTGAAGGTGAGTTTATCGAGGATTGTTGCTTCAGTGGTGTTGATATGCAGCCAGTTGGCCCAGTGATGAATAAAGAAGGCATCAGGGTCTGATTTATCAAAAATAGCATTGCTCTGCACGATAATGTTATCGACAGTAAAGGGTGTTGACTGGTTTTTGCTGTTTGTTATTACCAATGCTGAGGCTGAATGCTGCAGCTTGTTCATTTGCTCAGCATGCGCCGCGGCGACAGAGATAATCAAGGTAATAACAAGGATAATGGCTAAAGCGCAATTAGCGCGAATTATCACAATATTATTGGTTTTTATTATGGTACCTACTCAATTATTTATAGAAGGGATAGCTAATTAAGCTATTGAGTAAATAGCATTTAAAATTTCAACACCTGAAATTAAATGCCTTATCTTAGTATGGCGGGTATTTTGAATTTCGCTGCTTTTTTGCGTAAAAATGAACAAGGGAGCAATGTGCTCCCTTTTAGGTGTTGGTGTTACCGAGGACTATCGTTAAACGGCCTTTTTCAAAGGCCATTTTAAAAGGGCGATTATATAAGAAGCTATAAACTTCGCTTTGGCGGTACGATGACGTTAGCGAAAATAAGCCCAGCGATCAGTGACATAAAGATCAAGAACACTTGCGAGCCAATATGGGCCTGATTGAGCATGGTTTCACCTGAAATCATTGCGTTTAAGCCGATATAGGTTTTACTGCCGGGCACCAAAATAACAATACCTTGCAACAGGGCAATGGATACCGGCGCTTTCATCCAACGGGCAAATAAGTTGGAGTAGATCCCCACCGCCAGTGCGCCGACAAAGATGCCAATAGACTCACCTAAATATAAGCCGCCAATCATGGCTGAAAAATACGCCACGATACCGGCAAAAATGCCCCAAGGTGAATCTTTAAGGCGGGCTTTAAAGATAATCACTAACGCCATTGATAGTAATGGCACTGCCGCCCACGAGGCATAAGTTGGCAGCGCGTAAGGCTCAATATGCACCGATTCGCCAAACATAACTTTACCCAGAGTCATGCCTAATACGGCGCCAAAATACAGCTTAAACAGCAGCATCATCGCATCCATAATTCTGGCGGTGCCTGAGATGAGATCCCGCGCGGCTAGCTCCGCAAGCCCCAGTGTTAATGCTAAACCGGGAATAAAAATAATAATCCCAGAGAGGATCACCACAGGAATATTAATACTGGGGTCTAATATGGCAATACCGCAGGCAAGAATCGCACATATCACCGCCGCAAGGGGCTCAAGCATTTCTGCCATTCGTGACGAGCGCTCAGCCCAAAAAACCATGCCATAAACCAGTAGCCCTAGCATGGCTGACCAGAACACATCATTCCAACTGGTGTCCATCAGCATCGCAAATGCACCGGCGCTGACGCCAAAAGACAGCAAGGTTAATTTATGGCCGTAAGGGTTAGGCTTGTTGGCAATTTCTTCTAGGCGATTAAGGGCTTCAGTTAAGGTGCGCTGACCTGTGGTTAGCTCTTCAACTAAATCAAATGTGCGGGCAAGGGAGCCTAAATCTAGCTCCCCTGGTTTGACCCGCGCCACATGATTATATTCTTGCTCAGTATCATGCTGTAACACGAAGGTCATTGAAGTGGGCGAGATCAAAAAATAGCCTTCAATCCCCAAGGTAGTAGAGACCGTTTGTAAATGGGACTCAAGACGATATGCCGGGGTGCCAAATTTGTGCAACGCCTTACCTAATCTTATGATAAATCGGCGTTTTTCAATGAAGTTGTCATCGTTCATTTTGCATGGTCACTCTAGGGTAAAAGGGAGTCGTTATTTGGCGCGCATAGTAACCGAAATGTGCTTTTCTGAATACCTACATTTAGCTATTTTTACGATTTTATCAGTCGGTTAAAAAGCATTGGCATAATTTAGCTTATACATACTGTAGACCAAAAATATTTCAGCTGAGCTGTTAAAGCTCAAAGCGTGGATAAAAGGGGGGATTAAAGGCTGAGGTTAGCGACGAGCCATGTTGATTGTTTGGCTGTGAAACCAGCAAGCGGGCTGGTATCTATGATGGCAATGTTATAGCTAACGGCCTAGGTATTAACCTAAGCCGTTGATGATAGATTAATTAAAGCGACTGACTGTCTTTAACGATAGTGCTAGATGCTTTAAATAAATGGATCGCACCCCATGCCAAAATAATCATTGAGATACTGAGAGAATAGCGCAGTGATTGCTCGCCAAACTGTGGTACTAAAGCGTCACTGACCATGCCAACCACTAATGGGCCAAAGCCTTGACCTAAAATTGCCATACACAGCATGGTTAGCGCCACCGCCATGGCTTTCATTTTAGGCCCAGCAACGGTTTGTACTGCGGCAAATGATGGCCCAGTTCCAGTTGATAAGGTAAATACCCCTAAAAATAATAGCCCCAGTGCCAGCGTTGAGTTAGCAACTAAAAAACTGCCGATAAAGATTGGAATGACAATCACAAAGCAACATGCTGCCCATTTCACTTCCCAGCGCTGATCTTTAGCAATAATCTTAGGGGCTAAAAATGCCCCTGCCAAGGTACCAAACAAGGTACCAAAGCCCATTACCGAACCATAAAGAACACCGACTTCTTCAAGGCTCATGTGATGGGTTCGGATTAAAAATGACGGTAGCCACTGCACAATGCCATAATTACCAAACGCGCCCATAGATAGCCCTAACATCAGGTTTCGATAGGTTCTTTGTGTTAGCAAAGACTTAATGGTCGCCAAAAGGTTGAGCTTATCATTATCAGCATTGGTGAGCGGATTGCTAACACTATCAAGGCCTCTGTTATCTTTTACTGTCAGCCAAACCACTAAGCCCACAATTAAGCCGGGCAGGCCCATAAAGATAAAGGTCATTTGCCAACCCACACTGTTGGCCAGCAAACCGCCTAAAATTAATCCCGCTAAAATACCAACAGTGCCGCCAGCTTGGAAGATACCAATCGCAAAGGCTTTTTGTTTACCGGGAAATAAGTCCCCCAGCATGGCGTGACTGGCAGGAATACAGCCAGCCTCTCCCACCCCGACGCCAATTCTGGCTAATAGCAGTTGAATGAAATTAACTGACATACCGCAAGCTGCGGTCATGGCGCTCCACAGCGCCACGCTCACTGAGATAATCAACGGACGATTATATTTATCTGCCAGTCTGGCAATGGGAATACCAAACACAGCATAGAAAAAGGCGAACGCAAAGCCGGTTAACAAACCTAGTTGCGTATCAGAAAGGCTTAAGTCATGCTTTATTGGTTCGATTAACACCGACAATACGAAGCGATCCATATAAGCCAAGGCGCATACTAGCGCCAGCATAAACAGCACATAATAGCGATTGGTCGCCTTGCTATCTTCGGCAGTTGCGGGCAGGTTTTCGGCATTTAATGCGCCATCGTCGCTGATGACATTGCTGGAACTTTTCATAAATGATCCTTGTTATTATTGTTATCGGCGAAGCGTTTACGCACTAATGGGAAAGCTGGCATCATTATCAATGGGATATATAGGGTGCGTGAGCTTGGTATGCGCAAATTCAGCGACTCTTGCTGTGGTAAGCCCGGGCGAGTCAGCCATCAGTAAGTGATCACTTACTTTTTGGTAAAATGCACGCCAATGTGCCGATGATTTAACGCACACCACATCGTATTCATAAATATCAATGCCGTGGGCACGCCCCGATACATCGTCAAAGGCTTGGCCTAAGCCTGTTTGCACAATCACATCGACTTGGCCAACGGTGAGTCTCACTGAAGGGCCTAAATCGAAGCTCACACCATTTAACATAGGGCCACGAATGGTTTCTATGCCATCAGAAATCGACTTTACATAAGCTGTGCACGCAATCGGGTTGCCACTGCGAAGTGCATCTAACTTGCCACCTAAATTGACACTAATCGTTGCGCCAACACCCGCCTCAATCGCTTGTTGCACCACTTGGGGGTCGCGAATATTAAAAAAGGCCACTTTACCCAAGTCGGTGGTGAGAATTTTGCTCAGCAAATGGGTTGTGTCACCGGTACAGCCACCTCCGGGATTGTCACCAATATCTGCAATCACAATCGGTTTATTGTGGTTTTCCCAAAAAGCGGCAGGGACTTGATAACGGCCTTTAGTGGCAAGAATATCGGTTGCGATGGCAATGGATTGATCGACATTAGGTGGCAGATTAAGGCTTAGCTGTCTGTTGTCCCAAATCCATTGGGCAAATTCAGTGGCAATTTGCTCAGCTAACACAATATCGTTGTCAGTGGTCACTAACACATACATGCCGCAGTATTCAGTGTCTTGATAGGGAAAGCCATGCATTACCGAGCAATTGAGAACCTGCGGTTTTTGTTCATAGGCAAGGCACTTATCGCGGATTAACGTGCCAAAGGTACCGGCTTCCATAGTGGTGGACGGCGGCAATAAAATCGGAATTTTCTGGTAATTCATGGTGGGGGTCAGTTGATTTAAAAAGGCGCTAACCCCAGTGAGCAGTGCTTCTTTGGCGCAAGGATTAAAATCTACGTGGGCATATTCTTTACAGGTGGTGTAATAGTCATATTCGCGAGCAATAAGATCGGTCACTTTGCCATGTAAATCGGTTGAGGCAACGATTTTGGTGTCAACCCCAACGACCTCGCGGATGGACTTAGCCAAATCACCTTCTAAATCTGAGGTGCTTTGGACGATACCTGCGCCATGAACCATCAAATAAAATACATCGACTGGCTCATTGGCTAATGTTGAAACGAGCTGCTGCTTGACGGCGGCATAAGCATCGTCGGTAACTGTGCCGAATGTGGTGTTAACGTGCATGAATACCGTTGGGACGATTTCCCAATCATTTTCGAGACAGGCATCAATAGCGCCGCCCATGGCAGTACCCGCAAGCTTTAATAGCGCTTCACCTTCATACACCACTAAATCTTTAAGGGTTGTTGGCCCAGTTAACTCAGTGGCATAGGTATTTGTTTCATGAAATAGCCCACCGATCCCCACGCGAATTTTATTTGAATCTTTCATGCTAGCCGCCAGCTTGTAACCAAAACGTTAACGTTAAGATAAAGGCTTAAGCAATCACCACACTGTCATATTGATTACATTTGCTGAACATTATGCGCCGACGCTGCTGTTGTCAGTCCAGTGACAAAGACGCTGCGGGCAAATTTTAAGATGAAATCTTTTTGCTTGTTGCGCAAAAGTTGCCACTTTGTAATCTAGGTGACAGATTGCCTCTAATCAGTTTGTTACCCCTAGATAAAGGCAAAGTTGTTGAGTTGCGCAGTTTGGGAGCGTGCTGTTTTTTGCTTATAAAAATAATCCAATAAACAAAAATAAATAAACAGGTGCGACGATGAAGAGAACACAATTAGGTATCGCAATTAGTGTGGTTTTGCTGGGGCTTAGTGCTCCAAGCTATGCACAAGAAAATGACGCTACGCAACAAGACAACGCCACAGGTATCGAAGTCATTCAGGTGACATCACAAAAACGTGCCCAATCAATTAATGAAGTCCCTATTGCCATCAGTGCCATGAACGAGACCGATATCGAAAGGCTAGGCGCCCAAGATGTGCGAGACATGCAATTTAGTGTGCCGAATATGATTGTCACTGGATACATCGAGTCGTCACCATCTTTTGGTATTCGTGGTATTAGCGATCGCTCACGTAACCCAGGTTACGATAACCGCGTGGGAGTATATATCGATGGCGTTTGGGTTGGGCGCTCATCAGCGGCTAACCAATCCGCCTTAGATGTTGAACGTGTTGAAGTATTGCGCGGCCCACAGGGAACCTTATTTGGTAAGAACACCGTCGCTGGTGCCATTAATATTATTACTAAACGCCCCTATGCCGATGAGCTTAGTGGACGTTTAGGGGTAGATATTGGCAATTATGGCCTGCAAAGTTATAAGGGCAGTATTAATGTCCCATTTACTGAAGACTTTTCAGGGCGTTTGTCGGTGACGAAAACTGATCGTGATGGTTTTGTTGAAAATAGCGATCCGTTGGGGGGGATCCCAGCAGACAAATTCGTTGATGAATTTAATAATAAAGATGAGCTGGCAACCAGAGCGCAATTTTATTGGCATGCTGGAGAGAATACCAACGTGTCATTAAGCTTTGATTATGTTGAAAACAAAGCCAACGTATTACTGGGTGAAAAAATCGATGACCCACTCGCACTAGATGCCAATGTGGTGTCATTAGATTCAACCCAAAAATTAGATAGCACCATTAAAGGCAGCGGGCTGACCATTGACCATACCTTTGCCAATGAGTTTCAATTAACATCGGTGACAGGCCTACGTAGTTCAGAATGGAACTTAAGTGATGTGGATGAAGACTATTCGCCATTGCCTTATGCCTTTACTGAATTTCAAAAAGAAGACGCTACGCACTTCTCCCAAGAGTTAAGACTGGCATCTCCTGCCTATGAAAGCTTTGATTACATTGTTGGCGCTTACTACCTCACCCAAACTATTGAGGGTGATTCTGATGTTCAAGCCTTTGCGCCTGCGCTAAATCCCGCTGCGCCACCAGTGTATGTAGGTGCTAGCCGTGTTGCTGAGGTTGATGCCGATTCATACGCGTTATTTGCCCACGGTAATTATCGATTTACTGATCAGTGGAGTATTACGGCAGGTCTGCGTTACACCTATGAAGAAAAAGCCATTGATTACACCATTGTTGATACTTCAGGCTTGTTTACTAATTTATCAGCTAATGAGTCACGTGATGCATCGGATGTATCACCTACGGTGAGCTTAAATTGGATCCCAGTTGAAGATTTACTGCTATTTGCCCGCTATTCTCGCGGCTTTAAAAGCGGTGGTTATAATGCCGACTTAATCAATGATGCCGAAGCGTTACCTTTTGAAGATGAGTCGGTTGATTCTTATGAAATTGGCTTTAAATCGCCATTTTTAGATAACACCTTAAATCTAAATGCCAATGTGTTTATTTCACAACATGATGATTACCAAGTGCAAAGTTTTACTCAACTGCCATCAGGTGGCACGGCCATTACTATTACCAATGCCGCAGAAGTTGAAAGTAAAGGCTTTGAACTTGAGCTGCAATGGCAACCTATCGACAGTCTGCAGTTGTGGGCAAACTATGGCTACACCGATGCTGAATTTAAAGCATTTCCAGAGCCAGCAGGCCCAGGTACTGACTTCTCGGGTAATCAATTAGCTGAAGCGCCTAAATATACCTATGGCATTGGCGCTGAGTATCGTTATTCACTGAACTATGGCGATTTTGTGGTTCAGGCTGATTACTTCAAGCGGGATAAGTTTTACTCAAACCCAGATAATGCCGTCGGTAACTTAAACCAAGAGCGCGGTGAAAGCGCTGCAAGAATTGGCTTTGAAGCTGAGTCAGGCGCATGGAACGTGTTCTTATGGGGTAAAAATTTGGCAGATGATGTGTCGCAAATTCATAACTCGACCTCATTTTTGGGCATAGGACGTGCTCAGTACAGCCAGCCAAGAACTTATGGCGTCAAAGGGCAATATAAGTTTTAGCCTTGCAGGTGTAACCTTGGTCTAGCTAACGGGCAACCTTGGTTTAGGCGATAAATAAAAAAGCGCAGATTATTTTATAATCTGCGCTTTTTTGATGCTATTTCAATTATTTATAAGGCGATTTATTAGCTTGAACTCGTCACTGCAGTCATTAACTCATCCCATAGCTGGTGGGTAATTAAGCCTGTTTACGCCTATGACGCGATGGCTTTAACGGCTACTTGGGAGGTGATCATTTTATCCACCCCAGATATTTTGGCTAACTGCTCAGAATCTAAAATACGGATTTTTCCATAGTGATATTCAATAAATCCGGCATCTGACCAATCTTTCAGTAACTTGTTAATGGCCTGACGGGTTGCACCTACAGAAGAGGCTAACATCTCTTGGGTAAATTCAAGCTCTTGGCAAGCAGAGTTAGGGACATTGGTGGCTGAAAAGGCCAGTAAAAATAATATTTGATTGGCTAAGCGGCGTTCTAAATTAAAAAATAACCCATACTCATACATGTTAAACACCTCTCGAATACGATAGGCCACATGCTCACACAGTGTCTTATAAATAATCGGGTATTTTTCGGTTAATTGATCGAAGTCTTTCGATACAATTTTACCGACTTTGACCTCACCAATGGCGATAACATCTTGCGGGCGCACATCATTGTCAATGGCTGATAAAAAGCCGATGCAATCACCTTCGCTATAAATCACATAAGTGGCTTCTTTACCATTGTCGGCAATCACCCTGAGACGAACCGAACCACTGAGTATTTGATATTGGCCCGCGCCAGCGCCTGATTCACCCTTTCTGTAAACGTACTCCCCATCACTAAAGTGTTTTATTTTAAATGTTGCAGTAACTTCGTCTTGAATGTGTTGCGGTAATAACGCAATCCAATTAGCTGTATTCGACATACTAGAGCTCACTTTGGTTATTATTTTTAGTATTTATGCTGAAATTGACGGCCATATTTTATTGTTATATTGACCTTTTTCTTGTAAAAAAATTAGCCATCACCGTAAAAGGCTGCTGATTATTTCTACCATGGCTGGCGCTGACAGCATAGTAATAAATGGTGCTAATTTGTTACCTGCAGGCTTAGAGGGAGCTTTTTTATTAACAAGAGTTACTAAAGTGTCATCTTGATTGCAGTATTGGCTAAATAACTAAACCTATAATGATTTTTAATCATCATGACATCATTGATATAAGGTTGAATTTAAATGGCTAAACAAGTATTAGGTAACAATGCCTTAGGCTTACCTTTCTCTCCTGCGGTTGCTGCGGGTGGGTTTATTTTTTTATCTGGGCAGATGGCGTTTGATCAGAACAATCAATTAGTGGGTGGTGATATCACCGCGCAGACTAAGCAAGTGCTAACCAACATCAAAAACTTATTGGCAGAGCAAGATTTAACGCTGGACGCCATTGTAAAAAATACCATTTGGTTAACCCACGTTGAAGATTTTGCCGCCTTTAATCAGGCCTATGCTGAATTTTTCCCTAATAATCCTCCTGCTAGAGCGACTGTGAGATCTGATTTATTGATCCCGGGTGCGCGCATTGAAATTGAAGCGTTAGCGATAAAAGATTAGCCACCAATTAGCGCTGTAATGCTTGAGGGGAAAACATGAATATCATTATTATTGGTAGTGGCCTGTTGGGCTTGAGCACGGCTTATCAGCTACATGCCCAAGGTCATCAAGTCACAGTGATTGATCGACGTGAATCAGCAGGCCTTGAAACCAGTTTTGCCAATGGCGGCTTGCTGACCCCCAGTTTGTCAGATCCTTGGAATGCCCCTGGCGTATTATTCAATATGCTAAAAATGATTGGCAAAGAAGACTCCCCATTACTCCTCAGACCTAAAGCATTACCCTCGCTGGCATTGTGGGGGCTCTCCTTTCTAAAACACTCCAGCCGTAAAACCTATGAGCAGAGTATTTTTCGTAACACCCGCATGGCGAAATACACCTTAGATGTGCTTGATGATATGACCCAAGCAATCGGGTTGTCTGATCTGGGTGGTGGCAGTGGCACCATTAAGGTTTGTCGTCAGCAACAGGAGCTGGATGAAGTGCTGGCCATGGCGGAGTTTCTTCAGCCTGAAGCGGTTAAGTTCACTATGCTCAGCCGTGATGACACCTTTAAACTTGAGCCTGCATTAGCCCCGCTAAACGATAAGGTCGCCGGGAGTATTTATTTTCCTGAAGATCGCTTTGGCGATGCCCATCAATACTGTGTTGAGCTAACAACTTACCTTGAAAAAGCAGGGGGGCAGTTTTTATATAACACCACAGTGAACGATATTATTAAGCGCAAGGGCAAAATAACCCACATTAACACTAGCCAAGGCCAGTTAGATGCCGATGCATTTGTATTGGCAGGAGGCAGTTACACGCCGTTATTAGCTAAACAAGTGGGCGTTAATATTCCGGTTCGCCCCTGTAAAGGTTATTCATTAACCCTAGCGCTTGATGGCTGGCAAGGCGGGCCTAGTATGCCTGTGATAGATCATTCGCTGCACGCTGGGGTGGTGCCGCTGGGGAATCAAATTCGGGTGGCGGGCACGGCAGAATTTAACGGTTATGACACCCAGTTAAACCCTGGGCGGTTGCAGAATCTTTATGATTTATTGCAGGCGATTTACCCTGAATCGACCGCTTTTGTGAACCCGGAAACCACCCAAAGTTGGACAGGTTTACGACCGGTTTCAGCATCTGGTGTGCCGCTAATTGGTCGCTCAAAAATTGATAATTTATATATTAATACTGGTCATGGGCATTTAGGCTGGACGATGGCGGCTGGCTCAGGCAAGGCGCTTGCAGACCTTATCAGTGGCGAGCGCCCTGAAATATCTCTCGCTGATTACGCGGTGAATTGCTGAGTTAATTGCTGAGTTAATTGGACAGCGTAGCAAACCTTAATGGCTTGCTAGGCTGACATTTATTGCGATTTCTAAGGGAAAACCTTGCCGCGGTTGAGCAGGTTTTTAGGGTCAAAAGCCAGCTTTAGGCGTTTCATTAAGGCTATTTCGTTGTCAGTGCGGGAGCAATGTAAGTATTTAAGCTTATCTAAACCAATGCCATGCTCAGCAGAAATCGAGCCAGCGTAAGGTTTTAGCTGCTGATAAACAATGCTTTGCACTTGATGTTTAGTCTGCTCATCATCGCTACCAACACAAATGCCTAAATGTAAATTACCATCACCTAAGTGACCAAAGACAATGAATTTTGCATGGGGCCACTGCGTCATAATTTGGCTTTCAACTTGCTGAATATATTGCTCCATGTTGGCAATAGGCAGGCTAATATCAAAGGCAAACAGCGGATTTAACTCGCTGATGACAGTGTCAATATCATCCCTCATGGCCCATAACTGTTCGCGCTGACTTTCTGACTTAGCAATTGCGGCGTCCACTAAAATATCTTGCTCTAACGCAGCCATTAGTGCTTCTTCAAATTGCACGGCGTCGCGCTCGGCGTTATGGCCCGTAGCTTCAATTAACACATAATATGGATAACCACTGTCGATAACCGTATTGTGCTTGTCTGAGTCGGTCATTAACTGATAAAAATTGCCCCACATCACTTCAAATGCCGATAGCTGACCATTTAAGTTGCTGTTGAGTAATTTCAGTAGCTTGGCGACAGCATCAAAGTGGGTTGCGGCGACAATGGCAGTATTGCGACTGCTGGGCAAAGGGTGCAGGCGTAACACGGCTTTAGTGACAATACCTAAGGTGCCTTCAGTGCCAATAAATAGCTGTTTAAGATCATAACCGGCGTTATTTTTAAGCATACTGTTTAATGATGAAATAACCGTGCCATCCACTAAAACCGCTTCTAAGCCCAAGACTTGTTCACGCATCATGCCATATTTAAGCACGCTATTACCGCCAGCATTAGTGGCAATATTTCCGCCAATAGTGGCGCTGCCTCTGGCGCCTAAATCCAGAGCAAATAGCCAGTCTTGTGCGGCGGCTTTTTCTTGCACCACTTGTAGCGGCGCGCCCGCTTGCACTGTCATCGTGCCCGCTTGATTATCGATGGATTCAATCTGAGTCATGCGCTCTAACGAAATCGCAATATCATCAGCCCCGGCATAGGCGCCATTGACCAATCCGGTTAACCCGCCCCAAGGGATGGTGGTTTGATCCTGCTGGTGGCAAAGGCTCATTACTTTAGATAGCTCTTCGGTTGAAGCAGGGCGCACTATGGCCAGTGCTTGGCATTGTCCTTTGCCATAAGAGTAAGCGGGCCTGTTGGCAACATCATCCCCAAGGATAATGCCTTTATCACCTACGATAGCGGTTATCTTTTTTATAATATCTATCATATTCATTCTCTGTGACGGTTTGTTAGCTAACTTCTTTAAATTGAATGGCTGATTTATCTGGGCCATGGGTAAATTGATGTAATAGCTTTTCTTTGGCCATGAGTGTGGCGCTAATATTGTTTTCTTTAATATGGCCAAAGCCTTTAATCATTTGCGGTAGCTGAGCGATTTCAATGGCGAGTGCTAAATTATCATGATTCAGGTTTTCGATGATATGCTTTATATCTGCTTGATAATCTTTAATTAACTGCCTTTCCATCTTTCTTTCATTGGTATAGCTGAACATATCTAGTTTAGAGCCGCGCAAAAACTTAAATTTAGCCAAGACTTTAAACGCCGTTAAGATCCATGGGCCAAATTCACGCTTAATAGGCAAGCCAGTATCAGGGTGTTTTTTGCTAAACAAAGGCGGTGCGAGAGAGAATTTAACCTTAAAGTCGCCGTCAAAATCGTTATGTAAATTTTGCATAAGCGTCGCTGAGCTGTGTAAACGCGCGACTTCATATTCGTCTTTGTAGCTCATTAATTTACTTAGGTTAGTGGCTACCGCTAAGGTTAAGCGGTCAGAATTTTCAGCCACAGCTTTCTCTGCTTGGCTGACCTGTTCAATAAACTCACGGTATTGTTTGGCATAGGCATTATTTTGATAATGACTGAGATGCTCAGCCCCGTCTTCAATGGCACTAAAGGCGGTGGTCGCAATATTTTGCTGGCTGTCAGTGGTCAGTAATTGCGAGAAAAATTCAGGATTAAAACACAATAAACGCCCTAAATTTAATGCGTTGAGATTAAAGTCAACGCTCACACCATTCAGGCTTAAGGCTTGCTCAACTGACGCAACTGATAGCGGTAAAGCCCCTTTTTGCAGGGCAAAGCCCACTACAAATAAATTAGCGCCTATGGTATCTCCCATGAGTTTTTTGGCGATGTTGGATGCATCGATAAAGTCGACATTATCGCTGCCTAATAATTGGGCTAACGATTGCTGCTCTTTAAACTCAGTGGGGATCGCCTGTGGGTTTAATTGAAACACGGCTGGTGGCGCGATGGCAGCATTACCAATCAGGCGAGTTTGTTGGTTAGTAATGATTTTAATAATGTGTTGATCTAGGGTGGCCAGTAAATCAAAGGCTAAAATTAAATCGGCGCTGCCGGTATCAATTTTAGGGCTAAATAAGCGCTCAGGTGAGTTGGCAAATTTAAGATGGCTGTAAACCGCGCCATTTTTTTGCGACAAGCCGGTCATGTCGTAAATTGAGCAGGCTTTATTATCAATATGGGCTGCCATGCCTAATATCGCCCCGACAGTGATCACCCCTGAACCGCCAATGCCTGCAATCATGACATTGTAGTTATCGTCAATGTTACACACAGTAGGCGCGGGAATTGTAGCAAACACATCTGCTGAAATCGCGGTGGCAGCGGCCTTTTTCGGGGTGCCACCAATGACAGTGACAAACGAAGGGCAAAAGCCTTTATTACAGCTGTAGTCTTTATTACAACTTGATTGATCTATCTGACGCTTGATGCCTTTCGAAGTCACTTTAGGCTGCAAGCTCACGCAGGTTGACTGAACTGAGCAATCGCCGCAGCCTTCACACACCTCAGCATTAATGTATAAGCGTTTCGTTGGATCGGCAATTAAGCCACGTTTACGGCGACGACGCTTTTCAGCCGCACAGGTTTGCTCGTAAATTAATACGGTGCAACCTGCTATTTTGCTTAGCATGGTTTGCACCATGTCCAAACGGTCACGGTGATAAATCTCAACGTTTTTGGCGATGTCTGGGTTATTGGCGTATGCCTGTGGCGAGTCGGTTACAATCACACATTTACTAATGCCTTCATGGGTGACTTGTTGGCTAATTTCAGCGACGGAGATTGGCCCATCCACTGGCTGACCGCCAGTCATGGCAACGGCATCGTTATATAAAATTTTATAGGTGATATTGACCTTGGCCGCGATGGCTCCGCGGATTGCCATTAAGCCAGAGTGATAATAAGTACCATCGCCTAGGTTTTGAAACACGTGGTTGGTGTTAGTGTATTTGGCTAAGCCCACCCACTGCATGCCTTCACCGCCCATATGGCAGGGGATCATGGTGTCTTTGCGATAAAATGCTGCCATGGCGTGACAGCCAATACCTGCCATCGCGATACTGTTTTCAGGTACTTTTGTGGAGGTGTTATGGGGGCAACCAGAGCAAAAGTAAGGGGTTCTAGGTAAGCTGGTGGCGCAACTTTTAGGGTCAAGCTTTGAGCGTAAACGCGCCAGTGCGTCATCAACCTTGGGGTGAGTTTGACCATTAATGCGCAGGCGCTCAGCGATGATAAAGGCCAGTGTGAGTGGCTCTAATTGCACATCGGCACTGACGAGCGCAAGGCCATTTTCATCCTGTTTACCGATAACCCGTGTGGCACCTTGTTTGCCAAACAGAATTGATTTTATTTGCTCTTCAATAAAGGCGCGCTTTTCTTCAATTACCAGTAATTCAGGTTGCTGCTGGGCAAAGTCAGTTAATTTACTGGGCTCGATGGGCCAGATACAACCTAATTTGAATACCGAAAGCCCCAGCGTTTGCGCAAGATCAGTGTCTATGCCTAATATCGCGAGGGCCGACATTACATCGTTATAGGCTTTACCTGCGGTGACAATACCTAGGCTGCTATTAGCTGCATCGTCAGTTTTAGCCACGCGAATTTGGTCAATATTATTGGCTTTAATAAAGCGGTGCACCAAGGGCAGGCGGTGAGTAATGACATTGGTTTCATTGGTTTGCGGCGGAATAAAGCCACTGGTTTTGAGATTGATGCTGGCCGCTGGCATGTCATCTCGACTCGGGCGTTTGATATCAATATTGTCCAGATCAATATCAATAGTGGCGGTTTGCTCCACTGATTCATTAACACATTTAAAGCCCACCCATAAACCGCTATAACGAGACAGCGCCCAGCCTAAAATACCATAATCAATAAATTCGCTGACATCAGCAGGGTAGAGTGAGGGAATGAGGTTGGCTGCTAAGGCCTGTTCACTTTGATGTGAGATGGTCGATGATTTGCCGGGATGATCATCACCGTAAACGACCAACACGCCGCCATGTTCATGGGTGCCAGCATAGTTTGCATGTTTAAATGGATCGCCACTTCTATCAACGCCGGGGCCTTTGCCATACCACATGGCAAATACGCCATCGACATTCGGCTCAGGTATGGTGTCGAGTAATTGGGTGCCCCAAATCGCCGTTGCTGCTAGGTCTTCATTAACCCCAGGTTGAAAGGTGATATTGTGCTGGTCAAAACGTTTTTTGGCTTTCCAGATATAACTATCTAATGCCCCTAGTGGCGAGCCTCGATAACCTGAAATATAACCCGCGGTATTCAAGCCTTGGTTTTTGTCTAATTGCGCTTGAATGAGCGGTAATCGAACTAAAGCTTGGTTGCCGTTTATAAAGATACGACCAGATGTATTGTTATATTTATCTTCTAAAGTGATGTCACTATGTTTCATCTGCTCTGTTCCTTCGAGTCATATTTGGTGTTATCAATCGATTTTTAGGTTAGAGCAACTGAATTATGATGACTGCAATATAGGTGACATTTGTTAAATAAATTCGACGTAAGGCTGTTGTAAGCGTTGTGGCTGTGATGATAAAAATCGCTTTTGTCATTAAACAAAGCCGATATTTAGCATATAGTGAAGCCTTAACAGCATTTAAAAGGAGTTGAAATGATCGCCAGTGTATCGGGGTTATATATCGGTTTAACGGCCATAATGGCCATTTATTTTAGTCTGCGGGTGGTTAAGCTTAGAAAAGGGCTCAACATCGGCATTGGAAATGACGGTAATCAAGATTTAATCCTTGCCGATCGGGTGCACGCTAACCTTATTGAGAACGCACCATTTGCGCTGCTATTAATCTTGGTGGCTGAAGTGAATGGGTTATCAGCGCCATTTTTACATTTGTTTGGCAGCTTATGGTTATTCGCGCGGCTGTTACATGCCATTGGCTTAACTCAGGGCAAAGGCGGTTATCATATTGGCCGGTTTTGGGGGGTGTTAACCACTTGGATTGTTATTATCAGTTTAGCCGTGGTGAATATCGGTTTATTTTTAGGCTTATAACTGAGTGCTTGATAAGGTGGGAGTTTTACTATTCCCACTGTATTTATAAGGTTTTTTATTTTTAGCCACCAATAAAAAAATTTCACATCTGCTGCTTTTTTAGTCACACTTAGTCATCGCCAACTGGTATACTCCGCGACCGTTTATCGACGTATCCATCAATTTTAGGTTACACACATGCAAGTTGAATCCACGTTATTTAATTACCCAAGGTATTGGGCCGAATGCTATGGCACGGCTCCCTTTCTTCCTATGTCTCGTAAAGAGATGGATCAACTTGGATGGGATAGCTGCGACATTATTATCGTCAGCGGCGACGCTTATGTGGACCACCCAAGCTTTGGTATGGCAGTAATTGGCCGTATGCTTGAAGCGCAGGGCTTTCGTGTTGGTATTATTTGTCAGCCAGACTGGTCGAATAAAAATGACTTCATGAAGCTAGGACGTCCGAACCTGTTTTTCGGTGTCACCGCCGGCAACATGGACTCGATGATCAATCGCTATACCGCAGATCGTCGTATTCGCAGTGATGATGCCTACACCCCAAATGATGAAGGCGGTAAACGCCCAGATCGCGCGGTAACCGTTTATACCCAGCGTTGTAAAGAAGCCTTTAAAGAAGTGCCGGTCGTGATTGGTGGTATTGAGGCCAGTTTACGCCGTATTGCCCACTATGATTATTGGTCAGATAAAGTGCGCCGCAGTGTTATTTTTGATGCCAAAGCCGATATCTTAATTTACGGTAATGCTGAGCGTCCGCTGGTGGAAGTGGCGCATCGCATCGCTGCGGGCGAAAAAATGGTCGACATGCACGATATTCGCGGCACCGCGGTTATCAGACATGAACCTTTGCCCGGCTGGAAAGGCATGGATTCGCGCAAATTAGATCAACTACACAAGATTGATCCCATCCCCAATCCTTATGGCGCTGATGATGTCGGCTGCGAAAAATTATCCGGCCCAACCGATAAAAAGATTTTTGATAATGATGCCCCTAAAGCCATCAGCGTGCAGCCAGCAAGACCCAAGCCATGGGAAAAAACCTATGTGCTACTGCCTGCTTATGAAAAAGTGGCTGAGGATAAATTCTTATATGCCCATGCTTCACGTATTTTGCATCAAGAGCAAAATCCGGGTTGTGCCCGCGCGTTATTTCAAGCCCAAGGCAACCGCTCTGTGTGGGTTAACCCGCCAGCATGGCCATTAAATACAGATGAAATGGATGCGGTGTTTGATTTGCCGTATCAGCGGGTACCGCACCCAAGTTATGGTAAAGCGGTGATCCCTGCTTACGACATGATTAAGACCTCGATTAACATCATGCGTGGCTGTTTTGGTGGTTGTTCGTTCTGCTCGATTACCGAGCATGAAGGGCGCATTATTCAAAGTCGCTCGCAAGAATCCATCATCAAAGAAATTAAAGATATTCAAGACAAAGTGCCGGGCTTTACTGGGGTAATTTCTGACTTAGGTGGCCCAACCGCCAATATGTATCGCTTAGGCTGTACGAGTGTCAAAGCAGAAACCACTTGTCGGCGTTTATCGTGTGTATATCCCTCAATTTGTGGCCATTTAGGTACCGATCATAAACACACCATTGATTTATATCGCGCCGCCCGTGATGTACCGGGGATTAAAAAGGTCCTGATTGCATCAGGTGTGCGTTATGACTTAGCCACAGAAGATCCTCGCTACATTAAAGAGCTGGCTAAGCATCATGTGGGCGGCTATTTAAAAATCGCCCCAGAGCACACTGAAGATGGCCCATTAAGCAAAATGATGAAGCCGGGAATGGGCAGCTATCATAAGTTTAAAGAGCTATTTGATCATTACTCCAAAGAAGCGGGTAAGAAGCAGTATCTTATTCCTTACTTTATTTCAGCGCATCCCGGCACCACAGATGAAGATATGCTGAACTTAGCTTTATGGCTAAAATCAGAGAAGTTTAAGCTTGATCAAGTGCAAAACTTTTATCCTTCACCTATGGCCAATGCCACCACCATTTACCACACTGAGCTGAACTCATTGAAGAATGTGAAGCATACCAGTGAACAAGTGACCGTGCCTAAAAAGGGCCGTCAGCGTCGCTTACACAAAGCGCTGCTGCGTTATCATGATCCTGCAGGCTGGCCACTTATTCGTGAAGCCTTAGCAGCTATGGGTAAAGAGCATTTAATTGGTAATGGGGTACAACATATTGTGCCGCCAGAATCACGTAATGAGCGCCAAGGCTTTGGGGCTAAAAACCGTGGTGGCAAAAATGATGGTAGTAAGACGGCTTTCACCCGTTTTTCTGGTAATCAGTTTGCGGATAGAGACAGCGGTAAAAAACCGACCAAAGCCAACAAAGCCAAAGCGACTGGTGAAAAGCAAGAAGGCGGCAAGTCATCTTCAGCTAAAAAACCAACTAATGGCAATAGCGCTAACAAAGGCAAAGCTAAAACAGGCTGGTCACAGAAGAAGCAGCCGTTTAGCAGTAAGGCGAATGCAAAAAATAAGTCTTCAAATACTAAGGGCGCGAGATAAGCGGCTGAGCGAATTTGAAATTGTGAAACTAAAACCGCCAACAGGCGGTTTTTTTATTTCAGGTTAAATTAAACAATCACTGTTAGTCTGCAAGCCTAGTTCATTTGCTTTAGGGTATTGCCCATGGTTTAAATGAATGATTAAAAACTAAAATAAATACCCCAAGGAATAATAATGAAAAAAATATTGGCCACTGCTGTTTTGAGTTGTGTGATGCCCGCTAGTGCGATGGCACATGGCAGTCATGATCATGATGAAACCACCACTTACGCTAGCGTACAAGACAATTACTTTGATGCGCTTGCTGTGCATTGTGGTAAAGCGTATGCAGGTGAAGTGACTGCGGGCAACGAAGCGGATTCAGCTTTTAGCAATAAAGCATTAATCATGCATGTACGTGAATGCAGCGATACTGAGCTTAAAATTCCTTTTCATGTGGGTGACGATCACTCTCGTACTTGGGTGATCACTAAAACCACTTCAGGCTTGCGCTTAAAGCATGATCATCGTCATGAAGATGGCACTGAAGACAAAGTCACTATGTACGGTGGCGATACGGCTGATATGGGCACTGCAACTGAGCAATCATTCCCTGTCGATGCTGAATCAATTGCTAACTTTAATGAAAACGGCTTAACGGCGTCAGTGACTAACGTGTGGCACATGTACATTGAGCCAAGTGTATTCACTTACCGATTAACTCGTGAAAATCGTGACTTTAGAGTGGATTTTGATTTAACCAAGCCAGTGGCATTACCGCCAACGCCTTGGGGGCATGAGTAATTATTGCTGACCCTATACCTTGTGTGCAGCGGTAAGTGTCTTAGATACAACAAATAAGGCTGCCAAGGCAGCCTTATTTGTTGCTTATAATTAATTGAAAGGGCAGTGATTTAAAGTCTCTGTCAATTTAGGGTTTTCATCGTCATGGCTATTTAGCATCAAAACTAAATGATTGGCCTGCGATAGCTGCCTCGTACATCAACCCGCCTTTAGCGGCAGTGAAAACCGCCATGCCATTCATATAAGCGGCATTGGCTTTTGTGCGGTTGCCTGCATTGCCAGCCCCTGCCGAGTTACCTGTTGAGCCCACTTGTGCATTGGCGCCAACAGTGATGGCCACAGCAGATGCTTGAGCGCTGAACTCAAAAGTGCCACTGGTGAAGTCTTTATAAGCCTCAGCATCTTTGAAGAAAATAATTTCGCTATATGCCTGTCCACCTAATTGGAAGCCAATAGAAAGTTGAGACACACTTGAATCACCACTATATACACCACCTTTATATACCTTGCCTGAGCCGTAGGCTGCTCCAATACCAAAGCCGCCTTTTCCCACTGTTGGGTAAATGGCATAGCCGTAGGCGCTATCAAAAAAACCTTGTACTTCGGGGGCCTTTTTAAAATCGGCAATGGCTTCGGCGTATTTATCAGCGCGAGCTGAGGTGGAAAAGGTCAGTCCGATAAACACCAATGTGACCGCTAGCAATGACAATATATTTTTCATAAAAACTCCTGTGATAAGCAAACTTTAGTGATGATAGCTTTAGCATAGCAAACCCAAGCTGAACAAAGCTGTAATAAAAACGCCTAATATTGCTATTAGCTGCTTAAAACTAACATGAGTTCGATTGGTACTGAATATTTAAATGAGTGCTGTTGTTATTCGAATCTCGCAGTGAGTAAATAAGTCACTTTTATCACCCTTTAATAGGGCTTGTTTGTGCTGATATTGACTCAGGCTGTGGTCTTTGTCTGGCGAGGTTAATGTCAGTTAGTTTTTGGGACTGACTTATTCTCTAAGCCTTGATCTGAGGCTTTGTCATCACTGATAACACTTCTTAAATAATCAAGTTCTTCATTGTCCAGTAGCTGCTTGGCACTATGATGTTGAGGATCTTTAGGCTGATTTTGCGCTTTATTGACCTTGATACGTAAAAATACCAGTCGGGTCACTTGGTGTAGTCCGTATATGGCGAACCCATAAATGGTCATTAATAGACATAATCTGACGATGCCAACAGCATAGCTAGAAATAGTGTCACCAAAATAGAAGGGTAATAACACCAATACCAATCGTAAAACCCAATTAAGTAAAATGCCGCCAGTGAGCAGTAATAACCACCTAAATCTAACGTTTTTCAAATTGTATTGTGGGTGGTTTTTATGACGATTTAACGCGCTAATGATGAGGTAAAAGTAAATTCCACTTTGAATTAAAATTATGGCCGGCATGACTAGGGCTATTTTATTAATGGTGACTAATTCACTGATGTTGTTCACTTGAATATGGGATGCATCGGGAACCATACCAATATTGAACGATACTGTGATAACAATAACCGCCATGGAAATTAGCGTAGTCAATATATGTTTGACGATATTGAGATCAGAGGTTTGAATTTGCAAACAGGCTTTGCAATAGCTGTACAGCAAGGGCATCAGTAGAAAATAAAAGGGCACCATTAACGTCATCATAAAATGAATTTGAATTGGGGCATTTTCGCGGGTGATAGTGGCTGAAAAAAAGAATAGCGAGATCAGAATAAATAATGCGCCCAGTAAGCGGTTACTATGGCTGGTGCTGTTGTCGTTATTAGCAAAAATATAGCGGACGTAAAAACCTACGCCCAAGCAATGTATGCCAGCGAGTAATGATAGCCAAATATACGCCTGTGAAAAAAACTGATTAATTACGATGGCCAATCCCTTTGTTTATCGTTAAGTCATATCTTAAATCACGCTTTATCAAGCAGCATTATTATGGTTTTTTTGTTTTCTCATATGACGGTTTGACGCCGCCTCAGGTGGTTTGCCAGGTACGGGTTTTCTTTCTGCGAGTAAATGCTTTATCGCCATAATAGGATGGGGAAGCAGCATTCTTGGGCCAGAGTAAATCATGATTTCACGCACTTTTTGTTTCATGTGCGGTTTATAGCAATGCACAGGGCATTTGTTGCAGGTTGGCTTTTGTTGACCGTAAGGACAGCGATCTAAGCGTGTTTCTGCGTATTTAAGCAATTCAATACAATCTGGGCACAAGCCTTGGCTATTTTCCGTTTGTAACGCAATTTGATGATGGGCACAGCAATATATTTTTGCCATGGCATTCATGGTGTTGA
Organism: Shewanella sp. UCD-KL21; assembly: GCF_001957135.1. Classification (GTDB taxonomy): domain Bacteria; phylum Pseudomonadota; class Gammaproteobacteria; order Enterobacterales; family Shewanellaceae; genus Shewanella. Next base: position 36,171 of record NZ_MPHK01000017.1, on the reverse strand, counting down.
ATTCGTATAACAGCTTGCCTGATAGGATCGCGCTTATTGTCATGTGTTAATACCATAGTAAATCACTCGGGTATGGCTAGTTTACCCAATCACAGTCTGTTTATTCAATTCAATGCTTAATAAGCTTGAACTAGAGCACATAAAAACAAAAGCTAAATTTAAAGTCAGTTTATTGTGTTAACGAGCACAAAAGCGACATAAATACTTGATTTTTGTTCTAAGAATAGCTTATTAATATTAGTTCAGCTTGTTTGATTTTCAAGCAGAGAAATGGAACTTCCTTCTTAGGATAGGCTCGGAATGGTAAACTCCAAAACTATTTAAATGCACACAGCATGACACAAATATGGTGTTATAAATGATTATTAAAATTATTGTCGTTGTTTTATTGGTTTGGCTGGGTATATATCTTTATCGTCGAACCCAAACCGTTGCTAAGCAAGAGCTAGAGCAGCAAGAGCCAACTCAGGTAGAGCCGCAGCCAGAAGCGGAGATCGCATCAACCTCATCAGAGATTGAGTCAGCAGCGCAAGATAATACTGAACTTGAAACTGAATCAATAGCTCAAGAATTAGAACCAAGCCCAGTGCAAGATGAAGATGCTGTAGTCGCTGCCATAGATGAAGTTGAAGCAACAGTTGAAGCAACAGTTGAAGTAACAATTGAACAAGTAGTCGAGACAGAGTCTCATGAACTGCCAGAGCCAGAGCCAGAGCCAGAGCCAGAGCCAGAGCCAGAGCCAGAGCCAGAGCCAGAGCCAGAGCCAGAGCCAGCGAATAAACCTATTACAGCGGCTTTACCTGCAACAGGTGCATGGGCAAGTGATGCATTTACGGCTTTAGTGAGCCAATATGATGCAAGTGCTGAACCACAGGCCCAACATTTGAGTTTACTCAGTATTATTAGCCACAGTTACAAGTTACGTAAACAAGCTGATTACTGCCAATACGGCGCCGGTTTAACCCAGCGTTATCAGTTAGCTTATCAGCAGTATCGTCAGCAAAACACCACTGCAGATGATAAAGGCATCGGCTTTATGCAATTATCAACCATGCTCAATGATACTAAGCAATTTGATAAAGCCATTGAAGTCTGCCAGCAGGCCATTGATTATCAATTATCAGATGGAACTGTTACCGGTTTTGAAGGTCGAATTAAGCGTATCGAGAAAGCAAAATCTAAAGCGAATAATTAAGTGAATTGAATAAGACTAGGTAATTGGCTTAAACCATGATTTAGGTTATTAGGTTTTACCATGATCTAGTACAATGGCACTATCGTATGGAAAGCGGACTTAGGTTCGCTTTTTTATTGCCCTAAAAATGTTGAAACTGAATGCTGCTACTGGAATCCTGAAGCTAAATATTAAGACTAAAAAGTGCTACTTAGGGTGAAAATAAGCATGCTTAAAGAGGTTTATATGATGAATCGTAAAATGCGTAATACGCTGTTTTTATTCATGGCTATCATGGGGCTAACCGGCTGTATTCGTACCCCAGAATGGACACTGTTTTATTATGCGGATGAAGCCAAAACGCCGCAGCAAGCCATTGACGCCCAATTTATCGCAGGCTATTACGATACGCTTGAACAGTGCCAAGCTAAAGCCAAAGGCATGCTGAGATTAAGCGGCAAAAACAGCCATCAACTGGATGCTAACCAGCTGGAAAATGCCACCGCAATTCCGGTTGCCATTGATAAAGGCTATCAATGCAAACAGTTATGCCAAGTCAATGATGACAATGTCATTATCTGTCAATAAAGCCTTGCCAGTAGTGAGTTATTAGCCTTCGCCATCAGGCTATTGTAGACCCAAGGAACAGGTTAAATGCAGTTTAAACAGGATTATTTTGAACAACTGGAAGGCTTTTATTCGCAGGTCTATCCACTGCCTATCAGTCAACCCCATTGGCTGGCTTGGAGTGATGATGCCGCCAAATTAATTGGCGCGCAAAGAGGCCAACTTAACGCCCAAGGCGATGATGAATTACTGATGCAACTGTCAGGTAATCACCCTATGCCAGGGGCAAGTTACTATGCGCAAGTATACAGTGGCCATCAATTTGGTGGTTATAGCCCACGATTAGGGGACGGGCGCTCGATTATTCTCGGCGAAGCGCTGGCAAACCCTCAGCCCACAAGTGTACCTCATGGTCATGCCACCGCTTGGGATGTGGCCTTAAAAGGGGCTGGGCCGACGCCTTATTCTCGCAGTGGTGATGGTCGTGCGGTTATGCGCTCTGCGGTAAGGGAGTTTTTAGCATCCGAGGCCTTGGCGGCATTATCGATTCCGACCACCCGAGCATTAGCGGTGATTGGCTCTGACTTACCGGTATGGCGTGAATCACAAGAAACTGCGGCGATTACGGTGCGTTTAGCCAAAAGTCATATTCGTTTTGGTCACTTTGAGTATTTTTGCCATAGCGGCCAAGGTGGTAAAGATAAGCTAATTCAGTTATTAAACTTCACCATTAAGCAGCATTATCCGCATTTAAGCCAAGATTACCAAGGCTACAAAGCTTGGTTTACCCAAGTGGTAAAAGACACCGCCATGTTAATTGCTCATTGGCAGGCGGCAGGCTTTGCTCATGGGGTACTTAATACCGATAACATGTCGATTTTGGGCGACAGCTTTGACTTTGGTCCTTTTGCCTTTTTAGATACTTTTAAAGAAGACTTTATTTGTAATCACTCCGATCCCCAGGGCCGTTATGCCTTTGGTCAGCAACCTGGCATTGGCCTGTGGAACCTGCAACGTTTAGCCCAAGCATTAACCCCCGTCATTGAGTCAGATGATTTAGTGGCTGCGCTGAATACTTATCAAGCTGAGTTAGTGCAGCAATATTTACTGCTCATGCGCGCTAAAATGGGTTTGAGTGTCAGTGAGCAAACAGCGGTGCAGGCCCAAGAGCAAGATAAAACCGACTTAGATCTCATTGGCCGATTTTGCCATGTGTTACAACATAATTTATTGGACTACACCAATAGTTTCAGGGCGTTTGGCCAGTTAGACGTAACCAGTGGCCACGCCAATATTAGTGATGAGATAATCGATAGACCCCAATTTGACGACTGGTATAAAAGCTATCAGCAGCGGGTTGGAAAGCTTGATGATATTGATCAATGGCAAGCACAGCGTAATAGTGTGAATCCCAAGTATATTTTACGCAACTACTTAGCCCAAGAAGCCATAGTAGCGGTGGAAGAAGGCGATAAAAGTAAACTGCTAGAACTGCATACTCTGTTAACTCAGCCCTATGCTGAGCAACCAGAGTTAGACCATTATGCCAATAGGCCGCCCCAATGGGGACAAGGCTTAATCATGTCTTGTAGTAGCTAGTAAGTCATAGTAACAAGGTATTTAAGCAACTTATTTAAAGGAACATCATGTTATTGCGTTCGGTGCAATTAGATAAAGCCTCGCTGAGCATTTTAATTTCAGCAGAAATAGATTTTGAGCAATTTGAAGCGTTTGCCGAGCCATTAGCCTTGGCCATGGATTGTGATATTCGCGATCGTTCATGGGGCGCAGATAGACACCAATGGCAGCTTAATTTTGAAGGCAGTCAGCTGTGGCTTAACTATGAGTTTTACGGCGATATTTGTTGGATATCAACGGAAGTAGAAGCCGATCTTGAAGTGCTAGAATATTTAATCACCTTGCTACAACCGCTGATCACTGCCAATGCGGTAAAGGATACACATGAATAATGACAATGCTGACAACGACTATCTAGATAATGATGAAGATATCGATAGTCAGGAAAAGTCGGGTAATGTAATAGAAGCGCAATCAAATCTTAACGATATCGCGCCCAAGGCCAGTGCTGACGAGGCTTGCTTTCATTATCAAGCCTTAACGCCTGATTTAATTCTCGATGCCATTGAGAGTGTTAACATCTATCCTGAAACGGGGTTACTGGCGTTAAATAGTTACGAAAATCGGGTGTATCAATTTCGCTGCGATCGCGGTAATCGTTATGTGGTGAAGTTTTATCGCCCCCATCGCTGGAGTAATGCTCAAATTCAAGAGGAGCATGATTACGCGCTCGCGTTAGCTGCTGAAGATATTCCCATTGCAGTACCTGTGATTGTTGAGGGTAAAACCTTGCATGAATTTAAAGGTTATCGTTTTACTTTATTTCCCTCTATTGGTGGCCGCGCATTTGAGGTGGACAACCTTGATCAACTTGAAGCTGTTGGTCGCTTTATTGGCCGGATACATCAATATGCCAGTAAAGAGCGCTTTCAATATCGTGAGCCATTAACCTGCCAAATTTTAGGGGATGATGCGCTGCAATATTTACAGCAGTCAGGGCAAGTGCCCGAGGCCATTAGTCAGCAGTTTTTCACTGTAACGCAGCAAGTGCTGGCCAAGGCTAAGTCGGCATTGGCGCAGCATCAATTTCCGACATTACGGCTCCATGGTGATTTACATCCGGGCAATATTTTATGGACCCCAGAGGGCCCAGGTTTTGTTGACTTAGATGATGCTCGGCAAGGGCCCGCCATCCAAGATATCTGGATGATGCTCACTGGTGACAGAGCCCTGCGGTTATTACAGTTAGATGTGTTACTTGAAGGCTATGAGGAGTTTTGTGATTTTGACCACAAGCAACTTAAGCTAATAGAGCCGCTGCGGGCATTGAGAATGATCCATTACAACGCTTGGCTAACAAAACGTTGGCAAGATCCTGCTTTTCCAAGGAACTTTCCATGGTTTGGTGATATCAAATACTGGGAACAACAAACATTAGCGTTTAAAGAGCAACTTTCAGCGCTGGATGAAGAGCCATTAAGCTTGATGAGTTTTTAATTTAGCGATTGGCAAACCATAACGTAGATTGTTACAAATGATCCTGATAAGGTCTTGAGCATAAGAGATAATCTACATTATTATAGATTTAGATAAATTAGCGTTAACTATGCTACGGCATAATTGAGATTGCATACTAAAGGAAACAAGATGAAAAAAGCATTATTAATGGCTGCAGCGTTACTATTAGCCCCAATGGCGGCAACCGCTGCAGACTATAAAGAAGGTGTGCACTACACTGTGATTAACGAAGGCCCAGCCACATCTAAGCCTGAAATTACCGAGTTTTTCTCATTCTTTTGCGGGCATTGTTACAACTTCTCAAAAACAGTAGTACCAAAAATTGAAGCAACCCTTCCAGAAGGTGTGGCTTTTAATCAGGCACACGTTGAGTTTATTGGCGCAGAAATGGGCGTAGAAATGTCACGTGCTTTCGCTATTGCTCATCAGCTTAATGTTGAAAAGAAAGTTGAACCAGCTATTTTTGCTGCAATCCATGACAAAAAGCAACGCTTCACCAACTTAAATGATATCCGTATGGTGTTTATTGCTAACGGTGTTGACGGTAAAGATTTTGATGCCGCAGCTAAGTCTTTCATGGTGAATGCGAAAATGTCTAAAATGAAGCGTGATACTCAGAATGCAAAAATTTCTGGTGTACCTTCGTTAGTGGTTAACGGTAAATACCGTGTTGAGACAGGTGCGATTAAGTCTTACGATGAGCTATTAGACATCGCTTATTACTTAGCGACAGCTGACAAGTAACATGAGGGTTTAACCTCCCAAGTGACAAAAGGAGCCAATGGCTCCTTTTTTGTATCTTTAGTTTATTAGTGGCTGAAAAAGAGCAAAAAAAAACCGCAGGTTTTAAAATTTGCATTTTAAAACAGTGCGGTGTTGAGCCAATTGGCTCGTTATTTACCCTGAGTAACCAAATTACTTTAGCAAAGCGTCAAAAAAATGGCAAGCGTCATTTTACTAACTTATTACAGTTTGTTTACATTGAGTTATTTAAAGCGGGAAAAGATCGATTTTAACGAAACTCTTTCGCGGTTTTTTTGTCCAACCTTGAGTCATAAAATGAAACATATCCAAAGGAGTCTCCATGAGAAGGTTTCCGGTATATGCACCTAAACTCATCGTTAAACATGCGCGAATTTTTTTAACTGGGGTGATTTGGGTAAAAGACTTAGGGTGTTTAGAATTTAGAAAGGGGCGTTTTTTAATGCCGAAAAAAAGCCTGCCAAAAGTAAAGCAGGCTGTTTCTGAGCTTAACCAAATGTTAGCTGCTCAGCATCTTGAAACTAACACAGTTTAGCTTTCGCTATTGAGCAAGCCTACAAGGCCATTCACTTTATCGTTCCAAGAGTTTAGGTCTTGTTGCAATTGCTGATTAGTCTCAGTCAATTGAGCATTCTTTTGCTTCTCTTCTTCAAGCTCCATTTTTAGTAGCTCTGCATTTTCAAGAGTTGCCTGGATTTTGGCTTCCAGTTGGGACAGTAATTCAAGGCTCATATCGGGAGTCCTAATAGTTTCTGGATGGAATGCTGATTCTAGCAGCGACTGGGGTTTAAGGAATAGCCAAATTCGTTAAGTGGTTAAAAAAAGAACGACTTTGGCTACTATTTTGTAAGCTTTGCTCATCTGTCAGTGTGAGTGGCTTGTTTTAAGCTAAAAAGCGCCACACCCTGTGCTTTTTCAGTGAAATGATAAAACTTTATTTGTTGCGGTTTACCATGCTTTAACGGCCAACTTTATAGTTTTAATTATTGTGAACTTCTATTGACGCTTAATTTTGCTCCACTTTATCCATTTGCTTGACATTACATCTGATGATTCATAGTCTGCTAGCATTGTTTTCAAGGTGGTAGCAAATGGACATCAAATATAATTTAAAAGCGGCATCGTCACGTCGTACTGAGCAGTTTAAACCCGAAGGCAATGTAGGCTTTGGTAATCTCAGAACCGATCATATGTTTTTAATGGATTACCGCGATGGCCAGTGGTGTGACCCTCGTATTGAACCTTATGCGCCGTTTGAAATGGCTCCGGGCGCCATTGCGCTTCATTATGGCCAGTCCATCTTTGAAGGTGCTAAAGCGTTTAAGCATGACGATGGTGAAATCTACACCTTTAGACTGGATAAGAACGCCCAACGTTTAAATACCTCTGCTGATATCTTATGTATTCCTAACCTTGATGAAGACATTCAACTGCAAGCCATTAATGCGCTTATTGATGTCGATAGACTGTGGTTTCCAATGCAAGATGGCGCATGTTTATATATTCGGCCCTTTATTTTTGCTACCGAAGATCGTTTATCAGTGAGCCCAAGCTTGAACTTTACTTTCTGCGTGATCTTAAGCCCAAGTGGTGCTTATTACGCTGATGGGGTGAATAAAGCGATTCGATTACTGATCAGTAAAAAATTCCACCGCGCGGTATCAGGCGGTACCGGGGCATCTAAAGCGGCCGGTAATTACGCAGCATCGTTAAGAGCGGGGCAAGCCGCAGCTGAATATGGCGCTGCCCAAGTGTTATATCTTGATGCGAACAATAAGCAGATTGAAGAAGTGGGCGCAATGAACCACTTTCATATCCTTAAAGATGGCACTGTGATTATCCCGACGTTTACGGACACTATTTTAAAGTCCATTACCTCGCAATCTATGCTTGAAATTGGCCATTTATTAGGATGTGAAGTGCGCCAAGAAACCATTATGCTGGACAAATTCATCGCAGATATCGAAGCCGGTGAAATTGTTGAAGCAGGCGGATTTGGTACTGCTGCAGTGGTGTCGCCAGTGGGGTCATATATCTTTGAAGATGGCCGCATTGTGACGGTTGGTGATGGTGAAGTAGGCCCTTGTATCAAACGTATTTATCAAATCTTTACCCAACTGCAAAATGGCGAGCTTGAAGGGCCTGAGGGCTGGGTTAAGCGTGTTGAGCGTGTCGCGCCATAGCTAAGCTGTATAAATTCAGACATTAAACAAGGCTCATTTGAGCCTTTTTTATTGCTTGGCGTACAGGGTTTAGCTGTGTCGATTGTTATTGAATCGCTTTAACGCTATGCCAGTTTTGCCTGCTGGTTATCTAATCTTAGCCTTGCTAAACAGTCCTCTGCAGTCAGTGGTTTACTGAGTAAAAAGCCCTGCACTTGATCGCAGCCTTCATGCTTTAAGAAGTCAAATTGCGCCTCTGTTTCAACGCCTTCTGCCACGACATTGAGTTCAAGACTGTGGGCCAGAGTAATAATGGCGCTGGTAATAGCGGCATCATCAGGATCATCAATAATATCGCGGACAAATTCTCTATCAACTTTTAAGGTATCGATAGGGAAGCGCTTTAAGTAACTTAAGCTTGAGTAACCGGTGCCAAAATCATCAATGGCAATGGTAAGCCCTAGGGCTTTTAGCTGGGCTAATACGGTGACTGAGTCTTGGGGGTTACCCATGATCATCGACTCTGTCAGCTCTAACTCCAGCGCGCTGGCGGGTAACCCTGATACCGCAAGGGCCACTTCAATGGTGGAAATAATATCGGCTTTAAGTTGTCTTGCTGACAAGTTGACTGCCACAGAAATATGCTCAAAGCCCTGTTGATGCCAGTCAGCTAATTGATTACAGGCCTGATCAATGGCCCAATGACCAATGCCATTAATCATCCCAGTTTCTTCCGCTAACGGAATAAACTCCACTGGCGAGATAAACCCAAGGGTTTTACTTTCCCAGCGCAGTAAGGCTTCAACGCCAATAATGCGCTTGGTTTTAATATCAAACTTGGGCTGATATACCAGATACATTTCATTATTTTGAATCGCCTGTTTAAGGCCTGCTTCTAGCTCTACATGACGGGTGGCATACTGGTTTAAATCTTCGGTGTAAAACTGGAAGTTATTACGTCCTAAAGATTTAGCATGGTACATGGCAGTATCAGCGTATTTAATTAATGAGGTACTGTCGCTGGCATCATTAGGATACAAACTAATGCCGATAGAAGGCGATACGGTAATATTTTTATCATCTAATAAGAAGGGACTTTTAAAGGCGTTTAATACTTTTTCTGCCACAACCGCTGCAGATTTTATTTTGCTGAGCCCTTCAAGAATAATGGTAAATTCATCGCCACCGAGACGAGCAACAGTGTCGCCATCGCGCACCGAGTTTTGCAATCGAATTGCCACTGCTTTTAATAATAAATCTCCCACATGATGACCCATGGAGTCATTAATGTGTTTAAAGCGGTCTAAGTCCAAAAAGAATAACGCCACAATATCTTTAGAGCGATGGGCTTTGGTGATCGCCTGATTAAGCCTGTCTTGAAATAAAGTGCGGTTTGGCAAGCCGGTGAGCGGATCGAAATTGGCTAATATGCGTAAGTCTTCTTCGGCTTTTTTACGGGAGGTGATATCAGTAAACACCGCGACAAAGTGGCTGGTTTCACCTTTAGTATCGATGACCTGATTAATCTCCAGCCACGCCAAAATGCCTTTTTTATCTTTAGTACGAATATTGATTTCGCCAGCCCAATGCTTTTTCCTTAACAGTTGTAATTCCACATTATGATAAAAGGCGCGCGACTGTTTGCCGTAAGCTAAATACAGAAAATGTTTGCCTGCAATGGCTTCAGGTTCAAAACCGGTAATACGACTAAACGCAGGGTTTACTGTGCGGACTCGATAATCCAGTTCACCTACCACTACGGCCTCGTTCATACTGTGTAGTACTTGGCTTGAGAGTTTTAACTCATTTTCAGTTGCTTTTCTGACGGTGATATCTTTATGGGTACCGGCCATACGAACCGGTTTATCTTGCTGGTCCCATTCAACAACTTTGCCGCGATCCATTAACCATATCCATTTGCCGGGTTGCTGCTCAACTCGGTACTCAGCTTCAAAAAACTCGTCTTTAGCGGCTAAATGGTCATTGATAAGTTGGGCTACCCTCGCTTTATCTTCTGGGTGGATATTGGTGATCAAGGCATGATCGTCTTCAGCGACCGGTTGAGAGGGGACAATATTGGTACGGTAAACTTTGTTGTCGCGGATATTCCAGTCCCACATACCATCGCCTGAGGCCCATAACGCCAGTTTAAGGCGCTCTTCTGAGGCGCGAATACTGATTTCAAACTCACGCTGCTTTTCGCGCTTTAATTGCTTTAAATAAATAAAAAATGTCAGCAACAACATGATGGCGATACCATAAATTACATAAGCGCCTTTGCTTAGGTAAAATGGCGGCACCACAGTAAATTTGATACTAAAAGGCGGCTCTGTGTAGGGGTTATCATTGAGGGTCGAGCGCACTAACAGTTCAAACTTTTTCGGCGGTAAATTACTAAAACTGATGTCATTTGATTGATTTAACTCAACCCAATCATCATTGTGACCGACTAATTTGTAACTCAGTTGCTGTAACCCTGGATAATTAAAATTCAGGGTACTGACAGTAAAACCAATGGTTTTATCAGAGTAAGGTATTTGTAATAACGCTGGCTGCTGTAGATCTAGCAATGGAAAATGCTGCTGACCTAAATGATAACTGGTTAAGGCGATTTTTGTCGCAGGCCTTTTGGCAGGTACCAATTGTGGGTTAAATTGATTTATGCCATTAACGCCGCCAAACCACAGCTGGCCATCATTATCGTTAAATTTAACCCCGCCGTTAAACTCCGCAGCTTGCACGCCATCAAATGGATTGAAGAATATATACTCTAAATTAGCCGATACTCTGGCGATACCAGAATTGGTGCTCAGCCACAGGTTTTGAGCATCGTCTTCTAACATGGCATAAACCGTGTGCTGCTTTAACGGTTCACTTAAGGGCTCAAATTGCAGTTGGTTATCAGTGGTTTCGATAACTTTATCGACGCCACTATGGGTTGCCATTAATAAATCACCAGCGGCCGTGACAACAAAATCTCGAATACGATTATCACTGAGTGTGGTGGTGTCGGCTGCTTGGCGACTTTTGAGAATGAGTTCTTGTGTGTCAGGTTTTAGTCTGACTAAGCCTGCCATTGTGCCGAGCCACAGGCTGTTGTTATGGTAAGTAAGGGACAATATTGGGCGCTTACTTGGGACAAACTCAGTCTGGAAATCAAAATTGTACTGATGAATAACCTCTTCACCAGGTAATACAAAATATAAACCGTAGTTACTGGCAATCCACAGTCGGCCGCTATCATCTTGGGCGAATTTACGGATCAACAGCGAGTCTGAAGCGCCATTATCAGCTAAAGGCACAAATGACAGCTGCTGATCAGGCGTTAATTGTGCAAGCCCGTGATTAGTACCAAACCACAGATTACCCTCTGGGGTTTGGGTGATGGCATGTACAGTTAACGGGTATTCTGTTTCATGTACATTAAGGGCCTGAGCAAACAGGTCGTTGTAGTAATAAAAACGACCTTGCTGCTCATCAAATAGTTTTAAGCCAGCGCTTTCTGTGCCAATCCACAAACGCTGCTGATCATCACGAAAAATCGCTCGGATCATATTGGCCATTTGAGGCTTGCTCGGATGCAGTTCGTAAATATGGTTAAAATACACTTGATTGAGGTTAAGCTTATTAATGCCTGAGTAGCGAGTGCCTAACCATAGGTTACCGTCATCTGCGAGCGTGATACTTTGCAGATTATCTTCGCTAATAGATTGGCGACTATTGGGATCGTATTTATGGATGCGGCTGCGCCATGTATCGCCAATTAAATCCAATTGAATTAACCCAGCGTTTGCGCCAATGGCCCATATTTGTTTATCACCATTAATGACAAAGTCTTTTATTTGATTGTATTTTTTAGTTTGGTTATTGGTCCAAATTGTGGTTTGTTCGCCGCTAATCAGATCGTAGCGGATCAGTTGATTGCTAATTGCTAACCACACAGCGCTGTTATCATGACTGGTTTTTATACTATTGACCCGCAGATTGGATGGAATATCTAAGCGGATAATATTGTTGCTATCAATGGCGTAAGTGCCACTGGCTTGGGTGCCAACAAAAATATATTTGTCATCGATATTGGCGACACTGGTGATATGAGGATCGATAGTGTTATTTAAGCTTATTTTTGCTATTTCATTGCTATGCAGTGATAGGGTGAATAAACCTGATTGAGTCCCTATCCACAAACTATCATCAATTAAGGTGAGTTTAGTTAGCTTTAACTCTGTTAACCCTTGGGCAAGCCCATAATGAGTAAATTCACCATTACTGAGGTTTAAGCGGCTAAGTCCTTGGGAAAGGGTTGCCACCCATAAGTCACTAGCAGATGATTGCAATATATCGGTAATGTAATTGCCAGCAATACTGCTGGGATCATTACTGTCGTTAACAAACACATCAAATTGAATGCCGTTATAACTGTGTAAGCCATCTTGGGTGCCAACCCATAACATGCCTGAGCTGTCTTTGAGCAGTTTAGTGACAGAGTTTTGATTTAAGTCGTTAGAGGCTTCAAATTGTTCAAACGATAACAGGTGATTGTCATTAAGTGGGCTAATTGCATAAACAGAAGCTGACATTGAGGCGAAGAACACCAAAATGCATAAGCATGTTTTCAAGGCTAAGGAAAAACGTAAATTCAATCTGCACCTGTAATAATTATAATGGGTAAAGAATGATGCCAAATAGCATATTGTTATTTAATATCTAACTTACAAACATGCTTGCAACAGGGCGTATTACTAGTTTATTTGTATGTTTTGCCAGCGATTTAAAGTTTTTTGTTGTTGAATTATAACCATATTACGCCAGCAATATAGTTTTTTTCAAATTACATTTCAGTTTGCTGATTTTGTGCTTGTTGTGAACCTGTTGTTGGCTTAACTGTTTTGATGAAGCTTGTTGGTTTAAAAACAAAAAACACGCAATTAAGCGTGTTTTTTAGGCTGAGTTTAAACAGTACTATTTGGGCGTAGATGTGTCATTAAGGTATTTTTTATAAATACCATCTAACTGCTGATCTTTCTCGAACCAAACTTGGTTTAACCACCGCTGAAATTCAACTCGGGTTTCAGGATTAGAGAAATAATCTTCAGCATCCACTTTAGGTACTGGCATTTGCTCAATTCTGACCACAATCTTTTTTACACGCCCAGACATGACCTCATACAAAGCGCCTTTTTCTATGTCAGCATCAGGATAAGCTAAGGTCATGTTAAGTAACCCAGTAAATTGCTCGCCCATTGCTGAAAGGGTAAAGGCAATGCCGCCAGCCTTTGGCCTTAACAAATGTTTATAAGGCGACTGTTGGCGCTTGTGTTTATCAGCAGTAAAACGGCTGCCTTCAACATAATTAATAATTGAGGTTGGGAAATGCTTAAATTTTTCACATGCCTTACGGGTAGTTTGTAAATCTTTACCCTTAAGTTTTGGGTTTTTCTTGAGCTTAGCTGGACTAGTTCGGTTCATGAACGGCATATCTAATGCCCAGCAGCCTAAGCCTAAAAAGGGCACAAAGATAAGCTCTTTTTTAAGAAAAAACTTCAGCATAGGAATATGGTTACGCAAGATATAGGTTTGCGCTGCAATATCAAAGCCACTGACATGGTTACTGATCAACAAATACCAGCCGCGTTCATCCAAGCCTTCAAGCCCCTCAATATCCCACTCTATTTTAGCAATAAGAAATAAAATACCGCCATTACAGCTTGCCCATGCCCACATAAAGCGGTTCATTAAGCGAGTGAGCGCGTTTCTTGCTGCAACAACAGGAATGAACAGCTTAATGATGCCACCAATACTAATGAGACCAGCCCATAGTGTGGTATTGATGATCAATAAACTGCTACTAATAAAAAAGATGACTGGACCTGGTAAAAAACCTAGCATGTAGCTAAATACCTCTTATTTGTTTTCTTCAGCCATAATGCTGATTTTTTTGTCTTTTTCTTGCCAAAGTTGATTTAACTGAGACTGAAAATCAATTTTAAACTGCCTATCGTTACTATAGTCACCTTTTAAGGTCGCAGGGATATCAGAGACCTTAATATCGACATAGACCTCAGTTAATTCGCCGCAAATATACTCCCAGTAGCTTGGCACTTTATTAGGGTAGTGAATCGTGACATTAACTAGCTTGTTGATGTGTTCACCCATAGCATCTAAGGCAAAGGCCATTCCGCCGGCTCTGGGCTTTAACAAGTGCTGAAAAGGCGAAGCTTGCTTTTGGTGCTTTTGCGGATGAAAACGGGTGCCTTCGACGAAATTCATCACGCTGACAGGCTTATGCTTAAATTTGTTGCACGACTTGCGGGTTATCTCAATGTCTTTACCCTTTAGTTTAGGGTTCTTTTTTAGTTGCGCAGTAGAATAGCGGCGCATAAAGGGGAAGTCTAATGCCCACCAAGCAAGCCCTAATATGGGGACAAATATAAGCTCTTGTTTTAAAAAGAACTTTAAAAATGGGATCTTACGATTAAATACACGCTGAAGTACTAAAATGTCGACCCATGACTGGTGGTTAGCTATCACCATGTACCATTCTTTTTCCGAAAACTGATCATCGCCGCTCAGTTTTATGGTCACGGGATGAAAAATAGCTTCGATAACACCATTAACACTGATCCACGCACTGGCACAGTTATCTAAAATATAACTGCATATTTTACGAATAACATTAATGGGTAATAGTTTGAAAATACTAAAAATTAGAATGGGTGTAACCCAGACGATCGTATTTATGACATAGCAAATAAATGCTATAGATCCTTTAATTTTTGCTAACAGCGGCATCTAGCTCTCCTGTAAATGGAAGCTTATGTTACTCCGTGATAGCCTTCGGCTCAATCCACTGAACAATAATATCGCAACTTTTTGTGATTTTTTAGGTAATCACCTGATATTTTAATGTGTTAGCTATTTATTGTTGGCTCAAACGATTCATCAACCTGTCCATTGCCCTATAGCCAAGTGCTTGGGCTATATGCCTTCTTTCGGTGGTTTCAGACTGTTGCAAGTCTGCAATGGTGCGTGACACCCGCTGAATTCGATGGAAACTTCTGACGGATAAGCCCAATTGTTGAATACTTTGTTCGAGAAACTCTAAATCACTTTGGCTCATGGCTAAGTGTTGTTTCAATTGGGTTGGGCTTAACTCGCAATTAATCACGCCTGCACGGCTGAGTTGTTTTTCTCGCGCTAGCTGCACTCGCCTCGCTATGGATTGGCTGCTTTCGCCTGTTTCTTGGGTTTGAGTTAAAGTGCCTGCAGGCAGTTTTGGGACTTCGATGGTTAAATCAAAGCGATCTAAAAATGGCCCTGATAAACGGGATAAGTAACGTTGAATTTGCTCAGGGGTTGCGCGGGAGTTTTCAACATCGCCACAAGGGCTAGGATTCATCGCCGCGATGAGTTGAAATCGGCTTGAGAAAGTCACTTTAGCGGCAGCCCGCGAGATCACAACTTCACCAGACTCCATTGGCTCACGCAGGCAATCTAATACTTTGCGCGGAAACTCAGCGATTTCATCAAGAAATAAGATGCCCCTATGGGCTAGGGAGATTTCCCCAGGTTTTGGCACGCTGCCACCGCCCACTAAGGATATTGATGAGCAAGTATGATGGGGCGCTCTAAAAGGGCGTTCAAGAAAAGCGTGGGGTTTAATATTAAGCCCTGCCACCGAATGAATTGCAGCAACATCAATGGCCTCTTCATAGGTAAGCTTAGGCAGTAATGGAATTATCCGATTGGCCAACATGCTTTTACCTGTCCCGGGCGGGCCAATAAACAGCGTGTTGTGACCACCTGCTGCAGCGATTTCAAGCCCTTTTTTGGCTTGATATTGACCAATTACTTCGCTGAGGCAGAGTACGTTTTCAGCTAAGGGCTCTTCAAACCACTCTAATTGTTGGTCAACCAGCGGTAACTTTGCTTGGCCGTGCATAAAGGCGGCGAGGTTTTGTAAATGGGCAACCAAGTGAGTTTGCGGGTAACCCACTAACTCAGCCTCATGGCGATTTTCTAAAGGAATGAATAACTCATGCTGCTGATTTTTAGCGGCAATAATTGCTGGCAGAATTCCAATGCAGGGCCTAACTTGCCCTGACAAGGCTAGCTCACCAATAAACTCACATTGAGCTAGCTGAGCATTAGGAATTTGCCCGGAGGCCGCCAAAATACCAATGGCGATAGGTAAATCATAACGGCCACCTTGCTTGGGTAAATCAGCTGGCGCCAAATTTACCGTTATGCGCTGCATGGGGAATTCAAAACCAGCGTTTATTAAGGCGCTGCGAACCCGCTCTCTGGCTTCTTTTACTGAGGTCTCTGGTAATCCCACTAAATTAAACGCAGGCAAACCGTTACTGAGGTGTACTTCGACAGTGACTTTAGGGGCTTCAACGCCACAACAGGCGCGGGTGTTTACACAGGCAATAGCCATTAACAAATCCTTTTGTTTTGTGTGCTGGAATTTAGTAACTATTTAGTTAGTTTCAAAGCTAACTAAGTGTAGCAGCTAGAAAAATAGCTGCTACTAAACTTAAATAGTAGATAAAGGGTAGCACTGTTAGGGATTGCTTATTGCTTTAGTGTTTTGATTCTTTCTTCAATATTAGGGTGAGTGCTGGCCCAATCGGGTATATCGAGATCATGTTCAGCTTGTAATAAAAGATATAATTCGACTATCGAGTCAGTACTTTGATACCAAGTTTTGAGTTGCATTGCTGCAAATTGGTCAGCTTCGCGTTCATGATCTCGTGAGTAAGTTAAGCTAGTACCTAAAACGGTAACACTCACTAGCATGTCTGAAATACCGCTAGCATCACCAACGATAAATGCAGCAGCCACAGATAAAATAGAGGATTGAATTAAGTTAGTAAGCACATGGCGATGCTGCACATGGCCAAGTTCATGCAAAATGACGGCTTCTAGTTGCTGATCATTGCTAGCTAGTTTGACCATCGCATCAGTGAGAATGATATGCCCATCAGCTAACGCAAAGGCATTTGCACCATCCTTACTTTGATAAAAAAGTAATTTGGGTTCATGGGGAAATACAATTTGTTGCTGCTGTAGTTTTTTTAAAGCGTGTTCAAACAGTTGCAGCAACTCAGTCTGCCTTTGTTCTGTTAATTCACTTTCAGCAAAGCCCATCGATTCGATTAAACTAAAAGTTTGTTCGCCGACTTCTTGAACAACAGTATCAGGAAGAATTTGAGCAATAGCTTTAGATGCTGCAGGAACGCCATAAACGATGCTGGAATACAGCATCGCTAATGACACAAGGGTAGCGATGAAAATCAGACCAAGATTTTTTTCTAGCTGAGCAATTAAGCTAGTTTTCGTATGTACTGCCAACCATTGATTTAGCTGTGTAGGTTCAGACGATACAAAAACGTGTCCGCTAGCAAAGGTGATATTACGAGCTAAATTACCAATAGCATCAGTAACCGAGGTTTGATCAAGTTGAAATTGGCCACTGTGGATTTCTGAAGCTAAAGTCAGCATGCCATTTTTACCCAGCACTAATGATGCTGGGTATTTGGTGGCTTGTTTAGGGGCAAGAATATGCCCACTTACTTGTTGTATCACGATTTAATTCCGCTTTACATTGCTGGCGCGATTAAACGATACCAATATTAATATCAAAGGCATCAGCGACTTCATCCGCAATTGCTGCAGAGCTTTCTTGATTATGGTCTTGGGCGCTAAATTGTGCCAAATCACCCTCAATAGCGGTGACATCAGCTAAATACTTCGCCATACGTACATCGGCCCAAGCTTTGCCCAGACCAAAAGTGAACATAATAATTAATAGATTGGTAGCCACTAAAAACAGATAACTTGGAGTTTTCATTGTTGATGCAACTTGTAAGTCATCATTAAGTTTAGTTTGGCCGAAAACGTAATTTCTTACCCGCACTTGCACGTAAGCTGCAATTAACATCGACACAATAAACATACCAAAATAACCAGCGAATATGATGCCCATCATTGCAGCATTGTTTTGTAAGGCTTCTTCAGAAGCGCCACTTTGAATTAATTCGACGATTGAGCCCATAAATCCAAGTCCAAATGCCACTAATGAAAAAGCAAATGATACCCCAAAAAATAGCCCTAACGCAGTGACCGCAATTTTTACGTATTCGCGTATTTCGAGGGTTGCAGCAAAGGCTTTGTCGCCATAGCGATACCCATTAACTAAGTATTGAGCAACACTTGCGCTTACCCAGCCGTAGCAATAAATAGCAGCGATAAAAAAGAATACGACACCTGCAGTAATGGCAACTCCCATGACGACAGGATCATCAGAAATGAGTTTTCCCGCAAAGCCAAAACCAAAGGCGCCAGCAAAAATAACCAAATATGCAGCAAGTGGCTTTATTAGTAAGTTAATGTATGCGCCGCTATATGAACCTGCAAAATCGAAGCGTACATTACGAAAACGAGTCATTCGAGCATCAAAACGGGCGTTTCTAACCGCAAGAAAAGGGATTGCTAGCATGAGTAATACGCCTAACGCAATTGCGACAAGTGGCATAATACCGCTGAGTATTGACCAAGTCATCAGAAGAACAACAGCGATAATCCTGCCAATGAGAATTTGCATTAGCTTAGCTAAATATTCAAATCTATCGCCACCAAGCTCAGTGTTACCGTAAAAATAATTATTAGTGCGTACTTTGGCCCAAGCAGAATAAATTCCCAGTGTCACTATGGTGAGCAATATATTGACTATCCAAATACCAAAGAATTCGCTGCCAATGCCGTGAAATTTAAATGGGGTTGAGGTTGTTGCTGTACTGCCTTGTGTTGATGAGTCTAGTTGGCTCATGTTAATTTCCTTCCTTTGAAATAAGAACCATATTAGAAAGGTAAGTTGTTAAAAAATTAACAAGATTTTGAATGTTAGATGTTATTTTAGTTTGTAAAAGGAGAAGAACCGTAAATCTTTGGGATTAGATTTAAGTTGTTCATAAGCGTAATGATATCAATCTGTAGTATCGACACCGCAAAGGTATATCACTGCAGTAATGGCTAATGTGAGTAACTAAATTACCTCTAAAAACGCTTTCAGAATGGGCTCTTGAGTGCGTTTTTCTTTGCAGCAACAACCTAATTGAAAGGGGGCGATATCTTGTGGTGATTCAAGCCGCTGTAAGCGTTCTCGCACTGGGCTATTTTCGACTACCACATCAGGACTAATACTGACGCCACAGCCCAAGGCTACCATGGAGGTTATGGCTTCTTGGCCAGAGACTTGCGCATAAATATTGGGCTTGAAGCCCATAGCTTTAAACCAATTATCAGCGCGGCGTCTGCCGGGCCCATGGTCGGGAACAATAAAAGGCAGCTGCGCCCAGTCTATGGGTTGTTGCTTAATCATGCTTTGGGCTTGGCATTTTATGGTGGGCGCATATAGATGCAGCGGCACTTGGCCTATTTCTTCAAAATGTAAGCTCGAAGGCAATGAATCAGGTAAGGCGATAATGGCAACATCGGCGCGGTTATGTTGGATCTCTGCTACTGCATTAGCCGCATCCCCCGTATTCAAAGTAATTTCCACATGGGGATGTTCACGTCTAAAGCGGTCAAGCAATGCAGGTAGGTGACTGTAAGCGGCGGTGACTGAGCAATATAAGTTGATACGACCGTGAAGTAAGGGCTGCTCAGGGTCGATGCGGCTTTTCAAACTTAACCACTCAGCTAAGGTGTGTTCGGCAAATTGCTTAAATTCATTGCCCGCATGGGTAATGCTGACACTGCGATTGTCTCTTTCAAACAATTTACAACCCACTTCTTCTTCAAGACGCTGCAATGCGCGGCTTAATGTTGACGGGCTCACATGGGTTTGCTGGGCTGTTTTGCCAAAATGCAAACTATCACATAAGTGTAAATACAGTTTTAACGCACGAATATCCATGTTGTAGCCTTAATAAAATCAGTGTCTTGAAATCAATTTGTTCAGATATGCGGGATATATTAATAACGTTGCAAAAAGTGAAACGTAGTGTGCCGAATATATCATTTTGAGCAATTATGAGCTTACGCTATAGTGATCTTAATCACAACTTCTGGAGAGTTTGGCTGCCAGAATGGAGTGTCTCAAATTTCTGAATTAAAGGTGGTATCTCAGATGGCTAACTATTTTAACTCTCTGAATTTACGTCAACAATTAGCTCAATTAGCACAATGCCGCTTTATGGATCGTACTGAGTTTAGCGACGGTTGTAGTTTTATTAAAGATTGGAATATCGTGATCTTAGGTTGTGGGGCACAAGGCCTAAACCAAGGTCTGAATATGCGTGACTCAGGCTTAAACATCTCTTTTGCATTACGTCCTCAAGCGATTGCAGAAAAGCGCGCATCATGGAAGCAAGCAACTGATAACGGTTTTACAGTGGGTACTTTCGAAGAGCTTGTTCCTGATGCTGATTTAGTGCTTAACCTAACGCCTGATAAACAGCATTCAAATGTTGTTAATGCAGTAATGCCATTGATGAAAGAAGGTGCCACATTATCTTACTCTCACGGTTTTAATATCGTTGAAGAAGGTATGCAGGTTCGTTCTGATATCACCGTGGTGATGGTTGCGCCTAAGTGTCCAGGTACTGAAGTACGTGAAGAATACAAACGTGGTTTTGGTGTGCCAACACTGATTGCGGTTCACCCTGAAAATGACCCGAAAGGTGATGGCCTTGCCATTGCTAAAGCTTATGCAAGTGCAACTGGTGGCGACCGAGCGGGTGTTTTATTGTCATCATTCATTGCAGAAGTTAAGTCTGACTTAATGGGCGAGCAAACAATCCTTTGTGGCATGTTGCAAACCGGCGCCATTCTTGGTTATGAAAAAATGGTCGCTGATGGTGTTGAGCCAGGTTATGCAAGTAAGTTAATTCAGCAAGGATGGGAAACTGTCACTGAAGCACTTAAGCATGGCGGCATCACTAACATGATGGATCGTTTATCAAACCCTGCCAAAGTGAAGGCGTTTGAAGTTGCTGAAGAGTTGAAAGAAATTCTTCAACCATTATTTGAAAAGCACATGGATGACATTATTAGTGGTGAGTTCTCTCGCACTATGATGGCAGATTGGGCCAATGACGATGCAAACTTACTTCGTTGGAGAGCTGAAACCAACGAAACAGCATTCGAAAATTCACCAGTATCAGATGAACACATCGATGAGCAAACGTATTTTGACCAAGGTATCTTCTTAGTTGCCATGATCAAAGCTGGTGTAGAGTTAGCGTTCGATACCATGGTTGCAGCAGGTATTATTGAAGAGTCAGCTTATTACGAGTCACTACATGAAACGCCTTTGATTGCTAACACCATTGCACGCAAACGTTTATATGAAATGAACGTAGTTATTTCAGATACTGCTGAATACGGTTGTTACTTGTTTAACCATGCAGCAGTGCCGCTATTACGTGACTACGTAAAAGCAATGTCACCAGAGTTATTAGGTGCTGGTTTAGCTGCGGGTTCAAATAGCGTTGATAACAAGCGCTTAATTGAAGTGAATGAAGCGATTCGTCATACCGATGTTGAGTTTATCGGTGCAGAATTACGCGGTTACATGACTGATATGAAAGGTATTGTTGAAGCTAACTAATTTTTGTTGATTGTGTTGTGAAGTACCTGTTCAGCTACGTTTTCGGGCAGGCATCAAACTTTTGTAAAGTTAAAACTTGCATAAAGTAGAAACAATCAATCAAAAGCTTAGGCTGGTTATCACGGATTTGTGTTGACCATCATAGCTTTAGATTTTGTTGTTGTTTGCATTGTCTCGGCAGGGAAGCTGAATTTTTTTTGACAACACAATTTTATGTTGTGTTTATAAATCGCTTTATGGTACTCCTATAAAGGATGAATTATAAACAGTCTGGCAAAGTGCGAGACCTTATAGCAACATTAACAAATATTTTTTAAGACATTTTTAGGATTCAGTCATTTATGTTTAACCAAGCTGCCCAGCTCATTATTGTGATTATTACCGTCGTGATTATTAAATCACCGCGGGGGTGGAGTTTGGCAAAAAGACTGAGTTAGAAAGTCAACATTTGCAAAAACCCCCGCTCCGAAAGGAACGGGGGTTTTTTAGTTTTAGGGCTGCAAATACTGGGCAAATTAACAATACAGAGCGTGAGAGATGCATATGGAATCAGGGCAAAAAATGAGAGGCGCGGACGCAGTCATTAAAGTATTGGCCGCACATGGTGCAACCACAGTATTTGGTTACCCAGGTGGCGCTATTATGCCAATTTATGATGCTCTGTATGGTAGCCCTGTTACCCATCTACTGAGTCGCCATGAGCAAGGCGCTGCATTTGCCGCTGTGGGTTATGCTAGAGCTAGCGGTAAAACGGGAGTCTGTTTTGCCACATCAGGCCCAGGTGCGACTAATTTAATCACCTCGCTTGCTGATGCATTACTGGATTCTGTGCCTTTGGTGGCGATTACAGGCCAAGTTTCAACGGCAGTGATTGGCACTGACGCTTTTCAAGAAATCGATGTTCTTGGTATGTCGCTATCGTGCACCAAACACAGCTTTATGGTGACGGATATTAATGAGCTTATCCCGACACTTTATAAAGCCTTTGAAATTGCCGCATCTGGCAGACCCGGCCCTGTGTTAGTTGATATTCCCAAAGATATCCAAATAGCTGAGCTTGAATACACAACTCCAATACTCAGCTTTACTGAAGAACCCGCAGCTGAGCTAAGCGCGATAGATGCTGCTAAAGCATTAATACAACAAGCTAAAAAGCCTATTTTGTATGTGGGCGGCGGCGTAGGTATGGCGGGCGCAGTTGATCATTTACGCCAATTTATCAATGAAACGGGTATGCCTTCAGTGGCGACCTTAAAAGGTCTTGGCAGCATTGAACATGGCTGCAAAGGTTACTTAGGTATGCTCGGTATGCATGGTGGTAAAGCGGCAAACTTAGCCGTGCAAGCCTGTGATTTATTGATTGTTGTTGGCGCAAGATTTGATGATCGGGTCACCGGGCGATTAGCCACCTTTGCTCAAGATGCCAAAGTGCTGCACCTTGATATCGATATCGCAGAAATCAATAAGCTCCGCCAAGCTGATGTATCTATTTCAGCAGATTTAAGACAGGTATTACCCGCGTTATCGATGTCGCTTTCATTAGCGCCATGGCAGCAAGAAATTGAAGATTTATATCAGCAACACCAATGGGATTATCAACATCCGGGTGAATTGATTTATGCCCCAGCAATGTTACGCCGTCTAGCAAACAAATTACCAGAAGACAGTGTTGTCAGCTGCGATGTGGGCCAACACCAAATGTGGGTGGCACAGCATATGTGGTTTCGCCGCCCTGAAGATCATTTATCCAGTGCAGGTCTTGGCACTATGGGCTTTGGCTTACCCGCGGCTATTGGCGCACAAGTGGCGCGTCCAAATGCCACAGTGGTGACGGTATCTGGTGATGGTTCATTTATGATGAACGTTCAAGAGCTTACCACCATTAAACGGCGTAAATTGCCGGTAAAAATCTTACTGATTGATAACCAGAAATTGGGCATGGTTAAGCAGTGGCAACAATTGTTTTTTGAACAGCGCTATAGCGAAACCGATTTATCAGATAACCCAGACTTTGTCTTAATGGCATCAGCATTTGATATTCCAGGGAAAACAATTCGTCGCGCTGATCAAGTCGAAGCAGGCTTAGATGAAATGCTAAGTACCCCAGGACCTTTTATGCTGCATGTGTCCATTGATGATGCGTTTAACGTGTGGCCATTGGTTCCGCCAGGGGCATGTAATAGCGACATGATGGATCAAATGGAGAAACAAACATGATGCATTCAGTTGAATTAACCTTACACAACCAACCAGAAGTGCTGGAGCGAGTGCTAAGAGTGACCCGTCATCGTGGTTTTAGCATTATCAATATGAATATGCAGCTCAACGAAGCAGGTACCGTCACGCTGCATTTTGATGTCAAAAGTGAGCGAGTGATTGAATTGCTTACCCATCAATTAAATAAACTCATTGATGTCATCGATTGCCAAGCAGTGACTGTGCCTGCCGCTATCGATGTTAATACACCAATATTCGCAGCAGCTAGTCAAAAGACGACCGCGCAAGCATAAACAATTTCATCGATATAGATTAAGGGACAGACTATGGCAGCGACACAATCAGAACTTATATGGTTTAACGGTGAAATTATGCCTTGGCAAGATGCTAAGGTACACGTGATGACACATGCAATGCATTATGGCTCGTCAGTATTTGAAGGTATTCGTATTTATGATACTCATCTAGGCCCTGCAGGGTTTAGGCTCACCGACCACGTGCAGCGTTTATTTGATTCAGCCAAAATTTATCGAATGAATGTGCCTTTTAGCTTTGATCAAGTCATGCAAGCTTGCAGTGATTCTGTGCTAAAAAATAACTTACCCAGCGCTTATATTCGTCCATTAATATTTATGGGTGATGTAGGGATGGGGATCACCCCGCCAATTGACGCGCAATGTGATATGGTCGTAGCGGCTTTTTCATGGGGCGCCTACCTTGGCGAAGAGAGCATGGATGCCGGCGTTGATGTCGCAGTGACATCATGGCAACGCCTAGCACCTAATACCATACCGACAGGGGCAAAGGCCGGCGGTAATTATTTATCATCACAGCTAATTTCTACAGAAGCAAAGCGTAACGGTTTTGATGAAGGTATAGCATTAGATACTAACGGTTTAGTTAGTGAAGGCGCTGGGGCCAATTTGTTTATTGTCAAAAATGGCAAAATATATACCCCGCCAGCAACAGCAGCAATCCTAAAAGGCATTACTCGTGACACGATTATGGTGTTAGCCAAAGAGCTAGGTTACCAAGTGATTGAAGAAGCCATGGCGCGGGAATTTTTATATGTTGCTGACGAAATCTTCATGACCGGCACCGCCGCAGAAATAGTGCCAGTAAGAAGCGTTGACCGTATTGAGGTTGGCGCAGGCAAACGTGGCCCAGTGACACAACAAATACAACAAAGTTTCTTTGGTTTATTTAACGGAGAGACAGAAGATAAGTGGGGCTGGCTAGAGCCGCTAACTCAATAGCCTTGAGCTTAATAAGCAGCCTTGAGCTAAATCAAGAGTTATGAGCTAAATAAACAGCTTCAATCCATTTAAAATAATTATAAATTAAACGACTATTACAATTTGAATCAGTTTACTTTCAATGGTTACCGCATCATGTAAATGACTCAAATAAAATGGTTAAAGCAGTATTACAAGGAAAGGATAAGACAATGCCTAAACTACGCTCAGCAACTAGTACCGAAGGTCGTAACATGGCTGGCGCACGTGCCCTTTGGCGTGCAACAGGTGTAAAAGAAACTGACTTTGGTAAGCCAATTATTGCCATCTCGAACTCGTTTACTCAGTTCGTACCAGGCCATGTGCACTTAAAAGATATGGGCCAATTGGTTGCTGGCGCAATTGAAGAAGCAGGTGGTATTGCCAAAGAATTTAACACCATCGCCGTCGATGATGGTATTGCCATGGGTCATGGCGGCATGCTTTATAGCTTGCCATCACGTGAGCTGATTGCTGACAGCGTTGAATACATGGTTAATGCACATTGTGCAGACGCGCTAGTGTGTATTTCTAACTGCGATAAAATTACTCCTGGCATGTTGATGGCAGCGCTAAGGCTCAATATTCCAGTGATATTTGTCTCTGGCGGGCCAATGGAAGCGGGTAAAACCAAGCTTTCAGATAAAATTATCAAACTTGATTTAGTCGATGCCATGGTAGCTGGTGCTGATACCAATGTCAGTGATGAAGACAGTAAGCAGATTGAACGTAGTGCATGCCCAACATGTGGTTCTTGTTCAGGTATGTTTACCGCCAACTCTATGAACTGTTTAACAGAAGCTTTAGGTTTATCACTACCTGGTAATGGCTCGTTATTAGCGACTCACGCTGCGCGTCGTAACTTATTTTTAGAAGCTGGCACACGCATCATGGATATCGCTACCCGTTATTATCGTGATGACGATGCCAGTGTTCTACCACGTAATATCGCCTCTTTTAAAGCATTTGAAAATGCCATGGCACTAGATATTGCCATGGGCGGTTCATCAAATACTGTATTGCATCTTATTGCTGCAGCGCAAGAAGGTGAAGTGGACTTCACTATGGCTGATATCGATAGAATGTCGCGTCTGGTGCCGCACCTTTGTAAAGTCGCGCCTTCAACGCCAAAGTACCATATGGAAGATGTTCATCGTGCTGGTGGGGTGATGGGTATTCTAGGTGAGCTAGATAGAGCAGGCTTACTGCATACCGACGTTCCCCATGTGGCAGCGGATAATGGCGGCAATTTAAAATCAGTATTGGCTAAATATGATATTGCCCAAACCCAAGATGCCGCTGTACGACGCTTTTATAGTGCAGGCCCAGCAGGTATTCCAACACAAACTGCCTTTAGCCAAGATTGTTATTGGGACAGTGTCGATGATGATCGCCAAGAAGGCTGTATTCGTACCCGTGAAAATGCCTTTAGCCAAGAAGGCGGCTTAGCGGTACTTTCAGGCAATGTGGCTGAAAATGGCTGTATTGTAAAAACGGCCGGTGTGGATGAAGAAAACCTGACCTTTGTGGGAACAGCGCGCATTTATGAAAGCCAAGATGATGCCGTAGCAGGTATTTTAGGTGGTGAAGTGGTTGCTGGTGAAGTTGTGGTTATTCGCTACGAAGGCCCTAAAGGTGGCCCTGGTATGCAAGAAATGCTTTACCCAACCACGTACCTTAAATCTCGCGGTTTAGGTAAGGCATGTGCATTGATTACTGATGGCCGTTTCTCTGGCGGTACGTCAGGATTATCAATCGGTCATGTATCACCAGAAGCTGCCGCTGGTGGCACCATTGCACTGGTTGAAAATGGCGATACCATTGAAATCGATATTCCTTCACGTTCAATCAAGTTAGCCGTTGCAGATAGTGAACTTGAGCGTCGCCGCGCTGCTATGGAAGCAAAAGGGCCACTTGCATGGAAGCCTGTATCTCGTGAGCGTTACGTATCTTTGGCACTTAAAGCTTATGCATTATTAGCGACCAGTGCCGATAAAGGTGCTGTGCGCGATCGCAGTAAATTAGAAGGTTAATCCATGCAATCCTTGGCATCAGCAACGCAACTGGAGTTAACGCCCATGCCCTTAGCTCAGCAATATTTACAGAAGATTCTATTGTCGTCTGTGTATGACGTCGCCAAAGTAACGCCGCTATCGAGCATGAAAAAGCTATCGGCACGCTTTGGCTGTGACGTGTTTTTAAAACGTGAAGACATGCAGCCAGTGCATTCTTTTAAGTTGCGTGGTGCCTATAATCGTATTGCGCAGCTAACCCCTGAGCAAGCTGCTGCAGGTGTGGTTTGCGCCTCTGCAGGTAATCACGCTCAAGGGGTGGCAATGTCGGCGGCAAGTGTTGGCATTAGTGCGGTGATTGTGATGCCTACAACAACCCCTGAAATTAAAATCGATGCGGTAAAGCGCTTAGGTGGCAATGTGCTGCTCCACGGTCAGGCATTTGATCAAGCCAATGATTACGCCAAAGCCTTATCTGAAAAAGAAGGCCGAGTGTATATCGCCCCTTTTGATGATGAAGCGGTGATCGCAGGTCAAGGCACCATAGCTCAAGAAATGCTGCAACAGCAGCGTGATATTGATGTGGTGTTCGTGCCTGTAGGCGGCGGTGGTTTAATTGCAGGCATTGCGGCTTATTATAAAGCGGTTATGCCACAGGTTAAAATTATTGGCGTAGAGCCTGAAGATGCAGCCTGTTTAAAATCGGCATTAGCTGCGGGCGAGCCAGTAACACTAAGCCAAGTGGGTTTATTTGCTGATGGCGTCGCGGTTAAGCGTATCGGTGAAGAGCCATTTAGAGTCGCCAAAGACTATGTTGACGATGTCATTACCGTTACCTCAGACGAAATCTGCGCCGCAGTAAAAGACATTTTTGAAGACACCCGCGCCATTGCTGAACCTGCAGGGGCGTTATCAACAGCTGGGATGAAAAAGTATCTACAGCATGTGGCCAATGATGCAGATAAGCCGTTAAAAGTGGCTTCGATTTTGTCTGGTGCTAATGTCAATTTTCATAGCTTGCGTTATGTATCTGAGCGCTGCGAGCTAGGCGAGCAAAAAGAAGCTATTTTAGCGGTTAAAGTCCCTGAGCGTCCGGGGATATTTTTACGCTTTTGTGAGCTGTTAGAGAAACGCGCCATGACTGAGTTTAATTATCGTTTCTCCAGTCGTGATAAAGCGGTGGTGTTTGCAGGTATTCGCCTATCAAATGGGCAAGCTGAACTTGATGATATTATCGCAAATCTAGAAAGCGATGGCTTTGAAGTACAAGATTTGTCCCATGACGAAACCGCTAAGCTGCATGTGCGTTATATGGTCGGCGGTCACCCGCCTGAGCCACTTGATGAACGCTTATTCAGCTTTGAGTTTCCTGAGCATCCAGGGGCGTTATTTAAGTTTTTAAATACCCTGCAAAGCCAATGGAATATCAGTTTGTTCCATTATCGTAACCACGGCGCCGCTTACGGTCGGGTGTTAGCGGGTTTTGAAGTGCCCGCCAGTGACGGCGAAGCGTTTCAGCAGTTTTTAACTGAGCTCGGTTTTGTTTATCAAGAAGAAACCCAAAGCCCAGCCTATCAGCTGTTTTTAAATACCCCACAATAACTCAGAAAAAGCAGTCTAAACCAAAGCTGTTAAAGGATAAGTGTCTAGCAGAGTACGACAATAAATTTCATGCAGATAGCGATTTTGTGGTTATCTGTGTGTTATTGTCACTGCAGCTTTAAAGCTTGCCGCAAACGAAATTATATTCGGTGGCAGAAAAATAATTAAACAATGTAGGTTTCATTGAGCTATTACTAACTAGACCTCGAGCCAAGGAGACTTTGATGTTATCTGTTTCGTCGAATGCTGTTTCAAAAATTAGTGCCTTTAATCCACCTCGCCGCATCCTTATGGGGCCTGGGCCTTCAGATGTCTATCCTGAAGTGCTTGCTGCACAAGCAAAACCCACCATTGGTCATTTAGACCCTTTATTCGTCGCCATGATGGATGAGCTAAAAGCGCTGATTCAATACGCATTTCAAACTGAAAATGAAATGACTCTAGCTGTATCTGCGCCAGGCAGCGCTGGTATGGAAACTTGTTTTGTAAACCTTGTTGAGCCAGGTGAAAAAGTCATCGTCTGTCGTAACGGGGTATTTGGCGAGCGTATGCGCCAAAATGTTGAGCGCGTCGGCGCGACTGCAATTGTGGTTGATAACGAATGGGGCGAGCCTGTTTCAGTCTCTGCGGTAGAAGCAGCATTGCAAGCCAACCCAGATGCCAAATTCTTAGCCTTTGTCCATGCCGAAACCTCTACAGGCGCCGTCTCTGATGCCAAAAGCTTATGCGCATTAGCGCAGCAACATGATTGCTTAAGCATTGTCGATGCAGTGACATCACTGGGCGGCGTTGAGCTACGAGTGGACGATTGGGGCATTGATGCCATTTATTCTGGTAGCCAAAAGTGTTTATCATGCGTACCTGGGATTTCGCCAGTTTCTTTTTCAGCCAAAGCGGTTGAGAAATTAAAGCAGCGTAAAACCCCGGTGCAAAGCTGGTTTTTAGATCAAACCTTGGTAATGGGCTATTGGGGCAGTAAAGATAGCGGCGCAAAACGCAGCTATCATCATACCGCACCTGTAAATGCCCTTTATGCATTGCATGAGTCATTGCGCGTTTTAGCCAACGAAGGACTAGAAAACGCATGGCAGCGTCACGCTGATATGCATCAGTTACTACGTGCTGGCCTTGAAAAGCTAGGGCTTACTTTTGTGGTTGATGAAGCTTGCCGTTTACCACAACTTAATGCGGTGTATATTCCTGAAGGTGTTGATGACGCAGCAGTGCGTAAACAGTTGCTAGAAAACTATAACCTAGAAATTGGTGCCGGTCTTGGCGCCTTAGCGGGTAAAGCGTGGCGTATTGGTTTAATGGGCTACGGCGCAAGACGCGAAAATGTTGCCTTGTGTTTACGTGCTTTAGAAGAAGCGCTGAACTAAGCAGGCTTATGTAAATGTTATACAAAAATGGCATCCAGTTGGATGCCATTTTTATTGCTTTTAGCCATGGTGATGGCTAAAAATACCAGCGATGTTCTACTCAGCTGAGAACTTTTTTTCTAATTCATCCACTTGCGCTTGCAGCGCTTCAAGCTTTTCACGGGTTTTTAATAACACGTGCTGCTGAACTTCAAACTCTTCGCGAGAAACCACATCTAATTTCATTAATTGGTTTTGTAGAATTTGCTTTGAACGTTCTTCAAACTCACCGGCAAATTGCTTTACGCCGCTAGGAAGATTATCACTCAGTTGCTTGGCAACTTCTTCAAGTTTTTTAGGATTAATCATTATCAATTCCATATTAAAATTAGCTGTTTGTTAGCTCGATTGTACCTGAGGCGGCGGCGTTTTCCAAAGCAATCCCAACACTTCGATGACGAATAGAATGCTTTTATGATTACGATCGAAAATAGCATAACGATCGATATTTTTAATTGCAGCTTGGCGGTTTCTGGTATGATCACTATCCTTTTATTTTCGTTATTGGTGATCTAGTTAGCATGAAGTTAAATCCTGGGCAAAATGATGCCGTTCACTATGTTTCTGGGCCTTGCTTGGTTTTAGCGGGGGCGGGTAGTGGTAAAACTCGGGTAATTATTAACAAAATTGCATACTTAGTTGAAAAGTGTGGCTACAAGGCGCGCAATATTGCTGCGGTGACCTTTACCAATAAAGCCGCCCGTGAGATGAAAGAGCGTGTCTCACAGTCTATGGGGCGCAAAGAAGCCCGCGGTTTGTGGATTTCAACTTTCCACACTTTGGGTTTAGAAATTCTTAAACGTGAATATAAAGTGGTGGGCTTAAAGGCTGGCTTTTCACTGTTTGATGATCAAGACACCTTTGCACTATTAAAAGAGCTCACCGAAGATGAGCTTGAAGAAGATAAAGACCTTATCAAAGCGCTCGCCAGTGCCATTTCAAACTGGAAAGGTGATTTGGTGGTGCCAGATCAAGCCATTAAACGCGGTGGCGATCAGCAAACCCAATTATTTGCCAAGCTTTATCAGCGCTATGCCCAGCAAATGAAAGCCTACAACGCGCTGGATTTTGACGATCTGATTTTATTGCCGACCTTATTATTACGTCACAATGAAGAAGTCAGAACCCGCTGGCAGACCCGTATTCAATACTTGCTGGTGGATGAGTATCAAGACACTAATACTAGCCAATATGAGCTGGTGAAGCTGCTGGTTGGCGACCGCGCGCGATTTACCGTGGTAGGTGATGACGATCAATCGATTTACTCATGGCGTGGCGCTAAACCGCAAAATTTGGTGTTACTAGGGAAAGACTTTCCGCAACTGCGCTTGATTAAGCTAGAGCAAAATTATCGCTCTAGCCAACGTATTTTACGCGCAGCCAATATCTTGATTGCTAATAACCCCCATGTGTACGAAAAAACCTTATTCAGTGAGCTGGCCTATGGCGAGCCGCTTAGGGTGCTATTTGCTGCCAATGAAGAGCAAGAAGCAGAGCGGGTGGTGGCGGAGATTATTCGTCACAAGTTTGTCGGCCGCACCCAATTTGGCGATTATGCCATCTTGTATCGGGGTAACCATCAATCGCGGTTATTAGAACGTGCATTAATGACTAACCGCATTCCTTACAAGCTTTCTGGTGGTACTTCGTTTTTTGCTCGTGCAGAAATTAAAGACATCATGGCTTACCTGCGCTTGGTAGTGAATCCTGATGATGATAATGCCTTCCTAAGGGTTGTTAACCTTCCAAAGCGCGGTATTGGCCCAGCAACATTGGAGCGTTTAGGCAGTTATGCCAATGAAAAGCACATCTCGTTATTTGAAGCGATTTTTCAAGCCGAGCTCAACCATCATCTGTCGCCAGCGGCAATGGGGTCGTTATATCAGTTTGGTAAATTCATTGTTGATACCGGAGAAGTGGCTAACCGCGGTGAACCGGTAGACGCCATTAAGCAGCTTATTCGTAAAATTAATTACGAAGATTATTTGTATGAAACCAGCACCAGCGCTAAAGCCGCTGAAATGCGGATGAAGAATATTTCTGAGCTGTATAAATGGGTAACTCAAATGCTTGAAGGTGATGATTTGGACGAACCAATGACCTTACCTGAAGTGGTTACCCGTTTGACCCTGCGTGACATGATGGAACGTAACCAAGAGGATGAAGGCGGCGATCAAGTGCAGCTGATGACCTTACATGCATCCAAAGGACTAGAATACCCTTATGTGTTTATGGTGGGCACCGAAGAGCGTATCTTGCCGCATCAGTCGAGTATTGATGAAGACAATGTCGATGAAGAGCGCCGACTCGCTTATGTGGGGATCACCCGAGCGCAGAAAGAGTTATGGTTTACTATGTGTCGTGAACGGCGTCAGTTTGGAGAAACCATGCGCTGTGAGCCAAGCCGTTTTTTGATGGAACTGCCTCAAGATGACTTAATCTGGGAAAACCGTAAACCGAAACAGACTGAGCAAGAGCGGCAGCAAACTGGTAAAAGCAATATCGCGAACCTGCGGGATATGTTTAAGAAGTAAGCTCTGCTAACTGACACTCAGCGCCTTGTTGGGTGTCAGTGGTTTCCTCTGGCTGCGCTTTTATACAGATGTCGTTAGCACTGAAGATTGCGCCTTGTCCCTGCTTGTACCCCAGCTGTTGTAACGCTGCGAGTTGTTCGCCAGTATTGACCCCATCAGCAAACATTTCAACCCCCAAAGTCGATGCAATGAGGCAATATGCTTTTGCCAATTGCAATTGTTTACTATTCAGTAAATGTTGGCTTGCATCAGCATCCAGTTTAAGGGCTTTTATTGGCAAAAAGCTGAGGCTACTTAACGAGCTATAACCGGTGCCATAACCATTAATGCCGATTTTAACCCCAAGCTCAGTTAAAGTATCAAAGGCCGTGATATGGTTTTTACGATCTTTGACGAAGGCTTTTTCATGGAAAAATAGCCATAAATGGCTTGGACTGATTTGGCTATTTTTGATGGTGTTTTTTAAGCTGCGTAAGCCGTATTTCAACTTAATATGCTTGCTTGATAGTGACATGTGAATTTGTGGCACGTGACCAAGGGTGTTAGATAACGCCTTATAGCTATTATTGATATATTTAAATATATAGCCATCAAAAATGGTGATGGTTTGGGTTTTACTCGCCAATGATTGCAGTTGTTGGTGACTGATATGACCATGTGCAGCGTGTTGCCAAGAGGCTATAGGCTCATAAGCTAAAATGCTCAGACCATCAAAGTCGACCACGGGGATTAAATTAACATTTATATGGTGATTTTCTAATGCCTGCTGGAAGTCCTGCTCTAATTCCACTCTTTGATTAAAGTGTTGCTCAATGTGCTGATCAAACACCACATAACAACCTTTACCTTTGGCTTTTGCCTGATACATGGCCGTGTCAGCATGACGTAAAATAGACTCGCTGTCATAGGAGGTGTTCGTTGCGCTATAAGCCACGCCAATACTTGCGCCGGAGATAACCTGTTGGCTGGTTAATGTAAATGGCTGAGCGATGGCTTTAAGTATGCGTTCACTGACATCTTCAGCATCTTGTTTACGATGAATTGAGTCTAGCAATATCACAAATTCATCACCGCCTAAACGTGCAAGGGTATCGTTATCACGAATACACGCTTTTAATCTTTTTGAGGTTTCAATTAAAAATCGATCCCCTTCTAAATGACCTAAGGTATCGTTAATTTGTTTAAAGCCATCTAAGTCGATAAACAATAATGCGCATTGCTCATTTTTATTACGGCGAAGATGTTTAATGGTTTGGGATAAGCGCTCCATAAAGAAGCTACGATTGGGTAAACCAGTTAAGTTATCATGTTTGGCGTCAAAGACTAATTGGGCTTCTATCTTTTTACGCTGCATAATTTGTCGCTGCAAATTGTCATTCATTTCAGCGATAGCATGGGTGCGCTTTTGGACTTTGTCTTCTAATAATTCATGACTTCTTTTTAGCTGCTCTGCGGCTAATTTCTTTTCTATGGCATTGGCAATGTGTTGTGACACAAAGGTCAGTAGCTCAAGATCTTTAACCGCAAAAGAGTCGTTATCGCTTAAGCTGTATATGGTTAACCCACCGGTGACTTCACCGTGAATGACTAATGGAATACCAATCCATTGCACCATTGCGTGAGTGTGGTTTAAATCTGGATTGTGGCCGTAGATGTCACCGGCTTTAATCAATGCTTGAATATCTTGCTGGCGCAGCAGTAGCGGCTTTTTATGTTTAAGAATATATTCTGTTAGCCCATCTTGCATTGGGCGAGGCTTAGGCGGCTCTGAAGTCATCTTAGAGACATAAAAGGGGAAAGACAGCGTGTTGCTTGCTTTATTAACTAAAGAGATAAAACAATTTTCTGCAGGAATAAGTTGGCTGATGATTTTGTGGATCTGTGGATAGAATACCGCTTGGCTAACATCAGAGGTCGAGAGGTCTGCAATTTGAAACAGTGCTGATTGCAACTTTTCAGCTTTTACGCGCTCTTGTACCTCTTGTTTTACTTTTTCGTAGGCATCACTGAGCTCCTTCGTGCGCTGTACTATGGCAATTTCGAGTTCTTCATTATGACGCAAACGTTCCATTACCCCAGAAATATGGTGGCAAATAAAGCCCATTAATTCTAATTCTAATTCACCATATATAGTGTCATCACTGTAGCTTTGAACAACTAATACGCCAGTGACTTTATCATTGTGCTTAATCGGAACTCCTAACCATTGCAGGCAGGCTGAACCTAAGTCATCTATTTCACCTGCTTTTACCAATGACTCAAAACCTTGGTCATCACACAGTAATGGCTCGCCAGTTCTGAGTACGTAGCCAGTAATCCCCCGTTTGAGCAGTGCGGATATTTCTTCATCGGGATAAAGCTCACTTGGATGGGGATCTTTTTCATCGGCAAAAAAAGGCAAACTAATAGTACTGCTGTCGGCATCGAGTTCAGCAATAAAGAAGTTGTCAGCGTGGATAAGTTTTTGCAGGTGAGAGTGAACGCCATGATAAAAAGCGTCAAGGGAGATGGCGTTAGTGGCAATGTTGGATATTTCTAATAATGCATTTTGGATGACTTCAGCACGTTTGTATTTGCTCAGCAAACGCCTTAGTCGTGACACTCTTCTTTTGAGGTGCTCAACATTATCTGAACTAAATATGGGGAAGGTTCCCTTTTCCATAGCACGCCCTTATTCCTTTAAGACTTTTTACTGACGTTTCAGTATATGAAACTTAACCAATAATGTGAACCAACATGAGTTTATAATTAAAAATGCTTAAAAATATCCCAATTCAGTCAAAACATGAGCAAACAGAAAAAAAATTAAAAACAAAGGTAGACGTGAAGCTGATTTATCCCTATTATGTGCGTCGCTAACCAAGGCGAGCGCCCATAGCTCAGCTGGATAGAGCGTACCCCTCCGGAGGGTAAGGCCGAAGGTTCGAATCCTTCTGGGCGCACCATTCGGTACAGTAGCTTGTTAGCAAAATTGAAAGGTCAGTGGTGATTGTAGCTCAGTTGGTAGAGCCCCGGATTGTGATTCCGGTTGTCGTGGGTTCGAGCCCCATCAGTCACCCCATTCAATTTAACTTCTTTTAGAAGTGTCGTAATTGCAACATCTTCGGTGATTAGCGCAGCCCGGTAGCGCATCTCGTTTGGGACGAGAGGGTCAGAGGTTCGAATCCTCTATCACCGACCAAATTTTAGTATTCCAATTAGTGATTTATTTTGATCCTATCAGATTGGCCTACCGTATAAAAAGTTACATTCAGTGAATAGCGTTATTGATAACGTGTCACTCACTCTTTTAGAGTGAAGCAAAGGGTTGACCTTATAAGACTTAAAATATCAGTAAAAATTTCGGTGATTAGCGCAGCCCGGTAGCGCATCTCGTTTGGGACGAGAGGGTCAGAGGTTCGAATCCTCTATCACCGACCACATTTAACAAAAAAGCCACTCAATGAGTTAATGCCGTTCGGATAAGCATTACTGTTTAAACCTAAGTGGATAGCGGCTAGGTATATAAAGCACTGAACGTGGATACGTTCGGTGCTTTCTTTTATCAGGCAAGATAAAGTGTTTTATATCGGCACGCATTTGCTTCAATTTAGCGGGCAACTTTCCATCAGGTGATAGAGCCTGCCACCTCAATTGGGTATCTATCAGACTTATTGCTGCCGTAAAACTAATTCGAGTGGGTGCAACCTCTGCCTCTTTTGCTATCGCCACCATCTCTAAACGCATCTCTAAACG
>NZ_MPHK01000016.1 GCF_001957135.1 Shewanella sp. UCD-KL21 | reverse complement strand
ACCGTTAACCTTTCCTCCCTACTGAAAGTGCTTTACAACCCGAAGGCCTTCTTCACACACGCGGCATGGCTGCATCAGGCTTTCGCCCATTGTGCAATATTCCCCACTGCTGCCTCCCGTAGGAGTCTGGGCCGTGTCTCAGTCCCAGTGTGGCTGATCATCCTCTCAGAACAGCTAGGGATCGTCGCCTTGGTGAGCCATTACCTCACCAACTAGCTAATCCCACCTAGGTTCATCCAATCGCGAAAGGCCCGAAGGTCCCCTCCTTTCCCCCGTAGGGCGTATGCGGTATTAGCAGTCGTTTCCAACTGTTATCCCCCTCGACTGGGCAGATCCCTAGGCATTACTCACCCGTCCGCCGCTCGTCAGCAAATTAGCAAGCTAATTCCTGTTACCGCTCGACTTGCATGTGTTAGGCCTGCCGCCAGCGTTCAATCTGAGCCATGATCAAACTCTTCAATTAAAGTTTTGTTGAAACATCCACTCTTATAAATAAAAGTAAAGCTTCGGCTCAATGAATTCTGATTTCGATTTAAAGACTCGGAAGAATCTCTAAAACGTTTGTTACATATTGCTATGAACACTCATCGTTACATTGATAATAATTTTGATTGCATCATTCTTTACGAGAAAGAATGGCAATTTCGATTAACTTAATGTCTGTGAATGTCCACACAGATTTCTTGTTTGATTTGTTAAAGAGCGTTGCTAATCATGTAAGAAATATTCTTTCATATCAGCAGCCATTTGACGCTAGGTCGTTGGCTTAGGGATGCGTATTCTACACTTCCCGTTGTTGGCGTCAAGTCATTTTTAAGGTTAATTTAAAATGCTTTTCTGCCTGTTAATTATGACGCTTTAAAAGCAGCTTAATTAACGCTAACACCTTGAGCCTATTGGCCTGTCGCCGTGTCAGTGGATGCGCATTATAGGGAAGTTAAGATTTAGCGCAAGGGCTTTTATGAAGAAAACCATAGAAAATGGCTTGTTCGTTGCTATTTCAAACGAAACGCACAAAAAAGGGACTAACCGTCCCTTTTAAGGCGCTATATCAGGCTTTATTCACCAAAGAATCTTGATTCTTGTTTGATGACAACGGCCTTATCATCAATGGTCGCGGCTACGATTAAGTTAATTTTAGTCACGGTTCGCTCTAATGCTCCTGGATCGACAGCAATACTAATAGGTAAGGTGAGCACTTCACCCGCTTGCACTGATACGGTTTGTGGACCGCTCCATTCATACCCTTCAATACCATCCATCGAAAGTGCATATTGCTGCGCTTGTTCAGTTTTATTAAGCAGCTTTAAGGTATAGGTGTTCTGCACTAAGCCATCGTTGGTTATTCTATATAAAGCATTGCGGTCTCGGATAACATCCATTCGCACCGGGGCAATCGTGGCGCTGGCATAGATAAACACTAAGATCATGACAGTTAACGCCACACCATAACCCACCAATTTCGGTCTTATGATGCTTTCTTTAACGTTTTCTAATTTATTTTCGGTGGTGTAGCTGATAAGTCCCTTGTCATAACCCATGCGCTCCATGGTGGTATCGCATGCATCGATACAGGCGCCGCAGTTAATACACTCATATTGCAGCCCATTACGAATATCAATTCCGGTTGGGCAAACTTGAACACAAAGGTCACAGTCAATACAGTCACCTAGGCCCATTTCTTTAGGGTCTGCTTTACGTGAACGTGGCCCACGGGTTTCACCACGTTTTGCGTCATAACCGACTATATATGTGTTTTTATCAAACATGGCTGCTTGGAAGCGCGCATAAGGGCACATATGTATACACATGATCTCACGCATCCAGCCAGCATTACCGTAGGTTGCTAAGGTAAAGAATACTATCCAGAAATAAATGCCAATACCTGCATTAAGGGTAAACACATCAATATAGACTTCACGGCTTGGCACAAAGTACGACACAAAGGTCATTGCTGTAAGTAATGATATGAGTAACCAAGAAGTGTGTTTGGCTGTTTTACGCCATAGCTTATTAAAGCTCCACGGCATCTGATCTAGCTTGATACGTTTATTACGCGCCCCTTCAAACTTCTCTTCTAACCAGATAAAGATAAATGTCCACACGGTTTGCGGACAAGTGTAGCCACACCAAACGCGCCCGAGATAGGTGGTGACAAAAAACAGTCCAAATGCGGCAATGGTAAAGAGTGCTGCTAATAGGGTTAAATCTTGCGGCCAAATAGTGAGATTAAAGATGTGGAACTTCTGTTCACCCAAATTAAACCACACGGCTTGTCTGTCACCCCAAGACAACCAAGGCAGGATAAGAAAGAAAGATAACGTTGCCCAGCCAATACGGCGTCTTACTGTGGTCCACAGTCCTGTGACAGCACGGACATAGATACTATTACTCGGATTAAAGCGATCCGCTTTACTGGCGTCGGGTTGATGAATCTTGATCCGGGTTTGCTTAGCGTAATCTTTAGCTTGAGATTCTTGTGTCATCTTGATGCCTTACTACTCAAAAAAAGGGGCAAATTCAGTTTAGGTTACAGAAAACGTTATTAATTTAGATAAAAATCGCCTGTAACTGCTACACACTCGTTTATAGAGTGTTAATTGTGTGTATTATACTCGCATTGTTTACACTTATTCACTTTAATTGGACTAAAAGATGAGAGGCTGGATCCTTATAGCACTGATTGGCGGCGTTATTTACTACTTTGCCACCGACACCGACAAACTAGATGAACCTATTGCTGCGGTTGAGTCTGTATTCAACGATGCAGAAAAAAAAATAAAATCAATGACGGGCACTAAGATCACTAGAAAGGAAGAGTTTATCCCCACCATTCCCAGCGATGTGATAGAAAGACTGACAGCTAAAGAGCTTTCTGAACTGAAAAGCGTGTTTACTGATAATGAGTCAGTGAGTGCATTTAAAGATGAGTATTGCGGTTTTGGGCTGACACATCCTGCTATTAGTAAACAAAACCTACAATTTATCTGCGATAAAATATAATTTTTAGCTTTCCTGACCTATGTCAATTGACCTGAGAATTATTTCAGCCTAGCCTTTGGATAATCTATTGAAAAAGGCTAGCAAAAAATGACTCAGCAGGTTTCCGACATATTCGACCCAACACTTTGGGACACTGTAACTGGCTTCGATTTTGAAGACATCACTTATCATCGCGCAAAAGATCAAGGTACGGTGCGTATCGCGATTAACCGCCCCGACTGCCTTAATTCATTCCGCCCTAAAACAGTAGATGAGCTCTACACTGCGTTAGATCATGCCCGCCAATGGTCTGATGTGGGCTGTGTATTAATTACAGGTAACGGCCCTTCAGCAAAAGGGCAGCACTCGTTTTGCGCCGGTGGCGATCAGCGTATCCGTGGTAAAGATGGCTATAAATATGAAGGCGCAGAAGAAGGTAAGCCTGATGTGGCGCGAATGGGCCGCTTGCACATATTAGAAGTACAACGCCTTATCCGCTTTATGCCTAAGGTTGTTATTGCTGTGGTACCTGGCTGGGCTGTTGGCGGTGGCCATAGCTTACATGTGGTGTGTGACCTCACCTTAGCCTCTAAAGAACATGCGGTGTTTAAGCAAACCGATCCTGATGTGGGCAGTTTTGACTCAGGCTATGGTAGTGCTTATTTAGCGAAAATGATTGGCCAAAAACGTGCTCGCGAAATTTTCTTCTTAGGCTTTAATTATACCGCTGATGAAGCCTTTGATATGGGCATGGTTAACCGCTCTATTCCCCATGCTGAACTTGAAACTGAAGCATTAAATTGGGCGAAAGAAATCAACAGTAAATCTCCAACCGCGATGCGTATGCTCAAATATGGCTTTAACTTGCCTGATGATGGTTTAGTTGGACAGCAATTATTTGCTGGTGAAGCCACTCGCTTAGCTTATGGCACAGACGAAGCGCAAGAAGGCCGTGATGCATTTTTAGAAAAGCGCGACCAAGACTTTTCTAAGTTCCCTTGGCATTACTAATAATTGCAGTGGTTTACGATTGTTAAGCGAGAAGATGTAAACAACATAGCGCCATAACAATATTATAAGCCGACCACTTCTCGGTCGGCTTAATTGAAAAATCAAATGACTCCTATCGATAAACTGACCTTTACAACCCAAATGATAATGATTATCATTTATATCAGGTTAATCAAACAGGTCATTCATCATGAAAAAAACAATCTCGTTCGCCATTTTACATTTCAGTGTGGCATTCACTATTACCTATTTACTCACTGGCAGTATTGTCATTGGCGGAACCATCGCATTGTTAGAACCTGCGGTGAACACAGTGGTATTTTACTTTCATGACAAAGCATGGAAGAAGATTGAGCAAAATAAAGCTGCTGAAGCGATGTCAGAGCAACTTATCACAGCTTAAGAGTAAACTATGACTCGACTATGCCTGCGCTAAAGGTAATAAAGGTTACTCTTCTTTATTTTTTTGCTCTAAGCCAAGCTTATTTGCTAGCGGTGCTATTGCTCCGCCCTGAATAAATACTGACATCAGAACAAAGAAGAATACCATATGGACTATATCTATCGCACCAGGAACACCTGCAGCAGCTGGTATAAGTGCAAAGACTATGGGGGTCGCCCCCTTTAAACCAATCATAGAAATGAACAATCGCTTTTTCCAACTGGCCTTCACAAACGGCAAGTAACATAACTGCACCGCTAACGGTCTCGCGACCAAGATAAGTAATAGCCCCGGAATAATAGACACCCAAAAGACACTCATTAATGTCTGCGGGAATATCTGTAAACCTAGCACGATGAACATTAACGCTTGTGCTAACCAAGACAGGCTATTAAAGAAGTGTAAGTTGACCAGCTGCCCACGCTTAATGCCATTACCTATCACCACCCCCGCAATATAAGACGCCAGTAAAATATTACCTCCAAGCATATCAGCACCGTATGTGGCGATAATAAAGGTTGCCAGCACAAATACAGGAATGAGTCCAAACTCAGCTAAGCTAATCTGATTTAATAACTTCACGGCTATTTTTCCGATTAACAGCCCGACGACAATCGCAACCAAAACTTGGGTAACTAAATTCAATGTCAGGGTCGACAGTGCTATCGATTGATGAGATGAAAGCGCCATATCGGTTAATACAATTACCATCAACATCGCTACGGGGTCATTGGTGGCAGATTCAAACTCAAGCACTGTATCGGTTTGCTCTTTCAACTTAAGCTTTTTAGACTCTAAAATTGAAAAAACCGCAGCCGCATCGGTTGAAGATACTATTGCAGCAAATAACAGGCAGGTCAGTAAATCAAAATCTAACAACAGGTAGAGGATCGCTGCAAAAATAATGGTGGTAAAAATAACGCCAAACGACGCCAGTACTCCCCCTTCTTTATATGCGATTTTTATTTTGTCGGTAGAGGTATTTAAGCCCCCCACAAATACAATCACATTGAGTGCTAAACCACCTATCCATGCTGTTTGACTAAGGTTGTCATAAACAAAATTAAATTCGCCATTGCCCAACATTAAACCAACACCCATAAATATCAGTAAAGACGGGATACCTAAGGTGCGAGATGGATGGTGCAATAAAATGCCAATAACGATGAGCAATGAAATTCCAACCATAACCATTTCTGTTGTCATACATTTACCTTATATATTGTGAATAATTGTCGATGCACACTATTGTGCTGAGCATGGCGTTGCGTGCAGCACGCATATTGCGGGCAAGCTTCCCTTAGTTGCTCGCAAATTTGGCAAGGGAAAAGTAAAAATGATGATGTTGTTGTACTCAATACGATGACTTAACCTGATTCAATCTGCGGTTAAGCTTATTAATTGTATATTATTTTAACGCATTAATTAATTGTCATAAAACTTTCATATAAATAGTAATGTGAACATCTGCTGGACAAAAAAACACCTAAACACCAAGTGAATATTAAAATAACCTTAAACACCTATTAAGTTACCCCCCCAAAAAAAGCCTAAAAACAAAGACAGCTTTAGGCTAAAAAGCCTATTAAGACTGAGTTATTACAGAATTACTTCACTTAAGAAGTTGCAGGCTGATTTTCAATCGCCATCACCGAGATCTTCATGGGTAACAACAAAACATTAACAATTAAAAACATTAACTTAATTATAATTAAGCCAAATTAATTTACTCTTTTTTTGACTGTAACTTAACTGTCATATTGATCTGTCTTAATGCACTCGCTTCAAAAACACATTTGAAAAGAAGCCCCCTAACGTTGATATCCAAATGGATTGAACGAACAACATATATTAAGTGGAACTTGTGATGAAAAAAGTGATTGGTTTACTAACAGCTGTTGGTTTAATGACAGCACCTCTTGTTCAAGCTGGTACAGTTACCGTATCTGGTTCAACCTCTGTTGCACACGTTATGGAAGTGCTAGCAGAGAATTTTCAAAATACAGCAAACAAAAATGTTGAAGTGCAGGGCACCGGCTCATCAGCGGGTATTCGTGCAGCTAAAGATGGCACCAGCATGATTGGTATGTCTTCACGTAATATTAAAGAAGGCGAGCTAAGCGCTGAAACAAAAGAAATTGTTATTGCTCGTGACGGTATTGCTGCTGCAGTAAACAAAGCAAACCCAGTAAAAGACCTGACTCAAGAGCAAATTTCTAAAATCTACCGTGGCGAAATCAAAAACTGGAGCGAAGTTGGCGGCGAAGCACGTCCAATCGTTGTTGTTACTCGCGAAAATGGTTCAGGAACCCGTGGTGCATTTGAAGAAATCATGAAGCTACAACGCAAAGTTAATGGCCACACAGTAACTGCTATTACTCCTTCAGCTCAAGTAGGTAACGGTAACGGCATGATTAAAACCATCGTTGCTAACAACCCATACGCTATTGGTTATATTTCACTAGGTAGTGTTGATGATTCACTCAACGCATTATCAGTCAATGGTGTTGCAGCAACCGATAGCAACATTGCCGCTGGCGACTATCAAATTGCCCGCCCTTTCATTGCGTTAATGAATGACGACGCACCAGCTACTGCAAAATCATTTATTGAATTCATTATGTCTGCAGACGGTCAAGGTATCGTTGCAGAAGAAGGCTACATCCGCGTTCAGTAATTACTGATTGAATGCATGGCATAAGAAGGCCTAGACCTTCTTATGCTGCTTTTTGTTTATATAGAGGTTGTAACATGGAAACGGCTAGCAAAATAGACATGACGACAAAGGTGTCACTGTCTCCTGCCAAGAAAATTGATTGGGTAGAACTACTCTTTCACGGGTTATTTTTTCTCAGCGCCATGGTCGGCGTGGTATCGGTCATCACTATTGGCTGGTTCGTTTTCTATGAAGGATTACCCGCATTTAAAGAAGCGGGAGTGTTAAACCTCATTTTTGGTAAAGAATGGCTACCACCTGCGCTTTACGGTATCGCCGCCATGATTGTCGCCTCGCTTGCTTCAACCATGGGCGCGGTAATGATTGGCGTACCAGTCGCAATATTAACCGCAGTCTTCTTAGCGGAAATTGCCCCAAAGTGGCTCGCCAACATTGTTAGACCTGC
Organism: Shewanella sp. UCD-KL21; assembly: GCF_001957135.1. Taxonomy (GTDB): domain Bacteria; phylum Pseudomonadota; class Gammaproteobacteria; order Enterobacterales; family Shewanellaceae; genus Shewanella. The sequence goes on along the minus strand of NZ_MPHK01000016.1, from coordinate 101,027 downwards.
TGTTGAGCTATTAGCGGGTATTCCGTCGGTGGTTTATGGCTTTTTCGGTTTGATTGTTATCGTGCCAGCTATTGAAAGCATTTTTAATATTCCTGCAGGTAACACTCTATTAGCGGGGATTATCGTGTTGGCGATTATGATTTTGCCAACCGTTATTACGATTTCAGAAACATCGTTAAGAGCACTCACCCCGACTTACAAAGAAGGTGCTTTAGCCTTAGGGGCATCGCATATTTACAGTATTTTTAATGTGTTAATTCCTGCAGCTAAAAGCGGAATTTATACCGGTGTGGCTTTAGGTGTCGCCCGCGCCATTGGTGAAACCATGGCCATTATCATGGTGATGGGTAATGCTCCTGCTATGCCAGGTTCACTACTTGAACCTGCACGTTCATTAACGGCTAACATCGCTATGGAAATGTCTTATGCAACCGGCATCCACTCAAGTGCTTTATACGCTACAGGCATTGTATTACTGGCCTTTATCGTTTGTTTAAATGCTGGACTACTTTATCTAAACCGTAAAAGAGGGCATGCATAATGACTCAAGTATCAAACAAGCAATCCCGAGTGTTTAAAGACAAGGCTGCACTGGCAGGCGTTTGGGCATCTGCAGCGCTCACCATCGTATTTTTACTTTGGGTCGTGTGGCACATTTTATCTAACGGCTTAAGCCATGTCAGTTGGGAGTTTATTACCAGTAGCTACACACGCATTGGCGAAGCATCAGGTATTTGGGCGATGATTGTATCAACCGTTTATATGGTTGGATTGTCACTGGGTATCGCAGCCCCACTGGGGATTATGACCGCTATTTACTTAACCGAATACGCCAAACCTGGCAGTAAATTGGTTGAAGTGATCCGTTTTTGTATTGAATCATTAGCCGGTATTCCATCGATTGTTTACGGCCTGTTTGGTATGACCTTCTTTGTGACAGTACTCGGCCTTGGGTTCTCTATCCTTGCTGGCGCGCTGACACTATCAATGCTGATTTTACCTGTGATAATCCGCACCACTGAAGAAGCGCTAATGGCGGTACCTATGAGCTACCGTGAAGGGGGTTATGCACTGGGCAGTTCAAAGATTTATACCATTTGGCGCCTCATTTTACCTAACGCATTACCGGGTATTGTGACCTCAATTATTTTGAGTACAGGCCGGGTGATTGGTGAATCGGCACCGGTATTTTTAACCGCGGGCATGGTGACACAAATTCCTGAATCAGTATTAGATTCTGGCCGCACCTTAACCGTGCATTTATACAAGCTCACCCAAGAATTATTTACTCAACATGAGTGGGATCAGGCCTATGCCACTGCCACCATCTTGATTGTATTAGTGCTAGTACTCAATCTAGCCACCAAAATTATCGCAGCTCGATTTGATAAACATTCACATTAAGGCAATTAAAAATGAACAAGCTTGAAGTCAATAATCTCAACCTTTTCTACGGCGAAAACCAAGCGCTGAAGAATATTTCATTGCCTATTCCTGCTAAACAGGTCACGGCGTTAATTGGTCCATCGGGTTGTGGTAAATCAACCTTATTGCGCACCTTAAACCGCATGAACGACCTAGTGGCAGGGGTGAAAATTGATGGTGATGTATTATTTGAAGGCGAAAACATATATTCAGACATTGATGTAAAACAACTGCGGATGCGAGTGGGGATGGTATTTCAAAAACCCAACCCATTCCCGATGAGTATTTATGACAATGTTGCCTTTGGCCTGAAAGCTCAGGGCGAAAAAGACAAGCAAGTGATTGCTGATATGGTTGAAGAGTCATTACGTGGCGCAGCATTATGGGATGAAGTCAAAGAGCGTCTACATAGCCCTGCATTAGGCTTGTCAGGTGGTCAGCAGCAACGTTTATGTATTGCTCGTGCCATTGCCATGCAACCTGAAGTGATTTTGATGGACGAGCCAACCAGTGCGCTTGATCCTATCGCTACCCATAAAATTGAAGAGTTAATGGACGAGCTACGTAAAAAGTTCACCATCGTGATTGTGACTCACTCAATGAATCAGGCAAAGCGTATTTCAGATAAAACCGCCTTCTTCTGGATGGGTGAGTTAGTTGAACACGCAGATACCGCCACCTTGTTCCAACACCCAGTTGATAGCCGTACCAAAGGTTATGTTAGCGGTGAGTTTGGTTAAGCGTTTATAAGCAATTGACTCAGCAAGCCTAACAGCCTGCTAGAAACAAAAACCCCGAGACTAACATGGTTAGCTCGGGATTTTTTTATTGGTAATTTAGCTCACCTTATTCACAGCGGAATAAATAAGACGGCTTATTAGGCGCCTTATTGGCCATTAACCAATATACACTTCACCTTTCCAGCTTACTGTTTTACCAGCAACTTCAAGGCTTGTTTGGCTGTCAGCATTAACATCAGCTTTGTTTGATACAAACACATTAACCTCTTGGCCTGACACCAGCGTCAGTTTCACCGCTGACGCATCAGCTGTGTGAGTCAATACTTCAACCTTGCTCACTTGACCACGGGCATCGGTGCTCGCTTCAATCGCTTCATTGAAATAGCCATGGGTTTCATAGACGTTAGCAAATAAATGCGTCTTGCCTTGCTGACGTAACAGCATTACCGGCTCGCTGCGTAAGTTAAAGTCAGGGTCATTGGCGCCAGTACGGGCAAAAATCACTTCACTGTCTTGAGTTGCGCTGCTCACCATTGAATAGTAGCTGCTGCCCATTAACCAGCTGACCAAGCTGCCTTGCTGATCAACCTTGCCTGAAGCAATGTTCCACAAGTGCTGGTAACCTGATTTTTCACCGACAGGCTTAAGCTTAGACGCCGTTTGGTAGTCAAAATCTGTACGGATAATTTGGCCGCTGTGATGCATCACATAATCATAGGTATGCTGCTCGTCACTGGTTAAGCGGAATAAATCCAATACGATTGGCTTAGCAATGCCAGCAACTTCAAACATCACTACTGTGCGCTGTTGATCAACCCCTGGGTAGTAACCACGTACAAAGGCACTCATGGCTTGCATGTTGTTATCGCCCGCCACAAAGAAATGCGGCTCACCCCAACGTGCTTCTGCAGTGGCTGTGTCACCTTGGTTTTGACTGGTTTGATCAACCACAACCGTATTGTGAGCAACAGTTTGCTTACAGTAGCTTTTGTTTTCAGGAATATAACGACCGCCAAATTTTGGCTCAACGTTAACCCAACGGCCAAAGCCATAATCATGAGTCACTTCTTGACCGTGATTAAACAGGCTTAGGTGTAAACCATCAAAGTGGCCATGATCTAATGCTGAATGTAATTTATGGTCACTGCCGTGTTGGCCGTACCATAGTAGCGCCATGCTATCGTCATCTTTTACATCACGATGACGTAAAATTGAAATACCGCCGCGCTCGCCTTGTGGGCCATCGGTTAGCTGTAAACTACCCCAGTTAAAACCAGCTAGTTTTTCAGAGTTCGCTACACCGTCAGATAATGCCGCACCCGATCCATGTACCCAAACCTTGTCTTGATGCACAGCCATTGATTTAAGGTTGTCATCTTGGGAGTAACGCTTAAAGCACACGCTAGTGGCAATCAATACGCCTTCGTCTTTAATGTCCATGGTTTTAGATGAATCATTAAGGGCTGGCAACACACCATTAGGGAACGCAGTAGACATCACCGCGTAAGTGGTGGTTTTAATTACTTGATCTTTCAAGTTATAGATATCGATTTCAGGCTGACGACGTTGAATGGTCTCAGCAAATAAGTAAATCGGTCTTAACGAGAAACGGTGATAATACGGACCTTCCATATAGTAACCGTCTGGCGAGAACAGTTGCGTCAGCTGAGCAATAAAGCCACCTGATACGCTGTCACCCGCTAAACCATAAAGTGCTTTATCAACACTTGCTTGGTCGTTAATGGCGTAACCACAAATACCCACACCCGCCACAGCCCAAAGACCGTGGTTATGGACGATGTCAAAATCGTGGGCATACGTATCAACAAACAAATCAATCATCGGACGGAATAAGTCGTTTTCGATTAACTGTTGTTCGTCAGTGGTTAACTCATGACGAATACACGAATAAGCACAAGATGCGTACAGCATCCACATGTTTTCGTTTAGTGTCTGATGGAAAATACGCCCCGGAGGGTTTGAGTCACGGCTGGTGTTCAGCTCAAAGCTGGTATACACCTTGGCGTATTCAACCAACATGGTTTTAGCGTAATCAAGGTAGCGTTTATCTTCAGTAATTAAGAATAAACGCCCTGCTAAATCCAAATGAATGTAGTTTTGCTTATGACGATTATGCTCATAACCGCCCGCTTCGCCATGGCCTGGAATTTCAATGCCAACAGGTAAATAACCTTCAAGTGCAGCCACTTCAGCCGCAATAGAGCGGCCCATTAAGCTGTCTGTATTAAGGTGAGTACGTAACTCGGCAGCTTCTTCAAAGCTCATTAATAATGGTTGGTAACTCATGGGATTAACCTCTTACTTCAACAGCAAAGTAACCCTGCCATTGGAAGTCTTGATTGTTAAATGTCACGCTAGTGTTAGTTGTTTCAGTCACGCCAACTTGGTTACTGACCATCACAATGATTGAGTAATCTTTAGCGATAATTTCGATGACCGATCCCTGCTCATTGGTGCCAATCACCTTAACCTCGGTAATTTGGCCGCGCGCTTCAGTACTGGCTTCAATGGCTTCATTAAAGTAACCATGAGTCTCAAGTACGTTGGCAAATAGAGTGTCTTTTGCATTGCGACGTAATACTAAACCTGGCTCACTGCGTAAGTTAAATGATGGGTCATTGGCGCCGCTGCGAGTAAAGATAACTTCGTCTTCTGCGCTTGATGCCGCAAGCCAAGTGTAATAACTGCTACCTTGTAGCCAGCTCACTAAAGTGGTGTCTTTGGCTTTACCTTGACCGACATTCCAAAGATGCTGATAACCAAAATCATCACCTAGCGTCGATAACTCGGCGTGAGTTTGATAATCAAAGTTAGTCCGCACGATTTGACCATCGTAATGCAGTGCGTAGTCATATTGATGCGCCACATCACTGGTTAAACGGTATAAATCAACCAAGATTGGCTGTGCTAAACGTTCGTCGTTAATCATGAGCAAGCTACGTTGCTGATCAACCCCTTCATAGAAGTCACGACAAAATGCGCTCACACCTTGGATCTGTTTATCATCACCACTAAAGAAGTGTGGCTCACCGTGGCGGCTATCGGCGAGTTTAACGTCAAAGTTGTTTTGACACTTTTGATCTACCGCTACCGCATTATGGGCAATGGTTTGGCGCGCATAAGATTTGTTTTCATCTAAGTAACGACCACCAAATTTTGGCTCCACGTTAACCCAGCGACCAAAGCCATATTCACGTAATACTTCTTGGCCATTGTTAAAGAAGCTCACCCCTAAAGTATCAAAGTGACCATGGCCCATGCCGTGTTGACCGTAGTTCATCACTAATTGGCTTACATCACCTTTATTGCTTTGCATACGTAAAAATGCCTGCGCACCACGATCGCCATTAGGGCCTTCGTTTAGCTCAACACTGGCCCAGCAAGGGTTTAAAGCGGCGTCATTGTTATCAAATGCGCTTGACAGGGCTTGGCCACAGGCGTTAACCCAAACGCTATCTTGAATTTGCGCCATGCCTAAAATGTCATCATCGATCCCGTAATGTTTCGCGTATAAGCTCAGTGCAACCACTACGCCCGCATCACAAATATCCATGGTCAGTGAAGCATCGTTTAATGCAGGAAATACCCCATTTGGATAAGCTGTTGCCAGCATCGCCTTAACGGTTTTACCAATCACTTGGCCGTTAAAGTTAAAAATATCTAGCTCAGGACGGTGACGGTGAATTGCCTCAGCAAACAAACATAATGGACGAATGGCATAACGGTGATAGTAAGGACCTTCCATGTAGTAACCAGAAGGAGCAAACAACTTACTGATCTGCGCTAAGTAACCGCCTTCAATGTCATCACCTTTAAGGCCGTGAATCGACATTTCAACATATTCAGGCTTATCAATGGCTAAACCACACATAGCAACCGCTGCTACAGCCCAGATACCGTGGTTATGGATACGGTCAAAGTCGAATGCATACTTATCGGTAAACATATCTAACATTGGCTGGAATAAACCATCAATAATCGTTTGCTGCTGCTCAGCAGACAACCAATGGCGAATGCAGCTATAACCTAAGCTAGAATAAAGTAGGAAGACATGTTCGTTGAGAATTTGATGAAACAAACGACCCGGCGGGTTAGTATTTAGCTGCTCATGATAATCCAGCTTCAAATACTTATCAGCATAAGCAAGTAACAGATCAGCAGTATACTGAGCATACTTGTCTTCACCTGTTATCAGAAACAAACGTCCCGCTTGGTTAATGTATTGATAATTTTGTTTGTGACGATTATGTGCATAACCACCCGCTTCACTATGACCAGGAACTTCAACTCCTAACGCCATAAACGCATCAGTATCTGCTATTAACTGAGTTAAGCTTTTGCCCATAAGGCTATCTTTGCCTAATTCACTGGCGATTGATGCGATTTCCGACTGTTCAAAAAGTACCGCTTTAATGGCTTGCGACATATTAACCTCAAACTAAAAGTGCCCATCTGCATCTAAAATAATACAAATAAACAAAAATTTCAGCATATATAAACTAATAATAGACTTGGATCACTGACTATTGCTATTCATTGCCACAGAAAATTATGCTTTTAAAATAATTAATAAATAGCGAAAAACATTTTTACCACGCCAAATCAACTAGATAGGCGATCAACGTATAAAATATGATAAAACAAATACGAAGCCGATCACACTTATGGTAGATTTGTATTACAAATAAAAGTAATTTACTAGTACACTAAGATCATATTAAACAGGGTAACGTTCAGTTAACGTACACATTGAACGCTAACCTTAGCCAAGATAAACCGTCGATACCAGCGCGCTTGTTCAGCAATCAACATCGCCTGAACCTAGCATTAATGCTGCTATCGATAATAAAAGGAGATTGGAATGAACGCATTTTATGAAAACGACAAAACCGCTTGGGAAGATCTAGGTGATGGTTTAAGCCGTAAAATCATTGGTTATACTCCTGATTTAATGGCGGTATTCGTGAAGTTTGATAAAGGTGCCATTGGCCATCCTCATACTCACGACATTCACGATCAAATTGGTTACGTGGCTGCTGGCAGTTTTGAAGCTGAAATCGATGGCGTTAAAAAAGTGCTTAAAGTGGGCGATGCTTACATTGCACCTAAAATGGTGATGCATGGTGCGGTTGCACTAGAGCAAGACAGCATCTTGATTGATATGTTCAATCCAGCTCGTCAAGATTTTCTGTAAAACCGAATAGGAGCTGATATGTCTATGTTAAAGGTCGGTATCATTGGCGAGTGCATGATTGAGCTGCAACAACGTGATGGCGAACTTGTCCAAAGCTTTGGTGGCGACACCCTAAATACTGCGGTGTATTTATCTCGATTAACTCAAGATAAAAATATGACCATCAGTTATTTCAGTGCCTTAGGTCAAGATCCCTTCAGCCAAAGCATGCTTAAAAGCTGGCAACAAGAAGGCATAGATACCCAGCACGTTCAAATCATGTCTGAAAAGCTGCCCGGTTTATACGCCATTGAAGTCGATGACGAAGGTGAGCGAAGTTTTCATTACTGGCGTAATGATGCCGCGGCGAAATTCTGGCTAGAACACGCTTCAGCAACACTACTAACAAGCATCAGCCAATATGATGTGTTGTATTTATCCGGCATTAGCTTGGCGATTTTAACCCCAAAAAGCCGTGAAATATTGTTTGAAGTCCTGCAAAAATGTAAAGCCAATGGCGGCAAAATCATTTTTGATAATAACTACCGCCCAAGGCTGTGGCAGTCCCATCAACAGGCCCAAGAAAGCTACCTTAAAATGTTGGCATTAACTGACATTGGTTTGCTGACCTTTGAAGATGAACAAGCCTTATTTGGTGACACACAACTGGCCACCTGTATCGATCGCAGCCTCAGTGCCGGCATGAGCGAAGTGGTGATTAAGCGCGGTGCCGAAGAATGCATCATAGTCACCCACGACGGCCAAGTCAGCGTGCCAGCTACCTTAGTCGAAACCGTGGTAGATACCACCTCAGCGGGCGATTCATTTGCTGCAGGTTATTTATCGCAACGGTTACTGGGCGCAAGTCCACAGCAGTCGGCGCTTACCGGTCATGCATTAGCCAGCGAAGTGATCCAGCACAAAGGTGCCATCATTGATATTAGCGCAATGCCAGTTATCGCAATGGCTGCTGATTCATAACGCTAAGTATTTTTTGCAACCATTTTAGGTTATCCACTTTGGCGGATTACCACCAGTCATTATTCAAAAGGAAACAACATGAGCACGCTAAATGAAAGGCTAAAACAGCTAAAAGTCATCCCGGTTATTGCCATAAAAAATGCCGATGATGCGGTCAAACTCAGTCAGGTTTTAGTTGAAAATGGCATGCCTTGTGCGGAAATTACTTTCCGTACCCCAGCGGCAGCTCAAGCGATTAAGAATATGCGCGCAGCCTACCCAGATATGTTAATTGGCGCAGGCACAGTGCTAAATTCAGCAACGGTAGATGCAGCCATTGATGCAGGGGTTGATTTCATTGTGAGCCCAGGTTTTAACCCAACCACAGTGAAATACTGTCAGCAACGTGGCATGGCGATTATCCCGGGGGTAAACAACCCATCATTAGTCGAGCAAGCAATGGAAATGGGTTTAGACACAGTTAAGTTTTTCCCAGCTGAGCCGTCGGGCGGCATCTCAATGCTTAAAGCATTAACCGCTGTTTACCCAGTAACAATCATGCCTACAGGTGGCGTTTCACCAAAAAACATCAATGACTACTTAGCCGTTGATGCTGTGGTAGCCTGTGGTGGAACTTGGATGGTGCCAGCGAATTTAGTTGATAACCAGCAATGGGATGAAATTGGCCGTTTAGTTCGCGAAGCGGTAGCTGCACTAAACTAATAGCCGCGGTGAACTAATAGCTGTGGTGAATATAATGAGTTGCTGCAAATGAGCAAGTTGCAGCGCTTATTAAAAGATGAATAGCAAGACCAAATCATCATCTTAACTCCGATGTAAAAGCTAGCGTAGAAACTAGCGAAAACCTAATCCCCATGCTCAAATAATAATAAAAAAATCATACTCCCACTCCGGTGGTATTCTTTTCCCCAATATGGATATTGGGGATTTTTCGCTTTATGCCTGCAGCTAACTAAACCACGTTTAAACAACAACTTTAAGGACGATAGACCTGCTTAATCTCTCCTATCTGATTGCCAAATAATTTCGTGCATAAGGCTAAATACAGCTCCGCGGTGGCCACCGCATCAACCGAGGCGCTATGACCATGGTACTCGGGTAAGCCATAACGCTGCCGTATCGAAATCAGTCGATAGTCACCATCTTGCTGACTCGCTTTATTCAAGGTCATCGACTTTTCAATTGCCAGAGTATCAAGCCACAACAGTGGCATCGGCGGTAGCTGATATTTTTTCATCAAATAATGATCAATAAACTGCTGCTCGACCTGTTTACCATGGACTAACAGTAACTTACCCTGCATCTGTCGAAACAAATGCTCCATCACAATATCCAACTTCTGTGCCCGATTAACCATCTGCGGCATAATGTGATTTATCACCGCAGTTTCTGGCCTCACCACCCCTTTAATATAGGTGTGGCCGACACTGGCTAAGTCAATTCGCTTGCCACGCATAGTAACGTAACCGACACTCAAAATATGATCTTGCTTAGCATCCAAACCACTGGTTTCAATGTCTAGCGACAAATAAGTGAGCTCAGTGACCTTAGCTTCAAGCTCTGGCAGCGGCTGGGTTAATAGCGCCAATAAGAAATCCGGTAATTGCGGATGTGCAGCAATATAATCCTGCCTGGCTTTATTGAGTCGCGTTAGTGGGTGAAAGTGGTTTAGCCATTTTTTTATCATTTAATTACCACTAAAGCGAAGCTTGGCCGCATCCTGAAGGTTACTGATAATTCTAAAAGCATCTTTTAAATGTTTACGCTCAAATGAGCTGATGGAGCTTGGCTCCATGTGATTATTGGGCTTTTGCCCCTGACGCAATGCCGATAGTTGATGGTTATAACGCACTTGAGTCACAAAATAGAAGGCCTCAATAATATCCTTAAAGTCATCTTCATGGAGTAGCTTTTGACTCACGGCATACTCAAAACGATGTCGAGTCCCTGACTCTGCGCAGCCCACCGCCAAACCATAAATACGCGCCAAATCGACAATCAAATTTAAGGCATACTTTTTAATATTAAGCACCTTAGTGTTATTACCGCTTTTTTCTACCACCAATTTATTAAAAATCCCTAAAGGTGGCTGCACTCGAACCGCATCAGTAACCAGCGAATGCAAAAACTGATGATCTTGGGCAATTAATTGATGTAAGTGCTGCTGCAGTTCAGCGGAAAAACTAGCATTGCCATGTAAACTTCGCACCTCTAAAAATACGCTGACATTCATCAACATGCCATATTGGGGGTTGTTGACCCACTTACGGTAAAACTGTTTCCACACTGATAAGGTCTGACACCATTTAGGGTTCGACGCCATGTAATGGCCAGTACAGGTGGGATAGCCGCAACCATCCAAGCCTTGATTAACGAACTCACTGAGCTTGATAAAGTAAACTTTATCTTCTTCTGTCGCACTGTCATCCATAATAATGGCGCTATCTTGATCTGACAGCATATGAATTTCATTGCGAGCGTGGGAGCCTGCAACCACCCAATTGTAATCACAAGGCGGGGCGCCAAATTGCTCTTCGGCCATTTGAATTAAGCGGCGATTATAGGCATCCATGATCATCGACATCACTTGGCCGATAATTTCGGCGCTGACCTTGCCGTCAACTAGCGCCTCAAAAATCGCTTGCCGCTCTGAAGTTAACTCTGCCAACCCTGCTGCAGTCTCGGTGTATTTGATTTTCTCAATTAAGAAAATCGCCTGCATCCGGTGTTTTTGCACCAAGTGCGACGAGGTTAGTAACCCCAACACTTCATTGCCACGTACCACGGGCAAGCTGCGAATACCCGATTGCATCATTAAAGATGCTGCTTTTAAAATTAAATCATCCGGGCCAATGGTAATGGCAGGCGTAGTCATTACCGTATGAATAGGCAAACTAATATCAAGGCCATCAGCAATGACTCGCTTGGTCATATCTCGGTCGGTAATAAGGCCAACAATGTTAGCGTCTTTTTTGATAACCGCGGTTGAGGTGCGGCAGGTATCACGCATCTCTTTGGCGACATCTTGAATGCTCATATCAATATCAACCACTGCCGCATGACCACTGGCCACTTCAGATACTTTCTTTAAAAATAAGCCTTTTTCTTTATTGGACCACACCACATTTAAGGCCGAGCGTAAGCGCAGTTGCGCCGCCGAGGAGATGCTTTCACTAAACTGTTGATGCTGAGCGGTCAGCTTAAGCAACTTAGAATGAGGGATTAAATACAATAAGGTGTTTTCGATGGCGGTGGCGGTATAACCATCGAGGATATTTTTTAAGGGTTCTAAAAAGGTAAAGCCGAATAAGTCTTCAGGGCCCATTTTTGAACGCAACACCCCGTCAGGCTTACGCTGCTCCATAGAGCCGGTACGAATAATATATAAATATTTTTCACTCGAATCGTCGCTGAATTGGATCTGCTCACCACGGCCAAGGTAGGTAATGCTTATACAGCTGGCAACATCTTTTAAAACGTCCCCAGACAGTTGATCAAAGGGGTCAATTTGCCCAATAAAATCAACAATATTAGGAATTAGCGATTCATCCATTATCTTCTCTCAATCAGCGACGGGTCGATACCAAGGCCAAAAAACCTTAGTATTTGTATGATTTAATATTAACGCATTTTGAGGAATAAAACGTTAACCTGACAGTAATCTTCTGCGAAAAACTGCTACTTTTTAACTTATAGAACAGCCCACAAAAAAAGGCCAACCTGTCAGTAACAAGTTGGCCTCTTTTAGCGATTAAAGCTTACTGCTGAATCGCTTCTAATTCTTGGTCACTTTGATTGAGTAACTCTTCACTGGCTTGACGGGCCTTTTCTGCATTACCCGCCATAATCGCTTCGTAAATTAAACGATGCTCTTCAATACAGGTAGTGCCACGCTTTGAGGCATGGTGGAAGAAGCTCTTAAACATGGTGGTTAACACGTTGGCAAACGGTAAAAAGAAGCTGTTACCAGTCGAAATAAAGATTAACCGATGAAACTCTAAGTCGGCATCGACCCAACCTTCATGGTCAAAGCCTTTAGAAATTCGATCCATTTCTTGGAAGAGTGCCGATAACTGCATGCGCTGCTCAACCGTGGCATTGCGGGCGGCGCAAGCACAGGCTTCAGGCTCTATCGCTTTACGCAGCGATAAAAACTCTTGATAGAGATGCTCGGTTTTTTCCATATCAATGAGCCAGTCAAGTAATTGAGAATCAAGATAATTCCAATACTCTTGCATTCGCACTCGGGTGCCGACTTTAGGCTTAGACTCCAACAAACCTTTAGAGGTCAACAGCTTAATCGCTTCTCGCAATGCGGTACGGCTGACACCAAACTGAGTACAAAGGTCCATTTCCCCAGGGATAATCTCACCCTGTGGCAAATCACCAGAAATAATACTACGAGCCATTTCACATGCCACTTGCACATGTAAGCTGCGTTTTTCGCCACCAATTGGTGTAAATTTTGTGCTCATGTAGTAATACCCACCTATGATTTACACATTAATTAATACAAAAGACATAATAACTTGTATCACAAAGATACAAAATAAAGGAGCCTTGCTGATAAGCTGAGGTTTAACAATGGCAATTGATAACCACGATATTTTAGCTAAGCGAAGCCTTAACGCAAATATTAAAGTCAGCAGTATAAAAACTTTTACTCTATATATTAGATAATTAGCAAGTAATAACACTGAAACCAATTACAGTTATCCGCCAATAAAGCTTGTTAAACTATGTCTTTTACAATGACCTATAACGCCGACTGATACTGTTTTAACTAGTATATGGCATCGTTTAACATTAACCAGCGTTAGGCCAGTAATAATATTAATGCAATTATAATAACCTTAATTGAAGATTAATACTTAATCCTTGTTCATAGTTAATACTGACAAGCTCACAAAAATCAAAAATAATCTTTATTTTAGTGTTAAGGGTAAAAAAAATGCTGCCTGTCACCAAGGACACAGCAGCATTTCAAGTCAGACTTCTTGTCAATTAATCACTAAAAAACAAGGAATTAGATAAAACCCCAATAGTTATTTATTCATTAAATTAACGGCTAAACATTAGAAGCTGTATTTATAACCAAGCTCGATAGCGTTATCACGCTTACCGTACCAATCGTAACCACTGTTTTCTACCATATGGCTGTCTTTAAGCATCTCAGTTTTTAACTTGAACTTGCCGTATACCGTGTGCTTTTTCGCATGTGGGAAACGGTAGTTCGCGGTAAACTCGTGCTCAAATGAACTGCGCTCACCATTACTATATACATGCTGCTCTACACCACTGTCATTCTTGTGTGATGAGATTTTGCTGTAGTGGATCAGGTTATATACAAAGCGGAAGTTATCCCAACGGTACGTCAACCACATGTCGTAACGCATTTCTTTGTTTTTGTCATCGCGGTAGTAGCTATCGGCCGGATCATCTTTTAGTGAGATACGGTCAAGGTGCTGACTATAACGTGCACGCACTTTTACCTGCCAATCGCTATTAATTTTATAACCATAGTAACCACCAAAACGGATACTGTTGGCAGTTTCTTTAGTTTGATAATCTAATACCGGGCCTGCTTGGTGTTCATTATTGTCACCCCAGCGCGTTTGATAATCGGTTTTGAATGTCAGTTCATACTGCTCAGGGGCAAAGCCCACTTCTTTTTCAGACTTGCTGCGGTCATATTGCCAAGCTTGTTCAACGCCGAACTTAAAGCCATTACGCATACGATGGCCAAACTCGACTTTAGGGCGGTCGGTACGACCATCAAGTAGTTTATGTTCCCATTTAATGGCAACGGTACTTTTACCTGGGCGTAGATCATCGTCATCTTCTGCAGCGGCGTTAAAACTCAAGGCACCTAAAACAGCAATTGCTAAATACTTTTTCATTTTGATATTCCTAATTATTTTTGTAATCAAATCCAGTTAATAACTTGAGCTTATTCAGCCGTCTCTACTGACTCAGGACCAACTTCAGCTTCAGTTAAAATCACTAAGCCCGTTGCGCCTTTACCAGCAACATTACCTTCTGGAGTTGCAAGGAATAATTTCGAATCTTCTGCAGATTCGGTTAGTTCAGCAGTACCATTACCTAGGTTTTCACGCTCACCCGCTGCTTCTTCGTAGTTACCATTCGTTGATAACGTGGTTACCGCAAACATGTTGCCAGACCAAGTAGACTCAGCGCCAAGTAAACAGTCATCGCGCATACCTTTATCACTAGATTCAACACCATCAACACCGTTGGCCACTAGGTTGTCAGCAAAATTCACCACTGAATCTTCAGTACATGCGCCAGACTTACCAAAGATGAAACCTTGTTTAGCACTCACAATCGTGTTGTTGGCAACAGTAGATGGCGCTTTTAACGTCACACCAGCATCGATTTCTGCATCGAGTACTGAAATCGCGCCCACTTCATTACCAGTTTTAGAACGGCTATTGTTGTAGACATAGTTATTAGTCACTGTGTGGCCTTTAGAGATGATACGAATACCCGCTTCGTACTTACCATCATCTTCACCTGAGCCATCGTTGATCATAATGTTGCTAGCTACAGTGTTGTTTTCACCGCCTTCCAATGACACAAAGCCATTGCTGCTAATAAAAGTGTTATTTTCAATAGTGTTACTACTTAAACGCACATAGATCATCCGGCGAGATGCATTTACGTCAGTAAACAGGTTGTCGCTGATGAGTGTATTGGTCACATAGTCTGTTTTAGATGAGCTTGAAGTACCTAAACGAATCGCAAACACGTCATTGGTGCCGCTAAAAGGATTATCAAGGGCTAGGTTGCTGAAATGGTTGTGGCTAATAACCACATCTTTATGTGATGAACTCGTACCTTGAACAGTAATGAAAGAGCCTTCTTCAGTGGGTTTGTTAGTAAAGGCGTTATAGATGATTTGCGTGCCTTCACCGCGCACCATAATCCAATCTAATGGGTCATCGTGGCCGTTTGAAACTAGGTTTTCGCCATCAATGGTCAGTTGTGATAACACCACGCCAGCAGGCTTACTCTCAACGGTTTCATAAGCCTCACCCATTGAAGATGAAGTACCTACGTTGATAAGGGTGGTGGTTGAACTGTCTTTACAGGTTGGAGTAACGTCTTTAAAAGTAATGTTACGTAACTGAATATTATCAGCAGAGATAACCACACAACCTTCGCCACCAGTAATTTGTGCCGCCGCGCCATATTCAGAGCCTTCTAGGCCATCATAAGTCGGTTCACCACCTAATAATACTAATGGTGTTGCACTGTCTAAGACTAAATTGCTTAAACCGCTAAAGCTGGCAGTATTATCTAATAAGATAACGATTTGACCATCTTCATTAACGTCAGTCGCACCGTCAATAGCCGCTTTAAGAGTGCTCAAATCAGCATCACTAAATACCAAATCAGGGACTAAATCGCCTATAGGTTCAATTGGGTCGGTTGGATCCGTTGGGTCAGTTGGATCTTCAGTTATTGGCTCATCATAAAAGTCACAAGCCGATAGAGTTGTTACAGCGAAAACAGCACTAATAAATAATGATAATTTATTGAGTTTCATACAACTTCCTTTCTCTAAGTTTTATTTTAATCGAATTATTTTTTTGAAATTGTGTAGCTCGCACCAACATCTGCCATGGTCAGTACTTTTAAGCCTTTCGCGCCCACATCTAAATCTGCCGCTTCAAGCAAACCATTCGGTGCAACAATAAGTTTTGGTTCAGCAGTGCTAATGCCTTCTGCTGGTAAATTTACCGCTTGAATAGGACCCAAATAGACTTCGTTGTTATAAGTTGGGTTAACCAGCTTAGCCACTTCGTCATTACCTTTAATCGCTAAGGTTTTTTTCACTTTTGCGTATGACAAGTTATTTTCGAAGTGAGTATCAACTGCAGCAAAAACCGTCGACACTTTTTGGTTGTCGTAGAGGCTTACGCGGTGTTTTTTATCTGAATATAAGAAGTTTTGACGCGAGTTAATCACAGTGTTGTTTTCGATTAACACCTTGTTTGGGGTGGCTTGTTTGTTTAAACCTTTGCCTTTGACGTCTTGACTTAAGCGTTCGCCTTTTTGCACATCAGTAATACCGGTATTGATGGCGATACCACCACGAACATTACCGGTACCCATGACGCGTTCAATGTAGTTGTTACGAATGGTATGGCCTTCGTCGTATAAACGAATACCACCAGAGCGACGCTTGCCATTACCTAAAATGACATTGTCTTCAACCACGTTATTTACCCCATGGCGTAATGACACCATAGATGAGCTATTAATAATGGTGTTACCGCGCAGCACGTTGCCAGCTGACTTAAATGACACTAACTCAGTTTCACCATCACACTCGTAGAACAAGTTACCTTCGATAGTGGTTTTTGATGGGTAGATAGAACTTTTTGAGTCACCGACACGAATGGCTTCCCAGCTATTTGAGTTGTAACGAATCGCATCGCTAATATCGAACTCTTCATACTGGTTATGCTTTTGGTCATAAAACAAATTACCTTTAATGACATGGTTATCTGCAGTTTCGTCACCCTTAGCTTTTTGGATGCCTATCAAGGTGCCGCGTTTATGCTTACCTTCAAAGGTGTTGTTCAATAATTGGTTGTTTTTGCCGTAAAGCGATAACCATAAATACTTTGGATATTCATCACGCTTAGAGTCTGGCTGATAAGTGTATTTATCATTGAAGAAGTAGAACATGGAATTTTGTAGAGTGTTGTTATTACCACGGAAAGTGATGCCGCCCATACGCTCAGCAGGGCCACCTTCGGTAAAAACCACACCATCAAGGGTAATATTGTTACCCACAAGGTTAAGTTGCACTAAGCCGGTAAACCAAGTTTGCCCTGGTACCTTAGCTTTAATCACCACGTTATTCGCAGTGATGTTGAGACGACCTAAATCAGCATATTTGCCCGGTTCAAGAATTAACTCTTCCCCGTCAGCAAGAGAAGCCAGCTTGCTTTTTAACGCTGCGCTATCAATGGCCTTGATTGAACCTGAAGTAATCACTGCTTTTTCGTGCGCAACAATATTATCTATTGCGACCTTATTTGTCTGTGTACCCTCGTCAACTTTTGAATAGTTTTCGGTGGCACATCCGCCCAGTAAACTTAACGTAACTAAACCTGCAACTAAGCTAATCTTCATTAAATCGTCCCCTTATTTGTATTATGTTATTGTTTTATTTTTGTCGCATCATATCTGTGATATTGCGCAAACTTTTCTAAACTTTATTATTATCAAAAAATTAACAATTAAATAATAACAGCAAAAACCTTAAAAAACATAAACTTAAAAACATACGCCACTTAAGTCGAAAAATAAGCATGTTGTTTTTTGACGTGGGTCACATTTATGATTCGGATAATAGCAACCAAATAGCATTGGATCTATTGTATTATTTATTAATCAGAAGGGATTTAGATAAAAAATGACTAAAAAGACATCAATACCGCTTTTAACTAGTGTTATTTTTATGCTAACGGCTTGTGGGGGTGGCAGCTCAGAAACGGTTCCACCCGAAGAAATCGTACCACCTGAAGAAATCGTACCGCCTGAAGAATGTGAAAGTTGCAGCTGGAACATAGATCAATGGAAACTCACCCTACCTGTGAGTAAAGATGATTACTACGGCACCGGTGGCGACTCTGCCGCAGAGCTAATTCCAGCTGATTGTAGCGGTAAAACTCGACTATCAAACGACACCAACGAACCCTACTTCTGGGTTGATGACAGCGATAAGCGTATGTATTTTCAGGTCAACTTGGGCGATAGTGGCGCGACGACCATCAATTCATCTTATGTACGTTCAGAATTAAGAGAGCTATATCACTATCAAACCCAAGACCCTTGCAGTAGCAGCAATCAAAACTGGGCAATTAATCAACAACATCAACTTTCAAGCAGCCTGCGCATTGAACAGTACCCACAGATCAGTGGCCAAGATCCTAAAGTGATTGTCGGCCAAATTCATGCTTATGAAATTAAGCAGGCACTGGTTAAGCTGCAATGGGACGGGCCAGATAAACCCATACGCGCGATTTTGAACGACAGTTTTGCTCCTAACAATGGCAGCTGCGATAGCTGCCAGTCATTCAGTATTGAACTAGGCACAGTGGATGCCGGTACTCAGTGGCACTATGACATTGTGGCTAATCAGCAAGGATTAACAATCACCACTGAGATCAATAATACCACCACAGCAAGAACCCTAGCTTGGGGCGAGCCTGTACTGGCAAAAGACGGTAAATATTACAGCTTAACAGAAGCTTGGTTAGGGGAAACTTACTACTTCAAAGCTGGAATTTATCCGCAAATCCAACCTGATGAAGACTACCAAAACCAGATTTTTGAAGTGTCATTTGACAAGATCTCAATCCAGCACCAGTAGCGTTAAAGGTAAATGGCAGCCGTAATATAAGGCTGCCATTAACTTATAAGCGTTAATTCCATTCAGCCCAAACTTCGCATTAATGTATGACAAATTTACAATGAGGGTTAGCAGCACTATTTACAGCAAACCTTGTATAAGCAATGGCTGACGCCATATATACATTGCATTCAAATCATTAATTAAAAACTAAATAAACCTAAGCCAGTCGCAAATGGCGCAATAGCTTGCCATTAACACAAAACAATAAGATCTGGATCACAGCATCGAAACCGCTAGACAACTACCCTATTTGTATTATTTAATATTTATAACAAATTCTATGAAGGATGATATTGTGACCCAAATGACCCTACGCCCAATTGCACTACTTATAAGTGCATTAGCACTCAGTCACCAAGTACAAGCCGCCGATTTTGTGTTCTTAAATGAAGATGTTTTGCAGCAAAATCGCACCATCCTTCAAAGTAAAGCTGCCAGCGACTCAATGAAGCAAGCCTATGAACGCTTGCTTGAAGAAGCCGACATCGCCATGCAACAAGCGCCTTTTAGTGTCGCTGAAAAAGGCATGACACCGCCAAGTGGCGACAAACATGATTACATGAGTATCAGCCCTTATTGGTGGCCTGATGAAACCAAAGCTGATGGTTTGCCGTGGATCCGCCACGATGGCAAAACCAACCCAGCCTCAAAAACCACAGAAACTGACTCTAGACGCATTGGTAACTTTACCCGCTCAACCCGCGCGGTCGCCTTAGCTTATTACTTTAGCCAAGATGAAGCCTATGCCAAAAAAGGCATCGAGTTTGTGCGTACATGGTTCTTGAACGAAGCCACTAAAATGAACCCTAACGTCAATTATGGTCAAGGGGTTCCTGGCAGAGCAGAAGGTCGTCGAGGCGGTATTATTGATACCCGCACCCTTGCCGACAGAATGCTAGATGCCATTGCAATTTTGTCGCAATCAAAGCATTGGACTGAACAAGACGAGCAGCAAATTAAGCAGTGGTACAGCGAGTACTTAGATTGGCTAATTGTTGACGATCTGTCTGGCGGCCCTAAAGGTGAGGCGGCAGCGGCTAATAACCATGGCACTTGGTATGACTTCCAAGTGGCCAGCATCGCTTACTTTATTGGTAATGATCACCTCACTAAACAGATGGTGCAAAAAGGCAAAATGCGGGTTGATACCCAGTTTGAAGCTGATGGCTCACAACCCCATGAAATTGAGCGTACTCGCGCCTACCATTACCACTATTTCAGTATTGTGCCATTAGTGGGCATTGCTGAACTCGGTGAAAAAGTCGGGGTTGATTTGTGGAACTATGAAAACGACAAAGGCGGCTCGATGGCTCAAGGTATCCAGTTAATGGCCAACTACCATGATCCCGCAGTGAAGTGGCCTTACTCACAAAAAGATGACCGTCGCCGCGTTGAGCGCATGACCAGCATCTACTTAAAAGCCGGAGAGTCACTGAATAAACCTCAGTGGATAAAGCTTGCCAAAGACACCGACTTTAGCCAATTCAGCGTGAAAAAGAACTTAGCCGAAGTGTGGGAGCAGCGTGACATTGAGCTGCTTTATCACAAGCAATAATCATTAATAATATCCTAACACCCAGTCGCAACCGCTACTAGGTGTGTTATTTATAGCGTCAAACAGGAGGCAAGATGCCACACCGTTTAATAAAAACTACCATTGCTACAGCGATGGCAATAGGCCTTTGTTCAAGCGCCTATGCCGCCACAGACTTAGCCACTCAGCAGCAAGCCTACAAAGCTAAACTCAGCCAAGCATTAAGCCCAGCGCTGGCACCTGCGCAAAATTTTGATTTATCGAAAATGAAAATCAATCTGCCTATTCCTGATCATCGCCCAGCGCGCCAAGGTCAGGTAATGGAAATTGAAGTGGATGAACTTAACGATAGTGTGCGCCCGTACACTAACCACTTTTGGTTTTACAGCCACCCTGAAACTGGCGCCATGGTGATGGCATCACCTAACATAGCACCAACCACCAAAAATAGCGCTAATGCCCGCTCTGAACTGCGGATCATGCTTAATGGTGAAGGCACCAAAGTAAACCCCAAGCATCCAAGCAATAACTTTGTCATTGATACTCACCCTAACAAGCAAGCTTATGGCGCAATCGGCGGCCAGTTAAGTGCCACCGTTGCGGTTGATTGGGTTAGTGTTAGTGGTGATGACAGTAAATTTCCATCGCACTCGGTGGTGGTTGGCCAAATTCATGGTTCAAGCAAAGTTGAACCACTTAAAATTTACTACCGTAAAATGCCAAACCATGAATATGGGTCACTGTTTTGGAACTATGAAGTTTACCCCGCTGATATCGACCAACGCTACGATATCCCTATTCCCATTTGGGGCAGCGATACGTTAACCAAGCAAAGTGACGATCCTGTTGATGGCATCAAACTAGGTGAGCTATTTAGTTATGACGTCAATGTGGTTGGCAGCTTGATGACGCTAACCTTTGTCAAAAATCCCGGTACTGATGCCGCCCAAACCAAGGTATTTAAAACCGATTTAAGTCAGCCTTACCCAGGCCATCCCATTGACCAAGGTTATGGCAGCGACAACATGTACTTTAAAGCCGGTGCTTATAACCAATGTAACCAAGGTACCCAACACCCAGTTTGGGGCACAGGATGCACTAACAACGGTGTCGCTGCTGGAGATTACACTCAAGTGAGTTTTTATAAGCTGAACTTGAAACAGTAGTATTGTGGGTTATTTAAGTCACTAATAAAGCCAGCAACAAGCTGGCTTTTTTGGTAGAAATCACCCTCAATAGCTAGCATTTATCGTTAATTACGAGCTTATGGTCTTGATTTTTTTAATCAATAAACCAAGTTTGATAACTAAAATCCTATCGCCATAACCTTATTGTGCCCAGCAAGTAATAAGCACCGAAAATACAGCAAATGACAGAACTGACGACCCCAAATGTGGGCGAGTTTTGGTGCACCACGGGAGCGGATGTGAAAAACGGTACGATTAATCCAGCAACACCACGCACTAAATACACAGCGGTGATTAAGACTAAACAGGTTTTTAATAGAGGAAGTTTAAAGATAACCCCAGCGCCAGATAGGGCGTAAAAGCCCCAGCCCGCTAGAATAGTAGCGATGATAAGCGTGACTATCGTCGGGTAAGAGTCACCAGCAGCAGCCATCTGCGCCATTCCCTCACCAGCACCGAAAATACAGCTGATGTGTAATAACGCAGCGAAAAAGCTTAAGAAACCCGCAACAATAAGTAGATTATTCCTTTGCATCTAAATCCCTTTAGAACATAACGTTTATAGCCAGCCAGTGACAGTACATTCAGCGAAGCTATTAATTAATAAGTACTTTAGCAAATCAAAATCGAAATGACGAGTAGGCTTAATGACCAATACTCACTTCTAATTACAACGTTAATCTTTTTAAAATCAGCAAACCAAGTTTGAAAACTAAATTCCCATTGGCAAATAGCCAAAAAAAAAACCACCTAGATTACTAGGTGGTTTTTATGGTTAATAGTTTTGTAGGGTAACAGAGTTAACTGTTATTTAAAGCTTAGCTATTGCTCGCTTCTGCCTCTAGGGCTGCATCTTCAATCTTATCGTCTACCGCTTTAATCAACACTAGACCCACGGTAAGTACAATGCCGCCACACAAGATAAAGATAAAGCGTCCGGTCATCTCGTTAGGTATGAAGAACATGGTCATAATGCCAATACCTGCCACCGAAATCAGTGAACCGAGCATTTTACGTTGCTTGTTATCTAACTTCTGCTGCTCTTCACCTTCTGAAACCAACGGTGTATCAAGGTTCTCGAAGAACTTATCTACATCTTTTTGACGCTCTGCCGTTAATGGCTTGTAGAACAATGTTGATGCCACAAAGAAGCCAGCTGTAAACACTAAGTGACCAATCAAACCAATGGCAACCACGAGCTCAGACCACTCACGTGAGGTTAACTGATTATCTAAGTTAAACGCTGTTTCTATCATTTCTGGGGTGATAATAAAGCCCACAAAGAATGACACAAAACCACCGACAACTAAGGTACCCCAACCAGCCCAGTCTGGGGTTTTCTTAATAAAGAAGCCACAAAAAGCAGGGATAGTCATCGGGAAGCCAATCAAGGCGCCCACGTACATCATGGTATCGAATAAGCTTAACCCTTTGAGCGAGTTGATAAACAATGCCACCAAGATAATCGCAACACCAAAGAAGCTAGAGGTTAATTTTGAAACCACTACGAGCTCTTTCTCGTTCGCTGTTGGGCGAACAATTGGCTCATAGAAGTTTTTAACAAAAATACCTGAGTTCTTGTTCAGACCAGAGTCCATAGAAGACATGGTTGCTGCAAACATGGCCGCAATCAATAACCCCACCATACCTGCTGGCATGTAAGTTTCTACGAAGTAAAGGTAAGCAAAATCTGAGGCTTTACCAGCAGCATCTGGGTAAGCCAGTGCCAAGTTAACCCCTTCACCAGCTATAAACCAGCTTGGCATGAACCAAATTAATGGGCCCATAGTCATTAAAATACACGCTAACAATGCTGCTTTACGGGCATTTTTAGAGTCTTTTGCAGCAAGGTAACGGTAAGAATTCAGCATGTTATTGGTAATACTGAACTGCTTTAAGAAGATAAACACACCCCACATCGCAAAGATGCTCAAGTAGTTCATGTCGTTACCAACAATGAATGACTCAGTTGGGAAGTTTTCAATGATGTTATTTACGCCACCACCGTGAATGATTGCCACTACCGCACAAGTAACGGTTACGGCCATAATCACCAGCATTTGCAAGAAGTCTGAGGCGATAACCGCCCAAGAACCCCCTGTCACTGACATCACTAATACCACAAGACCCGTTAGGATAATGGTGGTGGTCATGTCAAAACCGAAGATACCTGATGCAATAATGGCTAAACCGTTTAGCCAAATACCCGCGGTAATCACGCTGTTTGGCATGCCGGTCCAAGTGAACACTTGCTCGTTAACTTTACCGAAACGCATTCTAATGGCTTCAATAACGGTAACAACGCGAAGTTGACGGAATTTAGGGGCGAAATAGAGATAGTTCATCAGGTAGCCAAAGGCATTGGCTAAGAACAATATTGCGACAGCAAAACCGTCGGTGTACGCTTTACCTGCAGCACCGGTAAAGGTCCAAGCACTAAACTGCGTCATAAACGCCGATGCACCTACCATCCACCACAGCATGTTTCCGCCGCCACGGAAGTAATCACTTGTATTGTTCGTGAACGTTCTAAACATCCAACCAATACCAATCAGGAATAAGAAATATATTCCGACAACAATCGTGTTAAGTTCCATTGTCCAACCTTAATCTAATACGCTTGAGTTGACTATAATCTAAAAGCCCCATTTAATTGTACTACAATATAGCAAATGTGTGATCAAACGCATAACAGTTATTCGGCTATTTTATTTGCAGTCGCATTTTATGATTTATATTCATTTTCAATAAAAACCAAAAAGGAAGCAAAACCATAAAAAACAGCAACATACCCACCACAAGTGAGTAGGTTCACACATTTTCACTTAAAGAAAAAACACAAATAATTATTACATTATGACAGTTAAGGGTAGTAACTCTTTCACCACAACCACCTAATTGTAGTATTTATTATCCATTTAGAGAGAGGTTTCACTTACGAATATCAAACAAAACTACTTTCAAATCACCTCAAAAAGCAGTTATGTGTGTAAAATAACTTAATTAATATTAAAAAATGTTGAAAGCACTCATAATAAGTGACAGTAACAAGCATTAAAATAGCACCTAAGTGCATTGCACACTTTCTCCATTAGCAGTTTAAGAGATGCCGCTAACCTTACTGAATGAGACTTTAATGGCAAAACCCAACGCTAAAGGCCCTAGTCGCACTGTCGATATCTTCTGTGGCAAATGTAAAACCCAACTTTTTAAATATCGCAAAGGGGGGAAAGGTGCATGAGTAAAATGCTTTAAAGAGCGCATTGTAAATGATTACACCACCAGCCCATGTATATGTCCGCAATGTGAAAGCACTTTTGCTAGAGACACACTAGTACGTGGGACACCTGCCTTTAAGATGATTGGTGGCAAGGTAACCATGAAGTAAATCTGTTGAGTTTAAGTTTTATCCAAATAATTATTTAACAAGCGAATTGACCAATTTCAGATAAAGCCCATTAAAAATGCCGCCCAATACCATAAGGAATTGGCCGGCATGACGGCTTCATACTATCAATCAGTCTCAGCGAGGATTTACACTCGATAAGCTCTTTAATTAGTAGTCTAAGTGGCTTACCGCTTCTAATGTCAGCTTGATCATGTCATTTAAAGTCTGTTGACGCTCTTCAGCGCTCAAGTGTAAACCTTGTCTTAAATGATCGGTCACTGTCATCATTGCTAATGCATTAGCGCCATATTCAGCTGCAACGCCGTAAAGCCCTGCCGCTTCCATTTCGACGCCTAAGATGCCGTATTTTTCCATTAGGTCGTAACGTTCTTCATCTGCACTGTAAAATAAGTCAGAAGAATATAGGTTACCGACATGGTAGCTAGCGCCTTGTTTTTCAGCTGCATCAGCTGCTAAACGCAACATGTTAAAGTCAGCAATCATAGCAAAATCGGTATTAGCAAAGCGCGAACGGTTAACCGCTGAGTCAGTGCTTGCGCCCATTGCCATCACCACATCCATCAATTTAATTTTGTCGCTTACCGCGCCACAAGAACCGATACGGATAATGTTCTCAACGCCATATTCGGTGATCAACTCTTTCGCGTAAATAGAGATTGATGGAATCCCCATACCAGAACCCATGACTGAAATCGGCTTACCTTGAAACTCACCGGTATAACCCAGCATGTTACGAACATCAGTCACTAGCTTTGGGTTATCAAGGAAGTTTTCAGCAATATATTTAGCACGTAGAGGGTCGCCAGGCATTAAAACTGTCTTAGCAAAAGCACCTTCTGGGGCATTAATATGTGGGGTCATGTGTTACTCCAATAAAAAAGCCTGCTATTGATAAGCAGGCGTAAAAAATAAGGTTATTAGCCGGCTAAGCTAAATAATAAACCGGCAATGGTACCGCTCATTAAGTTTGCTAGCGCAGCGGCAATTAAGGCTTTCATGCCAATTTCACTTAGGTCATGACGACGCTCTGGGCATAATGCCGCTAAACCGCCAATCACCATGGCGAGTGAGCCAATGTTAGCGAAGCCACAAAGGGCAAAACTGATAATGATTTGGGTTTTTGGTGACAGTTCAGAGGCTACTTTTAAGAAGTCGAGATAAGCCACAAACTCATTAATCACCATTTTTTGGCCGATAAATGAAGCCGCTTGGGTCGCTTCAGACCAAGGCACCCCCATTAACCATGCAAGTGGTGCTAACAAGTAACCTAAGATGGCTTGTAGGGTTAGATCTGCAATACCAAACCAACTACCTACGCCACCAATAAGACCGTTAACCATTGCAATCAATCCCACAAATGCAATCAGTAACGCAGCAACCATCATCACCTGTTGTATGCCCATCGCTGCGCCATTGGCGGCGGCATCAAGTACATTGCTAGGTTTGTCTTCTTGCTCATCCATGACCTTACCAATGTCATTGCGAGGGGTTTCAGTTTCTGGCCACATGATTTTGGCAAACAATAGCCCTGCTGGCGCAGTCATAAAGGCAGCGGTCAGCACGTACTTAATATCAACACCCATTTGGATATAACCAATCATGGTACCACCAGCAACAGAGGCTAAACCGCCAGTCATCACGGCAAATAGCTCTGAGCGGGTCATGTGTTTTACAAATGGACGCACCATTGAAGGGGCCTCAATCGGGCCCACAAAAATATTGGCGGTTGCCGATAACGACTCAGCGCGGCTAGTGCCAAGTATTTTTGATAATGCGCCGCCAATAATGCCAATAAACAGCTGCATGATACCAAGGTAATACAGCACAGCTATCAGCGCGCTAATAAATACCACAATGAATAACACGTTAATTAAAAAGATGAATCCAACACCGAATTTAGCCAAGTCACCAAACACGAAGCTTAAGCCTTCATTGCCGTAGCTAATAACGTGCATCACGCCATTAGAAGCGCTATCCAATATGGTTTGACCCATTGGCACGTACATTACAAATGCACCAAAGGCGACTTGGAATGCTAACGCACCGATAACCGTTCTTAGGTTAATAGCCTTTCTTCGTTCTGACAGTAAAACAGCTAAACCAATCAAGGCACACATGCCTAGTAAACTGATGAAAACATCCATACATTTTTAACTCACTAAACTCTACGATACGAGCAGTTTAGCGAGCAATGGCACGGACTCAAGCAATAGATACCAGTCGGGATGATTATTTTTATTAGACGATTAAAAGCCTGATGACGCCTTATAAATAACAACGCAAAGCCTAAATAGCGCTTTCATAAGGAGCAGACAGGTAGCAATCAAATTACAACTTAAAAACATCACCAACATCATCCTCACAAGGGTGACCAACTGAATCAATAGCGGCGTGATTTCAAACAGAATAAAATGTCACTTTATCCGATCAAATTATTACAACTAAGTAATTTTACAACACTAAAAAACGTTAAAAATTAGCCCCAAAATGCTTCACTTTCGAAGTACTCAAACAAGAACAATGATTCAAATAAGATAGATGAAGATGAAAAAGCCCGTTAAACGGGCTTTTTATTTAGAATGACCATTAAATAGCACTGCGGTAACTGTAACGATAAATCAGTTCGTATTCAGTTTGGTCACAGGTAACTTGGTCGATAGCCCTGCTGCAATAGCAACAAAGGCCGCAGAGATCCACAAGCAGGCTTCTAGACCATAAAACTGAAACACTAGCCCAGATAATACCGTACCAATTAGCCGTCCCATAGCATTCGCCATATAGTAAAAGCCCACATCAAGGGACACTTCATCACTATCGGCATAGCTAACAATCAAATAGCTATGCAGTGATGAATTCACCGCAAACACAGCGCCAAACACCAATAAACCAATAATAATGCTGCTTTGAACGTAAAAATCCATCTGTAACGCCAGTGCGATTGCAGCGGGTATTAGGGTTAAATAGCTGGCCCATAATACTGCTGCGCGGCCACTGGGCACTTGGCCATGCTTTTTACCGGTAATGTAGGGCGCAAAGGATTGCACAATGCCGTAGCCAATCACCCAACTTGCCATAAAGCCGCCAACCCACCAGTGATCCCAATCAAAAGTCACCGCCAAAAATACTGGCAAGGCCACCACAAACCACACATCACGGGCGCCGAATAAAAACATTCTTGCAGCAGACAAGATGTTGATTGAGCGGCTTTTTGAAAACACCTCTTTAAACTTAGGCTTACTCTTGGCTTTACCTAAATCCTGTTTAAGGCTGATTAAGCTAAATAACCATACTAGCGCCAACAGTGATGCCATTAAGATTATCACGCCCCTGAACTCAAGCAAGGTCAGTAATAAACCGCCTAAGAAGAAGCCCACCCCTTTTAAGGCATTTTTAGAGCCGGTAAGAATTGCGACCCATTGATATAATTTGCCCTCAGCCCCTGCTGGCACCAAGAGTTTAATGGCGCTTTTAGCACTCATTTTATTTAAGTCTTTGGCAATACCTGACAATGCTTGTGCTAGCATGACATAGCCAATAGTCAGCATCTCAGCCGGCACAGCTAACATGGCTAAAGCGATAATTTGCAGCCCCAAACCAATATTCATGGTTTTATTGAGCCCCAAACGCGCCCCAAGCCAGCCGCCGACTAAATTAGTCACCACGCCAAAGATTTCATAAAACAAAAACAGCATGGCAATATTGAGCGGGCTATAGCCTAAGTGATGAAAGTACAACACCACCAGCATTCGCAGCGCACCATCGGTTAAGGTAAACGCCCAATAATTACCGGTTATCACCAAGTATTGCTTAATCTGTGGTGATAAGTTGCTTAACGATAAAAGTCCCATTAACTCATAACCTTTATCTAGTGCTTGTCAGCCAAACCAACCATACGAACCAATTCTGCGGTGCGATTTGCATAGCCCCACTCATTGTCATACCACACATACAGCTTCACTTGAGTGTCATTTACCACCATGGTGGATAAGGCATCAATAATGCTTGAGCGTGGATCGGTTTTATAATCAATTGAGACTAACGGGCGCTCTTCATAGCCTAAAATATCTTTAAGCTCATTGTCAGCAGCCTGCTTCAATACTTGGTTTATCTCAGCAATATCGGTTTTGCGCTCAACTTCAAACACACAATCGGTTAGGGATGCGTTAGTGAGTGGCACTCGAATCGCATGACCATTAAGCTTGCCTTTTAGCTCAGGAAAAATATGAGTAATTGCCGTTGCAGAACCTGTGGTAGTAGGGATTAAGCTAGTGCCACAAGCACGGGCTCGGCGTAAATCTTTGTGAGGCGCATCAATAATGGTTTGAGTATTAGTAATGTCATGAATGGTGGTCATTGAGCCATGTTTGATACCAATTTTTTCATGAATCACTTTAACCACTGGCGCTAAACAGTTAGTGGTGCAAGACGCTGCGGTAACGATAGGGTGAATGGCTTTATCATAAAGGCCTTCATTAACGCCCATGACAATATTCAATACGCCATCTTCTTTAACTGGCGCAGTAACAACGACCCTTTTAACGCCTTGGTCTAAATATGCTTGTAACAAGGCTTTGGTTTTAATTTTACCTGACGCCTCAATAACCACATCACACTGTGACCAATCGGTATCTTGAGTGGCGACATTTTGGGTACATGGGATGGCTTTGCCATTGATCAGCATAGCTTGAGCGTCATTCACTTCTGTATGGGTCGCCTCGTGGTGCCAGCGGCCGTGGACTGAATCAAACGTCATTAAGTGGGCTAATGTTGCAGCATCGCCAGCGGGATCATTGATATGCACGATTTCAACCTCGTCCCAATCAAATGCTGCACGCATTGTTAAGCGTCCCATACGGCCAAAGCCGTTAATACCGATTTTAATAGTCATTAGCATATCCTCTGCTGTTTCTTTTGAAACAAGTTATAAAATAAGTCGTTAATTTAAAAATTAATTACAAAAGCTCGCCTTACTAAAGTTTGCCTTGCTTGGCCGGCCTTGCATTTGCGCTAGCCTTTGCAGCGGCGCGGCTATAAAGGAAATATTATTTTCTGTGGTTTGCGCTATCACAGATTTGGCCCACAAAGGTAGCTCGGCATTAATCCGATAAAACACCCATTGGCCGTGTTTTCTATCGCTGATAATGTTGGCTTTTTTAAGTACCGCTAGATTGCGCGATACCTTAGGTTGGCTATCTTCTGCCAATGCCTGCATCAACTCACAAACACATAACTCACCATGATAGTGGGTTAACATTAAGGTTTTTAAGCGAATATCATCAGTTAAACATTTATAAAAAGCGCTAGGTTCGAGCGGCTTTACTGGCTCAATGCTGGTGGCAGTTTCAGAACTAATAGCTTTAGAGTTGATAGATGTTGAGTTAATAGATGTAGAGCTAATAGGCTCTGCTTCCACTAAAAGAAACATCGACAAGCGATCATTGATTTCATTCAAAGTCGCCGAAAAAGGCTGGCAGCCGGAACGCGCTTTAGGATCGGAAAAATCCCAAGCCAGTTGTTTAGTGGCAGTTTCATAACTGCGGCACTCTGCAGTAGCCCTATTACAAAGGGTAATGACGTAATCAAACTGCTGCGCTTTAAAATCACTAATAGAGTTTGTAACCAGTTTAGTGGTATTGGCCGTATCAATACCAAAACGGTTGAGGGCATCAACAGCGCGAGGGTCCACCGCTTCAGGCTGGGTGCCAGCGCTATAAACCTCAAAGCGATCACCCGCACGGTGCGTTAACAACACTTCAGCCATTTGCGAACGGGCTGAATTGCCCGTACACAGAAATAACACTCGTTGTTTGTTGATACTCATATTTATCCCTATGCAAAATTTATACAAAATATTGTATATACGAAATATCATATATGCCAGTTTTATTTTGAACTTTGAATGATTAGTTTCAGCAGTTCTCAAATAGCCACAAAACAAAAAAGCCCCAACATCTGCATGTTGAGGCTTTTAAAATGTTAGTAATTAACTGTCGATTTATTCAACCGTTACCGATTTGGCGAGGTTACGTGGTTGATCCACGTCTGTACCTTTGATTAATGCCACATGGTATGACAATAACTGTAGTGGAATGGTATAAATCAGCGGCGCCATAAACTCATCACAGTGTGGTACTGGGATTACCTTCATAGTGTCATCAGACTCAAACTCGGCATCTTTATCGGCAAACACATACATTAAGCCGCCACGAGCACGAACTTCTTCTACGTTTGATTTAAGCTTTTCAAGTAGCTCGTTGTTAGGTGCAACGACAATCACTGGCATATCAGCATCAATTAACGCTAATGGGCCATGTTTAAGCTCACCAGAAGCATAAGCTTCAGCATGGATATAAGAGATTTCTTTAAGCTTTAGTGCGCCTTCCATTGCGATTGGGTATTGATCGCCGCGGCCTAGGAATAATGCATGGTGTTTGTCAGCAAAATCTTCTGCAAGTTCAGCAATGGCATCATCTAAGCTAAGGGCTTGCTCAACTTTAGCTGGCATAGATTGTAAGCTTTGGGTAATTTCAGCTTCCATCGCCTCAGTCATGCCATTATGACGACCAATTGCAGTGGTTAGCATTAATAAACCAGCCAATTGCACGGTAAAGGCTTTAGTTGACGCCACACCAATTTCAACGCCGGCTTTCATCATATAAGCCATATCAGATTCACGTACTAATGATGAACCAGGAGCATTACAGATGGTTAAGGTGGCTTTGTAGCCCATTTCTTTTGCTAGGCGCATTGCCGCTAAAGTATCAGCCGTTTCACCTGATTGTGAAATAGTGACTAATAAGCTGTTCGGGAACAGGTGTGATTTGCGGTAGCGAAACTCTGATGCAATTTCGACATTACATGATACGCCAGCCCAGTCTTCTAACCAGTAACGCGCCGCCATCCCCGCATGGTAACTGGTACCACAGGCAATGATTTGTACGTGTTTGATGTCTTTTAAGAACTCTGCGGCGTTGTCACCAAAAGCTGAATCCAATACTTTACCACCAGCAATACGACCTTCTAAGGTGTGGGCTATCGCGGTTGGCTGCTCATAAATTTCTTTAAGCATGTAGTGACGGTATTCACCTTTATCACCGGCATCGTGGGTGACTTCTGACTCTTTTATTTCACGCTCTACCGCATTGCCATTAACATCAAAAATGTTGACTTCGCGGCGAGTCACTTCAGCTACATCACCTTCTTCTAAAAAGGCGAATGAGCGGGTAACAGGTAATAAAGCCAGCTGATCTGAAGCGATAAAGTTTTCACCTAAACCGTAACCCACAACTAATGGGCTACCACTACGGGCAACAACCATGCGCGAGTTATCACGGCGATCGACAACTACAGTTCCGTAAGCACCTTCTAGTTGTTTAACAGCTGTTTGCACTGCGGCTACTAGGGTGTCATGTGTTTTCAATTCATGGTGAACAAGGTGACAAATCACTTCGGTATCTGTATCTGATGCAAAGCGGTAACCCAAGCCTTTTAGCATTTCACGCAGTTTATTGTGGTTTTCAATAATACCGTTATGCACTACGGCAATATCGCCTTCAGACACATGTGGATGAGCATTACGCTCACTTGGCTCACCATGGGTAGCCCAGCGAGTGTGTGCGATACCTGTGCCGCCAGATAGTGGCGCTGCGGCTAACGCATCTGATAACTCTTGTACTTTACCGACGCGGCGAGTACGGCCAAGTTCATCATTATTGATGATGGCAACACCTGCTGAGTCATAACCACGGTATTCAAGACGCTTAAGGCCTTCTACTAGAATTTCAGCCACATCTCTTTGCGCTACTGCGCCAACGATTCCACACATAATTTATGTCCAATTATTTAATTTAGTAAAAATGTAAAAGTTATTCTTTGTGGGGAGCCAAAATGACTCTCACACCATATTCTGTAATTGTGGCCACCGTCTCTGCTGGTAGCTTGTCATCAGTGACTAATACGCTGATATTGCTCCAAGGTAATTCGAGATTGGGGATCCGGCGGCCAAACTTGTCCGACTCAAGCATCACGATAACGTCTCTTGAGACCTCTGCCATCACTTTGCTTAAGCCAGTTAATTCGTTAAAGGTGGTCGTGCCACGGGCTAAATCAATGCCATCTGCGCCAATAAACAGCTGGTCAAAGTTATATGAGCGTAGTACTTGTTCTGCAATTTGGCCTTGAAACGACTCTGAATGCGGATCCCAAGTGCCACCGGTCATCAATAATGTCGGCTCATTTTCTAACTCATGAATGGCGTTTGCCAGTTGCAATGAGTTCGTCATCACTAACAAGCCGCGCTTATGATTGAGCTGTTGAATTAACCCTGAGGTGGTACTGCCGCTATCGATGATAATGCGGTTGTGATCGTTAATTAATTCAGCTGCAGCTTTCGCTATGGATAATTTATTCGGGGCTATTTTGCTGCTAAATGCCTGAGTGACTTCATCAGGTATAGCAACTGCGCCACCATAACGGCGTAATAACAGTCCGGCTTTTTCTAAGGTGGCTAAGTCTTTGCGAATGGTGACTTCAGAAGTTTCGAACCGTAAGGATAACTCATCAACACTGACTTCGCCTTGGCTATTGAGCAGGCTAATAATGCTATGGCGTCGCTGCTGTGTGTTTCTTTTATTCATGTTCAGTAGCTTAAGTTTCGATTCGAAAGGCACATTATAACCAAACGAAACTTTTTTACTAGTTTTTGAAAGTTACCTGTTTCAAATTTAGCCCAAAAAAAAGCCCCTATCATTGATATAGGGGCTTGGTGTTGATAATCAAAAGTTAAACTAAGCTAGCAGTGCCACAGCAACAATTGTGGCAGTGACTTACTTAACGCTTTATTAGCACTTAGAATTTTGCTTCAAATGCTAAGCTAAAGCTCCGTCCCTCTCCAACGGTGACATCAGTTTCTGAACCACCATCAAGATAGTCGGTATCAAATAGGTTTTTGATATTCATCCGTACGCTAATATCGCTTCCCATGACCGGCATTGAATAGGCTGCACCTAAGTCAAAACGAACATAGTCGTCTTTTACAATGGCATTACTGGTATTAGCAAAGCGTTCGCCGACATATATTGCCCCGAAGTTAAAGGCTAAGTCTTGGGTCATTTCGTAACGAGTCCAGATATTCGCCGACAATTCAGGCGCATCTACTGGGGTTTTACCATCTAAGCTGTCTTGATCTGGGCGGATATACTCAGCATCTAAATACATCATTGAACCGGTCATAAACCATTTATCGCTTAGTTGGCCTTGTGAACCGATTTCAAAACCTCGATGGCGCTGCTCACCTGATTGAGTAGTGATGGTTAGCTCAGAGTTTTCAATCTGCTCTTTTACTGTGACATTATTCACTGTGATATCAAATACAGCGCCAGTCAGTAATAAACTGCCGTCAAATAGCTCCCACTTGGCACCAAGTTCATACTGTTCGCCGTATTCAGGATCAAGGTTCATTTGGTCATTAAGATCATTAATGTCGTTAACCATACCTTGTGGTGTGAAGCTTTTTGAATAATTAAGGTAAATGCTTGCGCTTTCTACTGGCGAGTAAATAAGCCCGAACTTAGGTGACACTGCATAACTATTATTACCAGCACCTTCTTTCTTTTGCTCGTCATAACGCATGCCAGCCAGCGCTTTCCATGAGTCATTGATTGTTATTAAATCTTGAATATAAAAGCCGTAATGCTTGTATTCACTTTCAGATTTAGTGTCATCATTACGATAATCAAGTTGAGGGTTAGGCATAGGCTCCCCAGGCATCACAACTTGATATTTGTCGCCAGATTCTTTGAGCTGACCGTAATAATAATCAAGCATATTGGCGCCAATTAACAATTGATGGCCTAAATTACCCGTTTGAAAATTACCGGTGAAATCAACAAAACCAGTTTTATGCTGCCAGTCATCATAACGATCAAATGGACTGATATAGTAGCCATCAGTTAGCGGATCATCACCGCAAGCAGTACATTGGCTTGGCGATGAATCTAAACGCTGACGGTTAAATTGTTGGTCGTTATAGCCAGCTTTAATTTTCCAATCATCAGTTAAATGATAAGTTAATTCAGCACCTAAATTACTAATGGTGTTATCGGTAAATGCCCAAGGCATATCCCAAATCGTGTCACGTCCACCAATAAGCTCACCATCAGCATCTAACCAACCACCACGATCGATTCCGGTTTTGTCTTGGGTATGGTCATATTTAACCGACAACAACAAATCATCTGTGACATCAAACTCTACATTTAAATAGCCTAACCAACGATCTCGTTCTTGATTCGAGTCATCGCGGTACTCTCGCCAATACTGGGTATCTTGTTTAACCAGCACGGTGCGATAACGCAGCGTTTGTGCTTCATTCAAACTGCCACCCGCGTCAAGTTGCAAACGAGTAGAACCATGCTCGTCAATGTCAAAACCGATATCGAGCATTGCATCATAGCTCGATTTTTTGGTGACCATATTAATCAATCCACCGGGACCTGACTGACCGTACAACATGCTTGAAGGCCCTTTTAACACTTCAACTTGCTGTAATGTTTCGATTGGCTGCACATAGTGAGACCACTGCTGCTGACCATTAATCAGGAAGCCTGAGCCTGAAGATAGCTCAAAACCGCGAAGGTTAAATACCTGACGATTCCACTTTTCACTGCCGCCAGTCACACTGGAGTCATTAACTAACACTTCTGATAAATTTGTGGCTAATTGCTCGTCGGTAATAAAATCAGGAATGACAGTAACCGATTGAGGGGTATCTAAAATGCTAATATCGCCGCGCATTGCGCCGGATGCCGTACCGACTTTATAGTCATTGAATTGTCTACCTGTGACTTCAATATGCTCGATACCTGGAGAGCTGGCTTGATTGGTATGGATCTGCTCTTCTGCTATAACAGACATTGATAAAATTGCACTCGTTACCGCAAGTGACAAACAAGATGGTTTTGTTAACATCTTCACCCTCTAAAGTTTCGCAATTGTGTATTTATGTGGCGCAACTATAAATGAGAATGATTATTATTAAAGTTTATTTACATTGACTTTACCTTTGTGTTTTTTATGTAAAAAAAAACGACAAGCAGCGATGCTTGTCGTTTGATATTTAATCGTTTTTTAGTCTATTTGGCTTTTTTAACTGGTCTTGCCCAACCACTGATATGGCGCTGCTTAACACGAGTAATCACTAACTCGCCTTCAGCGACATCTTTAGCAATTGTTGAACCAGCACCCAAAGTGGCATTTTTACCTATGGTCACCGGGGCAATTAATTGAGTATCACTCCCCACAAAGACGCCATCTTCTATGGTGGTTAAGAATTTATTCGCACCATCATAGTTACAGGTAATCGTGCCTGCGCCAATGTTAACCCCAGCGCCAATATTGGCATCGCCTAAATAGGCCAAATGGCCAGCTTTAGAGCCTTCGCCTAACACTGCCTTTTTCATTTCGACAAAGTTGCCGATATGGGCATTATCTTTTAGCTCTGCGCCTGTACGTAAACGAGCAAATGGCCCAGCACTGGCTGCAACTCCAAGCTTTGCCCCTTCAACGATTGAGTAAGGCTTAATTTCAGCGTTATCAGCGATAATACAGTCAGTTAATATCGCGCCTGCGCCAATAGTGACATTGTTACCTAAAGTCACTTTGCCATTAAAGATAACATTAACGTCAATCATCACGTCCATACCCACAGTCACATCACCGCGGATATCGATTCGGCTAGGATCACGTAAATTTGCGCCAGCCAGCATTAACGCTTCAGCTTCACGGGCTTGATAAGCACGCTCTAATTGCGCTAACTGAACGCGGTTATTAGCGCCCTCAACTTCAACAGCTGATTGCGGCTGCGCGGTATCAATTGCCACTCCATCTTCATGGGCCATAGCAATAATATCAGTTAGGTAATACTCACCTTGGGCATTGCTGTTTGAAAGACGCCCAAGCCACGCTTTTAATTGCTTGCCAGGTACCGCCATAATGCCGGTATTTACTTCGTTAATGAGCAGCTGCTCAGCATTAGCATCTTTTTGCTCGATAATGCCAACAACCTTGCCACCTTCGCGCACGATACGGCCATAACCGCTTGGGTTAGCTAAATTAACCGTTAATATTGCTAAACCATTTTCAGGGCGAGCAGCAAGTAAACTTTCTAAAGTTGATTGCTGAATTAACGGCACATCACCGTATAAAATCAGCACAGTGTCATCATCGTTAATGTTTGGATTGGCTTGCGCGACGGCGTGGCCTGTACCCAATTGCTCAGCTTGCAATACCCAATTAACCGCTTGCTCACCTAAAGAAGCTTGCAGCTTGTCTGCGCCATAGCCATAAACCAATTGAATAGCGTTTGAGCCTAATGAGTTTGCAGTATCAATAACATGTTGCACCATGCTTTTGTGGGCAATAGGGTGCAGTACCTTTGGCAAGTCTGAACGCATCCGTGTTCCTTTACCAGCAGCTAAAATTACAACATTTAATGACATCGGGATTCCTTTATACAAGTATTCAATTCTGGCTAATGCAGTTTATTGAGGCTGATTTTAACCTAGATTATGGGTGACAGGAAATCAGCATGGAAATTATTACACTATCAGTCAAAAATTGGCGCATAAGCACGACTATTATGATGCAATTAATTCAAATTCTAGATACAAAAAAGGCGACCCTAGGGTCGCCTTTTCAAAACAATAACCTTTATCTGGCAATGTTCTTTTTGATGGTTTCAACAACACGAAGTTGAGCTAATGATTTAGCTAATTCAATTGTTGCAGCTTCATAATCAAAGTCAGCACCAGCATTAGCGATATTCGCTTCAGCCTTTTGCTTAGCTTCTAATGCAGCTTGCTCATCAATATCATCGGCACGCAAAGCGACGTCAGCAAGAACAGAGATTGAAGCAGGTTGTACTTCCAGGATTCCACCTGAAAGATACATCACTTCTTCACTACCATCTTGCTTGATCATGCGCGCCATGCCAGGTTTGATTCTAGTAAGTAATGGAGCATGGTTAGGCATAATACCTAACTCACCCTCGGTGCCGCTCACTTCTAAGAAGCTTACTTCACCGCTGAACATGCTGTTTTCAGCACTTACTATATCAAGTTGGACTGTCATGGCTGCCATCAAGTTCTCCTA
Source organism: Shewanella sp. UCD-KL21 (assembly GCF_001957135.1). GTDB lineage: Bacteria > Pseudomonadota > Gammaproteobacteria > Enterobacterales > Shewanellaceae > Shewanella. The sequence continues at coordinate 62,955 of NZ_MPHK01000016.1, read as the reverse complement.
AAATACTAAGCTAATGCTCAGTTATTTTGCTTTGTTAGCTTTCTCGACAGCTTCGTCGATTGAACCAACCATGTAGAACGCTTGCTCAGGAATGTGATCGAACTCACCATTCAAGATACCCTTAAAGCCACGGATGGTGTCTTTAAGAGAAACGTATTTACCTGGAGAACCTGTAAATACTTCAGCAACGAAGAAAGGCTGTGAAAGATATTTTTCAATCTTACGAGCACGGAATACAGTTGTTTTATCTTCATCAGATAATTCATCCATACCTAGGATCGCAATAATATCTTTCAGCTCTTTGTAGCGCTGAAGTACAGTTTGAACGCCGTTCGCAACATCATAATGCTCTTGACCAACTACTAATGGATCTAATTGACGTGAAGTCGAATCCAATGGGTCAACCGCTGGGTAAATACCTAGCGATGCAATGTTACGAGACAGTACAACAGTCGCATCTAAGTGAGCGAAGGTTGTTGCTGGTGACGGATCGGTTAAGTCATCCGCAGGTACATATACCGCTTGTACAGAGGTAATAGAACCAGACTTAGTTGAAGTAATACGTTCTTGTAGAACACCCATTTCTTCAGCTAGTGTTGGTTGGTAACCTACTGCAGAAGGCATACGACCTAACAGTGCAGATACTTCAGTACCGGCTAAGGTATAACGGTAAATGTTATCAACAAATAACAGTACGTCACGACCTTCGTCACGGAATTTCTCAGCCATTGTCAAACCAGACAATGCAACACGTAAACGGTTACCTGGAGGCTCGTTCATTTGGCCATAAACCATGGCTACTTTGTCGAGTACGCCAGAATCTTTCATTTCGTAGTAGAAGTCGTTACCCTCACGAGTACGCTCACCAACACCAGCGAATACAGAAAGACCTGAGTGTGCTTTTGCGATGTTGTTGATTAATTCCATCATGTTGACGGTTTTACCAACACCAGCACCACCAAATAAACCAACTTTACCACCCTTAGCGAATGGACATACAAGGTCAATAACCTTGATACCAGTCTCTAAAAGTTCAGTTGAGTTTGATTGATCTTCGTATGAAGGAGCTTCACGGTGAATTTCGTAACGCTCTTCTTCACCAATTTCACCCGCTTCATCAATAGGCTCACCCAATACATTCATGATACGGCCAAGGGTTGCAACCCCTACCGGAACAGAAATTGGTGAACCTGAGTTTGCTACCTCTAGACCACGACGCAGACCATCAGAAGAACCCATAGCGATGGCACGAACAACACCACCACCTAGTTGTTGCTGAACTTCCAGCACCAAACCATTACAGTCGCCTTCACCTGTGATCTTCAGAGCGTCATATACCTGAGGTACAGAATCTTGTGGAAACTCTACGTCCACAACCGCGCCAATTACTTGGACAACAGTACCTGTGCTCATGATTAATCCTCTAAACTTGTTTTCGTTACCTAACCTAAACCGCTGCAGCACCTGCAACAATTTCCGACAATTCTTGCGTAATCGCAGCTTGTCGTGCCTTGTTGTAGACTAATTGCAGATCATTGATCAGTTCGCCAGCGTTGTCTGTTGCCGCCTTCATCGCTACCATACGGGCAGCTTGCTCAGAGGCAATATTCTCAACAACACCTTGATAAACTTGAGACTCCACATAACGAGTCAGTAATACTTCCAAAATTTCTTTTGGATCTGGCTCGTAGATATAATCCCAAGGATACTTAGCTACTTCTTCTTCTGACTTAGGCAAAGGTAGCAGCTGCTCGATCACAGGAGTTTGAGTCATTGTGTTAACGAATTTGTTGAACACAATAAACAAACGATCCAATTTACCTTCGTTGTAAGCTTGTAGCATCACACGTACGGTACCGATTAAATCGGCTAATTTAGGCGCATCGCCTAAACCAGATGCATGGGCAGAGATTTCTCCACCAAAGCTTTTGAAGAACTGCACACTACGTGCACCAATAGGACAAAATTCAACTTCTGCCCCTTGGTCTTTCCAGCTCTTCACGTCTGACACAACCTTTTTGAAAAGGTTAACGTTCAAACCACCACAAAGGCCACGGTCGGTTGACACAACAATGTAACCAACCCGCTTGGCATCTCTCACCTCTAAATAGGGGTGTTTATACTCGAGAGTACCTTGCGCAACGTGACCGATCACCTGACGCATATGCTCTGCATATGGACGACTTGAAGCCATGCGTTCCTGCGCTTTACGCATTTTGCTGGCTGCAACCATTTCCATAGCAGAAGTGATCTTCTGAGTGTTTTTAACACTCGCGATCTTGGTTTTAATCTCTTTAGCGTTGGCCATCTTTACTCTCCAATTCTGGACCGGAGGTGTCTTACGACACCTCTATTCATTACCAGGTTTGGGTTTCAATGAACTTGTCCATGCCCGCTTTTAATTCACTTTCAATGTCTGCATTGTAGTTGCCAGTTGCATTGATAGTTTTAATAAGCTCAGCATGTTCGCTGTTCATATATGAAAGCAGAGCGGCTTCAAAGCTACCGATTTTACTTAATTCTACAGTCTTCAAGTAGCCTTTTTCAGCTGAGAAGATTGAGATAGCTTGATCAGCAACGCTCATTGGAGCATATTGCTTTTGCTTCATAAGTTCGGTAACACGCTCACCATGCTCAAGTTGAGCACGAGTTGCATCATCTAAGTCAGATGCAAATTGTGAGAACGCAGCAAGCTCTCGATACTGTGCTAACGCGGTACGAATACCACCAGACAGTTTCTTGATGATCTTAGTCTGAGCCGCACCACCAACACGAGAAACAGAAATACCTGGGTTAACAGCAGGACGTAGTCCTGAGTTAAACAAGTCAGTCTCAAGGAAGATCTGACCATCTGTAATAGAAATTACGTTGGTCGGTACGAATGCAGATACGTCACCAGCTTGGGTTTCAATAATAGGTAACGCAGTTAAAGAACCGGTTTGACCTTTTACTTCACCGTTAGTGAACTTTTCTACATAGTTTTCGTTTACACGTGAAGCACGCTCTAATAAACGAGAATGTAGATAGAATACATCACCTGGGTATGCTTCACGTCCTGGTGGACGCTTCAATAGTAACGAGATCTGACGGTAAGCAACTGCTTGCTTAGATAGATCATCATATACGATTAAAGAATCTTCACCGCGGTCACGGAAGTATTCACCCATAGAACAACCTGAGTAAGGTGCTAAGTATTGTAATGCTGCAGCTTCAGAAGCTGTTGCAACTACAACGATAGTGTTAGCTAATGCACCGTGCTCTTCAAGCTTGCGCACTACGTTAGCGATTGTAGAAGCTTTTTGCCCTACCGCTACGTATACACATTTAATGCCTGAATCTTTCTGGTTGATAATAGCATCGATAGCCATCGCTGTTTTACCAGTCTGACGGTCACCAATTACTAGTTCACGTTGTCCACGACCGATTGGGATCATTGAATCAACGGCTTTATAACCAGTTTGAATAGGTTGATCTACTGACTGACGTTCAATAACACCAGGAGCAATTACTTCAACAGGAGAGAAACCATCGTTGTCGATAGGTCCTTTTCCGTCAATTGGCTCACCAAGAGTGTTAACAACGCGGCCTAATAAACCACGACCTACTGGTACTTCAAGAATACGACCAGTGGTCTTAACTTTTGCGCCTTCTGCTAAATTAGCATAAGGGCCCATTACTACGGCACCGACAGAATCACGTTCTAAGTTCAACGCGATTGCAAAACGGCCACCAGGCAGTTCGATCATTTCACCTTGCATTACATCGGCTAGGCCGTGAATGCGAATGATGCCGTCACTTACTGCAACGATTGTACCTTCGTTGCGAGCTTCACTAACGACGTCGAACTGCTCGATCCGCTGCTTAATCAGATCGCTGATTTCAGTGGAATTCAGTTGCATGCTCAAACTCCCAATTACGATTGTAGCTTATCAGACAAGCGCGATAAATTACCGCTAACAGAGCCGTCAATGACTAAGTCGCCTGATTTAATAATTACACCACCAATCAGTGATGCATCTACGCTACAATTCAGCTTTACTTTGCGTGCGAGACGTTTCTCAAGAGAAACACTAATTTGCGTTTGTTGCTCAGAGCTTAGCTCAGTCGCTGAAACAACAGTTGCTTCAACTTCTTTTGCCCACTCATTGCGATATTCAGCAAAAAGTAGCGATACTGTAGGTAGTATCTCTAAACGACCGTTTTCGGCCATAACCTTCAAAAGGTTTTGACCTTGCGCGTTCACTTGATCACCACATATTTCTATGAATAATGATGCAAGCTTGGCACTCGCTAATGAGCCACCTAGCAACGGCTTAATTGATTCGTTTTCACTTACCAATGCCGCGAAGTTAAGCATTTCTGCCCAAGCTTCAATTGCTTTGTGCTCAACAGCGAAATCAAAAGCTGCCTTTGCATAAGGACGAGCAATGGTGCTTATTTCAGCCATAACTCCGCTTCCTTAATTAAATTTCAGCAACAAGTTTATTAACTATGTCACTGTGAGCTTCTGGGTCAATCGAACGTTGAAGAATCTTCTCTGCACCAGTGATGGCAAGAGTAGCAACTTGCTTACGCAAGTCATCTTTAACGCGATTACGTTCGTTTTCAATTTCAGCTTGACCTTGAGCAATGATTTTCGCACGCTCTGTATCAGCTTCCATTTTTGCTTCTTCAACTATTTGAGCTTTGCGCTTATTAGCTTGCTCAATAATTTCGTTAGCAGTCGCCTTCGCTTCTTTTAGTTGCTCATTTGCTTTCGCTTGAGCTAACTCTAGATCTTTTGCAGCACGTCCTGCATCAGCTAGTCCATCGGCAATTTTCTTCTGGCGTTCTTCGATAGCGTTCATCAATGGTGGCCATACAAACTTCATGCAAAACCACACGAAGAGAGCAAAAGAAATCGCTTGGCCTAGCAGGGTAGCGTTAATACTCATAACGACAACTCCTTACTAAGAGGGACGATTAACCAACAGCCTGTAACTGACCTACGAATGGGTTAGCGAATACGAAGAATAATGCAACACCAACTGCAATCATTGAGATCGCATCAAGTAGACCAGCTACGATGAACATTTTAGTTTGTAATGCTGGAGCTAGTTCTGGTTGACGAGCAGAAGCTTCTAAGAACTTGCCGCCTAAGATAGCAAAACCAATACCAGTACCTAGCGCTGCTAAGCCAATCATGATTGCAACAGCTATTGCTGTAAAGCTAATTACAGTTTCCATTTTATCTCCGATAAATAACTAATTTTATTAAATTAATGTTCTTCATGTGCCATGCTTAGATATACAATCGTAAGCATCATGAAGATAAACGCCTGCAGCACAATAACCAAAATATGGAAAATAGCCCAAGGCACTGATAGTGCAAACTGAGCCCACCAAGGCATCAGTGCTATCAGAATAAAGATCAACTCACCTGCATACAGGTTACCAAACAGACGAAGCGATAATGAAATCGGCTTCGCAACCAAGGTTACTGTTTCCAATACTAAGTTTACTGGAATCAGTGCCCAATGATTGAAAGGTTGTAAGGTCATTTCTTTTGTGAAACCACCAAATCCTTTAACTTTAATACTGTAAAAAACAATCAACGCAAACACACTCAAAGCTAAGCCAAGAGTTACGTTTAAGTCAGTTGTTGGTACAATTTTAAGGTAAGGAACACCTAATAATCTGTTTGCGGCTTCAGGTACAAAGTCAACCGGAATTAAGTCCATTAAATTCATCAGGAAAACCCAGACAAAAATAGTCAGACCTAATGGTGCGATAACCGCGTTACGCCCATGGAATGAGTCTTTAACGATTTTATCTACACCTTCCACACACATTTCAACGAAACATTGAAATTTGCCTGGAACGCCAGTTGTTGCTTTTCGTCCTACTTTGTAGAAAGCCCACAAAAATAGAACCCCAAGACCTACTGAAAACAAAAGTGAGTCAATGTGCCAAGTCCAAAACCCGGCATCTTGACATGCATAGTTAAAAGCGATTCCGCCATCGGCAGAACACATTTTCGCATTAGTCAGGTGATGCTGGATATACTCGGAAGCATTTAATGCTTCACCAGTTGTCGCCATGATTAATCTCACTTAATTTTGCTTGAAGTATAAAGGGGCCGTCCAAGGTATTAATAATGCCAACAGATAGCTGATGAATAACGGCATAAATGACGTATTTAACAGGCCAAATGCACAGGCAAATAACACTATGGTTAGCAGCAACTTTACCGCTTCCCCCAAGAAAAACGACCAAACGACTTTTCTTGATGCTCTAGCTCCCGCATGAGAGAAAGCAAGGGTTGCGAATACAAAATTAGGGAGTACAGCAATAAGACCTCCTGCTAACGCAGAAAATCCGTACTGAGCTCCCCACAGAGCGAAAAAGAAAATTGAAGTTCCCCCAGCTATCGCCGCCTGTAGCAACACTATTCGATAGGCTGACCATCGGCCACGACGCGCTAAAACCTTACTCAATTTTTTATCTCCGCATTAATACTTAATTTTTCCTTAAATTATTAATGTATTTATTAATAAATCTATTGGGAAAAAAAAGCATGCAAAGTATACCTTTTCACACCTTGTTTGCAACTTTGATAAGAGGTTTATCAGTGATATAAGGCGAGATTTAACGTTAATTACTCTAAAAGTTAAAAATACGCCTTGTTACTAAGTTACCTTTGAAATGATTTTGTTGAGGAATTTAATGAATTTTACTGATAATACCATCTAACTCAGCAAGATCTTGGTAGTTTATTACAATCTTACCCTTGCCTTTACTGCCATGATTAATGGCAACTTTTGCGCCTAATCGATCAATTAACTGTTGCTCTAAGCGGCTTACATCATGATCTTGAGTTACTTTTTCAGGCTCTTTAGCCGGATTTAGGGCTTTATTGACTAATCGTTCAGTTTCACGAACTGTCATTTCTTTAGATGCGACCAATCGAGCTAAGCTAGTTTGCTCTTCACCTTCAATGGCAAGCAAGGCTCTGGCATGACCCATATCAATATCGCCATATTCCAGTAAACGTTTTACTGGCTCATTTAAACTGTTTAAGCGTAATAAGTTAGACACACTTGCTCTAGACTTTCCGACGGCATCAGCCGTTTGTTGATGGGTCAGTTCAAATTCTTCGAGTAAACGTTGTAATGCAATGGCTTCTTCCATGGCATTTAAGTCTTCACGTTGAATGTTCTCAATCAAGGCGATGGCAACCGCAGCTTCATCTGCAACTTGTTTAACGATACAAGGTACTTTGTCTAATTGAGCTATTTGAGCGGCTCTCCAGCGACGTTCGCCGGCAATAATCTCATACTTGGTATCATCAACCTTACGCACTACAATCGGTTGAATAACCCCTTGTGAGCGGATCGACTCAGCCAGTTCATCGAGTGCTTCAGGTGACATATCTTTACGAGGCTGATATTTACCTGATTGCAGCAAATCGAGATCAAGCATCAGTAAACCGTCTTCAGCAACCACTTGTGGCTCACTGACTTCAGCTTTAGGTTGTGTAAGTTCAGCTTTGCGACTGGCAGCACTACTGTTACTCAATAATGCATCTAAGCCTTTTCCTAAACCGCGTTTTTTTAACGTCATTTTATTCCCTTACACTTAATACTTACTTAGATTCTGTTTGTTGCTCAGCACGGCGAATGATTTCGCCAGCCAGTGCTAAATAGGCTTTGGCCCCAGCACTGGATTTATCGTAATACATTGCTGGCGCCCCAAAACTTGGCGCTTCTGCAAGACGGATATTTCTTGGAATAACCGTGCGATACACTTTTTCACCAAAATGTTGTTTTAATTGATCAGACACGTCATTGGATAAACGATTTCGCGGATCGTACATGGTGCGTAAAATCCCTTCGATACTAAGGCTAGGATTAACCATGGCGCCCAGTTTAGTGATGGTATCAATTAAGGCAGTTAAGCCTTCCAATGCATAATACTCACATTGCATTGGTACCAGTACCGAGTCAGCCGCTGACATGGCATTAACGGTCAACATATTCAATGAAGGCGGGCAATCAATAAAAATGTAATCGTAATCATCTTTAACAGCTGCAATGGCATTTTTTAAACGAATTTCTCGGGCAAAAAACTCCATTAATTTGATTTCGGCAGCGGTAACATCACCATTGGCTGCGATCAGATCGTATTTACCTGACGTGTTTTTGATCACTATGTCATCGAAGGGCTTTTCTTCGACTAATAATTCATAAGCGGTGTTTTCAACATCGTATTTATCGACGCCACTGCCCATAGTGGCATTACCTTGTGGATCAAGATCAATTAACAACACTTTGCGCTTTGTGGCTGCAAGTGATGCTGCTAAATTTACACAAGTTGTTGTTTTTCCTACGCCACCTTTTTGATTGGCAACGGCAATTACTTTACCCACAAGTTCACCCTAATGACTGATTTACGATGTCCGATAATATAAATTATTAGCTATGGTTATTTTTTATTAACCAGCTTTAATAGATGTCTTTGTTCATCTAGCTTTGGCACATTAAGCACTATCGTTTCTGCTATTTCAAAACCCTGAGGAATTGTCGCTAACTCAGTATCACTAAGCTGACCTTTAAGGGCGTAAAAAATACCATCAGCAGCAGGAAGATGATGACACCAGCTGAGCATATCTTCGATTGATGCAAAGGCGCGGCTGATGACGCCATCAAATTTTTGCTCAGGCTCATACGCTTCAACACGACTTTCAATTGAAGTGATGTTATTTATTTTTAATTCAAATTGAACCTGTTTTTGAAAACGGATCCGTTTACCTAAACTATCGAGTAATACAAACTCTTTATCCGGATTTAAAATGGCCAATGGGATCCCTGGTAAACCGGGTCCGGTTCCTACATCAATAAAGCGTTGTCCCTTAAGATAAGGAGAAACCACCAAACTGTCCATCACATGTCGGATTAACATCTGTTCAGGATCTCTAACCGAGGTCAAGTTATAGGCTTTATTCCACTTATTCAGCATGGCAACAAAATCAACCAGTTGTTTTTGCTGTGTCTCTGTGGCTGAAATATTTGTTTCAGCTAAATAGGTTTTAAGTTGAGTTGCTAGCACGCTGAGTGACCTCGAAAAGCAATGGGAATAATAAAATCATCGGGTATTATGAATGGCGAAAATGACTAAGGGAAGCCTCAAAGCTTCCCTTATTGGTCAAAAGACAACTTTTTGCTGGGATTTATGCGCTTTTACGCAATAAACCACGCTTTTTAAGATGAACCAGCAAGATTGAGATCGCAGCTGGGGTCATTCCTGAAATTCTTGATGCTTGACCAATGGTTTCAGGTTTATGCTCATTCATCTTGGCGATCACTTCATTTGAAAGGCCTGGTACTTCTTGATAATCAAGATCAAGCGGCAACATGGTGGTTTCATGACGAATCGCTTTATCAATTTCACCTTGCTGTCTTTGAATGTAACCAGAGTACTTCACTTGAATTTGAACTTGCTCTGCAGCACGTGGATCTTCAATCCCCGGTCCAAAACCTTCCAAACTCATTAATTTTTTATAATCCATTTCAGGACGACGAAGTAGATCTTCAAATGATGCTTCACGAGAAATAGGGGTATTAAGCTCAGGGTTTAATACATCAAGCAAAGGTGAATTATTATGAACCCACTGACCACGTAAGCGTTGCAGCTCAGTTTCAATGGACTCCATCTTTTCACTGAATAATGCCCAGCGATGATCATCAACTAAACCTAATTCACGGCCTTTTTCAGTCAAACGTAAATCAGCATTGTCTTCACGCAGTAGCAAACGATATTCAGCACGACTGGTGAACATACGGTAAGGTTCTTTGGTACCTAAGGTTGATAAGTCATCAACTAACACCCCAAGGTAAGCTTGGTCGCGGCGTGGGCACCAAGTCTCTTTGCCTTGAACTTGCAATGACGCGTTCATACCGGCGAGTAATCCTTGAGCACCGGCTTCTTCATAACCGGTTGTACCGTTAATTTGTCCAGCAAAGAACAAACCATTGATATTTTTAGTCTCAAGTGAGTTTTTTAAATCTCTTGGATCAAAATAATCATATTCAATAGCGTAACCAGGACGAATGATTTCTGCATTCTCCATACCTTGAATTGATCGCACCAAATTCAATTGCACATCAAATGGCAAACTGGTTGAGATCCCATTGGGATAGATCTCATTGGTGGTTAAGCCTTCAGGTTCGATAAAGATCTGATGTGATGACTTATCTGCAAAGCGATTAATTTTATCTTCGATCGATGGACAATAACGTGGTCCAATGCCTTCGATCACCCCTGAATACATTGGGCTACGATCCATACCTCCACGAATAATATCGTGAGTTTTTTCATTGGTATGAGTGATATAACAAGAGACTTGTTCAGGGTGTTGACTGACATCACCAATAAACGACATAACTGGTAAAGGTGAATCACCTTTTTGCTCAGCCATCTTGGAAAAATCAATGCTATTGGCGTCAATTCGTGGTGGAGTACCGGTTTTTAAACGTCCCACACGAATAGGCAATTCTTTTAATCGATTTGCTAAGGCAATCGCTGGCGGATCACCTGCTCGGCCACCACTGTAATTTTCTAAACCAATATGGATTTTACCACTGAGGAAAGTGCCTGTAGTTAACACTACGCTTGGCGCTTCAAAAGCGAGACCCATCTGAGTGACTACGCCAATTACAGTATTATTTTCAACAACTAAGTCGTCTACCGCTTGTTGGAAAATACGTAAATTAGGCTGGTGTTGTAAAATCTGTTGGATTTTTTGACGGTAAAGCGCTCGGTCAGCTTGAGCACGAGTGGCTCTGACTGCAGGGCCCTTACTGGAATTTAATGTTCGAAATTGGATACCTGCAAAATCGGTTGCAGTGGCCATTGCACCACCAAGAGCATCAATTTCTTTAACTAAATGACCTTTTCCAATACCACCGATGGCAGGGTTACACGACATTTGACCTAAAGTATCAATGTTATGTGTTAACAATAATGTTTTTGATCCCATTCTTGCCGCTGCTAGGGCAGCTTCAGTTCCGGCATGACCACCACCAACAACAATTACATCAAACCGTTCATGAAAATGCATTTTGTGACCTTGGATAAAAGTAAATTTGATATTGCAATTTTTAACTAGATTTCAAATCTAGGGCTTGCTTGAGCCGAGTATTTTAGCACTTGGTTTGCTTTTCGGGAATGATCAATTTTCTAGTTTCGATCTAACGGGCTTGGCTTAATAGATCTTAAGATCTTTAAATAGATCTTTTTATTACTATTACTATTAGGATCGCACTTTTCTGTGGGTAACTCATTTATCTGTTTATTTTCATGGGTTAACGACAAAACGATCCTGTGATCAATGAAGGATCAAACTCAATATAACTTGGGGATAGATCGACTAGTTATCCACAGGGGTGATCTTCGAGCAGATCACCTTAAGATCTGTACAGCGTTATGATCGGTAAAAATAATAGCTTATCCACAAAGTTATGATCGTATTTTGCTTTTTGTGGATAAGATAGGTTGTTATTGTGGGTATAAATAAAGATGTTAACCAAGTTATCTGGTTTTTTAGGGATCTAAATAGAAGATTGCCACTCTGAAAGCCAAGCTAGTGCCGGATCTTCTGGAACAGGATCCTTTTGAACATCAATTTGGATCTTATTCACAAACGGTTTGGCACCTAACTGATCGAGTCTTGAAATTATTTTTTCAGGCCCAAGACAAAAAGTGTCGTAACTTGAGTCGCCAATTGCGCACAAAGCAAATTTTAGCTCACTGAGATCGCTATTTGAGGCCAATAACTGCTGATAAAAAGGCGCTAAATTGTCTGGAAGATCGCCTGCGCCATGAGTTGAACTGACAATGATCCACAGTGATTTAGGGTCAAGATCATCCAAGTTTGCGGCTAAATGAATGCAGCTTTGGTGGCCTATTTCGTTAAGCTGAGCCGCCATATCGTCGGCCACATATTCGGTTCCGCCTTGAGTTGAGCCCACTAAAATGTCTATTTTTGCCATGTTTTATCCTAGATTATTACTGTTAAACGCTACTTATAGGCTTAGTTTACGCCTATTTAGCATTGCACAAAGTGGTTTTTATCCGTATTTTCAATAATTACAATTAACAAAAAATTAACTTTTATTATGTCTCTGGTTTCAATAACGGCTCAAATGGCTGATTTAGCATGGGGGCCTCACATGCTGGTTTTACTGGTAGGTGGTGGGCTTTTCTTCCTGATTTATTCACGTTTTATTCCTTTTCGCTACATTGGCCACGCCATCAATATTGTCCGTGGTAAACATCCTGATAAAGGCGCTGTGGGACATATTAGTCACGCAGGGGCGTTATCCAGTGCCATGGCCGGCACCGTTGGTATGGGGAATATTGGCAGTGTTGCCGTGGCGATTATGGTGGGTGGGCCCGGTGCCATTTTTTGGATGTGGATTAGCGCGATTGTGGGAATGGCGACTAAATTTTTCACCTGTACCTTAGCCATTATGTATCGCGGCAAGGACGAAAATGGTGATGTGCAGGGCGGTCCCATGTACATCATCACCCAAGGTTTAAGCAAAAAATGGCACTTTTTAGCGGTATTTTTTTGTGTTGTTGGCCTTGTTGGTAATTTTCCATTATTCAATGCAAATCAATTAGTGCAGATTATTCGTGAGTGGCTAATTGTCAAACCTGGCTATTTCCCCAGTGATCAATCCACTTTTTGGGTGGATTTAAGCTTAGGGATTGTGGTGATGTTGATCGTTGCCAGCGTCATCTTAGGTGGCATTAAACGTATTGCTTCGGTGGCAACAAAAGTGGTGCCGTTAATGATCCTGATTTATATGGGCTGCGCTTTTTATGTTATTGCTGTCAATATTGCTGATATACCGAGTTATTTTAAGTTGATCATCACTGAAGCATTTTCACTTAATTCGGTTGGTGGTGGCATATTGGGAACCATGTTGATCGGTATTCGCCGAGCGGCTTTTTCAAATGAAGCGGGTATTGGCACTGAGGTAATGGCGCATGGTAGTGCCAAAACCAATGAACCGGTAAAAGAAGGCTTAGTGGCCATGCTGGGCCCTGCTATTGATACCTTATTGGTGTGCACCGCGACGGCAATGATCATTTTAATCTCGGGGGTGTGGCAAGGAAGTGAAGCCGAGGGAGTAAATTTATCTGCGCAAGCTTTTGAGGCTACTATGCCCGGTGTTGGCCCGTATTTACTGATCCTTTGTGTGGTATTTTTTAGTATTAGTACCATATTTACCCAAGCATTTTATGGTGGTCAGTGCTTTGCATTTCTATTTGGACGTAAGCGATTACGCTTTTATCAGCTGTTTTTCTTATTAGCTATTTTGTTTGCTGCCACTGCAACCATTCAAGAAATCGTCAATATTATTGATGCTGCCTATGCCTTAATGGCAATACCAACCATGACTTCGGCAATTTTATTGGCGCCTAAAGTCAGAGCTGCAGCAAAGAAGTATTTTGCTAAACTTGCGGCATAAAATTAACTAACAAGTTGAATTTGAATAAAATAGATAAGAAAAGGGAGTGAATGATCACTCCCTTTTTTATGTCCGGTCATAATACAAGGTGACTTATTTACGACTTGTGGGCTTATTGGTTACTTTATTAAGTGCTTTGCGTGAAAGCGTAAATGATCTTCAATAAAGCTACTGATAAAGAAGTAACTGTGATCATAGCCTTCCTGCATACGTAATGTCAGCGGGTATTGCTGAGCTTTAGCGGCTTCAATTAAGCTTTCAGGTTTTAGTTGTTCAACTAGAAAGTTATCTTCAGTGCCTTGATCCACCAGCATAGGTACTTTAACCATCGAGCTTTTCATTAACTCGCTGCTGTCATATTCAGCCCAGCTTGTTTGATCTGCTCCTAAATAACCGTTAAAGGCCTTTTGTCCCCAAGGGCAATTTATCGGATTACAGATCGGACTAAACGCTGAAATAGATTGATATTGCTGCGGATTTTTAAGTCCTATGGTTATTGCGCCATGACCGCCCATAGAGTGGCCACTGATGCTGCGCATACTCGATACCGGAAAATGCTGCTCAATAAAGGCTGGCAATTCTTTTACCACATAGTCATACATTTGATAGTGGGTATTAAAGGGCGCTTGGCTGGCATTGAGATAAAATCCGGCGCCTAAACCAAAATCATAAGCGCCATTGGCATCATCTGCGACATTTTCGCCGCGCGGGCTGGTGTCTGGAGCCACAATAGCAATACCAAGCTCTGCAGCAACTCGTTGAATGCCAGATTTTTGCATCACGTTTTCGTCGGTGCAGGTGAGGCCTGACAACCAATATAGAACTGGCACTTTTTGCGATGCCGCTTGTGGCGGCAGGTAAATAGCAAAGCGCATTTGGCAATTTAGCGTATCGGAATGATGGCTATATTGTTTTAACCAGCCACCGAACATTTTATTACTACTGACGTTTTCTAAAGTCATTTGATTGATCGCTTATGATAAAAATGCCCTTAGCCTAAGGTTAAGGGCATGATATTAATCCCATACAACAATAAGATTTACTTATCGAAGTGAATGACTGAACGGATACTTTCACCGCTGTGCATTAAATCAAAGGCATCATTTATGCCTTCAAGCCCCATTGTATGGGTAATGAAGTGGTCTAATTTAAATTCGCCATTTAAGTATTGCTCAACAATACCCGGTAATTCACTGCGACCTTTAACGCCGCCAAAGGCGCTACCTTTCCACACTCGACCAGTAACTAGTTGGAATGGACGGGTTGAGATTTCTTGGCCAGCACCAGCAACGCCGATAATCACAGACTCGCCCCAACCTTTATGACAACACTCTAACGCGCTGCGCATCACGTTGACGTTACCGATACATTCAAATGAGAAATCGACGCCGCCATCAGTCATTTCCACAATCACTTCTTGAATTGGCTTATCAAAGTTTTTCGGATTAATGCAATCTGTAGCGCCAAGTTTGGTGGCTAACTCAAATTTTGATTCATTTAAATCAATACCTATAATACGGCTGGCACCCGCCATGGTGGCGCCAATAATGGCTGATAAGCCAATGCCGCCTAAACCGAAAATGGCTACAGTGTCGCCCTTTTGCACTTTGGCTGTATTTAATACGGCGCCCATACCGGTAGTGACACCGCAACCTAATAAACACACCTCTTCTAAAGGCGCATCTTTATTCACTTTCGCCAATGAAATTTCAGGTAATACAGTGTATTCAGAGAAGGTTGAGCAGCCCATATAGTGGAAAATTGGCAGACCATCTTTATAAAAACGGGTCGTACCGTCTGGCATTAAGCCTTTACCTTGAGTTTCACGTACTGCGCTACAAAGGTTGGTTTTACCTGAAGTACAGAATTTACATTTGCCGCATTCTGCGGTGTATAGCGGAATAACATGGTCGCCGACTTGTACGCTAGTGACACCTTCACCCACCATTTCAACAACGCCGCCACCTTCGTGACCTAAAATCGCTGGGAAAACTCCTTCAGGATCGTCGCCCGATAAGGTAAATGCATCGGTATGACAAACACCCGAAGCAATGATTTTTACCATTACTTCACCGGCTTTTGGGTACATAACATCGACTTCTTCAACCGATAATGGCTGTCCTGGTCCCCATGCAATAGCGGCCTTAGATTTCATAAATTGTGCTGACATAGTGTTTGTCCTTTTAACGTTAACCATAAAAGTGGATCTACTTAGTGTAGATGAGGCTCAGTAGATGATGGATCTATTGTATTTATTTTCTGTCAGTTGATAATGGGCTATAAATGCAAATTACTTTTACGAGGTGGTAATAATGTTGCCATGGGAAGGGGTTTACGAGTTTGTGGCTGTGGCTGAAACCGACAGTTTTACCGCAGCGGGTAAGCGTTTAGCGATTTCGACCGCCCAAGTCAGTCGCCAAATCAGTCAAATTGAAAACAGATTAAGCACCAAATTGTTTTATCGCACTACCCGTAAAGTGTCGTTAACTGAAGAAGGGCAAATATTTTATCGTCATTGTCGTCAGGTTATTGATGGTCTTGAAGAAGCTGAGCGGGCAATTAGTAGTTTGCAAAATAAACCCCAAGGGTTAATTAAACTTACTGCGCCTGTGACCTATGGTGAGTCATTTGTGATGCCGATAGTGACTGACTATATGCAGCAACACCCAGATGTTGAAGTGATTTGTGAGTTAACGAACAGGCAGTTAGATTTAGTGGAAGGCGGCTATGATTTAGCGATTAGGTTAGGGCGCTTACCTGATTCGAGCATGATGGCAAAGCGTTTAACCAGCCGTGAGCAGTTTGTTTGCGCAGCCCCTGATTACATTAATCGTTTCGGCGCGCCGTATTCATTATCAGAGTTAACGCAGCACAATTGTTTAGTTGGCTCGCAGCCGCACTGGCATTTTAATGAACAGGGCCAAGTAAGAAGTATTAAAGTGCAGGGGAATTTGCAGTGCAGTAGCGGTATTAGTTTGCTTAATGCGGCCATTAAAGGCTTGGGGATTGTGCAATTGCCAGGTTATTACGTGGCAGAGGCGATAGCAGCGGGTCAGCTTTCGGTTATTTTAGAATCTTATAAGCAGCAACAAGAGGGGATTTGGGCTTTGTATCCTCACAATCGGCATTTGTCACCCAAAGTGAGGTTACTGGTGGATAAGCTCGCCGCAGAATTGCCTTAACGAGCCGTATAATGCGTTAATAAGTTAGCCGTTATAAAGATTGTAAGTAACCACTAACTTGGGCTTTAGGGCGCTTTGAAATCTGGTTAATCAGCTCAAAAGTAATCGCTTTATGGGGGAGTTGCTGTTGCAGCAGCTGCAGTTGATGATTCCATAAATGCGCCGTCATGGTGGCATCGGCTAATGCGCGGTGAAAAACGCCATCATTGGGTAGTTGATGATATTCAACTAAGGTGCCTAATTTATGGTTGGGCGCATCTTGGCTAATGCGGCGCGACAATAATAATGAACAGGCAAATTGACCAGAATATTGTTGCTGACAATGCTCAAACTCGGCATCTAAAAACTTCTTATCAAAGCTGGCGTTATGGGCCACTAAGTTAAAGTCTTCAATAAAATTGGCAAAGCGAGTCATGACTGCTTCACAAGAATCTGCCTCTTTAAGCATGGCATTGGTGATGCCTGTGTAGTTTTCAATAAAGCTGTTTACCGATCGGCCGGGATTCATTAATTCTTGAAAGCTATCGACGATCTCACCATCAATCAGTTTTACCGCACCAATTTCGATGGCGCGATCTGCATTATTAGGTGATAAGCCTGTGGTTTCGAAATCGAGCACGATAACTTTATTTGCCAATGTCATGAGCGATCCTATTTACCAATACAGAATGAGCTAAAGATTTTACCCAGTAGATCATCAGAGGTGAACTTACCGGTAATTTCAGATAGCGCCATTTGGCACATACGTAATTCTTCGGCTAATAACTCACCGGCTAAATACACTTCTAATTGCTCTTTACCCAGTTGTAAGTGACTTGCAGCTAAATCTAACGCTTCTAAATGGCGACGACGGGCAATAAAACCGCCTTCAAGGTTACTTTGATAACCCATTAATGATTTAAGGTGCTGTTTGAGCTCTTCAACCCCGAGGCCTGTTTTCGCTGATATGCGGTAAACGCTGTAGCCATGTTCATCGGTGGTCATTACTGGTTCACCGGTTAAGTCAGCTTTGTTACGAATAACCGTGACACCGAGTTTTTTCGGTAAACGGTCAATAAAATCTGGCCAAATATCGTGAGGATTTACATCGGTGGTGGTGGTGCCATCAACCATAAATAACACTCTATCGGCGGTTGCTATCTCATCCCACGCACGCTCAATACCGATTTTTTCAACGGTATCAGCGGTGTCACGTAAACCTGCAGTATCAATAATATGCAGTGGCATGCCATCAAGGTGAATATGCTCGCGCAGCACATCACGGGTAGTCCCCGCAATTTCAGTGACAATAGCAGACTCTTTACCTGCTAGGGCATTTAATAGGCTTGATTTACCGGCATTTGGACGACCAGCAATCACCACTTTCATGCCTTCACGAATAATTGAGCCTTGTTTGGCACTGGCTTGCACTAAGTCTAATTTGGCGATGATGTTATACAGTGAGTTAGCAATTTTACCGTCAGATAAAAAGTCGACTTCTTCATCAGGGAAATCAATGGCTGCTTCCACGTATAAGCGCAAATTAGTCACTTGCTCGACTAATTGATGCACTTCATCAGAAAACTCGCCCTGAAGTGAGTTTAACGCGCTCTTAGCGGCTTGTTCACTGGTGGCATCAATCAAATCGGCAATAGCTTCAGCTTGGGTTAAATCCAGCTTGTCGTTCATAAAAGCTTGTTCACTGAATTCACCTGGCTTGGCGATACGCAGTCCATCAACTTCCATTACGCGTTTGATCAGCATATCAAGCACAATTTGGCCGCCATGGCCTTGAAGCTCTAATACATCTTCACCGGTAAAGGAGTTAGGTCCTTTAAAAAACAGTGCGATTCCCTGATCAATGACCTCGCCTGACGCGCTTTTAAAATCACAGTAATCGGCATAACGGGTTTTAGGTAAATGGCCTAATACGCTATGTGCGACTGCCGTGGCTTTATCGCCTGAAATACGAATGATACCTACGCCGCCACGACCTGGTGCGGTTGCTTGTGCCACGATAGTGTCTGTCATTGAGGAAAACCTTGTTGAAAATAGTAAAGGAAAAGGCGGCTTAATAGCCGCCTTTGTTGATTATATCAGTTTGAGCTATGACTTATTTTAAGCCTTTTTTCTCTAAACCTGCATAAATAATCTTTTGTTGTGTAATGGCGACTAAGTTACCTACTAACCAGTATAGAACTAGACCGGCTGGGAACCATAGGAAGAACACGGTAAAGATAACTGGCATCCACTGCATCATTTTCACTTGCATCGGATCCATAGTCGGTGCCATTGGTTGCATTCTTTGCATTAACCACATAGACACACCCATTAATAATGGTAATACATAGTAAGGATCTTGAACCGATAAATCGGTAATCCAAAGCATGAATGGCGCATGGCGTAATTCATAGCTTTCTAGTAATACCCAATATAAGGCGATGAAAATAGGCATTTGCAGCAAGATAGGAAGACAGCCACCCATAGGGTTAACTTTCTCTTTCTTATACAGCTCCATCATGGCTTGACCCATTTTCTGGCGGTCATCACCTAAGCGTTCTTTCATCTCAGTCAGTTTAGGCTGCAAGTTACGCATTTTAGCCATTGACGAGTATTGTGCTTTGGTTAGCGGGTATAAAAGACCACGCACGGTTAGGGTAATTAAAATAATTGCCACACCCCAGTTACCCACAAATGATTGATAGAACATCAATAACCAGTGAATTGGAATCGCTAACCACCAAAGGAAACCATAATCTACAACAAGGTTTAATGTTTCAGAAATTTTAGATAAAGCTTCTTGGTTTTTAGGGCCAACATAGAATTGGGCACTAATGGTTTGCTGTGCACCTGGTGCAATATCATGTACTGCGCCGCGGAAACCAACATTGGCTTGGCCGCCAGCACTCATACTGGTAAAAATAGTATTTGAATCAGCTGCAGGTGGCACCCAAGCTGATACAAAGTAGTGTTGTAGCATTGCAGCCCAACCACCGAGTGTCTGTTGGTTAAGGTTACTTTTTGCTATGTCATCAAAGTCATACTTTTCGTAACGCACATCGCTAGTCGAGAATGCTGCACCACGGTAAGTAGGCATCATCATGCTGCTTTCAGATGCTTGTACAGTTTGTTTTATTTGACCATACATTTGCATTTGCAGCGGTGCTGAAGTGGTGTTGTTTACATTGTAATCAACAGTCACATCAAATTGACCACGGGTGAAGGTAAATACTTTGGTATATGCTGCGCCGTTAGCGTCAACATAATTAAGCTGTACTGATAAAGAGTCTTGGCCATCGGCTAACACATAATTTTCAGATTCTGCTGAAAATTGAGCGCGACCATGGCGGCTGCTATCAATACCATCGCGGCCAATAAGACCACTTTGTGAGATGTAATTAAATGAACCATTTTGTTCAAGTATTACGAATGGGTCATCACTGTCGATTTCAACTTTATGATCAACTAATGCTGCATAAACAATATCACCGCCTACTGGGCTGATTTTAATGTCTAGTTGATCTGTTTTCACAGTAATTAAATTTTGTGTAGCAGGTAATTGAACAGGCATGCCTGCATCAGCCTCTGGTACATCGCTAACGTTTTGTGACGCAACATTAGTAGTCTGTGACGTTGTTTGGGCCGCTACTGGTTGCGGGGCTTTATCGTCTTGCCATGCTTGCCACATTAAAAAGCTGACAAAAAGCAGAGCGATAAGCATTAAATTACGTTGAGATTCCATAGCCTATTTGTTACACCTGTCGTTTTTAGGGGGGACGGGATCACTTCCGCCGGGATGTAAAGGGTGACATTTTAGTATGCGTTTCGCCGCAAGCCAACAACCTTTCGCAGTTCCATGCGTTTTTATTGCATCAATTGCATAATAAGAGCACGTTGGATTGAATCTACAGCGGGGTCCCAGCATAGGGCTGATAAAGAGTTGGTAGCCACGAATAGCCTTTGTGGCTAACCATTGTAACGGCGACTGAGTTTGCGCCATAACTTCTCTATTAATTTATGTAAGTCTGCATTTTCCATATCGACCACGCCATTTCTTACCAAGACAACTATATCAAGGTCTGGAATATCATGCTGGTGTAAACGGAAATTAGTTCTTATCACTCGTTTAATACGATTTCGGTCACTGGCATTTTTAACAAAACGTTTTGCGACAGTTAATCCAATACGAGGATGTTGCTCTGAATTTGGAATAGCAAGCAGAGTTATTTCAGCAGAAGATGCTTTGATGGGATTTGAAAATACAGATTTGAATTGCGCGGGAGTTAGCAAACGCAACTCCCGCGTAAAAGCATAGCTAGTCACTATGAATATCTACTGATTAAGCAGATAAACGAGCGCGACCTTTTGCACGACGACGTGCAATCACTTTACGGCCGCCTACAGTGGCCATACGTGCGCGGAAGCCGTGAGAACGCTTACGCTTCAGGTTGCTTGGTTGAAAAGTACGTTTACTCATTTTGGCAATCCGTATATTTAGTAGTTAATAAACCTTACATTCTTGAAATAAGACGCAAGGACAAAAAAGAGGCCGAATTGTAATCACTTTAATCACTACCGTCAACTAGGAAAATGACTATATGAACAATTTTTACCAATTTAACTTTGATCAGTACCCTAAAAATCTACCACAGGATGTGGATAACTCTGTGTACCAACACAATATGTAGTGGATCTAAGATAGTTTTACTAGATCAAAGCCGCGTTATTATAGATCAATGTTGATCGGTTAATAAAGCAGGATCTATGAACAATTCATAATAAATAGATCGATTTTGATCTTCAAAGATCACAGATATCCACATACAATGATCAGCTTGGGGATAAAATTTTTTTTATCGATAGCGATCATTGAGATCTAACGATAGAATACCCCTCCTTCAACAAACGGTATTTAAGGATTTTTAGTGGCGGTTTCACTGTGGCAACAATGTATCGGCAGACTGCAAGACGAATTGTCTGCGCAGCAATTCAGTATGTGGATCCGTCCGCTGCAAGCTGAAATGGATGGTGATACCTTGGTACTTTATGCGCCGAATCGTTTTGTACTCGATTGGGTTCGCGATAAGTACATCAATATCATTAATCAATTTTTCACTGAACAGTTAGGTGGCAATGCGCCTAAGCTGCGTTTTGATATTGGTAGTCGTCCGTCTGCAGCTAAACCTGCGGCGCCAGTGATTGCTGAAATAAAGAAACCTCAAAATACCCATACTAAAGCGCGCGTTAGTACTTCGTTTAATACTCAAGCTGAACCGGTTGAGCATGCTAACCATCGCAGTAACATTAATCCGACTTACCAGTTTGATAATTTTGTTGAAGGTAAATCAAACCAACTGGGTAAAGCGGCTGCACTACAAGTGGCTGAAAATCCAGGTGGCGCTTATAACCCACTATTTTTATATGGTGGCACTGGTTTAGGTAAAACCCATTTATTACACGCTGTTGGTAATGGGATCATCAAAAATAATCCCAATGCCAAAGTGGTTTACATGCATTCTGAGCGCTTTGTTCAGGACATGGTTAAAGCACTGCAAAATAACGCCATTGAAGATTTCAAACGTTACTACCGCAGTGTTGATGCATTATTTATTGATGACATTCAATTTTTTGCCAATAAAGATCGTTCTCAAGAAGAATTTTTCCATACCTTTAACGCTTTGCTTGAAGGTAACCATCAAGTTATTTTAACTTCGGATAAATATCCCAAGGAAATCGATGGTGTTGAAGATCGCTTAAAATCTCGTTTTGGTTGGGGCCTAACCGTTGCCATTGAACCACCAGAACTTGAAACCCGTGTGGCGATCTTAATGCGTAAAGCACAAGAGAGCGGCATTAATCTGCCTGATGAAGTGGCATTCTTTATTGCTAAGCGTTTACGCTCAAACGTGCGTGAATTAGAAGGCGCATTAAATCGCGTTATTGCGAATGCGAATTTTACTGGTAGACCCATTACCATTGATTTTGTCCGTGAAGCATTACGTGATTTACTGGCGTTACAAGAAAAGTTAGTCACTATTGATAATATTCAGAAAACCGTTGCTGAATATTACAAAATTAAAATGGCTGACATGTTATCTAAGCGCCGTTCGCGCAGTGTTGCCAGACCACGCCAAGTGGCGATGGCATTATCAAAAGAGTTAACTAACCAAAGCTTGCCTGAAATTGGTGACGCATTTGGTGGTCGTGATCATACTACCGTATTACATGCATGCAGAAAAATTGCTCAGTTACGTGAAGAAAGTCATGACATTAAAGAAGATTATGCTAACTTGATACGTACTTTATCTTCTTAATATCGGGAAATTGAGACGAATGAAATTTTCAATTGATAGGGATGCCCTATTAAAACCACTTCAGTTGGTTTGTGGCGCAGTAGAAAGACGCCACAACTTGCCTATTTTATCTAATCTACTTGTTGAAGTTAGTGAGGACTCACTTAAGCTAACAGGTACGGACTTAGAGGTTGAGCTTGTTGGTCAAGCTCCCATCCAAGGTGAAGTTGAAGTGGGACGCACCACAGTTCCGGCTAAAAAATTATTAGATATTGTTAAATCTCTTCCTGAGCAAGTTGAAATTAAAATTGAGCAGCAAGAGAACAAATGGTTATTACGTTCAGGCCGTAGCCGTTTTTCACTGGCGACCTTGCCAGCATCAGATTACCCCAATGTTGAAGCCTTTGAAGCTGAAATTGAATTTAGCTTAAAGCAGGGCACCTTGAAGTCGATTATTGACTCAACGCAATTTTCAATGGCAAACCAAGATGTGCGTTATTATCTAAATGGCTTGTTATTTGAAACCGCAGGTAACACTTTAAAGGCCATTGCCACAGATGGTCATCGCTTAGCATTAAGTCATCGTCAAATTGAAACCAGCTTACCTGAGAAGCAAGTGATTGTGCCGCGTAAAGGCGTGGTTGAAATGGCGCGTTTACTTGAAAGCGAAGACAGTGACATTACCATTGCGATTGGTGACAGTGCGATTCGCGCAATTACTGCCAATGCGGTATTCACCAGTAAATTAGTTGATGGTCGTTTCCCTGATTATCGCCGGGTATTACCTAAAGGCGGCACCAAAATTGTGGTGGCTAGCCGTAACCAATTAAAACAAGCGTTAACCCGTGCTTCTATTTTGTCGAATGAGAAGTTCAGAGGTGTGCGTATTCAGCTTGAGCCGGGATTACTGCGCATTACCGCCAATAACCCAGAGCAAGAAGAAGCAGAAGAGATTATCGATGTTGAATACAACTCAGATAACCTCGAAATTGGCTTTAACGTCAGTTATCTATTGGACGTATTAAATAATTTAGCCAGTGATGATGTTAGAATTACCTTAATAGACGGTAACTCAAGCGCGCTAATTGAAAACCACGCAGAAGAAGATTCTATGTACGTGGTTATGCCAATGCGCTTATAAGTAAATAGTCGCTTAAACTCGATTAAGCGCTGTTTAACTATAACGTTTTACCCCAAGAAGGTGCTACATTAAGGCACCTTCTTTCGTTTCACTCTTTTTAAATTAGGGTCTGTTTATCTTCCATGAGTTTAACCCGCCTCAATATCGAACATTTCCGCAATATTTTGTCAGCGACATTAGCGCCAAGTGATGGGCTTAATTTAATTTATGGCGAAAATGGCAGTGGTAAAACCAGCATTTTAGAAGCCATTTATTTTCTCGGCATGGGACGCTCTTTTCGCAGCCATCTGTCTCAGCGGGTTATCAATATTGAGCAAGATCAGCTGACCTTGTTTGCCAAGCTCGATATGCCTAATGGCGAAGCTAAATTAGGCCTTAGACGGTTCCGCAATGGCGACATTGATGTTAAATTTAATGGCGATAATGTGAAGCGATTATCGGTGTTGGCTGAAACCTTACCGATCCAAGTTATCACCCCTGAAAGTTTTTCTTTACTATTTGAAGGCCCAAAAGCACGTCGGCAGTTTATCGACTGGGGCGCTTTTCATGCAGACAGTCATTTTTATACGGCATGGGTGAATACCAGAAGAATTTTAAAGCAAAGAAATCAGCTTCTTAGAGACGGCGCCTCTTACTCAAATATACAATTTTGGGATAAAGAATTGTTGCGTTATGCTGAGCAGGTTACTTCGATACGAAATCAATATGTGGACTCGTTAAATGAGCTACTTAAGGGTATAATCGAAGAGTTTTTACCACGGGTTGATATTAAGGTTTCCTTTACCCGTGGCTGGGATAGCAAAACGGAATTTGCCGAGTTACTTAAAACTCAATATCACCGAGATTTAGCATCGGGAAATACCGGCAGTGGACCACATAAAGCGGATTTACGATTACGCGTTGGCAGCTTACCGGTACAGGATGCGTTATCCCGAGGACAGTTAAAATTATTAGTCTGTGCACTGCGCCTTGCACAGGGTAAATTGCTTCAAAAACAGCAAAACAAGCATAGTATTTACCTAGTGGATGATCTTCCATCTGAGTTAGATGCTCAGCATAGGCAACTATTACTAAAACAGTTAACCGAAACCGGTGCACAAATTTTTGTCACAGCGATTGATCCTGTTGCAATAGTCGATTCGCTGGCTAGCCCACCAAGTAAGATGTTTCATGTGGAACATGGGCAAGTCACGGTAGTTGAATAAAAACGAGAGAGAAATATGTCAGAGAATAGTTATGATTCTTCGAGTATTAAGGTTTTAAAAGGCCTTGATGCTGTTCGTAAGAGACCAGGGATGTACATCGGCGATACTGACGATGGTACAGGTCTTCATCACATGGTATTCGAAGTGGTCGATAACTCTATCGATGAAGCCTTAGCAGGCCACTGTAGTGACATTACTATCACCATTCATTCAGATGGCTCGGTATCAGTACAAGATGATGGCCGTGGTATTCCTGTTGAGGTTCATGAAGAAGAAGGTGTGTCTGCTGCCGAAGTTATTATGACGGTACTTCATGCCGGTGGTAAGTTCGATGATAACTCTTATAAAGTATCAGGTGGCTTACACGGTGTTGGTGTTTCGGTTGTAAACGCATTATCTGAAAAACTGCAAATGACCATTCGTCGTAACGGTAAAGTTTACGAGCAGTTTTATTCAATGGGTGTACCTGATACACCAATCACGCCAGTGGGTGATTCAGAAAAAACCGGTACTTCAATCCGTTTCTGGCCAAGCAGTGAAACATTCTCAGATGTGCTATTCCACTTTGACATCTTAGCTAAACGTGTTCGTGAATTATCATTTTTGAACTCAGGTGTGGGTATCCGTTTAGTTGATGAACGTGATGGCCGTGATGAGTTCTTTAAATACGAAGGCGGCATCAGTGCTTTCGTTGATTACCTTAACCTCAATAAAACGCCAGTGAATAAAGAGGTTTTCCACTTTACTCAAGAGCGTGAAGACGGCATTACCGTTGAAGTGGCAATGCAGTGGAATGACGGTTATCAAGAAAAGATTTTCTGTTTTACCAATAACATCCCACAACGCGATGGCGGTACTCACTTAGCGGGTTTCCGTGGTGCACTAACCCGTAACTTAAATAACTATATGGAGCGTGAAGGCTTCAATAAGAAGGGTAAAACCAATGCAACGGGTGATGATGCTCGTGAAGGGTTAACCGCTGTTATTTCAGTAAAAGTGCCTGATCCTAAATTCAGTTCACAAACCAAAGACAAGTTAGTGTCCAGTGAAGTGAAGGGCGCGGTAGAGCAAACAATGGGTGAGCAATTAAATGATTACCTATTAGAAAACCCAATGTATGCCAAATTAATTGTGGGTAAAATCGTTGATGCGGCACGTGCTCGTGAAGCGGCGCGTAAAGCCCGTGAAATGACCCGTCGTAAAGGCGCATTAGATTTAGGTGGTTTGCCAGGTAAGCTTGCAGATTGCCAAGAGAAAGACCCTGGGCTTTCTGAAATATACATAGTGGAAGGGGACTCTGCTGGCGGATCAGCCAAGCAGGGACGTAACCGTAAAAACCAAGCTATTCTGCCGCTGAAAGGTAAAATTCTTAACGTTGAAAAAGCACGTTTTGATAAAATGTTATCTTCTCAAGAGGTCGCGACGCTGATCACTGCATTAGGTTGTGGTATTGGCCGTGATGATTATGATCCTGAGAAAACCCGTTATCACAATATCATCATCATGACCGATGCTGACGTCGATGGCTCGCACATTCGTACGCTGCTGTTGACCTTCTTCTTCCGTCAAATGCCTGAGTTGATTGAACGTGGTTACATCTATATTGCTCAACCACCTTTATTTAAAGTTAAAAAAGGTAAGCAAGAGCAGTACCTAAAAGATGAGCCTGCACTAACGGAATACTTAACCACTCAAGCCTTAGATGGTACTCATATTTACCCTTCTGCGGGTGCACCAGGTATGACAGGTGAGCCACTAGAGCGTTTAGTGAGCCAGTATCGTGAGGTTGAAGCGGTTATTGAGCGTTTAACTAAGCGTTACCCAACGGTTATTTGTAACCGTATGCTTTACCATCCAGCACTGAACAATGAAATGCTGGCTGACGAAGCACAAATGAAGCAGTGGTGTGATGCCTTTGTCGCTGACCTTATTGAGATTGAAACTGACGGTGTTATTTATAACATTGAACCACAATTAGATCCTGAGCGTCAGGTATATCTACCAAGCCTAACAATCCGTAAGCATGGTATTGATACTAACTACGTATTTAGTTACGACTTCTTCCAATCAAATGATTACCAACGTATTGCTAAGTTAGGCTCAGCATTAGACGGTATGATTGAAGAAGGTGGCTATGTTAAACGTGGCGAGCGTATGAAAGAAGTTGATAGCTTCTTAGAGGCGCTTGATTGGACTATGTCTGAAGCTAAACGTGGTTTGTACATCCAACGTTATAAAGGATTGGGTGAAATGAACCCTGAGCAATTGTGGGAAACGACAATGGATCCTGAAACTCGTCGTATGCTACAAGTCACCATTGAAGATGCCGTAGGCGCTGATCAATTGTTTACTTGTTTGATGGGCGATCAAGTTGAACCGCGTCGTGACTTCATTGAAACTAACGCGCTAAACGTTGCTAACTTAGACGTGTAGTCGAGTTTAAAAGACATTAAATGGGTGCCTTAAGGCGCCCATTTTTTTATCGGTAATCTCTACAAACTCATCTTGTCACTGTTGTATATTTACCTGAAGTGTAGGTAATTTATTGTGTTTAAAAAGCTATTCAATAAGATTTTTAATTTAAGACCGGCCGTTGAGGTCAAACAAGCCAAAGCATTAAATGAGCAGCACTCATTGCTATCGGCTAACATCCAAGAGCCAAGCGCTACAGAGTCGAAACTGCGCTCAAGCGACTCATATGTAAGGCAGGCCAAATCACACTTAAGCAACTCAAATGAAACAGCGGAAGAGGCGCAACAAATAGATTTATCCGCGCTGTTTTATAGCCTGCTTTTTCCTATGAGTAGCCACAAAAATGGTGGCATGGCGAATAATCTTGAACGTAGCATATTAGCCGAAATCAATATTGCTTTTAGTGCACCTCAAGACATTGCTGCCAAAGTATTAAAACTGCCAAGGCGCATAACCGAGCTTGACCATCAACTATCCCAAGATGGGATTGAAACCAAACAAGTACTGCGGTTAATTGAGCAAGATCCGGTACTGAGCGTCGAAGTGTTAAAGTTATGCAACTCAAGTGCTTTTAAGCGTTCAGACAAAGATATTACTAATCTACAGCAAGCCATTGTGCAGCTAGGGCGAGCGCAATTACGTCAGTTTGTTCGCAGTTGTTTGGTGAAAGAAATGATTGATATTAAGCCGATTTACTTTAGGCGTTTTGGCGCTGAAATTTGGCGTCATTCAATGCAAGTGGCTTTTATTGCCAGTGACTTAGCTGAAGAAGATGCTGATACAGTATTTTTGCTGGGATTACTTCATGATGTGGGCAAAATCGCCATTTTCAAAATGCTGCTGGATGCCTTTGAAAAAGCCGAGCCGGGTGAGCAACCAAGTTCGGCATTGTTTAAGCAAGTGATGACCACTAAGTCGTTAGGGCTAAGTGCGTTACTGGCTAAGCATTGGCAGCTGCCAGCGCAGTTTGAGTTTCAGCTAGCACAATTAACTAATTCTGATTATCGTCCAACAGACGCGATGGCATTGGCTGTATGGCGGGCTAATATCATTAGTGAGTGTTCTATGTTGCGGCAAAAAGATAAACTTAAACAAGATGATTTGCAGCAGCTATTGCAGCAAGTGGGGCTTAATCAATCTGAGTTTGAGGTTATTCATCAAAAGTTGATCTGTTTCTAAGACTCAATTCTCGATTAACAATAACCTCCTAAAAACCAGCCAATAAAAAACGCGCTTAACTGATGTTAAGCGCGTTTTTTTACAACTTAATAGGGTTAACTATTATTGGAGTAGTGAGATATCGGCAGCATGTAAGAATTGCTCACGCAGGCTATTTAGTAATGCCAAGCGGTTATTCTTAAGGGCTTCATCATCAGCCATCACCATGACACCTTCAAAGAAGGCATCAACGCTTTCACGCAGATTGGCTAGCAATGCTAACGCTTCTTGATAGTTGGCGGCAGCAAACAATGGCGCAAGTTGCGGTTGCAGTTCAGCTAACTTTTCAGCTAAGGCTTTTTCAGCAGGTTCAACCAATAAACTGGCATCAATGCTAGTGGCAATCTCGCCTTCAACTTTGGCTAGAATATTTGAAACACGCTTGTTAGCCGCAGCCAGCGAAGATGCTTGTTCTAAGCTTCTGAAGTGCGCCACAGCTTTAATACGGCTTTCAAAGTCAGCAGGTGCGGTAGGCTTGCGTGCAAGCACGGCAAGAATAACGTCAACGCTGACGCCTTGATCTTGATACCAAGAGCGGAAACGACCCATGAAGAATTCAAGCACTTGCTCAGACACATTGTCATTAGTGAGGTTTTCACCGTGTAATTGTTTTGCTTTAGCAATCAAATCCACCAAGTCTAATGGTAAGTTGTTTTCTAAACATATACGCAAAATACCAATCGCTGCACGGCGCAGTGCAAATGGATCCGCCGCGCCTTTTGGTGCTTGGCCAATACCAAAAATACCCACTAAGGTATCAAGCTTTTCAGCTAATGCTACACAGATTGAAATCGGTGCCGTCGGAACGGTATCGCCAGAGAACTTAGGTTTGTATTGCTCAGCTAAGGCAAGGGCAACCGCTTCTGTTTCACCATTTAAGCGCGCGTAGTGCATGCCCATAGTGCCTTGAAGATCAGTAAACTCCATCACCATATTGGTCATTAAGTCAGATTTTGACAGCAAACCAGCACGGCTTGCTTCTTCGCTGTTGGCATCAATGCTAGTGGCAATAAAGCCAGCCATTGCAGAGATGCGTTCAACACGTTGCTTAATGGTGCCCAATTGCTTTTGGAATACCACTGTTTCTAAGCTCGCAAGGCGCGACTCTAAACTGTCTTTCTTATCTGTTTCAAAGAAGAACTCAGCATCAGCTAAACGTGGACGAACCACTTTTTCATTACCTGAAATAATTTGCTGTGGATCTTTAGATTCGATGTTAGTAACGAAGATAAAGTTAGGTAATAGTTGTCCAGTTTGATCAAATACTGGGAAGTATTTTTGATCGCCTTTCATAGTGTAAACCAAGGCTTCAGCTGGAACGTCTAAGAACTTTTCTTCAAAGCTTGCAGTCAATACCACAGGCCATTCAACTAAAGAGGTGACTTCTTCAAGTAGGTCATCTTCAAGTTCTGCTACACCGCCAATATCTTTTGCTGCAGCTTCAGCGTTAGTCTTGATAATACCTTTACGACGTTGGTAATCAGCTAAAACTTTACCTTGCTGCTCAAGAGCGGTTAAGTAGTTGTCAGCATGATCTAACTCGAAGGTATCAACGCCCATAAAGCGGTGACCACGAATTGTGCGTGCAGATTGAATACCTAACAATTCACCTTCAACTAACTCTTCACCTAACAACATAGTGACAGTATGAACCGGACGGATAAATTGTGTGGTGTTACTTCCCCAGCGCATTGGCTTTGGAATAGGTAACTTATCTAATGATTTTTGCGCCATGGCTGCGATCAGTGATTTAGTTTCTACGCCTACCACTTTAGCTTGGTGTAATAACCATTCGCCTTTATCTGTTTTCAAGCGCTCAGCTTGTTCCACAGTAATGCCGTTACCACGAGCCCAGCCCATAGCTGCTTTCGTTGGGTTGCCATCAGCATCAAATGCTTGGGCAACAGCAGGGCCACGTTTTTCAACCACTTTGTCTGCTTGCGCTACAGCAAGGTGTTCAATGCTAATAGCTAAACGGCGCGGCGCGGCGTACCAAGTGGCTGTTTCAAAGGCCAGCTCAGCTTTGGTTAGCTCTTCGGTGAAGTTAGCTAAAAATGATTCAGCTAATTTACGTAATGCTTTTGGCGGTAATTCTTCAGTACCCACTTCAATGAGTAAGTTTTCAACATTCATTCTATTTACCTCTACTTACACATTGGGAAACCAAGCGCTTCACGGGCTTGGTAGTAAGATTCTGCAACACCTTTGGCCATAGTACGAACACGTAAAATATAACGTTGACGTTCAGTAACCGAAATCGCGTGGCGAGCATCAAGTAAGTTAAAGGCATGAGATGCTTTCATTACTTGCTCGTATGCAGGAAGAGGCAATGGCTTTTCAAGTCCAAGTAGTTTTTGACAAGCAATTTCACAATCATCGAACTGTTTGAATAGCACTTCGACATTGGCATGTTCAAAGTTATAGGTTGATTGCTCAACTTCGTTCTGATGGAAAATATCACCATACATCACTTTACCCATTGGACCGTCTGTCCATACTAGGTCGTATACGCTATCTACTTCTTGAATATACATCGCAAGACGTTCAAGGCCGTAAGTGATTTCACCAGTGACAGGCTTACACTCTAAACCGCCTACTTGTTGGAAATAGGTAAATTGCGATACTTCCATACCGTTTAACCACACTTCCCAACCAAGACCCCAAGCACCTAATGTAGGTGATTCCCAGTTGTCTTCTACGAAGCGAACATCATGGACACCCATATCTACGCCTAGTGCTTCTAAAGAACCAAGATATAGCTCTTGAATATTGCTAGGAGAAGGCTTAAGCACTACTTGAAATTGATAGTAGTGTTGCAGACGGTTAGGGTTTTCACCGTAACGGCCATCGGTAGGGCGGCGACATGGCTGAACATAAGCACTACTCATTGGCTCTGGGCCTAATGAGCGCAAGAATGTCATTGGGTGGAATGTACCAGCACCAACTTCCATGTCTAATGGTTGAACTATTGCGCAACCTTGCTGCGCCCAGAATTCCTGCAGGGTCATAATAAAGCCCTGGAATGTTTTTACGTCGTATTTCGTCGTCATGTCCGCTTATCTACTGGTTAGGCTATAAATAGAAAATGGTTTTGATTATACCTTGTAGATAAAGGCTTATGTAGGTTATTTTTTAACGTAGAGACTAAAAATAGTAAAGGACTCAATAAATGGATCAACAACGCTGTGCTTGGGTCAGTGATGACCCCATATATCAAGACTATCATGATAACGTTTGGGGGCGGCCAGTTTATGATCCACTTGAGTTATTTGAAAAGCTTTGCTTAGATGGCCAGCAAGCAGGGTTGTCTTGGATCACCATTTTAAAAAAGCAGCATAATTACCAAGCCTTGTTTGCCAATTTTGACCCTAAAATTATTGCCACATTTGATGACGCCAAAGTCGAAGAGTTATTACTCAATCCTGGAATCGTCAGGAATCGTTTAAAGGTTAATTCTATTATTCGTAATGCCAAAGCCTATTTAGCCTTTGTAGAGCAGGGCAATGATTTTTCTGAATTTCTTTGGCAGTTTGTCGGGGGGAAACCTGTGGTCAATCACTATTCAACTTCGGCGGATTTACCAGCTCAAACAGCAGAGTCAGTGGCCATGTCTAAAGCACTTAAACAGCTTGGGTTTAACTTTGTTGGCCCGACAATTTGTTATGCATTCATGCAAGCGGTAGGTATGGTTAATGACCATACAACAGATTGTTTTTGTTATGGAAGCGAGTTTGTTTAACGCAGCTTTTAGAAAATAAAAAAAGGATGTTCCACGTGGAACATCCTTTTTTTTGCTCAACCGTTTTCGATTAACCTAAGCTTATTAGCTCAATATTAATCTTTTTTCTCAAAGAAAAATGGCTTACGTTTTACTTCTTCACCATTTAACTGATCCATGGTTTCTGAATTAAATAACTTACCATTGACCATGGTGTAAGTGACTTTATCAGTCACACGGATATCAGCTAATGGGTCGCCATCAATCACAATAATATCAGCAAGTTTGCCGGCTTTAATCGAGCCGATTTGATGGTCCATGCCGAAGGTGGTTGCAGGGTTGATGGTTGCGGTTTTTAGTACCTCCATATTGCTCATGCCACCTTGGGCAAACATCCACATTTCCCAATGGGCCGCTAAACCTTCACGTTGACCATGAGCACCAATATTAGGTTTGATGCCAATATCATTTAGCTCATTGGCAACCCGTACCACATTGAAATGGTTGTAATGCTCATCCGGTGCCGTTGTTCTTCTCATTGAGCGCGCATTAAGAATATCAGACGGTACATACATGCTTAAGCGAGGGTGTGCCCAAACATCAGTTTTATCGTACCAATAATGCTCGCCAGAAATACCGCCATATGCGACAACCAGTGTTGGGGTATAACCGACTTTGGTTTGACTCCAGAACTGTTTAATATCGCTATAGATAGAGCCAACGGGTAATGAGTGTTCGACAGTGGTATGGCCATCAGCAATCATCGACAAGTTATGCTGCAGCAAACTACCACCTTCGGGAACCACCATCATTTCTAATTCACGAGCAGCTTGAATCACTTGTTGGCGTTGGTTACGACGCGGTTGGTTGTAACTTTTCACACTGAAAGCGCCAACTTTTTTCAGGCGCTCTAAATGGAATTTAGCATCATCCAGTGAATCTACATGGGATGTGTAACCCGGTGCATTGGCGCCGTATAAAATAGTCCCGGTTGAGAATATACGTGGGCCAACAATGTTACCTGCTTTTTGTTGCTCTGATGCAGCAAAAATCTCAGTGGTATCATTTGACGGATCATGTATTGCCGTTACGCCTAATGACAGTGCTGAGTATAACTGCCAGTTTTGCTGTGGGGTAATTTCATCATCTGCTTGGCTACCATGGGCATGGGCATCAAATAAACCCGGCATTAAGCTTTTACCTTTAATGTCGATGATTTGTGCGTCACTAGGAATGGTTAAGTTAGCATCGCCAACACTGACAATTTTATTATCTTTAACGATGACAACACCATTATCAATAACTTGGTCATTTTCCATGGTTATGATTTTGCCACCAACAAATGCGATTGTTCCACGTGGAACATCTGCTTTTTTAGTGAAACCAATCGCAGTAACTTCAGGTTTAGCTTCTTCATCGCTGTTGTAGTCAGTATCAACTTTAGCTTGATAAAGGTCTGGGCCTAAAGTCCAATAAATTTCTTCATTGTTACTGTTCCAGCTAATGCTTTCACCTGCGCGGGCACTTAATTGCTTAACAGGTAAGTTTTTCGCTTTCGGGCTGATCTTGATGGTTTCGCCATGTTTGGCAAATGGGGTGACATAAACTCTAAAGCGTTCAGCAAAGGCTAGGTGCTCACCATTTGGCGATACTCTAAATTCAGTAGCATGCTCGCTGGTGTAGTGAGTACGTTTTTCAAAGCCATCTAAACTGATTGATGCCAGCTCTGGGGTTTTTCCATGATCCATAAAGAATACGCGATTATTATCAGCGCCAAATTGTGGCTGATAACCGCTAGCTGAAACTTTGGTATTTTGCTTATTCTTTAAATCAACTTTATATAAACCCGGTTCTTGTGACCAAGTTCTTGGAGTGACAAATCCGCCTTTCGCTTTACGGTAGACCACGGTTTTACCATCTGGCGAAAAGGTCGGTTCGACATATTTGCCTGGCAGGGATGTCAGTTGTTTACTGCGGCCACCTTTGCTACTCACAATACTGACAGTGCCTTGGTCTTGATCATTCCAAGTGGTAAAGACGATATTCTTGCCGTCCCGTGACCATTGTGGGAATAGCTCATTAACGTCATCATCAAGTCGAGTTAAGCGTTTTTGTTTACCATCTTCAATATCACGGATCCAAAGTTTGCCTAATGCTTCAAATACCACTTTTTCACCATTTGGTGACACTTGGGCCATACGCAGCATTTTTACGTCAAAATTATCCTGATCTAGATTTTGGCTGAAGCGTACTGATGGTTGCACTTCTAATTCAGTTTTAACGCTGAAAGGAATATTCTCCACAGACTTGTCTTCAAGGCTCAGTTTATTAATTTTACCTTTGGCCCAAAAAACAATTTCTTCATTATCTTGGGTCCAAGACATGGTTGGGTAAACACCATGAATTGCCCATGTCTCTTGCATATCACGATCTAAATCGCCATAAAGCTTAGTTTGCTCACCTGATTTTAAATCGAGTAAATACAGCGAAGATTGGAAGCCATCACGTTTGATATAAGCTAACTTGGTGCCATCAGGGCTAGGTGTTGGACGAATGGCGCCG
Organism: Shewanella sp. UCD-KL21; assembly: GCF_001957135.1. GTDB lineage: Bacteria > Pseudomonadota > Gammaproteobacteria > Enterobacterales > Shewanellaceae > Shewanella. Next base: position 27,668 of record NZ_MPHK01000016.1, on the reverse strand, counting down.
CCAGTGCCTTCAAGTAATACTTCTATATCACCAGACTGAGTATCGTAGCGTTTAATTTTGTAGATACCTTTGACAGAGTCTTTTGAGTAGTGAAAGGTTTTACCTGGAGTGGCATCTTGGCTGAAATAAATATATCTGCCATCAGGTGAGTAGGCAGGCTCGCCTAAATCTTTTTGTTCGTTCGGACGCTCTGTTAATTTTACCCCTTCACCGCCTGCCACGTGATACATCCACACTTCACCAGCACCTAAACTGCGACTACCGGTAAAATGTTTACGGGCCACTAAGTATTGAGAATCAGGACTCCAAGCAGGGCTGTTGAGTAAACGGAAGGTTTCACTGGTCACTGGATGTGGGTTTGAGCCATCGGCATTCATTACCCAAATATTGTCGCCACCGTCTTCATCAGAGGTGAAGGCAATGTATTTGCCATCTGGGCTATAAACTGGCTGCATTTGCCAAGCGATGCCAGAAGCAAGTTTTGTTGCCTCGCCACCTTTTATGGGCATTTGATAGATATCACCCAGTAAGTCAAACACTATGGTTTTACCGTCAGGGGAAACGCTGACATTCATCCATGTGCCTTCGGTGACATCAATAGAGAGTTTTTCTAGTGGCGCGTTTGCTGGGGCATTAACTTGCCATTTTTCTGTTTCTTTAGCTGTATCATCAGAGGCATTAGCAGTGAGTGAAACACTCGCTAAGCTTAACGCTATCGCGGTGTAGAGCGGTTTTATTTTTGAAGTTAGCATGCACAGTCCATTGGTCGTCATTATTGTTATAGGTCGCGTTAACACTTTTTATGTTGCTTGGTGTTATTGGCGAGTTGCAAATCTGATGACATTTATCGCATATATTAGCCAATAACTAAATAGATATTCTGTTTCAAATAATGACAGCTATCTGGTGACTGTTTGGCTGCAGCATAATTATTTGCAGCTCAGCGATATGAAGCTAGGAGTTTTGCCATTTTTAATCTGATAACTTGCTGTGTGTTGGTTAAATTGGGGAGTGAAACTGAGAGCTTGAGTTGTAATTAAGTCCTATGAAAATACGTGAGTATGTACCTAATTTCGCTAGTTTGATTAGTGTAATAAAGCACTGAACAGTTATTCATTTTTGCTCAGTGCTGCGCCCATTAACGATAAAACTCAATAGGCTTACTTATATGGTTATTATTGAAACCTGATCATCAATTTGGATCAGGCCTTCAGTAATCACTTTACAGGTTACGCCACCACGCCAATCTGGGGTAAGGGCTTTTTCAAGACCTTGATGTGACTGCTCCATTTTTTTACATGGGTCGGTTTCACCAGTGATCAGTAAGCTAACATCATTACCAAGTTTAATGACTTTACCAACATCTGCGGCGCTAAACTCATAGCCATCAATTAATATATTGGCTCTTCGGGTTAACCAGTCTAAATCGGCATTAATTTCATTACAGGCCAATTGCCACTGTTGTTGCGACATGACGGTCACTTGGCGTTTCCCGGGCTTTCCAAAAATATCGTTTTCAACGCCTGTTAATAAACTTACCTTGGCACAAAATACTGGCTTCATCGGCCCTTTTTTAGCCGTTTTGTAAGCAATAGCGCGTAACGAAATCATCATTAGAGGCCTTTTTTAATCAAGTATTTGTATGGGGTTTGCTTGGTATCGCTTGCAAGAAGAGTGTGATCCATAAACTCACAAAAGCTTGGAATATCGCGGGTGGTTGCCGGATCATCTGCAGTAATTAATAGGCTTTCACCTTCTGCCATTTTACGCACAGTTTTACGGATCATCATTACAGGTTCTGGGCAACGTAAACCAAGCGCATCTAAGTGGTGGTCTGCGGCAGTAAAATCTTTAGTCATATCAATTCTTCTTACTCAACAATTGCGCTAATTTTACTCTGGTTAAAGTTTGATGCAACACCGATGCTCGCTTTATTAGTAAAGCGTGATGTTATGCTCACAGAAATATGATGTTCCACGTGAAACATTGCTGTAAAGCAGCGATAAAAAAACCGAGCTAGATAGCTCGGTTTTTAATTTAGATGCTACTAATGCAGCTGTGATAGTAAATTAGATTTAGCTATCAACGCGCTCAAAGATAGTTGCAATGCCTTGGCCTAAACCAATACACATAGTGGCTAAACCATACTTAGCACCTTTAGCTTCCATCAAGTTAATCAGTGTTGTTGAGATACGAGTACCTGAACAACCTAATGGATGACCTAATGCAATTGCGCCGCCGTTTAAGTTAACTTTCTCGTCAACCACCTCGGTTAAACCAAGATCTTTAACACATGGTAATGATTGCGCTGCGAATGCTTCATTCAATTCAATCACGTCCATATCATCGACAGTGAGACCAGCACGCGCTAAGGCTTTTTTGGTCGCAGGTACTGGGCCGTAACCCATAATCGCAGCATCACAACCAGCAACCGCCATAGAGCGGATACGAGCGCGAATCGGTAAACCTAATTCGCGAGCCTTTTCTTCTTCCATGACTAACATAGCAGAAGCGCCGTCAGAAAGTGCAGAAGAGGTACCAGCTGTTACTGTGCCGTTAGCTGGGTCAAACGCTGGGCGTAGACCTGATAAAGACTCTAAAGAGGTTTCAGGACGAATAACTTCATCGTGAGTCACTTTAATTAATGCACCATTTGCATCGTGGCCTTCAATAGCAACGATTTCGTTATCAAAGCGACCTTCAACAGTCGCTGCATGGGCACGTTGATGAGAACGTACAGCAAATGCATCTTGTTGTTCACGAGTGATACCGTGCATTTTACCTAGCATTTCAGCGGTTAAGCCCATCATGCCAGACGCTTTTGCCACGTTAGCAGCCAGACCCGGGTGGAAGTCTACACCGTGGTTCATTGGTACATGACCCATGTGCTCAACACCACCAACGATAAAGGTATCGCCTTGGCCAGTCATAATTGCGCGGGCTGCTTGATGCAGAGCATCCATTGATGAACCACATAAGCGGTTCACCGTTACAGCGCCAGCTGATTTTGGAATGCCAGCTAAAAGCGCCGCGTTACGAGCAATATTGAAACCTTGCTCAAGCGTTTGTTGCACACAACCCCAGATAACATCTTCGATGTCAGTTGGATTAAGCTTTGGGTTACGTGATAGTAATGATTTCATTAGTTCTGCAGATAAAGTTTCTGCACGTACATTTCTAAATACTCCAGCCTTAGAGCGGCCCATCGGAGTACGAATGCAGTCGACGATTACAGCGTTTTTCATGATGTTATTCCTTTACTGCTAATTAGGCTGGGTAGTAAGTACCGTTATTGGCTGCAAGCTCACGCATTGCATCAGTCACTTGATATAAACCACCTAAGTGAGCAAACTTGTCAGCAAGTGCAACAAAGTTAGCCACACCCATGGTATCTAGGTAACGGAATACACCGCCTCTAAATGGTGGGAAACCAATACCGTAAACCAGACCCATATCGCCTTCAGCAGGAGAAGCAATAATGCCTTCTTCTAAACAACGAACCGTTTCGATAATCATTGGGATCATACAACGAGCGATAACTTCATCAGCTTCGAATTCTTTTAGCTCACCAAATTCTTTACCTAACAATTCATAGCTGGTTGGATCTAAATCTTTCTTCGGCTTACCACGACGGTCAACAGAGTAAGAGTAGAAACCTTTAGTATTCTTCTGACCAAAGCGCTCGCTTTCAAACATGATGTCGATAGCATCTTTGCCATTTTTACCCATGCGGTCAGGGAAACCTTCAGCCATAACTGCTTGTGCATGATGACCAGTATCTAGACCAACAACGTCAAGTAAGTATGCTGGGCCCATTGGCCAACCGAATTGTTTTTCCATTACTTTATCTACTTTGGCAAAATCAGCACCGTCAGCAAGTAAACCACTGAAGCCGGCAAAGTAAGGGAACAATACGCGGTTAACAAAGAAGCCTGGACAATCATTAACAACGATTGGGGTTTTACCCATTTTGCTGGCGTATGCCACAACAGAAGCAATAGTTTCTTCTGAGCTGTTTTCGCCACGAATGACTTCAACTAATGGCATTTTATGTACTGGGTTAAAGAAGTGCATGCCGCAGAAGCGCTCTGGCTTTTTCATGCTCTTCGCTAACAAGTTGATTGAGATAGTCGAGGTGTTTGATGCAATGATGGCATCATCTGCAACATAACCTTCAACTTCAGCTAATACTGACGCTTTTACTTTAGGGTGCTCAACTACAGCCTCAACGATAACATCAGCATCTTTAATAGGGGCATAATCTAACGCTGGAGTGATGTTGTTTAACACTGCAGCCATTTTAGCTGGCGTAGAACGGCCACGTTTAACTTGCGCTGTTAGCAATTTAGCGGCTTCGCCAAGACCTAAATCTAATGCAGGTTGAGCGATGTCTTTCATGACAATCGGTGTACCTTTACTAGCACTTTGGTAAGCGATACCGCCGCCCATGATGCCAGCGCCTAATACGGCGGCACTGTCTACTTTCTTAGCCAGTTTACCGGCTTTCTTAGCTTTGCCTTTAACGAACTGATCGTTTAAGAAAATGCCAATTAATGCCGTGGCCACTTCAGTTTTCGCTAACTTGATGAACGCTTTGTTTTCTACTTTTAGTGCTTCAGCGCGATCCAATGTTGCAGCTTGTTCAATAACGTTAACTGCCATCATAGGTGCAGGGTAATGTTTACCTGCAACTTTAAAGACCATGCCTTTAGCCGTTGCAAACGACATCATAGCTTCAAGCTTTGGCAATGTAAGTGGTTTAAGTTTACGTGCGCGGCGAGACTGCCAGTCTAACTTTTCGTTAATGGCATCTTTTAGCATTTGCAGAGCTGCAGCTTCTAGGTTTTCAGGTGCAACAACTGCATCAATAGCGCCAACTTCTAAAGCCGCCTCTGGGCGTTGATCTTTACCTGTGGTGATCCATTCCAGTGCATTGTCAGCACCAATCACACGAGGTAAGCGCACAGTACCACCAAAACCTGGGATTAAACCAAGCTTGGTTTCTGGTAAGCCGATACGGGCGTTGGTGTCTGCGATGCGTAAGTCAGTCGCAAGGATAGCTTCACAACCGCCACCTAATGCAAAACCATTTACAGCAGAAGCTGTTGGGAATGGTAAGTCTTCAAGTTTATCAAATACTGCGCTGGCTTGTTCGACCCAAGATAATAACGTGGCGTCATCTTGCTCAAATAAACCTAAAAATTCTGTGATATCAGCGCCAACGATAAAGGTACTTTTACCAGAGGTAACCAGTAGGCCTTGTATGTTGGTGTTTTGCTTGATGCTTTCTAATGCAGCATCTAATGAAGAAAGAGTTTCTTTATCGAATTTGTTTACCGAACCTGGTGCGTTAAAGCACAGCTTGGCAATATTATCCTCTAATAACTCAACTTGAATCGTAGGACTTTGGTAGATCATTGCTTGCTTCCTTTTTGCTAAAAGCGACTTCTACATCACAATCACTGTGTTGTTATCTAGCTTTGTTTTCACAGCAGCGACGGCCATCATTTGACCAGTTGCCAAACAGTGTGCGACGAAATGAAATAAAATACAACACCCAATTTAAACGTCCGTTTAAATAATTGGCAGCTAGAGTCAATTTTGCCCTTTGTGATACACTTCACAAGTTCTTTCAAAACAAAAAAATCATTACAGGGACTGAAATAATGGATCAGCTGGCTCATTTTTATCATGCACACATTGCAGAACTAAATCGTCGTGTTGCCGAAATAACACAAGGTCAACAACTGGCTGGACTGGTTATTCATTCAGGGCAAGCTCATCGTCAGTTTCTTGATGATTTACATTATCCATTTAAAGTTAATCCGCAGTTTAAAGCCTGGTTACCAGTGCTGGATAACCCCAATTGCTGGGTTGTCGCTAACGGAGTTGATAAACCACAGCTGATTTTTTATCGTCCGGTGGATTTTTGGCATAAGGTGAGTGATGAGCCAAATGATTTTTGGGCAGAACATTTTGAGATTAAATTACTGACTAAAGCTGACCAAGTGGCGCAGTTATTACCGACTAACTTATCTGACTGGGCTTATATCGGCGAACATATTGAGGTGGCAAAAGCGCTCGGTATTAGTTGCTGTAATCCTGATGCGGTAATGAATTACCTGCATTATCACCGCGCCGATAAAACCCAGTACGAACTGGAATGTTTGCGCCGCGCTAACCAAACTGCAATCAAAGGTCACTTAGCGGCTAAGAATGCTTTTTATAATGGTGGCAGTGAGTTTGAAATTCAGCAGCAGTATTTATCCGCCATTGGCCAAACTGAAAACGAAGTACCCTATGGCAATATTGTTGCGCTTAACCAAAATGCGGCGATATTGCATTACACCGCTTTAGAACATCAAATCCCGTCGCCACGGTTATCATTCTTAATCGATGCAGGGGCTAACTATAATGGTTATGCATCTGACATTACCCGTACTTATTCTTTTGAGAAAAATAGTTTCTACGAGTTGATTGTGGAGATGAATAAGTTGCAACTGTCATTAGTGGACATGATGAAGCCAGGGGTTAAATACCCTGATTTACACTTACGTTTTCATGCAAAACTGGCTGATTTGATGCTGGAGTTTAATTTGGCAACAGGTGATGCGCAAGGCTTGGTAGAGCAGGGTATTACCAGCGTTTTCTGCCCCCACGGTTTAGGCCACATGTTGGGGTTACAGGTACACGATATGGGCGGCTTTTTAGGTGATGCAGCAGGCAGCCGTATCGCCACTCCTGCTGGCCATCCATTTTTGCGTTGCAGCCGTGAAATCGCCGCCAACCAAGTTTTTACCATTGAGCCTGGTATTTATATTATTGATTCCTTACTTGCTGGACTAAAAGCCGATCAGCGACAATCGCAAATAAATTGGGATAAAGTCGACGAATTAAGACCTTTTGGCGGCATTCGAATTGAAGATAATGTTATTGTGCACCAAGATAGAAACGAAAACATGACCCGAGAGCTAGGCCTCATTGACTGAACAATACCAAATACCTAATCAAACACTCACCATCGAAGAAGATATCAAGCACAGTCGATTTATCACTGTGCTGTTTCATTGTAGTAGTGAGTTAGGGCTGAAGTGTGCGCTTACTAACATAAAGCTAGAATACCCGGGCGCTAACCATTATTGCTATGCTTTTGTGGCGTCCGATCCGCAAAATAGTATTGCCATTGGCAGTAGCGACGATGGCGAGCCTGCTGGCAGTGCCGGTCGGCCGATGTTAGCAACCTTACAAGGCTCAAATATTGGTGAGATTGGCGCTATTGTCGTGCGCTACTTTGGCGGCACTAAGCTAGGAGTGGGTGGTTTAGTGCGGGCTTACTCATCGGGGATCAAGTCTGGTTTAACCGAACTTGAAACCAAAACTAAATATATTCGCTATAGTACTAAGCTAAGTTGCAGTTACCCGCAACTTAATCAAATTGAATATTTAGTTAATCAATTTGATGGTGTGATCAGCAATAAAGTCTTTACTGATGTTATCGAAATTGAATTTGAAATCGCCAAAGCATTTCATGATGAGTTTAATCGTGAGCTGGCCACCCAAACCCAAGGTCAGCTTAAGGCAAAGTTTAACGTTTGATGCGTGTAAAAAGTATGCCAAAATACAAAGTCATAACGATAATAAGCTTAATTGTTAATCGCTGATCTTTAAATATGTGATTAGCCGAGGCGTTATGGCTTATTAGCGCGCCCGAGTCTTGGGCGGCATTAACATCGATGCTCTCAAATTAGTGCAAAATAAAACCTATGCGATATAAACACAGTGCAATATAAAACAATTATTAGAATCACTGGCCTGCTGATGGGATTATTTTCTATCACTATGCTGCCACCCGCATTAGTTGCCATTTTTTATAAAGATGGCGGCGGTACTGCATTTATTCAGGCGTTTTGCGTCAGTTTATTTTTAGGTTTTTTACTCTGGTATCCAAACCGGTCTCAAAAAGGCGATTTACGCACCCGCGAAGGCTTTTTGATTGTGGTGATGTTTTGGACGGTACTGGGCTCCATCGGAGCACTGCCATTTATCTTTTCTACCGAACCCGACTTAAGTTGGACAGACAGCTTCTTTGAATCCTTTTCAGCGTTGACCACCACAGGGGCCACCGTGATTGTCGGCCTCGATGATTTGCCCAAAGCGATATTGTTTTATCGCCATCTGCTGCAGTGGATGGGCGGCATGGGGATCATTGTGCTAGCGGTAGCCATTTTGCCGCTGTTAGGTATTGGTGGTATGCAGCTCTATAAAGCTGAAATACCCGGGCCGGTTAAAGACAGTAAGATGAAACCGCGAATTGCTGAGACCGCCAAGGCGCTTTGGTATATCTACTTATTATTAACTGTGGCTTGTGCGACAGCATTTTATTTTGCTGGCATGAGCGCCTTTGATGCTATTTGTCATTCATTTTCGACCATTGCTATTGGTGGTTTCTCAACGCATGATGCCAGTATTGGCTATTTTAATAGCCCGCTTATCAATGTGATTTGTGCGGTGTTTTTACTGATTGCGGCGGTTAACTTTAGCCTGCATTTCGCCGCATTTAGTTGGCGAGGGATTAATTTTAAAGTCTATTTTCGAGATGCTGAATTTAAAGCCTTGATTGGCATTCAATTGGTATTAACCGCTATTTGTTTCGCGACTTTATATAATGCAGGTTTATATGATTCGCCAGAGCAGACCTTGGATTATGCTTTTTTCCAAGTAGTGTCGATATCCACTACGGCTGGTTTTGGCACTGAAAGTTTTAACTCTTGGCCATTGTTTTTGCCTATATTATTAATCTTTTCTAGTTTTATTGGTGGCTGCGCTGGCTCTACCGGCGGCGGCATGAAAGTGATCCGCTTTGTGCTATTGCTGCTGCAAGGCTCCCGAGAAATGAAACGCTTAATACACCCTAAGGCCATGTACTCGATTAGAATTGGTAAGTCTGCTTTGCCTGATCGTGTCATTGATGCGGTGTGGGGCTTTTTCTCTGCCTATGCCTTAGTGTTTGTCATTTGCATGGTGTTATTAATGGCAATGGAGATGGACGCCATTACCGCCTTTAGTGCAACTGCTGCCAGTATAAATAACCTCGGCCCAGGCTTAGGAGAGGTGGCCAGTAACTATGCCAGTGTTACTGATGGCGCTAAATGGGTGTTGGTACTGGCCATGCTATTTGGCCGTTTAGAGGTGTTTACCTTGTTAGTGTTATTTACGCCGACGTTTTGGAAAAACTAATGACCTAGCTATCTTCAATGGGCATTTAGCGCTTATTGCTGTTGAGGAAATCGTCGCTTCAAAGGAAGAGTTATGCATAAAAGCATCATGATATATTCGACAGTTGATGGGCAAACCTTGTCTATTTGCAACAAGATTAAGTTGCTACTAGAAGAGGCAGGCGAAATGGTGACTTTGGTTTCTGTCACAGAGGCTAAATCATTGCCACTTACTTATTTTGATAAAGTCTTAATTGGCGCCAGCATTCGTTATGGCAAACATCGACCTGAGCTATATGAGTTCATACAGGCAAACCTGAGCTGCTTATCCTCAATGAAAAGCGCATTTTTTACGGTAAATGTTGTTGCTCGAAAACCCCTTAAAAATACCCCAGACACCAATCCGTATATGCGAAAGTTTTTACAGCTTTCTCAGTGGCAACCGCAGTTGTTAGGCGTGTTTGCCGGCAAAATTGATTACCCTAAATATCGCACCATGGATCGAGTGATGATCCGCTTTATCATGTGGATGACCAAAGGGCCAACAGATATAACGGGGACTTATGAGTTTACCGATTGGAATAAAGTTGATGAGTTTGCCAATGACTTTATTCAGCTTAATAGCCGTTAAGGCTTATTAAGCTGCGCAATATAAACGATGCAAAATTGAGATAACTTCAGTCACTTCAGCATTTTTTAGGGTGTAATACACGTTCTGCGAGCTTTTACGGGTATTGACTAAATCTTGGGCACGAATTACTGCAAGGTGTTGAGATAATGCAGATTGGCTTAATGGCACCGTTTCGTTTAATTCAGTGACACTGCGTTCTTTTTCCAGCAGTAAACACAAAATCATTAATCGATAAGGATTAGCAATCGCTTTTAGCCATTTGGCTGCCATCTCGGCATTACCTAGCATCGACTCTACATCAATATTTTTAGACATTTATTTACCTATTACTGATTTAATACTCAGATTCATCATACTGCTGGCGAACTTAGATCTCAATTTTATCATCTAATTATATGAGACGTTTCTAATTTGTGATCAAAGAGCACGATTATAATAGCCTTTTTTGTAACAATGGCTGCTTATTCAAGCAACAATCGGTGTTGAAATGGCAAAAACTTTAGTTATTTATTATTCAAGAGGTGGGCATACTGCACAAATTAGTCGTGCAATTGCAGAGCAGATTGTCCATAACGGTCATCAGTGTGATGTGGTCAATATTCTTGATAATAACCATGCTGACATTGATTGGGCAAGCTATGATATTATTGCGTTAGGCGCTTGTGTTTTATATGGTTCTTATCATAAGTCGGTATTTGAATTTGTTAATCGCTACCAACAACAATTGAGCAGCAAGCCCAATAGCTTTTTCTGTGTCAACGTTGTGGCACGTAAGCCTGAAAAACGCATTCCAGAAAATAATAAATACCTACAAAAGTTCATTGAGCTTTCACCTTGGCAACCACAAGATGTGAAAATCATCGCAGGTAAGGTGAATTACCCATCATGGACTTGGTATGACAGCTTGGCGATTCGTTTAATTATGAAAATGACTGACGGCCCGACCGATCCTAAGAGCGTGATTGATTATACTGACTGGGAAGATGTGAAAGTGTATGCCGATCATGTTGTCAGCCTTGGGGAGACCGCGGTCGCCAGCTAGCTCTTTGAGTTAGCAAGCCTAATTAATACTTCCAGAATTTTGGGGCGAACAGTACCGCCACGGTAATAATTTCCAATCGCCCCAATAACATTCCAAAAGCCAGCGCCCATTTAGCAGTATCCGGTAAACTGGCAAAATTACCCGCAGGCCCAATAACAGGCCCAAGACCTGGGCCGACTTGGTTACTGCAGTAATGGCGCCTGAAATACTGGTTACAGGATCTAAGCCTGTAAGTACCAAGGTCACCGCAAGTAATATAATCACAATCAAAAACAGCATGATAAAGGCCATAATTGAGCGAATAATATCATTATCAATGACGCGATTATTATAGCGCTTACTGACAACCGCTTGAGGGTGAACTTGCTGAATTAATTGCTGATGCATGACTTTAAGTGAAATCTGAAAGCGAAATATTTTAATCCCACCAGAAGTCGAGCCGGAGCAGCTACCAGCAAACATCAGAAATAAAAAACAGATACTGGCAAAAGCGCCCCATGCCTGATAATCGGTCAAACCGTAGCCCGTGGTGGTGACCACCGAGATGACGTTAAACCCAGATAGGCGCATGGCGTCGAGCAGTGCCATATCTGATTTGAGCCAAAGCCAGAAGCCAAGGGTTAGCGACACCAAGATGATAAATTTTATAAAGCCTTTAACTTGTTCGTCATTCCATATCTTTAAGGTTTTTTGCTGAATGCTTTGCACAAACATCAGCAGTGGTAAACCTCCCGCCGCCATAAACACTATGGCCACCCAATGGGCAGCTGGACTGAAAGCTGACATTGAGCTATCAGAGGTTGAATAGCCGCCAGTAGACAGTGTGGTCATGGCATGGTTTATGGCTTCAAACCAATGCATCCCCGCCAAGTGATAGGCCAAGGCACATAACACGGTCAGCGCCACATAGACTTCAAAAAGGTACTTGGCCATATGTAGGGTACGGGGGGGGAGTTTTGTCGCTCCAATCTGACGACTCGGTGCGAAACAGGCGCATCCCACCCACATTAAGAAAAGGCAGAATGGCCACTGCCATAACAATAAAACCGATACCACCAAGCCATTGTAATAGGGAGCGCCAGATTAAAATGCTGTGGTCCATGTCGTCTAAGCCCGACAACACAGTTGAACCTGTGGTGGTGATGCCGGACATGGTTTCGAAAAAGGCGTCGGTATAATTAATGCCGTGGTAAAGGGTGAAAGGTAAGGCGGCAAATAAACTGACTACCAGCCAAGTAATGCTGGTGAGAAAAAACATATCGCGGATATTAAGATTAACGTCGCTGCTACGGCCTGCTTGAATACATAAAATCGCGACTAAGCCGCTAAACAACCCGGACATCATAAATGCGCCGATAGTTTCTTCATGATAAAACAGCGCAAAAGCCATTGGCACCAGCATGAAGCCAGTGAGAATAGATAAAAAAGCGCCAATGACAAACAGTAGCGGTTTTAAATTCAGCATAGTGCCATTAATGGTGACGCTAGAAGAAAAACGCGCTCGGTTGGAACAGCTTTTCTACATCGCCAATGAACTTTTTATTTACTAAAAATAGAATCACATGATCTCCTTCTTCAATGACGGTTTTATCATGACCCATAATCACTTCATCATTTCTAACGATAGCGCCAATGGTCGTTCCTGGGGGTAATTTTATGTCGCTGATTTGCTTGCCGACCACTTTTGAGGTGGAAGAACTGCCATGGGCAATGGCTTCGATAGCTTCAGCTGCGCCGCGACGTAATGAGTAAACATTACAAATATCGCCTTGGCGGATATGGGTCAGTAAAGCTGAAATGGTGGTTTGCTGCGGCGAAATAGCAATATCGATATTGGCTTCCTGGACAATATCCACATAGGCTTCACGCTGGATAAGCACCATAACTTTTTTAGCGCCCATTCGCTTGGCCAGCAGCGCCGACATAATGTTAGCTTCATCATCGTTAGTCACCGCAATAAACACATCCGTTTGGTCAATGTGTTCTTCTTGCAGTAATTCTTGATCCGATGCATCACCGTTAAATACGGTGCAGTTTTCTAACCTTTCTGACAGGCTTTCGGCGCGCTCTAAACTGTGTTCAATGAGTTTGACTGAGTGCTTTTTTTGTAATCTTTTTGCAAGGCCATAACCAATATTACCACCGCCGGCGATCATGATATTACGGTAGGAATTATCCAGCTTTTGCATTTCACTCATTACTGCGCGAACGTGACGAGTATCGGCAACGAAAAACACTTCATCATCGGCCTCGATAATGGTGGTGCCTCGGGGCATGATAGCTTTACCTTTACGGAAAATGGCCGCCACCCGGGTATCAATATTGGGCATATGTTCACGTAGCGTTGCCAGTGCATTCCCCACGAGTGGGCCACCATAATAAGCCTTAATGGCCACTAGGCTTAATTTGCCTTTAGCAAACTCCAGTACTTGCAGTGCGCCAGGGTATTGCACTAAACGTTCAATATAGGCAGTAACTAGTTGCTCTGGGGCAATCAATTCGTCAATAACAAAGCCACCACGTAATTTGGTGTCACTGTTTTTAACTTCGGTATTGATGAACAATTTGTCGCGCTGCTCAAGGTAAGCTTCTGAGCGGATTCGGGCAATTTTGGTTGGCGTGCCAAATAAGCTGTATGCAATATGGCATGCCGCCATATTGCATTCATCACTGTTGGTGACGGCAATTAGCATATCAGCATCTTCGGCGCCGGCCCTTTTTAAGGTGCTCGGGTGAGCACCATGGCCGATGACGGTTTGCAAATCGAATTTATCTTGTAAGTATTTAACTCTGGCGCGGTTATTATCCACTAAGGTGATGTCGTTATTCTCACCGACCAGGTTTTCAGCCAGTGTGCCGCCAACTTGGCCTGCGCCCAAAATAATAATTTTCATTGCTGTGCTGGTATCCCTACTAAACGAGCTTAAAGCGCTTTAACTAAACGTGCGTAGTAAAAGCCATCACAATTGTTTTGGCCTGGTAGCAATTGCCAACCAATATCATCAGCAGATGATTGTTGGGCGATTGGTACTAATGTCGCATCGGTTGTTCGTTGTAAAAATTGCTCTATTTGCTGGCTGTTTTCTTCTGGCAAAATTGAGCAAGTGGCATAAAGCATGGTGCCGCCGGGTTTGAGCCATTTCCAGCAATGATCAATGATTTGTTGTTGCAGTAAAGCCAATTCATCAATATCGCTGTTTTTACGTAGCCACTTAATGTCAGGGTGGCGACGAATGACACCGGTTGCAGAGCAAGGGGCATCTAATAAGATCCGGTCAAACTTTTCACCTTGCCACCAAGTATCAATATTGGCTGCATCACCATGAATAACTTGCGCTTTTAATTGTAATCTGTCCAGATTTTGTTGCACACGCTCTAAGCGTTTTTCATCAAAATCAACCGCGACTAAGCTAATGTTGGGCGCAGTTTCTATTAGATGACAGGTTTTTCCGCCAGGTGCTGCACAGGCATCAAGAACCAGTTCATTACTTTCTGGTGCTAATAGCGTTGCTGCCCACTGCGCGGCGCCATCTTGTACTGAGGCTGCACCTTCTGCAAAAGCGGGTAATCGCATTACATCTGTTGGACTAGCAAGTAAAATTGCATCATCACTTTCGCCAGCACTGGCTTCTACTTCTTGTTCAGCAAGTAGGGCTAAGTACTGCTCACGAGTTTGTGATAGTTGATTGTTACGCAGCCACATTGGTGGGCGTTGATGACTTTGCTCAATAACCTGTTGCCATTGATCGGGGTAGGCCGATTTTAGGCGTTTAATAAACCAGGCTGGGGTGTTGTATTTTAGGGTATCGTTGTCAGTATTTAGTGGTGCTTCTTTACGCTGAATTGTGCGTAATACACCATTAACCACTTTAACTAAGCCATCAAATTTCATTTGTCTGCAAGCTTCAGCGGTTTCTGAAATGGCCGCGTGGGCAGGAATTCGAGTGAAGTAAAGCTGATAACAACCCACCAATAATAATTGGTGCAATATACGCTGCTTACCTTTAAAGGGCTTGCTTAAACAGTCGCTGACACATTTATCCAGTTGTGGCAGTTGACGCATTACGCCATAACAAAGTTCTGCTAATAGGGCTTTGTCTTTACCATTTTCGAGATGCTGTTGTTGATCTGGCAAGGCCACCGATAGTGAAATGCCTTTCTCAAGTACATTGAAAATGGCTTTGGCTGCGAGCGCTCTAACATTCATTATGACTGTGCCTCATTGTCTTCTTTAGCGACAGGGTTAAAGTTTACCCCGGGGGCAAACCAGTCTGCGCGTGAGTTAAGAATATCAGCGACAGGCATTTGCTTTTTACCCGGTAATTGCATGACTTGCAGCTGCAAAGTGCCTTCGCCCGTAGCGACGGTGACGCCTTGTTTATTGCTTTCTAGCACAGTACCTGGTGTGGCCTGAGCGTTTGCATGCTGACTATCGACATCATGACTGTAGCTCGCTTGCCATACTTTGATGGTATTACCTTGATGCTCGAAGTGACTGGCAGGCCAAGGATTAAAGGCGCGAATTTCTTGCCATAATTGCTTCGCAGGCTTAGTCCAATCTATTTGAGCTTCTTCTTTAGATAGCTTTTCAGCATAGTTGGCTAAAGACTCATCTTGCTTCTCTGGGGTTAAGCTACCATCACTAATACCTTCAAGCGCTTCGATTAATGCTTGTGGGCCTTGCTCGGCTAGCTTGCTATACAGGCTTGCAGAAGTGTCGGTGTCTTCAATTTTAAGCGAGGTTTTTAGCAACATGTCACCAGTATCTAAACCGATATCCATTTGCATAATGGTGACGCCAGTTTCGCTGTCACCAGCCCAAAGTGCGCGCTGGATTGGCGCGGCGCCACGCCAGCGAGGCAATATAGAGCCGTGCACATTAATACAACCCAGTTTTGGCGTATCTAATACTATCTTTGGCAGGATTAACCCGTATGCCACTACTACCATAATGTCAGCGTTTAAGGCAGCAAGCTCAGCTTGAGCATCCTCTTTGCGTAATGATGGCGGCTGATATACCGGGATATCGTTGGCAACAGCAAGCTGCTTTACCGGGCTAGCTTGCAGCTTTTTACCACGGCCCGCAGGTCTATCAGGCTGCGAATACACCGCAATCACATTGTGGTCGGAATTAATAAGTGCCTGCAAATGTAAAGCGGCAAAGTCTGGCGTGCCAGCAAAGATAATATTTAACGGTTTCAAATGGAGTCCTATGCTTCTTTTGCTTCTAAACGGGCTTCTTTCTCAAGTTTAGTCTTGATACGGTCACGTTTCATTTTTGACAAGTAATCGACGAACAACTTGCCTTTTAAATGATCCATTTCGTGCTGCAGACAGATAGCAAATAGCTCATCCGCTTCAACCGTAAACTCTTTACCGTGACGGTCTAGGGCTTTTAAGGTAACAAATTCAGCACGATCAACTTTGGCGTAAATGCCCGGAACCGAAAGGCAGCCTTCTTCATTAGTGAACTCGCCGCTTTTGCTGACAATCTCAGGGTTAATGAAAATAGTCGGACGCTCAACTTCATCCTGTAGGTCCATCACAATTAATTGTTGATGGAAATCTACCTGCGTTGCCGCAAGTCCAATGCCTTTTTCCTCGTTCATTGTTTCAAGCATGTTATCTATTTGGGTTTGCAAAACCTCACCAAAATCGGTGACAGGCTTAGCAACTGTGCGTAATCTTTCATCTGGAAAACGTAAAACTTTTAATAATGGCATATATAAACTCTTAACAAGTCTGTCAAATTTCAGCCAGTTAGCTATACTGGCTTGGTTAATGGGTTAATTTTAATCCTTACTGACTATCAATAACAGCAAAAGCTCTAATAAAGAGCTAAACACATGGAATGAACCATGAAACGGATATTTTTACTCGCGTTTTTGACACTAAGTACCATAGCCTCAACCTTGGTTTTGGCGGATAAGTTAACATTAAAGTCTGGTCACCCCGACTCTTATATCGTTAAAAAAGGCGATACGCTGTGGGATATATCAGCTTTTTTCTTAGAAGATCCTTGGCGCTGGCCTAAATTATGGGGCGCAAATCCACAGATTGCGAACCCGCATTTAATTTATCCTGGCGATCGACTCACCTTAGTGTTTATCGATGGACAACCACGATTAGTATTAAAGCAGCATATCAAAAAAGGCCCTGAAGGGCGCATTAGCGACAAAGGTGGTCCAATCCCTGCGATTGATTTATCACTGATCCAGCCTTATTTGGTGCAAAACCGAATCGTAGACCCAGAGTGGCTTGATGGCTTGCCAATGATCCTTGCTGGTGAAAGCCCATCGCGTCATCATACAGTAGGTGATGTGGTTTATATCAATGCCAATTTACCTGTGGGCGAAAAGCTGGCGGTATACCAAGAAGGTCGAGAGTTTTTTGATAAAGAAAATAGCGACTTACTAGGACAAGAAATTATTTTGACTGCCAGTGGTCGAGTGATTGAATCTGGCGACATTTCGAAAGTGCAATTACTGAGTAACTTACGCGAATCGAAAGCCGGTTTTAAAGTAGCACCAGTAGAAGATGAAGCGCTGATGTCAGCTTACTTTATCCCTAAAGCGGCGCCAGAAACAGTGCCTGCTAACGTGTTAGCCATTGAGAAAGATATTCGTGAAGTTGGCAAGTTAGATATTGTTTACCTTGATAAAGGGGCTGTTGATGGTATCGACACCGGCCATGTGTTTGGTATTTATCGCAACGGTGAAACCATTGTTATTAATAGCGACGGTATGCCGGTATCAACCATTGACCGCAGTGCTTACGACAACTTAAAAGCCAAAATATCTGACGATAATGCGATTACCATGCCTGATATTTTCCATGGCAAGTTAATGGTGTTTAAAGTTTTCGAAAAGACCAGTATGGCGATTATTATTGCCAATGAGCGTCCTGTGCGAGTTGACGATAAGTTAGTCACCCCTAAGACGACTGAGTTAAAAGGCGAGTAATCGATAATAAACTGGTCGACTGGCTAGTTGTTTGTGCAGTATCCGGGCTAGGACCCGCCCGGATTCAACAATTATTAACTCAAATGGATGTTGAGGAATTACGGCAACGTTTAGAGTTTGAAAAGCAGTCTTTGCCATTATCGGCAAAGCTGCTGTCTCAATGCCAAATTGATTTTGATAAAGTTGATTTGGCCATTGAGTGGCTTAATCAATCCCCGCAACATCACATCATTACTTTGTCAGACCCTGACTATCCTGCACTACTACAACAAATATCAGATCCTCCAGGAGTGTTATTTATTAAAGGCCAGCTCGAAGCGCTGCTACGACCTTCAATTGGCATGGTAGGCAGTCGCAATGCATCCGTTGGCGGTTTGAATATGGCAAAGGCGTTAGCCACAGAGCTGGTTCAGATGGGCTTTGCAATAACCAGCGGTATGGCGGCTGGGATTGACGGCGCGGCCCATAAAGGGGCAGTAGATAGTAATGGCGCAACCCTTGCGGTGTTAGGTACAGGGGTTGAATGTATTTACCCCAAACGCCATAGCAATCTGTATCATCAAATTCAGCAACAAGGTTGTGTACTAAGTGAGTTTTGGCCACAGATTGGCCCTTATGCAGGTAATTTTCCGCGGCGAAATCGCATTATTAGTGGTTTATCACTGGGCACGATTGTGGTGGAGGCAACACGCAAAAGTGGCTCGTTGATCAGTGCGCGCTTGGCGATGGAGCAAAATCGAGAAGTGTTTGCTGTGCCCGGCTCGGTGATCGGTGGCTATAACCAAGGATGCCATGACTTGTTAAAAAATGGCGCTAAATTGGTAGAATGTGCAACAGATGTTGTTGAAGAATTGTCCCCATTGACGCAGTTTCACCTTGAAAATGTCGCTAATCGTCACCATATAGCAGATAATACAACAAATTTGCCATTTTCTGCGCTGTTAGCTAGTGTAGGTTATGAGGCTACTAGTTTAGATGCGGTAGTCGAGCATAGTGGAAAGCCGATAGATCTGGTGTTAGTTGAAATGCTTGAACTTGAATTACAGGGCCAGGTGGCACAAGTGCCTGGTGGTTACGTCAGATTAGAGAGGAGATAGCCATGTTTGATATCCTCATGTACCTTTTTGAAAACTATGTTCATAGCGAAGTAGAGCTATTAGTTGACGAAGATGAGCTTACCAAAGAGTTAACCCGAGCAGGTTTTCATCAAGCAGATATTTTGAAAGCCCTGTCTTGGCTAGAACGACTGGCTGATTTACAAGAAGGCGATAAACCATACTTGTGCAATCACGCCCAGCAGTCTTTCCGTATTTATACCAAAGACGAAATGGATAAATTGGATGTTGAGTGTCGAGGGTTTTTATTGTTCCTTGAACAAATCCAAGTGCTTAGTGTTGAAACCCGTGAAATGGTCATCGAACGCGTGATGGCGTTAGATGAAACCACCCTAATCTTGGAAGATTTAAAGTGGGTGGTGTTGATGGTGTTATTTAATGTACCAGGCAACGAGTCTGCTTATGAGCAAATGGAAGATCTTATTTTTGAACAGCCTGATGGGCGGTTACATTCTTAAGTCTTTAAACCGATTGTGATGAGTTAACTAAAAAGGAGGCTAGGCCTCCTTTTTTGATCGTCAGCTTGGCTATTTTGTCATCCCTGTGTAACCTGAATAGGGTGACACCTTTATGTAATATTGAGAGTAAAATGTCTAAAATCGATCAGCAATTGTTTACTGTGCACGAGCATGCTTTGGAAAAAGAGTTTGAACTCTGCCCTAAGTGTGGCTGTGAGTTATCAGTTAAAAATAGTAAACATGGTGGATTCATAGGCTGTAATAATTATCCCACTTGTGACTTCACGCGACCTCTGGTTCAACATGAGTCCATTGAAACTCAAGTAATTGAAGGCTCTGAATGTCCAGAGTGTGGCAATGAGTTAGCCGTTAAGTCTGGCCGCTTTGGTATTTTTATTGGCTGTACTCACTATCCACAGTGCACTCACATTGAAAAACACGATCACGATGAAAATGCAGAGGTTATCAACTGCCCCCATTGTAAAAAAGGCCATTTAGAATCTCGTACCAGTCGCTTTGGTAAAACCTTTTTTGCCTGCAACACTTACCCTAAATGTAAGTACTTGGTGAATTTCCCGCCCCATAATGAATCTTGCCCTGAGTGTGATTTTGGTATTTTAGTTGAGCGCAAAGGCGCTGCCGGAAGCCGCTTAGAATGCCCGCAAAAATCATGTAAATATAAGCGTCCAATATAACTTTTTTGGCTATATCCGCCTTATATCAGTATTTGTTCATATCCTTATTGTCTGTATAATTTGTCGATAATTTATAAGATTAAAGGGTATTTCATGCAGTTGTTGCATCCAGCAGATGTTACTGAAGTGTTTGAGCAAGGAGAAGTGTTCGCTTACCCCACTGAAGCCGTTTATGGCCTTGGGTGCGATCCTGATAACCTATCAGCTATTCAAAAGTTACTTGAAATCAAACAACGTCCTTGGCAGAAGGGCGTTATTCTGGTTGCCAGCGATTACAAGCAACTGCAGCCCTATATTGATGAATCACAACTCACAGATGCACAACTTGCCTTCGCTTTTAGTAAATGGCCCGGGCCTTTTACTTTTGTAATGCCAATTAAGTCTGAGGTTAGCCAATTATTATGCGGCGAGTTTGACTCCATTGCGGTGCGAGTTTCGGCTCATCCAGTGGTAAAAGCATTATGTGATGCCACTAATAAAGCCATTGTTTCCACCAGTGCTAACTTAGCCGGTCATGCGCCCGCACTGACCATCGCTGAAATTCAAGAGACTTTTACAAGCAGTGTTGCGGCTGTGATAACCGGTGAGCTTGGCGCTCAGCGTCAGCCTTCAACCATTATCGATGCTCGTAGCGGCAAAATATTACGTAACGGACAGTAATTTAATAAAAATAATCGAATAAACAATAAGGAATTTGATATGGCAATGCCTGATGCCGCAGTCGTAAAGCAGTACCTGTTATCTCTACAAGCCAATATCTGTGCTGGTTTAGAAGCATTAGATGGAAAGGCCAGCTTTCAAGCGGAATCATGGGAGCGCGCCGAAGGTGGTGGTGGCACCAGTAAGGTGATGACCGCAGGCCATGTATTTGAACAAGCTGGTGTTAACTTCTCTCACGTGATGGGCGTTGCAATGCCGGCATCAGCCACCGCTCATCGACCAGAATTAGCTGGACGCAGCTTTGAAGCTATGGGCGTGTCATTGGTTATCCATCCTAAAAACCCTTTTATTCCTACCACTCATGCCAATGTGCGTTTTTTTATTGCCCATAAAGATGGCGCCGATCCCGTATGGTGGTTTGGCGGCGGATTTGATTTAACCCCTTACTATCCATTTGAAGAAGATGTGGTTTCATGGCATCAAACCTCGGCCGATATTTGCGCCCCATTTGGTGATGAGGTTTATTCAAAATATAAAAAGTGGTGTGATGAATACTTCTTTTTGCCTCATCGTAATGAAACCCGTGGTGTCGGTGGATTATTCTTTGATGATCTCAATGAACCTGGTTTTGATAAGAGTTTTGAGTTTATGCAAGCCGTGGGTAATGGTTTCTTAACGGCTTATTCGCCGATTGTTGAGCGCAATAAAGATCTTGAATATAACGATGATGAGCGCCAGTTCCAGCTGTACCGTCGTGGCCGTTATGTTGAGTTTAATTTGGTTTATGACCGTGGCACTTTATTTGGCTTACAAACCGGTGGCCGCACCGAGTCTATTTTGATGTCTATGCCGCCCTTAGTTCGCTGGGAATATGGCTTTACCCCAGAAGAAGGTTCCCAAGAGGCGGAGTTATATGAGCGTTATCTTAAACCACAAGATTGGTTGAAGCTCGAAAGCTAGTCTTTATTTAGCCAACAAATTAGTTAAAGCTCGAAAGTTAGTCTTTGTTGCGCATATTATTAGCCAGCTGCGAAACAGCCTGAAATATCACTTGTTGATGTTCAGGCTTTTTTATTACCTCAGCAATGGCTTGCTCCATACAGGTTAACCATTGATCAACCATCGTTTGGTCAATATCAAACGGCATATGCCGTGCCCGTAATGCCGGGTGGCCATACTTTTGCTGATAAAGCTGTGGCCCACCTAACCAGCCACTTAAAAACTCAAATAACTTTTGTTGTGAATCTTTAATTGGAGCGCGATGAATAGCTAGTAGCGGCTGTGTGTCTTCACGGCTTTGCATCTGCTGGTAAAAGTTTTGGGCAATTAAGCGAATGGTCTTCTCGCCACCAATTAAATCATAGGCATTGGACTGATTTGGATCTCGGTCATCAGGTTGCGCCTTATTGCTAAAAAGTTTTTTTAACCAATTCATGGTATCGACACTGAGTACAAGTAATGAAAGTGGCTTGATTATAACGATTAATCCCGTTTATATCTCTCGCTTTACTAAGCCATAAACATATTTTGTTAATGTTTTGCTAAATTTATCTGTTGTGATGTCAGATGCTTATCGGATAACTTAGGCGTTCTAATAACAATAATAACGAGGACCGAGATCATGGCCAAGATGGCACCAAGATTAATTGTAATTGCGATTTCAACAGCCCTGCTTGGCTGTAACTCAGCCCAGCAAGACCCTAAAGTTAGTATTAATAAAAATCCCTACCCAAGTACTTACCAAGTGATGCCAAGAACATCGACCTTGCTGATTAATGCTACTGTGCTAACAGGTACAGGTGAAAGAATCGACGGCGCTGATGTCCTAATGATGGATGGCAAAATTAATGCGGTTGGCAGGCAATTAAGTCAAGACAATGTCACTGTGATTGATGCTAGCGGTAAATGGATAACCCCAGGTATTGTAGATGTTCACTCCCACCTTGGCGTGTATCCAAGCCCTAGCGCAGATGCCCATGGCGATGGCAACGAAGTGACCTCTCCCAATACCGCTGAAGTGTGGGCAGAGCATAGCGTATGGCCGCAAGATCCGGGGTTTAATCGTGCCCGTGAAGGTGGTATCACCACTTTACAAATCTTACCTGGCTCTGCCAATTTAATTGGTGGTCGCGGGGTGACCTTAAAAAACATCCCAGCAACCACCATGCAAGGCATGAAGTTCCCCCAAGCCCCTTATGGATTGAAAATGGCCTGTGGTGAAAACCCTAAAGGTGCCTATGGCAGAAAGCGTAAAGAAGCGCCCATGACCCGAATGGGTAATATGGCGGGTTATCGTCAAGCTTTCATTGAGGGCACTGAGTACAAGCGAGCTTGGGATAAATATGATGCGGATTATGCTGCTGGTTTAAACCCATCAGCGCCAGAGCGAGATCTTACCAAAGACACTTTACGCGGCGTGTTAGAGGGTGACATTTTAATTCATAACCATTGTTATAAAGCGGAAGAAATGGCGATGATGGTGGATTTAGGCAAAGAGTTTAACTATCACTCCGGTACATTCCACCATGCAATTGAAGGTTATAAAATAGCTGAGTTGTTAGCTGAAAATGGTAACTGCGCCGCAATGTGGCCTGATTGGTGGGGCTTTAAAATGGAAGCCTATGACATGGTGGTTGAAAATGCAGCCATCGTAGATGCGGTTAACAACTCCTGCGCTGTGGTGCATTCCGACTCTAGCGTGACCATTCAGCGCCTTAACCAAGAAACCGCCAAAATTATGCATAGTGCTAATCAAAACGGTTTTGATCTAAAAGAAGAACACGTTATTGGTTGGATCACCTCGAATGCGGCCAAGTCATTAGGTATTGCAGATAAAACCGGTTCCCTTGAAGTGGGTAAAAACGCCGATGTGGTAATTTGGAATAGCAATCCATTTAGTGTGTATGCCAAAGCTGAGCAAGTGTTTATCGATGGCGCCAAAGTGTTTGATCATCAAGACGATGCTTACCGCGCTAAAAGTGATTTCATGCTAGGTCAACAATAAGGAGCAATACAATGAAAAAGTTTAACCAATCACTGGTCGTTGGCGCTATGCTCGCGAGTTTGACCCCAATCATCGCGTCTGCTGCAACCACGGCAATTACTAACGTTAAGGTATATACCTCAACAGAACAAGGCGTGCTTGATAGTGCTACGGTTGTCATTGAAGATGGCAACATCATCGCTGTAAATGCCAAGCAGCCCAATGACTCAGCTGTTATTGCGGATAATATTATTGATGCCAAGGGCAGTGTGTTAACCCCAGGCTTTATTGGCTCAATGAACTACTTAGGTTTGGTAGAAATTGGTCAAGAAAAAATAACCCGTGACGTCAATGCTAAAGACGCAGATATCACCTTCGACCCAAGTTTAGCCTTTAACCCTAAAAGTAGCGCAATCGCCTTTGCCCGCAAAGGCGGCATTACCCGTAATATCGTGGTACCAGGTGGTGGAGAGTCTATTTTTTCAGGCCAAGCTATTGAAGTCGAGCTAACAGGAAACTGGGATAGTGTGGTTGCAACTGAAAAAGCCGTGCTAGTACAGTTAGGTGCAGTGCATGAAGGCTCACGTATTATCGGTATGCAGCAACTGATCAATAAACTGGAAGCAAGGCAAACAGCATTAACTGCGGACAAACAAGCCGATGCAACAAAACCGCCAAGCAAAGAAGAGTTACTCCTTAACGCAGTGCTTGCTGGTGAGATAACCATGGTGGTTGATGTCGACAGAGCCAGTGACATCTTGCAGCTAATTGACTTAAAAGCTCGCTTTAACCTCGATTTGGTATTACTTGAAGCTGCCGATGCCGTTGTGGTTGCTGAGCAATTGGCGGCAGCTAATATTCCTGTGGTTATGGATGCGATGCGCAATTTACCTGAAAGTTTTGACTCTTTACATAATTCACTGGATAACGCCGGAAAATTAAGTAAAGCTGGGGTCAAAGTGATACTGGCGACACCGGGTGATGCCCATGGCATTTATGGCTTACGTTACGCAGCAGGTAATGCGGTTGCCAATGGCATGGATTATAATCAAGCGATGGCATCAATAACGGCTAACGTGGCCGATATCTTCCATCTAGATGCTGGCCGAATTGCCACAGGAAAACCAGCAGATATGGTGCTTTGGAGCGGCGACCCATTTGAATACAGTAGTGCGATTCAAACAATGTGGATTAACGGTGAAGTACAAAACATGCAAAGTCGCCAAGATGAGCTTCGCGACCGCTATATCCAGAAGTCGACTATGCCACAAGCTTATACGCAATAAGCCATGCACATAAGTTGAATTAATCATTAGGGAATAGAGAAAGTTAATGACCGATAAGTATGCTGTATTTGGCAATCCAATTGCTCAAAGTAAATCGCCATTCATTCATACTGAGTTTGCGCGTCAAACTGGGCAGGACATTAGCTATCAAGCAATTCTTGCACCTGTGGATCAGTTCTCTCAATCCCTAATGGCTTTTTTCAATGACGGTGGTAAAGGCGCCAATGTCACCGCGCCTTTTAAAGAGCAAGCTTATGCCATATGTGATGAGTTAAGCGATCTTGCAAAACTGGCAGGTGCCGTGAATACCCTTATCTATTTAGCTGATGGACGCATCCGTGGTGATAATACCGATGGCATTGGTTTAGTCAGTGATGTTATGCAGCACTTTGGTGATTTAAAGGGTAAGCGTGTATTGTTAATTGGAGCGGGTGGTGCAGCACGAGGTTGCCTTAAACCTCTGCTGGAGTCGCAAGCAGAAGTCACTATTTGTAATCGCACCTATGCTAAAGCACAAACCTTGCAAAGTATTTTTACTGGATATGGCAAGGTAGATGCTAAACCCATTGATGACTTAAATGAAGCATTTGATATTGTCATCAACTCAACCTCAGCCGGATTAGCTGGTGAGTTGATTAAATTACCAGAGCAGATCATAGCAAGTCACACCTGCTGCTATGATATGTCATATGGTGCCGAGACTACCTTATTTAACCAATGGGCATTAGCAAATGGCGCACAATCCGTGGCCGATGGTTTGGGAATGCTGGTGGGACAGGCTGCCCAAAGCTTTTATATTTGGCGTGGTGTTAAACCGGCTACTCAGGCTATCCATGAAACCCTAAGAGCACAACTCAAGTAAAACTACTTAAGTAAACCACTTAAAACACCGAGTATTTAAGATGAACCAAAGTGTAATATTTACCGATCTCGTTGAATGGAATACTCAACAACAAACAATGCTGTTTATTGGTCAAGTACAAGGCATGAATATCAATTGCATTGTTAGCAAGGAAAGGTTGTTACAGCTAAGCGGTCAACAAACCGCAACTGAGCAATCCATGCAAGCAGAACAAGCATTTGCATTATTCGAGCGAGTACGTTTTGATCTAGAAGATATAGCCGAAGAGATGATAGAAGCAGAAGACTTTGATCAGCAGGGAAACATTACTATATAAGAGTCTCATCATAAGAGTCTTATCGCTTTATACACTCAAGCATCGCCCAAGCAATATTTCTAGCATAATAGCCCTACTTATATTTGTATCACATGAGTAGGGCACAATTAGAATTATCTTGTAGTCTGCAGATCCACTAAGTATTCATTTTTCAATCTGACATAGTTATCAGCTGATTGTGGTAAGAAAGCCATTTCATTATCAGTTAAAGGGCGAACCTGTTTACAAGGGCTTCCTACATACAGAAAACCACTTTGCAGTACTTTCCCTGGTGGCACTAAAGAACCTGCGCCGATAATCACATCATCCTCAACAATCGCGTCATCCAATAAAATGGCTCCCATGCCAACCAAGACCCGATTACCAACCGTGCAACCATGTAACATCGCTTTATGGCCAATCGTGACATCATCACCAATGATCAGCGGATTACCCTCAGGCTTTGATGGAGACTTACGGGTCACATGAAGTACTGATCCATCCTGCACATTACTACGCTTGCCAATACGAATAATGTTCACGTCACCACGGGCAGCGACCATAGGCCAAATACTCGCATCATGATCTAGGGCGATATCACCCACTAAAACTGCTGCACTATCTACATAGACATTATCTGCCAATTGAGGGTGAATACCTTGATAAGAACGAATAGAGCTAAACATATAAAATCCCTGATTTGTTTAATTGCACCCAGTATAAAGCCAAAAAGTCGCTGTTGGCGCCTAAAAATGCATAAAAACTAGCTGATTAGTTTAAAATCTCAGCAAGCGAACAGGTAAAGGCATTTTTCTTCATAAAAGCCCTTGCGCTAAATCTTAACTTCCCTATAATGCGCATCCACTGACACGGCGACAGGCCAATAGCCTCAAGGTGTTAGCGTTAATTAAGCTGCTTTTAAAGCATCATAATTAACCGGTTGAAAAGCATTTTAAATTAACTTTAAAAATGACTTGACGCCAACAGCGGGAAGTGTAAAATACGCCTCCTCAAGCCAACGACCTAGCGTCTAACGGCGGTATCTGAAAAATTGATATCAACGCTCTTTAACAAATCAAACAAGAAATCTGTGTGGACATTCACAGGCATTAAGTTAATCGAAATTGCATCTTAGGATGCAATCAAAATTATTACTCAATGTAACAATGAGTGTTCATAGCAATATGTAACAAACGTTTTAGAGATTCTTCCGAGTCTTTAAATCGAAATCAGAATTCATTGAGCCGAAACGAAGCTTTTATTTATAAGAGTGGATGTTTCAACAAAACTTTAATTGAAGAGTTTGATCATGGCTCAGATTGAACGCTGGCGGCAGGCCTAACACATGCAAGTCGAGCGGTAACAGGAATTAGCTTGCTAATTTGCTGACGAGCGGCGGACGGGTGAGTAATGCCTAGGGATCTGCCCAGTCGAGGGGGATAACAGTTGGAAACGACTGCTAAT
>NZ_MPHK01000015.1 GCF_001957135.1 Shewanella sp. UCD-KL21 | reverse complement strand
TCACCGCAGTCATACAACGAGCATCACTGTTCCAAATGATGCCGTCAACGCCTGGTGTTTTGCTGCCTTTATTTTGAGAAACTCTTTTAACAGCAAGTAATTTTGCTGATTTTGAGTGGGTAAGTATCCACTGCAATGCTTTCGCCTTGCCGTGTTTACCTTCTCGGGTTGCTTTTGCAATGCGCATTTGAAGCTTTAATACATGTTGCTTAACCGCTTTCCAATTAATGGATTGCCATTGAACATTCTCAGGGGATGCACTAACTTCAATTGAAGTCATCATTTGCGTTTCTCCTTGAATAAAGTTCTTCAAATCATCTTGCAACGGGAGACCAGCTAGAAGTCAGCTCGCTTTCGCGCCAGATAACAACCTGTATCCGCGTCATTACAATGCGGCATTCGCTTTTTCTAGCCTCCTTTACCTGCATGACTATCGGCGGCCTTTGCAGACCGCTTTCCCAAAGGGAGCAATACAGGCTTACCCTGTTCCGTATGTCGCGCAACGTCAGTTCCAACTCTCATTGCCATTTTGGCCACAGCGTACAAACCACTTCCGCTGCTTCTCGTATAACGCACCTTACATGGATTCACTTACGTTCATCATACTGACACCCTAGCACTTACCCGATTGTGGTTATCAGGAAGAACGTCCTCTCACGATTCAGTTCCCACTCAGCTATAAAACCGAACTTTGTTACATTATCAGACTCGCTGCTTTATTCAGAGTCTTAGGGTCATCCGGTGATACAGATGGTTCACTCTTATCGCGGTAAACAGCGCTTCATACGACCTCAGGTCGCACGGACATTTCCGAGTTAGTAATTAATGTAATTTTTGAAAAGTTTACGATAAGTTTTCTATTATAAGAGTGCGTTTAACTACAAATCAGTGGCCAGATTCACTATGCCACTACAATCAGCCTGTGACAGCAAATAAATAGCCTTAATCTAGATTCTTTTTAAAGCGACTAGAGGCGATGATTAATCCGACTACGGTAAAACATGCAAGCCATAAGGTATCGCGCCATAAATCAATCAAATTGGCTTCGCGCAATACCACTCCGCGAATAACGCGCATAAAGTGTGTTGCTGGCAAGGTCTCTGAAATCCACTGCGCGGCGACGGGCATACCTTCATAGGGGAACATAAACCCTGACAATAAAATAGACGGTAATAATACAAACACCGTCATTTGCATGGCCTGTAATTGGGTTTTAGCTATGGTAGAAATCATTAACCCTAGCGATAAACTGGCAGAAATAAACAATAAGGTGCCAGCTAAAATTTGCGCTAACGAACCATTAATGGGTACATCAAATATGCCATGACCCAAACCCAAAATAATCACTACCTGCACTAGCCCCACAAAAATATACGGCACGATTTTGGCTATCATTAACTCCATTGCGGTGATCGGCGTGGTGATTAAAAACTCTAGATTTCCCCGTTCACGCTCCCTCACAATGGCCGTACTGGTAAATAAAATCATAGTCATAGTCAAAATAACCCCTAACAAACCAGGCACAATATTGACTGCTGAGCGACGAGTGGGATTGTAATAAAGTACCACTTCGAATGTATTTACCGTGGGCGGCCTAATATCAAAATCAAAGTCAGTTAATGGCATGGATTGTAATGCCAAAATCGCGGCGCTTATCATGGTGTCTGAGCCATCCACAATCCATTGACCTAACACCCGATCTTGCATCATCCGCTGGGTTAAATCATGGGGCAGGATTAGTGCAGCTTTAACGACGCCTTGCTTAATGGCTAATTCCGCTTCCTGTACTGTTGCATATCGCTGGGTCACCTCAACAACTTGGGTAACTTTGACCGACTCGGTAATGACTCTACCTGCTGTGCTTTGGCTTTGATCTACCACCGCGATGGGGATATGGCGTATATCAGTATTAATGGCGTAACCAAACAGTAATAACTGGATCAGTGGGATCATAACCACCATCCCAAAAGTGATCCGATCCCGAGCTAACTGACGCAGCTCTTTTACCATCACCGCTTTCAAGCGAGGCAAAGATATCATTGGTGCCCTTCCCCCGTTACGCACACAAATACGTCTTCAAGACTTGGGCGCGCAAGATTGATATCGGCGTCAGCAAGTTCTGCAAAGGTGGTTTTTAACCATTGAATGGGATCGATAATCTCTTGATAAACCAACACTCTTAAACGCACACCTTGCTGGGCAGCGGTGCGCACATGTTCACTGCTTAATAATTTCAGTTTTAGCGCCCTTAATTGCGGCGCTTTTACTTCTACTACATTCACCCCCATCTCTGCCATTAGGGTTTCTGGCTCACCGTCTGCTCGAATAATACCGGCCTCCATGACAGCTAAACGATGGCAACGCTCAGCCTCGTCCATGTAATGGGTGGTGACTAAAATGGTGGTGCCTTGCTCAGATAAATCAAACAATTGCTCCCAAAATTCGCGCCTATTTTCAGGGTCTACCGCCGAGGTGGGTTCATCAAGAAATAACAGTTCAGGGCTATGCATAGTGGCACTGGCTAAGGATAAACGCTGCTTTTGTCCACCACTCATACCCGCAACCCTTTGATGGCGAATGGTATCTAAGCCATAGGTATCAAGTTGCGCCTGAAGCCGCTCATTTAAAGCATGGGTGTTCATCCCAAAAATTTGCCCGACAAACTGCAAATTCTCCTCAACCGTTAAATCATCATATAAGGAAAACTTTTGCGTCATATAGCCAATTTTTAATCTAAGCTGCTCAGCCTGTTTGGGAATCGATAACCCAAGTACATTCACCACGCCCGCGGTTGGACTTAATAAGCCAGTTAACACCCTGATCATAGTGGACTTGCCACAGCCATTAGGGCCTAAAAAGCCATAGATACAACCTTTAGGTACACGTAATGTGACATTATCAATCGCGGTTAAATCGGCAAACTTCTTTACCACATTGCTGGCATTTATGGCGTATTCACTCATGTTCCGCCACCGCGGTATTAAGTGAATTCAAATCAACTTGGGAAGGTACACCTGAAGGGTATTGAGCTGCCGCCTCTTCCAAATCAACTTCAGCAAGGTACATCAGTCTTGAGCGTTCGTTTTCTGTTAGGGCGTAATAGGGGGTAAAAGAAGCCTCATGTGATACCCAGCGCACCTTACCCTTTAAGGCTTTAGCCACTCCATCCACATGAACGGTGACATTTTTACCCGGTACAAAGTGAATACGATAGGGCTCAGGAACATAAACTCGTGCATAAGGCACACGATTAGCTAGCATCACTGCCACCACGCCATTGATGGCTACACGTTCACCTAAGTTATAAGGGAGGTTATCTAAAATACCGTCACGGGTAGCGACTATGGTTAGCTCATTTAGCTTTTGCGATTGCAGCGCTAACTCCGCCCGAGTGGCCGCGAGATCAGCTTTAGCCTGCTCAATATCCTCTACTCGTGAACCTGCCGTGAGCTTGCTAAATTCTTCCTGAGCTGAATTTAAAGATGCTTGGGCGCCATCACGATTAGCCAGCGCAGAGTCCATTTCAGATTGACTCACTAACTTACGTTCTACCAGCTCAGCTTGGCGGCGAAAGCTTTTTTGAGCCTCAACAAATTGCGCCAGTGCTTGGGCTACATTTGCCTGAGCAGCGGCAATATCTTCAGGACGCTCACCATTGGTTAATTTGAGTAAATAGGCAATTGATTTGGCTTCATTTGCTTTGGCACTGGCCAATATCGCTTGTTGATTTTGAGTATCAAGCTGAACCAATACTTGCCCTGCCTCAACCAAACTACCTTCTATGACAGGGAGTTCACGGATAATTTCATTGGCGGTGGCGGTAAATGTGACTCTATCACGCTCTAAGGTGCCAATGGCTTGAGGAGGCGTAGCAGGAGAGCAAGCACTGGCTCCCATGATAATCATCAAACTGATTAAAAACTTTTGCATCGATATCCCCTGTGAAAGGTTAAAGGTTGACGCTTGAACATACACTCACTTTAAAATGTAAATTTATAATTAACACCATACAAAAATTATAGTCTGAAATATTTACATACTGGGCTTTGCAATTTAGCCCACTTAAATCATCTGTTATTAATAAATGTCGTCCTCCAAAAGGCTTGATAAACTCTGCGCTACTTATGCTTTAGTGATTACTTTGCTGAACAGGTGAGTATAAAACTGCACCACAATTAAACTCATCATAATATAGATCAACATCCTTAAAGAAGTCTCGATGCTGTAACTTGGCACACGATGTAAAGCGCCCATTGTCATCATCATCATTAAATTGCCGCCGATAATGCGATGGATAATAAACTGAGGTTTTGAAAAAATACGCCAAATGACAAACATATTAATAAAGTAAAATCCTGCTAGCTGCCAAATCTCTGTCATCATCGGCATTATCAGCACATATTGGGCAATAAAGGTTAACCCAAAGCCCAAATACCCCCACATCCAATGCTTAAGCACCCCGTCGGGCATGGTACTTAATAAGCAGGCAAAAATACCCGCATTCATGGGAAACAAGTAGCTATCAGGTATTGGAATATAGATCCATAACAGCAATGCGGTAATAAAAATACACTGTGACTTTAATGCTTTATAGCTATCTAGACGGTAATTCTTCTTGTTTATCAATGCAGGCTTTGCTTGCTCAGATAAAGACTCATAAGCCAGTAAAATATCTTGAGGACACTCGGCTGTAGCAGCTTGGGGATTGTTTTTACCATTGTCATGGGGCAGACCATTAATCCCCTGCAAATAGCTGATGCAGTGTTTTAATAACGTTTGTTGTTTATCGTGCTGATAAGCTTTTTGTTTAGAGTCAGCGGTTGAATTTTGCAGGTTAGTTTTGATGAGTTTAAGGTAATACTGCGCTACTGATATTGCTTTAACCAGGTTCAACCATTGATGTCGTCTATGTTGTAGCTGGTAACTCCCCTTAAGTGGCACACTTAAATACTCATGTAACTTATTAATGTTGTTAGTATAATACTGATAATCAAGGTTTAAACTAGCGCTATTTCCGCTAGCGATGTCACTAATTAAACTCTCATAATCACTCATAAGCTTTTTATGGGTTTGACCAAACAGCAAAAAGAACGCATCTTCAGTGCCTTTTGGCCATAGAAGCCGAAAAACCACCGAAAAAATAATGACCCCAAGCACGGTTTCTTGTATTCGCAACAATAAAATATCAAAGGTTGTCTGGCTATCAAAGCCGCCAACAGAAGCAACAATAATGCATACCGTAAAGCTAGTGGTGTAGATATAGCCATAGTCTTTATCACTGGCCATAAAGACGCAAAAAGCCATGATCACACACAAGGCTACTAAAAAGTACCAGCGGTCTTGAGACAAGAAACTAATTAATACAATGCCTGCGCTAACACCGATAGCTGTACCTAAAAGCCGGTGGCGGCCTTTTTTAATCGCATGACCAAAAGACTCGTTCATCCCCATCACTAAAGCCGCCATAGCTGACCAATAGGGTTTTTCCCATTGCAGCCACAAGGCACAGCAAATAGAAGCCGAAATTGCTAAAGCAATCTTAATGGCTTCTTTATTGGCGGTTTTATTTAGAAATTTCTCCAATAAATGACCTTAATGTATCGTTAAGCTAACGCTTAAACCTAGATTAGGTTAACTATACTCACTATATGAATAGCTTGAATAGAATTTAGCCTAATAACGACAATACCACTATCTGTATACTCACGCTTTGGATTTACCATGAAAATACTTCCTTTAATAATGCGCTGCAACTGGGGGGATATGCGCCAAAAAAAACGCCGCATTGCTGCGGCGTAAAGGAGGTTGGAACTAAAAAGCTCAACGCGATATTCAGACCACTTGGTCCCAATAGCGTAATTAAAACTAGCTAGCCATGGCTACAGCTGGCTTGTTTTGCGGTAACTTCACCATAAAAGAGATGACGGTTGATAATACGATCAGTCCTAGCATTAAATAGAAAGTCGGTACAAAGCCACCAAATAACGAAGCGACAATAGAGCCAATGATGCTGCCAATACCAAAGCCAAGATAAATAAAGCCATAAATTTTGGTTAAGTTGTTAAGGCCAAAGAAGTCACTCACTAGCGATGGGAACACAGTAATGGTGCCACCAAAACTAAAGGCGATACAGGCAACGGCTAAGTAAAAGCTCCACGCATTTAAGTGAACAAATAACAGCGAACCGACACCCACTAAACATACAATAAGCGCAATGCTGATGACTTTCATGCGCTCCATTTTGTCAGATAACACACCAAGAACTAAACGACCTGAGAGGTTAGCCACCGCAATCACTGCTACTGCAGATGCTGCTGTTGCCATACTTAAATGTACATAACCTTCGCCAATGTCTTTTGCCACGCCAATCACGTATAAGCCACTCATACAGATGGTTAAAAAGATTAATGCTAGTACCCAAAACTGTGATGATTTCATTGCTTGCGCCAGTGTAAAGTCTCTGTTTGCGACGCTGTTTTCTGCGGTTGATACTTCTTGAATGGGGGCATCTTTCATCATTAATCCACCCGCAATGACTAGCACCATGGCAATCACAGCCCATGTATCAAATGTCATCGCCAAACCTGAATGGGTCAGCATATACATGTTGATGTATTTAAAGCCTAAACTGCCAAGGCCGTATGCACCAATAGCACAAGCAGACACTAAACCTTTACGTTCAGGGAATAATTTAACGCAGTTAGATAGGCTCATTAGGTAACCAGTACCATCAGCAAACCCCACTAACAGGCCGCCACATACATATAACATTAATAGGCTATCTGCATGCGCAGTAAGAAATAAGCTCGCGCCGATTAATAACCCAGCACCAATGGTGACATTACGAACCCCAAAGCGCTCTTGTAACTTGCCCGACACTGACGAGGCAACGGCCAGTGATAAGCTTAAAATACCGAAAGTAAACGCCACGTTACTCACTGGAAGTGACAGCTTCTCAGCTAATGGGGCATTGAATAAGCTCCATGTGTATACCGAACCCAAGGCGAACTGCGCCAAAATGGTACCAATAAGCGTCATAATACGCGCTCGGTTTGATATTTGTGCTGACATAGTGTCACTCTCCACAGCAATAATTAATGATTAATTTAACAATATGGCGGTCAAAATACGGCTTTTTGAGAGGAAGACAATAGTCTGAATTAACTAAAACATGAGCTGTAAAATAGCGGCATCAAATGCAATATATCGGCATGAAATGCATTTATGGGGGTTAAATGCTGAGTGAGTTTACCTGCAGTAGCAAGGGGGTTGCATCGTTTTGGGAGTCGTCTTTTTGAGTCGTCGTTATGGTTAGATGGTGTTGAATAGGTCGTTAGCTAACCAATGGCTGCAGCGGTTATAAGTTCATCAGTGCTCGAAAGGTTTTTATGTTACTGCGACTCACCAGCACTTCACCGTCAATATCGCGCAGTTTTAACAGATAGGTGCTATTGGTCCAAGGGATGATCTCACGAATTTTATCGATATTAATGCAATAGGAGCGATGGCAGCGAAAAAACGATTCGCTCGGTAAGCGCTCCATCAAGTCAGTGATGGTATAAGGCACATGAAACGCCCCTTCGCGAGTATATACCTCAGTGATTTTTTCGTTGGCAACCGCATAATAAATATCATTAACATAGCTGACCACAATGCGATTATTTTGGGTTAAATTAATGGTCCGATTAAGGCTGACCTTGGGCTTGTCAGCGTTCACTGGCAAAAGGTCGACATTAACATCCGCTGCGGGTAGGTGTTTTTGAGCTTGTTCTTGCTCAAGTTTATGTAACACCCCAATAGCCCGCTGCTCATTAAAAGGCTTGAGTAAATAATCAAATGCTTCTAACTCAAAGGCATCTGCTGCGTGCTCTTTATAGGCAGTCACAAACACGATATGCGGCTTTTCAGAAAATTGATGAATGTTTCTCGCCAATAACATGCCGTCAATAGAGGGAATATTAATATCAAGAAATATCACATCCACTTTATTGCTTTGCAGGTATTTAAACGCTTCAAGGCCATCATCGAAACTCGCCACGACTTCAATCTGACTATGGGTTGCGATCAAATAACTCAGCTCTTCTCGTGCTAGGTATTCATCTTCTACAATCAAGGCTTTTAGCATAGTTACCCCTATAGTCTACTAATGAATGAAAAAAGACATCTCAGTGCCTTTTGTCAGCGCAGTAATCTCTAAGCCTGCACCATAGAGTAGCTTTAACCTTTGGTGTACATTCATCAAGCCGATGCTCGTGCTGTCTATGGTTCCTTGGTGCAACTTAGCAATCAAAGCCGGATCGATGCCAACCCCAGTATCACGAATGGTAATTTTAACCCGATCATCTTGCTGCTTTTTAACCGTAATCACCACCTCGCCAGGGTACGAGGCAGGCTGAATGCCATGTAAAATGGCATTTTCCACCAGCGGCTGTATCAGTAAGCTTGGCACACAAGTATGTACATCATCAATATCAAAGCTGACGGTTAATTTAGGCCCAAACCTCGCTTGCTCAATCGCGGCATAATCCCGCACCTGTTGCAGCTCTTCTTGGATATCTATCAGCTCATCGGTGTGATCTAAATTAAAGCGTAAAAAGTCCGCTAGCTTGGCGATCAACTCTCGAGCTTGCTGAGGTCGAATACGTATTAACGTCGAGATAGCATTGAGAGCGTTAAATAAAAAATGCGGATTAATTTTACTTTGCAGCGCCGAAAACTCTGCTTTTGAGGCCATGGTTTTTAACTGTTCGATGCGCGACACTTCCATTTGGGTAGAAATCAGCTGCGATAATCCCACCGCCATTTCCCGCAGTGAGGACTTAATTTGATAAGGCTCACGGTAAAATATTTTTAAGGTACCAGTAACGACATTGTTTTCCTTTAATGGAATGATTAACAATGAATGAAAGTCATGGGCATCAAGGTTATTGCTAATAATTTGTTTGCCTGTGGCAACGGCTTGTTCGGTCATCTCGTTAATTTTATTGTGGGGCTCTAGGTAGTTTTCTTGGCCTATACCCACATAAGCCAGTACTGAGGTAGTATCAGTTATCGCCACCACATCCGCTTGAGTATCAAGGCGAATGATCTGGCATACCGCAATTAACGACTGACGATCATTTTGACGAAAATAAGGTAAGGTTTTATTGGCTATATCTAAGGCCAATTTTGCCTGCTGCGCAGCAATCCAATCTTTTTCATCATCAATATCTTGCACTAACTTGATAATCAGCCCGATGGACACAGTGCCCAATATCATCGGCAAACCAATGTGACGCACAATCACCAGCGCCTGCTCATAATCATCTGAAAACACCACTATCAGCACCATGGTCAGCACCTCGCAGATCACCCCCGCTAAAATGCCATACCAGGTATAGTGTTTTTTATCGACACCTAGATGTATCCAACTTGCCAGAAAGCCTGCAAAAATACTCGATATTAAACAGGCGGTTGAAGTCGCGCCATCAAGATCAATTAAATAACGATGCAGCCCAGAAATGATACCGGCTGGGATCCCTACCCAAGGGCCAAAAAGGATGCCACCAGATAACACCGCAATAATACGCACATTAACCAAGGAGCCATCGACCTCAATGCCGGTGTAGGTACTCATAACCGCAAATAAAGTAAATAACAGCGACATCATCGCCATCTCAATCGGTTTTCGATTTGGTTTGGTGATGATTTTTTGAAAACTGCGAGTGCGAGTGAGTAAAAACAGCAGCATCAGCATTAAGGCTGCTCGTTCAAATACGGCGATTAACATCATCAATTGCTCGGTATACATAGCAGCGCCTCTAATAAACCTAATTGATAGCAATAGGTATAAGAATTATATGATGAATTTTTTACTATGCCAGTATTTGACCTTAAGGATAAATTGTAGATAGCTTCATATCGAGTAAAGAAGTTTAAGATTTTCTAAGTTTAAAAAGCTTGCCAAAAAATGCCAAATGAACAGAAAATTGCCACAAACCAAGCCAGTGATCGCATCGTTGATAAGCCCTTTAAGTACAGCAAGTGATAGACCACTCGCGCAGCCACATGCACTATCGCTAACGTCGAAACCGTGGCATTAACATTATCAGTTGCGATCGCGGTTAAACTGCATAAACCAAAAACGATCAAAGATTCAAAGGCATTTTGATGCCCTGCTAATGCTCTTGCGCCAAAACCGGTTAGCTTAGCTTGCTGTGCCCGCGGATGTGCATTGTCATAACCACCGAGTTTTGCCATTGCCACTGCAACTGGCCCCTTGGCTAAATAGGGTAATAAGATTGTGACAAACAGACAAATCAGTAACGTTTGCATAAAGTAGCCCGAGTAAGTTAAGGTCATTAATGACTAGTAAATCATTAATTACTTTTTAAGCCCAATGTTTTATCCAGCTAATGCTTTATAAATGATTGATTAGCCATGGACCATTTCATCCTGCAAAACCGTTACTAGTAACTTATGCACAGTCATCAGAATTTATTTTAAACAAAGTGATTCATTATTAAGCCTTTAAAATCAAAAACACACCTTGGTTAAATTAGCCGCCAGTCATAACAGCCTAGTAACAACTTCCCCAATGCAACTGATACAGCGCCTGCTTGAGGTTACTAAAGCTAATCTTCCAGCAATGAAACCCTGCCTACTGACAGCATGAGTCTAACCACTCTATGCGCTATATCGATAAGTTTTGCTTTAGCTCAGTGCTTTAGAACAGTGCTTTAGAACAGTGCTTTAGAACAGTGCTTTAGAACAGTGCTTTAGCTGAGCGATCTGTTCACTGTAATTTGAGCCACTGTCACGATCGCAACCTTCACGCGTTCAAGATTTGTCAGTCATTGCTCATAAATAGATAAACCATGGGCTGATTATGACACGAGTACTCGCCACCCTAGCTGTATCATTCTTAAACAATAAAAGTTGTTTTTATGCACATTTTTTAACTACTTATTCCTAAAAATCTTTTGACAGCATTGTTAATGAATTGTTAAGTTAGAGCTTGTACTCCAGCTCATAATGAATTGGAATAACAAAAATAACCTCATGAAAAAGAAGGCTAATTGATTAGTTAGTTTTAACCATAGTGTATGAAATGACGTTTATTTCGTGATGGATAATAATAAAAACACCCACAAGGAAGCGCTAAATCATGAACAGATTACTGGTTCTCATTTTACTCTTTGTCAGTTTACAAGTTTCAGCTAAATCGTTACCACCGATACTCGATCATCTGCCTGTGTGTACGCCAACAGTGATCGATGGCATCTATGTGGAAAATACCCTTAAAAATAGCTCAAATGATAAATTGATAGAAACTAGCTTTCGCCTGATCCAGAAAAAAGCCAAACAAAAGCGGGTCGATGCCGTCATTATTACTAATTTAATTGAAGCCAATAAAATTATTATCACTGCTGACTTAATTGATTTTTGCGACGAAGATGACCGATTATCTTCGGTGAAAACCGCTTATAATCAACTTAGTCGTAAACCCATTAGCTTTAAAAAGCCGGCGCCAGCCACTAACGTTTCAACGGCAGCAACGACCAATCGCATTGCAGCTAAACCCAAAACGACCACAGCGCCACAAGTCACTGTAGCGCAGTCACAAATTAGCCCTGCGATTACAATACTGTCAGAACAAGAATTATCTAGCCTTGCAAGAGAAGCGAGCTTTCCTTCAACTAATGTGACTCTATCTAGCGCCTACGGGGTTAGCATTGATGATTCAAGCCAACGTCTGATTGAATTACTAGGACCTGCCAGCGCTTTATTTACCTTGAAAGATCAATCCCAAGCATGGCTATATGGCCGCGAACTGTGGTTTATTATCGACAACAATAAAATTCAGCAAATATCCTATAAAGATCGCTCTTTACTTAACTACAATGGCAAAAATTTAATTAGCTACAACGAAAGATTTGATAATAACTGGCTGATTGATGATAAAGCCGGATACCGTGATGAAGTGCTGCAAGTGCGCAATAAGCTTGATTATTTAAAGCAAACCAGTACTGAAGAATATATCGTCTCCAATCATAAAAACTTACTAACGTTAGAGTTTGATGAGTTTTCTTCTATCACCAGCGATGAGCCTGAATTACTGCTCACAGGTTTCACCTTTAAATCAAGAAAATACAGCCGTGATAATGATGAGATATTATTTTCGGAGCTCAATACCCAAAAGTTAACTGAAGTACTTTTACCTACTGAGAATAATCAACCCGACACGCTCGATGCGCTAGTTAACCGTTTTGTGCCTAATGTTATTCAGTTTTCAAACAACGGCGTTTGGAGTTTACTGTCAAAAAATGTCCAGGTTAAGCATTACAATAATGTCATTCAAAAAGTAAAACTCTCTGAGAGTATTAACTACCCTATTGAGTCAGATGAGCAGTTTATGGCTTATTTAAAATCCATTAATATCCCTGCCACCCGTGAAGCTATGTTGGCACACTTTAGCGATCAAGCCAGTGCATGGTATGAGATAGTTAATGTCGAAAGCGATGACTTTGTATTAAAAGCCGAGTTCACCTCTGAAGATGATGATGCGATGCTGATTTCATTGGAAGTTGAGTATTTATAACGCGCTTTGCGCTGCAATACACTGAAGACTTAACAGCCCATTAGCTTGAGATAGTGACAGCTAGTGGGCTTTTATTATTAATTAACGCCGTTTTTCACTCGCTAATCACGCCTCGTTAGGCAGCCACAGTTTAACGCTTAAGCCTTTTTCAGCGCGGTTTTGCATGGTGATATGACCGCCATGGGCTTCAACAATCTCGCGGCATAATGGTAAGCCAATGCCGGTGCCCGATTGTTTAGTGGAATAAAACGGTAATAAGGCTTGGGACAACACCTCGCTAGACATGCCTGAGCCGTTATCTTCAATAGTGATCATCACCCCAACAGCTGGATGACTGACCTCTAAAAAGGCCAGCGTGACCTCATCTTTATCCGCCCCTGACTCGTGGGCATTTTTAAGTAGGTTTATTAGCGCCTGTTCTAATTGCACACTGTCTAAGCCAATGGCTGTTTGCGGCAATGCTGAGGTTAACCGAAACGGGTATTGCTGGGCTAGTTGCTCGATGAAATTATCCCAATTAACAGGCGACCTTTTCGGTAAAGGCAGCTTGGCAAATTGCGCATAATGGCAAATAAATTGGCTTAAATGGGCGGTGCGATTTTCAATGGTATCAAATATCAGCGCTAATCTTTGGTTATCAAAATCTTTCGTTAACACCCGCCCTGAGTTGACCATTGAGGCAATTGGCGCCACAGAGTTATTCAACTCATGACTGATAATGCGGATGACTTTTTTCCACACCGCCACTTCTTGGCGATTAAGCTCTTTGGTTAATTGTTTAAGTAAAATTAAATGATGACGTTGATTATTTTGATTAAACTGCCCGCGGGAGATATGCCATGTTTCGATGTCGCCCGCGCTATCATCGCTTAACCCTTCGCCTTTGGCATCAATGGAAAACAAGCCTTCATGCTCACTATTTAACGCCTGCTTTAACGCGCTTGGTAATACTGAAATTAGATCGCAAAGCAGCATGCCTTCGATTCTAATCCCCTGATTAAATAAGTGCCTTGCAGCATCGTTGGCATAAATAATGCGCTGATTATCATCCACCAGCAACATGATGTTAGGTGAGTTTTGAATGACTTTATCGAGCATTAATTCGCGCTGATAAATAAACTGCCGCTCTTTGCGCAGCTTGGCCGAGGCTTGATTATATAAATCGGCCAGTTCATTTAGTTGCGGCTCAGCATATTCAGGTAATGACACACTAAATTCGTTATCTTTAAAGTTAAGTAAGCCAACTTCCAGCGCTTGTAAACTTTCGCCCAGTTGACGTGTCAGGTACATACTGAGTAAAAAACACAAACCCAAACTCACAACCACTGCGGCCCATAACAACTCATCCCCAAGCCATTGCCATAGACCGTAAGCCAGCAACAATGACACTAAGGTGCAGACTAAATTTGACAGTACCAGTTTGTTACGTAGGCTCATTTAAGGTTTGTTCTCTAAGTTGATGTTCAATAACTACGCTGCTGAGCAAAAATTATTTATTTACTGACAAGCCATACTTTTCCATCCGCCGGTACAGTGCTTGACGACTTAACCCGAGCGCTTTCGCGACTCTGGAAATGACCCCATTATGAGCCGTTAACGCCTGTTCAATCTGCTGTTTATCCGACTCGGCTGTGGTTTTAGTTATGGTTTTAGTTATGGTTTTATTTATGGTTTTATTTATGGTTTTAGCAGTGGTTTGAGTTATGGTTTTAGCAGTGGTGTTATTGCTAACACTATTGGCTGAAATAGCGTTGCTCGTTTCAGGTGCAGTTACAGTATCTGCACTTTGATCCGCAGCCATTGCGTTTGCAAGGTGTTGATTTTGATCTACTTCAGCAAGCGTGTGTTGTTGAGATAAACCTAAATCAGCGATGCTTAGTTGTGATGATTTAGCCAATAACACCGCTCTTTTACAAACATTTTCAAGCTCTCGCACGTTACCTGACCAAGCATGGGTTAATAGCGCTTGCTGCGCCTGTTTATCAAAACAAAATGATTCACCGACAAAGAAGTTGGCTAATGGCAATATGTCATCAATGCGTTGATTAAGCGGCGCTAACGCTAGTTCGATGACATTTAAACGATAGAATAAATCTTCTCTGAATTGACCATGACTAATGTCTTGAGCCAAGTCAGCATTGGTAGCGCTAATCACGCGCACATTCACTTTACGAGTTTGATGGCTACCTAAACGCTCAAACTCACCCGTTTGTAATACCCGCAATAACTTCACTTGCCCAGATAAAGGCAAGTTACCAATTTCGTCTAAAAATAAAGTGCCGCCATCCGCCGCTTCAAAACGGCC
Source organism: Shewanella sp. UCD-KL21 (assembly GCF_001957135.1). Lineage (GTDB taxonomy): Bacteria > Pseudomonadota > Gammaproteobacteria > Enterobacterales > Shewanellaceae > Shewanella. Next base: position 94,856 of record NZ_MPHK01000015.1, on the reverse strand, counting down.
AATACGTGCTTTATTTGCGCCAGTAAAAGCCCCCGCTTCGGCGCCAAATAGCTCAGCTTCTAATAACTCCATTGGTAATGCGCCAATGTTCACTTTTATAAACGGCTTACTTTTTAACAATGAATTCGCTTGGACAATATCAGCAATCTTGTCTTTACCTGCGCCATTGGGGCCAGTAATCATTACCGACACATCTGAGCGCGCAACTTGCAGTGCTAAGTCTATGCAACGCTGCATGGCGCCGCTACCGAATACCATACCGCATAAATCAGCGTCTTTAATGGCGCTCATGCGTTCAGAATCAACTCGCGACAATTGATTATTTTTCTTAGATAGATGATAAATCGACAGTAAATTGCTGATGCTATTAAGCAACTTGGCATCATCCCAAGGCTTACCCATGTAATCCGCAGCACCTGCTTTAACCAGCTCAACCGCAGTTTCTAGTTGAGTCCAAGCGGTCATTAAGATGATAGGTAAATTGGGTTGTTGTTCCCGCAAGGTGTAAAACAGCTGCTTGCCCTCTTCACCTGAGGTGGTGTCTTGGGTGAAGTTCATATCTTGGATCACCAAGCTGATATCTTGCTCTGCCACTATCTGCAAAGCCTGCTCTGGGGTTTCGCAGCTTAATGATTTATAGCCATGAATATCCAACATTAATGTCAGAGCGCTACAAATGGCATGATTATCATCAACGACTAAAATACTATCCATGTGTGATCATTGTTCTCTTTTTAGGGATGCCCTTATGGGGTTCAAACTACCGTAAAATAGCCTCATTTACGAGGGTATCTTACGGTACATTTGCTCTAAACGCTGCGGGTGGCCATCGCAGGTGAAATCCTTGCTGCACGTGCTGCTGGCACTATGACTGCAAAGGTGGTCACCAATAATAAGCCCACGACGGCGGCAAATGGGTAAACACTGGGCAGCATAGGCAGGCTATATAGGGTCATTAATTGCTGGCCTAATTGCAATGCCAGCAAGCCTCCGATAATGCCGCCAGCAATGCAAATTAAATAGTTTTCTACCATAAAGTAACTGACAATATCGCGCTTTTTAGCCCCTAACGCACGGCGAGTACCTATCTGTTTAGTGCGACGCTGGATATTAAACATCACCATCCCTGTTAAGCCTAATGCAGTAATCAATAACAATAGCACCACCATCATACTCAGTACTGTCGCCATTAAACGGTGGTTACTGTAAGTGCGATCTTTCAGTTCTGTCAGTGAGGTAAAATCATCAATAACCCGGTTGGGGTTGTCAGCATGCAAGGCTTTAACGATAACCGCTTCTAAATCTGCAATATGCTCAGGTAGTGCCCGCACCATATAGGTTTTATTTGCACTTTGACCACTAAAATCAATGTTTTGTATCACACTGTATTCAAAGTTATCACTATTAACCCAAGCGCCTTGCAGCTTTTCAATCACCCCGATAATTTCAATGGGGTTTGTACCTTGATACACGACTTTCCCAATGGGGGACTCATCGCCCCAAAACGCTTTAGCAAATGGCTGAGACACCATTGCAAGCATACCGCTATCATCTAAGCTGGTATTCATTTCTTCAGGTCTAAAACTGCGCCCGGCAATTAATTTAGCCCCCATAGTATTCAGCAGATGATCACTGCCTAAATAAAAAGCAAAACTAGGGGTTTGTTTAGCCGTTTCAGCATCAGGGCCATCATTATAAATATCAGACCAACCACCACCACTTAACGGCATCATATTAGTTGATGACGCATCAATCACATAGGGCAAGCTGCGCAATATTTGTTGATCAACCTTGTTTTGCTCAAGGTTATCAATGGCAGGGTCAAAGTTATAAACATTGAATTTAAAGATTTGCTCTTCAGCATAACCAGAGTCTCGCTGCATCATGGTTAAACGTTCATGAATAATGAAGCTGGCATTAGCGACTATCGCCACAGACAGAGTAATTTGCAGTAGCAACAAGATAGGGCCGCTCTTACTGCGCAATAAACTCGATATAATCGGTTTGATATGTAACATGTCGAATTCCTTTTTTTGTTGGCTATTGCGCTTTTAAATACACACTAGGTTTTGTGCGGCACACGACCCAAGCAGGATACACACCCGCTAATACCGCGGTTAAAATCGCTATTATCGGGGTTATAATCCACATACTGCTATCAAGCCCTGCCACACTGGCATCAACATTAAACTGCGACTCAAGTAGGGTTAATGATCCCCAGGCCCATAACAAGCCGACCACACCACCGATAAAGCCAATAATGCCCACCTCAACCATATATTGACTGAAGATTTGTCCACGACTGGCACCAATGGCGCGGCGAACGCCGACTTCTGGAGCGCGTTTTAAGAATTTGGTCAATAACAACCCAAGAATATTGACTAAACATACAGTCAAAAATAATACACTAAGCCCAACGAGGATTTTGTTATCTCGGGGCACAACTTCACTATCCACTAACCACTTCTCAATATCACTAATTTGCACTGATACTGCTGTGGTTTTAGCAGTATCAGTAAAGCGGCCAAAGCTTCGTTGTTGCTCAACATATTGCGTTAACCAAGTTTGCAGCTGTTGCTTGTCGGCAACCGTTGGTAATAAGGCCCAAAACTGAATCCAGGTTTTTTCAGAATTTAATCTGTCTTGATAAGTCAGCATTGGCTCAAACTTCCAACCATTGGTGTTTCCCCAAACATCAAATTCTTCTAGTGGGGTTAATGAAAACGGTACAAAAATCTCTTCTGCATCATTAAACGCCCCATTAAGTGGATCGTAATATTTCGGTTGTGGGTTCCAATCTTTTATCACCCCCACTACTTGATAGGGTTTGCGGTTTAAATAAATGGTTTTGCCGACACTGTTAGCCCCATCAAAAAAGCTTTGATTAAGTTTCTCACCTATCACCACTTGATAGGCAGGTTGAGCATCGACACTTTTGTCCCAACGATCACCGTATAAAAAAGGCACCTCAAAAATAGTAAAAAAGTCTCTATCGATAACCCGCACACTTTTTAACACCGGCTGTATTTGAGGATCCTCTGACTGCATGGCTAAACCAGTTCGAAAAGAGGCCGCTTTAACAGATAAATCATTATTATTGCGAAGGTTGGTCACATCGGTATAAGTCAGGTTAGATTGAAAGCCATCCCACGAGTCTAATCCCTGACTCCATAACTGCACCGAATTAATTTGCTCACTACGATCTCCAGCCGGGTTATACGACATGGTTTTATAGACATTTAAGGTGGTGATGGTAATACCAATACCTATGGATATGGCTAATATCATTAGCAATGACAACATTGGGGTTTTCTTGATGCTGCGCCAAGCCAGATCGCAATAGTATAAAAACATAGTGATACTCCTGCTTAGTGGTTAGGCGTCATTAGCGACTTTTTGTAAATCGGCTACCACACTGTGGTCAGCTTGTTGATACATGGAAAAGTCACAAACCTGACCATCGACAATTTGGATATTACGCTGAGCTCGGCGAGCAAGTTCTGCATCATGGGTTACCATGATAATAGTGGTGCCTGACTGATTAATATTTTCTAATAATTCCATCACTTGGCTCGCCATTAAGCTGTCTAAATTACCCGTTGGCTCATCGGCAAGTAAAAAGCGTGGCTCACCCGCCAGTGCTCGAGCAATAGCAACTCGTTGCTGTTGCCCACCGGATAGTTGCGTCGGTAAATGCTTCATTCTGGCAGCAAGACCGACTTGTTCTAATGCTGATTCCACACGGCGTTTACGTTCGGCTTTATTAAAGCCTCGGTAACGCAGCGGCACTTCAACATTTTCAGCTAAATTCAAATCTGGAATAAGGTTAAAGCCTTGGAAGATAAAACCAATTTTTTCATTGCGCACCTGAGCACTTTTATTGTCATTAAGGTTTGATACATTGACGCCATCAAGGTGATATTCGCCGTCAGTAAAACCTTCAAGTAAGCCCGCAATATTCAAAAAGGTGGTTTTACCAGAGCCTGATGGCCCCGTGACGGCAACAAACTCACCTTCTGCCACTTCAAGGTTAAACTCACGTAATGCATGGGTTTCAACTAAATCCGTTTTAAATACTTTGCTAATATTTTTCATTGATAACATTTTGTATTTCCTTGTTTAACTCGGCGATATTCCATACCACTTCAAGTTCAATTAATTTGTTTAACCTTCCATATATGATCGATATGGAATGATTGAATAGACGTTAAAAAATCACCACTATCTGTAATACTGAGGAGATATCGAGCTTGATGATGGCGTTAACTAAATCATTCTGAACGGCTTCAGTCGCGCTATCTGACACTTGAGCGGTTAAATCAATGAGCTGAAAAGTGAATGACAACCAATCTAGGCTGGCATCAATACGGTAGCTGATCGCTAAACTTAACAACATCAACGCCAGCACACTAATAAAGGGTTTAGTTTGTAATTGTTTCATGGTCCTATCCTTACCGAGCTTGGATTAAATTTGTTGGATAAAATTTAAGTTTTTATAAATTCTGATTATCTAATTTGAGCTTATCTAAGCTGAATAGTGTCATCGTTACTAAAAGCTTCGGTGCCTGAAATCACCCACACATCACCTTCTTTACCGCCTTCAATCACTTCCACCTGACTCATACTTCTCACACCTAAAGTCACGGCCGTCTTTTGGGCTATATCATCAGTCAATAAATAAGCTGTTGAACCACCGCGATTTAAAAAATCTCCACGCTTAACCATTAATACATTGGGACGGTTTTCAAGTAATACTCGGGCCGATAAGCGCTGATTTTGACGTAATGACAATGGCTCATCAGTATCAAAGCGTACTCTGGCAGTGACTTCACGATTACGCACTTCTGGTGAAATTGAGGACAGTTTTCCCATGACATTGATATTGCCAAAGCTCAGCTCTACATCCATGCCAATGCCTAAATCATCGGCATAAGATTCAGGTACGGCGAGCTCAGCTTCAAAGGCACTTAAGTCCACCACGGTTAAAATAGGTTTGCTGGCACCAATACGGGCTTTTTGCTCCACCAGCCAGTTACCAATAATGCCTTTCACTGGGGCTTTAATATTTAGCGCCCCAAGTTGACGGGCTAACTCCTTGACCACGAGCGCCTGCCTAGACACTTCTTCGGCATGATTTTTAAGCTCAAATGCTAAGGTATCGGCCATTAAGTCAACTTCAGCAATGGCATGCTGGTGCAGTAATTTGGCTTTGTGTAGATCATCCTTACCCTTTTCAAAATCGATTCGGCTAATCAAACGGTTTTCAATCAGTTGATCGCCGCGGCGGCTTTCACGTTCTGCCGCCTCTAAGTCTACTTTGGCCATGTCTAACACTTGGCTGACTCTGAGTTGTTCTCGGCGGGCATCCAACTTGGCGCGCTCTAAATTACTTTCCATTGCGGTATAAAGTGACTGCTGCTGTTCATAGCTATTTTGCAATGTGGGGCTTTCGATACGGGCAACAACTTGAGCCTGCTCCACCAAATCACCAGGTTGACTGAGCATAGTCACCACGCCTTGTTCAGTGCTATATAACACTGGCGCATTGGCCGCCACAATTTTGCCTGTGGTGGCAATATCTCGCACTAACGTGCCACGGGTCAGTGTGGCCAGTCTTAAGTCAGTGGCATCAATTGAGCGCATATTGCTGTCATGGCCCATGCTAGCCCACACCAGCGCACTCATTAATAAGCCAACAGTGCCCACCATTAATGGCATTTTTAGCTTATTGGTAAGCTTGGGCTGAATAACCTTATCTTGTCCGCTGGTATCTTTAATCATCATTAATCCTAGAATGCACTTAATGCCGCAGCATTTATCAATCATATTGCATTGGATATAGCACAGGCTGTGCCAAAAATTAAATAATGTTATTAATTAGCAACTTAAAGAATTGTTATCATAAAAACGACAGCTAAAAGTGTCCGCGGACAGCATCTAATGTGTCCGCTTGAATTGTAGAAGTGTCCGAAAATGAAAAAAGTGTCCGCGCGGACACTTTTTGGCAATCTAGATTGATGAGTTAATTCAAGCAGCTTTAGGCTTAGCGCACTTTATCTAAAGCGCCACACTTTATCTAAGACGCCGCACTTTATCTAAGGCGCCGCACTTTATCCAATGCACCACACAAGGCTTCAACACCTAAAATAGCCCGAGGGGAGGCGCGGTGCAGTAAATCTGCATTGAGCTGATAGATATGCTGTTCCTTAACCGCGGGTAATTCTGGCCACTGTGACCAGTCAACGCCAATCACATTTCCTTCATCCTGACTTTGTAAAATCACCTCTGGCATGGTGAGTAATACATTTTCAACGCTGACTTGCGGGTACTCACTGGCGGCATCGATAAAGACGTTATCACCATGACAAGCTTCGATAATATGTTCTATCCAACTGCCTTTAGACACTGTCATTAACGGCGTTGACCATAATTGATAAAACACCTTTACTGGCGACTTTAATTGATTTTCAGCGCGAATATCCGCTAGCTGTTGACGATATTTTGCTGCCACTTTAGCGGCTTTATCTTGATTGCCAGTAAGCTCACCAAGTTGCTCTAATTCATTGGCGACATCATCAAGGCTTTTAGGGTCACTATTAAACACCTTAAAACCGAGCTGAGTTAGTTGAGTGATATCGTCCATTTTATTGCCGCTATTCCACACCACGACTAAGTCAGGGTTTAGCTCTAACACGCGCTCAATTTGAATACCGTAGTAACCGCCAATGCTAGGAATGGATTTAGCCGCTTGCGGAAAATCAGCATGATCAGTGGTGGCTACAATGGACTCACCCGCACCGATGGCATAAAGCATTTCAACCGCGTGAGGCGATAATGCAATAATACGTTTAGCGGGTTCTACAGTCGCCTTGGCAGCCAGCACCGAAGTTGAAAAAAGGCTGACTACAACTGTGATAGCGAACACGAGAGATTTTGGTGACAACATGTCTTTCCTTTTAATTGTTTTTTAAGGTTATTAGTTATTAGCGAGCAGTCTTATTTGTCGGGCAGTATGATAGCAGTCTTACTCGATTAGCGCCGCTGGCCAGCCATGGCTATCAATATAAGTTTGTAAGTTTTTAGGCCGATAATTATCATCTGCATCCCAGCGCTGTTTAACCGATTGATGGATCCACACCGGCGCTTCACAATCTGTCAGTGGTCTTAAGTATTCACCACGAATACGATACACATGCTTTTTAGACTTATGCTTGGTCGCCATAGGATTAGGGCGCAAACTGTCATGCAAATGGGTCTCGAATGCTAAGTCAAACTCACTGGCTTGTTGCATCATCCATTTAAGGGCAATATCCGATAAACAGCTTTGATCAGCATCGGGCTTATAGCTGCCACCGATATTACTGTGCACCCCAGCAAACCACACTTGTTGAATATTCATGTTAGTGCGAGGCTGCCAAATGGTCGGCCTAAAGTCATCACGTACTTCATCAATGGCCAAAGCATGGCGCGCCACGCTAACATTACGCCCAAGCTTAGTGTCGTAAAACTCATCTTTATCTTCAAATAGGCCTAAAAATGAGAAAGGAATTCCCATGGCGCCAACCGTATCCCACACTCCAACAAATTTGACCTGCCGTGATGGATAACTGTATTGCTCACGAAAAGCGATGGATTTTGCGCCGTCGGGCTTATAGGGTCTTGATTTAGATTTATAGTGCTCAAACGCCGCTTGAATTTGATTAGCATCGGGGCGCTTTAGAATGCCGCAGTTATTAATTAAGCCGCATAAACTGCGCACGGTATAAGCGCCGCGGCTAAAACCAAACAGATATATTTCATCGCCTTCATGGTAGTTTTGCACGATATAGCGATAACAATCCATAATGTTCTTTTGAACACCACTGCCCGTGATGCCGCCAGATACTGAGTCATAATAAGAGCCAACACCCCAATCGTAAAACACCTGTTGCGCCACGCCATCATCGGCAATGGGTTTAATGCCTCTGGCAATGCGTAGCACATTGGTGGGAAAGTCTTTTTTAAGGTCTTTCTCTGGGCGGTTCCAAGTGCCATCGGCACAAATAACAATACGTTTTTTCATTATATCTTCCTTGAATTTCTGCAATAAGTACTAAGCAATAAAATAGAATCAATCCTTGCTCGCAGATAAAGCTTCGACCTTTAGACTATAGTCAGCCCGCCCTAACAGGGTTTACTCTAACTCAGTTATTGAGCCATAAACAAAGGAGTTTTTATGTTAACTGCGGATCAATCTGTATTAGTGATTGTGGATGTGCAAGGTAAGCTTGCACAAGTAATGCAGCAATCATCGGCGCTGCATCATCAGCTCGCTATCTTGATCCAAGGGGCGCAATTATTTGATATCCCAATTTTATGGCTAGAACAACTGCCCGATAAATTAGGCCCAACCTCAGCGCAATTGAGCGAGCATTTATCTAAAACAACCCAAGTGATTGCTAAATCTCACTTTAGCGCATGGCAGTGTCAGGAGTTTCAGCAGCAGTTAACGCGCTTAAACCGCAATCAGATTATTCTCGCCGGCATTGAAACCCATGTGTGTGTTTATCAAACCTGTCAGGATTTATTGGCGAATCGCTACCATGTGCATTTAGTTGCCGATGCGGTGTCATCGCGCATTGAGGCCAATAAAGCCTTAGGCATTGAAATGATGCAAGCCTTAGGTGCTAAGCTGACTAACACTGAATCTTGTTTATTTGAATTGCAACATCAAGCGACAGGCGAGCGCTTTAAATCATTACTTAAATTGATCAAATAGCAATGCTAAATTAAAGCCTTATGGATGATTGTTGGCGCTTAGCAAATAAGCGCTATTACGGCGCTTTGATGCCAAGCAACTGGCTTTTTTAGAGATCATATTCAATCACATGAAGCTTTTACTTGGGCTTATTTTGCACTTAGTTTGAGCCTAAATAATCGTATTTCCCTGCGCTATTCACTGCTGCATCTAAGCTTAGCTTTTCGATTTATCTTCCCAATATTGGCAATAAATTGCGGTAAATCTAACCTGTGTATTTTGTATTAAGCTAAACTTACTGATAGTTTTATGGGAAACACAGTATTTCTGTTATTATTTGCAACCAAATAATCATAATTTAATGGATTAGCACTCGCCCATCCAAGTTTATTCGCCACAGGTAAAAATATGATTAACCACTTCACCGTCCTCGGTGTTAAAGCCAGTGCCAAAGAAGACGAAATAAAAAAAGCCTATAAACGTTTATCAAATAAGCTGCACCCCGATAAACTGCTTAACGCGTCTGAAGAAGAAAAACATCAAGCTGCAGAGCAGCTACAAAGGGTTAAAAATGCCTATGATGTTTTATCTGATAAAAAATTAAGAACTGCATTTATTAAAGATTTTAATAATGTCATCGTGACCAATCCTACAGCGGCAATGACCGAGCTGTGGGACCAATTTTATTCTTGAGAAACCCATGAGCCAAACACTTAATATCTCACGCATCAATGAGTTAAAAAATAATGCCTATGACAATATCGAATCGTACAACGATCCCGATACCCCTGATGCATTAGCTAAATTTACCAACTCAATGAAAGAGATTTTATTAGCCGATCCGTCGATGCTAGCTGCGGTACCCGAGTATTTACCGGTTGCCTTATTTAATCGCATTCGTTTTTCTGACGAAGCCAAAATGAAATGGGCAGGCTGGATTGATAATGCGGTATTGCCAACATGGGACGAGTTTAAAGTCACAGTTCAGTTCAACAATGCCGATGTGCCATTAGTACTTGCGGTACGTAAATACTCTGAAGAGCTGTTAATTGAAAGCTGCGCCGTGGTTTATCTACTTAATACTCAAGATAACGTGGTTGCACCAAGTAAGTCTTTTGCTTCATCTGAAGGCGGCAATAGCGACGATGGCTATGATCCTTACAACAATGATGACGACAGCCAAAGCGAAGATGAAGAAGGCTATTACGACCAATATGATGAAGAGGAGCGTTAATGAACAATCTTATTGAAATCACTGCTGCTGAGATTAAAGATCTCGCTGATGTTGAGCCACAACAAGCCAGTAAGCGCTTCGAGATCATTGCCAACACAATGAATGATGAGCAACTTGTTGATGTCATTGAACATATGGATATCGTTACCTTAACTCAAATCAACAGTCATCATGATATTTCTTGCCCGTCGATCATGTCTGAGCTGATGACCCCAGAGCAAATCCGCGACATCGTCTGTCAGCAACCTTTGTATTGGGAAGAGCAAATTAAAACCAATGTTGATGAATTAATGCATCATACCTTTGAGTTTTTAACTTACCTTATTCGTATTCAGGGCACGGAAGAAAAACAAGCCGCCATTTTAGAATGTATTGCAGAAGATCCTGCAGGACTGTTTTATTTATCCATTCCGTTTATTGAGTTGATTTTGGCGCCATCAGCCGAGCAAGACCACAACACTATTTTTGACTCATATGATGACGAAGATGATGGTGAAACAGTGGGTTATAGCAACTGGCAAGCAGATGAAGAAGCCCATAGCCTAGCGATGGATGATCCCCGCAGCCTATTGGCATTAATTCAACAAATTGCGCCAGAAGTGGCCAAGTCGATTAAAAATCTGCTGCGTAATGAAAGTTCAGGTTGGGAACAAATCATCGGTAAATTCGTTAATGAACTGGTGTTACAAGCAAAAGATAAAAACCAAGTGGCTGATGAGTACGCTGAAGTCGATGATATGTTTACTTTTCTTGATTAAGGAAACCAGTTAATGCAGTTAGCATTACGTGATAACAATCAAGGCCCGTACTTTAGTCGGGTACTTGAGCATGGCCGCCGTGAAGCACTATTAACCGATGAGCATGTCAGCCAAATAAAATCGAAAGCGATTTTAATGAGCCTTAAACTTGCTGATAAGTTTTATAACAAGCACAAAATGCATTTGCTTGAACAAGCAGCCCATGATGTCATTGGCGTGGTTAGCCTAGGGCTTATTGCGCTAACCGGTCACGAACCCGTTGGCTCAATCAACCTGCTGAAAACCCCTGATGGCATAATGAAGTGCTTTCAAAAAGGCTGGAGCATGTTGACCACGGTGAGTAAGCATATGCATGGCAGTGAAAAATCACTCTATGGCGATATCAATCCAATACTCATGGAAAAAATCTCGACCCCGCCAGATACTGATGAGTGGCTAGGTTGGCAAGATTATCAAAAAGCACTGACTGACCACAGAAGCCAAGAAGCCACTAAAGTATTGCTTGAAACCTTTTACGCTAAAACAGAACTGGATCCATTATTTAGTCTTGGGCTTGAAAGCGTACTGGCTGAAGCCGTGCTTTATCGCATGATGTTTGATGATGCTCGGGTACGTGAAGACATGAAAAAGCGCCTGCGTAAAATTGAGCTCGACGATAAGTGGTTTAGTGTTGAAGTGATCCAAATTCACACTGACCGCGCACTGTCACTCTTGCCAGATGCACTCGCAGATGCCATTCGCCAAGACTTAGGTAAGCATTTTTACCAAGAGTTATTGCGAACGCTTAAGTTTGCCAAAAAATATCGTGAACTTGCCCTCGGTGATGCCAGCCCTGAAAAGCTTGAGCGTTACGAGCAAAAACATGGCCTACAAAGTGTGTTACTCGGTTGGCAAGACACCTTTGAGTTTTAGTGACACCAAAGACACTAAATAGCGCAATATTAAAGGGTAATAAGATTACCCTTTTTTTATGCTTTAAACTTCTGATCTGAATATAGATTTCCAGCGTATTATCTAACTCAGTATAACGCGAGCAAGTACCGGAGTTGTCCATGAATAGAGATGTTGCTGACAGAAATAGCGCGAGCAGTGTCGCCAAAATACCCAGTAGTCGTTTATCTCGTTTAGGTAAAATGGGCTCATTAGCATCAAGGGTCGCTGGCAACGTACTGTTTGAAGGCGCCAAACAGCTCAGTAAAGGTCAATCACCTCAGTTGCAACAATTGATACTGACTCCCAAGAATATGACTCAAGTGGCTGAAAAGCTCGCGCAACTTCGTGGCGCGGCCATGAAAGTGGGTCAGATGATCTCTATGGATAGTGGTGATTTACTGCCAGCTGAAATCAGTGACATCTTAGCGAAACTCCGCGATGACGCCAAAGCCATGCCCCATAAACAGCTGGTAGCGATCCTAAAACAACAATGGGGACAAGATTGGTTAACCCCTTTTGCTCAATTTGAATTACGCCCCTTTGCAGCGGCCTCTATTGGTCAGGTACATTTAGCCTATTTAGACAGTGGTGAAAAACTGGCAGTTAAAATTCAATATCCCGGTATTAAAGACAGTATCGACAGTGATATTGATAATGTCGCCAGCCTGCTAAAAATGGCGCAGTTAGTGCCCGACCATGTGCAATTTGATAAGTTACTCACTGAAGCCAAAGCACAATTACACCACGAAGCTGATTATCACTACGAAGCTAATTTACTGCAGCAATACCGCACTTGGGTCGCTGATACGCCACACTTTGTGGTGCCAAGGGTTTATTCGCAGCTCAGCACCGACAGTATTCTAGTGATGCAGTTTATCGAAGGCGCTCCAATAGAATCGGTGCTTAATATGGCGCAAAGTATTCGCGATAAAGTCGCCACTCGGTTACTCAGTCTTTTTTTAGATGAGCTATTTAGCTTTAAGTTGGTACAAACGGATCCTAACTTTGCCAACTTTATGTACCAAGCAGATTCTGACAAAATTGTGCTGTTAGATTTTGGCGCTACCCGCAGCATTTCTGATGATTTATCCAGCGGCTATAACATGTTAATGCAAGGCGCTATGAGCAGTGATAGCGCACTTATGACCCAGGCTGCAGCGCAAATTGGTTTTTTTCAAAAACACATCACCCCAGAGCAGCAACAAGTCATTGTCGATATTTTTCATCAAGCCTGTGAGCCACTGCGCTTTGAAGGCGAATATGATTTTGCGAATAGTAATCTCGCTAAACGCATAACCGATTCAGCCAAGGCCATGAGCACCAAACAAGATGAATGGCACACACCGCCAACCGATGCGATTTTTATCCATCGCAAGTTAGCCGGTATTTACTTACTCGCCTCTCGCATAAAAGCAAAAATTGATGTCAGGCAGCTGTTTTTAAGCCATCAAAACAACATCTAACATTCGCAGTTAACGCTGAAGTTTATTGTCAAAAGGATTGTTTAATAATAAAACAGTCCCATATAAGAAAGTGACGTTTACTAAAAAATTTATAAGCGCCTTATAATTCAACAAGGAGAGTGACATGTTCAGCCACATCATGATCGGCAGTAACGATATACAAAAATCAAAAGCATTCTACGATGCAACCTTTGCAGTTTTAGGTTATGAACCAGGGGTCATCGATGATAAAGGGCGTTGTTTTTACTTCACCGAAAGCGGTATTTTTGCCATCACTAAACCCATCGATGGCGAGCCCGCAACCCACGGCAACGGCACCACTATCGGTTTTAGTGTTAAAGATGCTGCCCAAGGTGATACATGGCATGAAGTCGGCGCAGCAAATGGCGGCACACCTTGTGAAGAGCCGCCTGGCGTGCGTTCAAACCCAGCAATGAATTTATACCTTGCATACTTACGTGACCCTGATGGCAATAAAATTTGTGTACTGCATCGACTTCCAAAATAATCGCAGTAGTAAATACAAAATAGTAACGACTGAAGTTATTTTTACCGCACGATAAACACTGAAAAATGACTTAACATCCGACAATCACATAGCCTTGATGCTCGCTATGTGATTGTTAAATTTACGAATTCCAATCATAACCCCCTCACCTGCAACCCCTCCTAATCAAACTTGTAAGCCTCAATAGCCGTAGCAGTGTAAAATTAACCACAATAATATGCTCACTACACCATCTTAAGAGCCAATGAGTTAAACTCTAGCCAATAACTACTTTGACAGAGACATCACCATGAAATTGGGTTTTGCGTTATTCCTAGCTTATATTCTATTGTTAGTACCCAGCAGCCACGCTAGCCAAGAACAGCTTGAAAGCGCAACTAATCATGCTGATACAACAAAGGGCCAATTATCAGTCAAGCCGTTAATCGACAATGTATTTCAGTTTACCTCTTATTTTCACACCCAAGATTACGGCTTAGTATCTGCCAATGGATTAGTCGTAATTGATGGCACTGATGCCTACATGATTGATACCCCGTGGACAGAAAAAGATACCATTAAACTGGTGCGATGGATTAAGCAGCAAGGCTTTACGCTACAGGCGAGTATCTCAACCCACTCCCATGATGATCGCGCTGCCGGAATTGGCTACTTAAATACCATAGGGGTTGATACTTACGCCTCTGAATTAACCAATTCATTCTTAACAGCCAATAATAAGCCTTTGGCAAAACAGGCTTTTACAGGCAACAGCTTGCAATTGGCCAACAAGCAGATTGAAGTAAACTATCTCGGTGCCGGCCATACACAAGATAACCTCGTGGTGTGGTTACCTGAGTCAAAATTACTATTCGGCGGTTGCCTGATAAAAAGTCAAGCAAGCAAAACTATGGGCTATATTGCACAAGCGTCACTTTCTCAATGGCCAATAACCCTAGAGACAGCAAAAAGCCGTTATAATGATGCAATCATTGTGATACCAGGCCATGGCAACAATGGCGGATTAGAACTACTCAAGCACACCCAAGAGCTGATTAGTAACCATTTAAAGTAAATTTATTGAAAAAGAAGCTGTAGAAAATGCCAACTGATAATAACGCAACCCATTCCACTACAAACCAGCACTGCTTTGTGCCATTCAACACCAATGTAGATGGATATACATTGCCGGAAAAATTTACTTTCCCCTTTTATTATCAGCCACATCCATTAGCGATTATCGCCGCCGAGCAGCTGCAAGAGCATTTACAACAGCAAACAGATTGGCTGCATAATTTTGGCATTAGCGATAAAGAGCACGAACAGTCAGCACCCACTGAAGCATTACTTAGAATAGAAGCATCAAAACACCTCCCCGCCATAGGTAAAATGTTTGGGGTATTAGTGGTCAAAAATGCTCAAGGACAGTTGGGTTTTTTAGCTGCTTTTTCAGGTAAATTAGCTGATGAAAACCTATGGCCACAATTCGTGCCGCCAGTATTTGATATGCTCAGTAAAGATAGTTTTTTCAAACAAGAAAATATCGAAATCAATCAACTCAATGCCCAGCTGGTTGAGTTAGAAAACGATCCTTTATTGCAGCAGCTGACCACTAAACTAGCGTTAACGCAGCAGCAAGCTGAAAATGCCATCGCAGCCCAGCGATCGCAAATGATCGAAAACAGAAAATATCGCAAAGCTCAACGAGCTCAAGCGCAGAGTCTCAATGAAACTGACTTTAAAACGCTATCCATTGAAATGAGCAGGCAAAGCGTTAATGATAAATATTGCTTAGCAGAGCTTAAAGAGCATTGGGAGTTGCAAACTCAACTGATTGCTGAGCCATTAGCTGAATTAGAACAGGCTATTAGTGCTATCAAACAACAAAGAAAACAGCTATCCAATGCCCTGCAGCATAAATTATTTAGCCACTATCAGTTTTTAAATGCCCTAGGTGAAACGAGCGATCTTAATAAGATTTTTAATGATGCGCCCAATCATTTACCGCCAGCTGGAGCTGGTGAGTGCGCCGCGCCTAAATTGCTACAATATGCCTTTAAACATAATTTCACGCCTATCACTATGGCTGAGTTTTGGTGGGGCATGTCACCCAAATCTGAAATTAAACAGCATAAAAACTATTACCCTGCATGCCATGGAAAATGCCGCCCAATTCTAGGCCATATGCTTAAAGGCTTACAGGTTGATGAAAACCCACTACTTAGCAACCCTGCTGAAGGGGTTGAGCTACCCATAGTTTATCAAGACGATCATATTGTGATCGTGAATAAGCCAGCGGAGTTTTTATCTGTGCCCGGTAAAAATATTACCGACTCTGTATATAGCAGAATGAAACATGCTTTTCCCCACGCCACAGGGCCACTCATAGTGCATCGCTTAGACATGTCGACCTCAGGATTAATGGTTATTGCGCTGTCTAAAGAAGCCAATAAGCATTTAGTGCAGCAATTTATCAGTCGTAGCGTCACCAAGCGTTATATCGCTAAGATCGATGGGATCCCACAGTTTGATCGCGGCGACATCACACTGCCATTAAGAGTAGATTTAGACGATAGACCAAAGCAACTTGTCTGTTATTCACATGGAAAAAATGCACAAACCCATTGGCAAAAAGTACAAGAATTAAACAACTCTTGCTTAATCCACTTATTCCCTAAAACAGGCAGAACTCATCAACTAAGAGTCCATTGCGCCCACGCCAAAGGCTTGAACATGCCAATTTTAGGCGATGATTTATATGGAAAAACCGCACAAAGACTGCATTTGCACGCTCAATTACTGTCGATTATTCACCCGAATACAAATCACAGAATAACCTTTGAAGTTAATGCTGACTTCGAATAATCACAAATCTAAAACAACAGTTTTAAATAACCGAATGAATTAGTGTCAATTTTCTGTCTATTTGGCACTGATAAAAACTCTTAAAAATCCCTATTTCCAAGTAGAAATGTTAATCAATATCAGTTAATGTAATAAGTTCGTACGACATACGGTTTAATTGATAACAACCCAATAAGCTAACGTTTTCTACGTTATAAATTTTAGCCTCCTACAAGCTGTTGATTAAATTAATAAAACTTTGGCTTACTGCACTATTTAAGGAAAAAAGTGGACTATGAAAGAGTGGTATTTCTCAAATGATGGTGAGATCAGCGGACCATTAAGGCTGGCAGAATCAAATAAGTTTATTGCGTCAAATCCAAATGTTTATGCTTGGCATCCCTCTTATGCGCAGTGGGTTCCTGTAAGTGATATTGAAGAGTTCGATGTTATTGGTTCTCCACCACCTGCACCGGCGGAAATCCCCCAGCAACTGATTGAGCATTTCACCGCTAAAGAGCGTGAGCTAAATGCTGCGCTAGGCCGAATAGATAATACGATTCAAACAATCAGTGCTTCTATGGCAGATATTGATCGCGACACCAATCGCTTTAAACAAACCACCAAAGATTTAAACGATAAAGTAGAAGCAACGTTAAAAAGCGTTAATGAGCAATATGCTGCATTACAGAAGACTCTTACTGGTGTTAACTGATTGAGTAAAGGAACCTTATTACTCTGATTTGCATATAACATTTGTTTATAACTAAAAAATTAAGAATACGATTATGAAAAAATGGTTTTTTTCCAAAAATGGCAAAATAACTGGGCCATTTACAGAAGTTGAAGCAAAAGAATTTTTACTCAGTGATGGTAACTGTTATGGATGGCACCCATCATTTACACAATGGAAACCTGCAGGCAGCATTCCCGAATTTGCCGCCTTTGTTCCAAAGGTGACACCACCAGCTGAAATACCTCAAGCATTAATAGCGGAATTTGCAGCTAAAGATAAAGCATTACAAACAAAAATACTGACCATGGAAGAAAGCGTTATTTCTACCAAGGCCTACCTACTTGAGTTTGAACAAGAAATTACTAATTATAAAAAATTAACGAATAATCTAAACGATGAAGTTAAAAATAATATTAGTCCTTTTGAAAACAAATATAATTCGCTACAAAACTCATTTGATGAGTTAGTTAGTGCGTTATCAATTGCTAAAACTGAAGTTAATGAAGCTGTTACTGAATTTAATCAACGAGTCAACAAACGGCTTGCTGAAAGCGGCACCAACACTAAAGCCGTTACCGCAGCTCCTGTAGCTAAAGATGCAGCTGTAAGTTCGGCAGCTTTATCTGTTGATAATGTATCTGCAATCAGTGATCAAATTCAAAAAGCACTTGCTGAAAGCATGATGTCAGCAGTTGAAGACGTCAACAACTCAGAACTGACAGCAAAGAAATCGTTAGATCCTGTTGCCGTTGCACCTAAAAAAGCTAAAGCAAAAATTGATAAAATAGAATTCTCTGAAGACATCGCTGAAGATACTCAATCTGAAGCTGAAGAAAAAGCGGCTGGTCTATCTGGCGTGAGTAATATCTTCAAATCTGTCTTCAAGGGGGATCCTAAGACACCGCCAAAAAAGTCAGAAACGCCGGATGATGCAGATCAGCTGGTGAAATCAACGAATGCTAACAGCAATGATAATAAAGCTACTGATAAAAAAGAAGAAGTTGTAGAAACTGAAGATGAAAAAGAAGCCAGAATGAGACGTCGTAGAAGACGTACACATTACATTGCGTCTTAACATTTACAGCCTCTAAGGTAATGATGCTTAACTGCTGATAGTTGCTCCGAATTGAATATCAAAATGGCCTATTTATTAAATAGGCCATTTTTTATTGAATAGAGTACGTTGGAATAGTCGTAACAGAACTGGCTCACAGCTGCATTCAGCAGCTCAACTTTCGAGTTGATCATTTGTGATGATTACTGCTGTAATCGAAAACAAAAATGTTCGCTCGCTGCTACAATCGCCTTATCAATGCCACCTGGATATTACTCACTGCATATGTTGGCAAAGGTTGCTTGAGTGAGCGTTTGCAAATCTGCTGGCGCCAATGAGATTTCTAAGCCCCTGCGCCCCGCGCTCACATACATACTATTAAGCGCCTTGGCAGAGGCGTCTATAACTGTTTTTAAACGCCGTTTTTGTCCTAATGGGCTCACTCCACCAAAAACATAACCTGTGGTTTTCTCCGCTAGCGCTTTATCCGCCATCACCGCTTTTTTACCACCAAGAGCTTTAGCAAGTAATTTAAGACTCAACATTGATGTCATGGGCACAACCGCAACGGCTAATTCCTTGCCGTCTATTGTAACAACTAAGGTCTTAAACACTTGGCTCGCTGACACGCCAAGTTTCTCTACCGCTTCATCACCATAGGACTGAGCATTACTATCATGCTCATATTCATAGATAGTGTGAGGCGTTTTATGTTTTTTAAGGGTATTAATCGCTGGGGTCATAGTGTCTTTAATAAATCCGTAAATAAGACCAGCTCATACTGTGATCTTTTAGCTGTTGGTATCTGTGATCTGTTGATATTCAAAACTGGTAATTTCAAAAGGATTGCCATCGGGATCAGCAAAGTAAATTGACCAGGTAACTTCATGATCGCTTTCAGTATATTTTATCTGATTCTCGGCAAGTTTTTGTTTCCACAACTGGTAATTTTTAGCATCTACCCCAAAAGCGACTGTGGTAAATTTTGGCTTAATACTTTCAAAAAGCGCTAAATGGATCTCACCATGCTCGATAGTCAAGGGGCCGTCGCCTTGACTCCAAAAGGCTAACGCTTCGACCAGCTTAAAACCCAACACTTGTTGATACCAAGCGAATGCCTTTGCTCTATCCCTGACATAAATATGAATATGGTCAACCCGAGTTAGTTTGGGGCTGGCTTGACTAAGAGTTGGCTCATTATAAACAGACATATTAGCTCCGATTAATCCACGTTGGCGCGCCAAACTCAGTCAATTGATTGTTTATCAGCACAACGGCATCATTATCTGAGCAACACAGCAATGCTTGCTGTTTAGCTAATGACAGTGACTTAAACTGCGCTTGTGACTGTGTGTCATCAATATCTGTCGGCGATATGTGCGGTACATACAAAAATGGCACTAAGGCTAAAGCGCTGGTATCCACTAACCCCACTTGATTAGTATCACCGCACAAGGGGGCGGAATCAATTGATGAGGTCATTATCATTGCCCCAGCACTGATACCGATTATCGCAGTGCTCCTTCCTGCACTGTGTTTTACAGGACGATCAATCCCAAGACGATCTATTACTGGAGCATCTTGACTCATATCACCCTGTGCCAATTGATAGAGTAACTTATCTACCCCGCGCTGCTTTAACCAGTATAGGAAACGATAAGTATCGCCACCGGATAAATATACCAGCCCAGCTTGACGTAACATATGCTCCGACTCGGTGGTATAACCATCTTCAAGATCAATATAGCTTACCTTATCAAACCCTAGGCCCTTAAACATCGCAGCTACGGGTGAAAAATAGCTTCGCTGAGCATCAGGCTCAGAGGCAATATAAACGACACCAGCTTGCTTTTCAGCTATCGATAATGACGCCACAACAGCTGCTATCGCTTGCTGGGATGCTATTGAGGTTCCATCACTTAATAATGCTAATTTCATTGATCTTGTAAGTCCTTTTACTGTTTTCCATTCTTAATTTCAGTCGATTAGCTAGACGGGTTAATCTTCCGCCAAGGCATCAAATTGCTTTCTTTTCTCGTCCATAAACTGCTGCATCGCTGCAGGATCTTGCATCAAATGCGCCATTTGCGACATCACTAACATATGTGGCGCATCCTGCTGCTGAAACATCGCCATTGCATGCATTTTACTTTGCGCGGCCATTTCTTCAAATGTCTCAGCATGGAACACTTGATCACAAGCACCACCAAGTTGTTTACAGGTCATTGTTTTCATTATTATCTCTCTTTTTAATTCATTAAATTTCTATTGTATTGAGCACTTAGGCTTACATAATGTTACCAAGGGATCAGTAACAAATAAATTTGATTAATAATCAAACCCTAGCTGCGCTTTAATGCCATCATTAAAAGCGTGTTTTATCGGTTGAACTTCGGACACTGTATCGGCAAGTTCAATGATTTCACGATGGCAGGCACGGCCGGTAATGATAACATGTTGCATGGCTGGGCGATTTTTTAACGCATTAAGTACGCGCTCAACCTCTATGTAGTGATAGCTCACCATATAAGTTAACTCATCTAATAACACTAAATTTACCGATTCATCTTGTAAGAGTTTTTCAGCTTCAATCCATGCTTCCATCGCCGCTTGGGTGTCTTTTTCTTTATCTTGGGTTTCCCAAGTAAAACCAGTGCCCATCACATGAAACTCAACCCCTGCACCTTCTAATAAATTACGCTCGCCACAGGCCCAAGTGCCTTTGATAAATTGCACCACTGCGGCTTTGTGTCCATGACCTACAGCGCGGGCTACTGAGCCAAAACCTGAAGTCGATTTACCTTTACCGTTGCCCGTCAGTACCAGCAAAATGCCTTTTTCATCTTGGGCGGCAGCAATTTTAGCATCGACACCTTGTTTAACTTTTTGCTGACGCGCTTTATGGCGATCGGCTTTAGTGGCATCGATATTACTAGTTTGGCTCTGGTTTTCGTTCTGGTTTTCGTTATCACTCATGAGAGACTTCCTGTTAATTTATCCATATCTAAATGCGCTTCAAGCACATCTGCTAATCTTTCTAATTGTTGTTCGCGTATTTGGTTTATATCAATGCTTTTGGCTTGAGCAAGCCCTGCCCACTGCAATATAAGCTCACAGGCATCTGGGCTATCAAATAAACCATGAACATAGGTTGCCAAAATTTGGTTATCATCACTGAGTAGGCCTTCTGCGTACTGCGTATCACTCTGCTGTAATGTGAGCCTGATGGGCTCAGGCAATTCTGCAGAAGTCAGTTTTTGAGTTACGCCGCAGTGAATCTCATAACCTTCAATACCTGCTTTAGCTTCATTAAGCGCTAAGTGACCACTTACTTTACACAGGGTTTTATCTGCCGTCAGTGTGGTTTCAATCGGCAGTAGACCTAAACCTATACTGCTGCCAGCAACATCTTCAATGGCATCGGGGTCATGAATATATTGGCCTAACATTTGATAACCACCACAAATGCCTATGACTTTACCGCCATAACGTAAGTGCTTATTAACCTCAAGATCCCAGCCTTGTTGACGCATAAATTCTAAATCTGCTCTGACATTTTTACTGCCTGGTAATATGATTAAATCCACTTTGGGGAAATCTGGATTACTGGCTTGGGTTTGCAGGCTAAGATAATGAAACTCAATGTAAGGATTCAAGCGTAAAGGGTCAAAGTCAGTATGATTACTGATCCTTGGAAAAACTAACACCAGCACTTTGAGCTTATGATTGATAATGGCTAAGTCCTTTTCCGAACCCGTGACTTTCCCATGGGAGTCAATCAGCGCATCTTCAGCATCTAAATGCAGGTCATGTAAGTAAGGCAAGACCCCAAAGACCGGTTTTTGGGTGTAGTTTTCCAGCCAGTCGATGCCAGACTGTAATAGGCTAATATCGCCGCGAAAGCGGTTAATCACAAAGCCTTTAACTCTTTGTTGCTCTGATTCACTGAGCAGTGCCAAGGTGCCCACAAGATGGGCAAATACGCCACCTTTATCGATATCGGCAATAATAATGACAGGGCAATCGACCGCTTCAGCAAAGCCCATATTGGCGATGTCCCCTTCGCGCAAATTGATTTCTGCAGGGCTACCAGCCCCTTCAACGACCACCAGCTGATATTGCTGAGTTAAGCGCTCAAAAGACTGTAATACTGCATCCATAGCAAGGCTTTTATAGTTACGGCTTTCAGGGCCAAAAAAGGCTTTCGCCTCTAATGTGGTCAAGGCTTTACCGTGGATAATCACTTGGGAGCCAGTATCACTGCTTGGCTTTAATAATACAGGGTTAAAATCCGTATGCAGCTCAAGCTTACACGCCACGGCTTGCAATGCTTGGGCGCGGCCAATTTCGCCACCATCTAAGGTAACTGCGCTATTCAATGCCATATTTTGCGGTTTAAATGGCGCGACCTTAATACCTTGACGAGCAAACACCCGGCATAGACCCGCAACTAGGGTGCTTTTACCCGCATCTGACGTGGTGCCTTGCACCATTAAGGTTTTAGCCGCTCCGGCTTGATAGTTATGGGCAGATTTGGCCGTATTGTTAGCGCTAGTTTTAGTTTTAGTTATAGTTTTAGTTTGAGTCATGGTTGATTTTTATCTGTCATTTAAGCAGTTACAGCTATGCAGTGATATTAGAGAAAGTGAATAACGTATTGGCATTTTTATCAATGCATATCCGATCTTTGTTGTGAGGAATTAGCCTAAACACCCGCTTAGCGTTTAAGTTCAACGGGCAAACCTGCAACCACTAAGGTGACCTTGTCAGCAATTTTGGCAACGTCTTGGTTTAACCAACCGGCTTCATCGGCAAAACGGCGGCTTAATTCCCCAAGTGGCACAATGCCCGAGCCGACTTCATTACTGACCAATATCACCTGCGCTTCAAGGGTGGGTAAACATGCCAATAACGCCTGCTTTTGCTGTTGCCATAAATCATCAACACCATCACGGTGAGTCTCTTCACTGGCCACTAAATGATTAGTTAAATACAGCGTCAGGCAATCGACAAACAGTAGCGTATTCGGGGAGTCATATTTTACTAAGGTATGAGCGACAGCCAAGGGTGTTTCAATCAACTCCCAATCAATATTTGAATCGTCTCTATCTTGTTTGTGACGTAAAATTCGCTGCTCCATCTCATCATCAAGTGCGGTTGCAGTGGCGATATAGACGCAACGATGCCCTTGCAAAGCAAAAGGCTCAGCAAGGGATTCACCATAACGGCTTTTACCTGATCGGGCACCACCAAGAACCAGATGGATCATGCAGTTTTTCCTTTATTAACATTCATCTAAGCTAAAAAACTCTTCAAAAACTTAATGTAAACCTATAACTAAAATAGCGCCATAACAAACCAGTTCAGCAATCTGTTGTGCGGCCCCTAACGTGTCACCGGTATAGCCGCCAATTTGACGATTGCCGCCCCATATCAAGACTTGTCGTAATAACACTAATAGCAATAACAACCCAAAGGCGATTACTCCGTTTAAGCAGGCCAGTACCACAAAGCCACTTAAGCATAGGATCAATAGGTCATTGATGTGCTGATGCTGCGCCAGAGGTTTTGATTTGCTGCCATCATCTTCAGTAACATATTGGCCTGAAAAGATAATGCTCCCTGCAAGCACACGGCTTAAACCATGGGCTACAACAATCGCGATGACCGCATTAATCGGGCTGTAAAGGGCAATTTCGACTAACAATTGCCACTTTAATAACAGGCAAAGTACCAAGGCTAAGGTGCCATAAGTCCCTATTCTTGAATCTTTCATAATGCGCAGCTTGTCAGCTACTTTCCAGCCACCACCAAAGCCATCAGCGGTATCAGCAAGGCCGTCCTCATGAAAGCCTCCAGTAATTAATACGCCAGTGATCATCGCCAAGATCACTGCGACGCCATTAGGCAAAACAAACTGACTAGCCCAAAATACCGCTGCGCTTAAGCTGCCAACTAATAGCCCAATTACGCCAAAATAACGACTAGCTTGATTAAGCTTTTCACTGTCAAACTCAACCCAAGATGGCACCGGAATTCGAGTAAAAAAGCTTAATGCAATAAGCAATAAATTCAGTTGTTTTTTTAGTGTACTTCCACTTTTAGGCGCTTGATAATCAGTTTCATCAGACTGATTTTTTGCCCCCTCCGATGACGACTGTTGCTCCATGACGTTCCCTTTAATTGGCTATTACAGCTAATTGCCTATCACAGCGATAATATTTTCTGCGTTATTTACTTCTCGATTAACAACGCAATTACACCACGGATTTTACGCCCGCATTTTCAAAACTAGCCATATCATTATAAAAGTTCACCGCCGCTTCAATGATTGGCAGTGATAGTGCGGCGCCTGTACCTTCGCCTAATCTAAACCCTAATTGCAATAGTGGTTTAGCATCCATTGCGGCTAGCATTTTAATATGGCCTTGCTCATCTGATTGGTGAGCAAAAATTAAGTAATCTTTTACATCTGGGTGTAATTTAACTGCGGCTAATGCGGCTGCGGTTGCAATAAAGCCATCAATAACCACCAGCATCTTTTTCTCAGCGGCCGCTAAAATAGCGCCTGTCATTTGCACAATTTCAAAGCCGCCAACACAGGCAAGTACATTAACCGGATCGGTAAATTTACTTCTATGTAGGTTAAGCGCTACCCCCAATAACTCGGTTTTAAGAGCAAAGGCACTATCATCAATCCCCGTACCTCGGCCGACACACTCTTTAATGTCTAAGCCTAATAATGCGGCCATAATCGCCGCAGCTGACGAGGTATTGCCAATGCCCATTTCACCAAGCGCAATCAGGTTACAACCTGAATCATAGTGACGCTGCACCACTTCACTTGCATAGCTAAAGCCATCTTTAACCGCTAATAAACTCATGGCCGCTTTTTGATGAATTGCTTGAGTGCCATTGCCTAAACGATGCTGAGTAATACGTGGATCATCAACTGGCTGCAACATGCCGCAATCAATCACTTCAAGGTTTAAACCCATTTGACGACAAAAAACATTAATCGCCGCGCCGCCATTAGCAAAGTTAGCCACCATTTGTTGGGTGACTTCACTGGGGGCAATAGATACCCCATGAGCAGCAATACCATGATCGCCAGCAAACACCAACATAGCCGGCTTATTAATACTTAGCTTATGCCTAATATTGTACTTTGGTTTCATATTAGCTTGTGGCGACAGTTGCACTTGCGCAATCTGCATAGCCAAGGTTTCGAGTAAGCCTAATGCCCCTAACGGCTTGGTTTTTTGATTAATTTTATGCTGTATTTGATCATCAAATTTATGACTAACAGGATCTACCGCAAACATCTAAAACTCTCCAAAACTACAATTTCATCGACGATGACGTAATACAAAAAGAAAAAATACACTACCAATTGCGGCAGTGATAATACCTACAGGCAACTCTTGGTTGCCTAATAAACAACGGGCTAACACATCAATCCATACCATAAATATGCCGCCGACTAATGCCGTCATCATAATAGGCTGTTGCCCAGGATACAGCAGCCGCACGGTATGGGGGATCATCAAACCGACAAAGCCAATACCGCCACAACTTGCCACCAAGGTGGCGGTAATTAATGAACATAAAATAAGCATGGCTAAGCGAATTTTGGTGACATTAACGCCCAAGGAGTGCGCGGTTTCATCACCGGCTTGAATAGCAACCACCTGACGCTTAAACGCTAAAATAATTAATATGCTGCAAACCACCACCACAGATGGGATCACCAGCCCAGTCCAGCTGGCTTTGGCAAAACTGCCCAAACTCCAAAACAACACTGACGCCGCCGCTTGAGGGCTTGAGAAATACAACACCAAGCTGGTTAGCGCGCCGAACATGAAAGAGGTGGCGACCCCAGACAATAGCATCCGCTCAACTTGGCTGGCGCGGCCAAAACCCGACAAGCCTAATACCAATAACACAGATAAGCTCGACCCCATAAAAGCGCCAATGGGTAAGCTAAGGGATGACCAAGACCACCATGCATCGTTGCTAAAAAAGCCTGAAGCAGCAATAACTTCAGCAAACTGACTAGAAGACTCTGCTAACCATTGTTGCACTATGCCTTGGCTGCCAAAAAAACTCAGCACTAATACTGCGCCAAATGACGCCCCTGAACTAATACCAAACAAATATGGGTCTGCCAATGGGTTACGTGTTACGGTTTGTAATACGCTGCCCGCTAGCGCTAAGCCCGCCCCAGCCACAAAGGCTAAAATAATTCTTGGAAAACGCAGCTCAAACACAATCCGCTGAGTTAAGCGGTCTGTTTCATCCACGCCTAATGCCAAATTAGCAAACAAGCTAACGACCTGTTCAAAACTGATATTAGCAGCGCCGAAACTTGCTGCTGCTATAGGGGTGATTAAGGTCACCATTGCAGTAACAAACAGCAGTAGCTTATGCTTAAGGCTTAAACTCATTGGCAGTGATCGGCTCACAGCTTGAGGCGCATCAATGACGGTCATTTATCGCCCTGCCCGTGTTTTGATTGGCCATGCTTTTGCTCAGAGCTTGGATAAGCGTTTTGCTGCGAGCTTTGACAAGTGCTTTGATTAGCATGGTCATAATGACTTTGATAACCATAAAAATAGGTAATTAACGGTTTTCCATGTTGCGGGTGACGTGATATTTGGCAGCAAACATCAAATACCTCACCCAAAATGGTTTCTGTTAACACTTCATCTGGTAGGCCTTGGGCGATGCACTCACCTTGATCAAGTAACAGCAATCTATCGCACACCGCGCTGGCTAAATTAAGATCGTGAATAGAGGCAATCACGCTAATGCCAAGCTGCCTAACCAGCTCAAGAATTTGGATTTGATAACGAATATCTAAATGATTAGTGGGCTCATCAAGGATCAATAACTGCGGCTTTTGCACGATAGCCCGCGCAATTAATGCCCGCTGTTTTTCACCGCCAGATAACTGCTCATATTGCTGTAAGGCTTTGTGCTCAAGACCCACTTTAGCCAGCGCCTTGGCAATATCATCTGCATCTGCTTGGGTGTTGGTTTCAAAAAGGCCTTTATGGGGGGTTAAGCCCATTGAAACCAGTTGATGGGTGGTCATATCAAAATAATGCGGTGACTCTTGCTGCACCACCGCAACCTTAGTGGCCAATTTTTTATGAGAAAAACCCTCAATATTGTCGCCAAATAAGCTGATTTTGCCTGCATCTGGGGTGATATAACGATACAAGCAGCGCAGTAAACTGGATTTACCGGCCCCATTCGGGCCAATAAGCCCTAGCATTTCACCCTGTTGCAGGGCAAAACTGACTTGAGAAAGGATCTCATTATCTGCAACTGACCAGCTTAGCTGATCAACTGTTAATGCCGCAGTCATCAACTTACTGATCCTGCAGTCATCCACGGGGCATGTTTTGCCACATCTAGGCTTTTAGTACTGATCACGATACAAACTCCACCTGAGTTACCCGCTCAAGTTGTGGTTGGGTGCTGTTAATCCAGCAAGAAAAACTAAGCTAGGTATCTGACTTAATGGCATTCTTTCATCACTGAGCTGACAAGTGATAGCATGCTATTTTACAGTTGCGGGTACAGTTCGAGCTAAATAGCTTTTAGGCTAGTTCTCGATTCCCTACTCATTTAGCTAACCGCTTGATGCTGACGTTGCTTAACGCCGTTAATACAAGCATTTAGCAGCAGCTAAATTGACTTAATTTGAAATTTTATCGCACTTAATAAATGCGGCTTATATTGTACGGTATATCTGCCTAAGTGAAGTTAGTTTTTTCAGCTAAATTTAGCCGCAATCAATAACCAGAGCCGCTTTCACACGCCATAAGCAATTAAATTTTAGCCTAAAATTAACTCGGCCAGTTTAAGCGATACACAGCTTTAGTCGATTTATCGTCAGTTTCAGGCCAAAACACATCGATGGTCACCGTGGCGGCATAATCAATATTCAGTTGCCCATATAGCCCTTGGCAGCGGTTAAGCCCTAAAACCAAAGCGATAATGTGGCGAATAACCCCGCCGTGGGTCACCACCAGCGCCGTGGTTGATGCTGAGCCATCTTCATTATTAACCTTAGCCAAGTCATAAGCTTGCTGGGTTATTTGCGCAAAAGCCTGCGCTACTCTTTGTTCAAATTCAGCCATAGGCTCAGCTTGGGGCGCGCCATTGTCCCAAGGGTTATCCCAATAAGCGTCTAGCGCTTTAGCGCTATGCTGATAAAGCTCTGTAAAGCTTTTGCCGTCCCACAAGCCAAAATCAATTTCCTGTAATTGAGACATTATCTCAACCTTTAAAGCTAAGTCAGCACTGGCTTGATTTAACTGCTGCGCTAATTCAGCGGCAAATGCGTGGCAACGCATTAAAGGCGAACTGTATAGCTGCAGTGATGGCAAACAGCCTAGTAGCCCTAACTTAGCCGCACTCTGGTGCATGTTCGCTAACCCCAAATCTGTTAGCGCCACATCAGTTTTACCCCGCAAAATACTGCCGCCCTCACATTGGCCATGGCGTAACAATATTATCTTAGCTTGCTTCATCTAAGGGGACTCCATCAGCCGTTTCAATTGGCTTGTGTTTTTAGTGTGAGCTATGGGCTTGCTCTTACAATCGATTTAAACGTATTATGGACGTCTATACGTTTAAATGTCCAAAAAAAAATATTTTAAGATGAATTTTTTTGCAGAGCATTTCACATTATTCTGCCCAATTAAAGCATAAATAAAGGTATGCTTATTTCATCTAAAACCGTTATCACAATCCACTAACTACTTAAGTTAGCATGTTATTTATCGCTATTTTAAGTGTTTAGCACAAAAGCAATTAAGGTAATACGTTATGGCGAAGTCGACTTCCTACAGTCAGGTACTTGAACAACTTACACAAACGCTTAAACAGCGCATTGTTATCCTCGATGGTGCCATGGGCACTATGATTCAAGACTACAAACTGGAAGAACAAGACTACCGTGGTGAGCGCTTTACAGACTGGCATTGTGACGTAAAAGGCAACAATGACATGTTGGTGTTAAGCCAACGCCAAATCATTAAAGACATTCACACTAAGTACATGTTGGCAGGCGCTGACATTATTGAAACCAACACCTTTAATGCCACTACCATCGCCATGGCCGACTATGACATGCAAGCGCTGTCGGCAGAAATCAACCTTGAAGGCGCGAAAGTCGCCCGTGAGGCCGCTGATGAAGTAGAAGCCCAAACAGGCATTAAACGTTATGTTGCTGGGGTACTGGGCCCAACTAACCGTACCTGCTCTATCAGCCCAGATGTTAACGACCCAAGCTTTCGTAACGTCAGTTTTGATGAATTAGTCGAAGCCTATGTTGAATCAACCAGCGCATTGATAGACGGCGGCGCTGACATCATCATGGTTGAAACCATCTTTGATACCTTAAACGCCAAAGCGGCATTATTTGCCATTGAAAAAGTCTTCGACACCTTAGGCGAACGCCTGCCGGTGATGATCTCAGGCACCATTACCGATGCCTCAGGCCGTACCCTTACCGGGCAAACCACTGAAGGGTTTTACAATTCACTGCGTCACATTAAGCCATTATCAATCGGCCTTAACTGCGCTTTAGGGCCAAAAGAGCTGCGGCCCTACGTTGAAGAGTTATCCCGTATTGCAGAATGTTTTGTCTCCGCTCACCCTAACGCGGGCCTGCCAAACGAATTTGGTGGCTATGACGAAACCCCAGAAGAAATGGCCGAAGTCATAACTGACTGGGCCGAAGAAGGCATGCTTAACATTGTTGGCGGCTGCTGTGGTAGCACCCCAGCGCACATTAGCGCCATACGTGACGCCGTCATTAACCATGATGCCCGCCTTATTCCAGACATTCCCGTCGCTTGTCGTCTGTCTGGGCTTGAGCCACTTACCATTGATGGCAACTCCCTGTTTGTGAACGTCGGCGAACGTGCCAATGTAACCGGCTCGGCCAAGTTCCTGCGCTTAATCAAAGAAGAAAAGTTTGAAGAAGCCTTAGATGTGGTGCGCGAGCAAGTTGAAAACGGCGCGCAAATCATCGATGTCAACATGGATGAAGGCATGCTCGATGGCGCCGAGTCGATGAAGAAGTTTTTAAACTTAATCGCCTCAGAGCCTGATATCTCTCGCGTCCCCATCATGATCGACTCATCGAAATGGGACGTAATTGAAGCCGGCCTTAAATGCGTACAAGGTAAGTCCATCGTTAACTCTATTTCGATGAAAGAAGGCGAAGCAGCCTTTATCAAGCAAGCCACCTTAGTGAAACGCTACGGCGCTGCT
The DNA here is from genome assembly GCF_001957135.1 of Shewanella sp. UCD-KL21. Lineage (GTDB taxonomy): Bacteria > Pseudomonadota > Gammaproteobacteria > Enterobacterales > Shewanellaceae > Shewanella. Next base: position 64,316 of record NZ_MPHK01000015.1, on the reverse strand, counting down.
GCCATTGTGATGGCCTTTGATGAAGACGGCCAAGCCGATACCCGTGCCCGCAAAACTGAAATTTGTACCCGCGCATACCGCGTATTAGTTGATGTGGTGGGCTTCCCGCCAGAAGACATTATTTTCGACCCTAACATTTTTGCTATTGCCACCGGTATAGACGAGCACGACAACTACGCGGTCGACTTTATCGAGTCAATAAAAGACATTAAAGCCACTCTGCCCTATGCGATGATCTCAGGCGGTGTATCAAACGTGTCGTTCTCGTTTCGGGGTAACAACCCAGTGCGTGAAGCCATCCATGCGGTGTTTTTATACCATGCGATTCAAGCAGGTATGGACATGGGCATTGTTAACGCTGGCCAACTTGCCATTTACGATGATATTGACCCAGAGCTAAAAGACAAAGTCGAAAACGTGGTGCAAAACCTGCCTTGCCCTGTGGCTGACTCAAGCAATACCGAGCAACTACTGGATGTTGCAGAGCGTTTTCGTGGTGACGGCAAACAAGTGGCTAAAAAAGAAGACTTAGCTTGGCGAAGCCTGCCTGTAAATGAGCGTTTATCCCATGCGCTCGTTAAAGGTATCACTGAATTTATTGACCAAGACACCGAAGAAGCCCGCCAGCAAGCCAGCCGCCCATTAGATGTGATTGAAGGGCCATTAATGGATGGCATGAATGTGGTGGGTGACTTATTTGGCGCTGGTAAAATGTTTTTGCCCCAAGTGGTTAAATCCGCGCGGGTAATGAAAAAAGCAGTGGCTTATTTAAACCCATACATTGAAGCAGAAAAAGTCGAAGGTCAGTCAAACGGCAAAATCTTAATGGTCACGGTAAAAGGTGACGTCCATGACATTGGCAAAAACATTGTCGGCGTGGTACTGGCCTGTAATGGCTACGAAGTGATTGATTTAGGCGTGATGGTGCCAGTAGATAAAATCATTGAAGTCGCCGTAGCTGAAAACGTTGATATTATTGGCATGTCAGGGCTGATTACCCCAAGCCTTGATGAAATGGTGCATAACGTTAAAGCTTTTCATAAAGCCGGTTTAACCATTCCATCAATTATTGGCGGCGCAACCTGTTCAAAAATTCATACCGCAGTGAAAATTGCCCCCCATGCACCAACAGGGGCGATTTATATTGCAGATGCTTCACGCGCCGTGCCTATGGTGTCAAAGCTAATTAACAATGACACCCGCCAGCCAACCATTGATGCCGCCTATGACGAATACGCCATGATGCGTGAAAAACGTTTATCGCAAACTAAGCGCAAAACCATAGTGTCCATTGCCGCTGCGCGCGAAAATCGTTGCCAACACGACTGGGACAACTACAGCCCATTTAAACCCAACAAACTCGGTCGCCAAGTCTTTGATGATTACCCATTAGCAGACTTAGTTGAACGAATCGATTGGACGCCGTTTTTCAGAAGCTGGGAGCTACACGGCCGCTTCCCGGATATTTTAACCGACAAGGTAGTCGGCGTTGAGGCCAGCAAACTCTATGAAGATGGTAAAGCCATGCTGGCCACCATCATCAAAGAAAAATGGTTAACTGCCAAAGCGGTAATTGGGTTATTTCCAGCCAATAGCGTTAACCATGACGATATTGAATTGTATACCGATGAATCAAGAACCGAAGTTGAAATGACCACTCATCATCTGCGGATGCAGCTTGAGCGCGTCGGCAATGACAACTTCTGCTTATCTGATTTTGTCGCGCCAAAAGATTCAGGCGTCGCCGATTACATGGGCGGCTTTGCGGTTACCACAGGTCACGGCATTGATGAACATGTTGCGCGCTTTGAAGCCAATCACGATGACTACAACGCCATTATGGTTAAGTGTCTAGCAGACCGTTTAGCTGAAGCCTTTGCCGAGCGTATGCATGAACGCGTACGTAAAGAGTTTTGGGGTTACGTTGCCGATGAAGCACTTGATAACGAGTCACTGATCCGCGAAAAGTACAAAGGTATTCGCCCAGCGCCAGGTTACCCCGCTTGTCCTGATCATACTGAAAAAGGCTTATTGTGGGATTTACTTAAACCCGATGAAACTATCGACCTTAATATCACCGAAAGCTTCGCCATGTTCCCAACCGCCGCAGTATCAGGCTGGTACTTTGCCCACCCTAAATCACGTTACTTTGGGGTGACCAATATTGGTAAAGATCAAGTTGAGGATTATGCCGAACGTAAAGGCATGAGCGTGGCAGAAGCGGAGAAGTGGTTGGCACCAGTGTTGGATTATGATGTTGAATAGAGAGTGATCCAGAGTAATCATAAGGTTACTCTTTGATTGTTTCCAAACTTCGTTTGGATTAAAAATGTGGCCTATGAGCCACATTTTTTATGCCTAACGTTTAGCCTTTGAGATATCGGCTAATATTCTAAAGTCGCACCTTCATGGTTATCAATTGCCTGCCGCAGGCCTTCGTGCAAGCACAGCTGTGACACGCTGCAAGTTCATCCCTGAAAGCTCGGCCATGACGTCCATGTCATGGACGGTCACAGCCGCGCTTACACCTGATATTCTATCTCTTCGATTTGGGTTTATTTGTGGCGACGAAAAATTTAACTCTGACCAACTTATGATCTTCATGTTCAAAAATAAGACCTAACGGCTCAGACGGGAGTCGAAAGTAAATGGATTTACTCATGTCGCGATAGCATAGATGCTAAATAGCGACCATGTACCCTTAGTCTTAGTCTTAGTCTTAGTCTTAGTCTTAGCCATCATCCATGATGGCTATACAATTTTCATCTGCGTATTTCAGCAACTTGGAATGGGGGTATTGGAGATTGCGGCGGAGTTTGGTCGTTACGTATAAAAAATTATTCTATTCCCATTTAATTAATGGTTGGGCTATAAACATAATCAAACTAGCCTTCCTACTCTATTTTAAGTAAATGAGCTGTAATGTTACAGCCCACTCAACAACTGCGTTAAAAAGTTTTATTGCTCATAATGATTTATCGCCACTTGCGAAACCTTATCTAGTCGCCAAGCACCTTTTTCATATTTGAAATTAATAGAATGTAATGCGTCGCTAAACTGGTATTCATGCTTAGAATTAGGCAGTAAACCGCTATATGCTCGCTGGATGTTTTCATACCCCTTTGTAATATCCATCATTGCAAAGTAGGCTGGCATGTAGATTAACTGACTTAAAGCTGCATCGGTAGCCCTGTCCATATTCACAGCTTCATTTGCTTTAAATCGTTCGGTGAATAGTGTCGAGAATGTTGATTTATCAGCATGAGATAAATACGCAGAAATACTCCAATTAGCCAGCAATAACTCAAATGATTGTTCGGTATTATTTAATCGAGGGAATGGGGTTTTGTTCTCGTTAGAAAGATACGCTTCATAATACAGCTCAGCATTATCACGAGTTTGTTCAAGTATATTTGCTACAGTAATGCTAATTTCCGTTGCATCGTTCTTAAGCTTGCTGACCAATTGATTAATAACAACCACTTGTTCTTCCCAACTCCTTTTAGCTGTTCTATGTAATTCATCGAATTCATTGCTATTGGCTTTGGCAAATGCTTCTAGCTGCTGAGGTTCTAGCTGTGCTTTTCGGATTGACTTTCCCGAAGTTTTTTGAAAAAGGTTAATTTTGTGGAGTTTTCTTGAAGGAATTTAAAGTTCGCACCGGAATAGGGACCTGGTGAGTCAATGGGGTTATTTTCAACATCAATTGTCTGAACAGAGGCCATTTCACTATACACTTTATTGAGTTTATCTGACTGTTTGCTATTGAGCTTTACTATTGCATCCCAGTCATCAGCAGCGAGCTTTTCTCGTTGTTTTGGGTAGGTTTTAGCTGCAGCAGCAATTTCTTCTTTTGCCAGCATCTTTTGGTATAAATAATAGTTACAACGCAAATTACAGGCTCTTGTTGCCATACCTGTAATATCATTTAGCTCAACCTCCTTGGTTTGAACAAACAAACTCGCGCTATAAATACCCTTTGGCATTCCGTCTATTTTATTACTTAACGAAACAGTTCTATTCGGAATAAATGTACCAGTTACTTCTAGATCTTGCTTGTTAAAGCAAAAAGAAAACTGACGTTTCTTAATCGCAGTACTTTTGTTATATGTTCTTAAGTAAACGTTGTTCAGTGGTATATTTTCTGGGACATTACCATTTACTCTCACATCACACTTTTCAGTAACCTGCGCGATTACAGGGGCTTGTACACATATAAATATTGCCAGTGCAAATACTGGCATTTTAAATCCTTTTAGCATAACTGTTCCTAATTAATGTATTAACTTAGTTTTGATTAAGTGCTGACTAATTTAAACAATCAGTTCTCACTAGTAAACTTATTGTTTAATCAATTAAATAGGGCTTAATTCCATAAACCCAAATGAAGTCAGACGCTGGATCATTCCCCGTTGGAAGTTGCCGATGTGTATGCAGATAAATAGCGTAAACCTGACATGGATGTCAGGTTAGCTTTCGCGGGGCATGGATGCCCCATCGGAAGCGTTAGCTATTTTCGAAATACACTGAGGATAACAACTTCGCCGGGGCGCTGCGGGATTGTTAAGGGGGACAAGCGCTTTCCCCCTTAACTCGGGTGTGGGCGAAGCGCCACGACTTACCTTGGCCGTAAGGCCATATTTAGCGGGGCATGGATGCCCCATCGAAAGCGTTAGCTATTTTCAAAATACACTGATTTTATGGGCGGGTTACACATCAAACCGATTTTACGCAATTTCTGCCTGCTGATTTGGCTAAATAGAGTGCTTCATCTGCTTTAAGTAACAAAGGGGCCAATGATTGCTCATTGGTAAAAGAGGCCACCCCAGCACTGACTGTTTGCCTTAAATCGGGGGCAATAATTGACCAATCATAATGATCGACAATCGTAATTAAGCGCTGGGCAATGAGTATCGCAGTAGCTTTAGTGGTATTAGGTAACAATACCAAAAACTCCTCGCCGCCAACCCTACCGACTAAGTCAGTTTCACGCACCATACTTGCGGCTAAATCGGCCAGTTTAACTAACACTTTATCGCCCGTTTCATGACCAAGGGAGTCGTTAACTCTTTTGAAATGATCAGCATCAAACGAGATAACTGAAAAGGGTTCGTTTTCCTCAACAGCTTGCTTTAAAAAGTCGTCGCCGTGCTCATAGGTGTCACGACGATTGGCAAGATTTGTTAATTCATCAGTTAATGCAAGGCGCTTGAATGTGCGTTTTCTGAGGATCTGTTTATAAGCAAAAATCGACACAAAAACTAAAATAATACAACTTAAAAGAATAATGATAATTTGCATACTTTCATTGCGTTGCATAATAATAAATTGTGCATCTTTGATTGCTGCAGCTTCAATTAACAGTTCATTTTCAGTTTTTATGTTATCGGTATCAAAACGTGCTTGCATCTCAGCATTACGTTCATCGAGGATCTTTTCATCCATTTGATGATGGAGCTCTACATAATCAGCTTGGGTTTGGTATGCCTCCTGCCAGCGATTTAACCCTGAGAGTACTTCACTTGTGAGTAATAAGCTTGCACTGGCACCCAAATCATTTTGACTGATGGCATAGGCTTGTTTGCTTTCAGCCAAACATATTAATGCCTGTGGCAGGTTATTTTCATGAAACATCACTTCCGCGAGGTATAAATGTAAATCTCCCAATACATTAGGTCTGGTGTCATTAATATAACGTTGGGCATGCCATAAACGTTTTTTTGCTTGTTCAAATTGCCCAAGCTTAATCATGCTGCTAGCCACCTTAATAGACATCCACTCAGCATTAATTTCATGACCGTCATCCAACCAATATTGTTGGCTTTTCTTAAATCGCTCAATGGCTTGTTGATACCTTTTAAGCTTATGAAATGAAATGGCAATTTGATAATTAATGTCATTGGCATTAAATAATTGCCCAGCATCAATATAATATTGCTCTAGCTTCATTTGATACTTTAATGCGGAGGCCGGATCGCCAAAGCGACTGTAAGTTCTGGCAATATCACTTAAATTATACGCTTCCCAGTAAGGGGTGTTTAATGACTCGTAAAGCTGCTGTGCGGTGATAAAATCTTCTAGTGCTGCGGTGTAATTACCTTTAAACGAATACATTCTGCCACGAATGTTACGACCATCAGCAATAAGGCGCGGGTTATCTATTTTATAGGCATATTCAATCCCTTTGTTGATATCAACAAAAGCACCATCAGTATCAGAAGCCATGTCTTTAAACCAGCCTCGACAAAGGTATAAATCGGTTAAAATCTCTGAAGGGAATGGGTCTGAATAAAGGATGATTTGCTTATTGGCGTAGTTGATGCCTTGTTGTATCAACTCTGGGCTTGTGTTTTTCTGATACCAGCAATAGGTGCGAACATAGCGTTTTTGTCTAACGACATCATTTGGGTGAATTAATGTTTTTAGCTCAATAATCGCCTGCTGGATATCATCCTCTAAAGGAATTAGGCCATCGAGTAATTGCAAAAGGATTTCGTCTGCGCGGGCTTCATTTTCAGCTTGGGTACTAAAAGCGGCAGGACTGACACAGCTTAATACAAGTAGGATGAATGCTGACATCCATAATGACACTAACTTTGACAACTTTTGTAATCCATTATGTAAGCAAAACCCTAGTATAAAAAACGCATCAATAAAATTTAAATAAAGAGCTTGAGATGTATCGAGTGTACTGAGTTTATAAATAAGTTTCAGCTATTAAAAAGCTATTTTTAGCTGGCAATACAAAATGATACACAATTAAACGTCTAGCAATCAGATGAGGGCTTACGTTATCAAGCGTTAATATTATGTAGCTCAGCAAGTGGTAACGATTAATGAATGGGGCCGTTTGAATTAAACCCTGAATTCATTTATCAATATAACGCTCGTCATTGGATGCTTTTTCATTGAAAACGCCCTGCAGCTAAGCTGATTTGCAAGGCGTCAGCGGCTGTAAATATCCCCTATTAACACAAACACAGGTTCAACTTAGTTAGCTTCGCGCTGCGGTAACCACATGGGTATTCCTTAAAGCAAATATCGAAGTTAACTCTTCAGACGAGTAGCTTAATTAGTTATAAATGATCAAGAGCTTATTTCTTGCTCCAAGTATTGAATGTAATTAGTGCCCTTTGCTACGGCCGCTTTATTTTAATTTTGTGAACTACACACCTATATTCAGCGCACACTTGTACCCATAATGCCTTATCAGCGTATTTGACTATTGGAGTTTGCGATGCAACAGATTAATTGCCCACAGTGCAGCCAAAAAATCGACCTTAACCAAGTGACATGCCCACAATGTCATGCCGCGCTAGGCTTAGATGCCCTCGGTGGTGTCGACCCGGATGTTCGCATCAAAAATCAAAAACTTGCTATATGGTTTAGTGTGTTATTTGGTGGCTTAGGTTTGCACAAATTCTATTTAGGTCAGTACCTGAAAGGGAGCTTGTACTTGCTGTTTAGCTGGACATTAGTGCCTATGGTAGCAGGCTGGGTTGATGCGATTCGTACTATTAAAATGAGCCCATTTAGTTTTCAGCAGCGTTACTCACGTAAAGTTGATCAATACTCAGCATAACTAAAACTTGTTTATCAAAACGCTTAAGCCTTCATATGCAATAGGAAGTTTTACGTAACTTCCTATTGCAAATTTTGCTGTTTTTAATCATCCAGTAAGTTCACGAACGCATCAGCCAGCCACATCAAGGCTGGGCCTCTTGCGCTTTGTTTTGCCATCACCCGATCAACTGGTACTCGCCACGGTTTATGATCAAAACTTAAATTCATTCGCACCATACTGCCTTGTTGTTGATATTGATCGGCCATATGGGCGGGAATGTAGCTCCAGCCTAGCCCATCTTTTACCATGGCATTGACAGCATTAAAGCTATTGCCCCACCAAACATGGGAAGAAATATTAGGGAAATGCGGTAATACCTCCCCTTCAAGACCTTTAATAGACAATTGACGGTATGGGGTTAAATCAGCCACGCTGACGACATCCAAGGTTGCCAATGGATGCGTAGAGCTCACCACCCCACTGAAGGGTAAGCTACCGATACAACCTAAATCCACCGCTTGTGAAAAGTCACTACTAGCAAACATCAAGCCTAAATCTGCTCTCCCGCTATGAACTAAGGTTAATACGTCCGGCGTTGCTACCGCGTAAAGTTCTAATATCGTGGCAGGAAAACGATTTGAAAAATCATCGAAAACACTTGTAACTAAAGGAAGCAGTGCATCATCTACCGCTATTTTTATCATAGTTTCGTGAGATGAATTTAATGCAAGAGTCACTGAATCTAACTCATAAGTTTGCTGTAACACCCCTTTAGCAAAAGGCAGCAACCTTTCACCATGAGCGGTTAAAGACGGTTTACGGCTGGTGCGATCAAACAAGGTGGTATTGAGTTCAATTTCAAGATTAGCAATCCCCTGACTTACCGCCGACTGCACTTTACCTAAGCGGCGGGCACAGGCTGAAAATGAGCCCAACTGCGCTGTTTCAACAAACATTCTAAGCTGCTCTAAATTATACATATCACTTTTCCTGATAGTAACTAACTATATTCTTTCTAAATAATTGATAATTATAGCAACCAAGAAACAATCAACAACGGTAATGAGAGTAACCATGAACACCAAAGAACGCATTTTTCACAGCGTATTATTTGAAGCGATTGCCTTAGTATTTGTTATCGGCGCCGCAACTTTTTTTACTGATGTAGACCCCAAATCAGCCACAGGCTTAGGGATTGGTTTGTCACTCATAGCAATGTGCTGGAATTATGCTTACAACTTAGGCTTTGACCATATATTTGGTCATAACCGAATTAAGCGCACCTTTAAAATGCGCTTAGGTCATGGCCTAGGTTTTGAATTGGGTCTCATGTTTGTCACACAGCCCTTTATGATGTGGGTATTGCAGTTAGATTTCTGGACAGTATTTTTGATGAATATTAGCGTGGTCGTATTCTTCTTAATATACGCCATTATCTACAACTGGTGCTACGACTTAGTACGTGCGCGTATTGTCTTTGCCCATGCTTCAGCTAATAATACTACAGTTAGATAGCAAATTTGGTATATGTGACGACAGACACCTAGACATATCCCAAGTCTGTCAAATGAAGTGATAAAACTAGAGTAACGCTGACGATAAGCGTTAGGCGCTAGGAGTTAAGAGCGACAGAGTTCGCTCTTAACCTCATTCTGAAAGCTGCACTGAATAGTGCTTAACAGCCCGTTTTGATTGAAGTGATATCAGGAACACCAGATACTTTCCAGTGATATTCAAAATAACAATTAGTGGCTTTCACTTCTGCCTCTGAAGGCTGATCACTATCTAGCACCCCTTTAGGTGCAGCTACAACCGCATAACTGCCTGCTGATACGTAAATACGATAAGACCAGTCGATGACATCTAACCCTGCAGCTTCAAATATCTCTGGTGGTGATGTGTAACCAGCGGTAAAACCATTACCTGTAGCATTAGCTGTCGCCGCCCAAGGTTGATAATAACTGCCTTTTACCTCAGAAAACTCAACAATATCAGCCAGTGCGTTTCCTGATGTCAGGGTTTTAGCTTTAAATAATGTTACCCCTGTTTTAATAGCGCCTGTTGCGCCATCTAAAATGGCGATATTGGCATCTGACTTTATATTGATAAATTTAGGCAGAGCGACAACAGCTAGAATACCTAATATGATGATTACGACCACCAATTCTATTAAAGTAAACCCTGATCCTCTCGAAAGGCGCGAACTGTTTTGCCAATTAATCATTTTAGATAAAACCTTATTATTACTAATACCTTATGTTTTATTAGCATAGTGCTTAACTTCATTTTTTTGAACATATAATTTGAAATATGTGACTTAAGAGTAATTCTTGCAGCTAACATGATACAAAGGTATTTCGCAAATAGACCTTAATTGTTTATTCATCTATTGCGATAGCCAATCACAGTAATGAAAGTTAGTTAAATTGTACTGTTTATTGAGCCTCAGTCAGTGGCATTGCTATCGCCCCAGCATTATGTGCTTTAACGATCTTATAAGCCCCCAGGGTACATATGGGCAGCACATAAACACATGCAAATCCGTAAGACATCAAGCTGTAACCTTTACCGATGAGATCGACAATGCCTATGGTGCCAAGCAGCGCAGCCAATGACACTGTACCAAAAGCGATGAGTGCTCTTAACCAAGGCTTTGCATTCGCCTCATCACTGGTGGCAGGGATACGTTCAATAACACTTTGCACTAAGCCGACACCAGTTTCGATAAGCGTGCCAAACAAAGCGATGATAAATAGCATTAACAGCCAATCGGGGGCAAATTGCTGGATCATCCAATAATTTGGCAGCGGTTTATCTAACACATCAGGATAGCCAACGCTGTAACTTAAGTGGAACAGCAAAGCCGGAACCATAATAGCAACCGCGGCAATCGCTGCTGACACAAACGCCTGTTGGCGGGTTTCAATGTCACGGGTGGCAAATAATAACCCGGGTGCAATCGCCAAGTTATACATTGCATACAATGCACCGCCAAACCACCAGCCAGGCGCAATATCCGTTAGCGCCGCAGCGGGTAATAAACCGCTATCAGATTGACCTACCACAATGATGAAATAAGTGATAAATACCCCGTACATCAGCACTGACCACAAGGCTAACGCCTTCTCAACCAATAGTCGCCCAAAAAGCACAAACAAAGCCACCAATATCGGCATTAAAGTTAGCCCTATTGTGGCTGGCACATCAAAGCGCTCTTGCAAGGTATTACCCGCAGCGGCGCTCACAACTCCCAGCACTAACAGAAACAGTAAGATGTATAAAATTTCAAAAACGATCCAAAAAGGCCCAATTAACTTTTTGAAGAAATGACGGTAATCATAAACTTTAAACACCCGTGCAAATTCAAAGGTTATTCCTAATACTATTGCAAAAATGACCGTTGCCATGCATATGGCTAATACGCCTCCCGTTTGGCCGTATTGGGTAAAAAACTCGATAACCTCTCTGCCCGTCCCATAACCACCACCAATAAGCACTGACAGAAATACCGCTGCGGGGATAAAATAAATCTGTATTACCTTAGTCATGTTTGAGTCCATTGTTATTTTATGAATCAGCTGCTGCAGCTGACTCTTTCAGTCTTATGTTCAACTTTGTTATCGAGTTCTCATTAGCACAAGAACTGCCAAGCTAAATTTTTTATTATTTTTAATCACATATTTTAAGGTAAACATCATTTAACCTTTATGCAACAACTAGCGTTATGGATAAAAAGATTAATCAGCGAGGCAGTCTGTAACCCTCCCTTAAACTCAATAATCTTCAAGCTGGTCTACTAAAACGATGGCATGTGGAGTATGGCGTAAGGTTTGTGGGTTAGGGTGTGTGGATTAAGGTTTGTGGAGTGTGGGTTAAGGAGTGTGGAGTAAAAATAGAGGAGTAGGTTTGTTCAGCCCGAAATACGAAAGCGATTGTATGAAAATAGGCCTCAGAAAAAGCTACCTTCTTGCTTGTTATAAGTTTGCGGTCATGGCATTAAATTAACCGCAAACTTGATTACGGCCGTTATTTTTAGCTTGATATAGGAATTTATCGGCCTCATTAATCAGAGCGCGCAAACTTTGTTCAGTATAACAACTTACACCACAGCTTATGCTGAGGTGAACCTGTTGCGACTCCAGTATTATTGGCGTTGAAGCTATAGCCTCACGAATCTGATTGGCAATGGTGATAACATCCCGTTTAAAATCACTTTCAGCCGTAGCATTAGCGCTGTCATCAACAGTGTGAAAAGGCGCTTTGATTAACATAAGAAACTCTTCACCACCCCAGCGAACAACGCTGCTTTCAGCTGGTTTTAATTGCTTAATAATGCCAGCGATATGCTGCAAGGCTTGATCACCAACGCCATGTCCGAATTGATCATTCACACGTTTAAAATGGTCAATGTCCAGCATTATCACCCCAAACTCAATTTCACCATTTACCGCTAATGCCATGTTTTCTACCGCGATAGCCGCGCCTTCACGGCGATTATAAAAACCAGTTAAGTCATCGAATGTTGCATGTTGTGTCAACTTGGCTTCTAAGGCTTTTTGCTCGGTTATGTCAAATATGACGCCGATTAAGCCAGCCGCATTACCTTCTGCATCAAAAAAACTGGTTTTATGAAACTTTACAAATACAACATCTCCGCTATTGGTACGAATTTCTTTTTCGTAAATTTGAACACCAGGATTATCAAACAAGGCTTGATCCGCTTGTTGATAAATATCCGCTAAGGCTTTATCAAACAATTGATACACGCTGTAGCCCACCAGTTGTTGTCTGGAAATTTTTATGAACGCTTCAAAAGCTTGATTACAGCCTAAATAAACCCCTTTCGCATCTTTATAAAAAATAGGCACTGGTAGCGTATCAATCGTAAATTGCAAAAGAGGGTTATCTGCGCTGATAAAAGCTAATAAATCGAAAGGGACTAGAGGTTCTATTAAGGCCATAGCTACTCATTAGTTAAAAATCATGCTCTTTGAGTATAGACACTACAGAATAAAATTTTGTAAAGATTATAAATCATTGAAATAATTATCTAACACCGTAATCACTAGGCTCAGAGCTTACTGGCTCACGATAACGCTACATTTAGTGCCGACAAAACAAAAGCTGCTGCAAAAACAATCACCGCATAACTATTGACCTTTAACCACTAACAACTTAACCTCGCAAACTTTACTATTTTTAAACACTTATAACATTAAAACCACATGTATTACGTACAGTGTCATGGACGTTGTGTTTTATAGTTAGCCGGAGAGCTAGAGTTCAAATGTTACTTAAAAAAATTATTTTTAGCATAGTATTTTTACTATGCGGTATTGCATCAAGTAGTTTTGCTGATGATACTGAAATTTATGTAACCGAAGCCAGTGTTCGCACCAATGATGTGCCTCAAGTACTGATTATTTTTGATACCTCAGGGAGTATGGAAACCTCTGGAACACTAAATAGTAGGAGAGATCCTCTTGAAGATGCACTCTTTCCGACTAGAACTTTTTATAATGCCGCTAATGACTCTGTCGCAAACAGCACCAAGTTATATTACAGCGATGACATTGAAACCGTCCCAACGTTAAGCAGCACACAATTTTTTGAGCATAAGTTCAACGGTTGTCAGTTATCTATTGATTACCTAGAAACGTACGGTAAGTTTACTGGCTACCTCCGTTACTACAATGTCGATGATAGAGAATGGCAAGAGCTTCCAGCTAATCCAGATAGCGGAAATCAGTTAGATACCGTCGACTGCTTTGAAGATATACGCGAAAAAAATCAAGATAATGCATTATCTAAATCCAATGGAAATGCTAATTACCCTGATGGCTTCCCTGTTGATGACTCTGATAGTGCCTACCTAACTCCCGATAGTGAGTCCTCACTAGATATCGATGCCGCCATCGAAAGTGCAAAACAAACAGATTTCGGTTTAGGTAAATCGTTCACTGTTTACACCCAAGAATACATTACTTGGTACCACTCTGATCCTGATATAAATAATGAATATGTTCGTATGGATGTCGCGAGGCAAGTGATACAAGATGCGATACTGGCAACGCCAGGTGTAGATTTTGGCTTAGCTATTTTTAATAGAAGTGATGGTAATGATAATGATAATGAGGGTGGCCGGATCATTCAAGGCATCCGTGAAATGACAAATACCAATAAAACAAGCTTACTAGAGAAAGTGAGTTTGTTAAGAGGGACTTATCGAAACCGTACACCATTGTGTGACACCTTATATGAAGCATATCGATATTTTAGTGGCGGAGCGATACATTTTGGCGACAATGCTGTCGTGCCTAAGTCTCTACCAAGACCTGAAGGAGAAGAAATTGACACCGGAGATATCAATCCTACACGAGATACCACAATAGAATCTGATGGTAATTACCTCTCGCCATTTGAAGATAGTAGCTGCTCCTCAAGTGCCTCGATTGTTTATATTACCGACGGCGTTCCTACCGGTGATAACTATACGAATGACTTAATTGCAACCTTAGTTGGCAACCCAGTTTTAGATCTTATCGATAATGATAATGCCATGCCAAAGCTGGCTGGCTGGATGTATAATAATGATGTAAATACCGATGTTAGCGGCACTCAAAATGTACGCACTTATACCATTGGATTTAGTGAAGATGCTCCGGAAGATATTTTAACTGAAACAGCAAACCTAGGCGGTGGGCATTATTATTCAGCCAACAGCGCTGAAGCTTTACAAACAGCACTGCAACAAGTATTTGCAGAAGTTGTTAGTGTGCCAGCAACATTTAGCTCTCCTTCAGTTTCATCAGCGCGTGTCGATAGTGGTAACTCAGCTTATTACTCGATGTTTTTGCCCAATAAAGGCCCTCGCTGGGCCGGTAATATTAAAAAGCTCAGCTTTAATGCGAATGGTGACGTATTAGATGCCAATAGCAATCCAGCATTATCGGACGGTGGCTTAATTAAAGATTCAGCTTGTACTATTTGGACCCAAAACTGTACATCATTTACCGGCAACGGTGATGGTAGCAATGTCACCAATGGCGGCGCAGCGCAGCACTTACAATCAAATACAGATCGTACCTTGTACGGTAACTTTAGCTTATCTGGTGAGCTGACTGATTTTACCAAAGCCAATGCCCAAAGCCATGCTGGCGATGCTGAAGACTTAGCAAGCTATATGGGCGTATCTGAAGATGAACTAGATAAGATGTTCAACTGGGCCATGGGCCAAGATGTATTTGATGAAGATGATGACAACTCGATTACAGATATTCGCCAAGATGTGTTAGGTGATTCGCTGCATTCAAAACCACTGGCAATAAATTATGGTACAGCTGAAACGCCGAATGTAAAACTGTTTATGGGCACCAACCATGGCTTTATGCATATGTTCAGCGACGCTGGTGATTCGATTAGTGAAACTTGGGCCTTCATGCCCTATGAATTATTACCTAATATTCGCGAGCTTGCAGTTAACCTGCCTACGGGCACACACTCTATTTATGGCCTAGATAGCTCACCTGTGGCGTACACCAAACGTAATGCCAGCGGCACAATTGAAACTGCATGGTTATTTTTTGGCATGCGCCGTGGCGGCACCTCTTATTATGCTATGGATGTCACTAACCCGAATAGCCCTCAAATGTTGTGGCATAAAAATGCCAATAGCACCGATTTTGATAACTTGGGCCAATCTTGGTCTGAACCTGTGGTCACCTATATCCCTGGTTTTGAAGAAGACAGCGACCAAAGCGAGAGCCCTGTGATCATCATCGGCGCAGGATATAACCCATCAACAAAAGATGTATCTGGCCTTGGTAGTGACGATACTATTGGCCGTGGGGTATTTATCATGTCAGCCCAAACGGGCGATGTAATCCACAGTTTTGGTCCCAATAATAGCGATAAAATGACAAAAATGCCTAATATTCGCGACAGTATCCCCAATAAAGTGGCAGTTTTAGACAGCAACAGTGATGGCATCACCGACCGTATTTATGCCACCGATACTGGTGCAAATATCTGGCGTATGGATTTACCTTCAGCAGATCCTAACGATAGTGAAAATCCATGGACAGCATTTAAGTTTGCAGAATTAGCGGGAGAGTCGCTAGCAAATGACCGACGTTTTTTTGCTGAACCGGTTGTCGCTCAAACAATCATTTCTGCCACTCACCAAACTGACATAAATGGTGAATTGACATTAAGTTATCAAAATATCCCCTATGATGCGGTTGCCGTTGGGAGTGGTCACAGGGCCAATCCTTTAGATAAAACCCGTTCAGATAAGTTTTTTGTTTTGCAAGATAGAAATGTTGTAACCCGCTCTTTTACAGGGGATTCAGGACAAACCATACCAGATGCTTTACTGTTAGATGACTTATATGATGTCACTAATGCAGCACCAGCAGATCAAAATGATAATATTACTTTCGCTACGAAACGTGGCTGGTTTTATAGCTTTACCGGTGAAGGCGAGAAAAGCTTATCGGCAGGCTTAATTGTCAACGGTCGAGTGTTTTTTACCTCTTACATTCCAACGACTACAGCAACAGATGATCAATGTAACTTTTCTGGTCAAGGTAAGTTGTATGGCTTTGATTTACATAGAGGTATTCGTTCATACTCCCAACTGTATTATGAACTGGGAGAAGGCATACCAGACACTCCTGGCATAATAGTACCGGCTAATACCGATACCATGTACCTGATAGGAATTGGAGACATTGGTAACAATATGGAAAAAGCCGATGGAAATGATGGCTGCCCAGAAGGTGATGGCAAGTGTGTTGCCAGTGGTTTGCAGTCAAACCGCATTTACTATTACATGGAGTAATTGCCAATTAAAACAGCAATAAATATTGTTAATAACATAAGCTAAGCAGCATCAAGCCGCGAAACTGTTGAGTACAACATCGCGGCTTGATTGTATTTGTAAGAAAACTTTACTCTCTAGCTGAGTAAGATTTTAAATATATGCTGCTACTAGCTGATGGGGGTTATGCCGCCCCTTTGCTAATTCGAACTATTAAGGTTAACCCTTATTACAAAGCTCTACTAGCGAGCCTTACAATTGGTTAAAGCATGAGGTTAAAAGTGGTACTTCACCAACAAGCTTGTGACGTTTTGATTAGTATTAAAGCCAGAGCTGCTCTTGATACCGTACTTGTTTTTCCAATAGTCGTACTCAATACCCACATAAAGTGCACTGTCTCGCATACCGACTTGCTTACCTAAATCATATTTAAGTTGTGGATTGAAATGAAAGTTCTTTTCATAACTGCCATCAGAATCAACTACCCAGTCAATAAAGCCATCAAAGACAATATTGGACTCACCCACTGGCCAAGTAACCTTCCAGGTTGGGGTAATTTGCCAAGTGTCGCCATCGCGTCCATCAGGCATGCGTCTATACATATTAAGCTGAAAAAAATCAAAACCAGGAATGGCTAAATCAACACCTGCACCAAGTAGAAATGACTCGACATCGCCTTCACCAAACTCAATGGTGGTTGCCAATAATACGTCCTTAACAAAACCGATTTCAACCGGTTCGCCAAGCATTTTACTGAAGCTAAAGCGCGGGCTAAATTCACCATAATAGGTGCTTTTACCGTTTAAAAAGTCTTCTTCACCATTGTATTTAGTGACATCGACAAACATAAATAAATCGCCAACACCCCAACCACTAACATGCTCAAAAGTAAGGGTTTGTTGAATTTCAGGGTTAACTTTAAAGTCGTCACCGTAAAGGTAGGTTAAGCTGTTATCTTGCCACTGAACAACATCATTGGCAGTAGTAAACGGAGCGTAACTCGCTAACAAGGCTATGAGCAGGCGTTTCATATTACATCCTTTTAAATTAGTTTAATTGATATAAGCCATTAAGGGATTAGCCTTGAATGATTTCAGCATTAGTGCAATAGGTTTCTCATGAGGTAACAGCGTATTATGATTCTTGCTGTGATAACAATTTTATCGCTTTCAAGTCAATATCACGAAGCGACCTTAATAATAGTGCAATGACAACGGTGGAGATTATGCCAGTAACCTTTTAGATACTTAAGCGTTACATTAGTAAATCGCTTAATAAGTGAGTTCTGAATAAAGGACGTTAAAACTTGCAGCGTTCACTGAAAAGAAATTAGATTTTGTCGGCCAATAAACCTTATCAAGATTAAAACAGCCATCCCCATAAGTGACTCAATATAAAATGACGATTGCGCCGGCGGAAGTTCTGTCACAGCAACTGAAAACAGTGAGAAATGCTCATTTAAAGCTGCTGTAGCGTATCTAATAGAACGACAACTCAGCTATTTTATGCCTCGTAAAAACAAAAGCGAAACGAAAAGTACCACTTAGGTCTGCCTAAGCTATATTTATACTTAATCATTGACGAATAATGATTCTGTGCCTCTTCGAGTTTGCCCCATACATTCCAACACGCTGGTTCAATGGAAAAGCTAAAAACACTGCTTAGGACCGTATGGCAAGTGATTTAAAAGCCGAGTGTTCATTACAGTTTAGGTTTTTTAGTTATCGGTGACTTTATTGCAGGGGCATTTTTTTGGGGGGGCATTTAATACCGCGCTGGAACTGTCCAGCACCGAAGAGTTTTGTGGTAGTTGTCATAAAAATGTTTACCAAGAAATGAAACCCACCATTCATTTTACCAATCCCAGTGGCGTAAGAGTCACCTGTCATGACTGTCACGTCCCCCATAAATTGACTGATAAAATAGCCCGAAAAATGCAAGCGTCGAAAGAAATTTGGGCAGACTTAGTAGGCAGTATTGATACTCCTGAAAAATTTGAAGCCAAAGATCGAGAGCTTGCTGGGCATGAATGACATCGATTAAAAACCAACAACTCATTAGAGTGTCGAAACTGTCACGAGCTCGACTACATGGACTTTACCCATCAATCAAGCCGCTTCACTCAAAGTATTTAGCTAGCGGCGAAAAAACCTGTATTGATTGCCACAAAGGCATTGCTCACCAACTACCTGATATGGAAGGCATTGAGGGCTGGTAAAGCAGAAGTCGCGTAACTGAGTCGTTGGGGCGACTTAAAGCTAAAAACATAAATTTACTCAACTTGGTATTTTCTGTGTAAAACTACGGTTGAGTGTAACCCCAAAAACTCAGTCAGGTGACCACAAAACATCACAAATCGATTGCTTCTTTAACTTAGTCTCATTTCTGCGATATCGGGACGAGAAAGCCTAGTAAGTATCCGGTAGAGATACATCACCACCAAACATAGCACTGCGCCCATCATAAATAACGAGGGTCCACCTAGTAAGTCAAGAATGATTCCACCACCTAATGGGGCTAAAGCAAAGCCTAGTTCACTAAATGATGCAGCACCAAAATAAGCGCCTCGAAGATGTTGCGGGGCTAAGCGATCAATATGCACATTCATGGTCGGAAATAAAATCGTCTCAGCAAGACTCATCACCACAACGGCCCCTATCCAGCCCCAAAATAAATCCACTGGGTTTAATGCCAGCCACATTTGTGAGCACATGAGCAAGAACAATCCAAATTGGATCCGCTTAATTAAACTATGTTTGGCCATCAATTTTAACAGAATAAATTGCGTTGAAATAATCACCAAGGCATTGGTAAAGATCATACTAGATATCAACGTGAGTAATTGAGGCGCTTGTGATCGGGTTAAATACTGAATGAGCGAACTGTCCATTTGAGCATAAATAAACATGCATAAGGTATTGGCCAATATTAAACATTGAAACAATTTATCTTGTTTTAAAATCGATAAAATTTGCTGGCGAGTCTGCTTAGCAGTAGGCATAGTCACCGCAGACCTAAGCTCTACGGAATGACCCTCTTTATCAGACCCATTTTTAGCGGAATCAATATTTGACTGATGACTAAAACCCCAATAAAGCATTATCAGTAAAACCACAAAGGCACCGGCTGTTATATAAAAACTCGATTGCTCACCCGTTAGTCCTAACCAAATGCCAAGCATGGGCCCAACAGCGCAGCCGACATTGACGATGAAATACCATGATTGCATCGCCAATTCCCGTGTTTGCTTATTATAGATTATGTCACCAATAACGGCAGAGGTGAGAGGTCGCCATATCGAGGTCGCGATTGAACATAAGGTCATCACCACTACATAACCAGTGACGGTGTCGACTTCTGCTAACAATGAAAATGAAATGATATAAAGCACACCAGTCATGTACATCAATTTGTGCCGACCAATACGATCTGACAATGCACTACCGATAAAACTAGTGAATACAGACACCAGTGCAGCACTGGATAAAATCACCCCCACTTCAGTGGCACTTAACGCAAACCTGTCATATAAAATGACCGCTAGAAACGGCCACACCATATAATAGCTGCCACGAGTAATAAACGAGCCAAACAACAATACCCACATGAGTAATGGAAACTGCTTAACACGGGCTATAGAGACATCGCTTTGCATTGTAAAACCTTTAAAGGAAAGCCTAACAGAAATGATCTTGACCAAACCTAAAGAGTTAGCGACCTCAGCGCAACAAAAAAATAACAAATATAGCTAATTATGGCTAATACAACCGTGCCTGCATACCTGACTCAAAAATGGTTAAGCAAATTGAAGATGATAAAGATCAATGCGATTACATTAAGCTGAGTGCTTTAGGAAGTTTAAAACTGAAATTCGAGAAACTCATTGAAATTAAATTCATTCACTCAAAGGCAAATGATTTCCCTTGAGTGATTAAATATCCCATAGCGACTTGTGAAAGCCAATGGAATAAGGATATTAAGCTTTTTGCACCAACGCGATTTTACTAAACTCAAGCCCTTGCCAACCATTAAGCATAAATTGTCGAATATTTTGATGATCACTGCCCTCAGGTGTGGCTAAAACATCACGATAATATTGACCAAATAATTGCAGCGTTTGAGTCTGGGTTAACTGGTGAATTTGCGCGAATGAAAACACCTTACAAGAACCTGAATTTTCACCGGCTTCATTGACTTGTTTACCATTGGTAAAAGCGCTTGGGGTGAAATCATAATGGGCGTCGATGATTGCCATCGTATCTTCAAAGCGAGCTTGTTCAGAAGTTGATTGAGACAGTGTTTCAATAAAGCTAACAATATCAGCTTGGGTATTTGTCAGTTCAGTCATGTTAAATCCTGTTTTGCTGTCATAAACAGCGTAAAAAACCTATATGCATACTATAAAAAAACTATAAAAATCGTAACCAATCGTCCTTATAAAATGCGTAACTTACTCATCCACCAGCAAATGCCCTACTTTCACCCAAATAAGCGTATCTTGCTCAACATAAGGATTATGCTGACTTAGGTGCGGGCTACGGCTCCAAGTTCCTGCGGGATAACGGCCTAATTCATCAATAAACTCACCGCTAATAACGTAAATTTCTTCACCACCAAAATGACGATGAGGCTGAAATTGGCAACCTGCAGGCCAAAACACTAATGCTGTCGATTCGATAAGGTGTTGATGCAGCGGCATCACCTTTAATTCACCTTGGCCAGCTGACCATGGTGTATTGTGAGTATCAATACGAACTTGCGCGCTATCAGAGGTTTGAAATTGGTGTAGCTTTACCAGTAACTCACAGCCTTGAACGCTAAATGGCGCGTGGCTAAAGCCTTCGGGATTACGAATATAAGTCCCTGCAGGATAATCACCCGTTTCATCAGAAAACACCCCAGATAACACTAATATTTCTTCACCTAATGGATGCGGATGTGATGAAAAACTGGCGCCTGCATCATACTTCACCACGCTAGTAGCATGACCGCGTTCAGCTTCTTCTCTGGCCAATCGTTTACGCCACACTCCTTGAGCGGGGCTTTTGTCCCATTGAAGTTTATTGCTATCAATTACAACCCGCTGAGAAAAGTCCATGTTAAGCATAATGAGTTCCTGCTACTTTTTTATATCAGTGTAATGGCACTTAAACTAAATGAATAGCGCACACTTAACTAGCGGGGGAAATAAAAAACCTGCACTATTACTAGCGCAGGTTTGAGGGAGTTGCAGATAATGTTCAGCTAGGCGATAAAGTTAAGCTGAAGCGATATCGCGACTTCAATACTGTTTAAACGCCGCTATTATTTAAACGGAACTGGACGCGGTGTCTTCGCATTTGAAGGCGGTAAAATCGGCAACATAATTTGTGGCTGCTCACCGGTTAAACTCTTCAAAAACTCAACCATTTGTGCAGTTTCTTTAGCTGACATTTTTTGCCCTAGTTGAATGTCGGCCATGGTATTAACCGCTTCATCCAGGTTCCATACGCTACCGTCATGGAAGTATGGGTAGGTAAGCTCAATGTTACGTAAGGTTGGTACTTTAAAGACGAACTTATCAGCTTCTTTACCGGTTACCCCTTTACGCCCTTCCGCTGGGTTGTCAGTGTGGAATGGTTTGATTAAGCCCATTTTCATGTACATAGTGCCGCCAACTGCAGGGCCGTTATGACATGCGACACAACCTTTGTCTTTAAATAACTGATAACCCGTTTGCGCATCAGCAGAGATGGCTTTTTTATCGCCTTCTAAGTATTTATCAAATGGGCTATTTGGGGTTACTAAGGTTTTTTCAAATGTCGCTATAGCATCAGTAATACGGTCGATGTTGACTTCGTTTGAACCATAAATGTCGTTAAAGCGGGCAACATATGCTGGCATTGATGCAATCGTATCTACCGCGAGTTCATGGGTATAGCCCATTTCTTTTGGATTATCGATAGGACCCGCCGCTTGCTCTTTTAAGGTTGCAGCGCGGCCATCCCAAAATTGTGCCAACATATAATCAGCATTTAAAACTGTAGGCGAGTTTATTGGGCCTTGTTGCCACTCGTGACCAATCGATGTTGGTAGGGCATCAACACCACCAAGAGACAAGTTATGACATGAGTTACATGAGATAAAACCAGACATTGATAGGCGTGGCTCAAAGAAAAGCATTTTACCTAACTCAACTTTTTCAGGCTCGGTGATCACCGCAGGCTTAATGACTTCAATGGGCTCGCTGGCCTGAGAAGTTGAAATAGAAAAAATCGAAGCTAGCATTACAGCAACGGTGGTCAGCTTAGTCATAATAAATAACCTTGTTTATTGTATGGTTTAATAGCAACCATCTTAATTGCTCTATATCTAAGGTTAAAACGGTAAATTCCGATTAAGTCCATCGTAATCACAAATGCCATTTATGCGACTTAAGTCACTGTTTATTTATATAAATAAGATAGGTTAACGAGCCATTCGATTAAATTAAGCCCCCACACCAGCAATAGCGATTAAGGTTGCGGTAAGTCACATTGTTTTGTATCAAACATTGCACAGATTTTGATACAAATGGTTTTTTGCCAGTTTAATATCGCGATAAAAAATGCAGCTTCTTCTTGTCTATTAAGCTTTATCACTCCTTCATGCTGATTTTCTCGGCCATATGGCAATACGCTTATAACTCTTGAGTGTAACGATTCGTGTAACTGCCAGTTAATAAAATCAGCCAACAACGTACCTGCTATGGCTTAGCATTTGTTATACTTAACCAAATTTATTACTTACCATTGGTAGATTGCCACCTCAGGATGTTGATATGACCCAAGACGAAATGAAAAAAGCCGCTGGATGGGCTGCACTAAAATATGTTGAAGAAGGTTCAATTGTTGGTGTTGGAACAGGTTCAACGGTTAATCACTTTATTGATGCGTTAGCGACAATGAAAGATGACATTGAGGGCGCGGTATCAAGCTCTGAAGCCTCAACCCAAAAACTAAAAGATTTAGGCATTGAAGTATTTGATCTCAATAGTGTCTCAGATCTATCTGTCTACGTTGATGGCGCCGATGAAATCAATGACCATATGGACATGATTAAAGGCGGCGGCGCGGCATTAACCCGTGAAAAAATTGTCGCGGCTGTGGCTAAAAAGTTTGTTTGTATTGTTGATAATACCAAGCAAGTTGAGATTTTAGGTGAGTTTCCACTGCCTATTGAAGTGATCCCAATGGCGCGCTCTTACGTTGCCCGTGAATTAGTAAAATTAGGTGGTGACCCGGTTTACCGTGAAGGTGTCGTCACTGACAATGGTAATGTGATTTTAGACATGTACAACTACCGCATTCTTGATCCTAAAACCTTAGAAAAGCAATTAAATGATATTGTTGGTGTGGTCACTAATGGTTTATTTGCTAACCGCGGCGCTGATGTATTGTTAGTGGGTAGCCCAGATGGCGTTAACACGATTATTGCCAAATAGCTCAACTGACTAGCCAGATTCATTAAATGCCCAATTCATCATTGGGCATTTTTGTTTTTATATACCCCATTTAAATTGCGCGACTTCCCTATCCTGCAACTTTTCACTGTTAAGCTTTCACAAATAACCTCACTCAAGCAGCTCTTCAGCTTTTGACTCCGCCATGCCATCATCAAAAATATTTTATTTAATCGAGTAAACCTTTTAGCAACTTGCTAATGTCTAATCTAGTAACTCACATCAAATTGGAATGATTGGTGAACTTAACCCCAAACAATATCACAGACATTGATAGTCAATTCAGCAGCAATACTGGCGCTGCTGAAGCTGATGCAATCAATAGTGTCAGCTTAGATGACGCTTTAGTGGCGAAGGCTAAGACCGGCGATAAAGCAGCGTTTAAGCGACTTTATCAGCGCCATCAAGGCCGTGTGTATGCAATTTGTTTGCGCTTAAGTGGCAGCGCCGATCATGCCGATGAAATTTGCCAAGACTGCTTTGTCAGGTTATGGCAAAAGCTCGATCAGTTTAATGGCGACAGTCAGTTTACGACTTGGTTATATAAGCTGTGTGTTCACCAAGCCATTAACAGCATGAAAGCAAAGCAGCGCTTTTGGCATCGGTTTTTACCAGAATCAAGCTTGAGTGAACACCATCAAAGTCTCAGCGAAAATCATCAAACGCAAAACGGCCATCAAGAGTATCACCGCCTTGATAAATTAATTATGCAACTGCCACAACGCACCCGCGTGGTGTTTGTACTGTGCGCCATTGAAGGCTATCAACATGATGAAGTTTCGCAAATTTTGGATATTGCCGTCGGCACCAGTAAAGCCCAGTACCACAGAGCAAAGCAGATGCTGCAGGAGATGTTGGCATGAAAAATAGCAATCAACAACAATTAACAAGGCTCATTGATAGCTTGCCAAAAGAGATCTCACCAAACAAAGATCTATGGCAAGATATTGAGGCGCAAATAAGCGCCCCCACAAATTCTTCAGTGGCAGCAAACCAAACTGATGCAACAACTCAGTACCGCAGCCCTAAGTCGCAATACTGGCGACATCTTGCCGCTGCCGCAAGTGTTGGCTTTGTGCTGCTATTTGGTTGGCTATTAACAAGCCCTACAGCACAAAACCCAAGCCTTGAGCCTATTACCGTCACTCATGCCCTTAGCAATCAATCCACTGAAGATTTAATTGCCTTGGTAGATCAAATAGCCCTGACCCATCAACAGCAAGTTAATGGCTTTGATGACAACAAATTTACTGTAGGTATGCAGCTTGATGATCTGACTAATCCGTTCAATAAAGGTTATAGCGAACTGCAGCTTGCATCAAAAGAGATCCAAAAAACCCTTAGAAGCGATCCCAATAACAAGCAAATGTGGGATTTATGGTTATGGGTAATGAAGCGCGAAATACAGCTATTACAACAACAGCAACGCACCCCAATTAACACGACTCCATCGACTCAAGGAAATACCATATGAACAATCAAACTAGTCAGTTTATCAGCCGACTTATCATTGGCCGCAGTCTGCTATTCACGACAACACTCATAACATCAACAATGGCCTTTGCAGCGCAATCTATTGAAAAAGAAATGACGGTTAATGCAAAGCCACAAATAGAGCTAAAGGTGCAGCGCGGCAAAGTTGAGCTCGTCGGCTGGGACAAAGACCTCATCACAGTTTCCGGCCAGTTAGATGAATTGTCTGAAGGGTTTATCTTTGAGCAAAAAGGCAATCAAATCACTATTGAAGATAAGCTACCCAAAAGCTATCGGGGTAATAATGAAGATGGCTCAAATTTAGTCATCAAATTACCCATAAAGCTAATGCTTGAAGCTGAAGGGGTTTCAGCAGATTACAAGGTTGAAAATCTGTCAGGCCAAATAGACTTGGCATTAGTCAGTGGTAACTTAAAAGCTGAGCAAATGGATGGCGACATAAAACTGCATACGGTGTCTGGCAATATTGAGTCAGACAAGCTCAATGGCAAACTTGAATTAGAAACCGTTTCTGGCGATATCAAAGACAAAAGCTCTGCAGGCAAAGCTCAGTATCGCCTCGTCAGTGGCGAGTTAGAGTCTAAAGATAACCAAGTCACTAAGCTTAGTATCGATCAAGTATCAGGTGATATTGAAGGCAACTTTAGCGCGGTAGAAAAAATCAAAATTGTCAGTGTCAGTGGCGATATCGACATCAGTTTAAGCGCCAAAGTCACTAAGGCATCATTTGATACGGTTAGCGGTGATGTTGAAGTCAAATTCACCCAAATGCCTAACCTGACATTTGAGATTGATGGCGGCCCTGGTGGCGATATTAATAACGAATTAACCGATGATAAACCGTTAGAAGCTAAGTATTCAGCAAGAGAAAGCATCCAATTTACAACCGGCGATGCCACGGGTAAATTTAGCGTTAATACCATAAGCGGCAATATCGAATTGAAGTAGCGTTTTTATCTTCAGGCTACATTTTTTATCTTCAGGCTACATATAGAGGCTGCAGCTACGCTAGCATGGGGATCTTAAGTCTGATATTACTCGGCGCATTAGGCGCATCGCGTCGTCGTAAACTACACTAGAATAGCGTTCCAAACTAGTGTTTGGGCCTTCTACAAAGAAGGCCCTTTTTTTTCACTTAACGCCAGCTCAAAACAACCCTAAAAGCAAGGATAAAGGCGTCAATTTTGTGCCAATTTACTCGTATTACATAGTCATTCGTTTTACATAATCACTCGTATTACATAGTCACTCTTAGCGCTAATAACTCTGATAACCTTGTATAATCTAAAATAATCATCTTGCCTCTGACTAAATCAATATAGCCATCTTCAGCCAACTTGTTGAGTACTTCATTGACTCGAGGGCGGCTTACATTGGCAATTTCACTGAGTTGCTGCTGGGTGATTTTTAGTTCGATAGCAGGTAAATCAATCATGCGTTTAGCACGTACTAATTCCAATAAAAAATGGATGATACGTTCTTCAATACCATAAAATGACAAGTGCATACCTTGAACCAGTTTAGGAGTATTGCGGCGCATAATGCTATAAATAAACTTATAAATCTCAGGGTTAATGTTAGCTAACTCAGTTAATTCACATTTAGGGAAAAACAAGCTGTTGATCGGTTCCAGTTCATTGGTATAAAGACTGATTTTAGGGAAAATCTCAACCGCTACAGCCCCAATCCACATTTCTTTACCAAATATAAAACTCGCTAAAGGGCGGTTATCCGCACTGGTGGTGGCAAATGTGCCCAGACCATTGATACAGTAAAAATACCCCCGTTCACTGTCATCAGCCAGTAGGCTACTGTATTTCTCAATACCTTGATTATCGACAGCAATATCCATGATCTCAGCTTTGGTTCTTTCGCTCAGTTCACAAGGCCAATTTATCTGTTTACGTAACGCGAGTGTCATTTATTCTCCAATCAAACATTTCAGCAAGCGTTAAGCAGACATAACTTGTTTAAAGCTATTAAGCATTGAGCGATCTGTACGTGCTTTTTTTAATTTTCTAATACTTTCTTTTAATGATTGCTCTGCCAAGCGGCCAAACACACCATCATATTCTTTTTCATCAATTTCTTTTTCTGACTCAGCCTCATCTGCAATTTCTTGGGCAACACGGCTTAACTGCATCCACGCATTAGCAATATAAAAACCATGAAACTCCGCCTTGGGCAGTAATTTTTGTGCACTCGCGGGCATTGCTTGCCAGCTTTTAGCAAATAACTCAGCCTTGTCTTCAATTAGCTCATTAAACAAACCTTCATAAGCCTCAAGTAAAGTCTCTGGTAATTTATCCATCGGCAGCACTTTATTAGCGACATTAAAAGAAATCTGCTTTGCTGTTGCTCTATACTCTTCGCTTAGTTGACTCATTAGTTTGTTCTCTATTTCAATGATTAAGTTAGCGCCAAGAATTCATCTGATTAACGCAGTTTGAGTAACTAAGTCGCATTAACAGCACTAAAAATGGCACAGGCACAAGGTATCTATCGCAGAAAATTCTGCTATTTAACCTTTAACCTTATGTTATTTACTAACAGACTAGTATAAACGATATTATCAACGCCTTTATACGTTATAGGCATATATATTGGTTGTTTTTGTGAAGCTGCAAATACCTATCCAGTCAATAATGTGATCTTAACCAGTTAGATTAAAAATGGCTGTTAATTACATAAAATGAATACAAATAACTTACTTATGAATGCAAATAACTTACTCATGAATGATGATGCCTTTAACATTTACCGACTTTTTTAAGGCGTTTTCACCATGGTAAAAACACTTAACAAACTATATTAGCAACGACTACTTTAAAAAGATGAAATAAACAATTAATCAGATTACCCAAGGGTGCATTTAAACAAAAAAACACGAGTAAATATTAACAAAATCACAAGCCAAAGTGTTCTTTGCGTGACAAAGACTTAATAATTTACCCTTTTTAAACAGAAGTTTAGCCACAACAACGCTACTTATACAGCTTTGATTGAACAAACCAAATTTTCTGTCATAATGTTGTGAAGCTAGTAAAGTAAATTAGCAATCTTTGATATAGATCTTATCGCTTTTTTATTAACTTTTATGCCTGCTTAACGATTTATGCAGCTTTACGTAATTCGACATACCCAGATACCTGTACCAGCAAATGTTACCAAACCGATAACAATAAGTTAGTAAAGTTAAGTAAATTTATTGATACTCACCTGCAGAAAAAAGATATTATATATAGTAGTGAAAAATTAAAATTTTTATATTGTTATCAAATACTAAATAATAAAATACAAAAATTAATTCAGGAAAAAGTTGCATGGCCGATATTAAGCCAAATGGCCAATTTTTAACCTGCAGCTTAAAAATATAAAACACTGAGCACAGCTTTGCTCAAGTTGATTAGCATTTTTATAAAAGTTGCCCTAAAAGAATTGTTGCGAGTTAACTAGCTCAGTTTACAGCCTTAGTTAACGAACAAAAACAGCATGAAGGAACTGCGTAAAGCAAGTATAAAAAATTGCATAATAATTATAATTCAACAATTAGCGATTTTAACGGCCTTTACTGTCACAAGGTGAGTCGTTACATCAATCAGCTGCTGTTATTGTTGGTATTAGTCGGTTTACTGAATAGTGCTTCAGTAACTGCTTTTACTTTTGATAACAAGGCAGCTGATGACTTGTTTCATCAATTAAAAACAGAACAGATCACAGATTTACTTGTCATAGAGCAAACATTACTCAAACTCGAGAACATTATTGCCAGTGACGACATTGAGCGCCAGCAGCTGTTACTTACTGAGCAATGTAAAACCTTTAGTTCCAGTGACAGCGAACAAAACAACAACTTTATTACCACGACAAACCAAATTGAGCAGCAATCATTTTTTAGCCCACAAATTCCAATTTTGCTGAATTTATGTCGTTCAAAAGCATTCAGATACCTTGACCAACATAGCAGCGCAATTAAGCTAAACCAGGCAGCACTTGAACAAGCCTTAGCGCTAAATGACAAGCGTATCATCGCCAAAGCCCATAATAACATTGCCAAACAAGCACTTTATCAAGGTCAGTTTTCCAAAGCGATTGATAGCTTCACTCAGTCTTTTGAGCTCAATCAACAAACAGGTTTACAGCATGCTGCTAGCTTAGACTTACTGAATTTAGCAGGTATTTACCGGCGCTCAGGCGATAACGAAAAAGCCCTTTATTACTACAACAGAATAAAGGGTTACCTTAATAAAACCAGAGACTTAATGTTACTTGCCAACGTTGAAAACTCACTTGCTTATATAAAATTAGATAGCGGCGAATACCAGCAGGCACTGGAATACTTTGACAAAGTCTATCAGGTCATCGAGGGGATCAATGATCCGCTTTATACCTCTAGAGTTGCGATTGATATGTCAGCGCCACTGATTAAACTTGGCCGATTAGCAGAAGCAGAAAAGTGGCTAAATCAAGCTCGACCTTACATGACCCCCGAGATGTACTCTCACTATGGCTACATGCATAGTTATTATTTAGAACTGCGCATGTTACAAGGCGACTATGCTAGCGCCTTTGAGCATTTCAATGCAGCAACAGCTAACTTTCAAAAGTATAACCTTCAAAAAGGTTTAGCTATTAGTTATCAGCTAGCCAGTCAGTTATTTGCTCTCCAAGCTGATTATAAGTCTGCTAATTACTGGCACCATCAGTTCTTAAGCATTCATAAACAGCTCGATCAGTTAAGGCTAGACACCTATAATTCTGACATGAGACTCAAGTTTGACTCAGACAACCTAGAAGACAAACAAGCACAGTTAATTGAGTTCCAAGCGCTTAAAGACATTCAGCTTAATGCCACCAAGACTCAGCAAAAATTACAATATATCGCCCTCGCAATGACAGTTATTTTTCTGTTAATACTGATAATTTCAATTATAAAGCTGCAAAAAAAATCACAACAATATCGACAAATGGCATTAAAAGATCCACTCACCAACATCCCTAATCGCTTACATGCCTACGAGGTCATGCAAAAGCTGCTAAAGCAAAAAGTGCAATTTTCCATCTTACTTATCGACGTAGATCACTTTAAGAGTGTCAATGACCGATTCGGCCATGACATCGGTGATATAGCATTACAACTCATTGCGCAAACCTGTCAGCAAAATTGTCGTGAGAAGGATACTGTGGCGCGTATTGGTGGTGAAGAGTTTCTAATCATCATGCCAAAGACAAATATCGAGCAATCGATGATTTTCGCTGAGCGAATTAATCATAAAATGAAACTTGTGAACTCGCCGCAGTTAAACGATAACTTGATATTTTCAGTCAGTATCGGCATAACTAGCGTGATTGATGAAAGCAGTATTTCTACTATTTTGAAACAAGCTGATATTGCCCTCTATGAGGCCAAAAATAACGGCAGAGACTGCTATAGGCATTATCAAAATCTCCCAGACATCATTAAGGGAGACCATTGATATATGTATAGCGGCAATCAAAAAAGCCTTTTCCTCGGCATTAATAAAAACCGGTTTATCCAAATGCTAGTACGTAAGCCATTGCTCATTATTGGCTTAGGTTTAACTATGCTCAGTATGAGTTTTTCAAGCTTTGCCCAAATAGAAAACCCTGAGTTTGATATACTCTTTAACGCTGCCGATCAAACCGATATTAACGATCCTAGTTTTCCGCAAATGGTGAAAGACCTTGAAAGCTTGCTCGATGTAGCAGATATCGAACGCACCTATTTACTACTTCCTAAACAATGCCTTAGCCATAATGTATTTCATGGTGAGCAAAATAAGTTAGCCGATCAGTTCATTATTGATGCCATAAAAACTTACCCAGCAATGCCGGCAAGCACTCGAATAGAGTTAAAACTCTGTGAAGCAACTATCATGCGCTATCGCGGCGATACCTCAGCAGCAAACGCCCTTATTCGTGAAAGTTTGTTAGCAGCAGAAGGGATTAACAATCGCCGCTTAATGGCTGATGCCTATTCACAGCTTGGTCAAATCGCCTCCTATACCGCTGATTTCGCGATGGCGCTAAAAAACCTAATGCTGGCTCATGAGTTATATAAAGAGTTTGATTTACCTACCAGACAGCGCCTCAGCCTATTAGATTTAGCGGTCACTTATCGCCGTATGGGCGAAACGGACACCGCCTTAAAATATTATCTCCAGCTTGAAAAAGCCTTTACCAAGAGCAACCAACTTGATTTGGTAATGTTGGTAAAAATGGACATGGCCTATGCCTATGAAGATTTACGCCAGTATCAAAAAGCTGCCGATTATTATTTGACTATTCTTAACTATTTTCAGGACATCTACACAGATCCGACTTACCCTGCGCGGGTGGCTGTAGATATGTCTTACCCACTTATTGAACTGGGAAAATATCAACAGGCTCTTGATTACTTGAAAGAATATGAAGATGTCATCGGCCCCAATGTTGATACCCATTATAGTTTTATGCAATTGTTTTTCGCTCAAGCAAAACATGGATTAGGGCTAACGGAACAAGCGATACCCTACTTAAACAAGGCCACCGCAGGGTTTAAACGCAATCACAATAAGCGCGGCCATGAAATGCTGCTAAATGCCAAAGTAGATATATATGAATCCTTACAAGATTGGCAGCAAGCCTATGATGCGCAAATTAGCCTATATGAGATACATCAATTAATCGATAAGGCGATGGAAAATCAAAGCAGCACTGAAATGCTAGTTAAATTTGATAGTGAAAAAATTGAAGCTGAAAATGCAGAATTGATCGCATTCCAATTACTAAAAGAGCAGCAGCTAGCCACCCAACAAGACAATGAAAGATTACAATATATTGCATTAATGCTAGCTGGGGCATCATTAATATTACTGTTTATATTTACCCTATATTCAAACAAAAAATCTAAACAGTTTAAGCTGTTAGCATTAACAGATTTATTAACCCAATTACCTAATCGCTTAGCCTTGTATCAACAGGCAAATCAATTATTTAATAATGCCTTAATCAAGCAACAAACTTTGGCTATTGTGTCTTTTGATGTCGATCATTTTAAGCAAGTAAATGACACCTATGGTCATGATGCTGGTGATACAGTCCTTAAAACATTAGCAAGGATTTGCACTAACAAATTACCAGCAAACGCAGTCATTGGCAGAGTAGGTGGTGAAGAGTTCTTAGTGTTATTACCGCAAATTCGCTCCACTGCTGCGATATCACTCACACAAGCGATCATCGAGCACGTATCAAGTCATGATTTCTCAGCAATTAACTCCGAGCTAAAAGTGACCATCAGCGCCGGAGTGAGCACTTATTATGATGAACAAACCTTATCTGAACTGATAAAAAAATCAGACATGGCACTTTACCAAGCCAAAAGAAATGGCCGAAATCAGCTATCGTATTACCATGATGACTCACAGAGGTTATAATAAAACTGTGGATCACTAACCTAGCGTAAATAGCTGTCATCATGCCTAATTCAAATATACCTCCTAATGCTAATCCAGCGGCTAATGCTAATACAGCGGTTAATGCTAGAGCAAAGGAGTCTGCCACAAGCCCCTCAGAGCGAGTACAGCCATTAGCCCATGAGCTTTCAGCCACTGAGATGGCGGAATTAGCATACTTAATCAAGAGCTGGGCGATTGAGTTAGGGTTTTCTCAACTTGGGATCACCGATACCGATCTTAAAACTGAAGAAAGCAAATTGCAGCAATGGCTTGATAATGGTTATCACGGAGAAATGGGCTATATGGCTAGCCACGGCATGATGCGTGCACGCCCCCATGAACTTCACCCTGGTACCGTTCGCGTACTCAGCGCCAGGATGGACTATTTACCGCCACAAGCGGGCTTTGCCACTAACTTATCAGACCCAAACTTAGGTTATATTTCTCGTTATGCTGGCGGCAGGGATTACCACAAACTGATTCGTAAACAGCTTAAAAAACTAGGTGATAAAATCGTGTCACACTGCCATGACTTAGGGCTTGATGGCATTGATTTTAGACCATTTGTGGACTCTGCCCCAATCCTTGAGCGGCCATTAGCTGAAAAAGCAGGTCTGGGCTGGACAGGTAAACATTCATTATTACTAAACCCTGAGGCTGGCAGTTGGTTCTTTTTAGGTGAAGTGTTAATTAACTTACCTTTGCCGGTGGATATTCCTATTGTTCAAAGCTGTAATACCTGTGTGGCTTGCATAAAGTCATGCCCGACTAATGCCATATTAGACAACAATATCGTCGATGGTCGCCGCTGTATCTCTTACCTCACCATTGAATTACAAGGCGCGATACCCGAAGAGTTTCGTCAAGCCATTGGCAATCGCATTTATGGTTGTGATGATTGCCAATTAGTGTGCCCTGTTAACAGTAAAGCGCCGCTAACTCAGCAGAGCGATTTTCATATCCGCAGCCAGCTTATTCAACCTGATTTACTCGAATTATTTGCTTGGACTGAAAAGCAATTTCTATCACTCACTGAAGGCAGCCCTATACGCCGAATTGGCCATAAAAGCTGGTTAAGAAACATTGCAATTGCCTTAGGTAACGCGCCGTATAATCAGCAAATTATTGATGCGCTTAACCTACGCAGATCTAGTGATGAAGTCGATGAAATGGTCATAGAACATATTGATTGGGCACTGGCGCAACAAGCACTTAAACAGCAAGATTTAACCTCTAACGATAAAACACAAACGGCGCCTAAAAGTCATTTAAGCCGTAAAACCCTGCGGGTGATCCGCAGTGTTGAAAAAGGCTTACCTAGAGACGCTTAACACTTTTGTTTATGGTCATTCTTCAAACCTCACTTATTCAGTGAGGTGATTTCTGATCTAAAGTAAAACCGACTTTAATAGTGACTTGCCAGTGAGCAATTAAACCTTCTTCGAGGTGGCCTCTGGTCTCAACAACCTGAAACCAACGTAAATGTTTCAGCGATTCATTAGCTGCTGCAATTGCATTTTTTATCGCATCATCAGAGCTAATAGGAGACGATCCTGTTAACTCAATAATTTTATAAGTGTGGCTCATTTGTCACTCCTGTCATTTTAAACTCAATCACCATCGACATTCTGTAAAGCAATACCTGTCTGAGTATAGATAAGCCTAGCAAAACTGCCTAGTCACAGATAAAAAACCTCAAAAAGTCCTTTCTCAATGACGTTTAAGCTAATAATCACCTTTAAAAGTCACTTTTTATAAAATCAAAAGCTGTAATTTTTACATCAAAAACAACCATAAAATTAACAAGCAAGCCACATTTGTGTAAATAAATTACACAGGCGTCTGGACGTCTAGAAGTTTGTTGTGATAGTCTTGATACAAGCAACCGAATTGATTTCACCCGTAAGTTGAGCAAAATTCATGTGAGGATAATATGATAGAGCTGAGACACCTTCGAACTCTGATGGCACTAAAAGAAAGTGGTAGCCTTGCTGGTGCTGCGAAAAAACGCTTCGTAACTCAATCAGCGCTATCTCATCAAATAAAAGAATTAGAAACACGCATTAATTCGTCTATTTTTATTCGAAAGAGCAAACCATTATCTTTTACTCAAGAAGGCGCTCGACTACTTAATTTGGCGGAGGAAATTCTCCCTAAAGTGATGGTGACAGAATCAGATCTGAAAAAAGGCCTTGATGGAGAAGCGCAATCTTTAAAATTGGGTATTGAATGCCATAGCTGCTTTCGCTGGTTAATGCCGGTGACCGAGGCCTTTAAACAAATTGCACCTGATGGCCGCATTGATTTATCTAGCCGTCATTTATTTGATTCATTAAATGCCTTAGAACTTGGTGAATTGGATATTGTACTCACTTCAGATCCAGTACCAGGGCATGCACTTGCCTATCAACATTTGTTTGATTTTGAAGTGAAATTAGTGGTTTCAAATGAGCATCCTCTAGCAAAACAGCCATTCATTAAACCTGAGCAGCTCGCCAAGCAAACACTGATCACTTACCCTGTACCATTGCAGCGCCTTGATATTTATAAGCACTTTTTAGAACCTGCTGGTGTGGAGGCTGGTGAACAAAAGCAATGTGACTTAACAGCAATGCTACTTCAACGTATTGCCTGTAATGATGGCGTCGCAGCGCTGCCAAGCTGGTCAATTAATGAAGGACATGGACTTAATTTAAGTTCAGTAAAACTTGGCAGCGAAGGTTTAAAAAGGCCGTTATTTGCAGCCTATCGCCGTAACACATCAAATACCCATTTAATTCAAAAATGGCTCACCTTAGTGGCTGCTGAAGGGTTAAAGTTACAAAGATTAAGTCAAAAGCACTAAGCGCTTTTAGAATGAGCGCGTACAAGCTGCGAAAAAGCCATAAAAAATGCCACGATTAGCGTGGCATTTTTATGTCATGGGATTAATCAACTCGCCATACTAGCTTCATTAATTGGGTTAATTAATTGGGTTTATCAAAACATTACGTTTGCTCAGCACAGCTCTAAGCACTAAACCTGCAGAGTTTGCATTGCGAGTTTGGTTAATATTATGGGCCACCATAAATTCATTGCGTAACTCATCATCTAAACCAAGGGCCTCAAATGCTTCTATAGATAAACTTTGCTGCTGGGTATCTATGAGGTTTTTAATCACCTGTAATGCTACAGGCTTTTCAGAGGCAGCATTTAAAAATGCAAACGCACTTAAGGTAATCACTTGACCAAACACACTAAATAGCGCCAAAGTTTGCAGTTCATCTGCATCAATATCAATAGCTTGTTTATTGTCTTCAAGCTCACGTAAATAATGCACTGCATCGGTGGCGATATTTTCAGTAAGCGCCCAATAGCCTTTAACCAATTTACAATATGGTTCAGGCAATTCATCTAAGCGTTCTTTTAGATAAAACGAGAAGCTATAGCGATAAATATTGACTTGGCCTAAACGGATAAGCGCATCTTTGATGCTGCGATTTTTTGTCGCAATTACGCCACCAGCTTGTGCGGTATTACTGCGCCAAAGTAAATGAGCGGCAAGCGCGGGATCGCTGGCAATGATATCGATAATAATGCGGATATCAGCTTCATTAATTAAGGCCTTTTTTAAAGGGATCAAAATACCACGGCGCCCAATGACTTGTTCTTCGTTGCCAATAATAGCTTTGACTTGAGTGAGTACTTGCTGCTCAAGGTAGGTCATAAAGCGATGCTTCCCTGTATAATTCTTCGTTCTCGATTAACGAATTTATCCATAGAAGCCCTACAAAGGTCAAGTGATTAATGCTGATTAAAGCAAAAAGCCGACAAGTGCTTTGTCGGCTTTAGTATCTTCAGTGTAATTCGCTGGGTAATAAGGCATTATCGTCTAAAAATCAGACACTTCACTTATTACCTGCTAGCTCATTACAAAGGGGGTTTTAAAAACGATAACCTAAGGTTAAGCGAATTGAGCGACCATTACCCGAGTAATAACCATTACCCCAAGCCGAGTAGTACCCCGCGCTGACATAGTCTTTATCTAACAAGTTGTCAGCCCGTAAACTGGCACTCCAGTCATTACGAGTATAATTAATCGCTAAGTTCGCTAACACATAGCTGGATAACTTAGGGTCAACATTGGCGTTATCGCCCTCAATAAAGCGCTTGCCTGTATATATACCTTCAGCAAAGACTTGCCACTGCTGAGCAATATCATAACTGACATACGCACGGGCATTATGCTTAGCAACCCAAGACAAAGCCTTACCTTCGTTCTCGCCCTCAGTAAATTCTGCATCAATGTAATCGTATGATGCACCTAGCAGCCAATCAGTCGCGATTTGCACGTCATAAGCTGCATTAACCCCATAACGGGTTGATGCATCGGCATTAACGTTAGCACCGCCGCCCTGTGGACCATCAGTGCGCCCTGCGTCATACACAATTTCATCTTCCAAATCTAAACGGTAAAGGTTTAATTTGAAGCTTTGAGTGGTGGTCGTCCAGTCCCAACCGGCTTCATAGGAGCGACCGGTTTGTGGATCAAGTCCTATGGTATTGATTGGGGTATAAGCTTGTTCATCCACTTTGGCAAAACGGAAGTTGTCATTGGCGCGAATGTAAAAACGATGCGCAAGGCTTGGACGATAATTTAACCCTAACTCAAATGCATGGGCATCATTATCTAATTCGGTGCGATTTGGATAAAGTGTTTGATCGTACAAATCATCGGTGACTTTTGAGTAGCGCCCACCAACAACATAAGATAATGACGGCGTTAACGGTACTGAGGCTTGCACATAAGCACTAGTCACTTTCTGTTCATTGTTACGCTGGATATAAGCTAGATCAAAATCGGCCTCACCGATACTTAAATCAATCCCGGCAACAATGTCTAAATCACCATTATCTAACTGGTAATTTGCGGTTGCTTTCGGTGAAAAGCTTAATAAATTACGCTCAATACGCCCAGTACTGCCCCAAAGGAAGTTAGTGGTTAGGGTATCTGAGTAAGTTAAATCAGCTGCTAGCGCCCACTCTTTAGTTAATTGATACTCATAGCCACTGCGCAGCGCTGTGGTCATTTCATGGACATAATCATCATCCGTATAAGGCGCAGCCTGCGTTGGATCGTCTTTAAACTGCTCCAGTGTAAGTGCACCGGGTGCTTGACGATGATTATCAAAGTAGTTGGCTTCAACAAAGAAATTCTGCACATCTGTTTGGTATTGTAAACGGCCTAGAATTGAGCCGGTTTCACTGTCATTATTATCGCGATAGTTGTCACTTTGATTGTAACTGCCCGCAAAATAATAGTGCCACGCTTCATTAATTTTGCCGGAGATATCCCCTTTAGCTTCATAAGTATCAAAGCTGCCAGCACTTAATTGAAGTCCTCCGCCATCTTTATTCGGCGCTTTAGTTATGATGTTAATCACCCCACCTACGGCTTGATCGCCATAAAGCACCCCTGCACTACCTGATAATATTTCCACCCGCTCAACTTGATTTAACGGCACTGCATTGATGCTCGGTGCGGCAATATCAATATTATTTAAACGACGACCATCAATCAAAATAAGGGTATTGCTGGCGGCTTGAGACGCTGAAAAACCGCGCATGGCAAATGTCGTACCTGAGTTATTATCAGACACTTGAATACCCGCTTGAGAACGTAATAACTCCGTTAAGCTCACCGCACCACTAAGCTGAATATCAGCTTGATCGATCACATTTACATTCGCAGCAATATTAAGAGGATTGGCATCTTGACGACCAATAACCACAATTTTTTCAACCTCTGCGTTGGCAGAGTTGTCTGTTGTGGTTTCAGCGTAAGCAACTGAGGTTGTTGAAGCAGCTAGACCTAATACTAGGCTTAATGCTGATGCGATTTTTGTTAGATTTGTACCCATTTACCTTTAACTCCTGAAAGGAAAAATGGGGCATATTTGCCGCAGCGTGTCGTACTCGTAAATTTATCAGTTAGCGATAAGCCATGATGATTTACAAGCAACGAGCTACATTTCGAGATCTGCCCACCGAAATCTCAAAATCATCTATAGGGCCGGTCTCCGGACTTAGGTTAAAGTAGCAAAGCTACTGACGAACATGAATTTTTAACGTTAAATAGCAGCTTAAATTTCACAGCTACAAGCTTTAACGCACTCAGTCCTCACCATTACCGTTGCGGGGGCAGCACTAGATTTTCACTAGTTTCCCGATTATCCCGTGTCATACACAGGCACCACTATAAATTGACGATAAATTATATAAACTTTTTAATTGCTAGGACGACTTAAAACAGCCATATAACAAGCTGATATAGTATAACGTGCTTATGGGGATTTTTGATATAACGAAAATGAATCAATCATATTATTCAACTTATTGAAATATAGTTTGAATAATATGATTACTCATTAATCGGTCGCTTATTGATATACCGATTATTGATAAATAGGAATGGCTAGAAGCGTAACTGCTGAATATTCGACATAAATTGACGATGATTCGTCGACTTTAATGGCGCTGAGTTTTTATTAAAAACATCGCCGCGCATAGACTTATGCATAAAATACAAGTCGTTAACGCCTTTAATTACGGCGTAATAACCTATTTCACCTTGCTGTTTAACTGAGCCACCCTGCTGTAAAAAGTTAGCCATAACGGTACAGCCGATAATGCCGTGATAGGCTTCTTGACTACTAATTTGGGTTTTTCCAAGTTGATCATAAACCACCTCACCTTGGCAGCTGTCTTGGTAGGTGCTAGCAAAGTTATTTAAAAATTGCTCAGGCTCGATATTTTCCGCCAAGCCCTCAAAACCTTGAATACAGAATAAATCAGACCAATTATTTAAACTTTCGCCTGCAGGAACAAACTCAGCTTTATACATATTCCCTTTGCTAGAATTAAATGCCATATTCCAGCCGATAGGCAGCTCAAAAGACACGCTTTTGGAAAATATTGATAACTCACGTTTTGCAGCGTTAGTTGCATCTGCTGATTGATTGGTGATGCTGTTGAGGTAAGACTGTGGCTCTTTGGCCATTACTTTATTTCCAGGGCCTAATAACAACAGCCCTGAAAATATTATTGTCGTAAAGCAAGCTTTCATACCTAATTCGTCCTTGGTATTGGTGCTGAAAGGTGAAGTTTGGTTTATTCAAAAATAAATACGGCAAACCTTGTCACCAAGTTGTTGCATTACTGTAATGTTTTAACGCTTAATCTTCAACAACATCTGCGCTATCGGCAGCATCTATTTGCTGAGCATCATCTGATAATGCATCTGCTTCATCGGTTAATGCTTCTGCAGCAATTGCATCTGCAATTGATTTAGCCTTAAGCTGTTTTTCTGTTTTACGTTTATTGCGTTCAGCTTGAGTGGTTAAAAAAGCGGGAAGCTCTTGCTTACCCCAAGCTTCAGCCTCTGCTTCTGATGCAAATCCGTCATGACTTTTAGACACGATAGTCTTAGTTGCAGTCATACGACGCGTGATTTCAGTTTTCCAAGTTTCACCAACTTGCACTACTCTAAAATCATATTTTTTTGCTTTAGTCATTTTGGGCTTTTTCCTACAAATTTATCGCCACGCATCGCGCGTGATAGTGGTTATTGAGTAATAAGATGACATCACCTGATTACTTTACTAATTGATTTGATCCAACGATCATCATTTCACATTTTAGGCAATCGAAAACCAGCTTTAAGCGGTCTTTGCCAATATCGAGCACCATTGGGTCAGCTTTAATGCCTTCAACTTCTTTAGGGCATAAATTAAAGCTGTAACGTAAGCAATGCTTAGTCACCATTAATGGTGCATCGGTTAATAGTTTGTTTTTCTCGTAAGTGTCTTCAATTTGAACCACACCGTGTTGCTCATAAAATTCACGAGACTTATCGTTTGCAACATTAGATAAAAAACTTAAATACTTTTGCGGAAAACGGGCTGACTTATCATGCTCAGCTCGCTGTGGTCGCTGGTAACCTTTGACTCTGGCGTCATCAAAAGCGGCAATGGCATCTCGTCTTAAACCATTAATCACTGACGCTGGTAAAAACCAACGATTAGCACATTCAATCGTTAACTGCTGTAACTGATAGTCACTGTTACCCAGTTTGCCGAGCTGCGTTCGCAGGCTTGCATCTGCTTTGGCATAATCTTTTGCCGGCTCTTTTGCCCACTCAAGCTCTACGGTAACGCTATGGGCATGCTTGTCACTGATAGTCAGTGAAATGCCTTGCGGCGTATCAGCCAATACCATATCAACCGCAATGTTACGGCTAGCAGAGTCTTTAGATAACAGCGCATCAAATTGATGATCGAAGTTTCTAAATAACTCCACACCGACTTTTAAGTCTTTCGACACATCGGTCAGATATAAAGTATTACCATCAGCGCGGTTAACCCTTAAGCCTTTGGTTTTTTTATCAGATAAACGCTGCTTTTGATAACCATCAATAAAGAAGCACAAGCCATCACCGTTATTAAACTCAACGGCTTTACCCGCTTTACTGCTATCGACTTTAATAAAATCGCGGCCAACACTAGTAATAACCCCCACTTTTTCACCAATGTACTTTGGCGAGCTAAAATGCTCAATTTGCTCAGTACGTTGATTAATAAAGTAATCTGTTTTGCCGCGGTTAAAGCTTTTTTCAGGATCTGGCGTAAAAGTAAATTCGCTTCGACCATGAGACATTGACTCAAGATCGCTGCGGCGATCAATAATCGCATCTAACTGCTGGCGATAATGGGCAGTGACGTTTTTAAGATAACTAATATCTTTTAAACGGCCCTCCACTTTAAATGATGTCACGCCTGCATCAATTAATGCTTCTAAATTCTCAGTTTGGTTGTTGTCTTTTAATGATAACAAATGCTGATTTTCAGCTAAGACTTCACCATCACGGGTGGATAAATCGCAAGGCAAACGGCACATTTGTGAACATTCACCACGGTTAGCACTGCGATTAGAAAACGCATGGCTGATGTTACATAAGCCGCTATAACTGACGCACAATGCGCCATGAACAAAGTACTCAAGCTTAAGTTGCGTACTGGCTGCAATCTCTTTAATTTGCGGTAAATTCAGCTCACGGGCTAATACCACCTGTGAAAAACCGACCTGTTCTAAAAACACTGCTTTTTCAGGGGTGCGATTATCCATTTGGGTACTGGCGTGCAGTGCAATTGGCGGTAAATCTAACTGCAACAAGCCCATATCTTGAATAATTAATGCATCCACACCTGCTTCGTATAATTCCCAAATAAGTGCCTGCGCTTTGGCAATTTCGTCATCCATTAAAATGGTATTTAACGCCACAAACACTTGAGCATGATAACGATGAGCAAACTCTGCCAGTCTGGCAATGTCTTCCACACTATTACCGGCATTATGGCGTGCACCAAATGCAGGTCCGCCAATATATACAGCATCTGCACCATGACGAATTGCTTCGATGCCGTAATCAGCATTTTTAGCGGGTGCCAGTAGTTCAAGCTGCTTTTTCTCTTGCGACTTGCTCGCTAGATTTTGAGAACCTAGAGATTGAGTATCTAGAGTCTTATCAGTGGTTTGTTGTGGGGAAAATATCTCAACAGAGCTCATAATGGGCAGTATCTTTTCAGGGTAATAATAAAAAATGCATCAAGAAGGTGAATTAAACACGGACAATAACCACGTGTCAGGCACTCTCTTGACGCACTGTTGAGCTGCTAGTTTAGCAAAAAATAACCAATATCGATGCTTTTACTTAAACAAATGCTGAATATTCTTAAAATCTGTTTTGCCTTCAGCGATTTCTTGCGGGTTTAAGCCTGACACTTCATGAGGAAAAACAAGCCACTCTTCAGACTCATGGATAAAATAATCCGGCTTTAAATCAACTGCAGTATTTTTGGGTTTGTAATAAGGACAAGCCACTCGAATATCTGTCGGGATATTTTTGCGCATGAATTTTTGCAATTTATCAATCAATGCATCAACACTGCGGCCAGAATCAAATACATCATCCACAATTAATAGACCATCGTCAGCATTAGCGTTTTCAATGATGTAATGTAGGCCATGAACTTTGATTTTTTTGCTTTGCTTATCAGTGCCAATACCATAATAAGATGACGTTCTTACTGCGATATGATCGGTTTCAACATTCTTAAAATCATAAAATTCTTGCACTGCAATACCGATTGGAGCGCCGCCACGCCATATCCCGACAATAAATTGCGGTCTAAAGCCGCTATCGTACACTTGTGCTGCAAGTTTGAATGAGTCTTCAAGCAACTGCTGTGCGCTAATATAATGTTTTTCTGTCATTGGATAAGGCCCCTATTATTTTATTGCGGCGGATTTTATACCAATTATAGGTAACTTGTCTGTTAGGAAGAGAAATATTTATTAAATCGCCCTAACGCTGCACAATGCTTACTGGCCGTAAAACCACTTATCGCGAATAAACGTTAGCAATAACTCACTCAAGTAGCAGTTTAAATCAATGGGGTTTACAGAAAGAACAAAGGCGATATAAATGATATAAACACCTGAATCAAAAGCTAAACTTAAACCAAAGCAGGTTAATATCGCTTGCAATAAGGTGAATTTAGCCCCAGCATGGGCACAATTTTACGTCCAAGCTACTGTTTTATTACCAGCTTTAACCCCAGCTAAAACCACTGCCAAAGCTTCATTAAAAATT
The DNA here is from genome assembly GCF_001957135.1 of Shewanella sp. UCD-KL21. GTDB lineage: Bacteria > Pseudomonadota > Gammaproteobacteria > Enterobacterales > Shewanellaceae > Shewanella. Next base: position 20,810 of record NZ_MPHK01000015.1, on the reverse strand, counting down.
GATCATCTGACTAATTAAACAATCGCCTAAGTCATAGGAATTGTTGCTGCTGGCCGATAAATGGCCGCTTAAGGGATTAGTGCGCTTTCTTGGTGATGCGTCGTGACCACTGAGCAAACGCTAATTCAAGTTTGTCGTCAGTGAGCAATTTTGCCAAATTTGTGAAGCATGGCAAATCCAACGCCTAAACTAGCCCTAATCGCGGCTTTCTATTGCCGTTTTTTTTGCTAAAAAGCACTAGGCCATCACAGTTTTAGCGCTGACACTGCTAACGGATTCAGTCATAATCGCAGCTAACTTTATGGCAGTTAAGCAAGAGCTTAAGTTGCTTGAGTTATTTAAGTTGCGTAAGCTTAATTATCTCTCGCGATATATCGCCAAAATCACCCCACTTTGTCGAGGCATACATGATAAAGATTAAACATATTGCATTCACTCTGGCTGTTGCTGCATTCACATTAACCCTAACGGGCTGTGGCAAACCTGCTGATACAACGGTTACAACAGCAGAAAAAACTGCTGTTGAAACGGCTGTAGAAACTGTTGAAAAAACGGCTGTAACTCCATCTAGGTTTGTTGAAGGTCAACATTACACTCAAATTTCTGATGCACCAGCATCAAGTGAACCTAAGATTTCTGAATTTTTCTCTTTTTACTGCCATAACTGTTACAACATGGAAACCCAGTACCTGCCAGAAATTAAAGGTAACTTGAATAAAGAGATTAACTTTGAAACAAAGCACGTTGACTTTATGAACAGTGATATTGGCACTGAAGTCATGCGCGCCTTAGCCGTTATTCATGAAGTGGGTAATGCGGATGTATTAAATAAAGCCATGTTCCAAGCGATTCAAGGCGAAGGTGGACACCACGACCACAGTGCTCCAGGTCATAGCCATGACGAGCCTGAAATCAACAATCGTGACGATATCAAACAAGTGTTTGCAGCTCACGGTATCGATAGCGCCGCTTATGACAAGATTGCTGACAGCGAAGCTACAGATAAGAAATTGTCTCAATGGCGCCAACAGCAAATCATGTACCGCGTTCAAAGCGTACCGACTTTCATCGTTAACGATAAATATGCTATCAACATGAATGAAATGCGTACTCTTGACGATCTAATTGACGTGATGAATTACCTAGCGTTAGAAAAGAAATAAGCTAGAAAAGTATCATTTCTAAGTACAATATTTAGCGTATTAAAAAGCCCAATCATGATAATCATGGTTGGGCTTTTAATTATATTTAATAAATTATGGCATTTATACAGTCTTAAGAGTTTCTGACCATATCAATAATATGAAACATGGCAAACACGATATGTACCATCAAGAAACCCACAAAGCCTTGGGCAAATAGGATGTGGTATTTACGCCACATTAACGCATCACTGCTACCTTGAGTGATAAACCATGCGATACCGGTAATGCTCACTAGCGCTATTAAAATTAGCCCAATACCTTCCACAACACTGAAAATACCTTTGCCACCAGAACTCGGTAACTTGCCCTGCTTTAACTGCTTAATTTCATCGACACATTGGGAAAAGTCTAATCTTAACCACGGAAAGAACTGACGCCAGTGGCCATTTAACAGATTCTTCAGCATAAATAACAAACCAAATATGGCTGCCACTAAGCCTAGATACACATGCAAGCTGTCCCAAATACTGGCATTAGCGCGCAATTGGCGGCCAATTAATATCCATGGGCTGGTAACCACTAGAAAAACGCTTAAGGCAATTACAATGACATGCAGCTTTTCGGCAATAGCACTAACCAAAGCAGATGACTTTTGACTCATGAATTTACATTCCTTTTGTAATGATAAGCACTTAACTTATTCTCAGTCTTAAGCTCGTTAAGCGCTGTGAATTAGGTCTACATAGGCATCTACTTTTTCCCAGTCGGTGTACTCAACTTGGGTATTAGGATCGGTAGGCCCTTTGGTCATCCACATGATAAAGCGAATAATATTACGATCCATTGGACCGTAGCCTTGATAATCTAAATTACCACCAAACACTTCCAGCACTTTAGGTTGCCAGTCACTTTGCTTTAAAAAAGCTTGCATATACATATTGGTGTCTGGGGTATTTTTACCCGGTTTCCTAGCCACTAAACTCACAGAGAAAAAACCATTGGGTTTACTATCAAGGACTGCTTTATTGTCGGTAGCAAATTGATAGAGTGCGGGGCGGTGCTTACCATGGCGGATACTGGCACCAATAAATACTTTATCAAATGCACTGATATCAGGCGTATCTTGCAGCGCTGCTAAGGTGACTGTGTTGCCTTTAGCGATGAGCTTTTGCTGCATGTAATCGCAAATCTTACGGGTTTGACCGTGAACCGTTGAATAAATAATTAAAATGCTACTCACGTTAACCTCAATATTGACAAATGTTATCTGTTATTAACCTCATCTTAATTGAATTAGCGCAACAATTACATGGATCAGATCACGACAAATCAGTCGCAACAGCCATTAATAATCAAGAGTTTTGGCCAGCTCACAAAAAGCTAGATAAAGTCTAAGCTTCATTCACTTAAGTTTTTTAATTTGTAAAAAATACAAATCGAAGTCAGCTGCGATTAGCACTGCTACACCAATTCAAACTGTCCAGCTCAAGCACGCATATCGCTAAAGCCCTAGGGATAGTTTCTCAATAGAGCGCATTTTACACTTAGCGCTAAACGGCAAATTATGTAACTATGTGGCTAATATTGAGAGACAAGGAAAAGTGACCTTAATGCCCGCAGTTTCAGATAAAAATCCGCAGCAATTATTATTGTGGATGACCTTCATCATGTCGATGGTGTTTGCCGTATGGCAAGCCTTACTCAATAATTTTGTTATCGAGAAAGCGGCATTTACTGGGGCTGAAATTGGCCTACTGCAAAGTTTGCGTGAAGTACCTGGCTTTTTAGCCTTTACCGCTATATTTGTATTACTGTTAATTCGAGAGCAAACCTTCGCGTTGTTGTCACTGGCGGTATTGGCCATTGGCATTGCTATAACCGGCTTTTTCCCTAGTGTATTAGGGCTTTATATCACCACCGTTTTAATGTCGATTGGCTTTCATTATTTTGAAACCGTTAATCAATCATTAACGCTACAATGGGTGGATAAATCAAAAACAGCTGAGTTTTTAGGTAAGGCGTTAGCATGGCGCTCTGCCGCCGCTTTACTGGGTTATGGCAGTATTTGGCTGGTAATGAGCTGGCTAAAACTCGATTATGTGTGGATGTATGCCATCATCGGCGGCTTAGGGTTAATTGCGGTTATCATGATGAGTCTGTATTACCCACATTTCCCTATTGCAGAGCCGCAGCACAAAAAGCTTATCTTTAGACAGCGTTACTGGCTTTACTACGCACTGACGTTTTTATCAGGCGCCAGAAGACAAATCTTTATGGTCTTTGCCGGTTTTATGATGGTGGAAAAGTTTGGCTATTCAGTCACCCAAATCACCTCACTGTTTTTAATCAATTACGTGGTTAATTTGCTATTTGCCCCAGCCATCGGCCGCTTGATAAGTCGCATCGGTGAACGTAACGCCTTAGTGATTGAGTACCTTGGATTAATTATTATTTTTGCCAGTTATGCCGTCGTTGAGCACGCCACCCTAGCAGCAGCCCTGTATGTGATTGACCATCTATTATTTGCTATGGCTATCGCCATGAAAACCTACTTTCAAAAAATTGCTGACCCTAAAGATATTGCCGCCAGTATGTCGGTAAGCTTTACCATTAATCATATTGCCGCGGTGATTATTCCGGCACTGTTAGGCATATTATGGTTAAGTTCGCCTCAGTGGGTATTTATGATTGGAGTCGGCTTTGCTATATGCTCGTTAATATTGGCATTAAACATCCCGACATCTCCTGCTGCTGGCAATGAAACTAATTGGCGTTTTGTTACAAAAACATCAAAACTCAAAACACCATAAAATAATAAGAATAAACAATAAGAATAAAACAATGGCAAACATTCAACCGCAAATCGCTGAAGCCCAAGTCTCTACTAAGGGCTCAACTAAAGCTTCGGCTAAGCCGCTAAACCCAGCGCAGGCAAACGACAACGGCGCTAAGGTTTCAGCAAGTAAAAAAGCACTTTTGCTGGGTAAAGTGCTGGGATTAGCCAGTGAAGAAGATTATCGCCCTTCTAGTGCATCCATTGCTGAGCGAGCTGAGTTTCGACTACGAAAACTGCATTCTCAGCATCAGCTTAATCTGGAAACCATCTTTAAATTGGCTCTCACTTATACGCCTACCGATGTGACAGGAGAAGATTTAGACCCTGATTGGAGTTACCAGTTTTTTCAAATGGCTGAGCAAATTAATAGCCGCAGAATGCAAGATTTATGGGCACGCATTTTAGCCAGTGAAATCGTTAAACCGGGTAATTTTAGTCTAAGAACATTGGCAACCCTTAAACAACTGACCCAAAGAGAAGCCCATATTCTTGAAAAAGCCTTGGGCATGTCAGTAAAACTTAATCACGAAAGACGTTATAAACTGCTCAGTGGCTATCGTATACATGGCGGTATCAAGCAATATTTTAGAAAATCGACTCTGATGAATTTCGGGCTATCGAAATATGGTTTGCCCTATTCGAGCATATTGACCTTAATTGATGCGGGAATACTTCACAGCAGTGAATTTGAAACAGGCACCTTAGATAAAGGCTTTAAAATTCAATTAAATATGATAGATAACAAAATAGCTATTGAGCCTAATAGCAATAACTTACTATTCAGTTATTACCGCTTCACCCCCATTGGAGACGAACTCAGCCAACTGGTTCACCCTAAGGTTGATAGTGCTTTTGTAAAGGATTTAACCGTACTACTTAGCAGAGACTTTAAGGTAGAAAGTTAATAGTAGCGATACAGATGCGAGATTATTCAGAGTCTTTAGTTGAGGCGACTGTGGCTTGAACATCTGCTTGAACATCTGCTTGAACATCTGCTTGAACATCTGCTTGAACATCTGCTTGAACACCAGCTTACATCTCACCATGCTCATAAAGAGAAGAATGCTGAGCTTTATGCATCGAAAATAAAAATTGTCTGAGAGTTTCTCTTGAGTCCTCTCCGACAATAATTGTTGCTGCAATAACGCCATTGTCTGAGCGCACTTTTTTATATTCAATATCAAAACTAATTTCATGGGTAAGCACCAAGGTGCCACGTCTAGGTTTGCTTGACTCGATAATCTGCGGGGCATCTAAAGTGACACCAGTGCTTGAAAGCGACAACACATCAATGGCTAAATTAGTATCAAAATCAATAATTCTGACATTATCTAACTCTTTCATGCGCCAGCTTCTATCTGCACCTCGGGTATCTACGACTTCTGGGATCCCCAGTTGAGACACAAATTGGCCCAGTTCATCCATTTTTAAAGAGAAAGGAAACCATAAACGGTAGTGACCAATTTCAGCCAATAACGTCATCTGAGTTTTCCCTAACAAACTGGCTAAGGCTTCAGGCATTTCAGTGGTCACGGCAACGGAGTCAGCATCACTTTTACTAACAACAGGAGGCTGCTTGGCAAAAAGTTCACTAAAACAGGCTAACTCTTCTTTGGTTAATGTTGAAGTCATTGTCAATCCTCCCTGATGTCTATATTTAAGATAGCCTAAAAACATTAACACGCAAGCAACAATTGTTCAAATATGTAGCTATGTTCAGTTTTAATAAAAATCAATAAAATTATAGACTTTCAAAATTTAGCCTATACCTAGAAAGAGTTAGCCACCTACTTGAAACCGGCTGGTGATTCAACGACTTTCGAATCAATTATCTCAACAATACTTAAGTCATCCACTCACTCTGAGCAAATCTAGCGCCAGCTATTTAGCGCCATATCATTCTCAAAATAATCTTGGGGAAATAAATAAGCCACAATTAGATTGCGCGCAATCCAAATTGGGTTTGTTGTTACTCCCAGTTAAATTGTGCGCAACTTAAATTTAAGTATGCATAACAAGATAATAATTTTAATTATGTAATTTGGAGTAATAATGGACATCATATATTCAGCATCAGCAAAAACTACCGGCGGTCGTGATGGACGCTCAGTATCTTCAGACAACAAACTTTCTGTTGAGTTAAGTACACCAAAAGAATTAGGTGGCGCAGGCGGAGAAGGCACCAACCCAGAGCAACTTTTTGCAGCCGGCTATTCAGCCTGTTTTATTGGCGCGATGAAATTTGTTGCAGCCCAAGATAAAAAAATCCTCAGTGCAGATGTGTCAGTAGGGGCGACCGTGGGCATTGGCGCTAATACACAAGGCGTTGGGTTTGCCATTGATGTGGCACTTCGCATTGATTTACCAGAAATGGATAAAGAAGCTGCGCAAGCATTAATCGAAAAAGCCCATCAAGTATGCCCTTATTCCAATGCCACCCGCGGTAACATTCGCGTCGAACTCACATTGATTTAATCGAAAACCTATAGCTAAAGCCAGATAACGAAAAGCCCCAACAGTCCTAACTAACAGGACTGTTGGGGCTTTTTTTAGCGGCGTTTAAAACTTATCGAGCAAGGTTTCAGAAAAATCAGCCGCTGTTATATCTAAATTTAACCCTTCAAGTGTTAACGCAACAGCGTCAATATCAGCTTGAACAGTGGCCAGTGTCAGGGTGTTATTATCTAACTCAAACACTTGCTTTTGAGTCGTCAAATAAAACAATAAAACCGTTAACGCATCTGGGTTATTGTCGCTAGCGGCCAGTTTGATTTTAGCCAGTTTGCGATAAATTCGATTATGCAGTTGTTTTAACTTCCAAACCCAGTAAATCTCTTTTAGGTATTCATGTTTTTTATAATAATTCATTACTAGGCTGCAGCTTAGTACCGCAAGGATCACTCCTAACAAGTTTAGGTGAAAGTGCCCTGTGGATTCACCACTCACCAGTGACTTATTGCCAAATAGTTCAATTAGTACAGCACCAAAACCAAGTGATAATAGAGTTAAACTTGCCACTAACGAGGCCAAAACTACATTCATACGTTGACGATATTGCGCCTTATCAACCTTCATTAACTCCATGGTACAACCTTAAAAAAATATGATGAGTTATTTTACACTGAATAGAATCGCAAAGTAGTCATTGCTAAGACTATTTTAGTTAAGGAATAAAGCTTTATCGTGTCAGTAGCCAAACTTCAGCCTGAGTTTTAATCAGCACGCATTAACAGCCATTGCCAATATTTTCAGATTTAACTTAACTACTCAGTAAAATGCTACCTAGATGATTTTATGATAAAAAACCTTTCAGCTGCGTTTATTTTGACTAGGCTTAACACTAGTGGTTATTTTCACTCATTCGCAAAAATTAAAAACAACCTGCTCAATTGATAAGTCATCAAAGACACATGAAAGCCTAAGGGTGAATTATTGATGCCTATTGCTGTTGCCTGTCATCAGCTTGAAAGAAATTATAGTCATAGTGTTTCTAAGCATCTCATTGCTGAAAGGGATTTATAGATGGATATCAAGACTAGCGTAGAGTGTGATCAGTTAATTAAACGCTATATTGCCACCAGAGCCGCCACAACTGAAATATGCGCCCCATTAGAAATAGAAGATCTGTGTATTCAGCCCTGCGCTGACGTCAGTCCACCTAAATGGCATTTGGGGCATACTTGGTTTTTTGAAGAGCTGATATTACGCCAGTTTGTCGCAGGTTATCAGCGCTTTGATGAGCATTTCAGCTTAATTTTTAACTCTTACTATAAATCAGCAGGCCCGCATTGGACCCAAAAAGATCGCGGTAACTTGTCTAGGCCTACGGTTGCGTAAATAACCCAATACCGTCAGCAAATTGATGAGTTAATTGTAAGCTTACTCAATGGCGGGATATCAGAAGAAATCGCTACCATTATTGAAATTGGTATTCATCATGAGCAGCAGCATCAAGAGCTTCTGTATATGGACATTAAGTTTATTCTGCATTGCAATCCCAGCAGCCCTTGCTACAGCAAAATACCGTTATTAAGCGCACAAGCGGTCAGTGGTTCATGGCATGCTTATACTCAGCAACTTGTGGACATTGGTCATTGTGGCGAAGGCTACGCATTTGATAATGAATCACCACATCATAAAGCTTACCTGACGGACTTCTCAATCTCTGACACTCTTATCACTAATGGCGAGTATTTAGCCTTTATTGAGTCAGCAGGCTATCAAACGCCACAATACTGGTTAAGTATGGGCTGGGATTGGCTTAACGAGAGCGGTATTACATCGCCTTTGTATTGGCGAAATCTCGATGGAAAATGGTTTGAATACACCCTTCATGGTCTAACGCCTTTAGACTTAAATGCACCTGTGGTTCATGTAAGTTACTTTGAGGCCAACGCCTTTGCCAATTGGCGCCAATGCCGCTTACCCACAGATCAAGAGTTAGAGCATTATTTACGCAGTAGCGACCATCAAGCCTCAACCTCAGTCCAAGGCCTGCCACCAGCAAGTTATCATCAACCTCAGTTACACCCCATCAACCCAGCCGATATTTCAGGCCAAGTCTGGTGCTGGACCCAAAGCCAGTATTCTGCCTACCCCGGCTATAAGCCCTTCGAGGGCAAGCTAGAAGAATACAACGGCAAGTTTATGTGTAATCAGTTTGTGCTTCGCGGCGGCTGTATTGCCACACCGCTACATCACTATCGCCATAGTTATAGAAATTTTTATCAACCGCACCAGCAATGGATGTTTTCAGGGATCAGATTAGCAAAGGATATCGTGTGAAGATTTCTAAAATTGATTATAAAAGTGACAATATTGACGCAATAAATAAAGAGCAATTTGCGATTGATGTATTAACGGGCCTCAGCGCTAGCCCAAAAACCTTACAAGCCAAATACTTCTACGACGATGCTGGCAGTAAGATTTTTCAGCAAATTACCCAACATGAAGATTACTACCCCACTCGCACTGAGTTTGAAATCCTAAACACCATCAAACATGAACTGGCAGAGCTCATAGCTGAACAGGAGATTGATATTATCGAACTTGGCGCAGGCGACGGCCACAAAAGCCAATTAATCATTGACGGATTTGTGGACCACAACTGCAAAGTTAATTACTACCCCATCGATATTTCAGAAAAAGCCATGCTGATGCTAGAGGACAACATTTGCGATCATCCCAATGTTGAATGTCACGGCATAGTAGCGGAATATTTTGAAGGCTTAAGGCTGGTGAGAGAAAAATCGACCAACAAACAACTGGTATTGTTTTTAGGCTCCAATATAGGCAATTTTGATCGAGTTCAAAACCAAGGTTTTTTACGTCGCTTATGGATGAGCATGAACGCTGGCGACTATGTACTGGTGGGTTTTGACCTAAAAAAAGATGTCGATGTACTGACCCGAGCTTATAACGACTCCAGTGGACTCACCAAAGACTTTAACCTGAATTTATTAACCCGGATCAACAACGAGCTTGGGGCTAACTTTGTGGTAGATAACTTCCAGCACTTTGGCATTTACAGCCCTCTTCTTGGCGCTATGGAAAGCTACGTCATCGCCTCAGAGCCTCAAAATGTGTATATAACGGCGCTAAAAAGACAATTTCATTTCGATGCCTTTGAACCGATTCATTTAGAGTACTCCTTTAAGTTTCTCAAAAGTGATATTGACTTTATTAGCCAACATACCGGTTTTGAGGTCATTAAACACTTTTCAGATCCGCGAGACTATTTTATTGATTCATTGTGGCGAGTTAACAAGTAACCCCTTTTCAATACTATGACGCCATCTTGCGATAACAGCAGCGACAAACTAGGCTTTGGTAATGGCAATTTAATACCATGCATGAAAGAGACTTAAAACCATTCACACTCAGGGGTGAACAATGGCTCAAGATCTTCAAGCCAATAAACACAATGCTATCGCATTTTACCGCAGCGCCTATTTAGGCGACCCAGTTAAAGCCGTTGAAAAATATGTTGGCGCAGAATACATTCAGCACAATCCGATTGTGGCAGATGGTAAACAGGCTTTCATCGATTACTTCATTGAGATGGCTGAATATAAAGGAAAGACGATTGAGTTTGTCAGGGCCATAGCAGAAGATGATTTAGTGGCGCTGCATACCCATCAAGCGTGGCCAGGTAACGATCAGTATGTCACCATGGATTTCTTTCGATTTGATGACCAAGGCAAGATTGTCGAACATTGGGACTCTATTCAACAAATACCTGCTGAATCAAAACATAGTAATACAATGTATTAAGCCGTCATAAGGCGTAAATTAAGCTATTGCTTGCTTATCTAAAGAAGTCTTTCAAAACCAGTAAATCATTAACGTGATAGCTTAATCATCAAACCTAAATCGACTAATAATTGCTAATAACCTTATGAAACTTGAAGAAATTTACCGACAAGACCTTAGTTTGCTTATCGCATTACAAATCTTAGTCGAAGAGTGCAGTGTTACAAAAGCGGCAAAACGGCTGCACTTGAGTCAATCTGCCACCAGTCGAATCTTAAGTCGCTTGCGAGAAATGCTCAACGACCCTCTCTTTTCACGGGTCGGCCAACAATTAGTACCAACCCAATATGCTCTAGATTGCTATCAACAGCTGCAAGGCCCTACTGGGCAATTATTGCAACTACTTACCCCCAGTGAATTTATTGCCAAAGAATGTCAGCAGAAATTCACCATTGCCACCACTGACTTTGCCGCACAAGGTCTACTGCCACTGGTGTTACCTAAGCTCTATCAACTAGCACCTAATATTGGCATTGAGGTTATTCCGGTGCAACATCAATACCTTCATTCGCAACTAAGTTTACAAGGCGCTGACATGGCAATTTGCCGCGCCATAGGGCAAACAGAGCAATTACAACAAACAAGGTTAGGTTTAGTGGGCGTTAGCTGCTTAGTGTCCAATCACCACCCTGTGGCAGATAAAGCCCTATCACTACAAGATTACCTACACTTTCCCCACGCTACCATTGCCATTAGTGATGGTGTTAAAGCCATTGTCGACTCATCTATCGCACAGTTCCCGCAACGTAAAGAGTTATTAAGGGCGCCAAATTTAGACAGTGCACTGGCATTGCTTGAGCTGCATCCATTAATTATTACCTTACCAGAAGGCATGGCTGAAATCGCCGCAGCCAAACACGGTTTGATTGTAAAGCCACTGCCGTTTGCAATAGCGCCACTAAACTACAATTTATTTTGGCATGCACGCTGTGAGTTAGATAAAGGTCAGCGCTGGCTAAGGGATAAAATAGTCGACTTAATTAAGCCTTTGCTTAGCAGTAACAGGCAAGAATGAGCACAAAAAAAGATACAAAAAAGCGGCTATTAAAGCCGCTTTACGATCTTTTAAATAAAAGCTTGAGCTAAAAAATACTCTTTACATGAATAGCTTTAAGTTAATCAATTATTGGCAATTAACCAATACCCGACCAGTGACTTTACCTTTAACAATCTGCTGTGCAAATTCTGGAACTTGCTCAAGAGCAACAGTTTGACAGGCTTGCTGATAAAAGCTGTCTGGCAATAAGGCAATGACTTGCTCCCATGCCTTGACGCGTTTTTCGAACGGACAAGCAACAGAGTCTACACCTAATAAATTAACGCCGCGCAAAATAAACGGCATCACAGTGGTTGGTAAGGCAAAGCCACCGGCTAAACCACATATAGCGGCACTACCACCATAATTGATTTGGGTTAATGCGGTAGCCAACACTTGATTACCGACGGTATCAACCACCCCAGCCCAGCGCTGTTTATCTAAAGGGCGACCCGCTTGTTCAAACTCGCTTCGGTCAATCACTTCACTGGCACCAAGCTGTTTAAGCAGCTCACCATTAGACTCAACACGGCCAGAACTTGCCACAACGCGATAGCCAAGCGCTGACAATAACGTCACAGCAACTGAGCCCACGCCGCCACTGGCACCCGTTACTAGCACTTCACCTTGTTCAGGTGTAACACCTGCCTGCTGTAATGCTTGCACACACAACATCGCTGTTAACCCTGCAGTACCAATCATCATAGCTTTAGCAGCATCAGCATTTTGTGGCGTAGGCACTAACCAATCAGCTTTAACACGAGCCTTTTGGGCCATACCGCCCCAATGGTTTTCACCAACGCCCCAACCCGTTAGGATGACTTGGTCACCAGCTTTATAACGCGGATCTGCAGACTCACTCACCACACCCGCAAAATCAATCCCAGGCACCATAGGAAACTGACGAATAATTTTGCCTAACCCAGTAACAGCTAAGCCATCTTTGTAATTTAGCGATGAATAGCTTACATCAACTAACACTTCACCTTCAGGAAGATCAGCAACAGATAATTGGCGAACCTCAGCTTGGGTCTGCTTATCATTTTGGGTTAATACAAGTGCGTTAAACATGGTGGCGCTCCTTACATTTTAGATAAAATAATCATAGTGTAAAAACCACCATGAATACACTGCACACTTTGCATGCCACACATGCGCAAAAGTCATACACAAAGGCCGGTGTTGAGATGGGCATGTTTGCTGTTAGCTGATCACACATCATTTGCGAGCAAATAATCCATCAAATGAGTATAGGTGCAATTCAGCGTTAGTGAGGGAGGAGAAGAAATAAAGAAAATTGTAGCCTTAAAATGCCCTCAAATTAAAGCCTCATAGATATAAAACCACTCTGTTTTTTATCTTGTTAAATATAACAAAACAGGCAAGTTTAATTCTTAATAACTCCTTTAAAACGCGCGAAAGTATTCATTTGTTCGGACGTATTAAGGGGATGATAGTCTTTATTATTTGCGATCAATGTGTATTTACCTTGTGATTGCTTAATTACTTTTCTAAGTAAATACTGCGGTTCCCCTATATCATCTAGTAACTCAATTGCTAGGATTTGATTTGAGATTGAGCCAGCACTAACTGGCGTGATCCATTCAAATAGCAATAGGTCACCATCAAGTATGGGGGATTTTCCACCATTCATTGAGTTACCTGATGCTTTTGCAATGAAGTGTTTATCTGGGTTATTTGTTCCGTATTCTGTGGGGATTTGTATAGAACTTATCTTATCAGCCGTACTGGTTTTAAAGTGACCGCAAGCAATTTTAAGATCTTCAAAAAACGGTAATGAAACTAGGTTTTGGTTGTCGAATTCTGCCTCAAGATTTGGCAGGTTTAAAGTAGCGATATCTTCTTCGGTGATAGTCATATCAAGCTTATTGTAATAATGGCTTAGATCCTCCCGCATTTGAGTGGTAATCGCGTTCAAATCAGATTGTTTGAGTTTGTCCCATAACACGGTATCAAATGCGATCAAATTCAACTCTTGGCACTGATAAAAGAAACGCTTACGTTCGAATTTTTCAAATGGATTGATAAGAATATTACGCTTGATATACGCCGAATCCAATAAATTTTCACTGATATTAAGTGGGTTACCGCCTTTCTCTGCTTTACCATATTTACTCAATAAAGATTCATAGAAACCTGCATATAAACCAGCAACTACATCTAAATCCAATTCGCCTTGTTTATTGCAGTGGTTCGCCATGACAATAAGCAAAACAATTTTGTATGAGAAAGTATAATCACGTTTTTCAATAAACTCGATAAAGTCAGCCTTTCGAGTATCCTGTGTCCTAAGTGGAATATTTTTGGTGATTATTATTTTTTCTAGCTGTTCGAAGCTAAAGTAATTAAGATTTTTACTACCAAATGGAATCGTTTTATCGGCAACCAAATCACCTTTTTTCATCCAAGCTTTTACTGTACCTGTTGAAATAAACAGCTCTCTAGCTAGCTGCTCTTCATTTAGTAGATCTCTAAACTCTTTTTCAAAATTAAAGATATTAATCGGTTCGATTCTTCGCTCTGACTCCCATAAGCCATCTAAAATAATCAATTCATTCTGAGATGTCCCTTGAACATCTTTTACCAGATCACCAAAAGATTGATAGTGACTCAAATTAAATAAGCCATGTAATGACCAAGGTGTAATAGCTGCTCCATAACTATCAACCACATCAATTACATACAGCGCTTCTTTGCCTGGATAATTTCGTGTTCCTCGCCCTAATTGCTGGGTATAAAGCACTTTCGACATTGTTGGCCTTGCCATAACAAGGATACTGGTTTGAGGCGAATCCCAGCCTTCGTTTATTAAATCGCAAGCACATAGCATTTGAACCTCACCCCTGTGATATAAATCAAGGCCAGTACGTTCTTTACCACTTACCGAAGCCGCTTTTATACCTGATTGATTTAATAGCTTGGCCATTCTTTGGCTGTGTTTGATATCGACACAAAACACTATGCCCTGCTGTGTGCTGATTGATTGTGCTTGTTGATTGAAAAAGTATTTAAGTAAAACATCTGCAATCAGTTGGTCACGCGAAGGAATGATCACAGTTTTCTGTAAATCGGTTTTAACGAATTCTTTGCCGTTAAATCTTACCTTCGAAAAATCAATATTTGATTCTAATCTGAAAGCTCGAATTTGCGGCACTAACTTTTTCTGAATAGCTTGTTCTAAGGTCATCTCAACTTCGTAATGACCAAAAATATCGTTCAGAGAACGCTTATCAAGACGCTCATCCGTAGCAGTTAAGCCCAAAAGACTCTTAGGTGAAAAGTAATTTAAAACTTGGCGTAGACCATCTGCAGCAGCCCGGTGCGCTTCATCTATAAGAATATAATCGAAATGGTTTCTAGCGAGTTTACGATAATGCCGTAATACATAGGCACTAGTTTGCACTGTAATATCGAGTTGTGAATTATTAAGTAACTCACCAACCCTTATCTCTGGAATTTGCGCCTCTAACCTTTTAATTAGCTGCATTTTTAGCGCAACTGTCGGCACAACAGCTAACACTTGTTTGGCATTAGATTGCTGTAATTGCTGCCTAACATCTTCAATAAACACTTCTGTTTTACCCGAACCAGTAGGCAATACCACTAAAAATCTATTCTGGCCTACTTTTCTTTTTTCAATTAGGGTGTTTACAGCATCCTGTTGATGGGCATATAAACTAAAATCAACGGAACGTTCAGCTCTATATAATGGAGATTTTAAGAAATGTTCAGGTTGGCCAAAATAATCTTTCATTTGGTCTTCAAATTTAAAAGAATCACTCATGCCCCTATCTGACCAGCGATATACAAGGTAACCATCATTTACTAATGAGTTTTGTTTAAATAGTTGCGATCGATATTGCTTCTGAGACACTATCCGAGATAAAGGATGATGATAGGTTTCACCATTTAGCTCTATCGCTATAGGTGATGTTTTACGATGCAAAATGTAATCAATAAATCGCTTATGTCCTTGCCTATCGATATAAGGAGCTTCCGCTTGCAAAGCATGTATAGATGCTGGCCCAAACACACTCTCAAATATTTCTGCAAACTTAAATTCGGGGGGAGTAGGATCAATATGTTGTTCCTCACGATTCGAGCCAAACTTTTTGAGTTCAATGCTCTCAATTTCGGAGGATAAAAAGTGGTTTATATCATCAATTAACTGCTGTATTTCAAGTGCACAAAAACGGAGTAATCCTTGATAATGGTGCATCAGCTGATTCTGATAGCTAGTGTAATCAACATAATGAAAATCAGAAGCTTGAAGGGAATATAATGAATTATCGACCAAAATTGCTGAAGGCTGATTCCACAAATTAGAATCATTATTGCCGATAAAAGTATATAAGCGGCCAACATCAACCACATTTTCTAACTTATACCCAAAACTAGTTAAAACCTGATCAACTGCAACCCCATCAAGCCCCATTGCGATGGCCTTTGATAAGTATTGCATTAAGCCACTTTTCATCCTGTCGTTCAGGCCGGGCATCATCAGTGATCCAAGTTTTTATAACATTAAAATCACTTCCATCTATGAAGTCGTTAAGTCTTTTTTCATCTGCATTCGTAAAATAGCGCCCGCCTCTCTCTACATCACTAACACCATACTTAAAAGAACAATAAAGATAACCACCATCCTTTAAACTTCTAGATAAATTAGTGAATGAAGCTGGCAGTAAATTACTAGCTACATGCAATAAAGAGGCGCAAGCCCAAATACCATCAGCCAAAGATGAAGCTTTAAAACAATCAAAAGTGTTTAGTTCAACATCAATCCCCGTTAGTTCAGATGCTTTTAGCACTAAACTCTCACTTGCATCAAATGCACTCACTTCGAAGCCTTGCTTTAAAAAATACAAGCTATCTCGCCCGCTTCCACAGCCAGCATCAATAATATGACCATTCGGCTTTAATAGAGGAATGAAGATTTCATACAAAAGGGATAAATCTACATTGACGGTATCATTATAAAATGATTCAGCATTGATGTTATAAAAGTTATTTATCATAGGCTTGGATTATATAAGCAATTTTCAACAGACTACCATAAGCAGCAAGATATATTGTATATCTGCATCAAGCAACTTAACTCATAGCAAAAATTAATTAAGAAAGATAATTGAAATTGAAGGGTGATACGCTAATCGAAGAAATGTTTAGACTAATTTATTGATATTGGACTTTGAACGTTAAATAGCGATCAACATAACACTGTTGCTAATATTCAAAAATAATTAATTTGATTAAAAGCCAGAAAAGACAAAGGCCTAGCATTTCTGCTAGGCCTTCTAAATTTGGCAGGGGTAGCAAGACTCGAACTCGCAACCATCGGTTTTGGAGACCGCTATATATAGCAATAAATTCAATAACATAGTTAATACCTGTAGAATAATAACAGCTAAAAACTCTGCTTTATACTATTGTTTTCATTAAGTCTGCCTAAACTTTTTCTACACAAATACGTATCGTTTAGTCGGTTTTTTGAATATATTCAACTTATATTTACCAAAAATAAATTCAACTCAGTGGGTGAGTAAAATTAACCGCGTGCCGTGGTTTACAATGCTTTATCTTCCAAATTTTGCTTTATGAAAAGAGTAAGATTTATAAACTTAGTGCTTTGTCGGCTGAAATCCATACAAAATGACACCAGTTATTCTTTACAAAATAGTAGAAAATTTAAAATGACTGCTCTATCAAATTTCTTTTCTGTAGGCTTTGTAAGACGATGGCATCAATGCGTGAAACCATCACTCTGCCAAAGTATCCTGAGTAATGATGGTAAGGTAAAAGTAGCTTCGTAACTCGTTTTTGGACATTTCCGAGTTACGTATTTCTGAAATACTGAAAATTTTCAGATAACTTTTTCTATGCAAAGAGTGTGTTCAATTACAAATTAGTAGCCAATCTCACAGCGCATTACAATGAGACTGGCAAAAAGTGTTACTGCTCAGCACACACCTAAAAAGCGTAAGCTCTTACGCCGATATTTACACTATAAAGGTATCACTCGGGCTTGTTCAACACTTGGGATAAGGACGCGGCTACGCGCGGCCTATCCTTATCTGTTATGCCTTAACACCCAATGCTAACATGAATTTTTTTGCATTTTCACAATCAGGGTTAATGTACGCTTGTGATTCTTCAACAAATGGTAACCATTGCCAATCTTCAGCTCCAACACAGCCTAAACGACTAGATAGGAACAGAAACTCTTTAAAGTTTTTTGCTATTTCTATTCCATGGCCATCACCATCGTCGTGACTCAGATACACAACAGGCTCCTTTCCGGCTTGGGAAATATCAATGGCTAAGTAATCACCATTACCTACTTCCTGAAACGCAAACTTGCCATGCCAAACAGCATCATATGGATCTTCAATGTTTGGAAATACTTCATCTTTCCAACCATTTTTTTCTTCGTTAAATTGAATTAACCACTCTAAAGACCAATGTCTGTCACCAGAAAATATTTCTGAAAGCGGGCTCTCAAATTCATAATCATCTGGCATGAACCACCTAAACTCTACTTTTTTAGAAAAGTTAATTAAAACTTCTTTTAAAGAAGGCGGTATTTGGCAACCAATCTTGCTTTCTACAATTGTGAGTTCTGCTTCTGTAGCAGGTTCATGAATCGACAACACGCTAGCTTCACCACCGAGCTTTTTTACTGCGTCGGCAAAGAGCTTCCAATTCTCAACAACTTTGCAATATTCCATAGTTGACACCATAGGCATAACGAATGATATGGACTCCCCTTACCAAATGGCCACTATGTGCCATATTGAAAGTGCAAACATTCAATCAAGGAGAGTCCATATGTCCTTAATTAAAGCAATTGGCATCGATTTAGCCAAATTAGTTTTTAGTATTCATGGTGTAGATGAATACGGTAAAACCAAACTAAAGCAAACAGTTAAAAGAAACAAGCTGTTAGAGAAAATCGCTAACATTCCACCTTGTATTATCGGCATGGAAGCATGCTCTGGTGCTCACTACTGGGCAAGGGAATTTACAAAATACGGCCACGACGTACGTATCATGGCATCTAAATTTGTTATCCCTTACCGTCAAAGTGAAAAGAACGATGCCAATGATGCTGAAGCAATATGTGAAGCAGTAACAAGACCCAAAACACGCTTTGTCAGTATTAAAAGCGAAGAACAACAAGCTGTTTTATGCTTACATCGTATTAGGCAAGGTCAAATCAAAGACCGTACTGCCATGATTAATCGTTTACGCGGCTTGCTATCAGAATTCGGCATCATCATGCCTAAAGGTCGCTATCCAGCACAAAAGCATATTGTTGGAATCTTAGAAGATACCGACAACGCATTACCCACTTTAGCAAGAGAGCTACTCAATGACTTATGGCAAAGCATCAAGCTACAAAACCAAGACATATTAAAGTCTGATAGGAAGCTTTATGCCCTTGCTAATCAAATGAAAGACGCGAAGCGTTTAATGACTATTCCAGGCATTGGTGAAGTCACCGCTACAGCCGTTGTAGCCACAGTGAGTGATGCGAAACACTTTTCAACTAGCCGCCAATTTGCAGCTTGGATAGGCTTAGTCCCTAAGCAATATTCAACAGGCGGCAAGCCGACGTTAGGCAGAATAAGTAAACGCGGTGAGAAGCATATCCGCACCTCATTAATACACGGTGCTCGCGCTGTCATCGCAAACTGTACTAACAAAATGGATAGAACCAGTTTATGGATTAAAGCGCTTATCGAGCGTAGAGGCTTTAAACGGGCTGTCATCGCCCTAGCAGCAAAGAATGCACGATTAATTTGGTCATTACTTCAATCAGGTAATGAATACCAAGTTAACTATGTAAAAACGTAAAAAGGTTTAACCCACACGGTTAACCCCACCGAGTCGACGCATTAGCAATTGACGATAACACGGTCAGACCGAGAGCAATTAAATCTGGTTAGTTGGGAAGTACATCTTGCTTGAAAGAGTCAGTAATACTGTTTAACGAATGAGATCTTTGCTCAAGCGCAAATCATCAGGGCGATAGCCAAAAGCTGTTTAGGCAGCAAGCTAATCAAACGCCGAATGTAGAGCTGCTGTCAGATCCACTGTTGTTGTCGGATTACTATTGCTTGACAAAGGGGAGTCCATGTAGCCCTGCTAATCAGTGAACCATGTGCTGGCGGGCGATTTGCGCAGCAAATGGCATGACAGCTATGGTAAATCTGGATTTAGCAGCTTGTTAAGAGGCAATTTATACGTCAAATTCTCAGGTTTTTTGGCATATTTCCATAATATAGTATCGAGATAATCAGGTTCGAACCAATCATCCCAAAACTCAAGAGCATAGTACGCATTAAGAAACTGGTTCATAATTCCTGAACCGTGTATTTCTGCACCGATCCACCCATTATCTCTGCAATCTTCATGTGGAAATGAAATACTGGATATAACTGGTTTCCTATTTCCTAGCACTTTCCAAATACGTTTAGTAAGAAGGTCCTTAGTTGTAAATTGGCAAGCTATTAACTTCGTTTCATTTAGCTCAAAAATTTCATCCATTGAAGGATAATGCTGAAACCTAATCTTAAAAAAAGCACATGTAATTGAGTTAAGGACTTCCGCCTCACGTCCAACAACTTGGCCAATAGAAAATGTCCCATCACTTAACTCAACACTAAAGATATTTCCTATATCCCAAGTTTTCTTAGCCACTTCCCTTTGCCTCTTAACGCCTCATTAAGAGGCTAAAAATAGTTTGCTAAAATGTTGAGGAACGAAAACAGCAAACTGTTTTTTGTCCTGCTTTAATGCCTTGTTGAACGAAGCCGCTCTGCGGCAGAAAAGATAAAAGCTCACCTTTATTCATCCATCCTAAATACTTACTAGACCCTGCCTACTCTGGCAGTTATCTAGGAGTATTACGATGAACACTCACGAGCAACAACGCTTTGATTTTCTTTATGAACAACATCTTACCAACTTAACACTGCAAGGCAAGCGGCCTGCGACCATCGATGCCTACAGCCGCGCCGTTAGGCGCATTAGTGCTTATTTCGACGCTTGTCCTGATAACCTTTCAACTGATGATTTGAAGCGCTACTTTGCCAGTTTGATTGATTCACATTCATGGAGCACCGTAAAACTCGACCGTAATGGCTTACAGTTTTTCTATCGACATGTGCTTAATCAACACTGGGAGTGGCTTAATATTGTTAAGCCACCACAAGTCCAAAGACTGCCTGATATTCTTACCCCTGCTGAAGTTTCTATCGTCATTAGCCTTACCCATAAGCTGCGATATCAAGTGTGCTTTCTCGCCTTATACAGTATGGGATTGCGCCTCGGTGAGGCCATTTCACTGCAGGTTGGCGATATCGATTCACAGATGATGCAGGTGCACATTCGTAACGCTAAAGGCGGTAAGGACAGGTTAGTTCCGCTACCACAACGTACCTTCACAACGTACCTT
>NZ_MPHK01000014.1 GCF_001957135.1 Shewanella sp. UCD-KL21 | reverse complement strand
CACGTCGGGCGCGGGTTCGTCTCTTGATAAGAGTAAGTCCGCTCCGCCAACATTACGATAAGCCCTGCTAGCAATAGCAAGGGCTTTTTCGTCTCTGTTATTTAAAGAATGAATAATAGTGACCTGCGAAAGTGGTTTGCTAAAGCAGCGGTAATTCAGTTGCTTAGACTCTTGATTAGAGATAAATGGCCTGTCACGCCGGGGGCGCGGGTTCGTCTCTTGATAAGAGTAAGTCCGCTCCGCCAACATTACGATAAGCCCTGCTAGCAATAGCAGGGCTTTTTCGTCTCTGTTATTTAAAGAATGAATAATAGTGACATGGGAAAGTGGTTTGCTAAAGCAGCGGTAATTCAGTTGCTTAGACTCTTGATTAGAGATAAACGGCCTGTCACGCCGGGGGCGGGGGGTCGTCTCTTGAAAAGAGTAAGTCCGCTCCGCCAACATTACGATAAGCCTTTCTAGCAATAGCAGGGCTTTTTCGTCTCTGTTATTTAAAGAATGAATAATAGTGACATGCGAAAGTGGGTTGCTAAAGCAGCGGTAATTCAGTTGCTTAGACTCTTAATTAGACATAAACGGCCTGTCACGCCGGGTGCGCGGGTTCGTCTCTTGATAAGAGTAAGTCCGCTCCGCCAACATTACGATAAGCCCTGCTAGCAATAGCAGGGCTTATCGTATCTGTTATTTAAGGAATGAATAATAGAGGCTTTTTTCGTTGTGGAATTTAATAAATTATCAGCCCTAAAGCGACAGTTTTGTTACTGGTGATTTTAGTATGTCGTTCTATTTCATGAGTAAGGTTAGCAAGAATGGATTAGCGCTAGACTTTCGCTAATGTGATTAAATTGCAGGTCTGGCTAATCAGATTTTGTTTAACCTTTTCACTAAAGCTCTTTTCACTTGAGCCCTTTTTACTAAAGTCCTTTTCACCTAAGTCTTTTTGAATGCGAGCGCTTGTTGTATCTAAGGATACAAATCGATTAAATTTTTTGGTATTAATCACGATATAAGTCGTTTCGATTGTGCTTAAATCTCACACTTTTCATTAAAAGGTGCATTTTATGTGCGTTTTTTGATGTAGATGTTTTTATATTAGCGATGAGTAAGATATATTGCTCGTTTAATCTAGTGGGTGGAAATATGGATTGTCGTTTAGGCTGTGGCGCTTGTTGTATTGCTCCGTCAATTACTAGCCCAATACCTGGCATGCCTAATGGCAAAGCTGCAGGGGTTCGCTGTATTCAGTTAAATGACGATAATTTGTGTAAGATTTTTGGCGATCCATCGAGACCTGCTGTTTGCGCAGAATTTACCGCGACAATGGATGTTTGTAGTACTTCAAATGAGCAAGCGTTGATTTTGATCACTGAGCTGGAAGCTTCTACGTCTTAGTATGTACCTTTAATTAGTTTGGATATGTCTTTATGCAACTGACCCGTTATACCGATTATGGCACCCGTATTTTAATGTACCTTGCTGCACAGCCAAAAAGAGAGACTTTATTTCGTATCGCCGAAGTAACTGATGTCTTTGAACTGTCTTCAAATCATGTGGCAAAGATCATTCATCATTTGGGTAAGCTAGGTTATATACAAACTATTCGTGGTAAAAGTGGTGGCTTTAAATTAGCGGTTCATCCTAGTGAGATTAATCTCGGTAAGCTTGTTGGTGAATTAGAGCCTTCATTGGCCCCTGTTAATTGCAGTGAACCCTATTGCCGCTTTACGCCAGCATGTAGTTTAAAAGGTATTTTAGCTCGGGCTGTCGATGCCTATATGGCGGTATTAAATGAATGTACGCTTGCAGATATCGTTAACAATGCTGATGAGCTTTTAAAAACCTTACCGGATACGTCGATTGCAATTTTAGAGCTTAGCTAGCTGTTATTATTGGTCGTTATGATTTTCAGCCGAGTGGCAAAGCCATTGCAGAAATACTGATTATAATATGAGTGTGGTATCAGCAGTTGTTGGTTTTAATTCGGTTTTTTGACTGTTTTGACTGTTTTGACTGTTTTGACTGTTTTGACTGTTTTGAGTTTTAGCGAAAGGATCTAGCTTGTTGGAAATATCTGCGCCTGACGGTATATTTTTAGCCATATTGATTGGTAGTAAGTTTGAGGTATGTACCAAGCGAATATCGTTAGCTGCTAATCGGTGTAGATTTTGATTTAAAAATAATACTGTCTCAGGATATGGGTGGGCGATCACCACTAAGCTTTGTTTGTTTTTCGCTTTTAGCATTATCTGCTTAAATTGTTTCTCTAGTGCCTGCTCACTGACATCGTTATCTAAAAATATTTGTCTGCGTAATAATGGCACCTCATGTTGCTTGGCCTGCTCACTGGCAACACTAAAGCGGGTTGTCCTGCTATCGACAAAATATAAATCCTGCTCTTTTAAGCTTTGCATCAGCCAAGTCATTGGGCTTTCAAGTTGTGTCAGTAAACTGCCCATATGATTGTTGGCCCCTTTAGCGTAAGGGATACTGGCAATTGAATCTTTTAGCTGTTGTTTTAACTCTTGTTCATTCATCTCATTCGTTAAACCACCTTGTCCGAGCTTTTTACCATTAAGTGCCTGCATTGGAATATGCAGCATAATTTCATTGCCGCGCAGATGACCTTGCTTAGCAAGTTGCTGACCTAATGGAGTATGAGGTAAAACCGAAAGAGTAATGGCGCTGGGTAAAGACAACACCGCCTCATCGGTTTGACGATAGCCTATATCGTCAATGATGATAGCGATTTGTGTTGCTTGAACTGGAGCCGTTAACAGTAAAGCTAAAAGTATCAATATATAGCGCACAAAGTCTGCTTTTAATTATGAGTTGTTATCCATGCAATAGCTGAAGAAATCTGACCATCCTGTGGTTCATCATATTGCGCTGTAGTTTGTTCAATTATATCCAGATAATCTGTTTTTAGAATAGCATCATTTGATATTTTAATGTCCGGTTCAATGCCTTTAGTGTGAATGTCGTTACCATCTGGGGTGCTATATTTTGCAATCGTGAGCTTTATGGCATTGCCCATATCCAGCATGGGGATCAAACTTTGCACTGTTCCTTTACCAAAGCTGGTTTCTCCCACTAGGGTGGCGCGGTTATTTTCTTGTAATGCTGCAGCCAGTACTTCAGATGCCGATGCTGATCCCTTATTAATAAGTACCACCATTGGCACGCCTTTAAATATGCTAGGTTGCGAGGCGTAGTAGTTTTCATTGGCATCGAAAAAACGCCCTTCAGTTGAAACAATTAAGCCTTTTTGCAAAAACAAATCAGCAATGCTGATGGCTTGACTGAGTAGCCCGCCGGGATTGTTTCTAACATCAATAATAAGGCCTTTTAATTGCTGTTGTTGCCATAATTTAGCTTGGTTAATAATGGCATTGGTCGCGTCTTCCTGAAACGAGTTAAGTTGTATATAGCCGATATTATTATCAATAATTTTCGCATTAATTGATTGAATATGAATTAGCTCAGGGGCGAGATTAAATAGAAATGTTTCGTTAGCTTGGCGCTCAATAGTGAGTGTTATTGGCCGCTTGTTGATACTGTGCTGCTTAATCTCGGTAAGCACATCGGTTAAATTAGTTTGATCAATCAGGGTGTCGTTAAGTTGCAGGACCTTATCGCCAGGTTGAATATTAGCGCGCGCCGCAGGTGAGTTGGCATAAGGCGTAATGATAGTGATTTGGTCGTCATCAGTTGCCACTTCAAAGCCGAAACCAAAGTACTGGCCATTATTACTGTCATTAATGCTTTGGTAGTCGCCAGTATCTAAAAAACCTGAATAGGGGTCTAGTTTATTAAATATTCCTTCGATGGCGTATTCAATTAAGTCTTCACGGTCTACTTCGTTAAAGTAATAGGTATGAACCGTATCGATGACATCAAGTAAGAGTGAGTAACTGTATTCAGATTGCGATTTGTAGTGTTGCTCAGAACTGGATAAGTTCATCGAAAATGCAACGCTAACACCTAATATGAAGCACAAAAAATAACGTGTAATTTGCATCATAACTGCCCCTTAGATACCTTGCGGTATTATTAGGGCGTCGATTGATCAACGATTAAACCTACGGAAGGTTTGATAACCGCTAAAGATTAAATTACTTTATTATTAGCGTGTTATCGACAATATCTCGCTGGGTTAATGGCTTGCCCTTTGTGTCTTATTTCAAAGTATAGGCCAGATTCTGTTTGTCCGCCTGAACTGCCAACAAGTGCAATGGATTCACCTTTTTTAACGGTTTCGCCAGGTGGAATAAGTAATGACTGTGCATGGCCATATAAACTCATATAGCCTTCGCCGTGATCGATCACCATAACCATGCCAAAGCCCCGTAGCCAGTCGGAATAGATCACGGTGCCGTGAGCAATAGCGGTGATGGTTTGTCCTTCAGGAGCGGCAATCACCGCGCCTTTCCAGCTAATTTGCCCTGAGCGGCTACTGCCAAACTTAGACGAAACTCGTCCTTTAGTTGGCCATTTTAATTTACCGCGCAGCTTGGCTAGTCCATCCATTGAGGGGCTATTTTTGGCCGCCAGCACTGCTTGTTCGATAAGGTGTTTTAAGCTGGCTTCTTCAATTTGTAGTTGTTCAAGCTCGGCGCCTTTACTGGTCAAGGTGCGTTGAATTTGTGCTAAGGTTTGTTGACGTTGTGATTGTTCTTTAGCGAGTTGTTTTGCCTGCTTTTGTTGCTCAAGAATTAAGGCGTTGAGTTTTTGCTGTTCATTTATCTGCTCAACTTTGACTTGCTCTAATTGCTCAATGGTTGTTTTTAAGCTGGTAATGGCTTTAATGCGGGCATTATTAAGATATTGATAATACGCTAACATCCGCTCAACTGTGGCGGGGTTTTGCTGGTTAAGCATCATCTTTGAATAGTCATGGTTACCGGCAAGGTAAGCGCTAGATAATTGTTTAGATAAGGTCTTTTGCTGCGTAGCTCGCAGTGTATCTAAGTTGATTTTTTCAGCATCAAGTTCGCGAAGTTTAGTATTTACCGCAGACAGTGAAGTTTGGGTTTGATTAACTTTTTGAGCAGCATTAGAGATAGCTTGCTCATCTCGCTTTAACAACGAAATGAGCTTTTCTCGTTGACGACTGGTGTCCTTCAAAGAGCTTTGTTGTTGGTTAATCTGAGCCTGAATAGATTTCAGCTCTGATTGACGCTTACCAAGATCGGCACTTTGAACTGATGATGTCAGTATCATCAAGCCAGCAAACATGCTGGCTTTAAACAAAAGTCGTTTTTTCACGAGTGGCTAGTTACTCTTTGAGTTTAATGATTGAACGGCCGGTCATTTCCTGCGGCACTTCTTGTTCCATCAAGGTTAACATAGTCGGCGCAATATCGCTCAATCGTCCGCCTGCATCAATGGTGGCTTCTCGGCCAACATAAATGAAAGGCACTAATTCACTGGTGTGGGCAGTATGGGCTTGACCAGTTTGTTCATTGGTCATTTGCTCCGCATTACCATGATCGGCAGTTATGATGCATTCGCCGCCGACTTTCGCTAGCGCCTCAACCACACGGCCAATACAAGCATCGACTGCTTCACAGGCTTTAACGGCGGCATCAAATTTACCGGTATGACCGACCATGTCACCATTTGGATAATTACAAATAATCACGTCATAGTCAGTAGACTCAATAGCTGCAACTAATTTATCAGTGAGCTCTGTTGAGTTCATTTCAGGCTGTAAATCATAGGTTGCCACATCAGGCGACTTAATTAAGGTGCGATCTTCGCCTTCAAATGGCTCTTCTTTACCGCCATTAAAAAAGAAGGTCACATGGGCATATTTTTCTGTTTCAGAAATACGCAGCTGCTTTTTACCTTGTTTTTGTAAGGTTTCACCTAAGGTATTGACCAGATCTGTTGATGGAAATGCCACCGCAGCGTCAATGTCATTAGCATAGTTGGTTAGCATCACGAAGTTGATTGCTGGGGTAACTTCACGTGTAAAGCCTGCAAAATCGGTTTCGACAAAGCAGCGAGTGATTTCACGGGCGCGGTCGGCGCGGAAGTTCATGAAGATTAACGCATCGCCATCAGCTAAGCTTGCGGCTTCACCTATGGTAGATGCAGCGACAAACTCATCGTTTTCATCACGCTCGTAAGCGGCATCTAATGCCTCAACAGCGCTTGGGTAGTTAAAGTCACCCTTGCCTTGAGCAATTAAGTTAAACGCTTTTTCAACCCGATCCCAGCGGTTGTCGCGATCCATGGCGTAGTAACGACCAATCAATGAGGCAACCTTACCGTGACCTAAGCCTGCAAATAACTCATCAAAATGGGTCAGAGAGTTTTTTGCGCTACGAGGTGGGGTATCACGGCCATCTAAAAAGGCATGTAAATACACCTTAGTGGCACCGCGCTCAACGGCCATGCGGCACATGGCTTCAATGTGCTCTTCATGGCTGTGAACACCACCTGGCGACATTAAACCCATAATATGTACAGCGCCATCATTGGCGATAGCTTTATCGATTGAAGCGCACAGTGCTTCATTTTGATTAAACTCATTGTCAGCAATGGCTTTGCTAATGCGGGTAAGCTCTTGGTAAACAATACGGCCAGAACCAATATTGATATGACCCACTTCTGAGTTACCCATTTGACCGTCAGGTAGGCCAACATCCATACCTGATCCGGAAATTAAACTATTTGCATATTGGGCGGTTAACTTATCTAAAACTGGAGTTTTCGCATGAAAAACCGCATTTTGATGCGTATTTTCACGATGGCCCCAGCCATCTAAGATAAGTAATGCCAGTGGACGTTTTTGTGTCGTCATGGGAGTACCTTTAAGTTTTAAAAGAAAAAGTTTTAAGAGGAAGCTAAAATTTTAATGGTATGGATATTACTTCTTTTTCAGCTCCTGAAAAAGAAATTAACCTTTGAAGAGCGGCTCAGGAGTGGCAATTTGCGATGAATTGCTTGACCAGTCACAATCCCCGTGCAAGGTGAATAAGGCTCAATAACACCACATTTAGTCAAAAACCTCTGAGCTATTGCCCTTGGGAGAGTAAGCAAATGCAATGTTTCGTCGTTAAAGTGCTGCCCATGGCACAGTAGAGAAGATGATTAGGCTTGAATTTGCTGCATTATAAAGATGCAATCGGTATACTCTGTGGCTTATTAATTTTAGCCATTTTTAAAGTAGGCAGAGAAGATGCAAGAATATATCGAATTTTTTCAAGCTAACCCTGTATTAAGTATTGCGTGGGTTGGTTTATTTGCTGCAGTTGTGGTGATGACCATTAAATCAGCAACCTCAAAAGTGAGCAACGTCAATACTCAAGAGCTAACCATGCTAATGAACAAGCAAGGCGCTAAAGTTGTTGATGTGCGTTCTCAAGACGATTACCGCAAAGGTCACATCGTTGACGCTATTCATGTGCCATTAGCAGAAATCAAAAATAATAAAGCGACTGCCCTTGAAAAGTTTAAAACCAGTCCCATTATTACTGTATGTGCTGCTGGAATGACATCTTCGCAAGCTGCTCAACTTCTTGTCGCTCAAGGGTTTGAGAACGTTCATAACCTAAAAGGCGGTATGGGTGATTGGCAAGCGGCAAACTTACCTGTTGTTAAAGGTAAGAAGTAAGATAACAAACTGGTGAGACCCAATTTACCGGGATGGTCTAAAATGTTGTCTAACGGCCACATTTTAGCGACAAGCCCAAATTTACGATTAGCTTCGCAGAAGAGCTAAAAAACATTTGAAGGTAGGAAATCATGGCTGAAGTAGCAAACAACGAAGAGCAAGCACCACAATTCAACATCCAACGCGTTTACACAAAAGATGTGTCTTTTGAAACGCCAAACAGCCCAGAAGTTTTCCAAAAAGAATGGAATCCAGAAGTTAAGCTGGATCTTGATACTCGTAGCAATAAGTTATCTGATGATGTTTATGAAGTGATCCTTTCTCTTACTGTTACTGCACAAAATGGCGAGCAAACTGCTTTCTTATGTGAAGTTCAACAAGCTGGTATCTTCTCTATCACTGGCTTAACTGAGCAACAACTTGCTCACTCTTTAGGTGCTTACTGCCCTAACGTACTATTCCCATACGCACGTGAAACTGTTGGTAACTTAGTTTCTCGTGGTACTTTCCCACAGCTTAATCTTGCTCCAGTGAACTTTGATGCATTATTTGCACAATATGTTCAAAAGCGTCAGCAAGAAGCTGCTGCAGCTCCAGCTGCTGAAGAAGCAAACGCATAATATATGAATAATAATACTGCCGAAATTACAGTATTGGGGGCGGGGTCTTATGGCACCGCCCTTGCCATTTCTCTAGCTCGTAGTGGTCACAAGACTTTACTATGGGGTCATGAGGCTGAGCATATGGCAGCTTTAGCTAATGATCGTGCTAACAATGCATTTTTACCTGGGATTGCATTCCCAGATAGTCTTGAAATTGAAGCCGACTTAGCCACAGCACTTGCTGCAAGTAAAAATGTATTGGTTGTCGTGCCTAGCCATGTATTTGGTTTAGTACTGCAACAGGCCAAGCCTTTGTTACGTGACGATGCTCGCATTGTCTGGGCTACAAAAGGTTTAGAGCCTGAAACAGGTCGATTACTGCAAGATGTTGCTCTTGAGCATCTGGGAGATAAATTCCCATTAGCAGTATTATCGGGGCCGACTTTTGCAAAAGAGCTTGCTGCAGGCATGCCTACAGCTATTTCGGTAGCGGGTACTTGCGCTGACTTTACTAACGATTTAGTAGAGTTACTGCATAGTCCTAAGCGTTTACGTGTTTACGCTAATGATGACTTTACCGGTTTACAATTAGGTGGCGCAGTTAAAAACGTTATCGCAATTGGTGCAGGTATGTCTGATGGCATCGGTTTTGGTGCCAATGCACGCACAGCATTAATCACTCGCGGGTTAGTTGAACTTACTCGTTTAGGTGTCGCGTTAGGTGCAGATGCTAATACCTTTATGGGTATGGCGGGCCTTGGTGACTTAGTACTAACCTGTACTGATAACCAATCACGTAACCGTCGCTTTGGCTTGGCATTAGGTAAAGGCAGTGATGTCGATACAGCTCAAGATGAAATCGGTCAAGTGGTTGAAGGTTATCGCAACACCAAAGAAGTTTACACTTTAGCTAAACGTCTTAATGTTGAAATGCCAATCACTGAGCAAATATACCAAGTGCTTTACAAAGGTAAAGCGCCAGTCGATGCAGCTAAAGAGCTTCTCGGCCGTGAGCAAAAGTCTGAAACTATCTCAGATTAGTGTAAGTGTGAATGCGACTAAAAGGGTGCTAATATAGCGCCCTTTTTTGTGGCCGAAATAAACCCAATTATGCCTTTAAGGCGTATATTGATAATTGGTTTAATGCCATAAATGTTGACCCAAACCATTGCAAAAAGAGAGTAAGCTTGTGACACATCATGACGTAATTATTATTGGCGCTGGCGCAGCAGGATTAATGTGTGCAGCTACAGCTGGCTATCGAGGTCGTGATGTTTTGGTGCTGGATAATGCTAAGCAAGCAGGCAAGAAAATTCTCATTAGTGGTGGTGGTCGTTGTAACTTCACTAATCAAAAAGTGGAACCCCACAATTTCTTATGTGGTAACAGTCATTTTGTTAAGTCAGCCTTAGCACGCTACCGTTCAAGCGACTTTATTGAGTTGGTTGAACGTCATGGTATTGAATATCATGAGCGTGACCATGGGCAGCTATTCTGTAATGATTCGGCCAAAGAAATCGTCAGTATGTTGATGACAGAGTGTGAATGGGCTAGTGCGCAAATACAGCTGCGCACCGAGATAGTGTTAGTGACCAAAAACGATGCAGGGCAATTTGAAGTAATCACCTCAAACGGTGACTTTAGCTGTGAGTCACTGGTGATTGCCACTGGCGGGCTATCAATGCCCAAACTGGGCGCATCACCTTATGGCTATAAGCTGGCAGAGCAATTTGGGTTAAGCGTGTTACCAACCCAAGCGGGTTTAGTGCCATTCACTTGGCATACTGAGCAAAAAACGCGCTTTGAACCGTTATCGGGCATAGCGGTGCCAACAACAATCACCGCACAAGATGGCACTCAATTTAGTGAAGCATTATTATTTACCCATCGCGGCTTATCAGGCCCTGCAATTTTACAAATTTCAAATTACTGGCAAGCAGGCCAAAGTATTAGCATTAACCTGTTACCCAATGAGTCAGCAAAAGATAAAATCGAGCTAGCGCTAGCGAATAACCCTAAGCAAAGCCTACGTAACACCATAAGCCAATGGCTGCCAAAGCGCTTAGTTGAAGCATTATTTGAAGCCGTCTTGCTTGATAAAGCCTTAAACCAGTTAGGCCATGGTGAGCGTGAGCAAATAGCGCAAGACCTCAATCAATGGTCAATCGTGATGAATGGTACCGAAGGCTATCGCACTGCTGAGGTAACCTTAGGTGGCGTAGATACCAATGAACTATCATCTAAAACCATGGAAGCAAAAAACGTCGCAGGCCTTTACTTTATAGGTGAAGTTATTGACGTAAGTGGTTGGTTAGGTGGGTTTAATTTTCAATGGGCTTGGTCATCTGGCGTCGCTGCGGGAATGGCGGTTTAATTGTAAGCATGGAATTATAACGAAGACAATTGGAATTAAACGAAGACAATCTTTTTGTGAAAATTGCTTAAAATTAACTTATCTAATTGATTGTTATAAATTAAAATATTGTCTTCGTTTTTGTGTGGTTATCTAAATTAAACTAAAAATTATTTTGTCTAAATCGCTTGTACAAGCTCTTAGCTATATCATTAACAGCAATACCCCGTACATCAGCATCACCCATTAGGCGTTGGAAAATTTCTTCGTTATCATCCATGCGATCAATTAATATGTCTTCAAACATTTTTGATAATATTGATGAAAAGTCATTAAAGCTATTTGCTGAAGCGGCTTCTTTAAGCTCTTCGCTTTCAAATGCCTCTTCTTCTATTTGTTCAAAGAACAAACGGTCAGCTTCGGTGAAGTCAGTGCCAAATCTTTCATTAAGAGCCCTTACTAACTCAGATAGAGGTACTTCTTCGGCGGAAGTACCTGTACCTACATCAGAAGGTCCACCTAAATCATCGGCATTACCTGGTTCTAAATTTATCGAACCTTCACTGATTTTTTGCAAACGATAATATTCAAGTTCAACATCACCATCTATCTGATAACCAGGGCCTGAAGCATCCCTTGGTAATTTCGTTAATAAATAACGTAAATAGGTATAGAGCTTTTCTAAATCAGTATCTTGGTAAGGCATTACTTGTGACAAGAAGCTATACATATTTCTGAAGTTAACTAATAAGCTTTTAAAGTCACCTTGCGATTCATTATCTAATGCTACATATCTTTCTACTGCTAAATCGATAACGCCGTTCATTTTTGCGTGATCATGTACACTCTCTTTGCGTTTAGGTGCAAAGTAAATCGCGCAAAAATCATTAACTTCGTTATTGTGAATAACTTGGTGCTCATCAATTTGACTCTGTAAACGATAGAGATGATGAGGATCCGTTAACTCTTCTGCGCGAGTAACTTTATAAAATGGCTTAAATGCTTCAAAAATTTCTTCAGGCTCGTTTCTAAAGTCCAATACAAAAGTATCTTCCTTGCCAACAGCCATACGGTTTAATCGTGAAAGCGTCTGTACGGCTTGTATACCAGACAATTTTTTATCAACATACATCGTATGTAATAACGGTTGGTCAAAGCCTGTTTGGTACTTCTCTGCAACTAACAATACCTTATAGTCGTCTGTTTCAAACTCTTCTGGTAACGCTCTTTCAGAAATACCATTGTTCATGCCTACTTCTGTATAATTTACGCCAAGTACTTTAGGGTCTTCCACTGTGCCAGAAAAAGCGACCAAGCTTCGCACATCGGTATAGCCCTTTTTAGCTATATAATCATCAAAGGCATTCTTATAACGCACCGCATGTAAGCGTGAGTCTGTTACCACCATAGCTTTAGCTCGTTGACCTATTTTGTGACGAACATGCGTTCTGAAGTGTTCAATCATTACTTCTGTTTTTTGGGCAATATTATATTCATGCAGTGTTAAAAACCGAGCAAGTGCACGAGCAGCTTTCTTGCGTTCGACATGAGTATCTTCTTCTGCGGTTTGGGTAATTTGGTAGTAAGTTTTATAGGTAGTGTAATTTGCTAATACATCGAGTATAAACTTCTCTTCGATCGCCTGGCGCATGGTGTAATGATGAAAAGGTGCTTCACCAGTTGTGTGGCGCTAAAATATGCCCTATTCATGATCATGTCTTGTATTCTCATGATGAATTAAAAGTGTTGCCATTTACACTACCGCATCATTGGTTAGATACCGCTGAGGCTATGTCGCTTCAGCCTTGGGAGATTGAATGGCAACCATTTATCTACAGCGTCGATAAAACGATAAAAGAAGATCCTCTTTGGCCTAATCGAGTTAAAGCGCAAATTCGTCGATATTTGAATTGTGAGTCCGAGTTACCCTTGCAACAAAAAGAGCGTAAACGGTTCGATCAACTAGCGAAGCAAATGAAGGAAGACTTGGGTCAAGAGTGCATGTTTGGATTGTTTTCATCGCAAAGGCCTGAGCGAAGCAGGCAAACCAATATCCTGTGGGCAACGTTATCAGGCCAACTAGGGAGTGCTAAAAGTCGGCATCCGCTTTACTGGTTAGCAATAATTTTTTGG
The DNA here is from genome assembly GCF_001957135.1 of Shewanella sp. UCD-KL21. Lineage (GTDB taxonomy): Bacteria > Pseudomonadota > Gammaproteobacteria > Enterobacterales > Shewanellaceae > Shewanella. The sequence continues at coordinate 108,015 of NZ_MPHK01000014.1, read as the reverse complement.
CTTCGCAATGAATTATCAGAGTGCCAGCATCTGACATGAATCATCTCGCCCCCCATGCTAACGAATCAATATTCAGCTGGGTGGTGAGATACCATTTAATGTGCAGTGTGGGACATGAAAAAAACACCTATCAAACCCTATTTCAACAACCCAAAACCCGTATCCATCCTTATCTACCTCAATCGCTAGTGGGTCTCGCCGAACACGGTGAGCTCACCCCGCACCAATGGTTGGTCAACCACACGCTATTCCCGCTGTTTCATTTTTTCGGTCATGATGCGAAGCAGAAACTATCATCAGCTATGCTCCATGGCACCAGTAATGCGGTCATTACCGCTAATATCCCCCATGCGAGGCTCAATTTTTCTGCCGGCCATCGGGTGTGTCCACTGTGTTTCTCTGAATTCAGAGATAAGACTGGTGTTCCGATGTTTGATATTCGTCAACAGATCCCTGGGCTTGTAGCTTGCCCAATCCATCATTGTTTACTGGTGGTGGTACCGAGTGGTGATGTGGGCCTCGATAGGCAATTAAGTTTTTCTCACCCAAGTTTTACACCTCATATATATCGGGTTGAGCATCAATTGACTATTGATTTTGCTCAGTTTTGTTGGGATTCGTTGGCGCTAATAAAAGATAAGCCATGCGATTTAGCCTTGCTGCATGCTCACTATCGACACCAATTAATGCAAAGGGGGTTTATGACGCGCTCTGGGCAGATCCGTATGGCGAGGTTGGTGCATGCTATTTCAGAGTGTTATCAAGATATGGTGTTTGATCTTGATAGCGAATTTGATTTTGGTGAACGTTTTCTAGGGCCGTTAGTTCGCAATAAAACCCGAACCCTAAATCATCCGTTTAAGCATCTGATTTTAGGCTTTTGGTTGTTTGATAAAGATCCTCGAGGTTTTTTAGGTCAAGAGAGTCCGTTTCAGCTAATGCCCAGTTTTAATGCGCCTACTGAAGTAAATGATGATCGTGAGCGTATTTTGTCTTTGTTGTCTGATGGGGTAAGTATGTCTCAGATTGAAACTAAGATTGGTCGGAGTCGATGTTATATCCGCCGTATTGCTGAGTTAGCTGGAATAAAACATGCCAGTAATGCCAATGCCTTTTCGCAAGCAAAGCGCCATTGGGTGTTGCTGCTGGCCCAACTTGGGCGCGACCGACATGATATTTCGAAATGTGTTGGGGTGGGTTTGGGTTATGTCGAGCAGTTGATTTCAAATACGCCTGGCCTGGTACAGTGGCGTCAGCAATTGAATGCGATGAGGAAACATCAGTCGTCAGTGATTGAGCTACTTGATGCGCGTCAATCGCACCCAGAGTGGCGCAGAAAAGAGCTTAAATCCCACCACAGTCGAGCATTTTTTCATTTATATCACCATGACCGAGATTGTCTCGAAGCGATCTTGCCCCCAGCGTTGAAGCCATTACGACAGCTCAAGGATTGGGAAGCTGAGGATGCGAGATTGGTGCTGGCGATTAGTGAGCTTGAGGGGGCTGAGTCAATGTCACTGACGGTGCTAGCATCGAAAGTGCGCGATAAGGGACATTTAATTAAGCGGCTTGATAAGTTGCCATTAACGCTGGCGCTACTGGTTAAATTGGGATTGAAGTGACGATTTGGCTGACTGCACACAATGGGTGGTTATGTTAAATCGCGGAGTTTGGCTGTGGAAATGGCGCTTTGGCGTAACTTGAGGCCTTAAGTCATTACTTTTAGTGGCTAACTTGGCGAGAATTAATCTTTTCTGCCTGAAAGTTTGTCACGGTTTTTGGTCTGTTTATTGTTGTGATATTGCTGATTTACATTTGAGGGTGATTTAACGTTTAAAGTCACATAGATGACAGATTTTGCTGCTGGTGGACGGGGATGCTGAAGCAATATTGGCTTAACAGTGAAATTCATCCTATAGGGGGATAGGCGGGGTGCTATTGCATGTGATCTTGCTATTTCAGCGAAGCTTTTATATGTGCATTGATGTCATTTTGAGTCGCTGTAAGCCGCGTGACTATGGCGTCAAATAGATCTGGAGTGGTAAAAAACATACCGCCAGCTACGGCCTCTGCATGATCTTGTGAAATATCCTCTAACCTTTTAGTTTCTGGGATCAGTTTTAGTTCGCCTTGAAGTATCTCTTCGTAATCAACTCCAGGGCTGGCCCAGCGGTGTTTTTTCATTTCGATGACGGCAAGCATGGCCTCTGATGTATTGAGGGGATCGGCAAACTCCATATTTAGAAGACAATCGACATCGTACCAATGTCGAGCAAGTCTATTTGGATTGGGATCTTTCTCTTGGGTTGAAAATTGGTGCAATGCCGTTAATTTCTCCCAAAGAATAAAGTCCTTCTGATATGCCATTACGCTGGCTTTCGGTAGTGCTAGTGATGCGAAATCAGGAATACTATCCATATAGCAATTAATATCAATGATTTCAGTTGGCTTGCCTCTGTTTCTACCGCCAAATTCCAATAGTATATAATCAAGCTGGTAGTCATTAGCGCTGTAGGTTACACGTGGGAAATGGATCTCAATTTTTTCACCATGTGAGTCTGGTTCAAGCTCGGCAGACAGTCCTTCTATATTGTACTGCGCAAGACGATGATTTAGCTTTTCAACTAAGTCGTTGCTCCACTGCACAAGACGTTTCTGCTGCTCATCTCTAAACTTCTTATTTTGGCTATTGCTTTGAATGCTCTTTTGCCATGCTGCAAGCTCATCATCTTCTGACAATCCTGACAAATCGGCCCAATGAATCGATAAATCAATATCTTCGGAGAAGCGCTCAATAGCGCTCCAGCATTTACTGAGTGCTGTTCCACCTTTAAATGCTACCGAGCAGTCACCGAGTAACTTTTCGTCGTATAGTAGGCGGAGAATTTCAGCAACCCAGACATCTTTTTCTAGAAAGTTAGCAACTAAACCATGCTCATGTTGTTGGGCGGCATATGAAAACATGTTTGCAAGATCTTCATGTTTAGATTTATCGGCATATAGGTCAAAAATGCTCATGAACGAAGACTACTCTCTAGTTGATTTAACTTGTATTTCCATATTTTTAAAACTGGACTATTACTTAATTTTTGAAGCACTTGAATGGCTTCTTCTTCTTGCAAATTTAAGCGTTTAAACGCCATATGCAGTGTAGATAGCGGAGTGTGTTCAGGCGAAAGGGACAGTAAGCCTCTAAATAAGACTCCCTCAGGTTTATTTATCCACTGCAACTTGGTTTCAGTCGTATGTTTTACTTGGACAATTTCATTACCGACGTGAAACTCACGCGTTGGTCCAGTCGTCCAATATACGGTTTTAACCGGTGCCTGGGTTTGCATGCCGAGTCGATAGGCGGCTTCTAATCCCTGAGGGGCTATTTTATATTTGTGAGTCCTAGCCCATGTCTTCGCCACTTCTTCAGCTTTTGCTGTGATTTTGATCGAGGGAATACTGGCTAAGGGTTTTGGGCGGGAATATATCCCTTTTGCAACACGAGCAACTTGCCCTTCCTTGGTTAAGCGACTCATTGCCTTTTGAACAGATGTCGTAGTACCTAGAGAATAAAAATTCTCTATGGAAAATGGGACACCTCGTTTCATTCGAGATAATCTATTGGCAACTAACGCTGAAACTGACAAGGTTAAAATATCCTGACAAGATATAATGAGTGTGGTTTCATTGTAGCCTAGTTATGATAAGGTTTGTAGCTATATTTATGTCAGGTTTAATCAAGTCACATCGCAATTAGGATGCCAAGAATTATGTCGTCTGATGTTGAACTAAAAACAATAGAGCAAAGACTGGTTGAGTTGGAAGGCGAGCGACAAACCTTGTTAGCTAGGCGCTCTGCTTTACTCGATTCTAACCTTGCGGTATTGCGCTTAAGTAGTTCTCAGAAAATAGATATCTACATGAAGCTATTTCGTGGTCGGCAAGATATTTATGCAAATCACTGGCAGAACAAGCGGGGACGTAGTGGTTATTCAGTTGGGTGTCACAATGAGTGGCAACAAGGTAAATGCAATAAACCTAAGATTAAATGCATGGAATGTGTTCACCAAGCATTTAAGATTTTGGATCAAAAAGCGATATACAATCACCTCGCAGGCCGTCACATTTTAGGTTTGTACCCACTACTGGAAGATTACAGTTGTTGGTTACTCGCGGCTGACTTTGATAAGTCGGATTGGCAAGAGGCTGTGTCGGCTTTTCGAAAAGCGTGTAACGAGTTCAAAGTCCCTTGTAGTGTAGAGCGTTCACGTTCGGGCAATGGAGCCCATATTTGGGTATTTTTTGAGTCTCCTGTATGAGCTCAAGATGCCAGGCTGTTAGGTTTTATCTTGCTCGATAAAGCCATGGAATTTCATGCTGGCTTATCATTCGAGTCTTATGATCGACTGTTTCCTAATCAGGATGTTTTACCTATTGGTGGATTTGGTAATTTGATTGCACTTCCTTTGCAGCATGCTCCTCGACAGCAAGGTAACAGCATATTTGTTGACGAAAATTTATACCCTCACTCTGATCAGTGGGGTTACTTATCATCTGTTCAAAAACTTACAAAGCAACAACTGGAAATTATACTTAGTTATCAATCACAAGAAGTGAAGCAAGATACAGAGAGAAAGCCTTGGGAGCTAAACTACACCAGAGACAATGATGTCATTACAGGCTGTCCGGAAAAGTTAACTCTAATTTTGGCTAATCGTTTATACCTTAGTATGAATGCCTTACCGCAGGCGCTATTGGCAAAGCTAAAGAGAATTGCGAGTTTTTCTAACCCAGTCTTTTTTAAAACTCAGGCTTTACGATTTTCAACCAATGGGATCCCACGCTTTATTTGCTTGGCGGATGTTGATAATGGCTACCTAGCTTTACCTCGCGGTTGCTATGATGAGGTAGCTAGTCAGCTGGAAAGCAATGCGATTGAGATTGAGTTGGAGGATAAGCGCAGACAAGGTACTTGTTTAAAGGGGCTAGTGTTTATAGGTGAGTTGAGGAAAGATCAAAAGAAAGCTGTAGCGGTATTGGCAAAGCATGATACTGGTGTGCTACATGCACCGACGGCATTTGGCAAAACCGTCGCGGCAATTGGTCTGATCCACCGGCGTAAAGTGAATACGCTAATTTTGGTTCATAGTCGTCAGTTATTGGAGCAATGGAAGGAGCGCTTAACAGCTTTTCTTGATGGTTGTGAGGTGGGGTTAATTGGTGGTGGGAAACGTAAGCCTACGGGACAAGTTGATATTGCCACCTACCAGAGCTTGATTAATCGCAAAGATAATAGCGTTGACTCACTTTTGTATGATTATGGACAAGTTATTATTGATGAATGCCATTATTATTTCTGATATTTTATCGGTTGTTGCACAACAAAGGCATCCTATAATTCTAACTGAGCGCAGAGATCATGCTGAATTGTTAGGCGAATTACTGTTAAAAAATGGGATTAGCTTTGTGCTTCTGCGAGGTGCAATGAGCGCTAAAGAGCGAGCGCTTTCAATGGCGGCCTTGGATGATACTCAAGTCATAGTGGCGACAGGGAAATATATTGGTGAGGGGTTCGATTTGCCAAAGTTAGATACTTTATTTCTTGTTTTACCCATCTCTTGGAAAGGCTCGCTAGTGCAATATGTTGGTCGAATACAAAGACAATTTGAAGGAAAAGATAAAGTGATAGTGTTTGACTATCTCGATTCTGCCTTGCCAATGCTGCAAAGAATGTATCAAAAGAGAGCTAAGGGCTATGCTGCGATGGGGTATACTGTTACTGAAAAATATGAAGAGTTATTACAGGCTAATCTAGTTTTAGATCAATGAGGTTGCTCGCCATTTGCTAGAGTTAAGTAGTGAATTAGAGTCGTTTGCCGGTGGCATTGAGTGTGACGAAGTTGGATGATAGAGTTGTAGCTCCTTTCAAATTAACTACGGCTACAAATCCTTATTTTTGAACGACTAATGTAAGTTAACGAGTCAGATCAGATGCTTAGGTTTGTCTTCGTTATAATTCAATTTTATTTGCTGAAAAGGCGCCCATTTTACTAGGTTTGTAGAGCGACTTTGTCTTCGTTTTAATTTCATCATTACATAATTTTTATAGCCTTAACCGGCTAAATTAGCTTTAATGACATGCTGATAAATTGCCTGATCTATTTACAACTGTTAGGCAAATATGACTCAAGGATTTGGAGCTAAATTTGGAATTAGACGCAATGAACTCAGACGCTATAGAATTAGATGTATACGTGGTGGATGCGTTCACCAAACAGCAATTTAAAGGCAATTCTGCTGCCGTTATTCCAATAAATCAATGGCTTGATGATGGATTGATGCAGCGCATTTCTGCTGAAAATAACTTATCTGAAACAGCGTTTATTAAATGACTTGCAACTAACCACTATGAAATTCGCTGGTTTTCGCCACTGACTGAAATCGACTTTTGTGGTCATGCGACTCTGGCAGCCTCGTTTGTGCTGTTTAATCATTTAGATTGTGATGGTGAACTTAGTTTTAGCACTAATAAGGTCGGCTGTTTAACGGTAAAGCAGTTAGCTGATAAACGCATTCAAATGAGCTTCCCTAATCAAGCTCCGCAACCTGTAAATAAAGTGCCAGAAGCATTATTAGCAGGTTTATCTATAACGCCGCAAACAGTACTCAAAAACGATCAAGCCTACTTTGCCGTTATGGCGTCTGCAGATGAGGTTGTTGCTGTCGAGGCTCAATCTGTCATCCTTAAAAGCCTTGCCCCTCATGATGTTGTTGTCACGGCTAACGATGATAAGTCTGATTTTGTCTCTCGTTATTTCTGGCCCGCCAATGGCGGTGATGAAGATCCGGTAACAGGCTCTATTCATGCAGGGTTAGCCCCATATTGGTCAGAAATTTTAGTTAAAAATGAGCTAGTAGCACGACAAGCATCGAGCCGTGGCGGGATATTATATTGTCAGCTAGAGGATGATCGTGTTTTAGTCTCGGGCTATGGGGTGCTGTATTTATTAGGAAAAATATACGTTTAAAGCACCATATAAAATTAAAGGATGAGTATCAATATCGCTGCCGTAGTCATAGGCTCTTGCCGAGATACTCGTACCGCTATCGTGATTCACTACCAGCAAACATGATGCGGGTGTGTGTTAATTACAATAGCAGCTTGAAAATAAGATGAGTCTTCAGCTAGCCATATGTTTAATACGCACAAATACTACTGCAGCTGGGTATTTTCATAGCAAGTCTGGTAATCAGTTAAGTTACTTTTCATGACTTTAGTTAATGCGTCAGTGAATTCTTGTTCATGGGCATCATGATATTGTAATAAGTGTAGAGGTGCTTTCCAGCCATTTATCTCAGCAGTATGCTTTTTGTAAAAGTCAGTTAAATCAACCAGCTCAATATCGTCTCGTTGTTCACCAATAAAGTAAGGGAACACGGATGAAACCCAGCAAATATCATTAGAGTTAACTATTTTTTCAAATGCCATAAACAAGCTTGAAGTAATTAAACTGATCTCAATATTTTTATCGATTCTTTGCCCATAAAGGTCAATAAGCTCATTGAGTTCGGCAATTGGACCGTTATTAATCAATACCAGTTTATGATTAAAAATGGCTTCCATAGTGATTTCATCTTGTAAAATAGGATGGTTCTTTTTAACGGCTAAGAACCAATATTTTACTTCACCTAATGTGCAGGTTTGGACATTTTCTTGGTGATGAGAGCGGCTACTGAAACAATAATCAATTTTACCTTGGGCAATCAGTTGTTCTACATTCTCGGCTCCAGCATGGATATCAACGGTTCTGGATATCCCTAAATCTTTACTGACCTGCTCAATGGCGTTAAGCATAAAGCCCGACATATGCTCTGGCGCCGAAACATGCAGCACCTTGTGGTGATCGGGTTTAGCGTTAGCAATCAGCGCCATGTCATCATAAGTGGCAATAATGGCTTTCGCTAAAGGGTACAGGCGCTTTGCCATGGCGTTAGGTTGCAGGCCGTATTGTTGTCTGACAAATAACTCATTATTGATAATTTCACGCATATTGCTTAGTGCTCGACTAATTTTAGGCTGAGTGCTATTAAGCTTTTTTGCCACAACGGAGCCATTTTTAAATTCGAATAAGCCGATCAGTACTTCTAACGTAAAATAATCTAGTCTTGATAGTTGCTTTTGCATAGGTTTTACCAAGTGAGCCAGTCAGGATATTTACGTTAGCATACTAAGTAAGGGCTAAAAGGTGCTTAAATCACACAAACACTCATAAAGAGGTACTATGTGATATTGGTAAGACTGATTTTTCATTCTCTTCGGTTAGAAGAGTCTAAAGTTATTATTATTGTCACTAAGCTGTTGTTATTTAGTGGTGTTATGGTTCTGTATGTTAGTTTTGTAGTCAGCTTTGTTGGGCATCGGTGTTTTAATGAATGACACTTTTTTCGATAGCCAAATAACCCTTCAATGCATCGATGGCAGATCTAGATAGTGGCAGATAGGCGTTGTATAAATCATAAGGGGAGGCTTTTGTACAAAATATGCGCCATAGCATTAGTTGGGCTGATTATGAGTGGTTGTTCTGCTCGTATTGAGCAAGTTGCTAGCAATGGTAATGCTGTTGGTGGCTATAGCACCATGACTGATTCTAAGCTGTGGAATGAAGTGCGGCTATTACAATTTCATCGTCAGTGGCAGGGTACGCCTTATCGTTTGGGTGGGCTGTCAAAGTCGGGGCTGGATTGTTCTGGACTTGTTTATGTTGCTTAGCAAGATTTGGTAGGGCCCAGTTTACCTCGTACTGTAAAAGGGCAAACCACGCTGGGTCAGCGCATTAATCGTAGTGAACTACAAAGCGGGGATTTAGTGTTTTTTAAAACCACGGGTTCAGGTCGCCATGTCGGTGTGTATTTGTCTGGTAATCGCTTTTTACACGTATCGAGTAAAAAAGGGGTGATAATTTCCAGTATGGATAACGTTTATTGGAAGCCGCGCTATTGGTTTGCCAGTCGCATTTAAATATAGTTGCGTTATCTGTTGATCAATCTCTCCGCTATGGCTAATAAATTATGTTATTTTAGCCTCATCTAAGTCGTTATTGTTTATGTGATCAAGTTTAAGGACCCAGTCATGACTAAAGCTAAAATCGGTATTGTTACAGTAAGTGATCGTGCCAGCGCAGGTGTGTACGAAGATTTATCAGGTAAGGCCATCATTGATGTACTAAATGAGTACTTAACCTCTGAATGGGAACCTGTTTATAAAGTTATCCCTGATGAGACTGATGTGATTGAAGCCACATTGATTGAGATGGCTGATGTGCAAAACTGTAGCCTCATTGTCACAACGGGCGGTACTGGCCCTGCTAAACGTGATGTTACCCCTGAAGCAACTGAAGCTGTGTGCGATAGAATGATGCCCGGTTTTGGTGAACTGATGCGCGCAGAATCATTAAAGTTTGTGCCAACCGCGATTTTATCACGCCAAACAGCGGGTTTACGTGGTGATTCGTTAATCGTTAACTTACCTGGCAAGCCTAAGTCTATTCGTGAGTGTTTAGATGCGGTATTCCCAGCGATCCCTTACTGTATTGATTTGATGGATGGCCCTTTTTTAGAGTGTGATGAGTCAGTCATCAAGCCATTTAGACCAAAAGCAAAATAATGCGTTGAAAAGTTTGTTTTAGCGATGAATAAAAACCAGCCTCGGCTGGTTTTTATGTTTGTAATCTAGCATTTAAGCCCCTTTTCTGAGGATTAAATTGGCGCTGTAACCGGTAAATAGCACCAAACTTGGTATGGCAACAAAGTGGGCAAATATATCGGGTTGAGTACTAAAGTTTAGCCAAAATAGTAATCCCCAGCTTATTAATAAATAGCCAATGCTGAGTGCGATATGTGGTATGTATTTTTTCATTGTAGTTTCCTTACTGGGTATTTCATTCACTAAGTTGTTACTGGCTTAGCTCCTCAATGACCAGCTTTAAACTTAACTCTATAAGTATAAAAACTAGACAATCTATTAGTAAGTGTCATTATTGACAAAATCAGGGTCGATAGTGACATTGTTTGGGGTTTATCATGAAAAGGATTTACATTCTTGCTGCGGGTAATGTTGTGGCAGGTGGTTTAGTCAGTTTTCTCGATGTGTTCAGTTTCTGTAATAGTTATTGGCGGCGGATGCATGCCGAGGTGACTGAAGATTTATTCCATTGTCAGGTCATTTCCAGTGATGGCGAAAACGTTAAAACCACCCAAGGGTTCGAAATTCCAGCCAAAGGTTTTGAGCACCCTGAAGATATTTTGCAAGCTGATGCGGTTATTTTGGCAGCCTCTTTTGTGACCAATCGGCAGGAGTTTCAAGCGCTGTTAACCGATTTTGAGCCATTGTTTGCGCCGCTAGCCACCTTTGTGGAAAGTGAAAAACCCTTAGCGGCGTATTGTTCTGGGACACTATTGCTAGCGGCATCGGGACTACTTAACCAAAGGCGTGCCACGACGGTGTGGTGGCTAAGGGAAATGTTTGAGCGCAACTTTAAAGAAGTTGATTTGAGTATGGATACATTCATTGTGTCTGACGGTCAGTTTCACACTGCAGGGGCGACCACCTCAAATTTAAGTTTGGCGCTGCATTTGGTCTCAATGCTGGCTGGCGAGGAGCTGGCGCAACAGATGTCGAAGATTTTATTGATTGATCCCAATCGCTCTCAACAGCCTTTTATGACCATGTCGATTAATCCTGAGCAACATAATGATGAGTTGATCCACAAGGTGCAGTTATGGATGCAGTTGGATTTGAGTCAGCATTGGTCATTGGATGACATTGCCGATAAATTTGCCGTGGGTAAACGCACTTTAATTAGACGCTTTAAAAAAGCGGTCAATGAAACCCCTGCCAGTTATATGCAGCGATTGCGGGTGGATGAGGCGAAACGTTTACTGGAAACCACCGATCTTGCTATTGAGCACATTGTTCAGCGGGTCGGCTATGAGGATGTTAGCTCATTTAGAAAACTGTTTATTCAACTCACCAGCTTAAGCCCTAGGGCATATAGGCAAAAATTTAATATCAATATCCGCTGGTAACGCAAATGAGGTTATTCATGATGGCGTTTATGACAATTACAGCTGATTAATTTACGGCTTCAGCTCATCGCTTGTTTTTGAGTCATCCCCCTTGATCGTTAAACTTTATTGACTGGCTCGATGTTACTTGAGCCAGTCATGTTCAAATGATTAATTAACTGGCATTACAAGCCAAAGACCACTTTTTCACTTTTAAGTAGCTTCTCTAACCCCAGCGCCAAAGCGATTGAAATCACTATGGTGGCCGCAGATGAAACTAACAGCTGCAACATGGGCACTTCACGGCCTTTAATAAACGCCATTAATGCTTGTTGCTGACCTGATACTGGCAACCACTCCAGCATGTCTGGGGCTATGTTGTAACTGGCGGCCATGGATAAGGCCAGCGGTACAAATAACACCATAGTCAGATAGGACTGCGCCTCTTTAAAACTCTTCGCCATAAATGACACGAACAGCTGCAGGGTCGCCGCCATAATCGCTAACGGAATGCCAATAAATAACATCAGTGCCATAAAGTCAGGCGAAATCGTGACGCTAAAGCCCAGTTGCTGCCAAGGCACAAAGGTATAAGCGAATTTAGAGACCAGTAAAATCAAGATTAACCCCAGCAAGGCAAAGCAAGTCACTGCGATAATTTTGCCTAACACTAGCTGACGGGTACTAATCGGGTGGCTTAACAGTAATGCCAGCGAGTTACGTTCACGCTCCCCCGCGCTAGTATCAATAGCAAGGTTCATTCCTGAGATAAACACCGAATAAATCATGGTGAAAATCGCGATACCGAGAATAAAGCCACCTTTTGAGTCAGCTGTTGCTTGATCTTCCACAATTACTTTAATCGGCTGCACTACAGCAGGATTAATGCCGCGAGCAATTAAGCGTAAGCTGCCCATTTCACCGCTGTAGGCTTGTAATTGCATTTCTACTCGGCGAATAGATTTTTGCAGTTTTTCATTGGAGTTATCAGCAATCAGAGTGACTTCAGCAGGTTTCGCTGCCGCCATTTGTACGGCGTAGTCAGCACTGATGATTAACTCAATGTCTTTGGTGTCGTTATCATCAGTATGGGTAATACCGCGATTATTTAAAAAGCGTACTAAGTCAGGGGCATTGTCAGCATTGCTGATTTTAATATTGAGATCTTCAGGGCTTGAAAGCTGACCAATAAGCACCATAAACATGCCGCACATTAAAATAGGTGTACCAATGGCGTAATATAATCCCGCCATCACCGAGCGTTTGTCGCGCATTGCATCAATGAGTTCTTTTTGAACCATGGCTAATATGGTTTTCATTAGGCTGGCATTCCTTTGTCAGTATTGTAATCAAGATTGATCAATGCGGGGTTATTTGCTGTTTGAATTAGAGTTAAAATCGTTTTCATTAGGCTGCGATCCCTTCGTCAGTTCCAATCAGTTTTATAAAGGCTTCTTCTAATGAGTCTTCACCGGTTTGCTGGCATAACTCGGCGGGGCTACCAGTGGCAACAACCTTACCATTGGCCATTACAATTACTTGATCGCACAGCGCAGCGACTTCTTGCATCACATGGCTTGAGAACAAAACACAGTGGCCGGCTTTTTTGAGCTCGATCAGAATGTCACGTAGTAAGCGGGTACTCATAACATCTAAACCACGGGTTGGCTCATCCAAAATAATATTGGTTGGCTGGTGGACAATCGCTTGAGCTAAGGCCGTTTTCATCCGCTGGCCTTGGGAAAACCCCTTACAGCGTCGATCGGCAATATCATCTAATTTAAGCTGGGCAATGACGTTGGCTGTCGCTTGTTTAGCATCGGCTTTTGACATGCCACTTAGCTGAGCAAAATAGCTGATGTATTCTCTTGGCGATAAACGCTCATAAAGGCCAAATGGATCAGGGAATAAACCTAGCTGTGCTTTGGCTTTAGTGGGTTCTTTGGCCACATCAATACCATCGATTTCAGCATGGCCTTCATCAGCGGCCAATAAGCCAAACACTGTGCGTAAACAGGTGGTTTTGCCTGCGCCATTGGGGCCAAGTAGGCCAGTAATATGGCCGTCATGGGCACTGAAACTTAAGTTGTCTAGCGCTTGTACGTCACCAATTTTTTTCGAGAGATTAGATACGGTAATCATGATTATTCTTCCCCTGCTGGAATGGTTTCAACAGTATTGGCATTGAGGTAAAAGCTGCGGCGGGTGTCTTGTTCAAGGCACTCTGCATCGATATCGTCAATTGAACCTGACTTGACTAAATCGGCGATTAACTCATTACCACAGCTTTGATAGGCCACGCCGTGGGTCGCATACAAAGAAGTAAAATGCTTGGCATTAGTAAGTTTTTCAGTGGCCATATCGCCCCAGCTTGGCGGCGTTGCGGGGTCTAACTCACCTGATAGTAAAAGCGTTGGAATATCACTTTCAATGGCGTCACTAAAGCTGTCATTCACTTGTGGCATATTCCACACACTACAGGTCGCTTCTAAGCCTTCGAGCATGGTTTGAGCCATATATGAGCCTTTAGCTTGCTGGCGCATATCATCGGTAATGCGGTGGATATCTTCACCACACACGACTGAAGCGTGCATACCTAATGCAATACCAGTGCTATCAGTTGTCAGGGTGTAAATACCAAGGATTGGTTGGTAGTTACCTAACGCTGCTTGATGAATAGCATGGGGGATTAAGGCGCGAATATTGGGCATATATAATGCCATTCTGATGGCGCCATTATATTTACCACGTGTGAGGGTAAAGCTGGCAAGCTCATCGGTTTGCGGATCGCGGGTTTGGGTAATGATAGGCGCTTTAGCTAGGGCTGAGTCTACTGTTTCAAACTCTTGCTTTAACTCAGGGAACTGCTGCTGACATTGGCTGTTTTGCTGGCAATCTTGAAATAATAAATCATAGCCACGGTCAATGGCGCTGCCAATGGCGATAACACTTTGCTGCATTGGCACTACGCCATCTAAGGTTACTGTGGCTATGGCTTGCGGGTATTCACGCATATAAAGCTGCGCCATACGGGTGCCGTAAGATACGCCATAAAGGTGCAGTTTTTCATAACCTAAATGCTGACGCACGGCTTCAAAATCGGTTAGTGCAGTTAAGCTGCCATATTGGCTGACATCGGCATCAAGGTTATCAAGGCATTCTTGGGTGTCTTTGGCGATATCAATATCGTCATCATTAAACGTTAGCGCCGACATATTGTCATCATCACAAGCCAGCAGGTTTGATTGGCCCGTGCCGCGCTGATCTATCAGTAATATATCTCTATCTTGGCGCACTTTAGCTAACATGCGATCAAAGCCTGCGGCATTTTCAATGGCTGACTGACCAGGGCCGCCTGCAATGGCGAGCATGGCTTGTTTTTTAAAGCTGGGCTTAATGGCTGGCAATACTGCGTAATGAACCGAGATGGTTTTGCCATCAGGTTTGGCTGGGTTTTCAGCAAGCTCAAGTGAGCCACATTGCATTTGCTCTGATAAACCATCGAGGTAGCAGCTTGATAAAATAGGGCTATTGGTTGCAGCAACTTGGTTTTGACTGTCGTCGGCTATCGCTGAGTGACTTAAAGTTAGGCCAATCGTGAGGCTTAGCGCCGAAAGTAATAAGGACGAGCGCTTTTTGCTACTCGTCTTTATGGGTTGGTTAACCATGTCTGACTCTCCTTGTGACATTAGTTGGTTGATGTTCATGACACCTTTCCTTTTTGTATTTCATGATGATTATGGTCACTCATGTCTGCTTACTTAAGTGCGACCGCCGGTAAGCAAATGATAATTTTCAGCTAGTAAATGCAGAAAACCTCTAACGGGTCGCTTTGACTGGCACTATTATAAATAGCAGCCATGTTGTAAATTCTTAAATTGATTCTAAATAACATTGCAGTCAATAACTTAGAGTGTACTTATTTATAAGCTCACTATGAAGCTGTCAATCAAGATTATTTGAGCATTATGGGTTAATCAGCACTGCGTCTTTGCTGGTGTGCTTATTAATTTATTGGACACGTGTTCAGTGTTGTCTAGTTAGCGAAAGTGTATTTGTATTGGTAAATTTAAGCGCTAAACAGAATTTAATAGCTCCATTTTGTAAGCCTCGGCAGTGCTTGTTAATGACTATAATGCGAATAATGAGGCGACTTTGTTTGTTGGCAGCTGCTTTTAATCGGTAATAGCGCTAGCAGTGGGCACTATGAGTCGCTCGGTGCGGCAATTCAGCTTGTGTGTGGTCATCATTTTCTTTCAAGCGCTGCGGTTAGCAATCTCTTTGGTGCAGTTACCACAGCAGGCTCTGCAGAGACACAGTATTGCAGCGACATAGTATTGCAGTGACATAGTTTACTGCGACATAGCTTTACAGTGACATAGTATTACTGGTGTTAATGGCTATTTTACCGGTTATCAGTAAAGCCAAGTTATGGAAAAACCTTGTTACACGAATGTAATAATCAGCCTAAAAATGTGAGTTGCGCTTAATTTAGGCTAAAAACGCTTATTATTCCTGATGGCTTGCAGTAGAATGCCCGCAAAAGCGGAACACTTGTAAGCTTAAAGGTGGTTAGTAATGTCTCTTGAAAAATTTCACTTAGTAAGACTGCTACAGCAGCAAAGCCAAGCATTAAAAGATAAAATCGCCCTCGAAGGATTTGAGATGGCCGCTCCATGGAACAAAGTTTCTTGGAGCCAGTTTGATACTATTACCAACAAAGTCGCACAAGTGTTGATCGACTTTGGACTAAAAGCCCAGGACAAAGTTGTCATTGTGGCGCAAAACAGCCCCCAGTGGAGCTGTGCTGATATCGGCGCATTAAAAGCCCGTACTGTTGTGGTGCCTGTATACCCAACAAGTACCATGGAACAAGCGGTGTTTATCGTTAACGATGCTCGCGCCAAAGTCATTTTCGCCGGTGATGAAAGCCAATATGCCAGCGCCCGTAAAATTCAAGCCCAATGCCCAAGTGTTGAGCACGTGATTGTGTTCGATAGCAAAGTCAAATTAGCATCAGATGAGCATTTTCATTTTGATGACTTATTAATGTCTGAGGCAACCCCAGCAAGTGAAGCGGAATTAAGCCTGCGTTTATCGCAGACTAGCCTTGATGATTTACTGACGCTGATTTATACCTCAGGTACCACGGGTGACCCTAAAGGCGTGATGCTGGATTACCGTAATATCGCTTCTATGGTTGAGCAACACGATGCCGAAATCGCCTTTAAATCAGGTGACGTGTCGTTAGCCTTTTTACCATTAAGCCATGTATTTGAGCGCGGTTGGACTTTCTACGTACTTTGCCGCGGTGGTCATAATGTATATCTAAATGACACCAATCGCGTTAAAGAAGCCATTGCCGCGGTTAGGCCGCATACTTTATGTGTGGTGCCACGCTTTTTAGAAAAAGTGTATAGCGCAGTCCATGACAAGGTGAATAGCGCGCCAGTCATTCGTCAAAAATTGTTTAACTGGGCAATCGGTGTGGGTGCACGTCAGTTTGAAGTGGGCCAAGGTCGTAAACGTGCAAGTTTTGCTTTATCTACGCAGTGGAAATTGGCTAACAAGTTAGTCTTTAGCAAGTTGCAAAATGTATTAGGCGGTCGTCTTAAGTTTATGCCAGTGGGCGGCGCAGCGTTAGATGTTAATGTTGGCGGCTTTTTCCATAGTATTGGCGTGCCGATTTTATGTGGCTACGGCATGACAGAAACCTGCGCTACAGTAACCTGTAACACCTTAGATAACCGCGTTTCGGGTTCAAACGGCAAGCCATTACACGCCATGGAAGTGAAAATCGGCGACAACAACGAAATTTTGATTCGCGGTGAAACCGTTATGCGTGGTTATTATAATCGCCCACAAGATACCGCAGAAGCTTTTGAAGATGGTTGGTTAAAAACCGGTGACGCTGGCATGTTAGATGCTGAAGGTAACTTATATATTACCGATCGCATTAAAGAGTTAATGAAAACCTCAAACGGTAAGTATATTGCGCCGCAACGGGTTGAAGGTAAGGTCAGCTGTTGTCCGTTCATCGAGCAAGTGGCTATTGTCGCCGATGCGCGCAACTATGTTTCTGCTTTGATCGTACCTGCATTTGAGTCGTTAGATGCGTGGGCAAAAGAGAAAGGCATTAGTTACGAGTCGCCGCTGGAATTACTGCGCCACTCACATGTGATTGAGCACTTTGAGCAACGCTTAAAAGAGCTACAACATGAGTTAGCAGGGTTTGAAAAAATCAAAAAATTCACCTTACTACCGGAAGCATTCTCGACTGAGTCAGGGTTAATCACCCCAACCATGAAACTGCGTCGTAAGAATATTTATACTAAATATGACCGTGAAATTAATGCGATGTACGCTCGCTAGTACAGATTAACTCAGTACGGCAGTACGAATTAAGTTACTGGTTTACATTTATTTCAAAAGGGAGCTGATAGCTCCCTTTTTTGTGGCCATTATTTATAGGTGACTCAAACACAAAGGTCGCTTAAGCTATCGGCTGCCGAATTTAAATCCGCTGGTTGTAACAGCTTAAAAACTATAATAATAAAAGGACTTACCTATGTCAGAAACTCAATTTAGCCTGAATCTTAGCCCGCGTTTTTGCGAAACCGATGCCTTAGGCCATATCAATAACACAGTGATCCCTGTGTGGTTTGAAGCGGCGCGTGAGCCGATTTTTGAGATTGTGAATCCCGGCCAAGATTTATCGAAGTGGAACATGATTATCGCAGGCTTCACCATTGCTTTTAACGCTCCGACTTTTTATGGCGCTGAAGTAACGCTAAAAACCTACGTGAGCCGAGTGGGTAATAGCAGTTTTGAAATAGCCCAAAGCTGTTGGCAAAATGGCCGCCAAACAGCAGAAGCTAAAACCACTATGGTGCATTACGATTATCAAGCAGAAAAGAGTAAGCCGATAACTGATGCGGTAAAAAGCCAATTAGCGCAGCTAACTGGCCCAGTTAAATAATCTAGCCCAAATACCACATTAAGCTACTCGCCATGCAGCTCTAATGCTGCTAATAATTCAGCGGTTAGAGTGGCTTTTTGGCCTGTTTTAAAGTTAAACATCACCACTTTAGCCGTGCCCGTGGTGGTAATGGCTTGTTGGGCTTTACTAAAAATACGGTAATGCATTATAAAGCGGTCTTGTTTAATATCGCTGATCGTGATGCCAACGAGCAAAGTGTCAGGAAAGGTCACAGGGCGTTTAAATTTCGCCTGAGTTTCACTAAGTACTGGGCCCACTGAGGTTTTTTTCAATTCTTCCATCATGTTTATTTGACTGAAAAAATCAATTCTTGCCGTCTCAAAATAGCGAAAATACACTGCATTATTGACGTGATTTAATGCATCCATTTCTCCCCATGCCACCGGGATTTCAGTAATAATTGAGTTTTGCGCGATAAACTGTTCCATAACACCACTTAATGTAAACGTTCGTTTGAATTTTGTGCAGCATATCAGTCACCCCTTAATTCAACAACCTCGGCTAATTCTTTGCTATCGATTTGCCAATATGCTTTGATGATTATTAATGATGTCATTGCTAGGGAATGCGCAGAAATTGAAATCCTTAAACTATGCTCGCTTGCAGCAGCTGATCAGCGAACCCATAAATAGTTGGCGCGCCTTGCCAAGCGCGATTGTCACCTACTTTAAAACCGTTATCGGCAAGCTCACCGTGGCGCAAAAGTTATACTTTATTGCCTTCTTGCTTATGCTGGTTTTTGATGGTTTCACCTTAGTGGCTATCATTGCCATGATCGCAATGATGGTCGAGTTTTGGCCACTGTTTACTAAAACCTGGCATAGTTTGGCCGGCAAAGCCTTTTTATTATTGTTTTATGCGGTGATAGCGAACTTTTCTCTGGTGTGGGCTGGGACCGTAGTAAATGAAGTCACCGGTATTTCGGCGCAGCACTTAGCTTATACCCACAATTTAGTGGTGCTGCTGTATATGCCAGTGTGGTTTGTGGTGATCAGTGGCATAGCGTTAATGCTGCTTCAGTTTGCGATCCCACTGTATTTTGTATTTCGACCATTTTTTAAATTGATTGGCGTGAAAGCGATTAGCTTTACCAACAGCAAGCATTACCGTAAACGGACTATTTTGTTACGGGTGATCCTCGCTTATATCGTGCTAACCAATATCTTACTGCTGGGAGATTTTGAACACAGTTTTGATAGCATTGACCCTAAGGCCAGAATGGCGAGCTTATTAAAAGAAGAAGCCAGTATTCAGGGAAAAAATGTTGTTAAAGCGCCAGAGCCTATAACGCCAGAGCCTACTCCTGCAAAGCCGATCGCTGAAGAGAAAATCCCCCAAGAGTTTGAACAACTGGTTAAAGATATGACCGGTAATTCTATCGCTGAAATTTACCAAGGCAATTTAGCGTCAGCGGATGTTACTGCGGATATAGCAAAGCCTACCTCTGAACAATCAGCACCTGAACAAGCTGGCTTTGAAGAAACTGAAGCAGAAAAGACTAAGCAGCTGATTGAAGATATTAGCGGAGAAGCAACCGATGACTTTGAGGACGCTGATGCATTTAATATTAACCTTAGCGATGACAGTACTGAGCGCCGTTATGACTTAGTGCGTGAAGCGTATCGAGTATTGGTCAGAAGCATGGTTGCAGGCTTTGTATATTATTTTGAAGCAGACCAATTTTCTCGTTGTGAGCACATTAAAGACAGTAAAGTGGTTGAGCTTAATGATTATGAAATTTTAGAGATTAGCGCTGATAAAGACAAAGGCAAATACGGCTACACATTTACAGTTAAGCAGTGTATCTCTCCTGCATTCCCTGCGGCTTATTATTCGGCGCAATAAGTAGTTTTTGCAAACTTGAAGGCTGGTTTTAAATAGCTTGTTTTGTAAAAAAGCCACAAAAAAACGACCATCAAGGTCGTTTTTTATGGCAGTTAATCATGATTAATCAATGGTTAACTCAGCAAAGCTTTTGATTTGCGCAAACTTAGCGGTTTTTTGGTTTTCAAAACGCACCATATGGCGGGTATGTAAACCTGCAGCTTCAGCGGCTTTTAGTTCTTCTACCACGTCAGAGATAAATAATACCTGCTTAGGGCTCAAGCTGATGGTATTTAAGATATTGCAGTAAGCCTGCTTATCTAATTTGTTACCGGTACGGGTATCAAAATGGCCACTAAATTTAGGGGTTAAATCACCCGCATCACTGTGGCTGAATAATAGTTTTTGCGCTTCAGCAGAGCCTGACGAAAAGCTATAAAGGCGAATATTGCTCGCTTCTAAGCCTGGCATGGCATCAATAAAATCTGGATAGATATGACCAGTAAACTCGTTAGCGGCATAACCTTGCTTCCAAATTAACCCTTGTAAGGTTTTTAATGGCGTGGCTTTGCGGTCTTCATCAATCCATTGAGATAGGATTTCAGTAACGCGTTCAATTGACGCATCCGCTTCTAACGCTAAGTCGCGTACATCACTGATACAGTATTCAACTAGCGGGTTATGTTGATTTTGCGCAAGAAAATCACCCATAGCCTTTTTTGAATAAGGAAATAGTACATCTTGAATAAAGTCTAGATCAGTGGTGGTGCCCGCTGTATCTACGATAATCGCTCTAATACCCATAATGAATATGTACTCCAATCCTTAAGTTTGCCTGCTGAAGATCCTAAGCTTTATTGGGGCTATTGGCTAGTCCAAATAACAACTTGTGGCGCAGTAACTCACAAATCAGTCGGCAGTATTTATATTTATGCCAGCTACGCAGATGAAAACAGCCAATATTCAACAATCTTACTGTAGAAAAGGTGAGAATGTTAACAACATTAGGTATGATGAATTCAGTTACTTAGCTAAAAACATCATCACCTTAAAAGGCTATTACTATGATCTCAAAATGGGCAAAACGATTTTTCCAAATGGCAGAACTGGTAGGCTCTTGGAGTAAAGATCCCTCTACCCAAGTGGGCGCGGTGATCACCAAGCATAACCGTATAGTGTCTGTTGGCTTTAATGGTTATCCCCATGGTATTTCTGACAGTGCCGAAACCGATGACCGTGATATGAAGCTACTTAAAACCCTGCATGCGGAAGAAAACGCCATTTTGTTTGCTAAGCGAGATTTAGATGGTTGTGATATTTGGGTGACCCATTTTCCTTGCCCTAACTGTGCTGCCAAGATTATCCAAACCGGGATCACCGGGGTGTTTTGCCCTGAGCAAAGCACAGATTTTTTGTCTCGTTGGGGCGATAAAATTAAAATTAGCCAAGATATGTTTTTACAAGCGGGCGTTAAAGTGAATTGGTTACCCGTGAGCGAACTTAGCGACGATTAACCTTGCTGTAACTAATATGCTAAAGAAGTCGCCTTAGGGCGACTTTTTTGTGGCTGATTTTAATGCTATAGCTTACGTCCTTTTATTTCACAGTGTGATTCATTTTACTCCCTAGCTAAGTTTTTCAGCGCTGACTAATACTTAAAAAGCATAAACAGCAAGGTTATTAGTACCTATTCAATTAGATTTCTTTCAATTATTTTTTTATCAATTAGATTTATCTCATGAATATGATCAAGGTCAAATTAATGTCTACCTATTTTGAGTAACATCTTTAACAAGGCATTAAAGATTTAGTTTGTCTTGATTGATAAAAATAAAGAAAAATTGATGAGGTAGTGATGATGAACAAAAAAATAGCGATGACAGTAGCCTTAGTGGCAATGTGCATGATTGGCGGCAGTTTTGCAGCTGATGGCGGCAACCCTAAAAAGGGTAAGCATTTGTATAAAAAACAATGTAAAGCTTGCCATAGTGTCGGCACTGAAGGCCCAGAGTTAACCCCAATGGCAAAAACCATGAGCCAGTGGGACAGATTTTTCAAGCGTGACCAACATAAGGCTAAGCCTGAAGTATTCAAAGCCATATCAGAAAAAGATCTTAAAGATATTCAGCAGTTTTTATATGACCACGCAGCGGACTCTGATCAACCACAAACCTGCGGCTAGCGAAAAACGTGCGTCCTGATGGCGGCTTAGACTTAATGCAAAAGTCAGAATAAGTCAGCGACACCATCAGTTAATCCAGATAAAAAGCAGAAAAAATGAGTTTAGCGCTCAGGGATTTCTGCAGCCAAAATTTAGCCTAAATCTATGTATTTGCATGATTTAGGCAAAATAAAAGGAAGCCAAATTATGCGTACCTTAATATCAATACTCGTTGCCAATGCATTAGCGTTTAGTGGCGCGGCCATGGCCGCAGCACCGTCATCAGCCAATGATGATGCTCAAAAAATGGCAGAGCTAAAACAGCAATTAATCGAAATCACCGAAGAGCTTGATGATCTTAACTCTCGAGTGGATAAAACTGAGCGCCACAGCGCCTTAGATAGATTAACCATCACCGGTGACTTTAGAACTAAAGTGCATTCATTGCATTACCAAGATGTCACTTGGAATCCTGCCATTAATGTTAATTTTTCAGACTTTGCTGCCAAAGCCATGTCTGGTGCATTTGGCGATCCCACTAGCGCTGACTCACCACTTGGGCAAATGATGGCGGCTAACCCTGCTTTAGCTCAAGCGTTTCAAAGTGGTCAGCTACAAGGGGTGATGCCTTATGTGTTAGCGCCAAAAACCACCCAAGACATCGACAATGACTTATTTTATACCACCCGCTTACGCTTAAATATGAAAGCTAAAGTGTGGGATAACGTCAGCTTTGCAGGTCGTTTATCTATGTATAAAAACTGGGGCGATTCAACGGGCACGCAAGTGTTTGATTCATGGCGTTCATTCACTATGGATGGCACCAGTAGCGGCAACACCAGTGGTGATTGGCTCAGAGTGGAACGAGCTTATTTTGACTGGCGTAATATCGGCGGCAGCCAAACTTACCTGTCAATTGGTCGTCGTCCATCAACTTACGGCCCACCAAGTCATTACCGTGAAAACGAAATGCGTGGCGGCACCCCATCTGGTCATTTAGTTAATTTTAACTTTGACGGCGCCACCTTAGGTTACAAACTGGGTGAAATCACTGGCATTGATGGCCAAGTGGTGCGTTTTTGCTACGGCCAAGGGTTTGAGTCTCAGTGGGGCAATGGCGAAATGTTTGGCGATATCGTTACCAAAGATACCCATTTAGGTGGCTTTAATATTGATGCTATTAACGATGGTAACCATTTCTTACAGGTAACCTTATTTGGCGCCAAAGATGTTAATGACGGCTTTAAAGGCACCATGGCATTTCCAACCCAGTTGGCCGGTATATTTGCGCCAACCATGTATCAAGATCTGCAAAAGTTCGACAACTTTAACTTTGTCACCCGTGTACAACCCAGTGGCGTGATTGGTGATATGTACTTAGGTGGTTTGGGTTATGCCTATGAAAGTGATGAAGACTTTAAAGCCTTTGCCTCATTAGGCTGGACGCGCGCAGAGCCAAATGGCAACAGCGGTATGTTTGGTGGCATGTTATCTGATGCGGTTTTTGAAGCGCAGCTAAATAGCACTGGCACTGAAATTATCATGATGCCAACGGTTGCTGACGATGCCTCAACAAAAGACGGTTATGGTATTTATGTTGGTTTCCAAATGCCTGCTCCAATGGGTAAATTTGGCCTTGAATATAACTATGGCTCTGAATACTGGACGCCGTTCACCCAAGCCCAAGATGACCCCGTTGGCAGTAAGTTAGCCACTCGCGGCCATGTTGCTGAAGCCTATTACATCTTTGATATCAATCCTAAAATGTTCATCAAAGTCGCAGGCCTGTATTACGACTATGAATACACAGGTAGCGGCACTCCAGTGGGCGCACCGCAAAAAATTGATGATGTGATTGCAGGCACTGCCTATTCAATGTTGCCTGTTGTTGATACTGCTTATGATGTAAATGCATCATTAACGGTTAATTTCTAAACATGGTGCCCCTGCGTGGCAGGGGCTAGGAGTGCTATATGAAAACCATGAAATTAGTTGTCGCATTAGCCTTTTGCAGTCAAATGGCCTATGCAGAATTTGATCATAAAGAGGTGATTGAGGGGCCGTTTACCCAAGGCTCGGACGTCACCAAGCAATGCATCGAGTGCCATGAAGATCATGCCAAAGAGTTTATGAAGTCTTCCCATTGGACTTGGGAGTTAGAGCAAGAATTACCTGGCCGCACAGTAAAGCGCGGTAAAAAAAATAGTATCAATAATTTTTGCGTCTCTATCAGTGGTAACGAGCCGCGCTGCACCAGTTGTCATGCGGGTTATGGCTGGAAAGACAACAGCTTTGATTTTACCGATATGACTAAAGTGGATTGTTTAGTGTGCCATGACACCACAGGAACTTATATCAAAGAGCCAGCAGGTGCGGGTGAAGCGATGGCGAAAGTGAATCTTGAGCGAGTGGCACAAAATGTTGGCCAACCGGTGCGAGATAACTGCGGTACTTGCCATTTTTACGGTGGCGGCGGTGATGCGGTGAAACATGGGGATTTAGACTCTTCCATGTCATACCCTGAAAAAGACACCGATGTGCATATGGACACTGACGGCAATGACTTCCAATGCCAAACCTGTCATACCACAGCAAGTCATCAAATCTCTGGTAATGCCATGGGCGTGTCACCGGGGGGCGAAAACCCCATTGGTTGTGAAAACTGCCATGACAGTGCGCCCCATGACAATAAAAAGCTTAATACTCATACCGCTGCAGTGGCCTGTCAAACCTGTCACATCCCATTTTTTGCTCGTAATGAGCCAACAAAAATGCGCTGGGACTGGTCAACAGCAGGGCAAGAGTTAACTGAAACCAAAGACAAAAACGGCAAAAAAACCTTTATGAATAAGAAAGGGAGTTTTGAATGGCAAAAAATGGTGCCACCGCAATATGCTTGGTTTAACGGTAAAGCTGATGCCTATATGGCGGGTGATAAAATTGACCCGGCTGAGGTGATAAAACTCACTTATCCTTTGGGTGATATCAATGACAGCAAAGCCAAAATCTATCCGTTCAAGGTCCATACTGGTAAACAGATATTCGACAGCAAATTGAATATTTTAATTACCCCTAAAGTGTTTGGTAAAGGTGGTTACTGGGACAAGTTTGATTGGGACTTAGCATCAAAACTTGGCATGGAAGCTAATAGCACCATGATAGACAAAGGCCTCAGTTATAGCGGCAAGCATGGCTTTGTTGAAACTGAAATGTGGTGGCGTATCAATCACATGGTTTCACCTAAAGAGCAAGCCCTACAATGCAGCGATTGTCATAACAAAGGCCAGCGCATGGACTGGAAAGCATTAGGTTATGACGGCGACCCAATGAAGAATAAACAGGGTAAACGTCACCAAACGGATTAAGGTTACTATCTAAGGAAAGGTGTATAGATAAATAAAAAGTGCTAAACCTGTATAGGGCTAGCACTTTTTTATCGTCTGGTTTAAAGCTTTGCAGTCGATGTAGATTATTATTTGCTATTGATGCACTAACACGCCGTTTTTAACCACTTCCTTACAAGGATTCACCCCATAAGAGTAGGCCAGTTGCGCTGGCGTGCTGATATCCCATAAGCAGAAATCAGCTGTCATGCCGGCGGCTAAACTGCCGACATTGGCTTCAATACCTAAAGCTTTGGCGGCATTAATGGTCACGCCTTTTAAGGCTTCCTCTGGAGTCAGCTTAAATAAGGTGCAGGCCATGTTGAGCATTAATAAGGTTGAGCAAATAGGCGATGAGCCCGGATTAAAATCACTGGCGACCACCATAGGTACATTATGTTTGCGTAACAGATCTATTGGCGGCATTTGGGTTTCACGTAAAAAGTAATACGCGCCGGGTAACAAAGTAGCGCAGGTACCGTGTTCACTGAGCGCGATAACCCCTGCTTCATCGAGGTATTCAATATGATCGACTGATTTAGCCCCCAATTTGGCTGCCATAGCAGAGCCGCCTAAGTTAGATAATTGCTCTGCGTGGATTTTGATATCTAAACCGGCTTGTTTGGCGGCGGTTAATACTCGCTCGGTTTGCTTAAGGTTAAAGGCAATGTTTTCACAAAAAACATCCACGGCATCGGCAAGGTTTTGCTCGATAACCGCAGGCAGCATGTCGTTAATCACCATATCGATATAGGCATCACTTCTGACTGTGCTGTTTGCAGTGTCTTTATATTCCTCAGGTATCGCATGAGCGCCTAAGAAAGTGGTTTTAACATCAACATGATGATTGCGGCCAAGTTCGCGGGCCACTTTAAGGATTTTGACTTCAGTTTGGGTATCTAAACCATAGCCAGATTTTATCTCCACCGTGGTGACGCCTTCTTTGGCTAAGGCGTTTAACCTTTGTCTGCCAAGTTCAAATAGCTCGGCTTCGTCAGCTTCACGGCAGGCTTTTACGGTCGAAATAATCCCGCCGCCAGCGCGGGCGATATCTTCATAGCTGGCGCCTTTGAGGCGCATTTCAAATTCGTTAGCGCGATTACCCGCAAAAATTAAATGGGTGTGGGCATCAATCAGCCCCGGGGTGACCCAGCCGCCTTTGCCGCGATAGATGGGCATTTCAAATACATCAAATTCAGGCATTTCTTTACGCGGGCCCATCCAAGCAATTTTACCGTCTTTAACGGCAATAGCTGCATCGGTTATTGCGCCATAAGCGACTGAACTGCTTGGATCCATTGTTGCAATATTGACATCAATCCACACATGATCCCACGACATAACCGCTCCTGAAAATACTCATTTTTTAGACTTTATCACAAAACAGTACTTGTTTTAACTTGTATATACAAGGTAAGGTTGCTGGTAGATTTTTCATCACATCAAGGGTTGGGCTAAATCCGTGTTGGCTAAGTTTGCACAAATAAAGCAATCCATTCTGGCTCGTATCGAAGCGGGTGAGTGGCAAGAAAATGATCAAGTGCCATCAGAAAATCAACTGGCGGAGTTGTTCTCTTGCAGTCGCATGACAGCAAGAAGAGCATTGACTGAGCTGGTGGAAGCTGGGGTGTTAGAGCGCACTCAAGGTATCGGCACCTTTGTCGCGGGGATTAAATCGCAGTCATCATTATTGGCCATTCGAAACATTGCCGATGAAATCAAAGACCGTGGCCATGGCTACAGTGTTAAGCAGCTTAAGTTAACCCAAATTGCTGCCACCAGACCGGTTGCGGTGGCCTTAGGATTAGAAATTGGTGACTTTGTCTATTACTCGGTATTGGTGCACTGCGAGCAAGATGCGCCATTACAGGTCGAAGAGCGCTTTGTGAACCCAGAATTAGTCCCTGAGTACTTACAGCAAGACTTTACCCAATTAACCCCCCATGAATATTTATCCAAGGTGGCGCCTTTAACCGAAGCCCGTCATCGCATCGAAGCCATTATTGCCAGCGAGCAAATGCAGCAATTATTGGCTATTGAGCCATCAGAGCCTTGCTTACAAATTTTACGCCGCACTTGGTCTAGTAAAGGCGTAGTCAGTTTTGCCCGTCTAGTTCATCCCGGCAGCAAGTTTAGCTTAGGTGGTCATTTAACCTTTAACGGTTAGCTACTTGTGGGCGAATCGTAACTAAACACTATTTAAAAGTAAAAATAGCTGCGACAACAGCAGCATAAATATCATAACAACCAAACTGACCTAGTTAGTTGAAGAGGAAAATATGGATAACACCATTAGTAAAAGACACGACCCTAGCCGCCGAATTATTGCCCCTCATGGCAGTAAATTGAGTTGTAAAAGCTGGATGACAGAAGCGCCAATGCGCATGCTGATGAATAACCTGCATCCTGATGTAGCCGAGCGCCCTGAAGATTTAGTGGTTTATGGCGGTATTGGCCGCGCAGCCCGTGATTGGCAGTGTTACGACAAAATTATTGAAGTACTGCAACGTCTAGAAGATGATGAAACCTTGATGGTGCAGTCAGGTAAACCTGTGGGGGTTTTCAAAACCCACAGTAATGCGCCGCGGGTGATTATTGCTAACTCCAACCTAGTGCCACATTGGGCTAACTGGGAACACTTTAACGAGCTGGATAAAAAAGGTTTGGCGATGTACGGCCAAATGACCGCCGGTTCGTGGATTTATATTGGCTCCCAAGGCATTGTTCAAGGCACTTATGAAACCTTTGTCGCCATGGCTAAACAACACTTTGGCGGCTCATCTGCGGGTAAGTGGATTTTAACTGGTGGCCTTGGCGGCATGGGCGGCGCGCAGCCATTAGCAGGCACCATGGCGGGTTACTCGGTATTAACCTGTGAAGTGGATGAAACCCGTATCGATTTTCGTCTGCGCACTAAATATGTCGATAAGAAAGCCACTAATCTTGATCAAGCATTAGCCATGATTGATGAGGCTAATGCCTCTGGTAAGCCAGTATCCGTTGGTTTGCTGGGTAATGCTGCTGATATTTTTGCTGAGTTAGTTGAACGGGGTATTACCCCAGATGTGGTGACCGATCAAACTTCTGCCCATGATCCACTCAATGGTTATTTACCCCAAGGCTGGACACTAGAGCAAGCTGCCGAAATGCGTAAAACTGACGAAGCGGCAGTGGTTAAAGCGGCTAAGCAATCAATGGCGGTGCAAGTTAAAGCCATGCTGGCGCTGCAAGCGGCAGGGGCGGCCACAACAGATTATGGCAATAACATTCGTCAAATGGCCTTTGAAGAAGGGGTTGAAAACGCCTTTGATTTCCCCGGTTTTGTGCCAGCTTATGTGCGGCCACTATTTTGTGAAGGTATTGGTCCGTTTCGCTGGGTAGCATTATCGGGCGATCCTGAAGATATCTATAAAACCGATGCCAAGGTCAAAGAGCTTATTCCTGATAATCCGCACTTGCATAACTGGTTAGATATGGCCCGTGAGCGGATTGCATTCCAAGGTTTACCGTCACGCATTTGCTGGGTGGGACTCAAAGACCGTGCCCGTTTAGCGCTAGCGTTTAATGAAATGGTTAAAAATGGTGAGTTATCTGCGCCGATTGTCATTGGCCGAGATCATTTAGACTCTGGCTCGGTTGCCAGTCCAAATCGTGAGACCGAATCCATGCTCGATGGCTCTGATGCGGTATCTGATTGGCCACTAATGAATGCCTTACTGAATACGGCTAGCGGCGCAACTTGGGTGTCATTGCACCATGGCGGCGGTGTGGGAATGGGCTTTAGTCAGCACTCTGGAGTGGTGATTGTTGCCGATGGCACTGATGATGCAGCAGTTAGATTAGGCCGAGTATTATGGAATGACCCAGCCACAGGCGTGATGCGCCATGCGGATGCGGGATATGAACTTGCGCAACAATGCGCTAAAGAACAAGGCCTAGATTTGCCAATGCAAGGAGCGAAATAATGACTGCTCAAGCTTATCAATTGCAGCTTAAACCCGGCACGCTGACGTTAGCGCAATTACGCCGAATTAGCCGAGGCTCGGTTAACTTATCTTTAGCCGATGAAGCCATTCCTGATATCAATACCAGTGCCGGTTTAGTGCAGCAAGTATTAGATGAAGGCCGCACTGTATATGGCATTAATACTGGCTTTGGCTTACTGGCTAACACTAAAATTGCCCCTGAAGATTTGCAGTTATTACAGCGCTCAATCGTGTTATCTCACGCTGCGGGCACTGGCCAATATATGCAAGATGCCACTGTGCGGTTAATGATGGTGTTAAAGATTAACTCATTAAGCCGCGGCTTTTCAGGTATTCGCTTAGAAGTGATTAACTTTCTTATTCAGTTGGTTAATGCCGGTGTTTATCCGTGTATTCCTGAAAAAGGCTCAGTGGGCGCATCGGGGGATTTAGCGCCGCTATCGCACATGTGTTTACCTATGCTGGCAGAAGGTGAAATGAGCTACCAAGGTCAAATCATTACGGCAGCAGAAGGGCTTGAAATTGCAGGCCTTAAACCGATTGAACTTGCTGCAAAAGAGGGGTTAGCACTGCTTAATGGCACCCAAGCCTCAACCGCATTAGCCCTTGAAGGTTTGTTCCATGCTGAAGACTTATTTGCTGCCAGTTCAGTTATTGGCGCCATGAGTGTTGAAGCAGCTATGGGCAGTCGTAGCCCGTTTGATGCCCGTATTCACGCGGCTCGTGGCCAACAAGGACAAATGGATTCAGCGGCTATTTTCCGTCACTTGTTAGCTGATGAGTCTGAGATCAGTCAAAGCCATGTTGATTGTGAAAAAGTGCAAGATCCATATTCTTTGCGCTGTCAGCCACAGGTATTGGGGGCGTGTTTAACGCAAATTCGCCATGCTGGTGAAGTGTTAGGGGTTGAAGCCAATGGCGTGACCGATAACCCACTGGTATTCCAAGACACCGGCGATATTATCTCTGGCGGTAACTTCCATGCTGAGCCTGTGTCGATGGCGGCAGATAACCTTGCTATTGCTATTGCTGAGTTAGGCTCAATTGCCGAGCGCCGCATTGCACTGCTCATTGACTCTAGCTTATCGAAATTACCGCCATTTTTAGTGAAAAATGGTGGGGTGAACTCAGGCTTTATGATTGCACAGGTGACGGCTGCGGCATTGGCCTCTGAAAACAAAACCTTTGCGCATCCCGCTTCTGTGGATAGTTTACCCACCTCAGCGAATCAGGAAGATCATGTGTCGATGGCGACATTTGCCGCGCGTCGGTTACGTGATATGTCTGAAAATACCCGTGGGGTGTTAGCGATTGAGCTATTAGCTGCGGCGCAAGGGTTAGATTTTCGCACGCCATTACAACCCAGTGATGCGGTAGTAAAAGCCAAAGCAGAGCTACGTGAAGTGGTTGCGTATTACGATAAAGACCGCTTTTTTGCGCCGGATATCGAAGCGGCGACAGATTTGCTCTATAGCGCCAGCTTCAATGCTTACTTACCTGCTGGCATCTTAGTGAGCTTTTAGGGGCTAGCGAGTTAGCAGCTTGAAACAAAAGGCTAAAAACAAAAAAGGACCTGCGGGTCCTTTTTCAATTGTGACTATTTGGATAAGGCTTACATGGTAAAACCAATGGAGATAATTGCCGCCTCGGCGCTGGTGTCATAACCTGCACCGATAACAACACTATCAAACACTGTGTAACGCACGCCAACTTCAGCGCCCCAGTCTTTATCGCGGCTAGATTCCCATCTTGGCTTGCCGTTAACTTCGCGGGTAGAAATATTGTTGGTGTAGTTTTGTTCGTTTATAAACACCGTGGCGCCGCCATAGAGATTAAAATTTTCAGTTAGGCTATAACTTAACCCAAAGCGCCACATGTATTCTTCGGCATAAGCTTCAGCCGGCTCTGGTACATCAAGGTCGTATTTATCGCCCCAGGCGTAACCAATATAATAGCCCCAGTCGGCGTAATCAGGGTCAAAATGTTTCATGGCAAGGGTGATACCAAACATATCGCCGCGGCTATCGATAAAATCCACTAACAAGGCAGTCGAAGGCTTAAACTGTTGTTCATCAGTTTCTGCGCGGGCGTTACTGCTAACCGAGACAATGCTCAGTGTTAGGATGATTGCTAGCCAAGTGTGCTTCATAGGAACCTCAATTCGTTTTAATGTTACCAATGGTAAGTGAAGCGAGCTCTGGGTCAATTAATGTGCTCAACTTTGCAATCAATATCATTAGTTTACTTTGATATGTTGTCGCCTTGTTTGAATGCGGTGGTGATTTGATGGCGAACTTGTCATCAAATTGAAAGCGGGTTAATTAATCGATAAATATGCTATTTTGGATCGTTCTCAATAAGTCTTTGTTCTCTATAATGGCTTTGGATTTTGTAAACCTAGTCTTTCAATCAGTATAAATGTGTAAGGAATAAAAGCGTGGATAACGAGTTACGTGATGATATTGCCAGTTGGTTGCTTGATATTGGGGTGAATAGTCAGCCCTCTGACAGTCTAGCAACATCAATATTACTGATGGTGAGCTTTATTGTGGCAACTATTGCTTATTACATTACCAAAAAGGTATTTGTAAAAGCGGTTAATGCGATGATCCGTAAATCGACCGTGACTTGGGATGATATTTTCATGCGCTATGGCGTATTGGAAAAATTGGCCTTGTTAGTGCCAATCATGACCTTGGACTTACTGATCCCGATTATTTTAACCCATCAACAACTGCTGGGCTCAGTCATTGACCGTGGCCTAAGCGTGCTGGTGGTCATTTTTGTTATTCGGGCGATTTACGCCTGTTTAGATGCGGTTAATGAAATTGCTGATGTCAGGCTGATTAGTCGCCGCTTACCGGTTAAAAGCTTCGTACAATTATTTAAGTTATTTTTGTTCTTTGTTGGTTTTATTATTGGCATATCAGTGATTGCAGATGAGTCGCCAATTTACTTTTTAAGTGGTTTAGGTGTTGCCACCGGTTTAGTGATGTTGGTGTTTAGGGACACTATTTTAGGCTTTGTTGCTGGGATTCAATTAGCTGCTAACCGTATGGTGAGTAAAGGCGATTGGATCCAAATGGACAAATATGGCGCTGATGGTGCTGTAGATGAGGTGTCACTCAATACCGTAAAAGTGCGTAATTGGGATAACACCATTACCATGATCCCAGCTTACGCGCTGGTATCAGACGCTTTTAAAAACTGGCGCGGTATGTCTGAAAAGGGCGGTCGCCGAATTAAGCGTTCAATTAATCTTGATGTAAATAGTATCCACTTTCTTAGCGAAGACGATATTACTCGGTTGTCGAAAGTGAATTACCTTAAAGATTACTTCCCTAAAGTGTGCTCAGAAATTTCCCATGCCAATGAGCTGGTTAGTGATATTGATATGCCGGTTAATGGCAGACGCTTAACCAATGTGGGGACGTTTAGAGCTTATTTAGATGCCTATTTACGTCAAAATAATAAGCTGCACAAAGACATGACTCTGATGGTGCGCCAACTTGCGCCAACACCAGAAGGCCTGCCTATCGAGTTATATGTGTTTACCAATGACGTCCGTTGGGCCTTTTATGAAGGCATTCAGGCAGATATCTTTGATCATGTCTTTGCCATCTTACCTGAATTTGGTTTACGTGCTTTTCAAAGCCCTACAGGCGATGATATTCGCAGTATTAAGTCGCACTAGTTTTTTGGCTGCTCATCCGAAGGAATGTAGTGCGGGATAACCTTAGGGTGGCGGCCGTTAATATGGCGGAAAAAATCTAAAATACGATTCATGTCAGTGGCGACATCGCCACTGGGGTGCAGCGGTTGATTAATCACAATGGATTTGGTTTTAAAATCTAATCCCACTGTGATTATTGGCACCTTGGCTTTAGTGGCAATATGATAAAAGCCGGTTTTCCAGCGAGTAACCGCGCTTCTGGTTCCTTCGGGGGCCAGCGCCAACTTGTATTGGTTATCGTCATTAAATAGCTGCACCACAGCATCGACCATATTATTGTTTTTACGTCGATCCACAGGGGTGCCGCCTAAGGCTTTAAACAGCCAGCCCCAAGGGGGAATAAATAATTGATGTTTGCCTAAAAAGTGAATTTTTACCCCTATAGCAAAGCGGGCAATAATGCCGACAATAAAGTCCCAATTACTGGTGTGTGGGCCAACCACCATAATGAATTGGCCATCAGCTGCGAGCTGGCCATCTAATTTCCAGCCATTAATGGCCAATAGCCATAAACAAAATTTACTAAACATGCGCTATTTTCCAGTTTATTTCACTCTGATACGCTAGAATCTAACCATAACAGAATGAATTTATATATTAATTTCACCGAATCTCATGTTGCAGATATCGCTTATCTCAACATGTTTTCTAAGCCAAACCGCAGTTGGGATTAATACCGTGCGCTGGGCTTACTGGGTTATTAATCTAATGCAAAAGTACTAAATTATTGTCGTTACTGTGGCACTAGTGTCAGGTAATTTCAATCTTGGTTTAAACAAGGAGAGTGTGTGAAGCACCCGATAATTATTTTATTAGCCGTTATTTTTGGTGGTTTTAGCACTATGTTAGCGGCAGAAGATAAACCAACAGCGACTCAAACCGCCTCAGATGTTGAGCTTAAACAGGCTGAATTAAAAATCGTGCCATTAAAACCTGCTACAGCTGCCAAGGTCGAAGTTGGGGCGATTGAACCCGTAGCCGATTTAAAGGTAGAGCCAAGCCCTTCAGATAGCTCACCTAAAACCACAGTTTCTGCTGATATTGCAGCAGCGCCGGCTGAGGCTGTGGCTGTGGCTGAAAGTGTGGTTGAGACTGAAACTGATGCCGTCAGCGCAGTTTTCTCACTTGAACAACAACCTGTGTCACTAGACGAAGTTAATATCAATAGCGCTATTCCTACTGACAGAATTAGAGCAGTGATTTCACAGCAAGAAAAAGCCTGGAATAGCGGCGATATTGATGCCTACATGCAAGGCTATTGGCAAAGTGACAATTTACGTTTTATGTCTAATGGTAAGTTTAGCTACGGTTGGGATGTAATTCTTGCTAGCTATAAAAAAAGTTATCCTGATTCAGCGCGCATGGGCAAGCTGTCGTTTAATGTGAAAGAGATTAAAATGCTCAGCAACTACGCCGCATTGGTTGTGGGTCGTTGGCAATTAGAGCGTACTAAAGACAAACCTAATGGTGTGTTCACCCTACTGATAGAGCGTATTGATGATAAGTGGGTGATAACCCATGATCATTCATCTGATTAATTGCTTGGCTGCAAATAGATTAATTCGGACTTAGGGC
Source organism: Shewanella sp. UCD-KL21 (assembly GCF_001957135.1). Taxonomy (GTDB): domain Bacteria; phylum Pseudomonadota; class Gammaproteobacteria; order Enterobacterales; family Shewanellaceae; genus Shewanella. The sequence continues at coordinate 73,298 of NZ_MPHK01000014.1, read as the reverse complement.
TTTGACGCATTAGGATTTATAACAAAATGCTGTTGCCCTAAGTTGCGAGTTTTGCCGTCATAACGCACTTCATAAAAGTCGATTTTGCCGTTTATATCTCGCATCACCACACTGGTTGAGCGGGTGCCATATTCTGGATGGCGAATAAAAATCGACGACAACAGCCTTTCCCACTCAATTTCAATGCCGGTACTGGGTAGGCTGCTATCTTCAGCTTGAGATTCATCGCGCATAAATGCCAACATTTGTTCAATATTGGGCTGCTTTTCAGCTAATAGATGCTGCTCTAACGCCTGTAATCCCTTGGCCATTTTCGGCCAAACATCATCTATAGCGCCATTACTCACAGCATGAAAACCTTTAGTTAATGGGGTGTTCTCAGCAGTGACGCTATTAAAACAGTAAAGCTGCTGCTGTTGCTGCTGATAAACAAGATTAAACGGACTGTAATTCGCGCTGTGTTGGCGAAGCCAATCAAGGCTGACACCTTGGCGGAGATCGAGAGCGTTAACCACCAGTTCGCCGCGACTTCTTAGGCCATCGGCTTGTTGATGGCGAATATTGGTAAGGCCTGCAAAGTGACCTTGTTGATTCACTCCAAGCCAAGTGCCGCCAGCTTGTAGGTCTTTGCCTGCTAATATCGACTGAGATTGAGGTAAATTGCTGTTAGCAACTGTTTGCCAAAAATGGGCCGGATCGGTGGCGCGATGATGAAACTCATCACGATTAGCGCACACAATCAGTGGCCATTGGGGATGCATGTCTACCGCGATAAATAAAATACACATAGGCTTGGTTAAGTCGGCTCAGTTATTCGGTCGATGATAAAACATCATAGCCTGAATAACATGAACCTGACAGTACCCTCGCTTAATGCGGCGGCTTAATTAGTGGTGATGTTTATGCTCTGTTGGCGCAGCCGCAGATTTATCTGAGGTATCAGCACCATGGGCGTGATCGTGGTTATGATCATGGTTATGACCGCTAAACTTAATCATTAAGCGACTTAAGAACTTACGTGGCCCTAGGCGCAGTAAGCTGGCACTAAAGATTAATCCCACCACAACTAATCCTGCAATATTAACGCTGTTTGGCAAGGTGAGTAACTGATGCCAATCAACCAGATACTGGTGCGCGAATAACAGCGCCACGGCTAATACCGCTGACAATGACAAGCGCATGCTCCAGCTCATTAGCTTTAACTGGCTAAGGCTAAGCACAGGCGCTGCAATAAGTGCAAATGCCACTGCCACATTGCTCCAGCCGCTATAGGCTAATGATAATGCCAGTACTGCCGCGCCTAAATTACAAAAACGCATCGGTAAAAACACCACTAGTAAGATCAGCACTTGCAGTGCTGGGTGCTCTAAATGCACCGAAGGGTGGCCAATGAGATTGGCTAAAATTAAGCTAAGGGCAATCCACGGGGCGCTGCGATCCACTAAATGAGCAAAGCCAAATCGCCAAGCCGATTGCGGTAAATTCTCGTGGGGATCGGTAAGCTCCACTTTGCTAAGGCTCAGTAATGCGCCAATCGCCAACAATGACATGGCTTGATAGATGGCAAACCAAGGGCCCAATAAAAGCAGAGTGATCAATAAGGCTTCGGGGCCGACTAACCGTTGTAACCAGCGGCTAGATAAGCTGTGATTTTGAGGGGTTAAACCTGCTTTAAAACGCGCCGAGGCAATGAAATAACTGGCAATTAAGATAGGCGATATCGTCAGTAGCCAAGTCATAAACTGCTCAGAGCCATGGCTATGGTGGGCATGGTCGTGCCCGCCAGTGTCCATCAGTAATAACACTGCCAGTAGCGCCACCCCCAGTAAACTGCCAATACCAGCTTGATATTGATAGCGACCTTGATGGTCTTCTTCGTGCTGACCATGGGGCTGATGTAGCACCACATGTAAAATTGAGCCGGTAACAAAGGCTTGTAAATAAACAGTATTATCTAGGCTGAGGCTATCGAGTAATTGCTCGCCAGCGAAGTAACCTAAGCCTGTGAGTACCATCATAGCTGCTAATACCGCACTGGCCCAGCGGGTGCCAACTTGAGGCTTTAACAGCCACCAAATAGCCACACCAACCGGTAGGCGATGCATAATCACCCCTAGTGCTAATAAGCTGGAGTTACCCTCTTGTTGGGCTAAAACCATGGCGCCACCATCGGTAATAGTGTGCAGCAATAGCCCGCCAATACCTAAAGTTAAGGTAACGTTATGGGTAATGTCTGAGTAACGATGAAATAGCCGTTCACTGGCTGTAGGACCCCATAAGCCAAGCACCACAAACAGCAAAGTGATAAAACCACCATGCTCAAGGAGTTCGGGCAAAATATGGATAAGCACCAATCCGCCTAATGAGACGAAAATAAATCCATCTAAGCCTTTTTGCAGCCCACTTCCTGATGAGAAGTAGCGATAAAAAAGCGGTCCGAATAAAAGTGCAATACAACTAGCAGCTAGATAGAGCATGGGATCCAAAGAATCAATGAAACGGAAAAAACAACGCAGTATATCGCAGTCTTTCGATTAACTTAATACTTGCTTTGCTTGTTTATCAGCCATGATGACAATTTACACGGTAAATATAGCCTTCAGCGTTGCAATATAGCGCGAAAGTCACGGTTATTTCTGCCAAATGACTGTATTAAGTATACAATAGTAGTTCATTGTTAATAATTAATAGATCTAATGTAATGGACATCTTTTCTGCTGCAGTCATGCTTTTCCTGATTATGGACCCTTTGGGCAATTTGCCTATTTTTGCTTCAATTTTGCGCCATATCGAACCTAAAAAACGCCGCCGAGTGCTTATTCGTGAATTATTGTTTGCGCTGGCAATCATGTTGCTGTTTTTATTTGCCGGCGAGGTGATCCTTAATTTCCTTAGCCTGCGTCAAGAGTCTGTGAGTATTGCAGGCGGGATTATTTTGTTCTTAATTGCCATTAGGATGATTTTCCCACAACCGGGTGGCGTGGTAGGTTTAGCTGCCGGTGAAGAGCCATTTATTGTTCCTATGGCCATCCCGTTAATGGCAGGGCCATCAGTGTTAGCCGCATTAATATTATTAGCGCACAGTGACAGTACCCGAATGATGGATTGGACCATTGCCTTAGTGGCGGCTTGGGGCGTGAGCGCGGTTATCTTACTATTCTATAAAGTCTTTACTCGCATGTTAGGCGAAAAAGGCTTAACCGCAGTGGAGCGTTTAATGGGTATGGTGCTGGTAATGATTTCGGTGCAAATGTTCTTAGACGGGGTGTCGAGCTATTTAAAAACTACTGCCTAAACAGCTCATGTTATGCATCACTATAGTTAAGAAGGCCGCATTAAGCGGCCTTTTTGTTGTCTGCGCAATATTCTCAGCCTTTCAGTTTGCCTTCGATTATTTTTTACTTCTTTAGTTGTATAAAAATCGCGCTAAAAAGTTGTATAAAGCCGATTTAGCAACTTTACTTAATATTACTCTTTGATTCATCTTCGTTGTTTGGGCGTCAATTATGCGCATTGTATTCGCTATCTTTTTGAGCTGTGTTATTTGGGGTTGTAGCCATAGTAATAGCGCCGAAAACGTCACTAATCAGACCCCATTAACGCATCAAAATAAGACCATTCAATGTGGCGCAATACCCCCTCCTTTAGATATGTCCGGCGTTAAACAGAATTTAATCAAAAGTGGTGAGATAACTGCTGATATGAGTGAACAGCAGCAACAAGAGATTGTTCGTCGTTATATCGCCAAGCGCAATAGTGCATTTAAAAAGTGCAATCAAAGGAAGTAAAGAATGGCTATTCAATTGAGTAAGTTTTTACTGGTGCTATGACCATATTGGCAATGACTCTGTTTTCGTTAAACGCCATGGCGGCGCTGAGTCAATACGCTTCTCCAGCAGATGTTGGGGTAATAAATCAACAACAGATCCAATACTGGTTGATTAAGCGTGGTGAGCTGGCTATTGATGCCAGTGAGGCAGCAAAGCAAGCTGCGGTAGAGAAGTTCACTCGCAAAGCAAGTCATAATTATCTGCCTGCAGAGGTCAAAATACTACAGCAAATAGCGGCCAAGAATCGGTCCCAGCGAGTAAAAGTCTCACCAGTATCAGCTCCGGCTCCGGCTTTGGCTGACGCGGATGTCACCAAAACCGTGAATGTGCTGGCGGTATTGGTCGACTTTCCTGATTTACCCTATAACGCCAACCGTTTAACCAAGTCAGATACGTCAATGTTTTACGACGATTATTCCGTACAACATTATCAAGATTTACTTTTTTCTCGATCTGGATTTTCTGGACCTAACGGTGAGGTATTTCAAACTGTATATCAATATTTTGCTCAAGCCTCGGGTGAGAGTTTTTTGTTTGGTGGTCAGGTTAAAGGCTGGGTAACTGCCAGTAACAACGCCGCTTACTATGGCGCCAATAATTCGGTTTTCAGTGATAATGATATTGCAGTACCTGAATTGGTTATGGAAGCCGTTACTCAGGCCGTTAAAGGGATGAGCGCGACAGAATTAGCTGAATTGGATATTGAAGATCCATTTGATTTTAATAACAACGGCAATGAAAATGAGCCTGATGGCATCATAGACCACATTGTCATCTTTCATTCCAGTATTGGTGAAGAAGCGGGCGGCGGCGTGTTAGGCACAGATGCTATTTGGTCGCATCGCTTTTTTGTTGGTGCCAATAGCCAAGGAGAAAATCTTCCTGGCACCTCAATGAAAGTTTATGGTTATACCATTCAGCCTATCGACTCAGGTACAGGGGTTGTTACCCATGAGTTTGGTCATGATTTAGGCCTGCCTGATGAGTACGACACTAATCTGGGCGATGGCGCGCCAGTGGGTTACTGGTCGTTAATGGCAAGTGGTACTTGGGTGGGTCAAGCACAAGCGGGTAATCCTTATATTGCTGGCAGCAAGCCTGCAGGCTTAAGTCCTTATGCCCGTTCATATCTGCAACAACGCTACCGAGGTAAGTGGGTCAATGAGCAAACCATCGACTTGGCCGATATTACTGCTGAAGGTGTGACTGCTGACATTTTTGCAGCGGTTAATGCTGATGCTGTGAATCAATTGTCCATTCCATTACCCAATCCTCCCGTTGCCTTTAAGTCACCTTTAGTTGGTGACTATCAATACCATTCCGGCAAAGGCCATCAGCTTAGCAATAGTCTGAGTTTCGAGGTGGATTTAGCCGCAGGCGCACCGATCGAGCTTGTTATGCAGGCACATTGGAGCATAGAAGTTGAGTATGACTATATGCAATTGCTGATTGATGGCGTAGCCATTGCTGGTAACCATACCAGTGCCAGTAACCCTCTGTTCAACAATGTAGAGCATTATATTTCTGGGGTATCGAGCGATATAGCGGGCGCTTCAGGAGCCGATGCTTGGGTTGAACTGGTTTATGACCTGAGCGATTTTTCAGGGCAAAGTGTGCAAGTTGAAATGAGCTATGTAACGGACCAAGCAGTGGGCGACTACGGCATTGTTATTGATCAAATTGAAATTAACCAGCAAGGCGTCAACATTTACCAAGACGGGGCAGAAGAGCAAGGTAAAGTTGATTTAGCGGGTTTTTCAAGGATCGATGATACCTTACCCGGTTTGCCGCAACGCTATATTGTGCAACTGAGAAACCATCAAGGTATTGATGCGGGCTTGCAAAGTGTCGGCTATGAGCCCGGTATTTTATTATGGCTAGAAAATAACAACTATGAAGATAACAATGTTGCCGAGCATGAAGGTTATGGCTTTATCGGGGTTATTGATGCTGATCAGAGTTTAATTACTGGTGGGTCTTCAAGTGTGCAGGTACGTGATGCCAGCTTTAGCTTATTTCCTCAGTCAAACTTCGCTAACGATAGCGCCTTAAGTAACTTTAGTTTATTTGATGATAATGCAGATTACTCAGCACCCCTGCAACCGCAATCAGGCATGGTGTTACCTCAACTGGGCTTAACGATGGAGGTTGAGGCACAATCGTCAGACAGCTCAAGGGCAACGGTTGAGTTTAAACTCAATGGTGTCGTAACATCGCAGCTTATGGGCGACAGCCAGACGCTTGCTGGCGAAGATGAGTCTCAAAGCAGTAGTGGCGGTAGTTTAGCTGGGATGTATTTGTTGCTACTGAGCTTACTGCTTGTAAGGCGCTTGAATAACACATAAGGCCACAAGCTTTATGTTGACCTTATAAACAGCCTAGCTTTCATTGGGTTAGTTTTAACCAGATTGCTTTAGTGTTAAGGCGTTAATTTGCTTAACCGCATAAGGAAGGAAAATTTCGCTCACAATAATATCTTGGTTGGCTAAATTAAAGTAACGGCGACGCCCCCAAAGTGAAGAGCTGACCGGTTGGGATAGGCGGGTTGCCAGTTGGGCTAGCTTAGTGCAGCTTTCAAATTCAGCGACCTCGATTTTTCCCGGAACAATATCAGCACTGGTAAACAGTAGCTCACCCAATGGCCGCTTACCTAAGGCTTTAAAGTTGTGTTGATCATTGGCTAGGTTTTCAGGGATCAAGGTGCGTGCAAATACCCAAGGCTGGCCATCAAGGCACAGCAGTACTTCTCTTACCCAAACCTGCTTTTGCTGCGGGCATTCCCCTGCTAATGGTGTAGTAAGTTGTTCGCCAAGTACTTTAACTTCAAATTCGTGGCAACAGCCTTTAAGCTTTTGAGTTAAACTACCGGTAGCGAGTAACCATTCTTTTAGTGCCGATTGCGGCATAGAATTAATTGCATCAGGTGAAAACCACTGGATTGATTCACCATACGGGAAGCTAAGACTGGTCACGTTCATTCAATACTCGTTACAATATACTCAAACGAGTGCAGTTTATCATGACAGAGCAATGGCTGGATAGCCGCTGCTATTAGGCAGATTTAAATAATGGAGTTTGATTAACGATGGCAAAGTACCTATTCGCAGTTTTAGTTGCACTGTTTTTTTCCCTCAATGCACATAGCGCAGATGGCAAAAGCACTGGAAACTTTGCTTACTATGGTTTCGAGCCTGACATAGTCACTAATTATATCTCTAACCGTAAAAAACTTGGTTTTGTAAAAATCAGTGTTGAGTTAATGGTTAAAGATCCTAAACACTTACAGCAGATAGAGCACCATGATCCGTTACTGCGAGCCGCCATCGTTGAAGTGCTAGGAAATCAGCCTGAAGACAAGGTTAAGTCCTTGACCGGACGAGAGGATATTCGTCGTGAGTGCTTTGAAACGGTTAATCGACTGCTAGAAGCTGAAACGGGTGAACAGTCCGTGGTTAATTTACTGTTTACTAAATACCTATATGATTAATGAACATTTGCATGAAAAACAGTAAAACTGGCAACAAAACGAACAAGCAAACATCTGCGCCGGCTAAGGTGACAACCAAAGGCGCTGCTCATACTCAAGTTAAAACACTACACCCGCGAAATAAGCATAATCAAGGTTATGATTTCGAAGGGTTAATAAAAAAGTGTCCCAAATTGTCCCACTTTGTCAGACCAAACCCCTACGGTAATCTTTCAATCGACTTTTCAGATCCTGAGGCGGTCAAAAGCCTCAACGCAGCAATTTTATTGACTGATTATCACATTGAGCAGTGGGACATTCCGGCAGGATTCTTGTGCCCACCAGTACCTGGTCGAGTAGATTATTTGCATTATATTGCTGATTTACTGGCTGTTAATGGCAAAGCGCCTAAGGGAACTAAGATCCGCGCATTAGATATTGGTACCGGTGCTAATGGTATTTATCCATTATTAGGGGTTAAAAGCTATGGTTGGCAGTTTGTCGCCAGCGATATCGACCCAGTTTCAATTGCCAATGTCGCTGAAATTATTAACCATAACCCTGATTTAGCATCGAAAATAGATCTGCGCGAGCAGGCTAATCCTCAAGCTATTTTTAGCGGAATTATCGGGGATAATGAGCGCTTTGATATTACGCTGTGCAACCCGCCATTTCATCGCTCATTAGCCGAAGCGAGCCAAGGCAGCGCCAAGAAAAATGCCAATTTAGCCGCCAACAGAGCGAAAAAGCACAGCCAAAAGCCAGCCGTTAGCTCAAGTAGCGCCGCACTTAATTTTGGTGGGCAAAAAGCCGAGTTATGGTGTGAAGGCGGTGAGCAGCAGTTTTTGGCTAATATGATCAAAGAAAGTCAGCAATTTGGGCAACACTGTCTGTGGTTTAGCTCATTAGTGTCCAAGTCTGAAAACCTAAAGCCCTGTTATCAACTATTAAAACAGTTAAATACCGATAATGTGCAGACCATTGAAATGAAGCAAGGCAATAAAATTACCCGGGTTTTAGCTTGGAGTTATTTGCCTGAAGCGGCAAGAAAGCAGTGGGCTAAACTTAGGCATAATGCGATTTAGCACTGGGGTATATGGTGAGTGATAACAAGGTGAACATCACCTTGTTATTAATGATTTACGCTAATAGATAACGCTAAACTTTCATCGCATCAAATTCAATATTGTCTGCGCCATGGTAAACCAAGAAGTGACGCCCCTTGGCTCTGGCAATAATAGTGATCCCCAGCTTTTGAGCTAATTCTAACCCCATCTGAGTGACACCACTGCGCGATAACAATACTGGTATACCCATTTTGGCAATTTTTATCACCATTTCAGAGGTTAAACGGCCAGTGGTATAGAAAATCTCATCGTGGCCATTTTCACCTTCAAGCCACATATCACCCGCGAGGGTATCAACCGCGTTATGGCGGCCAACATCTTCAATGAAAGCTAAAATCTGGTCGTCTTTACAAATGCCGCAACCATGCACGGCGCCGGCATTTTTATAGGTCTCGTTATAAGCGCTAATGTTTTTTAGCAGGCTATATAAGGTTGATTGTTGTAATTGGGGCGTTGGCAGCTTGATATCATCAAGCCCTTGCATGAAACCACCGTAAACAGTGCCTTGACCGCAACCTGAAGTGACGGTTTTTTCAGATAATTGTTTATCTAAATCAGCGGTTTGCTCTTTAGTCAAAATGGCTGCAGAGTTAACATCCCAATCAACGATAATTGATTCAAGTAAGCTGGCATCGTTAATAAAGCCTTGATTTTTCAAGTAACCTAAAGCTAATGACTCAGGTTTTGCGCCCAAGGTCATTAAGGTCACTATGGGTTGCCAGTTCAAATATACCGTCAATGGTCTTTCACAGGCCACGAATTTATCAACACTTTCTCCTTGCTCATTAATTGCTTTAACCGCAATTGTAAGGGGAACTTCAGCATTGGTTTTGACCAGTTTAAGCGATTTATTAGCATTTGATTGGGTCATTGAAAGTGTGGCCTCTGCAATAGTTAACTAGCTCGGTAGTGAGGATCGTAATGAAAACTAATTAACTATCAGCATAGCAACTTTTATTCCCGAGGCGGCAATGTAGTTTGTAAATGCGTGATCTAACTCTGATGTTAATCAGCAGCGACTAATTAACGTAGCCTTATGTCCTAGTATAATTAGCAATATAGACAAATTGTCCTACTCTTAATGGTAATTAGGAGATCTGGGTCTAGTTTTTTGATCCTATTCATCTGGCACTATTTTTGCAGGATACTGAATAGCTAAGAGAAATAAAGTGGTTTTTAGCCTCTAAAAATAACTAAGAGCAACTTTTAAGTTGTTGTTAATATGTGTTTTTATTTATTTCTTGTGAATTTATGTTTTAAGGGCAAGGCTTGTATGCAACACACAGAAAATGTTTGGCCTATGTATGTTTCGCTTAGAAAAGTCGAAAAAATGATGGGACGTTGGCCGTCAATCACTTGGGAAGTGGAACAAATGGTTCCTGCGACTCATGAGGCACCTGAAGGGGCCAAATTAATATTGTTTCAACTTTATAAAGATGAACGTGGCAGTTACCGGATAAATTTAGACATGGATAACACCATGTTATATATCGTTTGTGATGAGTTATCAGATGGTACTTGGGTTCCTGCAGCTATCTCAGCAGACCAAAATATTGCCGCAGCCTGTTTGGAGTCTGAAACCCCAGTGCTGAATATCCCAATGCCAGAAGCGCTGGCGTGTTGGGTTGAAGCTTTCATTACCCGTCATGGCGAAGTTGAAATATCAGCTAAACGCCGTAAGCATGTGAACCGCCGAAAGGATACTGGCCCTAGCACAGATCACCTTCGGAGACATTAATGAGCAATAATTCGAAAGGTTTTTTCTCTCGTTGGACTGAGCGTCGCGAGCAAGTTGAAGCAGAAGCGGCTCGTGAGACAGAGGCCGCCCGTGAGGCTGAGCTACAGCAACAAGCTGTGGCGGCAGAGGCAGAAAGCCTTGCCGACTCTGCCACTGAGGATGCCATACAAGACGCGCCTCAGGCTGAGAAGGTCCTTGAAGCTAAAGATTTACCGGATCCAGAAAAAATTGAAGTTGGAGGCAGTTTTGCTTCGTTTATGGGGGCGAATGTATCACCTCAAGCGAAATCAGCAGCGTTAAAAGCACTGTGGAAACAACCCCAATACAATGAAATCGACGGCTTACTCGAGTACGCCCTTGATTACAGTAATCAACCTAAATTGTCTGCCGAAGTTTCGGCTGAATTAGTTAAAAAAGTCTTCCGTAATGTTGTAAAAGACAAAGAAGAAACGGAAGAGCAAGCGTTACTTGCTCGTGAGGATGATGACACAGTTGTTGATGAAACTGATGCCTCGCCAGTATTAGATGATAAGAGCGAAATCGTGTCTGCCACTGACTTAGATAGCAACCAAGACCAGAGTGATGTTCTGGGAATGGTCGATGAAGAAGCTATAACGGCTTCAAGTAGCGCTAAGGTTTAGTGTGTAGTTAAAAATTTTAGTCCACTATTTAGCGTATAAGGTGTTTTGTTTATCATTTTAAGCTGATGTATTTAAATTAATTTTTAAGTGCAAAATGGATTTGCAGCCTTGATAAATCACCTAAGCGTTAAAAAACTGTTCAGGAACGCAATGTGAGCAATAGTCAAACCCCGCTAGAACTAAAACAAGTTCGCCAGCAGGTATTAGCACAGACTCAAGTGATCCAAAACTTGATCCCGCCAACAGTCAGTTATACCACTGAAGGCAATGTGTTAGTCATCGGCCCAGAAGATTTGGCCCGATTAGCTGCGGATAAACTGTCAACCATGGCCAATACGGTTATTTTGGCAAACGAAGCCATTACCAGCCAAGATGAAGATCATCTTGAAGCGGTAATGAACGCTGCTGTAAATAGCGAAAGCTATTACAACAAACTCATTTCTGTAAAAGGCTTTTTAGGTCAGTTTCAGGTAACCGTTGAGAATGAAGGCGCTGGTGAAAACCAAGCGGCGACTGAGTTAAGTCTTGTTGCTATTCGTAAACCGCATTTTGATATGGTTTTAGACCTGAGCATGTCGCCATGTCTTAACCTTGAAATGCTACCTCCAGGTTATTTCTACGTCGGCCAAGATGCAGCTAAATTAGCTGATGCCCTAGAGCAAATTCCAGATTTAGTTGGTGAATTTGATAAGCCACGTTATGTGAAAGTGAACAGTGATATCTGTGCCCATAACCGTAATGGCGTCAATGGCTGTAATCGCTGTTTAAACTTCTGCCCAGCAGATGCAATTAGCAGCATCGAACAAAAAATCGAAATCGACCCTTACCTTTGTCATGGCGCGGGTAGTTGTACCAATGCTTGCCCTACAGGGGCTATCGCATTTGATTTACCAACGCCACAAGCACTGCATAGTTACCTGCAAAAGCTCATTAGTCGTTACCTAGAGCAAGCTCAAGCTGCGCCAGTGATTTTGTTCCATGACAGCGGCGTTGGGGCTGAATTAATTACTGCTGAACTTGCGGGCGATATTATTCCGGTTGAGTTAGAAGAGATTACTGTTGCCAGTATTGACCACTGGATGTCGTCACTTGCATGGGGCGCGCGTCAGGTACTGATCCTTAATACTGATGCCACCGCACCCACTTTAACGCAAATGTTAAATGGTGAGCTAATATTAGCTAATAGCATTCTAGATGAAATGGGTCAGCCACAGCGCATTAGCTTGATAGACACCCAAGCATTAGCAGACTTAGATGACAAGTTAGCCATAAGCCTTGATTGGCCATTAACAGTGCCAGCGGCATTCGCCCCTAGCACTAAGCGTGACACCTTATATGCCGCCGTTGATCACTTAAACCAGCAGGCATCGGCGACTGATAGCGCCATTGCAATGAGCAATGTGCCTTACGGTGTGGTTAACGTCGAAGTTGATAAATGTACCTTGTGTATGTCTTGTGTAGCAACTTGCCCAACACAAGCATTAACCGATGGTGGTGAATCACCGTCACTGCATTTTGTAGAGCAAGACTGTGTGCAATGTGGTTTATGTGAAACCTCTTGTCCTGAAAGCGTGATTAGCTTAACGCCGCAAATCAATTTGGACCAAGCATCACGTCAACAGCGTCAAACGTTAAAAGAAGAGCCTCCGTTCGAGTGTATTCGTTGCGGAACCGCTTTTGCTACACAATCGATGGTTCATAGAATGATCGATATGATTGGTGGACATTCTGCATTTAACGCCAATATTGAGCGCCTAAAAATGTGTGGTGATTGCCGCGTAAAAGATATGTTTGAAGACATTCTTGAAGACCCAGAGAAGCAACTTCGATAAGAGATCCAATATGACCGAATTAGTTAGAGAAATTTCAGAAAACGATCAGCTACGGGCAGATATTTACCAATTATTAGCTGCATTACTACGTCGTCAACCAAGTGAAGAATTGTTGTCATTTTTAGCTGACATCGAAATAGAAACAGAAGCTGAAGATGATAATGACATGAGCTCGGCTTGGCTGGCGCTAAAGGCGGCGGCGACCCAGTACACACAAGAGCAACTTGAAGACGAATACTTCAATATTTTCTTCGGTGTTGGCCGTGGTGAAGTATTGCCATACGGCAGCTGGTTTATGACAGGCTCGTTAATGGATAAACCATTAGCATTGTTACGCCAAGATTTAATGCAATTAGGTTTTGCTCGTGAAGAAGACGTTAAAGAGCCAGAAGATCACGTTGCCGCATTATGTGAAGTGATGGGCACCTTGATTTTAGAGGCGCCAGGTTATCGTCAACTGGCATTTTATCAGCGCCATATTGGTAGCTGGGTTGAGCGTTTTTGCGACACCTTAGCGCAAACGCCAAGTGCAGCATTTTATGTACCTGTGGCGCAGTTAGCAAAAGCATTTTTCGTCATTGAAGCCAATGAATTTGAGCAACTTAGCTTGGATATTCCAGTGAACTGCCCAGGTTCTGAAGCTGAAAAGGCGGCTGCTGACGAGACAGACAAGATTGAACCTTCAACCAATGAACTTGCCTCTTAGGTAAGTTTTAGGCTGTTGGTGCAAAGATTTATGCCGCTGGGCTTTGGCCCAGTGGCATAGACTGAAAAGGAAGGTAACTTCCATAAAAACAGAGAGTAAATTTACTCTTATAACACGCGTTAAATTAAGGAGAGACTATGAAGAAGCAAGCTTCCGACATGGGTCGTCGTCAAATGCTAAAAGCATTGGCTGTCGGCAGTGCCGCTGGCGCAGTTGCCACTGTTAGCGGACAAGCTCTTGCCGCCTCACCAAAAGCTGCACCAGTTGCAGGCAAAAGTGATGGCTACAGAGAAACAGACCATGTACGTAGTTATTACGACACATTACGTAGTAGCAAGTAATTTAAGGAGAATATGTGATGCGATTAACCCGCAAAACAGAGAACGTTCAAGGGGCAGATAAACCTGCACTTGGACTCAATCGCCGCCAATTTTTGAAGTCTGCAACCCTTGCTACAGGTGGTATTGCTGCCGCTTCAATGCTTGGCGCTGGCATGATGCGTAAAGCTGAAGCAAAAGATGTTGCTTACGATGCGCCAACTGAAGTTAAACGTACTATTTGTTCTCACTGTTCGGTGGGCTGTGGTATTTATGCTGAAGTACAAAATGGTGTTTGGACAGGTCAAGAGCCTGCATTTGATCATCCATTTAACTCAGGCGGTCACTGTGCTAAAGGTGCTGCACTGCGCGAAGTTGGCCATGGTGAGAAACGTCTTAAGTACCCAATGAAGCTGGAAGGCGGAAAATGGAAAAAACTTTCTTGGGATCAAGCCATTGAAGAAATTGGCCAAAAAGCCCTCGATATTCGTGAAGAGTCTGGCCCTGATTCAGTATTTTTCATGGGTAGTGCGAAGTTTTCAAACGAACAATCTTATATGTATCGCAAATTAGCGGCAATGTGGGGCACGAATAACATCGACCACTCTGCACGAATTTGTCACTCTACCACTGTAGCTGGTGTTGCAAACACTTGGGGCTATGGTGCGCAATCAAATTCTTTTAACGACATGCGTAACTCGAAAGCGATGATGTTTATCGGTTCGAACCCTAGTGAAGCTCACCCAGTTGCTATGCAACACATCCTTGAAGGTAAAGAGCGCGGCGCGAAAATTATTGTTGTCGACCCTCGTTTTACCAGAACAGCAGCCAAAGCTGATGAGTATGTGCATATTCGTCCAGGTACGGATATTCCTTACATTTATGGTTTGTTGTGGCATATTTTTGAAAATGGCTGGGAAGATCAAGGCTTTATTGACCAACGTGTTTACGGCATGGAACGTATCCGCGAAGAAGCTAAGAAATGGAACCCTGCAGAAGTTGAAAATGTTGCTGGTGTACCTGAAGCGCAAATGCATCGTGTTGCTAAGTTATTAGCAGAAACTAAGCCGGGCACCGTGGTTTGGTGTATGGGTGGTACTCAGCATCATATCGGTAATGCCAACACTCGCGCTTACTGTATCTTACAGTTAGCCCTAGGCAACATGGGTGTCTCTGGTGGTGGTACTAATATTTTCCGTGGCCATGACAATGTTCAAGGCGCGACTGATTTTGGTCTACTTTACGATAACTTACCTGGCTACTACGGTTTATCAACTGGCGCATGGGCTCATTGGGCAAATGTGTGGGATCTTGAGCCAAGCTGGATTAAAGCGCGTTTTGACCAAGGTGAATACTTAGGTCAATCTCCGCAAACCTCACCGGGTATTCCTTGTTCGCGTTGGCATGATGGTGTTCTTGAAGATAAGGGCAAAATTGCTCAGCAAGACAATATCCGTATGTCATTTTTCTGGGGGCAATCAGTTAACACTGAAACCCGTGGTCGTGAAATACGTGAAGCATTGAACAAGCTAGATACGGTTGTGGTAGTGGATCCATACCCAACAATGGCCGGTGTCATGCATCAGCGCCAAGACGGTGTATATTTGTTACCTGCAGCAACCCAGTTTGAAACTTATGGTTCAGTGTCTGCTTCAAACCGTTCACTGCAGTGGCGTACTAAAGTTATTGAGCCGCTGTTCGAGTGTAAACCCGATCATACGATCATGTACCTATTAGCGAAAAAATGGGGCATTGAAGCTGAATTCTGTAAGCATATTAAAGTGAATGGTGAAGAGCCATTGATTGAAGATATGACCCGTGAATTCAACAAAGGTATGTGGACCATTGGTTACACAGGCCAAAGCCCTGAGCGTTTGAAAATGCACCAAGAAAACTGGGGCACGTTCAATATTGAAAGCTTAGAAGCACCCGGTGGCCCAGCTAAAGGTGAAACTTATGGTTTACCTTGGCCGTGTTGGGGAACCCCAGAAAATAAACATCCAGGTACCCAAATCCTTTACCGCACAGGTCGTGAAGTGAAACACGGTGGTGGTAACTTCCGTGCACGTTACGGTGTTGAGCATGATGGTAATAACATCCTTGCTGAAGGTTCTTATTCAAAAGGATCTGAAATCAAAGATGGTTATCCAGAGTTTACTGCAGACATGCTGAAACAACTTGGCTGGTGGGATGACTTAACTGCAGAAGAGAAAGTTCACGCTGAAGGTAAAAACTGGAAAACTGATATTTCTGGTGGTATTCAACGTGTGGCAATCAACCATGGTTGTATGCCTTACGGTAATGCCAAAGCACGTTGTATTGTGTGGAATTTCCCAGACGATATTCCGCTACATCGTGAACCGCTTTATACCCCACGTCGTGACTTAGTGTCTAAGTATCCAACCTACGAAGATCGTATGGTTGCACGTCTTCCTACTCTGTATAAGTCTATTCAAGACAAAGACTTTGCAAAAGACTTCCCATTAGCTGTAACCACGGGTCGCTTAGTTGAGTATGAAGGTGGTGGTGAAGAAACGCGCTCAAATCCATGGCTTGCTGAACTTCAGCAAGAAATGTTTATTGAGATTAACCCTGCAGATGCAGCCGACCGCGGCTTACGTGATGGTGATGATGTATTCGTTCACAGTCCAGAAGGCGCTAAAATTACAGTTAAAGCGATGGTGACTCCACGAGTCATTGCTGGTGAATGTTTCATGCCATATCACTTTGCGGGTGTATTCGAAGGCGAAAGTCTGGCGAAAAACTACCCTGAAGGAACCGTGCCTTACATTATTGGTGAAGCTGCCAATACGGTAATGACCTATGGTTATGATGTTGTGACTCAGATGCAAGAGACGAAGTCTAGCTTGTGTCAGATCAGCAAAGCCTAATTAACTTGATGAGGAGATAAGCCATTATGGCAGTCATGAAATTTTTGTGTGACACCAAACGCTGCATCGAGTGTAACGGTTGCGTCACAGCTTGTAAGAACGAAAACGATTCCGCTTTAGAGTGGGGTATTCAGCGTCGCCGCGTGGTCACTATCAACGATGGTGCACCCGGTGAAGCATCAATCTCTGTTGCATGTATGCATTGTACCGATGCACCTTGTATGGCCGTGTGTCCGGCGGATTGTTTCTATCAAACCGACGATGGCATTGTGCTACACGATAAAGATACTTGTATCGGTTGTGGTTACTGTTTTTATGCATGTCCTTTTGGGGCGCCACAGTTCCCGAAAAAGACCGCATTTGGTAGCCGCGGTAAAATGGATAAATGTACTTTCTGTGCCGGTGGCCCAGAAGAAAACCATTCCGATGCCGAGCGTCAGAAGTACGGTGCAAACCGTATTGCTGAAGGTAAGTTACCTATGTGTGCTGAGCTTTGTTCAACTAAAGCCCTGCTTGCTGGTGATGCCGAAATCGTATCGAGTATCTATCGCGAACGTATGTCTAAGCGCGGTAATCCGAATACTATTTGGGGCTATGATCCTAAAACGGGTGATATGGTTTAGACAGTGCAAAGGTTACGGGCTGTGCCCGTAACCAAGCAAGGAGT
Source organism: Shewanella sp. UCD-KL21 (assembly GCF_001957135.1). Lineage (GTDB taxonomy): Bacteria > Pseudomonadota > Gammaproteobacteria > Enterobacterales > Shewanellaceae > Shewanella. The sequence goes on along the minus strand of NZ_MPHK01000014.1, from coordinate 56,083 downwards.
GACAATGTTAAACAAACAGTTAAACAAATCACTGCGTAGCTTGTTTGCTCTGTTGGTTCTGGTGATGGGGTTAGGTTTTACAACCGCAACCTTAGCAGCAGATGAACAATCAAGTAAGCAGCAGGCAGGGAAGGAAAACCCGGCTGAATTATGGCGAGCAGTTAAAGCTGGCGACTCAGGCTTTACCACTGCTCAAGGTATTGAGCCTGGCGTACTGATCAATGTTGCCGGTAATGAAGGTCGACATATTAAAAATGAGTACCTTAATCCAATAATGGTTTTGGCTGTTGTGGGTGTGTTTGGTGCATTTTTACTGTTTTACCTCATTAATGGCCCAGCGAAGTTAAGTAAAGGCTTTTCAGGCAAGATGTTGGAGCGATGGACTAAGGCAGATATTACGCTGCATTGGATCATGGCAGTTTCCTGTCTGATATTAGTATTTACAGGCTTAATGGTCATGCTAGGCAAGTTTGCTATCCAACCCTATGTCAGCGCTGGTATTTGGGCTGGTGTTATTGGTTTTAGTAAACTAGTACATGATTGGACAGGTCCTGTCTTTATCGTATCTTGGTTAGTGTGTATCGTTAAGTGGATGCCTCTGCAAACCTTTAAGATGTATGATTTAAAATGGTTTTTAGTGGTCGGTGGTTACATCAATTTTGGTCCGTTTAAAGGTAAGCATCCAAATAGTGGTTTTGCCAACGCCGGTGAAAAAATGTGGTTTTGGACTTTAGTGTTCTTTGGCCTATTCATCAGTGTTTCTGGCATCATGCTAGTGTTACCGGGTTTAGATTTACCCCGTGAAGCTTCAATGGCCGCGCTACTTATTCACGGCATTAGTGCTGCGATTCTCATTGCATTTACCATTGTGCATATTTGGATGGCAACAGCATTGTGTGAAGGTGGTATGGAAGCCATGGTTTCAGGGTATTGTGATGAAAACTGGGCAATGCAGCATCACAACGTTTGGTACGATGAAATCAAGGCAAATGGCACGTTAAAATATCAGAAGTAATAATGACTTAGCATATTTTTAGTTTGTGCTTAAAACACCTCAACAGAGTCTATCTCGTTGAGGTGTTTTTATATCTGCCTGCTGGCGGAATGGGTCGTTTGCCAATACTGATTTTATTGCTCACTGCTGGGCGAATAAACCGCTTAATTTAGGCCGCTATTCCAACAGCTATTCCAACAGCTATTCCAAGAGCTATTCCAAGAGCTATTTGGACCAATTTTAGTGGCTTATTGATTGCAGTTATTACTGAACTTTCTCGGACGCTTTCTGCGTGCAACTCATGCTCACAAGTAACTTGCTTGTTAATATTTACTGAGTGATTTGTGGGCAGCTAACTTTTGGTTATTTTAATAACCAAAAGCACTATAGGTACAGGTTGTAAGTCCTAAAAGTTATATGGTTGCTATGGTGTTTATTTAGACAAAAACTGTATAAAAATCCTTTTAACTCAATCGCCTTGTTAAATTATTTAACATTGTAAATGCAGCTAAAACCCCACCCAAAAGTCTTGCTCTCACACGGCATGTTTTGAAAACATGACTCAGTTAACGCTTTCTTCATTTAATGGCTATTTTTGGCCAATGAACTGGTGTCAGATCATATTATTTCAGCCCCTCTCTCTATATATTAGCGGCGTAAATTTGTGGACTAGATTCATTTATATGTGTTTTTACCTTTTTAGTTCATTTACTTAACTGCTTATTAACAGTGGTGTTTAGTAACTAAAAAGGCCTAAAAGGGCATCTGCATGATAAGCAGGTGTGTATTAAACCCAGGAGTAAAGATGAAGAAGCAACAGCCTGATCTGAATCGCAGATCTTTGCTGAAAGCCATCACCGTAGGTAGCGCCGCTACTGCAGCAATTGCTGTTTCAGGTGCGAGTGTGGCAAAAGCAACCGAGAGTAACATTAGTATCAAAGGTTCTAATGGTTACAAAGAAACTGCGCATATTCGTAGCTACTACGATAGCTTACGCGGATAATTCAGGAGAAATAAGCGATGAAATTAACTCGCAAGTCTACTGCAGCACCTAAGGCTGCTAGCAAGTCGCTCGGTATCAACCGTCGTCAATTTATGAAGAATGCAGGTATTGCAACTGGTGGTATCGCCGCAGCTTCATTAATGGGCACTGGCATGATGCGTCGAGCTGAAGCAAAAGAAATTGCTCATGATGCACCAACTGAAATCAAACGTACTGTATGTTCTGCATGTGCTGTTGGTTGTGGTTTATACGCTGAAGTACAAAATGGTGTTTGGACAGGTCAAGAGCCTGCATTTGATCACCCGTTCAATGCTGGTGGACACTGTGCTAAAGGTGCTGCATTACGTGAACATGGTCACGGTGAGAAGCGTCTTAAATACCCAATGAAATTGGTTGATGGCAAGTGGAAGAAACTATCTTGGGAGCAAGCTTACAACGAAGTTGGCGACAAGATGCTAGATATCCGTGAAGAGTCAGGTCCTGATTCAGTTTACTTCATGGGTAGTGCTAAGTTCTCAAACGAAGGTTGTTACATGTACCGTAAATTTGCGGCTATGTGGGGCACAAACAACATCGATCACTCAGCACGTATTTGTCACTCTACCACTGTAGCTGGTGTTGCAAACACTTGGGGCTACGGTGCGCAAACTAACTCTTTCAATGATATCCAGAATGCAAATGCAATCTTCTTCATCGGTGCAAACCCGGCTGAAGCGCATCCAGTTGCAATGCAGCATATCTTATTAGCGAAAGAGAAAAACAACGCGAAAATCATCGTTGTTGATCCTCGTTTCTCACGTACTGCAGCGCATGCTGACCTACATTGTGGTCTACGTCCCGGTACTGATATTCCATTCATTTACGGTATGCTTTGGCACATCTTTGAAAATGGTTGGGAAGACAAGACGTTCATCAAAGAACGTGTTTTCGAAATGGAATCAATTCGCGAAGAAGTGAAAAAATTCCCGCCTAAAGAAGTTGCTGATGTAACTGGCTGTAGCGAAGAAGAAGTTTACCAAGCTGCGAAAATGATGGCAGATAACCGTCCAGGTACTGTTGTTTGGTGTATGGGTGGTACTCAGCATCACGTGGGTAACGCTAACACTCGTGCTTACTGTATCCTTCAATTAGCCCTTGGTAACATGGGTGTATCTGGTGGCGGAACAAACATTTTCCGTGGTCACGATAACGTACAGGGTGCAACTGACTTAGGTTTGTTATTTGATAACTTACCAGGTTACTACGGTCTAACTTCAGGCGCTTGGGATCACTGGACTAACGTTTGGGATCTTGAAAAATCTTGGGTTAGCAACCGTTTCGATCAAGGTACTTACTTAGGTCGTGAACCAATGACCACTCCTGGTATTCCTTGTTCTCGCTGGCACGATGGTGTGTTAGAAGAGAAAGGTAAACTAGCGCAGAATGACAACATCCGTATGGCATTCTTCTGGGGTCAATCTGTTAACACTGAAACGCGTCAAAGCGAAGTGCGTGATGCATTAGACAAGATGGACACAGTTGTTGTTGTGGATCCATTCCCAACTATGGCGGGTGTTATGCATCGTCGTCAAAACGGTGTTTACTTGCTACCAGCATGTACTCAGTTTGAAACTGAAGGTTCAGTATCTAACTCTGGCCGTAGTCAGCAGTGGCGTGAAAAGGTTGTTGAGCCTTTATTCGAATCAAAAACTGACCTTGAGATCATGTACCGTCTATCTCAAAAGCTTGGTTTTGCAGAGCAATACACTAAACGTATCGCTAAAGATGCCAATGACATCCTAGTTATTGAAGACATCACTCGCGAAATCAACCGCGGTATGTGGACTATTGGTATGACAGGTCAAAGCCCTGAGCGTATCAAGCAGCACACCCAAAACTGGGGCACGTTCAGCAACAAGACTCTTGAAGCTGCTGGCGGACCTGCTAAAGGCGAAACTTACGGTTTACCTTGGCCTTGTTGGGGTACGCCAGAGCAGAAGCATCCTGGTACTCAAATCTTGTACAACACAAGCAAACACGTTAAAGACGGTGGTGGTAACTTCCGTGCACGTTATGGTGTTGAATACAAAGGTGAAAACATTCTTGCTGATGGCAGCTTCTCTAAAGGCGCTGAAATCACAGATGGCTACCCAGAGTTCTCTGCACAAATGCTTAAGCAATTAGGCTGGTGGGACGAACTAACAGCTGAAGAAAAAGCATCAGCTGAAGGTAAGAACTGGAAAACCGATTTATTAGGCGGCATCGTACGTGTTGCTGTTAAGCACGGTTGTATTCCATTCGGTAACGCTAAAGCGCGTTGTATCGTTTGGACTTTCCCAGATATCGTGCCTGTTCACCGTGAGCCGTTATACACATCTCGTCGTGATCTTGTGTCTAAGTACCCAACTTACGATGATATGCAAGTACATCGCTTACCAACACTTTATAAGTCAATCCAAGAGAAAGACACCACAGCTAAGTACCCACTAGTACTGACTTCTGGTCGTTTGGTTGAGTATGAAGGTGGTGGTGAAGAGTCTCGTTCTAACCCTTGGCTTGCAGAGCTTCAACAAGAAATGTTTGTTGAAATGAACCCTGCTGATGCCGCAGATCGCAGTCTACGTGACGGTGACACTGTGTGGTTAGAAGGTGCTGAAGGTGGCCGTATCAAGATTAAAGTGATGGTTACTCCACGCGTTAAGCCTGGTGTTACTTGGATGCCTTACCACTTTGCGGGTGTAATGCATGGCGAAAGCTTAGAAGCTAACTATCCAGAAGGTACTGTACCTTACGTTATCGGTGAATCAGCTAACACTGCAATGACTTACGGTTATGACCCTGTGACACAGATGCAGGAAACTAAGGCATCGCTTTGTCAGGTAGAGAAAGCATAACAGCAGTTTAAGCTAGGAGAATTGCCAAATGGCTACAATGAAATTTTTATGTGATACCAAGCGCTGCATCGAATGTAATGGTTGTGTCACAGCTTGTAAAAACGAAAACGACTCTGCTTTAGAGTGGGGAATTCAACGTCGTCGCGTAGTGACTATCAATGACGGTCAACCAGGCGAAGCGTCTATCTCAGTAGCATGTATGCACTGTAGTGATGCGCCTTGTATGGCTGTTTGTCCTGCAAACTGTTTCTACAAAACTGAAGACGGTATCGTACTGCACGATAAAGATACTTGTATCGGTTGTGGTTACTGCTTATATGCATGTCCATTCGGAGCGCCTCAGTTCCCTCAAGGTGGCGCTTTTGGTGCTCGCGGTAAGATGGACAAGTGTACTTTCTGTGCCGGTGGCCCTGAAGCTGATCACTCTAATGAAGAGCGTCAGAAATATGGTGCTAACCGTGTTGCAGAAGGCAAGCTTCCAATGTGTGCTGAGCTTTGTGCAACTAAGTCTCTACTTGCTGGTGATGCGGAAATCGTTTCTGCAATCTTCCGTGAGCGTGTGGCTTATCGCGGTTCTAACAAGGCTATTTGGGGTTAATCTCCAGCTGAGTTAGTAAGCATAGCTATGATGCCTAAGGCGACTTAGGCATCAAGCAGCATAGAGGAAGTATTATGAACAAGTGGTTCAAACAAATTGGCATTGCAGTTGCACTGGTATTCAGTGTGATCACATTTGCCCATGCAAGTGGTGAGCAACCGACAACAGCGCAAGACAGCAATGTTCAAATTTGGACACAGCTTAAAGACGGTGTTGAAGGGCGTACTACTTCAACTAGCGAGTTCCATGCACAGCCTATCAATACTTATGATATGCGTGTATTTCAACTCCGTAGTGACTTGCTAGCACCTGCGTTAATGGCAGCGTTATTTGGCATGATCATCATCTTTTTACTGTTTATCAAAATAAACGGTATTTCTAAGCTTCACGGTGGTTTCACCGGTAAGATGGTGTATCGCTGGTCTAAATTTGATGTATCAATTCACTGGCTAGGTGCGATCCCTTGCTTGTTATTGATACTGACAGGTTTAGTACTATTGGCTGGCCGTTATTTCTTCCAACCGTATATTAGTGAAGGCATGTGGTCTAATTTAGTCTACGTTGCTAAAGAAGTTCACGATTATATGGCTATCCCATTCATGTTGGGTTGGGCGTTAATGGTAGTGCTTTGGGCTAAAAACCAAATGCCGAAAATGTATGACCTTAAATGGATGATGGTTGTTGGTGGTTACATCAACTTCGGTCCATTTAAAGGTAAGCATCCAGACGCTGGTTTTGCTAATGCGGGTGAAAAACTGTGGTTTTGGGCGTTCGCATTGTTTGGTTTATTCATCTCAGTATCAGGAATGTTATTACTGTTCCCGAACTTATTTGAACCAAGCCGTACCTTAAGCTTAATTGCATTAGTCATTCACTCAGTGAGTGCTATCGTGATTTGTGCCTTCTCAATCGTGCATATCTTCATGGCAACCGCTATGTCTGAAGGTGGTATGGATTGTATGGTTTCAGGTTACTGTGATGAGCAGTGGGCTAAACAACATCACAACCTTTGGTATGATGAAATTAAAGCTAATGGCGAACTAAAATATAAAGACTAATAGGTCTGCTGTATTTTTAGCTAAAGCTTAAAAAAGCACCTCCAATGACTTCGGTTTTGGAGGTGTTTTTATTTCTGCGGTAAATTTAACTGCCTAGCAACAATGTTTTTCCCTAACCTTAACAATGTGATGCCTTATATTAGTATTTGATTATTTATTGACTGCTAATCTGTGATCGTGGCGGTAAAAATCGACAGATTTGGTTGTTTTTAACCGATAACTTCTAGATAGTTAACATCCTTGTAGCGTATACCAAAATCTTCTACTTGAGTTGCAACTCATTCGTGTTGCTTGCGAGCCCCTTTTTAATTAGGAATTGCTATGTCATCAATTATTCGTCCATCAGATACCATTATCCAATCACCTTATCAGGCCAATATCACCACGCCAGATTGGATGATCAATGCGATGGAAAAAGTGATGCAATTTTACGTTGATCGTAATTTGCGTTTAGACACGGTTTCAGCGGAAATGATGCCAGCGCCAGTAGAAGGTAAAAAGTACATGCTGTATGCCCATGTACCTTTTTGTCATACCTTGTGTTCATACTGTACATTCCACCGTTTTTTATTTAACGAAGATAAAGCTCGTCGTTACTTTGTGTCTTTACGCAAAGAAATGGATATGGTTAAAAACCTCGGCTATGACTTCGAGTCTATGTATATCGGCGGTGGCACCACCACAGTATTAGAAGACGAACTTGCTCGCACTATTGAGCATGCTAAAACGCTATTTCCAAATATTAAAGAGGTGTCGTGTGAATCCGACCCTCAACACTTAGACAGCCCAGGTTTTAAGCAATTAGAAGGCTTAGTTGACCGTATGTCTATTGGTGTGCAAAGTTTTAATGATGACATTTTGGCGATGACAGACCGCATTGAGAAATTTGGTACTGGCCAGCAAACTTTCGATAAAATTATGGCGGCAAAAGAGCTGTTCCCAATTATCAATGTCGATTTGATTTTTGGTTTCCGCGGCCAAACAGACGAAGTGATCCAACATGATTTGGATATGGCGTCTAAGCTAGACCCTCGTCAAATCACCACTTATCCATTGATGATTACTCACCAAACACGTAAGAGTGTTAAGGGTAAATTAGCCGCTCCTCATGGTGATATGGCGCGTCAGTATCGTCAAATTCTTAATACCTTAAATGGTCAATATACTCAGCTATCAGGTTGGGCATTTGGTAAAGCGCAGAACGAAGGCTTTGATGAGTACGTTATTGACTATGATGAATACCTAGGTGTTGGCTCGGGTTCATTTAGCTTCTTAAATGACACTTTATACGTGAATACCTTCTCGCTTAAGAAATACCAAGAGCGTATTGCTAATGGCAAAATGGGTGTTGAGCAACAAAAGCAATATGGCAAAAAAGAAGTCATGCAGTACCGCTTCTTACTGGGCATGTTCTCTGGGCGTTTATCACGTAAATATTTCCGTGAAACCTTCGGCGTTAACTTAGATATTGCCTTGTTTAAAGAAATGGCCTCAATGAGAGCCATTGGCGCGATTAAGAATGACCCGAACGATCCTGATAACCTCATTTGGACCGATAACGGTAAAATGATGGGCTTATTGATGATGAAAGAATTTTATTCAGGCATGGATAATGTTCGCGCTCAATTACGTAAACCATTGCAAGCGGCTGATATGTAAGCATCTAAAGCGTGAGAAATACGTTAATGAAAGGCAGTGACCATGGTCACTGCCTTTTTTGTTATTTGCAGTATACTGATTTTGAATGCATCATCACTGTCCCACCATTTTTATCGCAATGAGGATGGTGCATAAGACATTGGATTGTTAAAAGAGACTGCTATGGCTAATATTTTACTGCTTGCCAACATCAACTGTGACCGCTTATTAGAGTTAGATAAACCACTGCAAACCGGTGGTCGCTTTCATTATCAAGATGGCGGCTTACGCCTCGGTGGCGGCGGCGCCAATACCGGCATTGGTTTGGTGTGGGCTGGGCATAATGTCTCGTTAGTGAGCCAAGTAGGCTCCGACAAGATCGGTAATTGGATTTTGGCACAAGCCAGCACCAAGGGGCTAGATTGCCGCTTAGTGGAGCGCTTTGATGGCGCAACCTGTGAAATGTTATTGGTGATGACGCCCGATGGTGAGCGCACTATTATCCGCCCACAAAGACCCATATTTGAACTAAGTGCACCGCCAAACTGGCGCCAATGGGATGCGCTATACACCAATTCATCTGCTAAAGGGATCAGTCAATGGACCGCATCAGCCCTTGAGCATTGCTTGGTTGTATCGCAGCTAGCTAAAGATGAACGGGTACGGCCTTGCCATATTTTAATTGCTTCAATTACCGATATGCAGGGGCGCTGTGATGACAACAAGTGGGATTTTGCCGCTAAAATTGCCGGTGAGTCATTGCAATACTTTGTGGTCACCGATGGCGAGAATGGGGCGATAGCCTATAGTGCCAATGAACAGTTCCATGTGGCAGCAGTTCAATCAGAAGTTGTTGATACCACAGGGGCAGGAGATGCCTTTGCCGCAGGCTTAATCCATTATTTATGCCAGCAAAAAACCATTACCCAAGCCATGGAAGAAGGCGCAAGATGGGCCGCCATTGCCGTGGCTACTGCCAGCTCGGTCCCAGGAGATGCGCTGCAGCATTACCTTCAATCGAAACCCCATAGTGAGTAACTGAAATTAACTTGCTTAAAATAGTGGGCTAAAATTTTAGGCTAATTGCTGTTAGTTATCATTTTACTGTCGCCTCAGGTCATATTTTTATCATAAAAGTGTCGTTGTTCTGTCATGTGAGGCGATTATTATGACGAGGTAACTTATTGAACAGGATGCTTTATATGGCTTTTTGTTGAAAAAGTTTCTTCCATTTCTAGGATGCGTTTAAGCCCTATTTTCATTGAAAGACTTATGACCCTGCATTACCCCATTTGCAGGGTCTTTTTTATATTTTTGTCATCACTTTTATCCAGCTAAATGACAAGCTGAAAAATTCACTATAGAAAGCACCGCTATAAGCCTGCTATATTCTTAAACAATCCAATCCCTTGTTAATTAAGAGTTACTGCTCATGGATGCTCAGTTACTAGTTAAACAAATTTCTGCTTTATATCAAGGAGAGCAGATTAGTGATCTTGGCTTCGAGCAACACCCTAGCGTTGCCAGTGGCATTAACCACAAACAGCTCAGCCAAACCCTTATCGTTTCCAAGCAATGCGTAACAGGCGATGGCCAAGCCGATCCATTGCATCATGGCGGCAGCGATCGGGTACTGCATCATTTTCCTCGAGAGCACTATGGCCAATATCGTCGATGGGATTTAATGGCAGGCTTTAAAGATGCCCCGGCCATGGGCGAAAATATCAGTAGCGTTGGCTTGAATGAATCACAGGTCAATATTGGCGATATTATTAAAATTGGCACTACGCTACTGCAAGTCACCCAGCCTCGCTCACCTTGTTTTAAGCTTAACTTACAGTTTGGTCATCCTCAATTTGCCCTCGCAATGCAACAAACTGCGATGTGTGGCTGGTTTTATAAAGTCTTACAACAAGGTGAAATTAACGCTGGTGATAGCATTTATTTAGTGGAGCGAAAATCGAATGTCAGTATTGCCGAGGCGATGAAAATCTACTTTTTAGCAGACGTAGATGTCGAACAATATTCAACATTATTGCACTGTGAAGGCTTGGCGCAAAGCTGGGTTGATAGCTTGCAAAAGCGGATTGAAACGCAAACCATAGAAAATTGGCAATACCGTTTATATGGATCAGATAAAGGCTAATGATGCCACTTTATAACAATCATCAAAAGGAACCAGAATGAGTGAAACAATAGAGCAAGTAAGCAAAGAAGCACGCAACATGGGATTATTGGTGCACGCCGCAAGTTTTGTCGGCTACATTATTCCTTTAGGTAGCATTATTGGGCCGCTCATTGTGTGGTTAATGAAGCGAGATGAATTTGAATTTGCCAACCAATGCGGTAAAAACTGCCTTAACTTCAAGTTGAGTTTATTTATTTACGTTGTCATTAGCATGATCCTAGCCTTTGTAGGGATTGGCTTTATTTTGCTTATTGCTTTGGGGGTGATGGATATCATTTGTACCATTATTGCTATCATCAGGGCTGGCGAAGGTATCGCTTATCGCTATCCATTAACGATTAACTTCATAAAGTAATGACGTTGAAAATCACTTAGAGCCTGTATTGCTTGCAACAAAAAGCCGCATTGTTTATATGCGGCTTTTTAGTGGCTGAAACACATCTAAATAAGGATTACATGTTCGGGTAGTTTGGACCACCGCCACCTTCAGGGGTGACCCAAGTGATATTTTGACTTGGATCTTTAATGTCGCATGTTTTGCAGTGAATACAATTTTGCGCATTAATCACAAACTTGTTTTCAGCGCCTTCAGAGACCACTTCATATACGCCAGCAGGGCAGTAACGCTGGGCTGGCTCGTTGAACTTAACTAGGTTTACCGCGATAGGAATCGTAGGGTCTTTTAAATGTAAATGACACTGCTGATCTTCTTCATGGTAAGTATTAGATAGGTAAACTGACGATAATTTATCGAAACTTAATTTGCCATCAGGTTTAGGGTACTGAATTTCTTTGAAGTCTTTAGCTAAGCCCATTTCTGCATGATCTGGAGCTTCATCACGTAAGGTGATTGGAAATTTACCGCCGAACCAGTTTTGGTCGATATAGTTAAATGCACCGCCAAGGTAAGTACCAAACTTATGTAAAGCAGGGCCAAAATTGCGTGATTTAACTAGCTCTTCATGGAGCCAGCTTTTTTCTATGCGCGTTTGGAAACAATCTAAATCTTTACCTGCTTCAACCCCAGCCATTAATGCTTCCGCTAAGGTTTCTGCAGCGACAATACCGCTCTTCATTGCAGTATGGGTGCCTTTAATTTTGGCGAAGTTTAGTGTACCTGCATCACAACCAATTAATAAACCGCCAGAAAAGCTCATTTTAGGTAATGAGTTAAGCCCACCTTTTGCAATCGCTCTAGCGCCATAAGTAATACGTTCACCACCCGATAAGGTTTGTGCGATAACCGGATGTTGTTTATAACGCTGAAATTCATCGAACGGACTGATGTGAGGGTTTTTATAGTTAAGGTCGATAATCAGTCCAACGGCAACTTGATTGTCTTCCATATGGTATAAGAAGCCGCCACCAGATGCGCCATCATTTAAGGGCCAGCCACCTGTGTGTACCACTTTACCTTGCTGATGCTGTTCAGCAGGGATCTTCCACATTTCCTTAAAGCCTAAACCGTAATGCTGTGGCGTTTTACCATTATCTAAATGATATTTTGCAATTAACTCTTTACCTAAATGACCACGACAACCTTCTGAAAAAACGGTGTATTTAGCGTGAAGCTCCATGCCCGGCATATAGCTGTCTTTAGGCTGACCATCAATGCCAACACCCATATCGCCAATTAAAATACCTTTGACGCTATTATCGGGATTATAAAGTACTTCACTGGCAGCAAAACCGGGGAAAATTTCTACCCCTAATGCTTCTGCTTTTTCTGCTAACCAGCGGGCGAGGTTACCGACACTAATAATGTAGTTACCATCATTGTGCATGGTTTTTGGTACTAAGCTATTGGACATAAGCTGAGATTTACTATCAGAGCTTAATAGGTAGATTTCATCGTGAGTGACTTTGGTATTAAGCGGAATGTCAGAATCGCGCCAATCAGAGAATAGCTCATCCAATACCGTTGGTTCAAATACGGCGCCCGACAGAATATGAGCGCCGACTTCAGATCCTTTTTCAACCACGCAGACAGTCATTTCCTTGCCTGCATCTTGTGATATTTGCATTAATCGACATGCCGTAGCGAGTCCGGCAGGGCCTGCACCGACGATAACTACGTCGAATTCCATTGATTCGCGTTCCATCATTTCACCTTAGTTCTTAATTTCCCGTTTTATGGCGGGTTTGTTATTTTTTTGTTTTACTCACCTTACCTTAAAATTGCTAAAGGTCACAGTAGCAAGTGAGATTTTAAGCTCGTGAGCTGGCTCGCAAATATTTACAGATTTTTGACTAACTGGGACAAAATGTCATAAAAAGATACTGATTCGAGCGAATTTAGGCCTATAATCAAATCTGACGGTTCTCCGAGCTTTATATCCTACGTCCACAGATATGGATATTTAGCCGTGGTAATTATGCCACCGGGGTCAGCAAAGAAATGCGCTTACCTCCCACACTTGGAAAGGTTAACATGTCCCAATTACAAGACAGTTTCGGTCGAAGGTTTCACTATTTGCGAATGTCAGTGACTGATGTTTGTAACTTCAAATGCACCTATTGCCTCCCAGATGGTTACAGACCTGATGGCAAGCCTAAGTTTCTCGCGCTAAATGAAATTGAAAATTTAGTGGCAGCTTTTGGCGAAGTAGGTACCCAAAAAATCCGCATCACCGGTGGTGAGCCAACCTTACGTAAAGATTTCACAGATATCATTCGTATCGTTGCAGACAATGACAATATCAAAACCATTGCTACCACCACTAATGGCTATCGTCTCGAGAAAAATGCCAAAGAATGGTATGACGCCGGACTTAGACGCATCAATGTGTCGGTTGATAGCTTAGACCCTAAGATGTTTTATCAAATCACTGGTGAGAACAAATTTGATGAAGTCATGCGTGGCATTGATGCTGCACTTGATGCAGGTTTTGAGCGAATCAAAATCAATGCCGTTTTACTCAAAGGGCTTAATGATAAAGATTTGCCCCGTTTTCTACAGTGGATAAAGAATACGCCGATTGATTTGCGTTTTATCGAACTCATGGAAACAGGCTTAGGCCATGATTATTTCAACGCTCATCATCTAGCTGGACTCGATATTAAGTTAAAACTTGAGTCAGAAGGTTGGTTATATGATCTTCCTGATGTAGATGATGGTCCTGCGCAAAATTTCAGTCACCCAGATTATAAAGGCCGTATTGGGCTTATCATGCCTTATGCGAAGAATTTCTGTGCTAGCTGTAACCGTTTACGGGTCTCTGCCAAAGGTAAATTACACTTATGTCTATTTACTGAAAATGGTGTTGATTTACGAGACTTACTACAGCATGAATCGCAGCGCCCTGAGTTGATTGAACGCTTACATGGGCAATTAGCCCAGAAAAAAGAAACCCATTATCTCCATCAGGGGATCACGGGTGTCACCAAGCACTTAGCCTCTATTGGCGGTTAGGTTGCAGTGGTTTACTTATATTTGAATAATTTTTTACTCTCAATATTCTATAAGGCAAGTTAGCATGAGCAATTGTTTTACCCATATCAATGCCGATGGCAATGCCCACATGGTTGATGTCACTGAAAAAAATATCACTGAGCGTGAAGCACGTGCCGAAGCCTTTATTGATATGGCGTCAAGTACGTTAGAGATGATCATGAGCGGTAGCCACCACAAAGGTGATGTGTTTGCTACAGCGCGTATTGCAGGTATTCAAGCCGCGAAAAAGACCTCAGATTTAATCCCACTATGTCATCCATTAATGCTGACCAAAGTGGAAGTAGACCTTGAAGCGCAGCCAGAGCTTAATCGCGTAAGAATTACCAGTTTATGTAAACTATCTGGTAAGACGGGCGTTGAAATGGAAGCATTAACAGCCGCTTCAGTTGCCGCTTTAACCATTTACGATATGTGTAAAGCGGTACAAAAAGACATGATCATTTCCCAAGTACGTTTACTTGAAAAACGTGGCGGCAAATCAGGTCATTTCCAAGCTGAAGATTAGCCTGCAGCGCTGAACTAGCACTATCCGGCTAGTTATCAATGCGAGTTAGCAACATCAGCTATAAAGACAAAATATTAGCCATTTTTAAATTTTGAAAGACGAGAGATTGACATGATCCAGGTCCTTTTTTTTGCACAAGTAAGAGAGTTACTCGGCACCGCTAAAGTAGAAGTTGCTGCAGATGGCGTTAGCAATACTGAACAATTACGTGCAGCCCTAGCCGCTAAAGATGAAAAGTGGGCTAAAGTACTCACCTCAGATAAGTTGCTAGTTGCCGTTAATCAAACGATGAGTTCATGGGATGCCGCGGTTAAAGATGGCGATGAAGTGGCCTTTTTCCCACCTGTCACTGGAGGCTAACCATGAGCCAAGTGAATACTAAGCAAGTGGTGAGAGTACAAACCAAAGACTTTAATGTCGCCGATGAGTACGCCGCTATTGCACAAGATAACAGTGATGGCGCAGTGGTGACCTTTGCCGGTAAAGTGCGTGACTTTAATGACGGCAGCGCAGTTACTGATCTCACCCTTGAACATTATCCAGGTATGACTGAGGCGGTATTAGTACAACTGGCTGAGCAAGCCTATGCTCGCTGGCCGCTAAATTATGTCACGATTATTCACCGTGTTGGCCGTATGGAACTTGGTGAGCAAATTGTGTTTATCGGTGTTACCAGTGCTCACCGTAAAGCCGCTTTTGCAGCCTGTGAGTTCTTAATCGACTTTTTAAAAACCAAAGCACCATTTTGGAAATTAGAAGCTGGTGAGCAAGGTAATAATTGGGTTGAAGCCCGTGATTCAGATGAACAAGCAGCCACTATGTGGAATGAATCTAAATAGCATAGGATGCTGACATGATGACGTTAAGCACGATTCGCCGTTGTTTTCAATTGAGTCAATGGCGACGAACCGCTTTTATCAGGGCGTTATGTAGCCTAGTGTTATTGGTGTCATTTTCATCGCTGGCTGCCAAACCGCCAGCGATTGCCGCCGCTGCTAATGTTAAATTTGCTCTTGATGAAATTGTTACCAACTTCACTGCCTCAACTGGATTGCCATTAAGAGTATCCTATGGGTCTTCGGGTAATTTTGTCGCCCAGATCCAACATGGGGCTCCCTTTGAAATGCTGTTAAGTGCTGATGAGTTTTATGTTCAGCAGCTGCATAAAGCGGGAAAAACAGACTCTGATGGCACCATTTATGCTATTGGTAAGTTAGCCCTAGTTGCCCCGAAAAACTCTTCTCTAGTGCTTGATGCTGAACTTAACGGCTTACAACAGCAGTTAACTGATGGCAAGATTTCCCGCTTTGTTATTGCTAACCCTGCTCACGCGCCTTATGGCGAAAGAGCCAGAAGTTTATTGCAAGCAAAAGGCTTATGGCCGCAGTTAGAATCTAAAATCATCATGGGCGAAAATGTCTCGCAAGCGGCGCAATTTGCCTTAAGTGGTTCTGCACAAGGTGGCATAGTGGCGCTATCGTTAGCGTCCTCTGAGCAGTTTCGCAAAATGGGCAATTATATTGAAATTCCCCAGTCGCTATATGCGCCGATTAATCAGCGGATGGTGATGATGCCCAGTGCAGGCGATACTACCCAGCAGTTTTATCAGTATATGCAAACCCAAGCCGCAAGAGATGTACTGCTCAATTATGGTTTTGGTTTTCCCCAGCGTGCTAATTCAAGCGCTTCTATGCAAGTCGAGAATTAATCTATGGATTGGCAATCGTTATGGTTATCAGCCAAGCTGAGTAGCGTTACTGTGCTAATTTTAGTGCCATTGGCCATTATTGTTGGTCGACTACTGGCTTACCGTCAGTTTAGAGGTAAGTCATGGGTTGAGGCGTTAATCATGGTGCCCTTGGTATTGCCACCAACGGTTATTGGCTACTATTTATTGGTAGGTCTTGGTAGTCAAAGTGTTATTGGCCAATGGGTAGAATCACTTTTTGGGGGGCAATTAGTATTTAACTTCTCCGGTTTAGTGATCGCCTCTATTTTAGTCAATATTCCCTTTGCTGTGCAGCCCATCCAGCGGGCATTTGAAACTATCCCTCACGATATTCCTGATGCCGCCGCCTGTTGCGGCATGAGTTGGTGGCGAATTTTTGTCAAAATTGAGCTGCCGATGATTTGGCCAGGAGTATTAACCGCAGTGGTACTGTGTTTTTCCCATGTGCTAGGTGAATTTGGCGTAGTGCTGATGCTAGGCGGTAATATTGCCGGTGAAACCAAAACCATTTCTATTGCTATCTACGACAGTGTGCAGGCCTTTGATTTTGAATCTGCTGGTACCATGTCACTGGTGTTATTAGTTTTTGCTGTCAGTGTATTGGCGATTACTACCAGTCTTTCTCGACGTTTAGGAGGCCAGCATGCCAATCCGCAGCGTTGATTTACATTGCCAAATTTCCCAACAAGCACCGATCCCATTAGAGGCTAGCTTTAGCTGTAAAGCGGGAGAAGTCTTGGCTGTAGTGGGTCCTTCAGGGGGCGGTAAAACCACCTTGCTGCGAATGATTGCGGGCTTAGGTTCAGCTCAACAAGGAGCGATTCAAAGTGGAGATAAAACTTGGTTTTGTCATGAGAAACGTATCAACTTATCACCGCAGCAACGTCATATAGGCTACGTGCCACAGCACTTTGGTTTGTTTCCGCACTTAACGGCACTGGATAATGTTATTTCTGGGCTGGATCATATTCCAAAGCATGAGCGTAAAGCCCGTGCGTTAGATTGGTTAGAGCGAGTTAATTTACATGGCTTGCCTGCACGATTACCGGCGCAGCTTTCGGGTGGTCAGCGCCAGCGCGTCGCCTTAGCTAGGGCGCTTGCCAGAGAGCCGGCAGTTTTATTGCTGGATGAACCCTTTTCTGCGGTGGATAGAGAAACCCGAGAAAGGTTATATATTGAGTTAGCACGGTTAAAATCGCAATTATCAATTCCAGTGATTATGGTGACCCATGATATGAATGAGGCTTTATTACTGGCCGATAAAATGATTTTAATCAGCCAAGGCAAGATGCTCCAGCAAGGTAAACCGTTTGATGTCTTGTCTCATCCTCGTAATGAAACCGTGGCGAGGCAAATGGGCTTACGTAATATCTTTAATGCCCAAGTGTCTGGTCGTGATGAAAAAGCCAATATTACTTGGCTTAAAATGGGCGACCAGATTATTGCTAGCGATAGCGCCCCAGATTGCGAAGTTGGTCAAACTGTACGCTGGGTGATCCCTAATCAGGGCATTCGATTCAGCGCTATTACCAGCGGCCGGCTTTGCCGCAGTATCAATAAACTCGATATCGTGATTGATTCTATGTTGGTGATGGGGGAATCTGTACGTATCAAAGCGCGTATGGCAGGGATTGATGAGACGTTTAATATGGATGTGCCAGCTCACTTAGCGACTAAACTTGAGCTACAACAAGGTTTAGCCACCACAATAGCATTGAAGTCAGAACAAGTTCATATTCTAGAATCATGATCAATTATTAATCTTACAAAGCTTGGGTCTTTTAATCGGCTTAGGTAAAGTAGCTCAATTATCAATGTCTTTTGAGGCTCTCATGTTCCGTATTGTTCTATCATTGCTTGTGGTATTCCCTTCAATGGTGATGGCAACGCCTAGTATGCATACTTTGTTATCTCAAGGTGAGTACGTTGAGCCTATTGTGGTGATTCAGCAAGTTGAAATGGATCACAATGGCTTGGTTTCAGCTTTTGATATGGATATTGAAAAAGATCAGTTAATTTATGAAATAGAACTTATCAACCTTGATACAAACGAACTTATAGCGTTTGAATTTGATGCCAAAGATGGCAGCTTGATGAGTAAGAAATTAAGTCATTTTGCCTCAGATGATTTAGACCAAATTAAGGCTGCTAAAGTACTTATTGAGCACAAAATGACCTTTACAGATTTGATTAAGTTAGCGACAAAAAATCAATCTGGTTATTTAATTGAAGCAGAGCTCGAGCACGATTTGACCATCAGTTATTTAGAATTGAAGCTACTTAATGCGGCCAGTAAGCATACTATTGCTTTTGATATTGAGAATTTACGTCCATTACCCCTACTGCAGTGGGACTAAGGAACAGCACTATGCGAGTATTAATCGTTGAAGATGACGCAACAACATTACAGTATGTTGCAGAGGGTTTTACAGCTCAGCAATACCAAGTCGATACGGCAACCAATGGCCATGATGGCCTGTATAAAGCCAAAAATAATGATTTCGATATTATTATTTTAGACCGAATGCTGCCCCAAATTGATGGGTTAACATTGCTAACAGCGTTGCGTAAAAATGGTAATGAAACCCCAGTGTTAATCTTGTCAGCATTAAGTCATGTCGATGAGCGTGTAAAAGGCTTACGTGCTGGTGGCGATGATTATATGACTAAGCCTTTTGCGTTTGCAGAGTTGCAAGTGCGAGCTGAAAAGTTAATTCAACGCAATGCGCCTGCTTCAAATAGTACCGATCTTGAAGTCGGTAATTTGAAAATGGAGCTGCTCACGCGCAAAGTGACCTTAGATGATCATGAACTTATGCTGCAACCTAAAGAGTTTCAATTACTCAAATATCTGATGGAGCATCCTAATAAAGTGATTAGCCGTACGCTATTATTTGAAGCTGTGTGGGATTATCATTTTGACCCTCGTACCAATGTGATTGATGTTCATATCGCTAAGCTGCGTCGCAAGTTTGAAGAGTTAGGTCACCCAGAAATTATCGAAACCGTTCGAGGGGCTGGTTATCGCCTCTGTAAAGGGAATTAAACCCTACCAAAGTAGTGCTTGGCGGATCACGCTAATATTTTCTACTTTGGTGACCTTGTTAATTGTACTGCTGGTATCGGGTTTATACCGGCAGCTAGTCATGGAACAAGAAAGCCAAGTTGAGCAGCATCTCGCGACTGAAATGCAGCGCTACAAGCAATTAGCCCTCACTGTGGACCGTCGTAGTTTTGCGGCGCAAATTCGCGCGGCTGATCCCAAAACAGCGTTAATTGCTTGGCGTAATAATGTCGACATGGTTGGTGCCTTAAGTTTTGTACCTGACAACATGCCATTATTGCCTGAAACCCGCGATTTCCCCATTCTCACTGGCGGACCAGATAAACTGCATATTTTGACCGGAGGATTGGTGTTAACCAATTACGGTCCCGTGCTTATCGCCACCCGTACTGATAACTTAGCTGCATTGATTGATAAATTTGTTAATGCGGCCTTTTGGATGGTGGCGCTGACATTAGCAATGACCTTAGCTGTTGGTTTTATCTTCTCTAAAGCCATCTTACGGCGCTTAGTTCAATACAATCTATTGAGTCAAAAAATTGAGCAAGGACAATACGATACCCGTTTTCCTGTCAGTCATAATCAAGATGAATTTGATATGCTCGCAGGACAGTTTAATCGGGTATTAGATACCTTAGAGCACAACTTAATGTCAGTACGTGGGGTGACCGATAATATCGCCCATGACTTACGTACGCCGCTTTCGCATTTGCGCATAGGTATCGAGCAGTTACCGCAAAAACCGGCCGAGCAGGTACCTGAACTCACCGCAATGCTGCTAGAAGAGCTAGATCATTGCTTAGCAACCTTCGATGCCATGTTGTCACTAACGCGCATTGAAGAAGGTCAGCAGACCCTTAATATGCAACCCGTTAGCTTGCAGCAGCTTTGCCAAGATTTATATGAAATGGCAGAAGTGGTGGCCGAGTCTAAACAGCAAACCCTTAATTTAGTGATTGAAAATGATGTCATTATTTCAGGGGATAAATACCTGCTATTCCAAGCATTATTTAACCTAGTGGATAATGCCATTAAGTACGCGCCTGAAGATGCCGAAATTAGCATTGTGCAACAAGGTCGTCGGATCCAAATTATTGATAATGGCCCAGGGATAAATGCGCAAGACAAAGAACGAGTGTTTGAGCGTTTAGTGCGTTTAGATCCTAGTCGTCACCATCAAGGCACAGGTTTAGGGTTATCTATGGTAAAAGCGATTTTATCTCGCCATCGTGCCAGTATTGAATTGGTAGATAATAACCCTGGTTTGATTGCCGATATTCATTTCTAATGTTCACTTCCAGTATTCAATGTTATCTCGCATCACTCATCATTACTTAATAGAAGCCCATTTATGTATCAGCTAGTTGAGCAGCATCCTGACTTTATTATCATTAATAAATATGCAGGGGTTCATTTTCACAGTCAAGATGGTAATGCGGGCGTCGTCGCTCAAGTTGAGGCTGATTTAGGGATTAAGTTATATGCGGTTCACCGTTTAGATACGCCAACCTCAGGGTTATTGATTTTGGCTAAATCTTCAGCCGCCGCAGCGATATTCACCGAGATGTTTAGCGATCATAAGATCCAAAAATATTATTTGGCCATTGCTAAAGGTAAACCGAAAAAGAAACAAGGTTGGGTTATTGGCGATATGGCTAAGTCACGTCGCAGTATGTATAAGCTATTACGCTCAACTGATAACCCGGCGATCACGCAGTTTTTTTCCCATTCAATTGCTGCAGGGACTCGGTTGTATTTACTAAAACCACTGAGTGGTAAAACCCATCAATTACGGGTCGCGTTAGCCAGTCTAGCAGTACCTATTTTAGGGGATAGCCTTTATGGCGGTGAGGCATCAGATAGGTGCTACCTTCATGCAATGGCGCTGCAGTTTGAATATAAAGCTACGCAGTACCAATTTATTCAATGGCCCCATTTAGGTGAGCAATTCCAACTGGCAGCAGTCACTCAGCAGCTAGCAAATGAATGGCAAAGTCTCAATGATTTACCATGGCCAGCGCCAGTAAAATAAGCTTGCTTAGAGTCATGGCGGTAGCAGTAACATGGTTTGTCAGACGTTAAATTAAATAGGTTTGTAAGCTTACTAAGTTGGCCGATTTAACACAATTACGGCCACTGTTTTTTGCTTGATACATGGCTTTGTCGGCCAGATGTAATAAGTCGTCGGCGTCGATGCCTTCTTTCATGGTGATGCAGCCGATACTGGCTTCTACGGCTATGTTATCTCCGTGCCAGTCTAGTTGGATTCCAGCAACAGTTTGCTGGAGCTTTTTAGCGACTTTGAGCACGTTAGCTTCATTGGTTAAGGGTAAAATCAATACAAACTCTTCGCCACCAAAGCGGCATAAATAATCCAGTTTACGAATCGCAGTGCTCAACTGTTGTGCAACCGCTTTAAGCACCTCATCACCTGCCACATGACCATAATGATCATTAATATTCTTAAAGTGATCCAAATCAATCACCATCACACTGTAGCTGACTTTATCTCTTAACCAACGTTGATATTCAGTATTGAGTTTGTGTTGCAGGGCGTTACGGTTAAACAACCCTGTGAGGGAATCCTTATTGGCGAGGGTTCTTATTTTGACCACTAAGCGATTAATGGTATTCCCGATAATCAGAATATTGACCATCAAAATAAGCACAATATAGGTCCATAGAATGGGAATCGATTCTTTGGCATTAAACGCGGCGTAATTGGCTACTTTTTCTGGATAAAGCATCAAAATGAATGCTCTGATAAAAAACATCAACCCAATAGCAACAATGGGGATGACTAACCAGTAAGTTGCAAAAGCAGTTAAGTTAGCTTTAAAGGCCACATAGTGATCTTTGGCGAGCATAAAAAATAATATCGCTGCACTAAAGGATAAAATAATCATCAAGTACGCGGAGCTAGAAACATGCGGCTTAGCTAATAACATTAACCCACCGGTGGTTAACAGCAAGATTAAATCATAGCGGTGACTAGAGGGCAGGTGATAAAGCCGTTGTGCGCCCCAGCGTAATAAACCAAAGCCAATCAGGATGAACATATCGGCCACTAACCAGTGTAAGTAGCTGGGTTCATCAGTGCGTTGTATGTAAAGCAGCATGCCGATAAGGATAGAAAAATTAGCGAATGCAAAGCGTGAGCTGGCACTGGGCGCGACCTTCATTGGCACGACCATGATGATCCAGGCGACAGTTGCTGCAATGCAAAGCACGCAAATAACTTGAATTAACACTAAGCTACTACTATTTTCTATCATTAAGCCTTCAAGTGTTTACAAAAATTTCAGTATGAAATTGTAGCTAAAATAATCATAATGATATTTGATGGCTTTAACAATTGGTTATTATTTTTACACTAGTTAGTTTTTTACTATTGATGATAAAAAGGAAATGAAAAAATTATGGATGCAAATAAAATTCTACTAATCATATTGGCTATTTTATTACCGCCAGTGGCGGTGTTCTTGAAAAAGGGTGTCGGTAAAGATTTACTGATAAACATCATTCTGTGCTTATTATTTTTCCTACCAGGTGTGTTACATGCAATCTGGGTGGTTATTCAAGATTAATTAAACCTCACAGCTTAAATACCAATTTTGATGGTTCAACATTGGTATTTAAGGCTATTCAATTGTAAAATCGCCCTCCATTTGAATACCTGCAGTCAAAATATCGCAATTTTTTCGGCGCCCAAGTAAAAAGAGTATGCAATGAATCGTCGTAAAAAAATTAACTCAACCCTTAAAGCGAAAGCCAAAAAAGCTAATGCTAAAAATGTTGGCAGTAATAAACCCGCTTATGTTGCTAAGGCCGATAGAATTAAACTTGATGAAGTTGCAGTAACTGAAGTTGAAGCTGTGAAACCCGATAGCGATGTTTTAGTCAGTGAATTGACTACGGGCTAGCTAATCCATTTGCCATGCTTATACTCTTTATTTGAGCTGCTGGTCACTTCAATAGCGGTTAGGGTTCAATACCACTATGACTTTTGATGGTCGCGTCTAAATAATTCCCAAGACTCCACTACTTCACCATCAGGTAAGGTGCACAGTAAGATATCGCCATTGATGTGAACTATGGTCGCTAAACTGCCCTCTAGCTTAAGGCAGTAATCGGCAGCGGGGTTGGTTTGGTGAAGCGGGGTAATATCGTCACCTGAGCAGGCCGAAATTAGGATAAAACTGCAGCCTAAGCATAGTGGCTGCAAAGGTCTAAAGCGGCAGTAAAACCCTTGAGACGAGCTTGGCGTAAACCCAGTTATCTGGCGCAGTTGTTGAAGAAGAGCTGACATAACAGAGTTCCTGTTTATAAAGCCGTTTTATCTCTTCTTCAACTATAGACAAGTTTGCCTTGCTAGGTGAATTACTTCTATTGCCCACAAACGGCGCAGTGAGTTTGCTTAGGTAGTTTCATTTCTCGAAACTCCATGGTCATGGCATCAATCATTAGAATGCGCCCATTAAGCCCTTGGCCCATACCGCTAATGGCCTTAATGGCTTCAGTGGCTTGAATACAACCCACTAAGCCCACGACAGGGGCTAATATTCCTGATTCAACACAGGTTAGTTGCTGCTCACCAAACAGACTGCTGTAGCATTGATAGCAAGGTGACTGCGACTGATAATCAAATACCGTCACCGTGCCTTCCATGCGAATAGCTGCCGCTGAAATAAAACTGACTTTATGCTTAAAACAGCTGCGGTTAAGTTGCTCGCGAACTAATACATTATCAGTGCAATCCAGCACCAGCCTATGTGTTGATACTAACTGCTCAATGGCAGTTTCATCCAGAAACTGATTAATGGTATTGATACGGATTAGCGGATTGAGTTGCTGCAAAGTTTGCTTCGCAGAATCAACTTTGGCTTGGCCGATATTTTCATCATGATGCAGCACTTGGCGCTGCAGGTTTGATAACTCTACGGTATCAAAATCCACTATGGTCATTTCACCCACACCTGCCACTGCCAGATATTGGGTGACAGTGCAGCCTAAACCGCCCGCGCCAATGACTAAGACTTTGGCTTGTTTCAGTTTCTCTTGGCCTTCGATATCCATGGCTTTAATGGATATTTGGCGGCTATAACGCAGCATTTCATTATCGGTAAGAATATCGTCAGTTAACATGTCATTGCTCATTAAACTGCTAGCCCCTTGCTGTCGGTCATTATTAATCCTTAGCAAAGTACGCTGTTAAAGGGTTCAACTTCGACTGTGCTACCCGCTTCAACATCGCCTTGAAATTGCGCTAAGTTAATAAAGCAATTCGCGAGGCTCATTGAGGTCAACATGCCAGAGCCTTGGCCGCCAGTGGTGGCAACAACTAACTCGCCATTTTCATCACGGCTAAGCACCCCACGCTGGTATTCGGCGCGGCCCGGTTGCTTGCGGATAGGCGTTGAAAGTGTCGCTTTTACGATCACAGGTGCTTTAGGGGTTAAGCCCTGCATTTTGTTGATAATAGGCCAAACAAGCTTGTAGAAAGTCACCATTGATGACACTGGGTTACCCGGTAAACCGCAGAATACCGCTTTACCTAATTTACCAAAGGCAAACGGTTTACCCGGTTTTATGGCCAAGCGCCAAAAGGTAATTTCACCTTCTTCAGACAAAATTTGCTTGGTGTAATCCGCATCACCCACAGAAACCCCGCCAGAGGTGAGTACGATATCAGCTTGCTCTGCTGCTTCTCTGAATGCGCCTCGAATAGCTTCTTTATCATCTTCGATGACGCCGAGGTCAACCCACTCCACGTTAGCTTGGGTTAATAAACCTTTGATTGAGTAGCGATTAGAGTCGTAAATTTGCCCAGGGGCGAGATCGCTACCAACAGGTCTTAATTCGTCACCCGTTGAGAAAAAGGCGACTTTAAGCTTACGCTTTACTCTGACTTGGCTAATACCGATAGTGGCCAGTACGCCCATTTCTGCGGCGCGAATTTGAATACCGCTTTTTAGCACATTGGTGCCAGCCAGCAACTCTTCGCCGCGGTAGCGCACGTTAGCGCCTTTCGCTTTGGGCGCTTCAATACTAATGATGTCTGCATTGGTGGTGGTTTTTTCTTGCATCTGCACTGTGTCATAACCAGCGGGTACCGGCGCGCCGGTCATGATCCTGATACAAGTATTGGCTTGAGGCGTCCCTTTAAAAGGGTGACCCGCAAAAGAAGTGCCGATAAGGGTCAGTTCAGTCGATGTGCTGAGGTTTAAATCTTCAAAACGAAAAGCAAAGCCATCCATTGATGAATTATCAAAGGGAGGCAAATCAATACAAGAAGCTAAATCCTCAGATAATACTCGCCCAACTGCATCATTTAAGCTGACCATTTCACTGTCTTGGGTGGCATTAACTTGCGCTAATAACGC
Organism: Shewanella sp. UCD-KL21; assembly: GCF_001957135.1. GTDB lineage: Bacteria > Pseudomonadota > Gammaproteobacteria > Enterobacterales > Shewanellaceae > Shewanella. The sequence continues at coordinate 30,596 of NZ_MPHK01000014.1, read as the reverse complement.
TTCGATTGCCTCTTGTGGCGGCATTAAATCGGGTTGTGCGCAGGCATTTGGTTGCTTTGACATCGTTGCTTCCTCACATGGCTATTGCCATATACTGATTGCACTTAGCGAGTGCTAAGATGATAAGATTTATATTTGATTCTGCATTATGCCATGCTGGCAGCAGATAACTATGATCAGACCGAAGGTTTTTTATATCGATGCCGACCCAAAACCAACAAACTGCCAGTGACAGCAATAATAGCCTAATGACCACATCGAAAAAGCCAGCAATCGTGGCATCTGCTTGGTTTTTATATATGGTCAAATGCCATAACGGTCACTTGTACACTGGGGTTACCACAGATGTTAGTCGCCGTTTTGCTGAGCATCAAGCTGGTGGCGTAAAAGCAGCTAAGTTTTTAAAAGGTAAAGGGCCACTAACGTTGGTGTATCAAGAGTCACAGCCTGATAGAAGCCGTGCATTGAAACGGGAAATTGCGGTAAAGAAGTTAACGCGCAGGCAAAAGTTAGCCATGATAGCGAGTGATGAAAACGCGCAAGCTAAAGCCACTTAACAGGCGCTTATGGCGTATTAAGTGGCAATAGCGGCAGCTTTAGCATTTGAGCTAGTGAGATCTCAGTACTGGATACTTCAAGTATTGCTCATCGTAATAGGGGCTACGTTGATAAAACCAGCGCAGTCTGGCTTTCGGATCTGCAGCAAAGGCTTCATCCTCTAAGGCTTGTTCAAATTCTAGTTTCAAATTATCGTCTTCAGCTAGCATTTTGGCCGCTAATGGCTCGACGGCATAGTCTTCAATGTATTCTGTGCGGGTAAAGATGCTATTGAAAAATCCCCATTGAAAAAACGAATCTGCAGACTGAGGTTCCAGCAGCAAAATGGCTAAATCCCCCAGAGGTTGGTTAGTGGCAATTTCAATGGTACCAGCTGGTAAAGTGGTTGTTATTTTAACTTTAGTGCTGCTGGCTTTAACCCGTTGACGTCCTTCATAATCTACCGCGTTAAATTGAGGCTGACTAAATTGGTATTGCGCCGCCTTGATGGTTTTAGGCTTTTCTAAGCTCGTCATTCTTACGCCATGTATGGCTAAGCGCTCAATCACTTGCTGCCACTGGGCGGGAATATAATAGAATTTTGGCCGTTGAGTGATGATATCGGCTTCGGTATTACCAATCAGCGGTAAGTTAGGGTAAAGCTTAGGTTGGCCATTCCATCTGACCACATTTGCGCCACTAATGTCACTTTGCTCAACGCTGTAGTCAATGCCTTTAAAATCCCAACCTTGGGGTTGTTTGACGCTTTGCCAAGTTAACGCAAGTTGCTGCGGAGTGCGGTACTTGTCTTCATAGATTGCCGCTTTTAATTTAGTGCCATGCTTGGCAACCGTTTTGAGGGTTTGCTCAAGCATCACATAGGTACCGAGCACCCGTTGTTTAAAGGGTTTTAGGCTGTGATTTTCAATTAAAATGGTCGGTAAATGGCGCGCATCACCATAACCATTTGAAAAGCGAGGGCTTGGATTCCAGTAAGACAGCCCTTTAGACATATCGGCATTATCAATGGCAAACACTAATCCGCCTGGGACATGACCTTGCTTGGTCAGCGCCGCTTCAACTTCAGGACGATAATAGTTTTCCAGCCAATCAAAACTTGCTGGGCTATAGCCTTGTTTGACGTTATAACCAAAGGTGACATCGTATTGATAGTCGATGCCGTCAGTCACATGGACATCAATGTACAAGTCAGGCTGCCATAAGTTGATGGCGCGGATCATATGTTGCAATTCAAGGGTGTCTAACTTGGCGTAATCACGGTTTAAATTCAGGTTTCTAGCGTTAGTGCGCCAGCCCATATCAACCGGCCCGCGTTGATTAACCCGATTAAACTCATCACTGCGCTCATGACCATCGACACTTAAAATGGGCACAAACAACAGATTTACTTTATCCAGCAGGGCTTTTTTATCGCCATGGCTAATGTCACGTAGCAACATCATGCCGGCATCTTTGCCATCAATCTCGCCAGAATGGATCCCCGCTTGTACCAGCACTGTGGGTTTATTATTACCGCTAAGCGCTTTAGCATTAGCCGCCCCTTCTTCTGATGCGATCAGCATCCAAATATCACGGCCTTGGGGGCTTTTACCGATGGAGACTTGTTGCAGCAAATCGCTGCTGTTGACAAGTTTGGTGAGCCATTGCTGGGTATCATGGTAATTAGGGCTGCTGATTAAACCGTGTTGCTCAAAAGGAGTGGCCCATGGTGCATTTTTTGATTGAACTAATGCTTCACTGGCGCCTTGCCAGCTGGCAATTGGCGGCAAAATAGCATCGTTTACAAAGGTGTTATTAACGCTAGGGCTGGCAGTTATTATTTTTTCAGAATGCTTACTAAGGTTTTCAGTGGCGAATGCATTGCTATTGAGCAGCAAGAATGAATTAATCACCAGAGTGGCAATGATGGCGCGGCGCATAGATATCCCTATGATATATCCAAAGTTTATTGTGTCATCTTAAATTAATTCTCTATGGAGGCAATAGTAGATTGATACTGATTAAAGGAAAGTAAATTACGCCATTAAAAAAGCCGCAACTGGGGATTTGCGGCTTTTTGTTTGCTCTTTAGCTTGGTCGTGCATTGATGACCAGTTAATGGGTCATCGGCTCAACACTAGCTATTAGGGCCAGCATTTTTAATCTCATCAGACACCTGATACTTAGCAAAGTTTGCGGTGAACTCTTCGGCAAGTTGCTGCGCAAATTTGGCATATTCTGCTTTATCAGTCCAAGTGTTTACTGGGTTTAATAATGCAGTTTCAACCCCTGATACCGCGACAGGTACCTTAAGGTTAAGTTTATCAATGTGCATGGTTTCAACGTCTTTAAGCTCGCCGCTGACAATGGCATCGACAATGGCGCGGGTCGTAGGGATATCAAAACGCTTACCGACACCGTGAGGTCCGCCAGTCCAGCCAGTATTTACCAAGTAAACTTGGCTGCCAAATGATTCAATGCGCTTCATCAATAGTTCAGCATAAACCCCTGCAGGGCGTGGGAAGAACGGCGCTCCAAAACAGGTCGAGAAGGTCGATTGAATTGCCGCAGTTGAGCCCATTTCAGTTGAGCCCACTTTAGCGGTATAACCTGACAAGAAGTGATAAGCCGCTTGCTCTTTGGTTAATACCGATACTGGCGGTAACACCCCTGATACGTCACAGGTTAAAAACACTACTGAGTTAGGCTCAGCGCCACGATTTTCTTCTACTCGCTGGGCAATATGCTCAAGTGGGTAGGCGGCGCGGCTGTTTTCAGTCAAGCTGGTATCAGTGTAATCAGGAGTGCGGGAGTCATCTAACACCACGTTTTCAAGTACGGTGCCAAAGCGAATCGCATCCCAAATAACCGGCTCATTTTTTTGACTTAAGTCGATACATTTAGCGTAGCAGCCGCCTTCAATATTAAACACCCCGCCCGGTGCCCAGCCATGTTCATCATCGCCAATTAAAAAGCGCTTAGGATCGGCTGAAAGGGTGGTTTTACCTGTGCCTGATAAACCGAAGAATAAGGTGGTGTCACCTTTAGCGCCCACGTTAGCGGAGCAATGCATTGGCAATACCCCTTTTGCTGGCAATAAGAAGTTTTGCACCGAGAACATCGACTTTTTCATTTCGCCTGCGTATTTAAGCCCTGCAAGCAGTACCTTTTTGGCGGCAAAGTTAATCATCACTACCGCATCAGAGTGGGTGCCGTCACGGGCAGGATCGCAGACAAAATCAGGTGCATTGATAATTTGCCATACGGGTTTATCGCCACGGTTAAAGCTTTCTGGGGTGATAAATAGATTACGGGCAAATACCTGATGCCAAGCATATTCTGTAGTAACACGAACCGGAAGGTAGTGCTCATCAGAGGCACCCACTTCAAGTTCAGAAACAAAAAGCTCCTTGTCAGCAAGGTAGGCTTCAACACGGCCCCAAAGTGCATCAAAGGTATCGGCTGCGATACCTTTGTTGACTGAGCCCCAGTCGATTTCATCTTGGGTGTTGGCTTCTTGAACAATAAAGCGGTCGTTGGGGGAGCGACCTGTTCTTGCGCCGGTTTTTGCTACCAGTGCGCCATTGGCGGTTAATGTCCCTTCATTACGTTGTAAAGCAAGTTCAATTAACTCAGCGCTAGTAAGGTTGAGGTGTACGCTGTTGGTTTCATCTGTCATCGAGTGGTTCTCCGTCATAAGTAGGTCGTTTATCGGTCTATGGCGCCGATTTTTTTGTTTAGGATGACTTACGTTAGCTTGCTTAAGTTTGGCTTAGGTGAGGCTGAATTAAGGTTCGGTTGAACACTAAATCAGCGATCCCAATGCAATTTAATAATAACGCAATAACGGCAGTGGTGAGTAACAGTTTGGTAACTTTTTTGTAATTAGCGGCTTTTTTTTAGTTGGAAGGGGGATTTTTAGCGATAAAAAAAGCGCTCTAGGCGCTTTTTTTGAAAGTTTACTTGAGTAAATAACAGTTATTGCTGCTTGTCTGCACTCATGTTGCCAGCAAAGATTGCCGCAATATCGATACTGTCAAAGTTGTAAACTGCAGGACAATATTCACAGTCCATTTCAATTTTACCTTCTTCAGCGAGTATGGCTTCTACTTCTGCTTGCTCTAAGGTCGCCAGCGCTTTAGCGCTACGCTCTTTTGAGCAGCTGCACTTAAAGGTGACATCGATAGGATCAAATAAGCGCACTTCTTCTTGATGGTATAAACGATGTAACACTTCTTCTGCGGTTAAGCCAAATAGCTCTTCTGACTTGATAGTATGAGTCAGCGCAGATAAGTGTTCGAACTCTTCGTTTTCTTTGTTTTCAGTCGGTAATACCTGTAACAACATACCGGCAGCTTGTTTACCGTCAGCAAATAAACGGATCACTGTAGGTAGCTGCTCTGATTGGTTGAAGTACTCTTCTAAACAGGCGGCTAAATCAGCATGCTCAAGAGACACAATACCTTGGTAACGTTCGCCTTCATCAGGGGTTAGGGTAATCACCATAATACCTTGGCCAAACAGCTCCGCCAGTGAAGCGTCATCTGCTAACTCACCTTTCCAGCGGGCGATGCCACGTAGGGCTTGTAAGTTGCTGCCATTGATAACCGCTAAAGATACTGGGCCATCACCTTGCAATTGCACACTGATGTCGCCAGTAAATTTAATGGTGGCTGTCAACAATGATGTTGCCGCCATTAATTGGCCAATGATGTGCTGCAATGCAACAGGGTAATCATGGGCGGCTAAAATTTCTTGGTAGCTGTTTTCCAGTTGTACCATTTCACCACGGACTTCGGCATTATCGAATAAGTAGCGATGTAATAGATCTTTGCTCATGTGGTCTCTCAATTTGTTGTGCCGTTAAAGAGCTTATAACTCTTTAAAGCGTTTAAGTTGTCGACGTTGCTTTTTATCCGGCTTAGTTTCAGGCGCCGGATTATTTAAGATATTTAATCTTCTGGCTTCAGCATTAAACTCGCGTTTTTTGATGCTTTCAGCCGTTTCTTGATATAGCGTTTGCGCTATAGCAGCCCCTTGTCGATGTTCAGACAATTGAGCAATAATTATTTCCCTATCATCGTGCCCTTGGCGAAGTCGCACGGTTGCACCGACTTCTGCAAGTTTGCTCGATTTGGCTCTTTGGCCGTTATAGTGAACTTTGCCACCATTGATCATGTCTTTTGCTAGCGAGCGAGTTTTATAAAAACGTGCCGCCCATAACCATTTATCTAACCTTACTGACATAGTATTAACTTGAGCCATGCTCTTTAAGCCCTCTCAAAAGTGGTATGAGTTCACAAGGTTGACATTTTTCACATGTAAAATGGAGGCAAGAACCTAAATAGTGGCATTTCTCACAGCCTTTTTAAGCGCGCAAATGTAGCATAATCGGCTGTATTTCGCCAATCAAGATGCTATGGGCTTGTTGCGATAAGCCGTGTAGGTTAGCATGATGCAGTATTTCCTAAATTAACAGAATAAGAACAGCGACCTGTGCTGAGGGTCAAAGCAAATATGGATGTATTAGATAAAGTTATTACCAAGGTTGCAGCTCTTCCTCAAAAGCAGCTGAGCGTGGCCTTTTTTTGGTTAGGATTAGTGATCGTGCTTTCCATTGCGGCTCAGATCACTTGGAAGTTAATGCCAGTTAATTCTCAAGCTGTAGCATGGCAGCCATCGCCAACATCTTCTGCTAGCGCGAAACGTATTGAGCTCAGTGGTGTGCAGCAGTTATCACTGTTTGGAAAAAAAGGCGTTAGTGATAGCCAAGCGAAAAAGCCTGCCCCAGTGGAACAAATTACCGATGCGCCTAAAACTAACTTGTCTATTTTGCTGACAGGCGTGGTGGCATCAACTTCTGATTCACATGGCCTTGCGGTTATCGAATCAAAAGGCAGCCAAGAAACCTACAGCTTAGGTGATAAAATCAAAGGCACTTCAGCGTCGTTAAAAGAGGTTTATGCTGACCGCATTATTATTACCAATGCCGGCCGCTACGAAACCTTAATGCTTGATGGCTTAAATTACACCACTCAAAGCCAAGCCAATGAATCACTTCAAAAAGCAAAACAAAATCGCACCGCGCAAACAGTTCAGCGCAGTGTGCTCTCTCAAGAGTTAGCCGATTCACGTGATGAATTACTAGCCGACCCGGGTAAATTAACCGACTACCTGGCTATCTCACCTGTTCGCGGTGCAGATGGCATCAGTGGTTATCGATTAAACCCGGGCAAAAACAAGTCTTTATTTGCCTCAGCAGGTTTTAAAGCAAATGATTTAGCCAAATCCATCAACGGCTACGACTTAACTGATATGAGTCAGTCGTTAGAAGTGATGGGGCAATTAGCAGAATTAACCGAAATTGGCGTCATGGTCGAACGTGATGGGCAGTTAGTTGAAATAATTTTTAGTTTGCCAGAATAGTATGGGCAGTAGAGGATTGAAAATAATGAAGAGTTACGGAATTCGACGCAAGTTATTTGCTGGAATGGTTGCCGGTATTGCCATGCTGGCTTCTCAAGCTGCTTGGTCGGAACAGTATGCTGCCAATTTCAAAGGCACAGACATTCAGGAATTCATTAATATTGTAGGTAAAAACCTCAATAAGACCATCATCGTTGATCCCACTGTTCGCGGCAAAATTAACGTCCGCAGTTACGACTTATTAGATGACGAACAGTACTACCAGTTCTTCCTCAATGTTTTGCAAGTGTATGGCTATGCCGTGGTTGAAATGGAAAACCGCGTTATTAAAGTCATTAAAGATAAAGATGCTAAAACAGCTGCCATTCGCGTCGCTGACGACAACACCCCAGGTTTGGGGGATGAAATGGTCACCCGCATTGTGGCGTTATACAACACCGAAGCTAAACAACTAGCGCCATTACTGCGCCAGCTTAATGATAATGCTGGTGGCGGTAACGTAGTCAACTACGACCCATCTAACGTATTGATGATTTCAGGTCGTGCTGCTGTCGTAAATAAATTAGTAGAAATTGTACGCCGCGTTGATAAGCAAGGTGATACCGCAGTTGAAGTGGTATCCCTTGAATATGCATCAGCCGGTGAGATTGTCCGTATTGTTGATACCTTATATCGCTCAACGGCGAATCAAGCGCAAATGCCCGGCCAAGCGCCAAAAGTGGTAGCTGATGAGCGTATGAATGCGGTGATTGTGAGTGGTGATGAAAAAAGCCGTCAACGGGTAGTTGACCTAATTCGTCGTCTAGATGCCGAGCAAGCTAACACTGGTAACACTAAAGTTCGCTACTTACGTTACGCAAAAGCTGAAGATTTAGTTGAAGTGTTAACCGGTTTTGCTGACCAACTGGTGAGCGATCAAGATGCGGGTAAAACCTCGGGTAGCAAGCGTAAAGAAATTAATATTATGGCTCACGTTGATACCAATGCTTTGGTGATCAGCGCTGAACCGGATCAAATGCGCACCATCGAAAGCGTGATTAACCAGCTAGATATTCGCCGTGCACAAGTATTGGTTGAAGCGATTATTGTTGAAGTATCTGAAGGCGATGATGTTGGCTTTGGTATTCAATGGGCATCTGCTGCTGGTGGCGGTACTCAGTTTAATAACTTAGGCCCAACCATAGGTGAGATTGGCGCAGGTGTATGGCAAGCACAAGGTGAAGAAGGGAATACTGTTATTACCACGGATCCTAATACAGGACTACCAATCGAAACAAAGAATCCAGATACCCGTGGCGATATTACCTTACTGGCGCAAGCATTAGGTAAAGTGAACGGCATGGCTTGGGGCGTGGCAATGGGTGACTTCGGCGCCTTAATCCAAGCGGTTTCAAGTGATACCAAATCAAATGTACTTGCAACACCTTCTATTACCACTCTTGATAACCAAGAAGCATCATTCATCGTTGGTGACGAAGTACCGATTCTTACCGGTAGCCAAAACTCAAGTAACGGTAACAGCAACCCATTCCAAACCGTTGAACGTAAAGAAGTGGGCGTTAAATTAAAAGTGGTACCACAAGTCAACGAAGGTAATGCGGTTAAGCTGACCATTGAGCAAGAAGTGTCAGGTATTAACGGTAAAACGGGGGTCGACGTGACATTCGCTACTCGTCGCTTAACCACCACGGTTATGGCTGATTCTGGGCAGATTGTCGTACTGGGCGGTTTGATTAACGAAGAAGTACAAGAGTCAGTACAAAAAGTGCCATTTTTAGGTGACTTACCGATTATCGGTCATTTATTTAAGTCTTCATCAAGCGGTAAGAAAAAGAAGAACTTGATGGTATTTATCAAGCCAACCATTATTCGTGACGGTATCACCATGGAAGGCATCGCTGGTCGTAAATATAACTACTTCCGCGCCCTGCAGCTTGAGCAACAAGAGCGCGGCGTAAACTTAATGCCTAAGACCAATGTGCCAGTGTTAACTGAGTGGGATCAAGAAGCTTACTTACCTGATGAAGTGAACGAAGTGCTTAATCGTTACAAAGAAGGTAAAGAGTTAGAAACTAAGATGCGCGAAACAGACCCTGCGCTTAAGCATATTAGCGAAAGAAAAGATCTCGACAATGCAGTCACTGAAGCTGCTGAAACCGAACAAGAAGATGATGCCAATGAGTGAAGCAGCAATGACTGAACAATTGGCACAGGTGTCTACCGATTTAGGCTTAGAAGCCGAAGAGCTTAATGATGAGGTGTTTCACTCCAACAGTCGTGAACGCCTGCCATTTGCTTTTTCTCATCGCTTTAATTTGGCATTGGCAAAAGAAGCGGATGCCCTAAAGCTTTACTACACCAGTAATACCCCACTTGATGCCATGCTTGAAGTGCGCCGTTATGCCGGTGAAGAGCTGGTGTTAGTTAAGCTGCCGGTTGAAGACTTTGAAGCGAAATTAACCCATACATTCCAAGCCAATTCATCAGAAGCTCAGCAGCTGATGGAAGACATTGGCAATGAAATGGACTTATTTACCCTCGCCGAAGAACTGCCGCAAACCGAAGATTTGCTTGAAGGTGATGATGACGCGCCAATCATTAAATTGATCAACGCCTTGTTATCAGAAGCGATTAAAGAAGAAGCCTCTGATATCCATATCGAAACCTACGAAAAGCAATTAATCGTACGTTTCCGTATTGATGGGGTTTTGAAAGAAGTTTTAAAGCCTAACCGTAAACTGTCTTCATTGCTGGTGTCGCGTATTAAGGTAATGGCGCGTTTGGATATCGCAGAAAAACGTGTGCCGCAAGATGGCCGTATTTCATTACGTATTGCCGGCCGCGCAGTTGATGTGCGTGTTTCTACCATGCCGTCAAGCCATGGTGAGCGAGTGGTATTACGACTACTGGATAAAAACACCGGCAACCTCGATTTAAAATTATTGGGTATGACCCTGTCTATCCAAGATGAGTTTGAAGCGTTAATTCGTAAACCGCACGGTATTATTTTGGTAACGGGCCCAACAGGTTCAGGTAAAAGTACCACCCTGTATGCGGGTTTAACTGAGATTAACTCAAAAGATACCAACATTTTAACCGTTGAAGATCCGATTGAATATGAACTGGAAGGCATTGGCCAAACCCAAGTGAATATGAAGGCGGATATGACCTTTGCTCGCGGATTGCGGGCAATATTACGTCAAGATCCTGATGTGGTCATGATTGGTGAAATTCGAGATTTAGAAACCGCACAAATTGCAGTGCAAGCTTCGTTAACCGGTCACATGGTTATTTCGACCTTGCATACCAACACGGCATCGGGCGCGATTACTCGTTTGCAAGACATGGGTGTTGAGCCTTTCTTGGTGTCTTCAAGCTTACTGGGTGTATTAGCCCAGCGACTTATTCGTACTTTGTGTAACGAATGTAAGGTCGAGCATGAGCCAGATGAACGTGAGCGCGAATTATTAGGCATAACGGTCAATGATACCCGAGTGATTTATCGCGCTAAAGGCTGTAAAGCTTGTGGCCATAATGGTTATCGAGGCCGTACCGGTATCCATGAATTACTCACTGTTGATGACAACGTTCGTGAATTAATTCACGGTGGCCGCGGTGAGTTAGCCATTGAAAAATATGTCCGTCAAACTATTCCAAGTATCCGTCATGATGGCATGAGCAAAGTACTGAAAGGGGTTACCACCCTTGAAGAAGTACTGCGCGTGACCCGCGAGGAATAATGAATGGCAGCGTTTGAATATAAAGCCCTTGATAGCAATGGTAAACAGCAAAAAGGGGTGATAGAGGCCGATACGGCTCGTCATGCACGTAGTCAACTACGTGAACAACGCTTAATGCCATTAGAGCTAGAACCGGTTGCTGAAAAAGAAGCCAAGGCCAAAAGCAGTGGTTTGACGTTTTTCAAACGCGGCATTTCAGTGGCGGAGCTAGCCCTTATTACCCGTCAAATTGCGACACTGGTGGCTGCAGGTTTACCCATCGAGGAATCACTCAAAGCGGTTGGTCAGCAATGTGAAAAAGATCGTCTTGCCAGTTTGGTGATGGCGGTGCGCTCGCGAGTTGTTGAAGGTTACAGCTTGGCTGATTCTTTAGCCGAATTTCCCCATGTATTTGATGATTTGTACCGCGCTATGGTGGCATCAGGTGAAAAGTCTGGTCATTTAGAGGTGGTACTAAACCGCTTAGCTGATTACACCGAACGCCGTCAGCAGCTTAAATCTAAGCTCACTCAGGCAATGATTTACCCTATGGTATTAACCATTGTCGCCATAGGCGTGATTGCGGTATTACTGGCAGCAGTAGTACCTAAGGTGGTTGGTCAGTTTGAACACATGGGCCAAGAGCTACCCGGTTCAACCCAGTTTTTGATCCTCGCCTCTGATTTTGTGCAAAATTATGGGGTATTTGTGCTTGTGGCACTGATTGGTTTGTTTGCACTACTAAAGCAGCTACTAAAAAAGCCAAACTTTAGAATGCAATATGACACCTGGTTACTCAAAGCGCCGGTTATCGGCAAAGTCAGTAAAGGCCTGAATACCGCCCGTTTTGCAAGAACCTTAAGTATCTTGTCAGCAAGTTCTGTCCCTTTGCTTGAGGGCATGCGTATTGCCAGTGAAGTGCTGCAAAACGTCAAAGTGCGCGCGGCAGTGGATGAAGCTACAGCAAGAGTGCGCGAAGGTACCAGTTTGGGCGCGGCGCTAACTAATACCAAACTTTTTCCGGCTATGATGCTCTATATGATTGCATCAGGCGAAAAAAGTGGTCAGCTGGAGCAAATGCTAGAACGTGCTGCAGATAACCAAGACAGAGAATTTGAGTCCAATGTGAATATTGCCCTCGGGGTATTTGAACCCATGCTTGTGGTCAGTATGGCCTCGGTGGTGTTATTTATCGTGATGGCAATTTTACAGCCTATTTTAGAATTGAATAACTTGATCAGCGCTTAAGTATCCAAGTTATTTACTATTTATTGTTACCGCACCGAGTGTGCGCGTCGGAGGAAGTTGTTAATGCAAGCTAATCGAAATCAAACCCGTGGTAAGCAAGCCGGTTTTACCTTACTTGAAGTCATGGTTGTTATTGTTATTTTAGGTATTTTGGCCTCTATGGTTGTGCCTAACTTAATGGGTAACAAAGACAAAGCGGATATCCAAAAAGCGGTTTCTGACATTGTCGCGTTAGAAAACACCCTTGATATGTACCGCCTAGATAACAGTGTGTACCCAACAACGGATCAAGGCTTAGATGCCTTAGTGCAAAAGCCAACCTCATCGCCTGAGCCACGTAATTACCGCCCAGACGGTTACATCAAGCGTTTACCACAGGATCCTTGGCGCAACGATTACTACCTATTAAGCCCAGGCGAAAATGGCCGTATTGATATTTTCAGTGCTGGTCCTGATGGCCAAGTGGGAACTGAAGATGATATCGGCAACTGGAATCTGCAAAACTTCCAGTAACCACGAAGTCTAATAATAGATGATGATATCTACACGCCAATCGGGGTTCACCCTCTTAGAAGTATTACTGGTTGCCTTATTGATGGGGTTAGCTGCGGCTGCCGTCACAATGACAACCAGTACTTCTGGGCCTGAGCAAGCGTTAAACAAAACTGCCCGTCAGTTTATTGCGACCACTGAATTAGTGATTGAAGAAACCATTTTAAGTGGTCAATTTTTAGGTATTGTCGTCGAAGAAGATGAATATCAATTTGTCTATTACGATGAAAAAAAATGGCACCCAATAACCCAAGACCGTCAACTTGCCCCAAGGCAAATGGACCCAGGTGTGAGTTTGAGTCTACTGCTTGATGGTTTGCCATTAGTTCAAGAAGATGAAGATGATGAATCTTGGTTTGATGAGCCATTAATTGAAGCCTCAAAAGAAGATAAAAAGAAAAATCTCGAGCCGCAAATCTTACTGTTTCCCAGTGGCGAAATGTCGACGTTTGAGTTGAGCTTTTTGACCGATGACGACCAAGGTAAAGAGATTGAAGTGCTCGTGGTGGGTGATGCATTAGGGCGTTTAGCCATAGGAAGCTTTGATGAAATACAGTAAAGGCATGACCTTACTTGAAGTCATTGTGGCGTTGGCGGTGTTTTCTATTGCTGCGGTTGCTGTCACCAAAAGCATTGGCGATCAAATGGCCAACCTGCCGATTTTAGAAGAGCGTACCTTAGCCCAGTGGGTGGCTAGCAACCAAATGGTTGAGGTTAGATTAACGCAGCCTTTTCCTGAGCTGGGCACTAAAAATGGTCAGGTAGAGTTAGCCGATAAAGATTGGTATTGGCGTCAAGAAGTGATTAAAACCACCGACGACAATTTCAGAATGATCAGAGTATTAGTCAGTGATGACGACAGATTTAATCGCACCGTCGCACAAGTGAGTAGCTATGTTCACAATGAAGGCTAAGCGCTCAAGACACAGCGACAATCATCGCCAAGCAGGCTTTACCTTGCTGGAAATGATGATTGCTATTGGTATTTTTGCCATGATCGGGCTGGCATCGAACTCGGTACTGTCAACCGTGATGAAAAACGATGAAGCCACCAAAGAATTTTCAATCCGTTTGAAAGCCTTGCAGCAAGGTTTTGGCATTATCGAACGTGATTTAGGCCAGATGGTGGCCCGAACACAACGTGGCTTAGACGGCGAGCGCACCAGCACTGTGTTTCAAACGGGCGATAACATGCTGGACTCGGAAACCGAAGCGCTGGTGTTTTTCCGTTTAGGTTGGCTCAACCCTGATGGCATGTTGCCAAGGGGCAGTTTGCAATCGGTGTCATATGTGGTGCAAGAAGGCCGCTTAGAGCGTTGGTATTACCCTTACCCTGAGCCAGAAGTGGGTGCAGAACCATTAAAAAGTTTGATCATTAAAGATGTCATTTCCGTCGAGTATTCGTTTTTTGTCGGTGATAAATGGGAGCGAAAAGTTGATGCTTCACAACTGCCACTTGGCATCGCGATGAAATTAGAAATTGAAGGCTTAGGTATCATTGAACGTCGTTTTTTACTGCCTAAAGGTGGCGGTGATGCCGCAGCCAGTAACGGTGACAATAGCGATGAGAATGGCAGTAACAACGGCAGCAATACCGGTAATAGCGGCAGTAATACCGGTAATAACAGCGGCAATAACAGCGGTAGCAATGGCTCTAGCACGGGTGAAGACGGATGATGAGATATCAATCGCCCGGTTTGCGTAAACAGCGCGGGGTAGCGTTATTAGTGGTGTTACTGGTGGTTGCTTTAGTAGTGATTATTGCCACCAATATTACCAGTCGTAATCAGTTATCCATGCGCCGCACCTTAAATTTAGCCCAGTATGATCAAGCCTATTGGTATGCCATTTCGGCAGAAGAGTTAGGTAAAAAGATTTTAAAGCAAGATATGGAAGATGCTGACGGCACGGTGCATTTACAACAATATTGGGCTTTAGCTGATGTGATTTTTCCGGCTGAGTACGGCGAAATTGGCGGTGAGATCCAAGATATGCGTTCTTGTTTTAATCTTAACGCCTTGTCAGTTAAGTCAACCGAAGTTGAAAATGGCCAACCTAAATTATCATTAGCCGCGACTCAGTATATGTCACTGCTGGTTGCCCTAGGTATGGATGAATTTGGCGCCGAGCGACTGACCCATACTTTGATTGATTATATTGACGAAGATACGGTAGCAATGCCCTATGGCGCTGAAGATGCTGATTATGAGTCTCGTAATACGCCGTATCGAGCAGCCAACACCTTAATGAATCATCGCAGTGAGCTGCGGGCGGTATTAGGATATAACCAGCAAGTGTATTTAACCTTGTTGCCTTATATTTGCGCGATACCAGGTAATAACCAACAATTGCTTAATGTGAATACCCTCAAGGTTGAACAAGCAGCATTGTTAGTGGGTATGCTAGAAAACAAGATTAGCCAAAGCGATGCGGAAAGTTTAATTAACCAACGACCTGCAGATGGTTTTGAGACCGCGGCAGAGTTTTGGGAAAATAATTCCTTAGCGAGTTTAGCCACTGAAAGTAATATGAAATCGAGCATAGTGGTCGATAGTAATTACTTCTTATTAAAAGCGGGCGCTAAAGTGGATAATGCGATGTTTAGAATGGATAGCGTTTTGCGTCGCAGTAATAACAAGTTTGATGTGATCAGTCGTCAATACGGTGATCAGCAATAATGAATATGGGTAACAATCCGCTTCAATTAACCTTGGCTCGTTTAGCCTGTGGCAGTTTGAAGCTTGTGGAGAATGACAGTGTCTGAACGGCTTTTTATCCGATTAGGGAAAACATCAACAAGTCCTTGTTCGTGGCTGGTATGGTCAGAGCAAGAGCAAGAAATTATTGCTTCAGGTGAGTTAAGCGATGCAGCGAGCTTAACCAGTTTGACTGAGCGCGCGGGCAATCGTCCGGTGGATGTGTTGGTGCCAGCGGCCAGTATGACATTGACTCAAATTACATTGCCTGAAAAAAATCAGCGCCAAGCGTTAAAGGCACTCCCTTTTATGCTGGAAGAAACCATCGCCTCCGATGTTGAAACCATGCATTTTGTGGTTGGTCCCCGTGATGGTGAGCAGTTAAATGTCGCCGCAGTGGCCCATGAGCAAATGCAAAACTGGTTATCTTGGCTGCTTGATGCTGGCATTAAAGTAAAGAGTATTGTCCCTGATTGTTTAGCCTTACCGCTAGATCAATGCAGTTGGGCAGCGCTGGATATGGGTGATGAACTGTTACTGCGTACCGGTGAAGGTAGTGGTGTGAGCTTGCCAAAAACATGGTTAGATTTTGCCTTACCTGAGCTGCTATCGCGTCGAAGTGATGCTGATCCTGCGCTAAAAATTGCCGCCTATAGTGAAGACTTAGTGTTTATCAATGCGGAAGTGGAAGCAAAACCCTTAGATATTCCGATGATGGTACTGGCAAAAGGTATTTTACAGGCGCCAATTAATTTATTAACCGGTGTGTATCAGCCAAAGCGTGAATACAGTAAACACCTGATGCTATGGAAAAATGTTGCTATTGTGGCACTCATTGCCATTGTGCTTGGACTAGTGAATAAAGGCTTAACCATTCATCAGTTAAATCAGCAAACCGCTGAACTAAAACAGCAAAGCGAAGCCATATTTAAGCGTGTTAACCCAGGAGTTAAGCGGATTGTTAATATTCGCTCGCAGCTGGACTCGCAACTACGTAGCCTTAAAGGTCAGGGCGGCGGCGCTGCTTTCTTTGACATGCTTGATGGCCTAAAAGAGTCATTCCAAAAAGTGCCCGATTTAAAACCGAACTCGATTCGTTTTGATGCTGGCCGTAATGAACTGCGTATGCAGGTGACCGCAAAAAGTTATGATCACGTGGATAAATTTAAGCAACTGGTTGAAGCGCGTTATGATTTTGATATGGGCGCCATCAATAGCGGTGACAATGAAGTGAATACCACAATTACCTTGAAGGGCAAATAAGATGGAAAATTTGCAAATTTGGTGGCGTGGCCTTGCGCAACGTGAACAGCAATTAGTCGGCAGTTGTGCAGTGTTTGTGGTTATCGGGATTTTGTATTGGGGCATTTGGAGCCCAATTGCAACTGCGGCAGACAATGCTGAAAAAGATCATCAAGCAGCCAAGCAAACCTTAAATTATGTCAAACAATCAGCCAATAAAATTGCTGGTTTAAAACAGCAAGGTTCAAGGCCAAATGCATCAGGCAGCTTAAGTTCGATTGTGAACCAATTAGCTGGGCAGTATGATTTAGACATTACCCGTATGCAGCCACAGGGCAATAAAATCCAGTTGTGGATGGATGATGTGCCGTTTGACAGTTTACTTGATTACTTACATGAACTGGTTGAAGAAAAAGGCTTAACCCTAGAAAGTGTTGATGTATCAGAGTCTGATTTGGCAGGTTTTGTCAAAGTGCGCCGTATTCAGTTATCTAAGTAAGCAGGTATAGTAGTGAGTTTGATTAAGAAAATTATTTTAGGTGTGTTCGTTTACCTGATCTTTTTGGTGGTATTTATCCCTGCAAATTGGTTAGTGGGGATTGCGCCATTACCCAATAATATCAAGGTAAGCGGTGTCAGTGGTACCTTGTGGCAAGGCTCTGCGGATTTGGTGTCCATTGATCGCCGTTTGATTGAGCAAGTGTCATGGGATTTAAATCCTTGGACATTATTTATTGGTCAGCTCAATGTCGATCTACAGATTGGCAGCCGCGCAACGCCAGTCAGTGGTCAGGGTGATATTAGCTGGTCTTTAGCAGGTGTCTCAGCTGAAAACCTGCGCTTTGAAGCGCCGAATAAATTTTTATTAGGCAATGCCCGATTACCCTTTAGAACCATGGTTGATGGTGATGTCAGTTTAATTGTAGAAAGCCTTAAGCAAGGTACGCCTTGGTGTGAACAGTTATCCGGTAAGCTATTTTTAAATCGTATTGATGTTAAAAATCAGTTTGGTGAATATCCTTTAGGGGATATCGCTCTAGGCTTAAGTTGTATTGATGGCCAAGTGCAATTGATGACTGATGACTCGATGAACAAAATGGGGATTCAAGGTAGCGCCACTTTAGGTGAAAATAATCGTATCGTGGTCAGTGCTAAGATTAAACCGACCCATGATCAACCTAAAGATTTAACTCAGGCATTAAGCTTTTTGGGTAAACAAGATAGTGAAGGCTACTTTCCGGTTAATTACCAAGGTACCATCCCCGGCTTATAGTCACGACTCCTTCATTGAACATGTAAAAGGCAGCTGAATAACATCAGCTGCCTTTTTTTATTGGCGATTAGTGATTAGCGGCACTTAAGCTGTTACTGCTGCTAATAAATCCTGATGCAACAATTGGTAATCATCAATGGCAGGAAAATCGATAAAATCTTTATTGGGCTTTTGACTGTCAGGGTTGCTAATACCTAATTGAAAGCCAACACCCGCCAAACGTGACGCTTCAAGAATATTTTCATTGTCATCAACAAATAAACAGCGGCTTGGATCTAAGTCATACTGCTGGAATGCGTGCTTCCAAAACTCAGGGTGCTCTTTAGGATAACCGGTTTCATGGCTCGACATCATCTTATCTAAGCCTCTTGCCAGTTCAGTATGCTCCAGTTTAAGTTCTAGGCTTTTAGGGTGAGCATTGGTTAACAAAATTCGTTGCTTACCTGCCGTAGCCAGCGCCTCTAAAAACGGCATGCTGTCTTGGCGCATTTGAATTCGCTCAACCAGTGAATAATGCAGGGTGAGAATATCTAAGTCTAACTGTTGCTGCCAAAAATCAATGCAATACCAGTCTAGGGTGCCCACAACTTTATGGTAGGACTGCTCGACTAGTGCCTGCGCTTGGGCTAACGATATTTGCTTTTGTGTACTAAGCTGTTGAGGTACCAAGGTTAACCAAAAATGGTTGTCAAAATGCAAATCCAGTAAGGTGCCGTCCATATCGAGTAAAACAGTGTCTATCTTATGCCAAGGAAACATGTAAATTCCGGTTGTAGAATATAGCTAGGGTAGTAAGATTGTAACTGGTCTTACTAAATTCGTCATATACGAGGTTTTAATGACATCACGGCATAAAAAGCCCGAAATTCTTCATCGCGAAATTGTCGCCAAAAGTCGACTGTTTCAGATTGAACAGCTGCATCTAAAATTTTCTAATGGCATTGAACGTCAATATGAACGAATGAGTGGCGGCAGCCGCGGCGCGGTTATGATCGTGCCAGTGCATCAAGGTCAATTTTTGCTTGCTAAAGAATATGCCGCAGGCACTGATAATTATGAGTTGGGCTTTCCTAAAGGCTTGATTGATCCCGGCGAAGAGGCTGTTGAAGCCGCGAATCGTGAGCTACAAGAAGAAATCGGTTTTGCCAGTCGTAAGCTGACCTTATTAAAAGAGCTAAGCTTAGCACCGGGTTATTTTGCCAGTAAGATGCAAATTTTTATCGCTGAAGAGTTATATGAAAGCAGCCTAGAAGGTGATGAGCCTGAACCCATTGAGGTGATCCCGTGGGCGCTTGATGAATGGCAAGCGTTACTGGATAACACTGATTTTTCAGAGTCGAGAAGTGTGAGTGCATTATTTTTAGCCCAGCAACATTTACAGGGTTAATCTTGTTACTGTGTTAGGGGCTAAATTTCGCCAATTGAGATGTTGTAAGCGTTATCACTGAATGAATAATGATTAAAATTTTTCAGAGTCGAGAAGTGTGAGCGCATTATTTTTAGCCCAGCAACATTTACAGGGTTAATCTTGTTACTGTGATAGCGGCTAAATTTAGCCAATTGAGATGTTGTAAGCGTTATCACTGAATGAATAATGATTAAAATTTTTCAGAGTCGAGAAGTGTGAGTACATTATTTTTAGCCCAGCAACATTTATAGGGTTAATCTTGTTACTGTGTTAGTGGCTAAATTTAGCCAATTGAGATGTTGTAAGCGTTATCACTGAATGAATAATGATTAAAATTTTTCAGAGTCGAGAAGTGTGAGCGCATTATTTTTAGCCCAGCAACATTTACAGGGTTAATCTTGTTACTGTGATAGCGGCTAAATTTAGCCAATTGAGATGTTGTAAGCGTTATCACTGAATGAATAATGATTAAAATTTTTCAGAGTCGAGAAGTGTGAGCGCATTATTTTTAGTCCAGTAACATTTACAGGGTTAATCTTGTTACTGTGTTAGCGGCTAAATTTAGCCAATTGAGATGTTGTAAGCGTTATCACTGAATGAATAATGATTAAAATTTTTCAGAGTCGAGAAGTGTGAGCGCATTATTTTTAGCCCAGCAACATTTACAGGGTTAATCTTGTTACTGTGTTAGTGGCTAAATTTAGCCAATTGAGATGTTGTAAGCGTTATCACTGAGTGATGATTAAAATATTTCAGCTTACTCATCTAATTTAACTACAAATAAATCGTAAATTAGTCTAACTTGACACTATTCAGAGTATTATTTGGCGATTGGAGTCGTTATGAAGCCAGAAGAAGTAATTGAACAAGTCATCAGCATTGCCACCGAGGCGGGTCAAAAAATCCGCGATATTTATCTGAAAGGTGATTTTGATCGCGAAATAAAATCTGATAATACTCCTGTCACCTCAGCGGATCTGGCTGCAAACGAAATTATTTGTACTGAACTTGCTAAATTAACTCCTGATATTCCAATCTTAAGTGAAGAAGCTGCCGATATACCTTTTAATGAGCGTAGTGAGTGGCCACGTTATTGGTTAGTGGATCCATTAGATGGCACTGGTGAATTTATTGCTGGTAGTGGTGACTTTTCAGTGATTATCGCACTGGTTGAGCATAATCGCCCAGTGATGGGGATAGTGTATGTGCCGATGACAAACGTGTGTTATTACGCGATTGCAGGTTTAGGTGCCTACAAACGTGATGCTAACAATGAAGTGCGTATTACCAGTAAAGCACTTACTGATATTAATGAATCAGGTTTACGTCTTGCGGTGAGTCGTCGTCAAGATCCACAATCAGTATTAAAGTTACTCAGTCATCCTAGCAGCTGCGAATTAGTGGTGTTAGGCGGCGCAGCATTAAAGAGTTGTTTAGTGGCCGAAGGCCGCGCTGACTGTTATGTGCGTTTAGGGCCAACCGGTGAGTGGGATACTGGCGCTGCGCAAATTATTCTAGAAGAAGCCGGCGGCGCATTAATGGATATTAACCTGCAGCCGCTAACTTACAATGAACGTGAAACTCTTGAAAATCCTAACTTTATTGTTGTAGGTAGCCCGAGTTTACCTTGGGACGATATCCTGACTAACTAGTATTGCCAACATGACTTATTTAAGCCCTCTAGTAGAGGGCTTTTTTGTGGCCGCCATTTATAAAATACTCAAGCTGTCTATAAATTAATGGGTTAAGTACATTGTTTTTATTTTGTTTGCTGTTAGTTTGTTGTTCAAAGCATTATTGATAATAGCGACTTAAGGGTAAACCCAATGCGTCAAGGAGAGGGGATGTTCACTCAGCACTACATTCATGGCTAAAATGACTTACCAAAATTGTTATCTATATATTCAAGGCTATACCTCAGGAATGGCAAAATAAGGATGTTTCATGCTATTAACCAAACGTTTTCTCCCTTACTTCATCACTCAGTGCCTTGGGGCATTAAACGATAATATCTATAAAAATGTGCTGTTGTTACTAGTGACTTACAGCCAGGTAGATGCACTGTCGATTAGCGTCAATATGTTTGTAAATTTAGCTGCCGGGGTATTTATTTTACCGTTTTTCTTATTTTCAGCCCATGCAGGCGTTGTGGCTGACAATATGGACAAAGCGCGACTGATAAGACGACTTAAACTACTGGAGCTTATGATCATGTCTTGCGCGGCTTTTGCCATATTGTCGCAAAGCTATTTGCTGATGTTAGTGCTGCTATTTCTTACTGGCAGTCAATCGGCTTATTTTGGCCCAGTTAAGTATTCCTTATTGCCACAAACGCTTAAAGAAGATGAGTTAGTTACTGGTAATGCTTGGGTGGAAATGGGAACCTTTATCTCGATCCTTGTTGGCACCTTGTCTGCAGGTTTGTTAGTGGCAAGTGAGCATAGTTTACTTGGCGCAGCGGTTACTGTGGTGACCTTGTCCATTGCAGGTTATTTATCGAGCCGGGCTATTCCTGCATTACCGCCACAAGGCGCAATCAGTAAAATTCGATTTACCCCTTTTACGGGAACGTGGCGCAGTATTGCCAAAGTAAGGCAAACCCCAAGTATCTGGATGGCTATTCTCGCCATTAGCTGGTTTTGGTTTTTGGGCGCCACTTATTTAACCCAGTTTCCAAACTTTGCCAAATTACACCTGTATGCCGATGCGACCGTGGTGTCGTTATTGTTGGCATTATTTTCCATTGGTATCGCCATTGGCTCGTGGATATGTGAGCGGATTTCCTATGGTCATGTGGAGCTAGGCGTGTTGCCTTTTGGGGTTTTAGGTTTAACGCTATTTGGGGTTGATTTAATTTTTGCGATTCCGCCAGCGCCATTAGATAGCAGTTTTGTGTTCAGCTTTAGTCGCTTTATCACTGATCCGCAGCATTATCGGCTGATGGTTGATTTACTGTTTATTGGCATAAGTGGTGGATTATTCATTGTGCCCTTGTATGCCTTTATTCAATCTAGGGCAGCACCAGGGGAGTGTGCTCAAGCTATTGCGGCAAACAATATAATTAATGCCTTGTTTATGGTGCTGGCGGCAATGTTATCTATGTTGTTACTTGGCTTTTTAGAGTGGAGTATTCCGCAGTTATTTTTACTCCTTGCTGGATTGAACACCGCGGTGGCGTTATATGTGTATTCTCAGGTACCGGAGTTTGCCCAGCGCTTTGTCAGTTACCTGTTGAGCCACTTGATTTACCGCGTCAATGTTAATGGGCGTCACAATATTCCGGCGCAGGGAGCAGGGGTGATTGTCTGTAATCATGTGAGCTATGTTGATGCCTTAATTATTATGGGCGCATCCACCCGTCCTATTCGTTTTGTGATGGATAAATCCATCAGTGAAATCCCGTTATTAAAATATCTCTTTCGCCATGCTGGGGTTATTCCTATTTGCTCACCTAAAAACTGTGAAACCACCTACAAGCAAGCATTTGAGCTGATCCATCAAGCCCTTGGTAACGAGGAGCTAGTGTGTATTTTCCCTGAAGGACATTTATCTGTTGATGGTGACATTGCTGAGTTTAGACCCGGTATCGAAGCGATTTTAGCGAGAGATCCCGTCACAGTAATCCCGATGTCATTACAAGGCTTATGGGGCTCATATTTTAGCCATAAAGGCGGCCATGCACTGACAACACCACCGAAGCGTTTTTGGTCTAAGGTGACTGTGAATATTGATGCCGCGGTTGATGGGGTCTCACTTGGTCGCCATGGGCTACAAGCTAAGGTCACAGAGTTATTTGATAGCGCAACTACTGGTTAAATAAAAGCGCTAATGGTCGTTAAGTGATGGGGTAAAGCACCTGTTGCTAAGTGGTGGTCCTTTCTTTGCTATGTGACACTCATAACAGCAACCGTTTGTTGTTATGAGTGCAGAGTGTGCGAATTATCCTGCTAGCTGATCTAAATATTGCTGGATCGCAATTTTATCACCACTAAATTTTACCCTTTGCTGACGTTTGCTCATTTGGTATTGATACATAGGGTCGTAATAGCGCTCTAATAGTATTGAAATCCACTCAAAATGTTCACTGGTATTGTTGATTGAAAACTGTTGATTGATGGCAATTTCAATAATGGCACTGAGCTGCTGGTGTTGCTTGCCGCCTAAGCGCTTTTTGATGCTATTAATGCTGCTAAGCAGGTATTGGCTAAACTGTTCTTTTCCATGTTCTTGGCCATATTTAGTGATAAAGGCGGCTGACTTATCAATAACATAGTCTTTATGTATTCTATTTATACGATTCGCTAAGCTTTCTTCTAATACAATCATCTCAGTGGCTTGCATCGCTTGGTAAAAAGCTTTGGGTATGGCAGAGCGCCCGATTAAGAAGCTTTCGTCTTCTAACAAGATTTTATGTTGTGGCAATTGCTGATGTTGTAGTAGCTGTGTCGCTAGCTGATTTTCGAAATTGATTTGAGTTGGTTGGGGCTCAAGGTTCTTACCAAAGCTTGAGCCGCGATGATTGGCGATGGCTTCTAAGTCAATGGACTCTGGTCGCAGTTGTAATAGCTCAGTCTTACCGCTGCCGGTGCTGCCGCTTAAAATGACTAAGGGCTGCTGAGTCGCAGCGGTATCGATGATATCAATTAAATATTGGCGCATGGCTTTATAGCCACCTTCAATATAAGGGATATCGATGCCTGCCTCTTTCAGCCATTGCTGTGACAACTTTGAACGTAAGCCACCACGAAAACAATATAGGTAGCTGTTGGGGTGCTTAGCGATAAACTGCTGCCAGCTTTCAATGCGCTGCTGCTTAGTTTTGCCATTAACCAATTGATGCCCTAACTCGATAGCCGCCTGTTGTCCTTGCTCTTTATAGCAAGTACCAACCTTGGTACGTTCACTGTCATTCATCAACGGGAAATTGGCAGAGTGCTCGAAGGCGCCTTTACTAAATTCGATGGGGGCGCGCACATCAATGAGTGGACGCTGCTGAAGAAAAAGACCTTGATAGTCGGTTTTAGCAATGATGTTAGCAGGCATTTGTTACTCTCTAATTTAGCGCAATTAATGCAGCATTAGCGTTTGAGGCGCTCAGTTCACCAATACAAATAGGGGCAATATTTTGCGCCTCGAGTAAAGCAACCAATTGTTGTTCAGCATCAGAGCTTACTGCAATCAACAAGCCGCCACTGGTTTGCGGATCGCACAGAATCGCTGTTTGTTGCTCGCTCATTTCAGGTAAGTATTGCTGGTAGCTGTCGAAGTTGCGTTGGGTACCGCCTGGGGTGCAACCTAAGTTTAAGTAGTGCAGCGCTCGGTCTAATAATGGGATGCTATTAAATACTAAATTCGCAGTGACATCGCCGCCTTGGCAGACCTCAATCAGGTGACCTGCTAATCCAAAACCTGTGACATCAGTCAGTGCGTTGACTCCAGCAATTGCGGCGATATCTTGGCCGACCTTGTTTAGCTGACACATGGCATCAATGGCAATCATACTGTCTTGCTCGGTGAGCTTTTTTTGTTTTTGCGCGGTAGTGAGAATACCGATCCCTATCGGTTTAGTGAGATACAGTTTATCGCCAGCTTTTGCCGTATTATTGCGCTTTAATTGCTCTAGGGGGATTTGCCCAGTTACTGCTAATCCAAAAATAGGTTCAGGTGCATCAATGCTGTGACCGCCTGCTAACATTATTCCCGCATCAGCGCAGGCTTGGCGCCCACCTTCAATAACCTTTTGAGCCACTTCTGCAGCTAAGATATTCACTGGCCAGCCAAGTATGGCTATGGCCATGATAGGAGTGCCGCCCATGGCATAAATATCGCTGATAGCATTGGTGGCCGCGATACGGCCAAAGGTAAAAGGATCATCCACAATCGGCATGAAAAAGTCAGTAGTACTGATAATGCCGGTTTCATCATTGAGTTGGTAAACGGCAGCATCGTCACGGGTTTGATTGCCGACTAATAATTTAGGATCGGTAAAAGAGGGTAAAGATGAGGCAAGTATGGTGCTAAGGACCTGCGGGGAAATCTTACAGCCACATCCGGCGCCATGGCTATATTCAGTAAGTTTAACTGACGATTCAGACATTAATGGGTAACCCTTAAAAAGGAAGATTATCCATCATAAACACAAACGGCTACCTTGCAAGGTAGCCGTTTACTTTTAATGGGTTAAAACAGACTTTAATAAGCAGCAGTGAGGTTATTCCAATTTTTCTTTTGGGCTAACAATCGTGCTTTTAATTCTTCGACTTGTAACTTTAATTGCTGGTTACTCAATTGTTTACGTTTGGCATCTAACAGTGCCTTTTTCGCTTGATAATAATCCACTAGGTGTTGCTTCATAAGATCATATTCGGCTTGGAAATTAGCGATTATTTCATCACAATTGGGTAAATGTGCGACTTTGTTTTGCGCCCTTAATAATTGCATTTGAAGTTTGGCACTTTCAATACGCTCTTGTGGTACTACTCGTAAATCAGTGGCTAAACCACACCATTGCATAGACTTAATTAACCATTTTGTTGGGTCGTAATGCCACCACTTAATACCATTACGGTAGTCATTTTCAAAAATGTGATGGAAATTATGATAACCCTCGCCATAGGTCAGTAAGGCAATAATGCCATTATCTTTAGCGGTGTTTTTATTGGTATATGGCTGACTACCCCAGATATGGGCTAATGAATTAATGAAGAAGGTACAATGATGTACGACCACTAAACGTAAAAGCCCTGCCATCAGCACCATCGAAATAATATCGCCATTGAGCCAACCTAAAAATGCAGGCAGTGCGATATTCATCAATACCACCAGGGCGAGATAATGCTTATGCTGCCACATAACGATGGCATCTTTTTGTAAGTCACGGACGTTATTGTAATCATGGTAACGACTGGCTTGGTATTCACGTAACATCCAACCAATATGGCTATACCAAAAGCCCATTTTAGCTGAGTAAGGGTCTTTGTCGTTATTATCAACGTGCTTATGATGGATACGATGATCTGATGACCAATGCAATGCACTATTTTGTAGTGCTAATGCTCCGCCAAGGGCAAATAAGAATCGCATTGCAGGATGCGCTTTATAAGCTTTGTGAGACCATAATCTATGGTAACCGGCGGTAATTGAAAGGCCGCTAGCAAAGGCAAGTACCACAAAAGCAATCCACTCAATAGCTTCAAAGCCATGTGTAAAGCCACGCCACGGCACTAAAGTCAGCGCGCCAATGAGTGTTAGCGCAAATAAAGCAGTATTTAACCAAATAATCGGTGGTTTTTTCATTAAGATAATCCATGATTCTTATTGAGCGTACAGTTGTAAGCTAATTTAGCTCACCAACTTTATTCGGTCAAGTATCTCGGGGCTGTGTTTTTAGCTTAAAAGCGGTATTATCTGTGCAATAACATTTACTAAATGGATCTTTTCATGGGTGTAAGAGCATTACAGAAAGAAAAAACCCGTCGTGCATTGGTAGATGCCGCTTTTAATCAATTAAGCGCAGAACGTAGTTTTTCCAGTTTAAGTTTACGAGAAGTGGCAAGGGAAGCGGGCATAGCGCCAACCTCTTTTTATCGTCATTTCAAAGACATGAATGAACTTGGCTTAACCATGGTTGATGAAGGTGGACTCACACTTCGACAAATGATGCGTAAAGGTCGCCAGCGCGCAGAAGCGGGTGGCAGTGTCATTCGGATCTCAGTAGATACCTTTGTGGAAGTATTAGAATCCAATCCCAATGTTTTTCGAATTCTATTACATGAGCGCTCAGGAACCTCAGCGGCTTTTCGCGCCGCAGTAGCAAGGGAGATTGAGCACTTTATTTCAGAGTTGTCTCATTACACAGAGGCGACAGCCGGTAGAACGCCGATGTTAGCCAGAGTGCAAGCAGAAGCTTTAGTGACTTTAGTGTTTAACGCTGGTGCATCAGCTTTAGATATGAAACGAGCTGACAGAAAAGTATTAGCCGATCATTTAGTGCTGCAATTGCGCATGGTGGCAAAAGGCGCTGAAGCGCTGCAACATAAAGTTGATACTAAATAGCATCAGTGAATTAATAGTAAAACTTAGGCAATTAAAAAGCCGTTATGGATAACTCATCCCATAACGGCTTTTTAATATGTGTTGAACCTACTTACGTTCTAGTAGCACACCTGATTCCATGTGGTGGGTATATGGGAATTGATCAAATAAAGCGAAACGGGTGATCTTATGGGTGCTGCCCAATACCTCCAAATTCGCTTTCAGGGTGTCAGGGTTACACGAAATATATAAAATGCGATCGTAGTTTTGCATTAGTGCCAAGGTGTCATCGTCAATACCCGCTCGTGGTGGGTCAACGAAAATGGTATTACAATCGTAGCTATCTAAGTCGATACCTTCTAAACGTCTAAAGGTGCGCTTTTTCGCCATCGCATCACTGAAGTCTTCAGCAGACATACGAATGATTTGCACATTATCTACTTTGTTGATGGCAATATTATATTGCGCAGCATCAACAGATGGTTTGGCTAATTCTGTTGCTAGTACACGGTCAAAGTTTTGCGCTAAAGCGATAGTGAAATTACCATTACCGCAATAAAGCTCTAATAAATCGCCAGTGCTGTCTTTGGTTGCTGAAATCGCCCATTCGAGCATTTTGACGGACACTTTCGCATTTGGCTGGGTAAAGCTATTTTCAATTTGTTTATAATGTAATTCTTGACCTGCTACATTAAGGGTTTCAACCACAAAGTCTTTATCTAAATCGATTTTAAGTTTACGTGCTCGGCCAATGATATTGACGTTAAACTTTTCAGCTAAACGCGCCTTCATTTGGGTCGCTTGTTCAATCCAAGTGTCACCCAGTTGACGGTGATAAAGTAACGACACCAAAATCTCACCGCTAAGCGTGGTTAAAAAGTCCACTTGAAACAGCTTAAAGCGTAAATCATGATTAGGACGTAACTCTTCCATTAATGCCGTCATCATTTGATTAATTAAAGTCCCAGCTGGCAAATATTGTTCACAGCGCACTTTTTGATCTAAGACTTTATCAAACATGTAATAGAATAAGTCATCGCCATCATGCCATACTCGAAACTCAGCGCGCATACGGTAATGTGCAGGCTCTGAGGCAAAAACTTCTAAACTAGGCGGCGTAAAATCGGCAAAGTCCTGCTCAAGCTTGATACGCTTCTCTGCTAGTTGCGCATCATAGTTTTTAGGATCCATTGCAGCTAAATTCATTTTGTTCCACCATAGGCTGTAAATTAAGGGCGCAAATATTATACTACACAACGCTGATGTCCAGCGGATTGACTGAATCTTAATGTATTAAGTGGTTAATTTTATCTATACAGCTTTTATCACCCCATTATGGAGAAGAGATTGTCAGGTCCAATACTTATTTTTGATTCTGGTATCGGCGGTTTATCCGTTTTAGAACATATTCAAACAAAAATGCCTGCTAAAGATATTTTCTATTTATTTGATAATGCGCGGCTACCCTATGGTGATTTAGCAGAGCAAACATTAATTGATGGTTGTGTGGCACTGATTATCAAACAAGTGGCGCAGATAAATGCCTCAGTAGTGGTCGTTGCCTGTAATACAGCCAGCACCTTAGTGTTACCACATTTACGAAAACGACTAACCATACCCGTGGTGGGCGTAGTGCCAGCAATAAAACCTGCTGCGCAAATGACTCAATCCAAACACATAGCATTACTTGCCACGCCTGGGACAGTTGAAAGAGCTTATACTAAAGAGTTGATCCGTGAGTTTGCTGGTGGCTGTAAAGTGACTTTGATTGGTTCATCTGAATTAGTGCTTATTGCCGAAGAGAAAGCCAAAAGAAACCCAATAAACTTAAATGCGATAAAACCTATCTTGGCAGCGATAAATGGCACTGATATAGATACCTTGGTTTTAGGTTGTACGCACTTTCCGTTATTACGCCAAGAAATTGCTGAGTGCATTAGCCATCCAGTAACGCTATTAGATTCCGGCGAAGCCATTGCAATAAGAGTGGCGTCATTATTAGAAACAATAAACATGTCAGCTAAAGGCAAAATGAACAAAGTAGGCAGATTAACAGCGGGATTTACAAAGAAGATAGATAAAGGCTTGGCATTAACATTAGCTGACTACGGTTTTGAGCAACTAGAGTGCGTTTCCGTAGACAGCTAATAGAAGAGGTTTAGTCTTCTTTGTTTGACTCAGATGGATCTGACTCTTGTGATTTAGCTTCACGCACCTTAAGTGTGCGTTCTTGGAAACTGTAATCGTTTAACTTGTTCATTGCTTTCTTGGCACCGGTTTCAGACATTTCAACAAAACCAAATCCCTTACGACGACCTGTTTTTCTATCTCTAACTAAACGTACTGAATTAACTGGTCCATATTCGCCGAATAAAGCTTTCACTTCACCTTCATGAACACGGTAAGGCAAGTTACCAACATAAAGTGTCATTGTTGGGCCAACATAAGGCTTATTTGAATCAGTTGCAGTTGAAGACGGAACAAAAGTGAATACAAGACTCGCTAACATAACACCAGCGATGAAAGACACGACTAATTGAACATTGGTAGAAAGAGCATAAATAACGATTGCACCTATAAGGGCAATAATTAAGGTAATAACAAATGACTTTTGCATAAGATTGTCTCTAATAAAAATGAAAAATGATAAATAACTGTTAAAAACATAGCTATGGTAATGAATTATTGAAGCTTTCACCATACTCTGATGAAAATATGACCTCAAAACACGATAAAAACCATATTACAGATAGTTACTGTAGGACAAAAGTGCTCTTTAAATACCCATAATAGTTAAAAATAAAACGATCTGTTCAAAAGCTATTCGCTTAAACGTTTTTTATATAAAAAGCCCTTGCACCAAATCAGAATCTGCCTATAATGCGCATCCACTGACACGGCAAACCACGCACTAGCATGGGTTACACGCCAAATCAGTTCACTGTAAAGTGACGCTGAAAATTGTTTTTAAATAAGTTTAAAAATGACTTGACGCGAAAAAGGAATTGCGTAGAATACGCATCCCAAGCCAACGACCTAGCGTCTAACGGCGGAGTCTGAAAAATTGATTCCACGCTCTTTAACAATTTATCAAGTAATCTGTGTGGACACTCACAGGTGTTGAGTTAATCGAAATTGCTCATTCTTTCTCGTAAAGAATGTAGCAATCAAAATTATTATCAATGTAACGATGAGTGTTCATAGCAATATGTAACAAACGTTTTAGAGATTCTTCCGAGTCTTTAAATCGAAATCAGAATTCATTGAGCCGAAACGAAGCTTTTATTTATAAGAGTGGATGTTTCAACAAAACTTTAATTGAAGAGTTTGATCATGGCTCAGATTGAACGCTGGCGGCAGGCCTAACACATGCAAGTCGAGCGGTAACAGGAATTAGCTTGCTAATTTGCTGACGAGCGGCGGACGGGTGAGTAATGCCTAGGGATCTGCCCAGTCGAGGG
>NZ_MPHK01000013.1 GCF_001957135.1 Shewanella sp. UCD-KL21 | reverse complement strand
AACTTTACGGGAATAGAGATCGATTACGACTGCTAGATACAGCCATCCTTCAGCCGTCCATACGTACGTAATATCTTGAACCCACGCTTGATTAGCGCATTGAACATCGAAATCCTGTTCAAGCTCATTTTCATATATAGGTTTCTTGTGGTCGCTGTTGGTTGCTGCTTTGTACTTCTTTTTATAGCGCACCCAAACGTTTGCTTCTTTCATCAGTTGCGCTGTTTTCCTACGCCCAACAGGGTAATCAAGTGAATTCAATACCTTTTGAATGCGTCTTTGTCCATAGGTATTATCGCTAAACTCGGCAATATTCTTCACCCATTGCAATATCTCTTGATGCTCTGTATCAACAGGAGCCAGAGACTTTCGCTTTTGATAGCTGTAGTAATTATTGTTTTTCACACCCAACACGTGACACATTAATATCACAGGCCAGATCTTCTTATTTTGGGCAATAAACGCGTATTTTACTTCGTTTCTTTGGCAAAGAAGACCGTCGCTTTTTTTAATATTTCACGTTCCATTTCTAAGCGCTTTACTTGTGCTTTTAGCATGCGGATCTCCTCCTGTTCAGGAGTCAACTTGCCATTACCTCTAAATGCATGACCATCATCATTTTCTGCTTCTTTTATCCAGCGACCGAGTAGTTGAGGAGTCACCTCTAAATTTCTAGCGGCTTCAGCAATACTGTAATTTTGCTCTCTTACCAGTGCAATGGCATCAAGCTTGAATTCTTTTGAATAGGATTTACGTATTTTCATTTGAATCTCCAGTTAAATCAATTATGTCTTAACTGGGTTAGTCGTATCAATTAAACCACGTCATGTTCTTATCAAAGGTAATGCTCTCAATTAAGATAACACCATTTTGAAATGCAGATAAACTACCATAAACAAAATACTTTACATCTGGTTCCCCTTTAATAACCATGTAGTAATCATTTAGCTCTAATGACCTAACTTCTCCTTTCTCTCCTGAAAGTGATATTCTTTTTTTATCCTCTGTATAATCGCGACTATAAAACAGATAACCGTAAAGAATCGCATCTTTATAGACAAAAAACAGAATATTAGGAACTATAGCTAGAATCAATATAACTAGAGTCTTTCTGCCTTTCCATTTACCTTTGTTTAGTATCATTTCACTCACTTAATCCATTTTGGTTATTATTTCACCTAAAACTGGAACTTCCAGTGGGTCACAGTTGTGTTTGCGAATAAGGTCGCTCTTTCATATCTGACCCATAGGGATATGGGTAATGTCATTATGATGTCGGGAACATCATTGACAATGTGATCGCGACATTTGTATATCCTATATATCACTTGTGGCAGGTAATGGGTTAGATTGAAGTGATAGTCTTTTTTAACCTAGCCAATATACATTAAGTAAAATATTGAATTAAAGCCACAAATCAGTTTAAAGTAAAACCACTTAAGGGCAGAGTTGGCTAATCTCGAATAAGAATATCGAGAGTGCCATTTAGAGATGAAGCCATTCAATAATGATGTGCTAATCAACTCCCTTATTTAAAGTTTACTCTGATCTCACTTGTTCATTCGCAATGCTACCACATTGATTGCAAATGAAAAAAGGTGCAACCAATTGCGCCAGCATTGCTCACGGCTTATGGGAGCGTTAGGTACTTCTAGTGTTTAGGTGTAACTTTCAAGTTTTATTAATATCAATTATTGGAATGCCATTTATTGCATCAGCGCAAGATGATAAGTTGTGCGAACACTTAATTTCCTTTGCTAGCAAATCAAAAGTCAGTAAACCTCTAAAAGTTATATTAATTAATGATTGGGCTAACTTCTCAAAGAGCTGTGAACATAATGAAACAGAGGAAGGTAAGGAGTTCTGCAATTACTTAATAAATAACACTTCAACTGAATTTATGAATGTTAATTTATCAAGAGTGTTGAGCTGTAGTGTAAATGATTTTAATTTTGGTAGTGTTCACCTAAATAAAATCTCAGGTGACTTTTCAGTATTTGAAATACCTAGCCTAAACCAAGATATTACATTGAATATAAATTTCTCAATTGGCGATGATGTAGTAAAAGACTTTATAGAAATCGAGGCTGAAAATGAGCCTGTAGAATAAGTAGCTAATAGGGCGTTACTAACTCATTTCTATCCAAAAACATGTAGGGGTATAAATCATTTATGCCCCCAGTAACATTTAAGTAAAAAATTAAAATGCTCGCGACCACCTATCTCATGATTCTAAACTACAACCAATTACCAACAATCCGCTGCTCAGTTTGTGATACTTTATAGTCATAAAAATTAGCCATCAAATTAGTTATCAAATTAAACCTCAACTATCTGAATTATTGGGTATATATCAATGTGGATAGCACTTACTATACTGGCCGCTTTTATGCAGTCTTGGCGCAATGCTTTTCAAAGTGAGCTGAGTCAGCACGTAAAAGTCAGTGGTGTTACCCTAGCACGCTTTATTTGGGCTGGCCCCATAGCTGCCATATATTTACTCAGTCTTTATCAACTGCAACCCAGCAGCATACCAACCTTTGGTTATCAGTTTTATGGCTTTGTGATGGGTGCAGCCTTGATGCAAATTTTAGCTACGGGTTTGATGGTTAAATTATTTCAATTAAAGAACTTTGCCGTTGGCGCTGGGCTTGCGAAAAGTGAAGCGCTGGTTGCGGCGATATTAGGTGTACTGTTTTTTGGTACTAGCTTGAGCTTATTGGGCTGGCTTGGGGTGATAATTGGCGCTGTGGCTGTGATGCTTTTGAGTACTCAGCGCGGGGTTAAACGCTTATCGCTTAATACTATTGTGATCGGTATTGGTAGCGGCGTTGCGTTTGCTTTTACTTCACTGTGGGTCAGAGAAGCCAGTTTACTTTTGATAACCGATCCTAGTTTGTCAGATCCCATTCCATTTACCCATCGCGCGGCTTGGGTGCTGGTCTCAGTGATTGGATTACAAACGCTGATACTGGTGAGCTACCTTGGCCTTAAAGATCGGATGACTTTATTGGCATTATGGCAAAGGCCCAAACTGACATTACTCATTAGTGTTTGCAGCTGTATAGCCTCAATTGGCTGGTTTAGTGCGATGTCACTACAAGCTGTGCCCTATGTCAAAACCCTCGGACAAATAGAAGTGTTTTTCACTTTGTTGATCAGTGCTTTCTGGCTTAAGCAAAAAATAAAAATTAACGAGTTTTTAGGGTTCATACTGATTGCTGTGGCCGCTATTCTGGTTATGTGGAGCTAAATGACTCCAGTAAAAATGTGCATAAAATTAATCCCTATTGACGATTTAAGTTTGATGTTTTTTCGTACTATACTGATTTGATGTAAAGCAGGAGGTCATTTTTCAGGGAGAGTTTTATGAAACATTTTGTTGGTCGCTATGTTCGTCACTGTTTTTATAACTATTTCTTTCATCACCACTTTCATCACAATTCTCAAAACAATTCTTATCACAATTTTCAAAACTGTTCTCATCACAATTCTCAAAACTGTTCTTATAACAGTTCTCCTAACAGTTCTCCTAGCAGTTCACCTAATATTAGTATGGCAATGATTTTTGCCAGCTTATCATTGTTATTTAGCTCTTCAATTTATAGTGAGACATTGCCTGCTACCACGACTGAAGCGCTTTCACCTGAACAATTATTCATGCCCCAAGACACTAAGTATGACTGGCTGCAATTAACTTCACTTGAGTTATTAAAAGGTGAGATTAAAAGCCTTTATGACGACAAACTGGAGTTTGACAGTGATGAGCTTGATACCATTTACATTGACTGGGAAGACGTCAAAGCGCTACAAAGTGCCGGCATTGTTAGTATTGGTTTTATCGATTTATCCACTAAAACTGGCCGCTTAATTGTGCAAGATGGTAACAGTTATCTAGATGGTGAAGCGTTTGATAAATCGCAAATTTTAACCATTATTGCTGGGGCGCAATCTGAAGCCAATTATTGGTCGAGTAAGATTTCTTTAGGGGCTAATTTACGCTCCGGTAATACCAAGCAAATTGATTATAATGCCATTGCTAAAACCGTTCGCCGCACCACGGAGTCGCGCTTTAATCTTGATTATATTGGTAACTATTCAAAGTCAGATAGCGAAGAGAAGATTAATAATAATCGTATTAATACCAACTTCGATTGGTTCTTATCAAAGCAATTCTATTTGCGTCCTGTATTCGCTGAGATTTATACCGATAAATTTCTCAATATCGATTACAAATTAACCCTAGGTTCGGGTTTGGGTTATACCATTATTGATAACGCCAAAACCGAGTGGAATATCAGTGGTGGTCCGGCTTATACCTATACTAAATTTGATACCGTTGAAGCGGGTGAAGATGAAGACAGTAGCTCGGCAACTGTGGTTATCGAAACTGTTTACGATACTGAAATCACCAGTGATATCGACTTTATTACTTCGTATCGAGTGCAGTACGGGGATGATAACTCTGGTGGTTATACGCACCATGCATTAGCAACAATAGAAATTGAGCTAACCGATATTTTTGATTTAGATTTATCGTTTATTTGGGATCATATCAACAAACCGCAAGCAGACTCAGATGGCGAGATCCCCAAACAAGATGATTACCAATTTGTGGTTGGTTTTGGTATTGACATTTAAGCGGCTAAAATCAGCTAACTATAACCAACGAACCCAAACCTGTTAGTGATGAGAGACTTTTGCGGCTGAAACGCGAGTAAGGCAATAATGACTTACCAGCTGACTTATCAATACTCCTAGTACAGCTCCTGCCAGTAAGTCACCGAGGTAATGGTAGTTTTGCCCTAATTGACCGATAAAAACGCTTACCATGGCGGTTAACCACAGCCAGTAAAGCTTTGGGCTGTATTGCCAAAATAAACTGGCGAAGGCAAAGGTGAATAGCGCATGCCCCGACGGAAACGAATGGTAACTTTGCGACAGTGAAAATGGCGCAAACATCTCCACGCCGTGCTCAATCCAAGAGGGATTATTATTTATCCAAGTTTCTGGCCAGGTGCGGCCGCAGATGATTTTAGCTCCAACACGAACCATAGTGGCGCTAATAGCCACTAACACTATGGGCTTAACTAAATACCTGTAGCCGTTATTACCAGTCAATAAGCCAATTAAAACAACTACGCCTGCCAATACTTCTAGGGCTAATGGGGTATTGGCCAGTAGTTTAAATACTGGGGTTAATCCAAAGTCGCTTGGTTTACTATCATGTAAAAAGCTTGCCAAAGGTCGATCAAGGTAGCTCACGCTTACCAGTATGGCGATAACGGCAACAAGGTAGATAAAACCGACTGGAGCATTAAACGGCAGGGCTTGAGGCTGTAATAAGGTTTTGGGCTGCAATAACATAAGCTTAGCGGCTTGTTTTTTCATAGCTATGGTTTTTCATCTATTGGGTTTATTGCGCGCTTTCTAGCGCGGTTATTTTAGTTAGCATGCTTTGATTCATCGCCACTGTTAAACCGTGATGCGCTGCGCGGGCGACCACGTAACCGTTAATTTGCTGTATCTCGGTTTTGCGATTGTGATGAATATCTTGATGCATAGACGAAAAATTGTTGGCTGTAAGCTTAATAACCTGATTGATGATGGCAACAGAATCAGGCAGCGAAAGGTTAACCCCATCAGCTTTGGCGACCATGATGCACTCTTGAGTTATCGCCTCGATTTGCAGCTTATATTGCGGCTGGGCTAATTCACCATTAGCGCATTGTGCTAATGCCGTCAGCGGATTAATGGCGCAATTAACTATAAGCTTTTGCCATAAACTAGTGACGATATCATCGACTACCGACATATCTTCAACAGCAGCCAGTAATTGGTTTTGGATTGCTAAAGGCATTACTGGGCCAGATAAATGGCCAATAATGCTTTTACCTTTACCGGTATGGCGCACCTGCAGCGGGCCAAGTTTTAGCGCCGCCTGAGATGTCGTGCCTAAAGATAACCCCTGTTTAAGTTGCGGCTGTTGCTTAAGTAGGGCTAACACCTGTAAATGTGGCCCCATACCATTGTGCAGCAGCAAAATATGACAACCCTGTGGAATAAGCGTCAATATAGAGCTAATGGCATCAGTCACTTGATAAGCCTTTACGCAGACTATGACTAATTTAATATTGGCTAAGGCAGCCTTGTTAAGCTGATTAATGTCTGCTTGGATACAGGGTTGATGCAAA
Organism: Shewanella sp. UCD-KL21; assembly: GCF_001957135.1. GTDB lineage: Bacteria > Pseudomonadota > Gammaproteobacteria > Enterobacterales > Shewanellaceae > Shewanella. The sequence continues at coordinate 116,919 of NZ_MPHK01000013.1, read as the reverse complement.
CTGTCACCGCTAAGGGTTTCAAGAGTGATTGTAGAGAAATCATCATGGCTTGTAGCGCCTACAGAGCGACTGCGTGTGAGTAGTAATGGCTGCTTGATTGCTGCTAACTGGCAGTACAGCAAGCTGCCAATAGCGCCAGCCCCTATGATCGCAATATCAGTCTGATACACATGCTTATCGTTAACATGATTGTCGCTAACATCAAAAGCTGGTTTTTGGGTAGTGTTAAGGAGATTGCGGTTGCTGTTATTGCGCTGTGGCATGTGGTTTCTCTTGGGTGCTATAGGGCAGATTTGAGCGGACGCTTTTTGAATAACTTTGCTGCTTGATATTTTCTAAACACAAATAGCAATAAGTAAAATAATACCACCCCGACTAAATCAGCAACCACATCAGCAACAGAGGCACTACGATAAGGGATTTGTGACTGTATTAGCTCAATCAATATTGCATAGGCAGTCATTATCAGCGCCATCCAATACCACTTAGGTTTGAAGGCAAAATAAGCTAAAAAGGTTAAGCCAAAAAAACTGACAGTATGGCCGACTTTATCCATGTTAGAAAACGTCATTGGATAGTTAGGTTTAGAGAAAACCAAGTAACTGATGATGAGGACAGCTAAAGCAAAAGCGGCGGTAAAAAACAATTTCAATTTCATGCTGTACAGATCTTAGCTGGATGCAATGTCGTTTGAGTAAATCAATAATAAAAAAAGCAGCGCTCAAAGTCATTAAATTCCAACTATTAATTGTTTTCTCTTTAGTCTAGGCTTTGCCTACAGGCTTAGAGTGTTAAAATAACCCTAAATAATTTATTGGAGAATGACTATGCCATCTATGGATGTCGTATCAGAAGTTGATGAAGTTGAATTACGTAATGCCGTTGAAAACTCTCGTCGTGAATTGGCGGGACGATTTGATTTTCGCGGTAAAGATGCTGAAATCGAATACAAAGATCATGTGGTGACTTTAAAAGCCGAAGATGATTTTCAATGTCAGCAGTTGGTGGATATTTTACGCATTCAGCTCAGTAAGCGTAATGTTGACCCGGCAGCCATGGATGTGGATGACAAGACGGTACATAGCGGTAAAACCTTCAGCCTAAAAGTGAAGTTTAAAGAAGGTATTGAAACACTTATCGCCAAAAAATTAGTCAAAGCGATTAAAGACAGCAAGCTTAAAGTACAAGCTGCGATTCAAGGTGACTCGGTTCGAGTAACAGGCAAAAAGCGTGACGACTTACAAGCGGTCATGCGCCTTGCTAAAGAAGCTGACTTAGGCCAGCCGTTTCAATTTAATAACTTTCGAGATTAAGTAGTCGCAATCAAGTGCTGCTATTCAGTTGCTAGCCGTCTTTTTAAAGACGGCTATTTCGTTTATTGAGACTCAATATCTTCAAGGGGCTCACTAGGGGGTTCTGTTTTAGCTGTGCGCTGCAGCAAACTAATTAAAATCAGTACCGGAAAGCCGATTAGACTGGCGGCGATAAAGAAATTTACATAGCCAAAGGCATCCACATAAACTCCAGAAAATCCCGCGATAAATTTAGGGAACAGCAACATGATAGATGACAGCAGAGCATATTGAGTTGCGCTGTAACCGCTACTGGTTAGGCTTGATAAGTAGGCAATAAAGGCTGCGGTAGCAATACCAGCGCTGAAGTTGTCCACTGAAATGGCAAAGGTCAAAAACGGCATGTTGTAGCCAATGTAAGCTTGCCAAGCAAATAACAGATTAGTAATAGCCACTAATAATGCACCTAAGAAGAGGATCTTCATGGTGCCATAACGCACTAATAAAACCCCGCCAAATGCCGCGCCCACCAAGGTCATGATTAAACCATAGACTTTACTGACAAAAGCAATTTCCTCTTTACTAAAGCCCATGTCCACATAGAACACATTCGCCATAATGCCCATAACGATATCTGAAATACGATAGCAAGAAATGAGCAATAAGATCAGTATCGCAGTTTTACCATATCGCTTAAAAAAGTCGATGAAGGGTAAAACGCTGGCGCTATACAACCAAGCCAAAGGCGCTGCAAGCTTAGGCGGATACTTTTGTGCAAAGCGTTGTTTAAGCTGTAACTCTTGTTCATCAGCGCTTTTGGTGTCAACTTCAGGCTCTTTGCTGCAAAGAGTGGTAATAATCCCCACTGACATTAATAACGCCATCACAAAGTAAGCGGTTTGCCATGACTCAAGATTGTAGCCATCATTGCCAGGGTCAACCCAAGCGGCAATGGTTAACGCCCCTGCGGTGGCGACAATCATCGCGCCGCGATAACCCACTTGGTAGGCTGCAGCAAGGGCGGCCTGCATTTTTTCAGGTGCAGATTCAATACGAAATGCATCGATAACAATGTCTTGGGTGGCAGAGGCTAACGCCAGTAAAAAAGCGCAAATGGCAAGCCGTTCTAAATCCACTAAGGGATCGCTAAATGACATGCCGGTAATGGCGCCTACCAGACATAACTGCGCAAATAGCATCCAGCCACGGCGGCGGCCAAAAAAGCGAGTAAAAATAGGCAGAGACATGCGATCAACCAGTGGTGACCAGGCCCATTTGAAGGCGTAGGTGAGGGCTATCCAACTAAAGTAACCAATGGCGGCGCGGTCAACGCCAGCTTCTCTTAACCAAAAGCTCAAGGTTGAAAATACCAACATCAAGGGGAGGCCAGCCGAGAATCCGAGTAATAACAGAATAACCACGCGCTTATGGTAATAAACAGATAGCGCTTCTCGAGTTCGACTAAATAATTCTGACATAAGACAACTGATGAGAGGAGAATGGCTCTAGCTTAAGCGGGGTCGCTAGATGGTTCAAGTTATTAATAGTGCAGCAATTTGAGTTTGGTCAATAAACAAGGCTATTTGTAACACTCAGGTTTGTTAAAGCATTAGTTAAAGCATTAGTTAAAGCATGAGTTGAAGCTCATCGCTGCTATGAGTGGGCACTCGTTATATTGATGAGTCAAATAATAAAAAAGTAATTAGCATGGCGCTTATTACAAGCTGTGTTGTAACTAAAAGACCCACTAAATAGTGGGTCTAATGCCTACACAGCCTTGAGGGACTTTTCCACCAATATTAATGTAATCACAGCAATCGTGAACTTGTTGACGTAAATATTGATTACCGCGGATAACCATTGCTGGCCACTCATGAAAACAGTGCAATAAATGCCAAAATACTTTTTCAGTATCAGTTGGAATCAGAGTCTCAGGGGTTTTATCTAAATCGACGGCTTGCCACTTTTCCAATACATCCCACATGTAGAGCTTGATTTCATTGTGATCTAATTGGTTATCTAAGAAGGCTTTTCCATAATACGCCAGTTGGGGGGCTTTGGTTTCTATAAAATCATTGGGCGTCATCGTCTTTGGCGTTGTTATGTTAATTGGCATGAGAAGCGTCCTTATAATTCCATTTATTGATGAACAAAGTTTGTTATTTACTATACTAAAGTATAGTAGGTTATCTTGAATATTTACTCGGATTTACAAAGTAAGATAAAATTCAGTATTTATGACTAGGTAATCATTGCTAAGCATTGTGAAAACACTAAAAAAAGCGGCGTTAAATGTATATTTAACGCCGATTTTTTAGATGATTGATGAATTTACGTCACGTAAATGAGTCACCTATAACCATGAATTTTATAAGGTTTATCGTTTCAGTAGTGTGGCTTTATTCAATTTAACTTCTGTAACGGGCACATCAGGCCAATTGAGTTGGGCATTATGGCCAGTTGGAACATATGACATGGCTTCAAGCACTGCCATTCCTTCTACGACTTCGCCAAATACCGCATAACCCCAACGGCGCTTGGAAGGATTGAGGTTTTTATTATCGCCTACATTGAAGTAAAACTGACGTGTGGCTGAGTGGGGGTCGTTATCACGGGCCATGGCAATGGTGCCCATGCTATTGGATAAACCATTACCCGACTCATTAACGATAGGGTCCATCGACGGTAGTTCTTCAAATTCAGAGGTTAATCCACCACCTTGAACCACAAAGTCAGCAATCACGCGGTGAAAAATCGTATTGTCATAATCGCCTTTGACCACATAGGTTAAAAAATTATCTACAGTGAGCGGCGCGCGGGTTCTATCAAGCTCGACAACGACCTTGCCCATGGTGGTATCAAATTCAACTTTTGGATACAGGGTATCGGGCTGAATATCAACGGCTGCTTGAGCAGCCATGGTTGTTAATGTAAATACACTGGCTAACATCCACTTAAGCATGGCTTCTTCCTTGGTTATTGTTGTAAGAAATGGTGCAGTTCAGCATCATTAATAATTTTGCTGGTCAGTTCATCGATGAGTTTATTCATATCCAGCTCTAGGGTGGCGTAATCAGGGCTAAATGGGCCCTTTAATAAACCTTTGGCGTTATATATTTTAGTGAACTCTTGGGTTTGATTTTTAGCAACCACATTGATGGTTAGAGTGGTCTTTGCCTCAAAGCCAAAGGTTGATTCGGTGACATCAGTGAGTAAATAATCTAATTGAAATTCAGCTGAATTGGTCGCCGCAGGGTCAACTTGATAGCCCACTTTGGTCATGGCTTGCTTAAAGACACTGTCTAGTTGCTGCCTAATGGGCTCACTTGGGCTAATTAATTCTGCCGCTTCACCTTCTTTATTAAAGCGAACAATAAAATTAGCTTTGCGCACATCAATGGTGTTTACCGCAACAGTGGCATATTGGTCAATTTGATTCAGTGGTTGGGGAACACTGGGATTAAGCGCAATATGGGTTGGGGTATAACTGGCGCAAGCTGAAAGAAATAACGAGGTGCATAACAACAAAGGTAATGATTTCATGTCACAAAACGGTAAAAAATGATGGCCTCAGAATAACAGATTTTTACTGCCTTGCCAGCCCAATCACCTGAGTTAATCTGTTTCACTAGCGCATTTATCTATCAGGTTACACTGGCTTGGTGATGACAGATTACTGGTGATATCTGCTGACAACAAATCATTGACTTTAGGCTTGAAAGTATAGAAGTTAGACTCAAATAATAATGATATTAATTGGATGATAAATGGCTATAAATCATCGACAACCTAGCTCAGTATTAGCGCCTGAATCGTTAATCAACAATGACGGCCAACCTATTTATGGTCACTTTGATGGCATTGTTGCAGATCTTGGTGTTAAGCAATTTAGCTATTTTAATGACATGGATAAACTTAATTCCTCATTTGCAAAATATGTCGATTTTAAGCAATTTCAATTTATTAATATCACCACCCCACGTTATATCATCGGAGTCGCCATTGCCGATATTCGCTATGTTGGCAGCAGCTTTTGTTACCTCTATGACATTGAAAAAAATCGCCTAACACAGACACAAACCTTAAAACCCTTAGCGCTGGGGATGTCACTGTCACAGTCACCTAAAAATGGTCAATCACGCATTAAACATCGCCAATCTCAGATTGAATTTATTATTAAAGACGGTGTCTGGCAGTTAAATATCGCCGCAGACAATATTCAGGCTGAGCTTACCTTAACTGCGCCCATGTTAAGTTTGCCCATGAGTTTATGCACTCCCACTGGCTACAGCGGTTGGACCTATACCCAAAAACACAATGGTTTAAAAGTATCAGGCTGTTTAACGGTTAATGATGAACCCCAGCCGCTGAATCAGGCTTTAGCGGGTTATGACTTTTCTGCAGGCTATATGCGCCGAGAAACCAGCTGGCGCTGGGCCTCAATCAATACTCAAGTTGAATCGGGTGTGTTGGGGCTTAACTTAGCCGCAGGCGTTAATGAAACCGGCGATACCGAAAACGTGTTATGGATTAATGGTGAGCGCCACCTTATGCCTGCGGTACGGTTTGATTTTAATCGCCAGCTCAGTGACGATAATTGGTATATCACCGGCGGCGACAATCAAATTGATTTAAGCTTTCGCGCATTAAAGTGTCGCAGTGAGAAGATAAACCTTGGGTTTCTTAAAAGTAATTTCAGGCAGTATATCGGCTACTTTAGTGGCCAGATAACCGACAATAATGGCCGGGTGCATCAGTTACAAAATCAACTTGGGCTCACTGAAGATCATTTCGCTAAGTGGTAATTAACTATGTCACTACAACCTATGCCATTAAAATCTATGCCACTACAACCTATGTCACTACAACCAATGCCACTAAAACTAAGCCTATTGCTGCTAAAGCTTTAATGGACTTATTAATAGATTCATTAAATACAATTATAAAAAATAAAGAAGGTTTTCAATGGATTTGAATACACTGATCACTCACCCTGAAATCCTGTTATTGGTGTTAGCGCCGCTATTTGTCCTGTGCATTTTACTGGAGTGGTTTTTAGGCGTTAGAGCCAATAAGTTACCCGAGTCAGCCAAATACACGCCAATGGAGGTTGCGTGTAACTTTTGCCTTGCCGCAATGCATCAATTAACTGATATATTGGCCGGATTATTTATCGCCAAATTATATCTTATGGTGTTTGATTGGAAGCTGTTTGATATTCAAATGGGCGTTGGCAGTTTTATTGCGCTGATGATTGCCCAAGACTTTTGTTATTACTGGTTTCACCGCGCAAGCCATGGTGTGCGCTGGATGTGGGCGGCTCATGTTGTTCACCATAGCTCTGAAAATATGAATTTCAGCACTGCTTTTAGGCAAAGCTTGATGTACCCCTTAGCGGGAATGTGGCTGTTTTGGCTGCCCTTGGTGGTGATTGGATTTGACCCCAATTGGGTGGTATTTGTAGTACTGCTTAATTTGGGCTTACAGTTTTTTGTGCATACCCAAGCGATTAAATCGCTAGGCCCGCTTGAGCTTATTTTTAACACGCCGTCACATCATCGGGTGCACCATGGCCGTAATCCACAATATATAGATAAAAATTATGCAGGGGTGCTGATCATTTGGGATAAATTATTTAATACCTTTGAGCCTGAAAATGACACAGTGATCTATGGCATTACCAAGCCGGTTAATAGCTTTAACCCATTCATTGTCAGCTTTGCTGAATGGCGAGACATGTTTAAGGAAGCGACTATGGCAGGGTTAACATTAAAGCAAAGGTTAGCGGTGTTATTGGCGCCACCTGCTCAAGTTGATTTAAAGCTCAATACTGAGGTTGATAGCGTAAAAACCTTGAGCGAAGAGCATCATAATCACTAAAGCTAGTAGCCAGTAGCTAATAGCCAATAACAAAGGCTTAACCTACTTAACAGATACTCGGAAGGGGTTGAGTACATGCTAAGTAGGTCTCACCAAATAAAAAAGGGCTATTTGGGTGCAGCCCCAGCGAAAATTATCTAGTGAGTTTATGTTTGCTCAGAACATAAACTATATCGCTAGAAAATGTAATGCTAAATCGTTTAAACCAGATTCCTTGCTGAGGCTATTTGCTTTTGGGGCTAACAGGCTCAATTCTGGGGATTAATATCCACACCGCAGCGATGGCAATCACAGCTAATGATGCGCCAATAACAAATGCAGGGGTGTAGTTACCGTCAGCCGTTAAATAGGGCACTAACGCAGTTAAGCCTAATGCACCCAGTTTTGCCGCCATGCCTGAAAACCCTGCCAATGTGCCTACAGCTTTTTTACCAAATAAATCACTGGGCAGTGTTTGTACATTACCAATAGCGGTTTGAAAGCCAAACAAGATCACTGCCATGATCATCACCGCGGTCGTTGGCCCACCTGGGTTTGCCATAGATAAAAGCGATGGCAACATAATCAAACAGCCCAAAGTTATGGTCAGTTTACGGGTTTTATTAGTATCCCAACCTGCTTTTAAGCGGTTTTGTGCCAGTAAGCCACCAAACCATGCCCCAAGCATTGCTCCCACATAAGGCACCCAACCGTATATTCCAATCGACTTAACATCCATGGCGTACACTTCATTGAGGTAAATAGGGATCCAGAAAACAAACAGCCACCAGATAGGATCGATGGCTGCAGAGGCAATAATCACCCCCCAGCTTTGCTTATGAGAAAGTAACTCAGTAGTGGTCGGGTTATATTCTTGGGTATCAACTGCATCGTCAGCGTTAGTGCATCGTTGGCCGGTTAAAATGTATTCACGCTCTGCCACAGTGATCCAAGGATGAGACTTAGGTGGCGCTTTCACTAAAATAATCCAAGGGATTAGCCAAAGTAGCCCCACTAAACCGATGACAACAAAGACCATTTGCCAGCTAAAATACACTGTCATATAAGCGATAAGTGGAATCGATATAATGCCGCCAATTGCCGCACCTGAGTTAAAGATGCCTTGAGCTAAAGCACGCTCTTTTGTGGGAAACCAATCAGCATTACTTTTAGCGGCCCCAGGCCAGTTACCCGCCTCAGTTACACCAAGAATCGCTCTAAAGATACTGAAGCTCAACATGCCCTGCGCAAACGCATGGGCAGCAGTGGCAATTGACCACACACCAATAGAAAGCACAAAGCCGAGTCGAGTGCCAATCCAGTCAAATATCTTGCCGAATATTGCCTGACCAAAGGCATAGGATAATATGAATACAATCGAGATATTGGCATAGATCTGTTTACGCTCTAATGCGGTTTCATTAGGGAATATATCTTCAACGATATCTGGCCACAGCACGCTAAGCGCTGAGCGGTCGATATAATTAATCACTGTCGCAATTGCGATGAGCAAAATCACCCACCAGCGCAGGTTGTTGATTTTCATTTTAATTCCTCAATGAAATCTTCTCTTGCTGGGCTAAAGGTATCAATTAAAATGCCGCCAGTTGGGCAAGTGGCGCCATGATCTGTATGCGGTGGGATCATACAGCTATCACCGGGCTTTAGAATTTTAGTGACGCCATCGATATTAAAGTGAAACTCACCTTCTACAACGTATGAGACTTGCGAATGTCTGTGGGCATGGTTGTAACCAATGGCGCCTTTTTCAAACCAAATTTTCACTCCCATTAACTCTTGATTAAACCCAAGCATTTGACGCTTTAAACCGCCGCCAATGTCTTCAATTTCTGTTTCATTTCCAAATAAAAAATGTTCGCTCTGTTTCATTGTGACTCCTACTGCTTATTTTTAGTTTTAAGTTGTCCATAAAGCTCTGTAATTCTGGGTTGAGCGGTATGAGAAAATTGGTTATTACTGAGCTTTGAGATGGGGTCGCCGGTGGTGTGTTCTATTTTGACTGCGGCGCTATCGGTAAATTGATTATTAGCCATATCGGTCACTTGCACGCCATGAAGGTACAAGCTGGCTTTGAAGGGATTGCGTTTACCAAGCCCCACCTGATTGATGTGGTTATTAACAAAGGAAAGGTGAGGGCCGAAGGTGCTTTCGTCTTTGCCGCCGCGGTATAAATTAACCAGTGAGCCTTGGATATGTTCAAACTGATTATTGTTTACTTGTACATACTCAGCGTTATAAATGCCTTTATCGTCAGTCTCTTTGTTAAGCCTTAAAACATCACCACTAATGTTGCTAAAGTGGTTATTGCTAATGACAATTTTATTGGCAAAAGCGCGCGCACCCGAGTCAAAAAAGTGAAATGAATGCGGGCTATTAAGCTGTGTGATGTGACTGTTTAATAGGCTGAATCTATAGTTGGTTAACATGCCGGCGCTTGCAGTTTTTACCACACTGTTTTCTGCAACATCGTTACCCGTAATATTAGTGCTATTTTTACCGCTAATGACTAAACCATCGAGCTTTAAACTGCCGTTATTTTGAATTTCAAATAAGCTTGTTTGAGTAAAACTCAATTTGGCTTGGTGGTTTTCTCGCGCCTTGATGGTGAGCGGCTTATTGATAAGTAACACTTGCTCAAGCAGGTATTCGCAGTTATTGAGTGTGATAACATCGCCAGCACTTGCATGATGAATGGCTTGCTTAAGCTCTTGCGCGCTTGAAACAGCGATGTGATTGCCTGAATCAAAGGCGATTTCAGGTTCTGTTTTCGGATACCAACTCACGCCAGTTGCGTTTTTTAACGTGGGAGTCAGAGAGGCCGATACCCCATAGGCGCTTAAGGCGTTATCGCTTGGATATAACAAGCCATTTTTTGCCTGCACAAGTGTAATCGATTGCGCATCAATGCCTTGAGTAATGCTGTTATTGTTAAGCTTATTAGGAACAAGTTTATTAGAAACAAGCTCATTAGAAACATTGTTAGTAAAGCTTATCCCTGAAATATCATCAAAAATGGCAAAGGGTGATACTTGATTGCGATTAACCAACAGGTTATCTGCAAAGTTAGACTGTTGCGGCGCAGCAGAGCGCTCAGCATCGCTGCCAGCGGCTAAATGAATATGGTTTACATCAATAAAACTGTTGTGATTAATATTGGCATTAACCACTTGATGATAACGATTTAACGGCGAGTTAGGTACGCCATTCATAATGGTGAAGCCACTCCCAAAGCGATAACCGCTTAAGCCTTCAAAGTAGTTGTTGCTAACACTTTGATCGCGATTAATCACTCGCACGCCGCCAGTGTGCTCAACGCCATTACCTAAAAATACATTGCCAGTTATTTGGTTAGCATTGCCATGGCGTAGGGTTAGGGTGCCGCGAGATTCAAAAAAGGTGTTGTTACGGATGATGTTGTTGCCGGACTTAACGGAGATGATTTCTACTTCACCATCACAGCGGTCAAAGTAGTTATTTTCGATAACGGTTTGCGATGCCGACATGGAATGATGGCTAGTGCCAATGCGGATGGTTTCACCGCCATTGGAGCCCAAAGTTGGCCGAGGGCCAAAGTAGTTATGATCAATTTGATGATTATTTTGCTGGCTAAACAGCGATGTTAATCGCACCGTTAAAGTCACGCCTTTATTACGTTTGCCGACGAGATGATTGTGGTCGATGCGGTTATTTTTACCATAGAGGGTGACCCATTGATCAGAATCAAATCGCTCTGGCTTATTGAAGTTGTCGATGACCACTTCTGATACCCGCGAGTGATTAGCAAATTCATCATCACTGCTTTTAAAGGCAATCACTTCACGGCTTGGGCTATAGCCATTTTTAAATACCAAACCGCTCACATGTAAATACTGACCAGATAATCGCAAATTAGATTGGCCTGATAATATGACTTTGCCTTTGGTTTGCGCTGACAGTGTGATGGGCGCAGCTTTGCTGCCTTGACCTGTAAAGTTGATTTCAAAGTCTTGCCAAATACCGTCAGCGAGGATGATTTTATCACCGGCAACAATATTTTTTATTGTTTGGTTATATTCCACAGGGGTCTTCACTGTGTAAGTGGCGGCATTGAGCGATAAGAAAGGACTTAATGCCGGTAGACACAGCATAAGGGCAATATGTTTTAAGTTTTTATCCTTGCGAGGTAAATATTGATAATGCATTAGTACGCTCGTTGTTATTTTTATACTGAGTTTTAGTGACGCTTTAATCGTAAATAAACTCCTACCTCAATAATTGCTGGTGGTCGTTTGCGTTTGCTCTGAAACTTGAGTAGTAGGCGCTGCAACCTCAAGCTTATCTACATCATCTTGTGCAAGGACGGGCGCACTTAATAAGGTTAACAGAGCTGAACTGTATAGCGCTGACGTTGGTTGCCAGTTAAGTCTACTTAACCTTAATGCGTTGCTGATTTTATTAAGTTTCACGTTTATCTCCCCAGATAAAATATTGTATTAAACTGCGAACACAATCCTTTAAACATGATCTTTAAATACAACTTTTTTCTGCATAGAAACTAACCAATGGCGACGGTTGGTGTCAACCATTTTGTGTTACCAATATCAAATAAACTTTACTTTTTGTTATTACCAATAATATTAAGGTAACAGTTGTTGCTGCTTAAGTGGTTGCTGAGTGGTATTCTAAAGTGATAAATAGGCTTTGCGTTGAATTACTAAATCGATATGATGTACTCATGCAAATTGTAATTTTTTGAATAAATTGAAGGACCAAACATGAAAAATAGACGTATGTTTTGGCGCATCGTAGAAGAGATTGAAGCGTCTATTACTCGCGGCGAATATGTACCTGGTAGTCGTTTACCTCCAGAAAGGGAGCTAGCTGAAAAGTTTGATGTTAGCCGTCCAACCATTCGTGAGGCGATTATTGCACTAGAAGTACGAGAAAAAATTGAAGTTAAAACCGGCTCGGGTGTTTACGTTTTACAATCAGTCAATCAGTCGCAAACTCAAAACAAAATTAACGCCTTTGAATTGACACAAGCTAGAGCACTTGTTGAAGGTGAAATCGCTGCACTTGCAGCAAACACCATCACAGAAGAAGAGCTGGTAGAGTTAAATAAGACATTGATTATGATGGAAAATAAGTCTTATATAGAAGAGGCTGATCAAATGTTTCATAACATCATTGCTAATTCCACTCGTAATGGTGCATTAATCAAAATGTTTGAAAGTTTGTGGGCACTGCGGGCGTCAAGTCCAAAAATTATTGACGACTACGACAGTGTTTGTAGTAAAGATAACCAGAAGACCTTAGATGAACATACAGCTATTTATGAGGCATTAGCTGCATCAGATGCTTCAGAGGCGCGCTTGGCGATGCATAAACACTTTAATCGCTTGATTAATGTATTGTTTGATACTGTTGAGGCTAAATCACTTGAAGAAGTGAGACGTAAAAACAGTGAGAAGCGTGATTTATATTCAATTGATAACTTGGTTAATAGATTAAGTTAGCACATCAACACTCGCTTCAAAGGACGCTTAGCGTCCTTTTTTATGGCCGTATTTCTGTTGTTTTAAACAGCAGCATTAAAATAGAGCTTGTTAGCTGAGTATCAACTCGCTGTTAGAAGCTTATTAATCGCTTATCTATAAGGAACTGTTGCCAATTTATTTGAACTGGCTTTAAACGATTAGAGTATGCTTTATTCAAAAGAGTGGCTTATAGATGGCAAATCTTTAAAAAAAATTTGCTAATAGCTCACGAGTTAACAAGTTTTTTTCTTACTAAATTGTAACAAGATTACTGAGAATGATATTTATTCTTTTTTGGGTAACGATAATTGAGCGGCTGAAGTGAATGTGGTTGGTTAACCAATTTTGTGATACTTATTACCAATCGTTGTTGTCTGTCTCAGTTGTTTTTAAGGCTGCAGGCAACGCATTTCCTTAATCCCCATCGCATTGTTTGGGTTGTCGCGTCACTACTCTGCTGTCGCTCAGTATATTAAAATTGATTTATTTGCCATTGGACGGTCTAGTTAGCCTTTAATTTAAACCATTATTGTAACTACCAGCATAGTAAGTACCAGCATGGCAAGTATGAGCATGATAAGTTTAAGCATCAAATGTGGTAATAAATTACATTAGCGATAACTTAAGTGAGCGTGCTTGTGAGCAGATTCAACGGCACTGGCGCCATTTTAAACAGTACCTTGAGGCGCAGAGCTAAAGCTAAGCTTTGCAGTGATTTGTAGTGATTTGTAGTGATTAGCTGTGATTAGTAAAACTGAGTCACCGGATAAGTCGGCTGATTAAGCCTTTAGCTTAAAGGCTTAATCACAAATTTAATCAAGGGCTTGAACCAAGTTAGTGGCAGCTTGGCTTACTTAATCGCCTGTAAAATCAAAAACTTACCATTTGACGCTACCGTGTTACAGTTTTTGAATAAGCGCTTTAATTTCACATGGTAGGCTAAATGACGATTACCCACCACTTGTAACATGCCGCCTGGGGCTAAACGTTTGCGGGCATCTAAAAACATCTGCCATGCGATGTGATCGGTAATGGCTTCGCCTTGATGAAAAGGAGGGTTACATAACACCAAGTCTGCCACCAGATCCTCATCTAAATGGGTTAAGCAATCATCCCAATGAAACTGCGCTTGGTTTGGTGCCAAGCCATTGGCCTGCCAATTATGACGGCTCGATGCTACAGCCATTTCAGAGTCATCAACAAAATGAATGTTTGCCTTGGGGTAAACCTGAGCCGCTCTAAGGCCTAAAATACCGTTACCACAACCTAAATCAATAATATTGTTAAACTCACCTTCAGGTAAATTATCGAGCATGATCCTAGCGCCAATATCGAGCTTGTTGGCGGCAAAAACATTACTTAAATTACTAATGTTGAGGTTAAAAGCTTCAACAGGCCAGGTGACAGCTTGAGCCAGTGGTCGTTTATTGCCGTCGGCCACACAGGTAATAATGCGGGTTTTCTTCCAAGTTAAGCTGGCATTGGCAGCCCCTAAATTTTTCTCAATCAGGGCTAGAATTGCTTTATTGATGGTTTTTGCTTTAGCGCCAATGAGTACTTGGGTACCTTTGGGTAAAACCTGAGATAAGCGCTGCAATTGATGAGCAAAATAACTGAGGTTTTTTGGCAGCTTCATTAACACTAGCTGCAAGGTGTCAGGTAATAGCTCACGGCTATGAAAGCGCTGGATATTATCTGATGGCAGTTGATTGGCTGCTAAGTTTAACTCAGCTCCCAGTAAACTGGTTTTAGCGTCAGTTTCAACAAATAAAGGCCAGCTTGGCTCTATCGCAACAAGGCCGCATTGCAGTGCCCCAAAATTATCATTAATGATGGCGGTATTAACTGGGCTCTTGCTTGACTCAATCTGGCTTGACTCAATCTGGCTTGACTCAATAATATGCTTTATCAGGTGTTCATCGGCGGCATCCCAAGCTTGCAGGTTGGACTCTTGCTGCTTTGGATAGCGAAAAAGTGTTAACTCAATTCCTTCACATGAGAATTGGTTTGCCGTCATTATAATTACCTGTCATCAACATCATCAAAATAGCCGGTAATTATCGCAGATAAGCGTTTATTGTGCGAGGGGAACTCAGGGCTTATCTGCAGTTAATCGCCCCGTTTAATATCCATATCTAAAATGACGACCCTTTACAGCCAAAGTGCCCTGTGGCGTATTTGCTCGACATAGGCTGATAAGGTTTGCGGCGTCGCTGTGACTGATGCTAGATTACATAGGCAATAGATTAAGCTCAACGCGCTAATAACATTAACATTTACAAGGGAATTGTATGAAAGGTGCAGGTGGAACGTCAGGTGGTATTGGGTCATTTTTTATTGGTTTGATTATGATGTGCGGCGGTTTTTATATGCTACTGAATGCCATTAAAATCACCAGTTCATTTGGTATGGGGCATAGTCTATATAGAATGGGTGGTATGAACCTGACCAGTGGCATGATCATGATCCCATTTATGTTTGGAGTCGGGTTGATGTTTTACAATGCCAAAAATATTTTTGGCTGGATCTTAACCTTTGGCTCACTGGTTGCGCTCATTTTCGGCGTGATTAGCTCAATTAATTTTCGCTTTAGCCATATGAGTGCGTTTGAATTAATTGTTATCTTAGTGCTGAGTGTTGGCGGCTTAGGGATATTTTTACGCTCACTGAAAACCATTGACAGTAACAGCCTGAGCTAATCTGCTGTTTTTGTTTTAGTGCAAGCAATAGTAGAAAACTCGCACCATTTTGCAACAATGCTGAGTTCAATCATTGGCTCAGTATGGTCAATGCTATATTTATCTTCATCTGCTTGATTGTTTATTGATACTATTTGGCTACTTAGTTTTTATTGGTATCCATTTTGACTACAGACTCGCCTTCACAGCCGCTTGAAAACAAGCCCTCGTCTACACAAGCATTTCCAGTCTTGCCGTGGATTATGACCTTTCTTAAGCCTTATCGACTGAAAGTGTTAGCGGCAATCATCTTTTTATTCATAGGATCATTTGCTTGGTTGTCATTAGGCCAAGGGGTAAAGATGATGGTCGATGAAGGCTTTGTGGCTGATAACGCTGGCCGCCTAAATGAAATCGTCTTGTTTATTTTAGTGATAACCGCAGTGAGTGGCAGCGCCGTTTTTTGTCGCTTTTACTTAATGACATGGCTAGGTGAGCGGGTTATCGCCGATATTCGCTTGAAAGTGTATAACCATTTACTGTCATTATCGCCGGCATTTTTTGCCGAGCAGCGCACCGGTGAAGTGATTTCACGCTTTACCGCTGACAGCACGTTATTGCAAAGTGTGGTGGGCAGTAGTTTGTCAATGGCGTTTCGCTCAAGTGTTACCGTGCTAGGCGCGATAGTGATGATGACGCTGACCAGTATTAAGTTAACAGGCTTAGTGTTACTGGCCGTGCCTATGGTGTTTGTTCCGGTTATTTTTCTCGGTAAAAAAGTGCGTCAGTATTCACGAACCAGCCAAGATAAAGTTGGCGATTTGGGGGCGTATATCGATGAAACCCTCCATGAAATTCATACCGTGCAAGCCTACGGCCATGAAAGTAAAGATCGCTACGTGTTCAATGAGCAAGTTGAAGCTGTGATGACCGCGGCTAAAAGCCGAATTTTATATCGCTCTATTCTTATTTCATCAGTGATGTTTTTAAGTATTGCCGCTATCGCTTTGGTGCTGTGGGTTGGGGCGCAAGATGTCATGGCGGACAACATCACAGCTGGTGAGTTATCTGCTTTTATGTTTTATGCGGTAATGGCAGCAGGTGCAGTGGCCACCATTAGTGAAGTGTTCAGTGAAATTCAGCGCGCCTCTGGGGCGGCTGAGCGTTTAGTCGAGCTAGTGAACACTCCCATTGATTTACCCCAAGTTAAATCACCACAGCAACTGCCTGAAAAGGTCCAAGGCCAATTAACCATAGAGCAGTTGCAGTTTGCTTACCCTAGTGGTACCGATAATGTCATTAAAGGCATTGATTTACATATTAAGGCGGGCGAACGTGTGGCGCTGGTGGGGGAAAGCGGCGCCGGTAAAAGTACCTTATTTGAATTATTACTGCGTTTTTATCAACCTCGATCGGGAATGGTTAAGCTCGATGGCTTTGATATATCACAGCTGGAGTTGGCGCAGCTGCGTGAGCAATATGCGTTAGTCCCGCAGGACTCGGTTATCTTTGCCACTAACGTACTGGAAAATGTCCGCTATGGCCGGGTTGATGCCAGCGAAGATGAGGTTATTAACGCCTGTAAAACAGCCAAAGCTGACGAGTTTATTAATGAGTTACCTGACGGCTATCATACCTATTTAGGTGAGAGAGGCGTTAAGCTCTCAGGTGGTCAAAAACAGCGTATTGCCATTGCCAGAGCCATATTGGCAGACAGACCTATTTTATTATTAGATGAAGCCACCAGTGCATTAGATGCGGTGAGTGAAGTGTATGTAAAGCAAGGTTTAGATAATTTGATGCAGGGCAGAACCACCTTGATCATTGCCCATCGATTAGCCACCGTGATTAATGCCGACAGAATTGTGGTGTTAGAAAAAGGCCAAGTAGTTGCTGTGGGCACACACCAAGAGCTAATGCAGACAAGTGAAATTTATAACGCCTTTGCCAGCTTGCAATTACTCACTGACATCGACATTGAGCAAGAATCTGCTTAGCGCCGGCTAGTTTAAGTTTAGCGAGTGATAAAAAATGCCTTCAATTGTGAAGGCATTTTTGATGTTGTTACGAATGATATTTCTTTTAAATTATATACCGTGGGCTGCTACTTTCTTAACTCGCGGCGTAAGATTTTACCCACAGTGCTTTTCGGCAGTTGCTCGGTAAACTCAATAATGCGTGGAATTTTATAGGCGGTTAATTGGCTGCGGCAATAATCTGAAATTTGCTGTTTGGTTTGCGCTTCATCAATTGAGGGATCTTTTAAAACGATCACCGCTTTAACCGCTTCACCGGACTTTTCATCTTCAACACCGACTACCGCGCACTCAAGCACTAATTCGTTTTGGGATAAAATATCTTCCACTTCATTAGGGTAAACATTAAAGCCTGAAACGATAATCATGTCTTTTTTACGGTCGACTATTTTGTGAAAACCATCTTCAGTAGCGATTGCAATATCGCCGGTTTTAAAATAACCGTCACGGGTCATGACTTTGGCGGTTTCTTCAGGCTTTTGCCAATAACCTTGCATCACTTGTGGACCTTTTACTGCAAGTTCACCAGCTTCACCTAATGGCACTTCTTCATCGTTGATATCTAATATTTTAACCTCGGTGGCCAATACAGGTTTACCAATAGTGCCTAACTTTTGGTAACCCGGTGCGTTTAAGCTCACTACCGGGGCGGTTTCTGATAAGCCATAACCTTCAGATATCATGCAGCCGGTGGTTTTTTGCCAAATGTTTGCCGCAGCACTGGTTAGTGCTGTGCCGCCAGAGATAGTGATGGTTAACTTACTAAAATCCAGAGCTTGAAATTCTGGCTGGTGGCATAGGCCAACAAATAAGGTATTAAGCCCTGCAAAGCCGGTAAATGGATAACTGGCCATAGTCTTTATTAAGCCTGCAATATCGCGCGGGTTAGGGATTAGCACTGAGCAGCTGCCAGATTCAAAATACAGGACTAAATTCACCATAAAGGCATAGATATGATAAATCGGTAACGGCGCGACAAAAATGTCTTTACCTTCAGTCATAGTGCTGGCGATACGAGAGCGAACTTGGCCAGAATTTGCCAACATATTGCGATGACTTAGCATGGCGCCTTTTGATAAACCCGTGGTGCCGCCTGTGTATTGCAGCGCGGCGAGATCTTCTTGCTTGGGTTTGTAAGGACTAAAGCTTGATTGCTCACCAAGGGCGAGCATGTGGTTAAATTCAACTTTTGCAAAAGGGGTGTCAGCTTGAGGTTGAGGATTGATTAAATCCAGTGCATGGGTACTGATGACCAGCTCAATATCCGTGTTGTCGACCACATTATTTAAGCTCGGCAGCAAGTCAGATAATACCACTAAGGCTTTAGCGCCAGAATCGTTAAACTGATGAATTAACTCACGCTCGGTATATAACGGGTTGGTGTTGACTATGATAAGGCCAGCTCGAATTGCACCGTAGGCTGCAATCACAAATTGAGTGATATTTGGCAGCTGAATCGCGATGCGATCCCCAGGTTGGAGCTGACTATGGTTTTGCATGTAGGCAGCAAATTGGCGCGATGCGGCTTCAACTTCACTGAAAGTGGTATTTTTACCTAAACATGCATAAGCCACGTTATCCCCATAACGTTGGCAAGTCTGTTCGATCAAATCTACCAGCGAATCATACTGCTGTAGATTGAGTTCTTTATCTGCGTCATACCCCATGCTTATCCCCTTTGTTGTTTATTTTTGTCGCATTTCAAACAGGCGTTTAGATTAGAGTGGTTTTGGTTAACAGGTCAACAACATTCTTCGCTTTATCAAATTATATGATTAAAAAATATAGAGTTTATGCTCTACTCGTATCATGAACGGTCAGCTTAATTTTGATGGTTTATTGAGCAGTAAAGGGGTAAGTTAATCTCATTGTTAATTGTTTTTTAGTGCGCTGTTAGTGTTATCAACTGCATTAAGATCCCTTTAATTAGTGTTTTAGTCTTTTGCACTGTTATTGCCTCTAAATGCGTAGATTATTTCGAAAGCCAATCGAAATTGTTCGCAATTAAGTTTTATTTGTTATGGAAATGTAAATGAGAGATGTATTTCATTTTGGGAGAGACGATTTTTAATCATATGTTTATGAATAAAAATGAGTCACAAGCAAAAATATAATAAATAAAGAGACCACATGATGACCAATCTAAAGAAAACCAAGAAGTTTGGCTTTAGCTCATTAAGCCTCGCAATAACTGTAGCATTGACCGGTTCAGTCATGTCTACTCAAGTCGCTGCAGCGGAAGAAGAAGTTGCAGAGAATGTAGAAAAAATTGCAGTAGTAGGTAGCCGCGCTGCGCCGCGTTCAGTGGGTGAGTCGCCTGTTCCTGTGGATATCATTAGCGCTGATGATTTAAGGAAGAACGGCTCTACTGACATGATTGATATGTTAGTCACCTCAGTGCCATCATTTAACTCGCGTGCTCAGCCTATTAGTGATGCCGCAACCCTTGTTCGCCCAGTCAATTTACGTGGTCTGCCTTCAGACAGCACCTTAATCCTTGTTAATGGTAAGCGACGTCATCGTGCGTCTGTGATTGCATTCCAAGGTGGTGGTATTAATGATGGTGCTCAAGGACCTGATATTTCAGTCATTCCAAGTATTGCGTTGAAACAAGTTGAAGTACTGCGTGATGGCGCTGCGGCGCAATATGGTTCTGATGCGATTGCGGGAGTGATGAACTTCCAATTAAAAGATAGCGCTGAAGGAGGTTCAGTCTCTGTTTCACACGGTGAATATTACGAAGGTGATGGCGCTACAACAACCGTTGACGGCAATATTGGTTTGCCACTAACTGATGCCGGTTTTATAAACCTCAGTGCTCAATATAAAACGGCTGATGCAACTAGCCGCAGTGTGCAGCGTCCTGATGCTGCGGGCTTGATCGCGGGAGGAAATACCTTCGTTAATGATCCTGCCCAAATCTGGGGTAACCCAGAAATTAAAGATGATTACACTGTATTTGCGAATCTTGGCTTTGATTTTAATGATAAGCACAGCCTTTATGCATTTGGTAACGTTTCGTCAAGAGATGCCATCGGTGGTTTCTATTACCGTAACCCCCATAACCGTGGCAATGTTTACTCCCTTGATGGCGGTGAAACCTTACTAGTGGGTGCAGTAAATGGCGATCCATCAACATGTGATGTTGTGCCAGCGAATGTAGCTAATGTACTTGATACCCCAGAATATGCGGCAATGGTTGCAGATCCTAACTGTTTCTCAATGAACCAAGTGCGCCCAGGTGGTTACACCCCTCAATTTGCTGGCACCATTGAAGATATGTCTTTCTTCTTAGGTTTTGAAGGTGAATTTGGTGAGTGGGCTTATGATGCTAGTGCAGGTACTGGTGCCAACAAAGCAAGCTTTAGTTTAAGAAACTCCCTTAACCCTTCTTTAGGTTTAGCGGCGAATCCTGAAGACACCCAAACTGATTTTGATACCGGTGCTTACGAGCAAGTTGAAACCACAGTCAACCTCGATTTCTCGCGCTATTTCACTCTTGGTTCACTTGAAGATATTAGTTTTGCCACTGGTTTTGAATGGCGTGAAGAGTCATTTGAAATTACCCAAGGCGAAGAGGCATCTTGGTTAGCAGGCCCATACGCGGATCAAGGTTTCAATATTGGTTCCCATGGCTTTAAAGGTTTTGGTCCTGAAGCTGCGGGTAAAAACTCTCGAACCAATATTGGTATTTATGCCGATGTTGAAGCGTATTTAACTGATGATTGGTTATTAGGTTTAGCGCTGCGTTATGAAGATTTTTCTACTTTTGGTGATACCTTAAATTATAAAATCTCTACCCAGTACTCAGTGAATGATTACTTCTCAATTCGTGGCTCGCACAGCACCGGATTTAGAGCGCCAACCGTCGGTCAAGAGAATGTGGTTAACACCCAGACCTCGATTGTAAACGGTGATTTGATCCAGACATTTATTGCTCCACCAACGGATCCGTTAGCGGCATTTTATGGTGGTGAAGTCCTAGATCCTGAAGAATCTATCAGCTTTGCGTTAGGTACGGTATTTGAATATGAAGACTTTTTCTTAACCGTTGATTACTACAATATTGAAGTGACAGGCCGTCTGGCGCAGTCAAGTCAAATTGAAGTACAAGCTGACGATTATGATGAGCTAAGAGCGGCGGGAGTTGAATTCCCTGAGTTAATTTCAGCGGTTACTTATTATACCAATGACTTTGATACTACCACTCAAGGTATTGATATTGTGGGTTCCTATGAAACAGAGCTGATGTCTGGTGACTCAATGTTCAGTCTTGCCTATGGCTGGACGGATACAAACGTTGATAAGTTTGACCCAGATACGACTGATGAAGGTAAAGTGCGTCGCTTAGAAGATGGTATTCCTGCTCATCGTGCAACCTTAACTTGGAATCAAACCTGGGATGATTTAAACGTGTCGTTACGTGGTAATTACTTTGGTGAATACTATGCAACCCATGCCGATGATACGTCTGATTGGGGTTCTGAAACTGCAGATTCTGCTTTCACTGTTGACCTTGAAGTGAGCTATACGGTAGTTGACGCATTAACTATCTCAGTGGGTGCGAATAATATCTTCGACCAAGAAGCTCAAAAGCTTAAAGACGGTACTTTAGGTGCTCTAGGTGCAGTTTACTATGAAAGTGGCCCATTCGATTATAACGGTGGCTTCTACTACGGTAAGTTAACTTATAGCTTTTAAGCGTTTAACTTGAACCAAAAAGACTGCATCTGCAGTCTTTTTTTTACGATAAATTTATTGAGTGAGTTTAACTTGCTAAATAATAATCGAATCAGTTAACAGCAGCTAAAGTATCAAACAGTGATTCAATGGTGAGCACTGCCGGCAGCCTAATCCCTTGCGGGTACTTAGGTCCGTAAACTTTATTAAAGGGTGTGCCCATACCGCCTTCATTGGTTACATAGGTTTCGATAAGTGCATTAGGTTCAGTCCAATTGCCTTGCATTAAAATGATATTATCAGCAGCAAGTACCTTAACGACTTTTTCTCTATGGGTGACATTGGCTTGGTTGGTTCGACAAGGCAAACACCAGTCAGCGTATACATCGACAAATACCGTGTAGCCTTGCTCTACTAAAGGCGCGATTTGGCTTGGATTAAGCGTCTGCCATTGCAAGCGTTTATAGGCATTGTAATCTTCATCTTTTTGCAAAAAAGAATACACCCCTGCAAAACAAAAGGTCATAAAACTGAGTAACACGATGATCGCAGTAGGAATATTATTCCCTTTTATTTTTAGAATAATCAGTAAACCGATACCGCTTAGCAGTAATCCAAGTAATATTGGCAGCAATAAGGCCATAGGATGTGTTCTCAGTTAAGTATGCAGAAGATATAGGCGACTATATCAAGTTTTACTTAATTTGAGGTTAAAGCAATGTTGTCAGTGAGCATTCATGTTAACGTTACGCCTTTACTAAACTGCAGATAACTCAACGAATATAGTCATCTGTATTTGATGGTATCGATACTCACTTAATAATGATTTAGGAAATGAAATGACGCTCAGTACGTGGTTAGGTTTATTAGCTATCTGTTGTTTAGGTGCCATGTCTCCAGGCCCTAGTTTAGCTATGGTGTTAAAACATACTTTATCTGGTGGGCGATTACATGGTGTTGTTTGTGCCTGGGCACATTCAATAGGTATTGGCGTTTACGCTTTGGTGACCTTATTAGGGCTGGCGGTAGTGCTAGAAAAGTCGCCCATCATTTTTAATGGTATTGCGATTCTGGGGGCGTTATATTTGGCTTGGATGGGGTTTCAAGCACTAAACTCTAAAGGGGGGATGGAGCAAAAATTACAGGCTGGCGCACCGGCAAGTTTATTAGATGCTGCAAGAGATGGTTTAGCTATATCTTTGTTTAATCCTAAGATTTTATTATTCTTTTTAGCCTTATTTAGTCAGTTTGTGCTTGCAGCGGAAACCATGACAGGTCAAACCGTTATCGTGCTAACCCCCTTGGTTGTTGATGGCCTTTGGTACACCCTTATTGCTGTGGTGTTATCCCATGGACCAATTTTAAATCGGTTACGAAACAAAGCGGCGTTAATTGATAAGTTATCAGGTGTGGTGCTTATCTTGCTCGCGGTACGGGTACTAATAAACCTATTTTGATTATTAAATTAATAGCGATAGATAAAACCAAAAAAGCCATCTTGTGATGGCTTTTTTGGGTTACAGCAGTTGTTAGTTTTTAAATACTTGTACTGAATCGTCTTTCTCAACAACGGCTTCTTCTGATGCCTGTTGGCTTCCTGGTGGGTTCTTTATATGGTCATTTAAGTTTTCACTTAACATTCCTTTGAACTCTTCTGAAAACCACTCTAGGGCATTATCTTTTTCAGCTTCTAAATTTGAAGACTTAATTGCAGCTTCAAATGCATTGTATCGTGCTGCTGCAAAGCGAAGGGCAGTACCGACTTTGCCAATATCGTTTTCTTGCTGGCTGAGTTGGTTTGCTAGCGCGATAAATTGATCAGCAATTTGGTACATTGTTGTTTCAGTTTTTTGTTCTGACATATTTTCCACTTTTTAGTACTGGTTTAATTGCAATTAGTTTACCCATTTTGAAACTTAAATTCAGGTAAAAAACCATTGAGTTTGCGGATTAGATCCAATTATTAAACAATAACCTCATTTTAACTGTCTGGGTCAGAGTCAGTGATCACTTGGCCATTTCGAGAGTCATAGTAAATGGATAAATTCGTCAATGAGTTATAAAAATAGCGACATTGATCAGGGTTTATATAGGTGGCTTGATAATCAGATACGTTTGCATCGGCAGTAGTTGACACACTGGGCGCATCTTGTAGTACGGTTTCCCATACCGATATGCAATCAGCGACGTTGTTTAGTCTTGGTGAAGGCTCAAACGGGGTCCAATTTTGTGCAGGATAACCCCATAAATTCATATCTAATTGCCCATCTACTCCAGCATTTTCAAATATCGCTAGGTTATCAGCAGGACCTGAATAGCCTAACGTAGCCCATTTTATATGGGCGAGGCTGATACCGGTTGCGAAGCTGCCGCCTGTGGCTTTTACATTTGCTACATGCGCATCTTGTTGAAGGTTGATAAACTTAGGCAAAGCGATGACGGCTAAAATAGCCAGAATAATAATGACGACAACCAGTTCTATAAGCGTAAACCCAGTTTGAGTTATTTTGAGCTTTTCAATTTGCATTTAGGCATCTTTAGTTATGTGTTGTTAAATAATTGTAAGTTAATTTTGGGGTTATAGGTAGGTATGAGATGAAATATGCGAGTTGGCAGCAACTATTTAATGAGCAACAACAGCAAGATTATTATCTTGAATTAATGAATTTTTTAGCGGCGGAGCGCCAGCAAGGTAAAGTAATATACCCTCCACAAAAAGAGACCTTTGCAGCTTTTGAGTTAACGCCATTGAAACAGGTAAAAGTGGTTGTATTAGGGCAAGATCCTTACCATGGGGCAGGGCAAGCTCACGGTTTATGTTTTTCGGTAGCAGCGGGCGTGAAAACGCCGCCCTCTTTAGTGAATATCTATAAAGAGCTTAAGCAAGATATTGCCGGCTTTGAAATTCCAGCACATGGCAACCTCAGCGCTTGGGCTAAACAAGGGGTGTTATTGCTTAATACGGTTTTAACCGTTGAAGAAAGTAAGGCTCATTCGCACTCAAAAGCGGGCTGGGAGCATTTTACAGACCAAGTAATGCAATGCCTTAATCAACAAGATAAACCGATTATATTTGTGCTGTGGGGCGCTCACGCGATAAAAAAAGGCCGCTGGATAACCTCACCTCAGCATCATATTCTTTCTGGGCCGCATCCGTCGCCGTTATCGGCTTATCGTGGGTTCTTTGGTTGCAAACATTTTTCAATGATTAATCAATTATTAGTGGCACAAAATAACGCGCCAATTGATTGGCAAGTGTAGGTTTTAGCAATAAAAAATGCACTTGTTGTAATCAAGTGCATTTTAATTTCAAGTTACCGCTTATGTTTGTGGTTTTAGTTATTACGCTGAACTGAAATCTTGGCTAATGAGATAAGCGCGGTTTTGTATTCGCTATCAGCAATTGGCGCTAATGCCGCAATGGCTTTATCGGCTTCTTCATCGGCTTTTTGTTTTGTGTACTCTAATGCTCCTGAGTCTTTTAACGCCGCGACAATTTCGTCGATGGCTTTGGTGCCATCTCCATTTTCAATCGCATCTTTGATCAAGGCTTTAGCTTTATCATTACCGTGTGCCATGGCATAAATTAACGGTAAGGTAGGTTTACCTTCTGCTAAATCATCACCAATGTTTTTACCTAACTCATCAGCATCTGCGGTGTAATCAAGCAAGTCATCGGTTAACTGGAACGCAGTGCCTAAAAACTTACCGTATTCACCTAATGCCGTTTGCTGCTCTTTGCTCACATCTGCAATAACACCTGTGAGTAAGGTCGCGGCTTCAAATAATTTAGCTGTTTTACAGTAAATGACTCGCATATAATTTTCTTCAGTGGTCTCAGGGTCATTACAATTCATTAATTGTAACACCTCGCCTTCTGCAAGAATGTTAGTGGTGTCAGCCAGCACGCGCAGGACTTTCATGCTGTCTAACTCTGTCATCATCTGGAATGAGCGAGTGTAGAGAAAGTCACCTACAAGCACGCTAGCGCTATTACCAAAAAGGGCATTAGCGGTTTGACGGCCACGTCGTAAGGTTGATTCATCAACAACATCATCATGTAGTAGTGATGCCGTATGAATAAACTCTATAATGGCAGCTAACTTAAGGTGTTCTTCACCTTTATAGTCGATAGCACGAGCGGCTAAAACTGAAAGCAATGGGCGTAGTCGTTTACCACCGCCATTGATAATGTAAAAACCGAGTTGGTTTATTAATGCAACATCAGACTCAAGTTGTTTGTAAATTAACTGATTTACGGCTTGCATGTCGTTATCAGCTAGTTGACGAATGGCGTTTAAATCCATAATGGTCTCTAGTTATTAGGCTACCGGACAAAATTATATTGCCCACTATATAAGGTTCAAATTGTATATTAACAAATTTTAACTAATTTTCATGCTTTAGGCAGCTTTTGTTCTTAGATAGTGGGAGTTAAGCCGAGCTTTTTTTATTGATTCAAATTTAACGCTTGCCAGAATGCAAATCTTGCCGTAGAATCCGCGCCCATTGTCATTAAAAGTTTTTAGCACCCGGTATCAACATAACAATGAACCGGAGTGTTAGTCCATTTGGAGTGAAATAGCTATGTACGCTGTTTTTCAAAGTGGCGGAAAGCAACATCGTGTTGCTGAAGGTCATACAGTTCGTTTAGAAAAAATTGAAGTTGCTACTGGTGAAACTGTAGAGTTTGATCAAGTATTATTGGTTGCTGATGGTGAGAACGTTCACGTTGGTGCACCTCTAGTTGCAACTGGTAAAGTTGTTGCTGAAGTGGTTAGCCACGGTCGCGGTGAGAAAGTAACTATTCAAAAGTTCAATCGCCGTAAGCATCACGAAAAGAAAATGGGCCATCGTCAATGGTTCACTGAAGTTAAAATCACAGCGATCAGCGCATAATTTAGGAGTCTAACTCATGGCACATAAAAAAGCTGGCGGTTCTACTCGTAACGGCCGCGATTCGGAAAGTAAACGTCTTGGTGTTAAGCGTTTTGGTGGTGAATCAGTTGTAGCTGGTAACATCATCGTTCGTCAACGTGGTACTAAATTCCACGCTGGTGTAAACGTAGGTATTGGTCGTGACCATACTTTGTTTGCATTAACAGACGGTAAAGTTAAGTTTCAAGTAAAAGGTCCTAATAACCGTAAGTTTATTAGCATCGAAGCTTAATCTAGACTCTAATCAGTCTTTGAAAGCCCCGCCTTCTGGCGGGGCTTTTGTGTTTTTTTACTTCATTGTTGATTTAGTTAGCTAGACTTTAGTTTATTAAAAATTAGTGGATTAAATTTACGTGCGGTATTTGCGATGTTTTACATCGTTGATTATTTATTTTGCAGTAAGCGATTTATGGTGATTGTATCTTCTACGCTTCCCTGCACATCTCAATCTTTTGAGGTTATAATTGACACATTAAGTGGTGTCAGGAGTATGTATGAAGTTTATTGATGAGGCTAAAATCAGAGTTGAAGCGGGTGACGGTGGCAGTGGCTGCGTTAGCTTCAGACGTGAAAAATATGTGCCAGACGGCGGCCCAGATGGTGGTGACGGCGGTGATGGTGGTAGTGTATTTTTAGTCGCAGATGAAAACATGAACACGCTTATTGATTTCCGTTTTGTCAGCTCGCATATTGCTGAGCGTGGTAAAAATGGACGTGGCCGTGATTGTACCGGTCATGGCGGTGAAGATTTAATGCTTAAAGTACCTGTGGGTACCCGTGCTGTTGATTTCGATACTGAAGAATTATTAGGTGATTTGACTACCCATGGCCAAAAGTTACTTGTGGCTAAAGGTGGTTTCCACGGTTTAGGTAATACACGCTTTAAAAGCAGTACCAACCGTGCACCAAGACAGAAAACATTAGGTACGCCTGGTGAAGTACGTTTCTTAAAACTGGAATTATTGTTACTTGCTGATGTCGGCCTATTGGGCTTACCAAATGCCGGTAAATCAACCTTTATTCGTGCGGTATCTCGTGCAACACCAAAAGTTGCTGATTATCCGTTTACGACACTAGTACCAAACCTTGGTGTGGTAAGTCCACGACCTGGGCAAAACTTTGTTATTGCCGATATTCCAGGTTTGATTGAAGGCGCCTCAGATGGTGCTGGTCTTGGTATTCGTTTCTTGAAGCATTTGGAACGTTGTCGTGTGTTATTACACATCATCGATATCGACCCTATTGATGGCAGTGATCCGGTTGAATCTGCGCGTTCAATTGTGGCTGAACTGGAAAAGTATTCACCAAAGCTTGCAGCTAAGCCACGTTGGTTAGTCTTTAACAAAATCGATTTATTGCATGAAGATGAACTTGCAGAAAGAATGGATCGCATTGTTAAGGAAATGGATTGGAAGGGTGACATTTACACTATGTCAGCATTCAACCGAACGAACACTAAAGACATTAGCTTAAAACTATTAGATTTCATCAATTCACTTCCTCCTGAAGATGAAGGCACTAGCCCAGATGACGAAGTTGAGTTTAAATGGGATAACTACCATGAAGCTAGCGTTGAATCGGTAAATGAAAATTACGACGACGACTTTGATGATGACTTCGATGACGATGACTACGATGTGGAAATCATTTACCAACGTTAATAGTCGAGAGACAAGTGTACGCAGAAACTCAAAATGATATCACTCGTCTTGTTGTACGAAGTGCACAATTACTTCTAGCCTATGGCGCTGAGTCTGATCTTGTTGAAGAGATCAGTCAGCGCTTAGGTAAAGCGCTGGGTCTTGCCAGCGTTGAACTTTCAATTTCCTCCAATTCCCTTGTACTGACCAGTTTAGTCCATGGCCGCTGTATAACCACAACCCGACGTATTCGAGAGCATGGCATCAATATGAAGGTGGTGTGTGAAGTACAACGCATTTGCCTATTGGCAGAGCGTGGAGTGTGTAATGCCAAACAAGTTAAACGCCGCTTAGAGATCATTGAGCCTAAGAGTTATCCGGCAAAATATTTGATCCCGATGATTGGGTTATCTTGTGCTAGTTTTTGTCACTTATTTGGTGGTGATATTGCCGCGTGTATTATTACATTCTGCGCTTCAGCCATTGGCATGTCTGTGCGATTGTCATTAGTCAAACAGCATTTTAATGCGCTTATTATTTTTGCTATTACCGCTTTTATCACCACACTTATTGCCCAAATCGGCTTCATCGCTGATTTAACCTCAACCCCTAAAACCCCAATGGCTGCCAGTGTGCTGATGTTAGTGCCCGGTTTTCCGTTAATTAACGCGATATCAGATATGGTTAAAGGCCACATGAATGTGGGGATATCTCGCTGGGGGCACGCGACACTGTTAACACTGGCTACTGTCATTGGGATTACACTTTCAATGGCATTGGGTGGGATTTTGTTTATATGAATCTTATTTTAGAATTGCTGCATGATGGATTTTTTTCAGCAATACCAGCGCTAGGCTTTGCGATGTTGTTTAATGTCCCGAAGCGATACTTACCTTTTTGTGCTGTAGCTGGCGCCATTGGGCATAGCTCAAGAAGCCTGCTTATGCATTTTGATATGCCCATAGAGTGGGCGACATTTGCAGCCGCTGCTATCGTCGGTGTTATAACGATTCGCTTTGCCAAGCGTCATCTCGCGCCGCCGCTAATGTATGCCGTTGCAGCAATCATACCCATGGTACCGGGCACCTATGGATACAATACCTTAATTGCTTTGGTACAGCTGAGTGTTCAAGAGCAAGTCAGTAGTGATTTAACTTCGATAGTCATTCTTAATGGCCTGAAAACCGTATTCATTCTTGGGGCATTATCAGTCGGCTTAGCAATGCCCTCATTAGTGTATTATCGAACCAGACCTATTATTTAACCCTAGTTACAGCATCAAATAAGGATTTTTACATGCGCATCGCAATGATAGCCGCCATGGCCAATAACCGTGTGATTGGTAAAGATAATAAAATGCCTTGGCACTTACCTGAAGATTTAAAGCATTTTAAGGCGATGACTTTAGGTAAGCCTGTGGTGATGGGACGTAAAACCTTTGAATCCATTGGTAGACCGCTTCCTGGTAGGCATAATATTGTCATCAGCCGCCAAGCAGATTATCACATTGAAGGCGTTTCATGTGTGAGTTCATTTGAGCAAGCCAAACAACTTGTTACAGGATGTGATGAATTAGTTGTCATTGGTGGTGGGCAACTCTATAAAGAAATTTTACCGCTGGCCGATATATTATATCTAACCTTCATCGAGCTAACTGTTGATGGCGATACTTTTTTCCCTGAGTGGGATGATGGCAGCTGGACGTTACAAGATAAGGTTAACCAGGTTAATGCAGCACAATTGCAATATAGCTTTAACACTTTCGTGAAAAAATGTTAAATTACAAGCTGTTTTACCCTGAATAGAGGTTTACCCTCGATGGTAAGCTGAAAATAATAATACCTACAAAGGAGTATCAGATGCGTTTAATGCCTGTGGCCGTCGCCGTCCTAATTGCAGCATCTTCAGTTTCAACCCCAGCAGTCGCTGATACCGATCAACTTGTGGCAAGTATTTGTGATTACGTTAAATCGAATGATAAAAATCGACTACGTAAAAAACTCAAAGAAAGTCGTGTTAAATTACGTAATATCTATACTGGTGTTTCTTGTGATGGCGCAAGCTTATTAAGAACCGCTTATAATGCAAACTCATTTGAAGTGGGTGAGTATATCGCTAAACGTCTTCCTGCTGGGGATTTAAGTTCACCAGAAGCCGACGGGAAGAGCATTCTTGATTGGGCTAATACCAATGGCCATAGTGGTAGTGCTATTACTGCTGCAGTGCAAGATCGCATCAATAGCGGTGAGTAATGCGTATTGATTAATTTGGTGATAGCAATTGTGAATTATCAAATGAAATCTTATGCATAAATAAAGTTGATAGCTTTGACTGCCAAAACCGCCTTAGGGCGGTTTTTTGTTGCTTATGACTTTTTAATGCAGCAAATCATTGCTAAGTCATGGAGCTATTAGGGTTTAAAGGCAATAAAAAAGGCTCTAAAGAGCCTTTTTTACATTTAGATTTTTGTGTGGTGGTTAAACTTTAAATTCCTTCACAGAGCTTTGTAGCTCTTCAGACAGTATTGCCACTTGCTGACTTGATTGCGCTGTTTGATCTGCGCCTATGGCGGTTTCTTCTGAAATAGCAGCAATGTGCTCTAGCATTTCAGAGACTTGCTGACTGACCAAGTTTTGCTCTTGAGCGGCTTGGGCAATGTGATTACCTGAGTCATAAGCTTTATGTACTGATTGGCTAATGGTTTCTAAGGCCAAGTTAGCTTGTTCTGTTTTATCGACGCAACTGGTTGCTTGTGTGCGGCCTAATTCCATGACCGTCACTGCTTGTTGTGCACCTTGTTGTAACACTTCAATCATTTGCTGAATTTCGCTAGTGGATTCTTGGGTTCTAGAAGCAAGACTGCGCACTTCATCGGCGACAACAGCAAAACCACGGCCTTGCTCACCCGCGCGGGCAGCTTCAATCGCGGCGTTTAATGCCAGTAAGTTAGTTTGCTCTGCAATACCACGAATTACATCAAGAATAGAGCCGATTGATGCGCTATCGGTATGGACCTTATTGATCACCACGCCGGCTTTAGCGACTTCTTCTGCTAAGGCAAGAATAGTGACTTTATTCTCTTCAGCAAGTGTACGCATATGCTGAGTTTCTTGATCGGCTTGCTTAATTTGTTCAAGGGCTTGATCGGCGCTCATTGAAACTTGTTGAGCGCTAGAGCTTAGCTCTGTTGTCGCAGTGGCCACTTGATCCACTTGATTTTTTTGCTCTTGAATACCCGATGTCGTTTGGGTGGTAATTGCCGAGGTTTGCTCCGCTGCGGCGGCCAATTGATTTGAGCGGTCTAAAATACCGACGATCAAATCACTTAAGCTATCCACTAAGCTGTTACAGTTTTTAGCTAATAGCGCGAACTCGTCATGGCCCGAATCATCTAATTTATGAGTTAAATCTCCAGAGGCGAGAATATTGAGCGCTTGATTAACTTTTTCTAATGAGCGGGTTAACGGTTTTACCACCGCAAAACTGACAATAATGGCGACGATAATGGCTAGAATGACCACCAGCATTGTTTGAATATTTGCAGCATCAATATTGTCTATCGCACTGTCACTGATCTGCGCCGTGAAGTTTTCGATAGTATTGGCTAAGTCATTCATGCGTGCATTGACATTTAAACGGTCTTTATCGGTCGCTGCTAACATTGTCGTTGCGGCTTGAGCATGTTTTAACGCCTGACCCTTTAAAGCAATAATAGAGTCATTACCTGTAACTAAAGCAAATACTGCATCACTTTCAGCGTTTAAGTCTTCAAGGGTGCTATCGCTAATAATACCGCGGCCTTGAAGGTTGATATGATCAATCTTGCCGCGGGTATCGCTGAGCATGTACTCAAGCTCTTTTACAATAACGTCATATTTGCTGTTTTCTTTAGCGGCAACTAAATCATAGATAGTGGTAATAATATTGATAAAGTTATTATCTACCGCGCCCGCAGAAGCAGCGATGCTTTGTTTGGTTGGATTGTCGCTTAATTCTAGATCAATAAGGTCTAATAAAATTGAAGATGCATCATCAGCACTGTTTTCTAGGTCATCTCGCAACTGTAATAATTTCTCATGTTTTATAAGGGAGTTTTTATGCTCTTCGAGCATTAAGGCGCTATTTTTTTCAAAACTCTGGTAGCTATTTTTTAACTGAGAAAGGTAATTGGCAAGTTCTGGTCTGTCAGAAATTAACCCTGATAATGTGTTTAATTTTTTAGTAAATGCGACAGATTCGTTGTTGATATTTTTTTCAACAGCAGGAATTTTAGCTGATTGGTCAGTGTAGTAGCCGAATAAAATTTGAATTTGCTGAGCACTTAAGTTTTGAGTTAACTCACCTGTAGCAGTAAGTGCAGGTAAACTGACTTGTTGTAGGGTACTTGTACTATCTTTAATGGTTTTGTTGGTGAGTAAAGATACGCCACCTAAAACAATCAGAAGAAGAGTAACAACGGTAAAACCGCCAATTACTCTGGTGGCAACATTAATTTTCATAGCATACTCCGGCTGTTATTATTTTATCCCGAATTTATCTCTTTGATCACTCAGGGCAGTATGATCATTAGAGATCCAATAACTGTATCGGCTTTGTTACTGGAAAGTTTAATAATTTATTTATGATTTTATTTTGTGCTGTTGTATTTTTTCGTTGGTTTCTAAATGCCATAGGGTTAAATGCTCTCCCCAGCAACATCCTGTATCCAGTGCTTGCATATTTGGCTGGTTAACCACGCCCATTAACGCCGCCCAATGACCAAATACCAAAGTGTGGCTTTGTTTTAAGGGGGAGTTGAATTCGAACCAAGGCGTGAGTTGTGGTGGTTTGTCTTGAATAGGGGATTTACATTTAAAGTCTAAACTGCCATCAGCAAACAAATAGCGCATTCGCGTTAGAGCATTGATGCAATATCGCAGTCTTGGTAAGCCTGTGGCTGCACTGTCCCAAAGATCTGCTTGGTCAGTGTACATTTTTGCAATAAGTGAATCGATATAATCATCTTGCTGTAATGCTTGGCTCACTGCATTCGCTTCTGTGAGTAAGGTCGCTAAGTCCCATTGCGGTGGAATGCCTGCATGGCTCATGATGATATTGTGGGAGGGCAGTGTTTGCACCAACGGTTGTTTTCTTATCCAAGCAATCAAGTCGGGTAAATCATCAGCGCTTAGCAATTCAGCAAGCTTATCTTTGGGGTTGGGTCTTTTAATGTTGCCGTTAAGGGCTAATAGATGCAGGTCGTGATTACCCAAAGTTATTTTGGCACTGGCCTCTAATGATTTTAAATAGCGTAAAGTTTGTAAGGAGCCATTACCTCTGGCGACTAAATCACCTACAGCCCATAGTTCATCCTTTGAAGGGTTAAAGTCCACTTTAGCGAGGATCAGTTGTAACTCTTCAAAACAGCCTTGTATATCGCCAACAAAATAATGTGCCATAGGATTATTGTAAAATCCCAGGAATAGCTAATCTAAAGGTTGGGATTACAGCTTTAAAAGCTTCACCTTGGGCGCTGATCATGCCGTATGTGCCTTCCATAAAACCAACGGGTGTTTCTAATACTGTGCCACTTGAGTATTGGTAAGCTGTGTTGGGCTCGATAGTCGGAGTTTCTCCGACCACACCAGGGCCTTGCACTTCACTTTTTTCACCGTTTGAGTCAGTAATAATCCAGTGCCGATCTTTAAGTGTCACTGCAATGTCGCTCAGGTTAATGATGGTAATGGTATAACTGAATAAATATTTTGATTCTGCTGCTGATGACTGCTCTTCTAAATAATTAGTCTCAACTTTTATTTTAATTTTGGGGGCTACAGAGGACATTAAACTTCCTAAAAACGAAAGGGCACTTTCAATGAAAAGTGCCCTTAGAATTATAGATTTTTATCGCAAACTAAATTTGCAAGTGCCACATACTGCTCGACTGTTATTTGCTCCGGTCGAAGAGTCGAATCAATGTTCAGCGCGCTGAACTCGTCATCTGTTATCATGTGCTTTAAGTTGTTCCGCAGTGTTTTACGGCGCATATTAAAGGCTGTGGTACATAGATGACGTAAAACAGTGACATCTTTACATGGGAATGGCTTTACATCGTATGGCAATAAACGTACCACAGCAGAGTCGACTTTTGGCGCCGGAGTAAAGCTTTGTGGCGGCACTTCAAGTACAGGTACGACTTTACAGTAGTACTGTGCCATCACTGTTAGGCGGCCATAAGCTTTAGTGCCAGGACTTGCAGAAAGGCGCAAAACCACTTCTTTTTGTAGCATAAAGTGCATGGTTTCAATTATTTCAGCGAACTCAAATAAGTGAAACATTAACGGCGTTGAGATGTTGTACGGTAAATTACCAAATACTTTCATCTTTTTGCCGTCTTGTTGCAACTGGCTAAAGTCGAAGTTCAGTGCATCACCCTGATTGATATTAAGCTTATGCTTTAATACTGGGTGGTTTTCTAAACGCTCGACTAAGTCTCTATCTAATTCGACCACAGTTAAGCAATCAACTGATTCAGCAACAGGTTCAGTTAATGCGCCAAGGCCTGGGCCAATTTCAACCATAACATGGTCATTATCTGGCGAGATGGCGCCCACGATCCGACTGATCACACTTTCATCAGTTAAAAAGTTTTGTCCAAAACGCTTTCTGGCCGTGTGGCCTAAATGTACTTTATTGCTCATTAAAATTTAACTACTTACTTTTGAGGCCAATTCAATGGCTTTATTTAATGCACAGGTAAAACTACCACTATCAGCTTCACCGGTTCCGGCTAGCTCTAAAGCTGTGCCATGATCGACAGAGGTTCTGATATACGGAAGACCTAAGGTAATGTTAACCGATTTTCCAAAACCTAAAGATTTAAGTACTGGAAGTCCTTGGTCGTGATACATAGCAAGAACCACATCTGCTTCTTGTAAGTATTTAGGCTGGAATAAAGTATCTGCAGGTAATGGACCTACAATATCAATACCTTGCTCTCTAAGTTCATTAAGAGCAGGGATCATGATATCGATCTCTTCTCGGCCTAAGTGTCCATCTTCACCAGCATGCGGATTAAGGCCGCAGACGTATATTTTAGGTGAAGTAATGCCAAACTTTTGCACTAACTCACTGTGCAAGATTTGTATTATATGATGTAAACGCTCGCGTGTAATGGCTTTTGCAACATAAGCCAGTGGAATGTGGGTGGTCATTAATGCCACCTGCAGACCTGGCGCTGCCAGCATCATTACCACATCTTGGCAATTTGCTTGTAATGCAAAAAACTCAGTATGGCCGCTAAAAGGTATACCCGCTTGATTAATAATACCTTTATGAACAGGGCCCGTTACCACAGCTTCAAATTCATTGGTCATGTTTTTCTCACCCGCATAGCGCAAGGTGTCGACCACATATTCACTGTTAAGCTCATTTAATTTACCGCATTCAACTTCAGCGGCAAGAGTAAATGGCGCAATAGTTAAAGTGCCAGCCTCTTGGGGCTTTGCTGGTAATGTTGGCTGGTAAGGTCTTAATGTCAGCGGCAAGCCAAGCATTTTTGCTCGGCTAGTTAATAATTCTGGGTCGGCACAAACAACTAGCTCAGCAGGCCATGGCTGCTGAGCAAGTTGAATCACAAGGTCGGGGCCGATACTCGCCGGTTCACCCGGCGTAATCGCAATACGTATTGTCATTAAGTTAGCTTAACCTCGAGTACTCTCAGGTTCAAAAACTTCAATATAGGCTTCTGAACGCATTTCATCTAACCAGTTTTGCAGTTCTTCATTGAACTTACGACGATAAATCAACTGGTGAGCACGATTGCTATTAAACTGAGCTGTAGCATCAGTTTTACGTCTTTCTTCAAGTTGAACGATGTGCCATCCATGGGTTGTTCTAAAGGGTTCACTATACTCATTAATTTCTAAGCTTGATAATGTTTGAGCAAACTCAGGTACATATACTGTCGGTTCTGCCCAGCCTAATTCACCACCTTTTGCCCCTGAACCTGGATCTTCAGAGTATTGGCGCGCAAGTGCTGCAAAATCAGCTTCGCCTGAACGAACTTGAGTTAAGAAGCTTTCTAGCATTGCTTTAGCACGATCTTCTGAAAGAATCGGTGACGGTTTTAGCAAAATATGACGTGATCTGACTTCATTAATTTCTTTGGTTTGCAGGCCGCGAGCGTCCATAATTTTAATAATATGAAAACCTGAAGCACTTTTAATTGGGCCAATGACATCACCCGTTTTAGCGTCAGTTACCACCTCTGCAAACAAGGTTGGCATTTCGTTCACGCTCATGTAATCCCAGATACCACCTTCAAGCGCTTTAGGGCCTGATGAGGATGCGATAGCTGTACGGCGAAAATCTTCACCTTCATTTAAGCGGTCTAATACGATATTCGCCCGTTTGCTCGATGCTTCAAGTTGTTCACTGCTTGGGTTGTTTGGCACTTCAATTAAGATATGTCCAACTTGGAACTCAACATCTTTTAAGCCTTGCTCTTGGATCATTTTAACTAAGTTACTGATCTCTTGCGGCGAGACTTGAATACGACGCTGAACTTGAATACGTTGGATTTCACCTAGGGTGATTTCTTCGCGTAATTGCTCACGGTATTGTGCATAGCTCATACCTTCGCTTTCAATTTGTTGTTGCATTTGAGAAACCGTGAGCTTTTGCTCTTTAGCAATATTCTCAATGGTTTGATCAAGTTGTAAGTCGCCAATAGAGAGACCAATACGCTCTGCCATTTGCAATTGCAAGTGAGTTAAAATTAAACGTTCAATAACTTGAGTGCGAAGTGCATTATCTGACGGTAAGCCTTGGCCTGCTTTTAGCGCATTGGCTTTTACCGACGCCACCATGTGAGTGATTTCACTTTCAAGAATAATACCCTCATTAATTTGTACTGATACGCGGTCGAGGGGAACTGGCGCCGCGATGGTTACTTGGCTCATTGCCAAAGTAAATAAAGCAAAAATCATTTTCTTACAGTGTTTCATCCACGAAATCCTTGGCACTTTTAGTTTTAATTGCAGTGGCATATATACCACATACAGTGTTGTTATCTTTTATTAGGACTGTTTGTTTTCCAGTAGGTTCAGCAATCTATCACAAATGATGGCTAATTCCTCAAGTAAAGTGGTTTACGATAGTTAAATAATCCGTCATCAAGCATGTCTTCCACACCTAGAGGGCCAGAACCACCTAAGCCTTTAATGATAAAGTTGAGGTATACACCACTTTCAAACTCTTCTCGGCTATCTAAACTTGGGTTTAAATCATCATCGTAATTAGTTTTAATGCGGTAATGGTAACTTAAGCGCACTGCCCAGCAGCAAGACTCGTATTGGACACCAGTATAGGTTTCAATATTTCTTGATTCATTTAAGTCGTAATAAAAGTTACCGACAAAATATAAATCATCACTTATTGGCCATGAGGTACGCATACCTATTTGAGATATGTTCACTCTGTCATTCGTGTTGGTGTTAAGCAAGTCAGGCACATAGCGATAGCTAAACTGTAATAATTTGTCATTACTTGGTCTAAAATCTAAGGTGACTTCACTTTTCTTATTCTCACCTTTTTCGGTATCAAATTGCACTGCACCACTAATAAACCAATCTTGATACATATTGGCATCGATTTCAGCGGCCAGCACCGACGTTGATGCATCCGCTTCTATGTCGTTGTAACTATTTATTTTACTATCTTCAATAAACACAATTTGACCGATGCTGAATTTAAATTTTTCAACATTGGCCTCATCAAAGAGGCGGGTGGTTAAGCCTAAGGTCATTTGATTGGTATCGGCTATTCGGTCTAAGCCTGAAAAACGGCGGTCTCTAAATAAACCAAAGTAATCTTCTTGTAGCTGGGCAGTATCATAAACACCAATATTAGATTGGTCTTCATAACCGACATATAAATATTGAAATTGTGGCTCTAAGGTTTGTTTGTAATTACTGCCAAGCATGGCTAACTGACGTTCGAAATTAATTTGACCGTGAATTCGCACCTGAGGAATGGTTCGGTTGACCGTGTCATCCAGCTCATCGTTACTGTTATTGTTGTCTTGCCAGTATTGGGTTTGCAGTAATTTAACTTCACTGGTCACAGAGCCTGCAGGCCCTTGTATCGGCCAGCTTATACTTGGCTCCATATGAAAACGTGTTGCCGTGGCATAGTCATTTTCTTTATGTTGAAAATTGGTTAGCTCAGAATTGAATTTAAAATCTAACCCATTCCAAAAATCATTAGTCTGATAGTTAAAGTTCAGCTGAGGCATGACCTGATAAGGGCTCTCTTCTTCGCCGAGAACTTTAATATCTTGTACCCGCATGCCGAGGTTCCAATCTCGTTCAAAGTAGCTAATTTCACCGATACGTGAAAGCTGATTGTCGGTTGAGCGATTAACATCAGAACTGAGATCATTGAAATAGTTATTGTCTGAGACATCTGTAAAATTGGCTTGTACACGCCAGTTTTCATTTATTGCACCTTGATGGCGCCAATGATAAAGGTAGCGATCAGGGCTATTATCTAATTTGTCGTCATTAGCAAGGAATTCAAAGTTGAATTGACCATCTTGTTGTTCACCGGCTAAGTATCGAAATTCTGTTTTACTGTAAAACCCTCGGGCTGACATATAGGTTGGAGTAAAGGTTAAGTCGTATTCTGGGGCAATATTCCAATAATAAGGCACACTGACTTCAACGCCATTGGTGGTACTGGTGCTAAAACCGGGGAATAAGAAGCCTGACTTTCTTTTATCTGAAACCGGAATGGTCATATAGGGTATGTACATAATAGGTACATCGGCTATGCGTAATTTAGCATCCCAGATCTCGCCCCATTCTTCACTGCTGTCGATGCGAATTTCTTTCGCTTCAAGGCGCCAAGAGTTATCGCCAGGGGGGCAGGTGGTGAAATTGGTGTTACTGAGCTCTAAATTGTTTTGTTCGGTAATTTTTAATTGCTGAGCATCGCCATTAATTTGTTGGCCATTAAGCCAATACTTAGCCCCTGTAAGGGTGGCGCTGTTGGTCAGCATTTGCGCATTTAATGAATCTGCGGTTACGGTAAATTGCTCATCACTGAAAATCAGATTGCCATTAGCATCTAATTGCTCATTTTTTTGATCTAAGATGGCTTCGTCCGCACTGATATGACGACTACCTTGGCTGAAACTGACATTACCTGAAAATTGGGCTTTATCGCCCATGGCTGCTTCAGAGCGATCGGAAATAATGACAATATCTTCAGCTGAAATATTGCTAATGCTATCACGGTCGTTTATCGACGGTGAAACGGGGGCCTGCACTGCACACTGAAGTTGAGCCTCTTCTATTTCAGGAGACTCTTGCGCCAAGACTAGGTTTGGTAACAGGCTTAATGCCAGGAAATAACGGATCTGCATGTTAATAATTGATTATGAATTCTTAGTCTAGACAAAATGAATTGAAAAAAGAGCCACAGCTAACATTTTATCTTTAGCTGTTTCCAAATGTTATGTTGGCTATAATAAAGCAATTTTTACATAAGAGCCATTGAGATGAGTTTATCTGATACAAGATTTATTTTACTGAGTAAGTGGTTAAGTCAACATTTCAACACAGATATCACCCCAACACTCATTTGTGGTGATGCCAGTTTTCGTCGTTATTTTCGCGTTCAGCATTTAGCAAGCACGTATATCGTCTCTGACTCGCCTATTGAACTGGTACCCATTGCGCCCTTTATTGATCTAGCGGCGGCATACGCGCAAGCAGGATTAAAGGTACCTGAAGTTATAGCACAAGATGATATTAACGGCTTTGTATTGCAGTCAGATTTAGGCGATGAGCAACTCATCACACGCTTAAATAACCAATCTGTGATTGATTTTTATCAGCAAGCGTTAGGGTTATTGCCGCAAGTGGCGCAGGTTAAGTCCACAATTAAGGGCGACTTACCGCAATACGATGTCGCTTTTGTCCAGCGAGAGTTAGCCATATTTACCGAGTGGCTGTTAACGAAGCAGTTGCAATTAACCTTGAGTGAAGATGACCATGGCATTATCGAGAATGCTTTTGCTATTTTAACAGCTAATGCTATTGAGCAGCCAACAGTGGGAATGCACCGTGATTTTCATTGCCGCAATATTCTCATAAATCAGCAACAATTAGCCTTAATTGATTTTCAAGATGCGGTGATAGGCCCTGTTACCTACGATGCGGTGTCATTATTGCGAGACTGTTACGTGAGATGGCCAGATGCCGTGGTTAATCAACTTCAAATGGATCA
Source organism: Shewanella sp. UCD-KL21 (assembly GCF_001957135.1). Lineage (GTDB taxonomy): Bacteria > Pseudomonadota > Gammaproteobacteria > Enterobacterales > Shewanellaceae > Shewanella. Next base: position 75,986 of record NZ_MPHK01000013.1, on the reverse strand, counting down.
TTTTAATTTGTGTATTCAGCATGGGTTAATGGATGACAGTGTAAGCTTTAGTCAATATCAGCGCTGGTTTGATTTAATGGGAATGCAGCGCCACATAAAAGCCGCTGGCATATTTGTACGGCTTAATTTGCGTGATGGCAAAGCCGGTTATTTGAAGGATATTCCACTCACCCTTGGTTACATCGTTGATATTGCCGCTTTATACCCAGAGCTACAAGCCTTTGGCCAATGGCTACAACAAAAGGTGTTAACGCATTTTAGTGCCGATGCGACAGATCAATGATATTCGCGCGGTTACCGTTAATATACACAGATAAGCTTAACCCTATGGACATTAATATATGAAAGCCATGATTTTGGCTGCGGGTCGTGGTGAGCGATTGCGACCGCTTACAGATTCACTTCCCAAGCCCTTGGTCGCTGCTGCTGGTAAGCCGCTGATTGTTTACCACTTAGAAAAATTAGCCGCAGCAGGCATCAAAGAAGTTGTTATCAACCATGCTTGGTTAGGGCATAAACTAGTACAAGCGCTAGGCAATGGCAGTCAGTGGGGGCTCACTATTAACTATAGTGCTGAAGAAAACGCCTTAGAAACCGCTGGCGGCATTAAACAAGCCTTAAGCCTATTAGCTGACGAAGCGTTTTTGGTTATCAATGGCGATATATATATCGATGAATTACCTGATATCACTCAGGCAATGGCGCAATTAAATGCAGATCCCGTATTAGAGGCATTTTTATGGTTAGTTGATAACCCTCAGCACAATCCGATAGGTGACTTTGCCATGATAGGGGCGCAATTAGCGCAAGCGGGTGCTAACAAGCTGACCTATTCAGGCATGGGGATTTATCATCCAAAAATGTTTGCTGACATTGGGGCAGGTAAGCAAGCCTTAGGGCCATTATTACGTCACAAAATGGCGGATAAAAAGATTATCGGTAGTCGTACCAGTACTTACTGGTGTGATGTAGGTACCATTGAGCGGTTAGACTTGTTAACAAACTACTTGGCAACAGGCACCATAGCAGCAGAAACGTAAATTGTAAGTAGGCCGCAGTAGGCACATGACAACATGTGCCATCAATAACCAGTCGACATAAGACGGCGTTGAGCTCAGCAGTAAGACAAATTAACAACAGGAAGATGAATGCGTATTTGGGGTAAGGTTTTCGGTTTTATTATCGGTTACATGTTTGGTAAAGGTTTCGGCGCCCTATTAGGGCTTTGGCTTGGTCATATGTACGATAAACGCAGTGGTTTTGCCGAGATGCTGCGTAAGGGGCATCAGCGTCAAGCTGAGTTTTTTAATACCACCTTTACGGTTATGGGCCATGTTGCCAAAGCTTCTGGCCATGTGACGGATGTGGATATTCGTATTGCCACTATGCTGATGGATCAAATGAAGCTAACTGGTGATGCCAGACGTGATGCGCAAACAGCATTTAGAAATGGACGCGATGCCAATTTCGATTTAGTCAAAACCCTACGCGAATTTCGAGTGATGACCCAAGGTCGCCGTGAAATATTACAAATGTTTCTTGAAATTCAAATCCAAACGGCGCTTTCCGATGGCGAACTGCATAGTAAAGAAAAGCAGATTTTATCAACCATAGCCAAAGAGTTAGGCTTAGGCCAAGCTCATTTAGATGCACTGCTAAATCGTTGGCAGGCAGAATTTCATCATCATCAAACGGCCAATGGCAGCCACATGCAGCTTGAAGATGCCTATTCACTTTTGGGTAAGCAGGAGTCTTCAAGCGATCAAGAAATTAAACGTGCTTATCGAAAACTCATGAATGAGCATCATCCAGACAAACTGGTCGCTAAAGGCTTGCCAGAAGAAATGATGGAACTGGCAAAAAGCAAAGCTCAAGACATTCAGTCTGCTTATGAAACAGTAAAAACATCTCGTGGAATGAAATAATCGCAGAATGAATAGTAAGGGCGATAACCAATAATCAACATTAAGACGTGATGTGAAAGGGAGTTATTTATGCATTATAAAGCGGCTGTAAGCCTGGTGAGCTTGGCGTTGTTAACAACCACGGCTCAAGCTGAGGTGTTTGTTGCTCCTTTTGGCGGTTATAGTTTTGGCAGTACAGAGTTTGATATTGGCGATGTGAATAGTCAGCAAACAGATAAGCTAAAAATAACCGAGTCAGAGCATTATGGCTTTATGGCAGGGGTGACGACCAAAGACCCAGGTAATATTTACTTTCTTTATAGCACCCAAAAAACTGATTTGAGAAGTAATGCTTTTAGTGCGGATGTCTTAACTGATCTTGATGTTGATTATTTCCATGTCGGTGGAAGTTTATTTTTCCCCAATGGCCGCGTTAAACCTTACGTTACCGTCACTGCCGGTGTCACGCATATGCGACCGAGCAATGACTTTTCAACTGAAACCCGTTTTTCAATGGGATTTGGCGGCGGCGTAGCCTATGAAATTACCCCTCAAGTGGCCTTATTTGCCGATGTAAGAGGCTACGCTACATTCGTTAACTCAAACAATAGCTTTTTCTGCGGCCCCAATGAATGTGTGTGGAACATATCAGCCGATATCATGTGGCAAGGGCAGGGAAATATTGGTTTAGAGGTTAAATTTTAATTAGGTGACCGAACATGAAAATTGTTGTACTTGATGGCCATACATTAAATCCGGGTGATTTAGATTGGTCATCGTTAGCTGCGCTGGGTGAGCTTAGCGTTTATGAACACACTATGGCAGCAGATATTATTAACCGTAGCAAAGATGCCGATATAATCTTAACCAATAAAGCGGTAATAGATGCTGAGGTGATAAGCCAATGTCCACAGCTTAAATACATAGGCGTGACGGCAACAGGCACCAATGTGGTTGATATCGCAGCGGCTAACGCGCAGCAGATAGTTGTCACTAATGTACCTGCTTATGGTCCAGATGCTGTGGCGCAAATGGTCTTTGCCTTAATACTGCAACACACTCAGCAGGTGGATTTACATGACAAGGCCGTTAAACAAGGCCAGTGGAGTCAATCGAGGGACTTTTGTTTTACGCTTTCATCGTTAGTCTCGCTAAAAGGTAAAACCATGGGCATTGTTGGTTATGGTGACATTGGCCAGCAAGTGGCAAGGTTAGCACTGGCTTTCAATATGCAGGTGTTAATCACCACATCGACAGCTAAAACCGCTTTACCTGAGGGCGTCAAATGGCAGCCGCTCGAACAGCTATTAAGCCAGTCTGATATCGTGTCGCTACATTGCCCGCTAAATCAAGTGACCGATAGCATGATCAATGCTCAAAGTCTTGAGTTGTTTAAGCCTAACGCTTTGTTGGTTAATACCGCCAGAGGCGGCTTAGTGGATGAAGCAGCATTGGCTGATGCGTTAAATGATAATCGCCTTAGCGCTGCACTTGACGTGCTTTCAAGTGAGCCGCCAACGGCTGATAACCCGTTATTAGCGGCTAAAAATACCATTATTACCCCTCACATCGCTTGGGCAACAATAGAGGCAAGGCAAAATCTGTTAAATATTGCCGTGGATAACGTGGCGCAATTTTTGAACAACACCCCATCTAATCAGGTTAATTAGTTAGAAAAACAAATAAGGATGTTTGTGCAATATGAGTTTATGGAAAGCGCTTTACGATGTATTTGAAAAAGAACATGCGCGGGTTGAAAAGCATAAAGGCCAGCAACGCGCGCTTGTCTTTGAAATTGAAGCCAATATTAACTTTATTGCCGCAGGACTAGAACAGGGTCTTAGTGTTGATAAAATAGTCGCTGGAATTGATGTGGATGTGTTTAAGCAATCAATGACACAAGGTTATGACTTTAATCGTTTAACTGCTAATAGCTTAGTGGCTAACACCATTATTGATTACCCTGAGTTTGATAAATATATCGGTAAAAGCTCTGATGAACTGGTTATCAATGTTTACGACAAAATATTTGTTTTGCAAAAATTAATGCAAGCGGGGCGTTTCCGGCAAGATGGCAAACTAAAATCCTTATTAAGGATGTTGATTTTAGTGTTATTTCACTTGCAAGGCAAAGTGCTGCCTAAAAGAAAAAACAGCTAGCGCTTTTAAACTCATTTTAAGGCCATCTGCCATTTTTGTATTAAAAAGCCTAACCTGAGTACTTTAGGTGCTTGAGGTTAGGCTTTTATTTTTCAGTGAACAATCATTCCCCCATGCCGCAAAGCGCAATGCTAAGCGGTAATAGGCGAGTTGTCATTGAGTAAAGCTAAAAAATGACCTTAACTTTGGCTGCCGATGCGATGGCTTTAGTTATGGCATTATCAATACTGTTATCACGGGCTAAGGCAACACCCAAGCGGCGTCTGCCATCAATATCAGGTTTACCAAATAGTTTAATTTGGGTGTCCGTTTGCGCTAATGCTTCAGCAACGCCTTGATAGCGAATATTGTCAGATTTACCTTCTGCCAGAATAACCGCAGAGGCACTTGCGCCATGTTGCTTAATCTCGGTAATCGGCAGGCCTAAAATAGCCCGAACATGTAAAGCAAACTCAGATAAGTCTTGGCTAATAAGGGTGACTAAACCGGTATCATGGGGTCTTGGTGATACTTCTGAAAAGTACACTTCATCACCTTTGATAAACAGCTCAACACCAAATAAGCCATAGCCGCCTAACGCGGTTACTACTTGCTCACCAATTTGCTGCGCTTTTGCAAGTGCTACCGCTGACATCGCTTGTGGCTGCCAAGACTCACGATAATCCCCATCTTCTTGTCTGTGGCCAATGGCATCGCAATAATGAATGCCATTGACAGCGCTAATGGTCAGCAAGGTGATTTCATAATCAAAATCAATAAAGCCTTCAATTATCACTCGTCCACCACCGGCGCGGCCACCTTCTTGAGCGTATTGCCAAGCTTGTTCAATTTGCGCATTGGTTTTTATCACGCTTTGACCTTTACCTGATGAGCTCATGACTGGCTTAACCACACAAGGTAGGCCAATTTGCTCAATTGCGGCGTTGAACTCAGCGAATGTATCGCAAAAGAAATAAGGCGATGTTGGAATGCTTAAGGTTTCCGCGGCTAGGCGGCGAATGCCTTCTCTATCCATGGTTAACTGAGTCGCTTTAGCGGTTGGAATAATATTAATGCCGCCTTTTTCTAATTCGACCAGCGTTTGAGTTGCAATTGCTTCAATTTCTGGGATCACTAGATGCGGTTGTTCTAATTCAATAACGTCTCGTAATGCTTTTTCATCAAGCATGTTTACCACATGGAAACGATGGGCTATCTGCATGGCTGGGGCATTAGGGTAGCGATCGACACCAATGACTTCGATGCCAAAGCGTTGTAATTCAATAGCGACTTCTTTACCGAGCTCACCACAGCCTAAAAGCATGGCTTTTACTGCGCCATCAGTTTTAGCGGTACCAAAGGTGAAAGGGACATTATTATTCATTATTTAACCTTGTAGGGGGAAAATTAGCCGAGGCAGTTTACCTTTTATTGGTATTTGATTGATTAGCTAAACCGATAAGTGTGTAAAAGATCACGTGAAAACTCTTATTGTTATAGCGAATAAACCACTTAAATTGATTATTTAAACATCAGGCTTGTGCTATCTTTATGTTGCAAGTATGTTGTTTTTAGGGGTTGTATTTCTCTTGTTTTGAATATGATAGGAGTGTCATATGTTTTTGGATTATTTTGCACTAGGACTATTGTTCTTTGTGGCATTGGTTATTTTTTACGGGGTTATCGCGATACATGATATCCCCTATGAAATAGCTAAAAAGCGCAATCACCCACAGCAGGACGCTTTGCATATTGCTGGTTGGGTAAGTTTATTTACCCTACACGCTATCTGGCCATTTCTTTGGATTTGGGCAACCCTATACCGCGAAGATAGAGGTTGGGGCTTTAGTGATGGTAAGAAACGTGAGTTGATATTAGAAGGTGAAGTCAAAGAGTTACTGGAAAAGGTTAATGACTTAAATGAGCGCTTAATCTCAATTGAGTCGCCATCGGCACAAGCAAGTGCTACTGAGCCAGTTAAACCTCAACCCCAGCCAAAACAAGGAGCGTAGCTATGGATCTGCTACTGATATTAACTTATACCGCTTTTTGTGTGGCGATATTCAAAATTTTTAAAATTCCACTTAACAAATGGACTGTGCCAACGGCGGTATTAGGCGGTATTGCACTAATCGGTACTTTATTGGTATTGATGAACTATAACCATCCTTATACTAAATTTGCCCGTGAATATTTCGTTTCAATCCCCATTAATCCCGCAGTTAAAGGCTTAGTGGTCGAAGTCAACGTCAGGCCTAATGTGCCGGTGAAAAAAGGTGACGTGTTATTCAGAATCGACCCAACCCCTTTTATTGCCATAGTTAAACAAAAAGAAGCGGCGCTTGAAGATGCGCTGCAAGCGGTACCGCAATTAAAAGCCTCATGGGAGAGTTCGATTGCCCGCGCGGCGCAAGCAGAGGCTAATCGTGACAGAACCAAATCTGCCTTTGAGCGTTATGATGAAGGTCGCCGTAAAGGTGGCAGAAACTCGCCATTTTCTGAAATTGAGTTAGATAATAAACGCCAATCGTATTTAGCCGCAGAAGCTGCTTTTAAATCAGCGCTAGCAGAAGAAATTCGTTTTAGACTGGCATTTGAGTCAAACATCGATGGGGTAAATACTGATGTTGCTGTGGTTAAAGCCGAACTTGATGCTGCCATCTTTAATTTAGAGCAAACTGAAGTGAAAGCGCCGGTTGATGGCGTAGTCACTCAAATGGCGCTGCGCCCGGGGGTGATGGCTGTGCCTATTCCGCTGCGACCCACGATGACATTTATACCTGATGAAGACCGCTACTTTGCTGGTGCATTTTGGCAAAATTCATTACTGCGCTTAAAAGAAGGTGATGAAGCGGAAATTATCCTTGATGCCATGCCTGGCGTGGTACATAAAGGTAAAGTCGTTAAGGTATTACCTGCGATGTCAGAAGGTGAGCTACAATTTGGCGGCGCGCTGCGCTCTTCAAATGAGTTATTTAAGCGTGGCCGCGCGTTAGTATTAATCGAGCTAGATGACGATGAACTCCGCACCAGCTTGCCTGCAGGTGTAGCAGGGCAAGCGGCAATTTATACCGAACATTTCACCCATGTATCAATTATTCGTAAAGTGTTACTGCGAATGCAAGGTTGGCTCAATTACCTCTTTGCTGAAGCGCATTAGTGATAAGGTGATTATTGTTGTATCAAAAAAGTCCGCGATTGCGGACTTTTTATTTTAGCGACATATAAATAAGATTAATTCTTTACTTTACAGTAGCCTGAGGCGGGAATTGAGCCAGAATGGTATTTATGGTTTTGGTTGTTTCTGCGACTTTTTCATCACCACCAGATTCAAAGTCATATTCATCAGTGCCACGCCAGATGAGTCGGTTATCTTTTAAATCTATAATATCAATTTGAATCACTTGGATTTTAGCGCTGTCACTGCCGATGGGTATTCCCATGCTCGTACCGAGTCCAATGCCGCCATTACTGCCACTAGTACCAGTGCCGAGACCAATAGAGAGCCCTGAGCTTTTTGGTTTGTCCTTGGTTAAAAAGGCGTAGCTGACGCCAAAGTCACCAGTTATGTCATCACTAGTTACCTCACCACTAGCTGTTTCACGAGTAACGGCTAAGTCAGTTTCTACTTGCTCGATAAAGTTTTTAGCTAATAAATTGGCACGTATACTGGCTCTTATCCGCTCTGCGCTGAGTTGATCCCCTTGATTTGACACTTCAATAAAATGAAATCGTTTTAACTGGCTAAAATCATATTTGGTATCAAAGTCTGACTTACCAGTAGTGCTTTGGCAGGCGCTTAATCCTAGTAGAAGTAACATTGTAAATAACACACGAGATAGCATAAGTGGCTCCGGTTAATCAATAAATCTGTTTGTTATAGGATGTTTTCTTGAGCGAATTAATAATCAGCTTAAATCAAAATCCTGCAGTAAACCAATCTTACACAGAATTTGTCGGCCAAATAACCAGCACTGAACATGGCTTTTTGGTTAATAAATGCTAAGTTAGAAGCATAAATCTTCAATTTTGTCGGAGAGAAACCTCAGTTAAATATGGAACAGTTAAGTTTTTTTTCCGTCCCAAGCCCTTGCATAGGTGTGTGTCAAACTGATGCGCGCGGTTATTGTAATGGCTGTTTAAGAAATCGGGATGAGCGTTTTAACTGGCTGCATTTTTCTGATGCACAAAAGCATAATATTATTCGCTTATGCCTGCAGCGAAAACGCCGCCGACAATATGCCAAATTTAAAGCGCATCAAATAGCGATAAAACAGCAGCAAGCCGAGGCTAATCCTCAATTTGATTTTGATGAACAAGCGGATGATGACAATATTGATTTGGCTGATTTTAGCTTAGATTAGTGATTGCTGCGTTAAGCTAACTATTGAGATTAATGTGCGCTTTCTGCAGCTAGTTCACGTTTACTTTTTGGCCACATTAAAGTGAAGCTGGTGTTGTCATCATCACTGGTTAATGTCACATCGCCTTTGTGGCGCAACATGATGCGTTTGATAATGGCTAAGCCTAAACCATGGCCTTTATTGCCTTGGTGCTGTGACTTACTGCGATAAAAAGGCTCAAATAATCTTTCATGATCTTCTTCAGGGATCGCGGGACCATCATTAGATACTGTTAGGAGCAGATGCTGGTCATCTTCAGACAAAGACACAATGATGTGATTATGGGTGTAGCGTTGAGAGTTAGTGATCAGGTTTTGAATCGCACGCTCTATCAGCTGTGGTTCGGCCTGTACATATAACTCACTATACATATGCTTAAAATGAATCGGCTTATCGCTTAAGGGTTTTAATCGCGTGATCAGCTCTTCAGTAATCGACACTAAGCTACAAGACTCTAATGTGGGCTCTTGCTGCACCTCTAGGCTGGCATAGGTCAATAGCTCTTGCAGTAAGGTTTCCATTTCTTTGATATCAAGTTGCATTTCATCAAGAAATTGCTGACGTCTTTGCTCATCGCTATTGGGGCGGCAATATTGCGGCAATAACGCCAAGGCAAACTTTAACCGTGCCAGCGGGGTTCTGATTTCGTGTGATACGGCATTAGAGAGGTGTTTTTGGTTGTCTATTAAATCACTGATATGCCGCGCCATGTCATTAAAGGTATTGGCTAGCGGTGCTACCTGCGAGCCGGGATTGAGCTCAATACGGGTATCCCATTTAGCTTCGCCAAAATTTTGCGTGGCTTTTTTAAGGGTCTTGAGATCTTTGGATAACGGCCATACCCAAATTAAGGCGACAAAGGCCAGCATCAAATAAAAGAATATCGTAAAAATATTACGCAGCATCCCGCGGGGATCGATATCCACTGGGCCGGCCATTAACACTTGATCGCCAACGGCAATAAATTGCAATTCGTGGCTGCTATCAGTGGTGGTAGTGACAATTTCATTGGCCAAGAATTCAACATTGCCACTTAAAGCAATTTCATCTTTTTCAAATAAGGCTAACGGGTAGGGGTGTTGCTTTTGAATGATTTTAAGCTGCGCTAAGCGCTGCTCTTTAGGTTGCAAAGACAATAGTAATGCAAAGGCGATTAACGGCGAGTCCATGTTCTCGTATTCATCGACTTGCTGTTGCCAGAGGCTATCTAATGTCCAGCCTATACCTAAAAAGCTTAAGCTCAGTAATAGGTATAGGCTGATGAAGAGTCTTTTCAAAGTCTTCTATGACCTAATTAATTATTCCACGCTTCAGGCGCGAATAAATAACCTTGTCCCCAAACAGTTTTTATTCTGAATGGTGTTTCAATACTGTCTCCAAGCTTTTTACGTAAGCGAGATATACGCACATCGATTTTTCTGTCTTTACCATCAAAATCGATATTGAGTAAGTATTGGTAGATGTATTGTCTACTTAATACTTGCCCCGCTTGTGACGCCAGTAACCATAATAGTTCAAACTCATGGCTGGTTAAATCTACTTCGGTATTGCCTAAACGAATCGCTTGAGTATGGGGATCGATACTTAACTTACCAAAGCTTAAGCAATGAGATTCTGGTTTTGGCGGTTGTGCCTGACGGCGTAATAGGTTGTTAATACGCGCGACTAATAAACTCGGATCGACAGGTTTGACCACATAATCATCAGCACCTAATTCTAGGCCTTTGATTTGGTCTTCTGGAGAGCCAAGGGCACTCATTAACAATATAGGACCTGAGAAGTAGTCAGGTAATTTTTCACACAGGCTTAATCCATCAAGTCCAGGAAGCATAATATCAAGGAGGATGATATCAGGCTTGTAACTAATCAATCGTGTTAAAACGGTATCGCCACGTCGTTCAACTTCAACGTGCATATCGTGTGACTTTAGGTAGTCCACAATTAAGTTGGCTAGACGAATATCATCTTCTACCAACAGAACTCTATGAGTTGATGGGGGGGTTGCCATTAAAATAAACTCCAAGGGTTTCGGTAACGTCTGCGAACTTTGGGTTCGGACATTGTGGTGACTTTTAGGATTACGTCCGCCAATTCATTATTATTATTTTTACTCACCAAAACAAAGTGAATGTCTTTATTTGTTTTTACTGAAAATTGCAATGAATGATCATCAGTAGAATCACTACACCACCGACTCATTGCTTGATAGTTAGATTCAATACAAATGAGTTGGTCAGTTTTCAGTTGCCAATTTAGCTCAATATCCATCTCGCAATGTTTGTTTTGAGCGTCTTTGAGGCATAAATGTGGCGTAGCCGAAAGCTGTGCTTGCGTTTCAAGCGTATCAGCTTTGACGCAGAAAGCACTAAATATCAGTATTAATATACCGAAAAAGTGATAGAGGTTATATTCTTGTTTACTGAACAAGATTAGAACCTATATGCAGCTCCAATGAAGTAGGAGCGAGAGTAATTTTCATTAATAATTGGACTGTTAATAATTTCATCAGCTAACCGGGTGTAACGTGCCGCTAAAAGTAAATCCCAGCGTTGTGAAAGACTATAACGTGTCGTTAGCTCAATCGCTTTATTCCAGCCAGAGCCTGGCTGATATTGCGCGCTCCAGTATGCATTTTCAGTTGCTCTAATACCATAGTAATAAGCAATAACTTGCGAACTTTTCCAATCAGCTTCTAATGATAAATCAAAGCGGAATTTATCAAGAGCCAAAGAATACGACCAACTGGCACTGGCTTCTTGTCCGTTATGAACATTAAGTAAATCATGGGCTGCGGTGAGTCTTAATATACCTAGTTTACCGTACCAAAAAAATTCCACACCACCATATACAGTGAAGTGTCTGGTTTCAAGCTCATTTAAAATCTCAGGTTGTGATATACCTCTAGATTCTGTCAGATCAGCTGCAGGCAGTTCTACCGTCTCATCAAAGCTACTGGCTTGGGGTAAAAAAATATTTGATGGATCCCAGCGATAAAAAAAAGCCCGCTCGTCACTGTAGCTAGATGCAATATTAATGGTAAAACTTTCTTGCTCTACCAGCGTGTAGCCAAAATTTAAGTTGTCAAAAAACCAGCTTTCACCATAATAAGCGACGGAGGGTATGACATAGATAGGTATATCTTTATAGGTGCTTACAGGATTGGTTTTATTGCCCCAGCCCAACGCTAAACTGACATCCCATTGACCAACCACAATGCAGTCGCCATCAATTTGGCAGGGTTCTTCAGCTTGCGCTGGCTTGATACCAGCAATAACAATGGCAAGTATGAGCAATAATCGATACATCTAAGGCTGCTACCTAATCAATAAAACTTCAATAAACATAATGTTAACATTGTTCATTATTTGGCTACATCGATTTCACCTTAATGATACAAACTGATACTGGTGTGATTAATTTACATTAAGCCGTTTTTAACCAAAGGCGTCACGGCGTTAATTTAATTCTTGTTCAACTGGTTCAGTATTTGATTGTTCACTCTCTAGCGGTGCTTGCCTTTGATAGCCCATTTCAATTAACTGGGCATTGATGCAGTCGGTAATAAATTGCTGTTTTTCGATGGCTTCAATTTGCTCTTCAGCGGCCATATTTTCACAGGCCGCCGTTAATGATTTTACGGTATTCTCAGGGGCTGCTATTCCATTAGCATTGGTATCTGCGCTGAAAAAACTGCCGATAACAAGGCTTACGACAATGCTTAAACTTAATGATGGTTTAGTCATAATTGTTCCCCTAAGTGTTAAAACGTGCTGTAAACAGATGCTTAGTTCATTTTTTGGCGAATAAAATCACTGCAAGTGTCATCTAAGCAGCGCTTAGAAACATAATGCTTGGTTAATTGGGTGGTAAGTAAAAAACCTTGGCTTGTTTCTGCAATGCGATAAACCTCATCCCAAGCTAAATGATGATCAATATAAGTCGACTTTGAATGAATGCCGTTATCGTCAATGGTTAAAGTCACTGGGTTATTCGCAGACTTACTTATTAGTTGCCTCATTAACCACCAAGCGCGATTAAACCTAACTTGCAGTGCTTCAACGGCCCCTAAACCAATAAAGAAGTAAGCAACATAGGGGCTTAACTCGGTGATGGTCATTAAAAATCCAGCGACTAAAAATGCCACTGATTTTAAGTAACGCTTTGGACTGGTATTAATGACAACTGACTCATCGAAGGTTTCTTCAAAATGAGATCGATCTAAAATATATTCAACACTATAGCTATAAGCTGTTGTTTTTGTTTCGCTGGTAGACATGTATCGCTCATTGACAACATTAATTGAGATAATTATAAGGTTGAAGTGATCGATTTCACTAATTTTTCCTGTAAATCGCTTTGTTCTTCTTCTGAAAGTTGTGCACCGTATTGGTTGGAAAGGGTAAACACGTTATCAGCTCGCTCACCGACTGTGCTGATGGCAGCAGAATGAATTGTAAGCTCTAGTGCTCTGAATGCACTGGCTATTTGCCCCATAAATTCATGGGTTTCTAGCGCTAAAATATGCACTAAGGTGCGGTTAGCTTTTTTAGAGTGAATAAATTCAATGGTGGGTTTGTTATCAAAGCTTTGGGTGTGTCTTAAAGGGCGTTTTTTCGGCGGCATTACATTATTGTCTATCACCTGACGTAGCTTGCTGGTGACTTGTTTACGGCGCTGGGCACTGAATATCGGTTTACCGTCAAAGTCGAGTACTTTAAAAGCTTCAACCACGTAACCGTCTTTAGTTTGTGAAATCTGTGCTTGCTTCACTGATATTTTCAAGGTTGATAGGGTATTAAACAGAGAAATAAACAAGCCTGCTCTGTCTTTGGTATACACAAAAACATCACTACAGCCTTTGACATTACTATCATCAACAATAATTAACGATTCAGAATCCGCTTGAGCTTGTTGCTGATGCGCCAGTATCCCGAGGGTGTATTTTGCTATTTCACTGGATTCTGCATTACCGAAAAAGGATAACGGCAGGTTTTTCCATAGTTTTTGAATAGCAGCGGATTGAGTCTGTATTTGGTGCTCATCTGTTAGTTGTGAGTCGGCATTGATGATATTAAGGGCTTCTTGTTTGTGCTCCCTAACCACGGTGCGCAGCTGCAATACATTTTCAAGACCGTTTCTGAGGGCTTTACGGGTGGCAAAGTAGAGGTCGGTTAATAAACTGGCTTTCCAATCATTCCATAGATCATCATTGGTAGCTTGAATATCGGCCACCGTTAAACAATACAAAGCATCAAGTTTAGTGAGGCTGCCCACGGATTTTGCAAACGCAGTAATCACATCAGGATCTTGAATATCCATGCGCTGGGAGGTGATAGACATTAATAGATGTTGTTCTACTAACCAGCTAATTAATTGCTGCTGGGAGTTTTTTAAACCATGAAATTTAGCAAATAATTTGGCATCTACCGCGCCGAGTTCGCTGTGATCACCACCGCGGCCTTTAGCAAGATCATGAAATAGTGCAGCAAATAAAATGGTTTCTTTGGCTTGGAACCGAGCGTAGATATCAGCGGCCAGCTTGTGATCATGGCTGATGTCATCATGGGTTAACGCGTATAAATTTTTCAACAGTTTGTGGGTGTGTTCATCCACTGTATAAGCATGAAATAAATCAAACTGCATCTGGCCAACCACTTCACGCCATTGGGGTAAATATGAGGTAAGGATGCCATGTTGATGCATTAAGGTAATCGCCAGCCCCATGCCTTGTGGATGCTTGAATAGTTTGACAAACAGTTCACGGCAAACATGAAAGTCTTGTAAATCGCCCATTAAACGACGACGTACTTGCCTGATCAATCTTAAGGTCTCAGGCGTAATGCCTTTGACTTGTTGATGGTATTCGGCAATATAATAAAACATCCACATGATCTGTGGTCTATCAATAAACACATCTTGATTTTTAGCATTTATTTGGCCATTTAAAATCTCAAAATTGTCATTGATATCGATACAATTATTGTGTTCCAGTGGCGATATCTCGCGTTGAAAATAAGCCATCAACATCAGGTTTAATTCACGAATACGTTTCATTGCTCTAAACAATTGGCGCATCATTTTTTCAATGGTGATATTACCGCTGTCGCCAAAGCCCAGTAGGCGAGCGACTTCAGCTTGATGTTGCAATAACAATCTATTTTCAGAGCGATTTGATGCTTGATGCAATGAGAACCGCACTCGCCAAATAAAGTTTTGGCACTCCATTAGTTCTGCGTATTCATCGGCGGTTAAAAAATTAAGACGACGAAGATCTTTAAGATCGTCAATGGAGAAATGCTTACGAGCTATCCAAGTAATCGTTTGAATATCACGCATGCCGCCAGGGCTATTTTTTAAATTGGGCTCAATATTAAAGGCGGTGCCTTGGGCTTTATGATGCCTGACTTGTTGCTCATTAAACTTGGCTTCAAAAAAGGCTGCGCTACTCCAAATACTTTCGCCATAGAGTTTGCTGATAACTTGGTGTTGGTGGTTTTCATGGCCACAAATATTGCGAATTTCAAGTAAGGTGGTGGCGATGGTGACATCTTCTTTACAGGCGACAAAAGTATCATCTAGGCGCCTTACTGCATGGCCTAAATCTAAACCCAAGTCCCATAATTGAGTCAGAAAATCACTGAGTTTATTGGCATCATCGGTGGATAAATTGTGGTCATGAATAATACAAATATCGATATCAGAAAAAGGGTGTAGGGTTTGCCTGCCGTAGCCACCGACAGCATTGAGAGAGATTTCTTTTGTATCAAAAGTAAACTTTTGCCAAATATGGCTGAGAAGTTTATCGAAAAATTGAGCGCGAAATGTCAGGATCTCGGTAATTGGGCTACAACTAATCTGTTGCTCTAGCCAAATATCAAAATCAGTAATGGCTTGTTTTAGCTCTACAATACTCATATTTGGCTGTAAAATCGGATAGACTGGCTGCAAAAACATATCACTCCCTTTTAGATTCGCTCCCAAATAGGGTATGCGATTTAGTTTGCCAACTCAAACTATCCACTAAATTGATTAGTAATAAGTTAATTCTTTTAAATAGTTAAATAAGAATAAATCACTTAAATTGAGCTTATAAATGCAAAGTAAACGAAGTCGCTTAGATCAGTTTTTAGCTAAAAAACTACAGTTACCTAAAAAGGCGGTAAGGCTAATTTTACTGGCTGGGCGGGTCAATGTTGATGGTGAAACTTGTAAAGAGATGGATCGTCAAATTAATGAGTTTACCGCGATTATGCTTGATGGTGATTTTATTCAGAACCAGCAAAAACAATACTACATGTTACACAAGCCTGTGGGAGTGGTGAGCGCGACAAAAGATGATATTCATCCCACTGCCTTGTCGTTATTAGCTGGCGTCAATATTGAGATGATGCATATTGCCGGCAGGCTTGATTTAAATTCTACAGGCTTACTGTTAATCACCAATGACAGCCAATGGTCACAAACCTTGATGTCACCTGAAACAAAAGTCGATAAACAGTATTTAGTCACCCTAGCCAACCCCATAGATGACAGTTACGTTAGCGCTTTTAATCAAGGGATGTATTTTGGCTTTGAAGATATCACCACTTTACCGGCGCAACTAGAAATCATCTCAGAGTATCAAGCACGGGTGACGTTACAAGAGGGTAAGTACCATCAAATTAAGCGTATGTTTGGCCGTTTCAGGAATCCTGTGATTGGTTTACATCGTGAGTCGGTGAGCAATATTAACTTGGATAAGCAATTGTTAGCAGGGGAGTTTCGCCCGCTCACTCAAACTGAAATTGCTCTTAAGTAAACCTCGAAAAACCTTAAACTAATCCTATAAGCTTGGGCTTGATCAAGTTTTGCTTGTTATAGTTATGTTAACTTAAGCTTAATATTAACAAGGTTATTACTAGGTATTTGCATGGATTTCAAAGCGCTTAAGAAAATCAGTGAATTAGACGTGTTCTGTTTATTGGTCTTTAAAACTATTTATGAAACAGGCTTTGCTAACCTTGCAGCGAAAGAATTAAACGTTTCAGCCCCTAAAATCAGCCGTTGTTTAACGGCGTTACGGTTAACCTTTGATGACGAGTTATTTTATCGACGTCAACAAGGGTTAAGACCTACCGCGCTAGCAGAGCACCTTTATCAGCCCATATGTAGTTTTTGCGAGTCAGCCTCAAATATTGAACGCATCGTACATGAAGGTAACTGTACTAATTCATCAACCGTGCTCAATATTGCGGTAACTCCCATCATTATGACTTCACTTTCAATGGCGCTTGGCAGCGACGAGATAATGGATAAGTTAGGTAAAGTCAGAATGCATATTTGGAATGAACATTCTGAAGAGTTGATCCACCAAGGTGACATTGATTTAGGGATTAACCTTGGCCCAGCCAGCGCCAGCGATTTATTATCTGAAAGCCTAGGTCATAGTGATTCCACTTCGATTGTAGCTAGAACGAATCATCCTATTTGGGACTATGATGCTATAAGTTTAGATGACATGGCTAACTATCCTTTTTTGCTGCTCGATACCAAGGGGTTTAATGATAAATTAGATTTCTTCCAAATTTACTGCCGTCAATCAGGGATTGAGCCGCTTAATATCAGTCGAGTCAGTTCCATTGAAGAGTGGTTTTGTCACTTGTTGACCATGCGAAGTTTCAGCTTTATGGCCACATCAGAAGCTGCAGTGTTAAATCACTTTGATGCACTACGTGTTGAAAGCTTACCGGAAACCGAAAGAGAAAAATTGCTTGGCCATGGCGCCGCGCCGCAATACCACCTTATTGAAAGAACCTCCTCATACCGCCGCTATTGTGATGACAGCAGAAAGATTATTATTAATTCAGTGCTTAAGTTAATCGCTGCCTAAATCGCTTATGTGCTATTTAGCCATTTCCCTGTGCTGGGGGATCCGCCGCTGAATATCATTTTAATGGGGTAGAGAAGCGCTATGGCTGTCGAGTCATTCACCTTGAACTGTGCATTTTTTTATGCTTGTTTCCAACATTTTTTTAGCGCAAATCTGTTTGGTTAATAACAATCATTATCAGTATAAAACTCAATAACCTATACAAATTTCATATATCGAAATTGCCAACTTCGATTTGTAAAATTGCGAGATCTAAATCTTTAAATTTCAATCACATATATGAAACCTTTTTAATACATCTAAAGGGGTATCTTTTATATTAAAGTTACTGCTAAAGCAGATTTAAATACCTATATAGGGGATCCGATAATGAGAACATATAAAAGGTCGATTCTAGCAGCAGCGTTAATCGCTGCTATTGGACTAGCGGGTTGTAGTGATGGCGATGATGGTAAAGATGGCGCTCCAGGAGAACCCGGCGCGCCAGGTGAGCCAGGTGCACCAGCGGGAAATGTTGTTGATACAGTAGCAGCTGCTGCTGATTTTGTACTGAGCTTAGACCCTGCAGATATCGTGGTAGTAGGAAGTGATGATTTTGCTATCAAATTTACGGTAACAGGCAAAACGGCTAAAGGTGATGCTCTGCCCTTTAGTGGCTTAGACAAAGTAGCGCTTTATGTGATGAATCAAGCGGCTAATACCACTGATACCGGCGCGCCACTATTGTGGGAAAGCCATACCCTAACCAATGAATTTGGCTCAAGCATGTATTGTACGCCAACTGGTATGGCAGAAGCCCGCGGCGGTGCAGAAGTTGAAGCTTGTACCTTAGTGGAAGATGAAGCCAACCCTGGCACCTACACAGGTACTTGGGAGCATGATGGCAATGCACCAGTTGTGCTTGCTGATGGTGATGCTAATAACTTACATCGGGTTATGGTGCGTAGCTATGATGTTGTCGACAGCACGGGTGAAGGCATTGCAGACAAACTGCTTTCTACTCCGGTTGATTTTATTCCTGCAACGGGTGAGCTAGCGGTATCTGAAAAAGATTCAGTGTCTAACGCAGCTTGTATTAAGTGTCATACTCAAATGGATGGTTATGAAGCTACCGATATTCGCATAGCTAACATTGGTGCCCACCATAATTACCAGAAAGTTGAAAACTGTGTTGCCTGTCATAACCCTGCTTATGCAGGTGGAGAGGATGATCCAGAAAAAGGCTATAACGCGAACTGGAATGCAATGATCCACACCTTGCATGCAGGGCATCATATTGACGATTTAGAAGGTGAAGCTGCTGAGATGTTTGGTGAAATTGGCTTCCCATCAGAAATCAATCAATGTACCGCATGTCATGATAACGGTATGCAATGGAATGATAATGTCTACGCAGAAGCATGTGTGTCTTGTCATACCGAAGTTGATTTTGAAACAGGTGACAATCACAGAGGGATTACCCCTGCAAATGATGCAGTCTGTTCAGGTTGTCATGGCGCTGGCAGCTTAAGCCCAATGCAAGCACATAATGTTGCAGCGAGAGCGATTGCCACTGATTCAATTGAAATCGCTTTAAATAGTGTGAGTTACACTGAAAGCGCAACAGCTGACATGGATGAAATGGTGATTACATTTGATGTCACGATTGATGGTGTTGCCGTTGAAGATGGTTTCGAGTTCACTAACTTTACTAAATACGATGAAATGAAAACCGGTTGGGTAGACACTGATGGTACTTACTATGGTAGTGCTTCGGTTAATCTAAATGGCGTGCTTGCATCTGCTGGTCAGTTAATGGTGACTCAATTAGGTGAGTTTAATCTAGACGGAAAGAGTATTGCTGTAACGCCACGTTTCTCAGTATGTGCCGATTCTGAAGGCATGCTTATTGAGTGTTTAGATTCAAGCGGCGAAGCGCAATATGATGTTGGTTATGTTGCAGTCACTATGGCGCCAGCTTACTGGAATCTCGCCAATGCTGATGGTAGCGGCGCAACGATATCTCGCTTTAGCGACCCAGCACGGGTAACCGCTGATGAAGCTAAATGTAATACTTGTCATACTTCATTAGGTATCGCTAAGCATTACGGTAACGAACGTTTCGACCAATGTGTAGGTTGTCATAACGACACTTGGGGCGGCTCTTATCATGTGGCTGTTGAATATAAAACAGATACAGTTGATGAAAATGGCGACCCAGTATTTGAAACAATTGAAGGCTTAACCTATAGCAACCGTGACTTATTCACTGTCGCTCACCGTTTCCATTCAGGTCTTTGGGATGATAACCGTGGCTTCCCTGCAATACACTTAAATTCTGATATGGAAACACAAGGTTACCCAGCAGTGGCTACCGAATGTGCAGCTTGTCATAAAGATGATGTGAGTTTATTCGTTGCAGATGGTGGTCTTACTTCAGGTAAACGCGCAATCGCAGTAGATGCTGGTGCAACAATGTTCATTAGCCCTACCGCTGAAGCATGTCGTACTTGTCACGCTCACTCAAGTGCCTCAGCATTGGCTCACTTCAAGAGTAATGGTGCGATAGTTGAGGGCGAGCCAGCTTCAACTGCTAACCTGCCGGTTGAATCTTGTGCAACTTGTCATGCTGAAGGTAAGACTTACGGTATTGATGTAATGCATGCTGGAGGGGCACACTAGTAAAAAGTGTTAGATGTTTCATCAGCTATGAGATCCCCTGCTTCTCATAGCAAATAAACCACTGGGAGCCTTCGGGCTCCCTTTTTTATCCTCAGTGTTTGCATTAACCCTTTTATTGATCCCAATGGCGTTATTATTCATTTTTGTGAGTCAGTGCAATTTTTAAACGTCCTAGGGCGTTTTAGCTTGCTTATAAGCAGGCTGCAATGCTGACTTGTTGTGAGCTAGATCGGTAGCTGGCAATATTTGTGAGCTGACAAACCCTTAAGTGTTCACTCGTGGGATGAATGCCGCTTTTTTATTTAACAAGCTGAAAAGCCACATTAATTAACCGCATTGTTTAGACCGCCATCCCTCAACTCCCTTAGCTGCTAGTTTGATTGCCTCCTGCGGTTACACTATTATGCGCGGCGCTAAGATTAACCCAAGTTAATCTAGTGTGACGACATTATCGTCACTACTTACTTAATTGATCACTTCCTGTAGGGGAACTCAATGTCGACACCGCAGACAAATTCATACGCAAATCCAGCACCACTTGGTTTAATGGGCTTCGGTATGACCACCATTTTGCTCAACATTCATAATGCTGGTTTTTTTCCAATTGATTCAATGATCCTTGCTATGGGTATTTTTTACGGCGGCATTGGCCAAGTGATTGTCGGCATCATGTGCTTTAAACGTGGCGATACCTTTGGCACTACAGCATTTACCTCTTATGGGCTATTTTGGTTAACCTTAGTTGGCCTACTTGTCATGCCTAAAATGGGTCTTGCGGCAAGTCCAGCAAGCTTTATGGGTTGGTACCTAGCGCTTTGGGGCATGTTTACTGGCTTTATGTTTATTGGCTCTATGCGTTACCCATTAGCCAAGCAAATTGTCTTTGGCTTGCTAACCATTTTATTCTTTTTATTAGCAGCGCGAGATTTTACTGGCAGCGAGCTAATAGGCACCATTGCTGGCTTTGAAGGTATCTTATGTGGCTTAAGCGCCATTTACTTTGCCATGGCGCAAGTGCTGAATGCTGAATATGGCCGGGTGATTTTGCCTGTTGGAAAAGTCAGATTTGCAGCAAGTAAAGCAGAAGACACTGCAGCAACAGCGTCGTTAAAAGCAGCGTAATACTAAATTAGTGCCATAAAAAAGCTGACAATGCTATGAATAGCCTTGTCAGCTTTTTTGTTTAAATTTACTTTAGCTCTGTTGCAGTTTAAACAACCACTTACCGTAAAGATAAATCCCTACTGCAGAAACTGCCGTAATCATCCCGACAGCGGCGATAATATACCAAGCATTGCCGATAAAGTGGCTGTTATACAGCCAGAGTTATTTACTTTAGCTCTGTTGCAGTTTAAATAGCCACTTACCGTAAAGATAAATCCCTACTGCCGAAATCGTCCCGACAGCGGCGATAATATACCAAGCATTGCCGATACTGTGGGTGTTATACAGCAGCGTTGTTAGCTGTTGTGCAGGCTCACCGGTATAAGCCACTAAGGTTGAAAATGCTTCGCCTTGGGGGATAGCATCAACATCTGTTTGACTCATGCCACGCTCTGCAAGAAGCTGCAGTGAGAAAATCTCTTTTGAGGCATACATCTCATACAGTTTAGGCCCAAAGTAGCCTTCTAGCGTCCAGCCTATCCCTTGAGGTAACATCACAAAGCCTAAGTACATGGCTTTTTTACCTTCAGGGGCAATATTACCCATGAACTCATTTTTCTTCGGGCTAATCATCATTTCGCCGAATGAGAACATTGCAATAGCCAGTACAATCATCCATGCAGCATTGGTTGCGCCAATGAGCACGAATGCCAAAATACTCAGTAAACAACCACCTAACATGGCAGTGGTAATACGATACTTAGCGGTAAGTGCAGCAACCAAGAAACAACTGGTCATGATCATACCAGCATTGAGATTGAGCATGCCTTCAGGCATCACCTTAGTACCAGTATTATCAAGGCCTAACCAAAACTGGAAAAAGCCGTTAGAGGTGCCTTCTGGGCCAAATAGAGAGGTAACAATCACACTGGTATCAACCCATTCAGCAATATGAATAGGTAATACATCAAATAAGGCATTAAATAAGAACCAGAAACCAGCAAATACCAACATATAGTAGATAACAACGGGCTTTTTCAGTTCATGAAGTGCATCACGCCACAAGGCTTCTTGTTTAATTTCGCCTGATTTGACTTTGCGGGCCCGCTCAAGTCGTTCTTCTTTACCTGGCTCTTTATAAGCTAGTAAAAATAAGAAGTTAAGTGAGATGATGGCAGCACAAGCGTAAAACACATTATCCCAAGATAACTGACGCATATGTACAGCCACTAAAGGCCCAAGGAAGCCACCAATATTGACCACTTGGTAGAATATACCCCAGGCCATTGAGGTGTTTTGACGTCCTGTTGAAAGCACTAAAGTGCCTTGAATACCCGGCTTAAAGATCCCTGTCCCTGCGGCCAATAATATTGCGCCAATCAAGAAGCCATAAAAGCTTGGGAACATCGCCATCACCAAGTAACCAATGATCTTGATGACTGTTGAGGCAAAGATGGTTTCTTTGTAGCCGACGCGATCAGATATCCCGCCAGTAAACACCGGAATGAAGGTTTGCATAAATGCCCAAATGGCAATAATGACACCGTAATCACTGAGGCTAATACCCAAGCCGCCTTCAGAGGTCGGTGTTTTAGCATATAAACCGGCACTGGCTTTTACCCCATAGTAGGCAATACGCTCCACCAACTCCATGCCGCCGACAATCCAAAATATATAACTTAAGCTGGCAATAGATGCCCACATGCCCAGCTGTTTCACTTCTCTTAGGTCGTTGCCTGAGTGTGAATTTTCACTCATAAATCACCCTTATGATTATTATTATTAACAATAGGTCGGCAGACACTTTACCTAAATTAACCAAATTTACCAAAGTTACTGAGCGGGAATGTGATAAATGCGTTTCGGAGGGCGTTTTTTTATACAAAAAAGCGAGCTAATCGCTCGCTTTAATTAATCGACTGTCACTTAAAGGACTTAGCCACAGCACTTTTTATATTTCTTACGGCTACCACAAGTACAAGGGTCGTTACGGTTAATTTTGGCTTCTGCGGTGACTGCCGTTGGTTTGTTTAAAATACCCAGAAGCGCAAAAATATCTTCAGCGACGTCAGGGTTAACGGTAATTGATGCAAATAGCGCGTTTGCCTCAACTAATGCCTCTACTTCAAGCTTACGTGCGTCTGTTTGCACTGATAACTGTAAAGGAAGCGCTGCAGTGCCAGGTTTAGCTTGGCGTTTGGTGTTGTAACCACTTTCGCCATAGGCAGGTTTTGGCGTTTGACGGCCTTTGAAAAAGAATTTATCTGACATGTGTTGTGCCTGCCTATCGTTTTAAATATCGAGTATTTGAGCCAAGGTCATAAACCAAGGCATTTGAAGCTAACTTAAGCTTAATCAGTAATTATAAACTAAAGCTTCAAGACTCTTAAAATGGATGAAAAATATCTAGAGGCGAAGCTTATACAGTATCTAAGCCATTTTGACCATTTTTTTAGGTATTATTTGCCTGAATAAGCCGCCAGTGGCGTTGTAATTAACTTAATGGAGATAAGTTTTTACAATCTATTGTAACTGCTCAACAATCATACTTTTCATCGCTTGGGTTAATTTTAGCCATTAAAAAAGGCTACCAATTACCTTGATAGCCTTTTTAGTTTGGGTTTATTTAGCGAGATGGCAAATAAACCAAGCTTTCTTACTTAGCCTTCTAGCTTGGCAAGTTCGGCTTTTTGTTCTGCAAGCTTATCCATATCGCGTTGATATTCAGCTTGCTTAGCACGTTCTTTTTCAATCACGGCAGCAGGGGCTTTAGCTACAAAACCTTGGTTAGATAACTTGCCTTCAATGCGCTTGAACTCGCCAGCTGCTTTTTCAAGTAGCTTGTCGATACGGGCTACTTCTTTAGCCACATCGATAAGACCTGCCATTGGGATTAATAGCTCCATGTCACCGACAAGTTGGGTCGTCGACATAGGTGCAGTTTCACCGTCAGCTAGAATCGTCATAGACTCAAGCTTAGCTAAAGTCTTGAAGAAGGTTTGGTTAGCCTCTAAACGTGCCTTATCTTGCTCACTCACGCCGCGAAGTAGGGCATTCAGTGGTTTAGATGGGGCAATGTTTAGCTCAGCGCGAATGTTACGCACAGCAGTAATGACTTGCTTAACCCACTCAAGATCTTCCATTGCTTGCGCGTCAACCTTAGTTGCGTCATACTCAGGGAATTGGGCAATCATTAAGGTATCACCTTCAACACCTGCTAGCGGCTTAACGCGTTGCCAGATAGTTTCAGTAAGGTAAGGCATCATTGGGTGCATTAGGCGCTGCATCTGCTCAAGTACATTAACCAGCGTATGACGTGTGCCACGCAGTTGTGCATCGGTGCCGTTTTGCATTACCGGCTTAGTGAGCTCTAGGTACCAGTCACAGAATTGGTTCCAGGTGAACTCATAAATAGTATTAGCCGCTAAGTCGAAACGGTAATTGGCCATGTGCTCATCGTAGGTTTTAACGGTTTCGTTAAACAGACCGATAATCCAGCGATCAGCTAGCGACAATTCCATTGCCCCTGGCTTACCATCAACCAAAATTTGGCCGCAATCTAATGCTACACCGATAGCATCGTCAGCTGCATCTTCAGTTTGCACTTCAGTGTTCATCAACACGTAACGTGATGCGTTCCAGATCTTGTTACAGAAGCTGCGGTAACCATCAAGGCGTTTCATGTCCCAGTTGATATCGCGACCGGTTGATGCCATTGAAGCTAAAGTAAAGCGCAGTGCATCAGTACCGTGTGCTTCAATACCTTCACTGAATTCTTTACGGGTGCTTTTTTCAATTTTAGCGGCCATTTTTGGCTGCATCATATTGCCGGTGCGTTTTTCAACCAGAGATTCAAGATCGATACCGTCAATCATGTCTAAAGGATCTAATACGTTACCTTTAGATTTGGACATCTTATTACCGGCTTCATCACGGATAAGTCCAGTGACATATACCGTTTTGAAAGGCACTTGTGGCTTGCCGTTTTCATCTTTGATGAAATGCATGGTCATCATGATCATGCGCGCCACCCAAAAGAAGATAATATCAAAACCCGTTACCAACACGTCGGTTGGGTGGAAAGCTTTCAATTCTTCAGTATTTTTTGGCCAGCCAAGTGTAGAGAAAGTCCATAACGCTGAGCTGAACCAGGTATCTAGTACATCGTTATCTTGACGTAAAACAACCGAGTCATCTAGCTTATGCTTAGTGCGAACTTCTGCTTCGTCACGACCTACATAGACTTTGCCACTTTCGTCATACCAAGCTGGGATACGATGTCCCCACCAAAGTTGACGTGAAATACACCAATCTTGAATGTCGCGCATCCAAGAGTTGTACATATTCTCGTATTGCTGTGGCACAAACTTGATGTCGCCGTTATCAACCGCTTCCATGGCTGTTTTAGCCATAGGCGCAACTGACACATACCATTGGTCAGTAAGTAGTGGCTCAATAACCACGCCAGAGCGGTCGCCGTATGGCACTTTTAATCCGTGAGGATCAATTTTGCCTAATAAACCTAAAGTGTCGAATTCTTCAACAATGGCTTTACGAGCAGCAAAGCGCTCAAGACCGGCATAACGCTCAGGTAAGCTGTTATCTAATTCGGTGTTTGCGGTGCCATCAGTATTCACCACTTCTGCAGCGCTACGAATGTCAGCATTGATAGTTAAGATGTTGAACATAGGCAGGGCGTGACGCTTACCGACTTCATAATCGTTAAAGTCATGAGCTGGGGTGATTTTCACACAGCCAGTACCAAATTCCATGTCAACATAGTCATCTGCCACAACTGGAATACGACGGTTAACGATTGGCAGAAGAATGAACTTGCCAATAAGTGATTGGTAACGCTCGTCATCAGGGTGAACTGCAACGGCACTATCACCTAGCATGGTTTCAGGACGCGTGGTGGCAACTTCTAAGTAGTCTTTACCGTCAGCAGTTAGTGCACCATCAGCTAGCGGGTAGCGGAAATGCCACATGCTGCCTTGCTTTTCTTTGTTTTCTACTTCGAGATCTGAAATAGCAGTGTGCAGTTTTGGATCCCAGTTGACTAAGCGTTTACCACGGTAAATCAACTGGTCATCATATAAGCGTACAAACACTTCTTGGACGGCTTCAGACATGCCTTCGTCCATGGTAAAACGTTCACGATCCCAATCAACAGAAGCGCCTAAACGACGTAGCTGTTTGGTGATGGTGCCACCTGATTCATTTTTCCAATCCCAGATACGCTCGATAAAGTTATCACGCCCTAGGTCGTGACGACCTAAACCTTCTTCAGCAAAGACTTTACGCTCAACCAGCATTTGGGTTGCAATACCTGCGTGATCGGTACCCACTTGCCAAAGGGTGTTTTTGCCCTTCATGCGCTGGTAGCGAGTCAACGTATCCATGATGGTGTCTTGGAATGCATGACCCATGTGCAAACTACCCGTCACATTCGGTGGCGGGATCATGATGCAATAGTTACCTTTTGACTCATCGCCATGTGGTTTGAAGTAGCCTTGCTCTTCCCAATTTTGGTATAGAGATTGCTCAATTGACTGCGGATTATATGTTTTTTCCATGGAATTTTTGTTTTCTCAATCTAAATTAATAGTTGGTATTGTTAACGAATCAACTGACTTAAACGCCAGTGAACTCAGTGGTCGTAAGCTCAATGCCTAATTGCTTGTATTCACGGTAGCGAGCACGGGCAATCTGTTTAAGCGCATCATCATTAGCAACAAAATCGATAATATGCGGAAAGTTAACCGCAAATGCTGGCACTTGGTCTGCTAGGTTTATCAGTAATTGGCGACTTTTATTGGCGCCTAATTTATCAAAACCAATCTCGACAGGTGAACCGGTTATTGGTCCTTCCCCTTTTAAATTGTGGGGAACAAATGCTGTTGGCTCAAATTGCCATAATAATTCATCAATGGCATAGGCTTGTTGTTTATTCTGACAGTGAATATAAACAAGCTGCTGCTGGCGATAATGCCGTTCTGCAATCTGACATGCTGCAAGATATACGCTTTCAAGCGCACTGGCTTGGGTATTGATTGCTGGCATTAAGTAAAACAGAGTCTTTGACATTATTTTAAATTTTGATGAAGTAAAGGCGAATTTTACACTAAAAGCATCGATTGGGGCTAGGGTGCAGAAGAGTTAATTTTGCTTAATTGAATAGAAAGCTGCTGAAATTTTAGCAATCCTTGTGTTCGCTTTTATTTGTCAGGCTTATTGGTTTGCTTGCTAATCGCTTGCGACTTGCTTGCTATTGGAAGAGAGTTGTTTTTGCGGTCTTATTTGCGGCCTTAAATGTGTAAACCTGCGAACAAGAGGGATAAAAAAGGCGAAGTAGTTACTTCGCCTTTGATTTGGTTACTGCCTGTATTTACAGCAAACTGTTTGCAACAAGGTGTTTGCAACAAGGTGTTTGCAAAAACAGTCGATTACTCGCCTTGCTCAACTCCGGCGCGGTTCAATAAGAACTGGCTTAATATTGGCACTGGACGACCTGTAGAGCCTTTATTAGCGCCACTGTTCCAAGCTGTACCGGCAACATCAAGATGTGCCCAGTTATATTTTTTAGCAAAGCGCGCTAAGAAACAAGCTGCAGTGATTGAACCCGCTGGACGACCACCTAGGTTGGTCATATCAGCAAATGGGCTTTCAAGCATTTCTTGATACTCATCCCAAATCGGCATGCGCCATGCGCGGTCGCCTGATTGCTCACCGGCATTGAGTATTTCATGGGCGAGTGGATTATGAGATGAGAATAAACCTGAAGCATGTTTGCCCAGTGCAATGACACAAGCACCAGTTAAGGTGGCAGTATCAATCACTAATTCTGGGTCAAAGCGCTCTACATAAGTCAGCACATCACATAATACTAAGCGGCCTTCAGCATCAGTATTAAGCACTTCAACAGTTTGACCTGACATAGTGGTTAAGATGTCACCAGGGCGATAAGCATTACCCGCAACCATGTTTTCACAACCGGCAAGAATACCGATAACGTTAATTGGCAGCTTCATTTCACATAAGGCTTTCATGGCACCAATAACACCGGCAGCGCCGCCCATGTCGTATTTCATTTCATCCATGGCTTCGCCCGGCTTTAATGAAATACCACCAGAATCGAAGGTAAGGCCTTTACCAACAAGGACGATAGGCTTTTGAGTTTCATCAACTGCGCCCTTATATTCCATTACTGTCATGATAGATTCATTGGCACTAGCACGACCTACAGCAAGGTATGAATGCATACCGAGTTTTGCCATTTGCTCTTCGCCTACAGTTGAAACCGTAAGGCAGTCATGAACTTCAGCAATTTGACGTGCTTGAGAGGCTAAGTATGCCGGATTACAAATATTTGGCGGCATGTTGGCAACGTCACGGCATAAGTGCATGCCTGATGATACTGCCATACCATGGTCGATAGCTCGTTCGCCAAGGGTTAACTCGCGGCGAGTCGGGACATTAAATACCATTTTACGTAACGGACGACGGGTTTCGCCTTTACGGGTTTTTAGCGCATCAAAGCTATATAAACTGTTATAAGTGGTTTCAACCGCTTGGCGTACTTTCCAATAAGTATCGCGACCTTTAACGTGTAATTCAGTTAAGAAGCAAACCGCTTCCATAGAACCCGTTTCATTTAAGGTGTTGATAGTCTTTGTGATAATTTGTTTGTATTGGCGCTCATCAAGTTCACGCTCTTTGCCACAACCGACTAACAAAACACGCTCACTGAGCACATTTGGTACATGATGCAATAATAACATCTGCCCAGGTTTGCCTTCTAAATCACCGCGTCGAAGCAAGTTACTGATGTAACCTTCACTGATTTTATCCAACTGCTCTGCGATACCTGACAAACGACGTGGTTCGTATACACCGACAACGATACAAGCTGAACGTTGTTTCTCGGGGCTGCCGCTCTTTACGCTAAACTCCATGAGCACTCCTAGATTATTAAAGACAAATTTTTATATTTATTAGATAATGTTTTAATTCGGCCCGTTAGGCCATATTTACAAACCTTTAAGGAAATAAATCCTTGGTAATTTTCTGCTATATCAGCTAAATGAATTACACTTAAAGAAGCTCACGCGCTGGTCAGAAAACTATCAATAACTGCTAAAAGCAGACATTTAATAGTGAAGTTACTCTGATACCAGCAAAAAGACAAGTTTTAGACTGTGGATCCTACCTGTGATTGTATTTAGATACTTGATCGTTGAAGTTTTAAAAGCCCAATTTGCGATACTTTTAGTGCTGTTAACTATTTTTATTAGCCAGCAATTTGTGCGAGTACTGGGAGATGCCTCTGATGGCGACTTTCCTGCATCTTTAGTGCTGACTTTATTGGGGCTAAATTTACCGCAATTAACCGTTTTGGTGTTGCCGCTGAGTTTTTTCTTAGGGATATTGCTCGCCCATGGGCGAATGTATGCCGAAAATGAAATGGTGGTGCTTCATGGCGTCGGGATCAGTGAGTGGTATGTTACCCGTGTGACCTTGCTTTTGGCGGTGGCGAATCTAGTGTTTACCGGTATTTTATCGGTTTATGTTGGCCCATGGGCGGAAGAAAGACAAAACCAAGTGCTAGAGCAGGCACAATCAGAAGCCGGTTTAGCAGCAATTACCCAAGGCCGCTTTCAAGCTAGTCCTAATGGCCGAGCTGTGTTGTTTGTTGAAAAAATCACTAAATCTAACGAATTAAAAAAAGTGTTTGTGGCTCAACTGCCTGATCCTGAAGACGAAAAAGGCCTAACTAATATTGTGGTTTCAGAAAATGGCCGCGTAGTGGAAGATAAGTTTGGTAGCCAGCAATTACAACTTGATAATGGTACCCGTTATCAAGGCAGCCCGAATAACCTTGACCATCAAATGATTGAGTTTGGTGGTTATAAGATGGAAATTAAAGAGCAAGAAGTGGATGAACGTCGTCGTAAGCTTTCAGCTTTACCGGTTGATCAATTACTTGCCACGCCAGGCCCTGAAGCGGCAGCAGAATTCCATTGGCGTTTAGCGCTGCCTTTAGCGATACCACTGATGACTTTAATTGCAGTGCCACTGGCTCGGGTGAATGTAAGGCAAGGTAAGTTTGCCAAAATGTTCCCAGCGATTTTACTTTATTTAGGCTATTTCGGCTTAATGGTTGCCGGCCGTAAAGCCCTTGAGGATGAAGTGATCCCACAAGTATTAGGTATGTGGTGGATCCATGGCTCCGCGTTTATTATCGGTATCCTGTTACTGGGTAAAGAGCGTCCAAGTGGCGCTAAATTACTGCAATTACTTAAACGTAAGAAGGTGGCAGCATGAAGATACTCGATCTCTATATTGCCCGAGTAATTATTGGCTCGTCGGCGCTATGCTTACTTATTTTAACTGGCCTGTCAGGCATTATTAAGTGGGTTGATCAGCTACGTGTCGTAGGCCGCGGTGCTTACACTATGTTTGATGCGATTATTTATGTTATTTACTTAATCCCCCGTGATATTGAGTTGTTTTTCCCCATTGCAGTATTACTTGGGGCGCTGATTGGTATGGGAATGTTGGCATCGAACTCTGAATTAGTGGTCATGCAGGCGTCGGGTATGTCTCGGTTGCAAATTACGATTTCAGCGATGAAAACAGCCATTCCATTGATGATCATTGTAATGGCCTTAGGCGAGTGGGGCGCACCTGTTGCAGAAAGAACCGCCAAAGAGCTACAAGCAACCAAAGTTTCTGGTGGCAGCCTGAT
Organism: Shewanella sp. UCD-KL21; assembly: GCF_001957135.1. GTDB lineage: Bacteria > Pseudomonadota > Gammaproteobacteria > Enterobacterales > Shewanellaceae > Shewanella. The sequence goes on along the minus strand of NZ_MPHK01000013.1, from coordinate 45,158 downwards.
CAAATCTCATCGAGGCGTGTGGGCAAGAGACGGTGACTTATTTGTCAATATTGGTGAAGTTGAAACCATAAACACTTTAAATAAAGTGACCTTTTATGAGTTTAATGATCAGTTAGAATTAACCACCATGACTCAGGCTCAAAGCGCTAAATTTACCAATGATGTATGGCGCTTATTTGATGTTAAAAATACCATAGTCACCGATGACAAGATTAGCTTTGAATACCAAGAAGAGCGCATTTGGGACTCAACCTTAACCCCTGATAAATTAAGTGTGGTGTCAGTAAAGCCTGAAGCGCTAAGCATTCAAGGTCTGGTGGGGTATTTAGATTACCTTGAAGCTAATCAGCAAGATCCGAGTCGTTATGAGTTGGCTTTATGGCGTAAAATTATGCAGCCAATTATTGTCGCTGTGATGATTTTAGTGGCACTGTCATTTGTATTTGGCCCCTTAAGAACCGTGACCATGGGCGCAAGAGTCTTGCTCGGCGTGGTTGCTGGCTTTAGCTTTTATATTTGTAGTGAGATATTTGGCCCTATGAGTATTGTTTATGGCTTACCTGCCTATATAGGTGCAGGTATGCCGGCCGTACTGTTTAGTATTGGCGCGTTATACTTCATCAGAAAATAGCCTTTAGCTTGCTAGGGCGTTTGCTGCTGGCAAGTTTGCAATAATAACTATCCCAATGACGTCAGTTGTTGGGATTTTTTATGTGAGGGTTTTATTGCTGTACTTTAGCTCTGGTTTTAGTTCTAGTGCTGTTTTTAGCTCGAGCACTAGTTCTGTTTTTAATTTGAGTATTAGCCTTAACTTTAGCCAAATCGCTGCGCCATGTTAACGGCTTGATGTTCTACAGCGCCAATAAAAAAACGCCGTAACCCAGAGGATTACGGCGTGTTGTTTGAGGGTATGAGTTTAGGCTATTAGCCGATGATATTAACTCGTGCTTTTAGCGTGTGGTGCTAGTTAAGCGCCGCGCCAATTGCGCATTTGGTTCGCTTCAACCGACAGTACCACGACTTCTGATTGGGTCATTTTATCTTGCAGCGCCTGTTTATCAGGATTGATAAGAATAAATAAGTTACCAATACCAGCCAGTGACCACACCACGCGAGCAAGCGCAGTAACAAAACTTAAGTTTTGCCCATTAGGGTGCTGCACTTTTAAACGCCATGCTCTCATCCCTAATGTTTGGCCGCCGCGGCTCCAAAATAAGGCATAAAAAGCGACGACACAAAGCACGACCCATAACTGATAAATACCTTTATACAATGGGGTTTGATGCAGTACATCTGCAATGTGCTCGTAACCATCCATTGAAATAACGCCGCTGCTGGTAAGGCCAACAAACAGGCCAAAACCAATTGCACCGGCAATCATATATACGGCTACAGCCAATAACGAGTCATAAATTATGGCGCCACAACGGCGGATAAAGCTGGCTCGAGGGAAATTAGCGTGGTCTGAATTTATCATGTAAATCCTTTTATTGTTGTTGTCACTAATAATTGCTGATGCCACTAATACAAATGCGCTTAGCACTTAACTCTTAGCGCTTAACTCTTAGCGGTAAGTTTTTGACTGTTAGCTTTACTCGTCATCATCACGAACAAATTTGATGCTACTAAAACCGAAACGGGCAAACTCGGTTTTACGGTAATCTTTTTCTGCTTTCGCCCCTTTTTTAGAGGTCATTGCAATTTGCTGTTCCATAGCCAAGAAGTTGGTTAAATCAATACCTTCAGCTTCAGCTGCAGCTTCGTATAGGTCATGATGTATATCGTAACTGAATGCGATTGTTTTGGTTTTACCTTTAAAGGTATAAATGACTTGGCGAGCCATGGAAACTCCTGAGTTTGGCGGCTTAACATTAGCTTGCTAAGCAACACATACGACTAAGATAAGCTGGCGCTTAAGCATAGATACTTGATTACGCAGCTTTTGAGATTGATAACCCTGAGCAATTTATTTACAGGGGTAAAAATTTGAGGGCTATTATAGCTAAATGCAGCGTTTCAAGATAGCTTTGTCATAATGCAATCAATAAGGATAAAAGATGCACAAAACAACAAGTCTCAAATTGCTGATGGTAAGCTTACTATTGGTAACCTCTAGTGCGGCTATGGCAGGAAAAGAGGCCTTTAAAGCTGGAACTGTGATAAAAGGCTATGGCGAAATCGCGACAATTGACAGCCAACTGGCCTTGCCAAAAGGCATGCAATTTAACATCGCTTTTGATATGAGCAAAGCGGCTAAGGTGGGTGAGGTTAATCGCAGTTTAAATACCCTTGCTAGATTTATTAATATGCATGAGGCTGTCGGAGTTAAATCCAAAGATATTAATTTAGCTATGGTCGTACATGGCAGCGCCGTTGGGGACTTAGCGGATGATGGCTACTATCGTCTGCAACACGGCTTAGCTGCGCCCATCGAAAATGCCAATAAAGCCTTGGTACAGCAATTAACTGAATATGGGGTGAAGATATACATTTGTGGTCAAAGCGCAGCGTATTACAACCTTAATAATCAAGCATTATTGCCTGGAGTTGAAATGGCGTTATCAGCGATGACGGCCCATGCTATTTTAACAGAGCAAGGCTATAGCCTTAATCCATTCTAAAGCAGTTTCTAAAACCCTTTCTAAAACCCTTGGCTAACATCATCTTATAACTCGTTAAGAACCCCAGCCAGAAACAAAAAAAGCGCCGACATTAAGTTAGCGCTTTTTGGTTACAGCAGTTAATTAGTAAGTTAATTGGCGAGTTAAGCCAGCGACTCTACCAATAAACATAACTCTGATAACTGGTTGTTTGGGTATACCAAATAGGTTTTATGATGTTTGATAAGACTGGTTTTTTTATTACCTTGGCTAACCAATAGTCCTTTATTGAGCGCTTGCTCGGCAAAATATTGCTCATCACCACGCACATAGATAGCTAAAGGCTTAATGAGTCTATCTACATCAAAATAGTGCGACAGCTGATGTTCACAAATCACCATACTCGATTGACCATTACCCGCCAGTTTGAGCTTTTTGGCACCTGAGTCTGAAAACGCAGTATCAGTAATAACAAACCATTCGTTGCTATCTAAATGCTCGATAAGCGCATCGATTGCGCCTTTTTCAGATAAGGTCGTGGTGAGCACTTGTTGGTATTGAATCGCGATACGTTGCAGTAGCTGAGGTAACATGGCGCCAGCGCCTTGGCTGCGAGCCATACGGATCCAGCTATTGAGATCATCAGCAACCATTTTAGGAAAGCGTTTGTCCCGTAATGACTCCACCATCCATGCACACAGAAAATGACTTTCTTGGGCAGGGGTTCGTTTGGCTTTTTGCTTTAATGCAGACTCTTGCAAGGCTTTAATCCCTGCTTCAGCTACGGCTAAAATCGCTTGGTTGTATGTTGGTGCTTGTGTTGTATTTTGCATAAATAACTCCGCCGCAGAAAAATGGGAAGTGCGGCGAAGCTATTGTAGCAAAGGCGAGTTATTGCTGCTGCAAATTATTGCCCTTGCAATAGTTTTGCGGCGGTTAAGATAAGCTCAGGTGCGGGGCGCACTTTATAATTGGGGTTTATGTATTGAAAGTGTACCAAGCCGGTTTTATCTGCCACATAAACTGCCGGCACTGGTAAGACTAAGCGCTGCTCACCTTCAGGTGTGGTCCAAAGGCTATTTTCAACACTGAGCTTGGCGCGGTACATACTGGTGACTTTTTCACTGGTATAAAAGGCAATACCAAATGCTTGGGATGCGGTCATATTTTCATCTGATAGCAATAGGTAACCCAGTTTATTGTCATTCATTGAGGCTTTAAGTTTGGCGGGTGAGTCAGGTGAAATTCCCACTAACTGAAAACCCATTTCAATTAATTTAGGCTCAATAGCTTTAAGTTGGCCCATTTGAACATTACAAAATGGGCACCAACCACCGCGATAGAAAAAGAAGATAGTGGGCTTAGCTGCGGTTAATGTTTGCAGGTTAACCTTATTGCCGGCAACATCTTTAAGGTCAACGCTCGGGATTTGTTGTCCATTCATTAATGGCATGACGTGGTATTCATCGCTAGCAATAGGTTTAGCCATTGAAGGTAAGCTAAATAAGGCCATTGCGGCGACTAACATAAGTTTTTTTAACATGCTGAAATCCATATTCAATTAAAGTGATGATCTTAGTGAGCGCCCTAATTGGCACTTCTTATCGCTGAGTAATACTGGTTATAATTTTCGCTGTTACGGCGACAATGATTAGACCTGATCACCACAGTTTTTATTTCATCGAATTTACTTAAAGCGAATAATGATTTACTGAATGTTTTTTAGGCATAAAAAAAGGCGCTAATAGCGCCTTAATATTGAAATAATAACGGGGTGATTACTTCAGTTTTTTGTACTTAACGGTACTGGTTGATTTACCTACCGTTACGCGGCGACCTTGCATGTTACGCTCGCCGACAACTTGCTCACCCGCGCTATCTGCACGTTGTTGTTTCTTCGCGAAGCTACGACGCTTTTGAATTTGCTTTAACAGTAATTCACGGCTGCCAACTTCATAACCTGGCGCAGTAATTCGGCGAATGGGTTGACCGATTAATTTTTCAATATCATGTAAGGTGCGCTCTTCTTCGCGGCTCACAAATGAAATAGCGGTACCTGATTTACCTGCACGTCCGGTGCGGCCGATACGGTGCACATAATCTTCAGCAAGAAATGGTAAGTCGTAGTTAACAACATAGCCTAAATCTTGAATATCCAAGCCACGAGCGGCCACTTCGGTTGCAACCAGCACACGTACTTTTCCTTCAACAAATTCACGTAATGCGCGGCGGCGACTGCCTTGGGCTTTTTCGCCATGAACCACAGCTGACGGAATACCATCAAGGTTAAGCTCTTTTACTAGCTTATCCGCGGCATCACGGGTTGCAGTGAAGACTAACACCTGTTGCCAGTTTTTAGTGCCAATCAATTCAGATAGCAATTCACGCTTACGGCGCTGCTCAACAGGGTAAACCACTTGGCTTACTGTATCAGCGGTGGTGTTTTGTTTGTCAGCAGTAATGACCACTGGTTTTTCAAGCATTTCGTTAGCAAGCTTCTTAACTGAAGTTGAGAAGGTGGCTGAGAATAATAAGTTTTGACGCTGCTTATTCACGGCTTGAAGAATTTTTTGAATGTCGGTGCTAAAGCCCATATCCAGCATACGGTCAGCTTCATCAAGGACTAAAAATTCAACATTTGAAAGGCTTAAGTTACATGCGTTTAAATGTTCAAGTAAACGCCCCGGCGTAGCTACAATAATGTCAGCACCACGTTTAAGCTTTTGCGCTTGGCTAGTCAGCTTTACGCCGCCATAAATGGTCAATACTTCCATGTTGATGTTCTTGCTGTAATCAGCAATATTGTCAGCAACCTGAGCGGCTAGCTCGCGAGTAGGGGTTAAGATTAACGCGCGGGTATTTGAATGCTGTAACTCACGTGGATTTTCAACCATCTTTTGCAGCATAGGTAATGCAAATGCGGCTGTTTTACCCGTACCGGTTTGGGCGCTGGCAAGTACATCTTGGCCACGACGAATTGCTGGAATAGCTTGTTGTTGAACGGGTGTCATAGTTTTATACCCGCAATCAGCGATCGCACTTAATATTTCTGGGGCGAAGCTAAAAGATTCAAATTTCATTGGTATCTTGTTCCTATCATTATCACGTCATTCAACAGTTCAGTGGCTAGTTCACTAAAAATATTAGTTTTTAACCTGCCTGAGTATAGTTCATCGTGCTAGTACCAAAACGACTTAGCATGTCATTTTAACATGGGTTTTAAAGTTCGCTAATGGATCAGCGGCGGCGGAGTATAACAAAGTTTTTTGATTAATTCTTAACTAAGTTTTGTGGTCAGTTTTTAGCGCATGATTATGGCGAGGTTATGGCGAGGTTATGGCAATTAGAAACCGGCTCTGAATACAAAAATGCCCAATTTAAATGGCTTAAAATTGGGCAAGTGTGGGGATAATGACTTGGGTTTTATTAAAGCTCAGTCGTTACCTTGGTTAACCATGCAAGGTCATCACCTGTGAGCATAGTTGATAAGGTGGCAAACACTTTTTGATGGTAGCGATTTAACCAATCAATTTCAGCTTGAGTGAGTAAGGATTTATCAATTAAACGCTTATCGATAGGGATTAGCGTTAACGCATCAAACTCCAGCATTTCACGTTCAGCATTCACTAAGCTTGGTGATGGAATAACCGCCACTAGGTTTTCAATGCGAATACCAAATTCATTGGCGCGGTAATACCCCGGCTCATTGGATAACACCATACCGGGTAATAATGGCACGCCATTCACGTTTTTACCAATGCGCTGCGGGCCTTCATGAACACTTAAAAAATGTCCTACGCCGTGACCGGTGCCATGGTCATAATCAAACCCATGTTGCCACAAGTACTGACGGGCAAAGCCATCTAATTGCTGGCCTGATGTGCCTTTAGGGAATTTGGCTTGATCAAGGGCAATATGACCTTTTAATACTAAGGTGACCATTTTTTGTTGCTCAGCGGTGACGTCACCAATGGCAATTGTACGGGTGACATCCGTGGTGCCGTCAAGGTACTGCGCCCCAGAGTCCACCAAATAGATACTGTTGATGGTCATTTGACTTGGGGTGGCGTCATTATGATTGTAATGACACATCGCGGCGTTAGCACCGGTGGCCGAAATGGTATCAAAGCTTGGCTCGCGATACAGTGGATCAGTTAATCTGAAAGATTCCAGTTTATCGGCAAGCTGGGCTTCATCATAAAGACGGTTGGCAGCAACTTCCATATCAAGCCAAGTAAGAAAACGGCTTACTGCTGCGCCATCACGAATATGACATGTTCGCATACCACTGAGCTCGGCGGCATTTTTTTGTGCTTTTGGCAGTGCGACAGGATCTGAGCCCGCGACTAATATGGCACCCGCTTGCTTTGCGGTTAACTGGGTCCAAGCATTAGTGGTATTAGGGTCTGCCAGCAGTTTTACGCCGTTAAGTTGCTCAAGGGCTTCAGCTAATAATGATTCATCTTTAAATTCAACGCCAGCGCCCACATGCTCAGCAAAGCCTTGGGGCAGTTTGTTGCTATCAGCAAATAAGGTCATATCACCGTTGGCACTCAGTAAGGCGCAGCCTAAGGTGACGGGTAATCTTGGCACATCGTTGCCACGAATATTAAGTAACCAACAAAATGAGTCTAAAGCGGCAATTAATGCCATATCGGCGCCTTGCTTGGCAACGATATCACCAATTTGTTGGCGTTTATCAAGGCTATTGCGGCCTGCGCCCTCATGGCTAAATAAGGTAATGGGCTCTGTTGGTAGCATTGGGCGTTGCTGCCAATGAATATCAATTGGGTTTTCAGCAACTGACACTAAGCTGATATCTGCTTTTGTTAATTGCAGCTGTGCTTGTTGATACCAAGCTAAGGTATGTAATCGGCTATCTATGCCAACACGTTTACCCTGAGTTAAATGATCAATCAACCATTGAATTTGCGGAGTATCCGTTAGGCTTTCATAACTAAATAACTGCGCATCAACTTGCAGTGCCACTTGCACTGTGTAACGACCGTCAACAAAAATAGCGGCGGTGTCTTTTAAAATAATCGCCATGCCCGCCGAACCAGTAAACCCTGTCGCCCAATGCAGCCTTTCATTACGCTCAGGGACATATTCGCCGAGGTATTCATCTGCTCGGGGAATAATAAAAGCATCGAGATTTTGTTGCGACATGGTTTGGCGAATGGCGTCAAGGCGCTGATTGATCGTATCTGGCATGGTTGCTCCATTGGAGGTGGCTGATTGATTCAGTCTTATTAAGGTAAAGCGATTATCGCAGCGGTGTATTTACAAACAAAACACTGAAGATAGTCATCATCTGCAGGGTAACCGCAGCGAGTGTTATGTAGAAATACAATTGATAATTTATATTGTATACATTTTGTGATTGAAGTTTACACTATGCGGATTATCGGATCACTAATAGAATAAAATTTGCTTATCTAGCATTAATTATCGGAGCGTACTATGACCGTCGGAGTCGGAACCCAAACCCCACAACAAGCATTAGCGAGTTTGTCAGATATGACCCATGATGTTGCTGCTATTGGGGTAGGAGAGTTTGAACAGCGAATTAGCCAAGCACAGCAATTAATGCAGCAACAAGGCATTGAAGCCATTTACATTAATGCTGGCACTAATCTGTATTATTTTACTGGTACTCGCTGGTATGCCAGCGAGCGTATGGTTGGGGCTATTATTCCTGCCCGCGGTGAGCTTGAATACATTGCTCCTGCATTTGAGCTTGATACTTTACAAGGTTATATGGCCGTCAAGGGTAAAGTGAATACGTGGCAAGAAGATGAAAGCCCTTTTCAGTTATTTGCCGACATGCTAGCAAATAAAGGCATTAATGCTGGCAAGGTGGGCTTTGATGAAGCCACCGCTTTCTTTATTTTTGATGGTATTCGCAGCGCCAATGATCAACTCAATTATGTCAATGCCAAAAGCATCACTGCCGGTTGTAGAATGATTAAATCGCCTGCGGAGCTAGCCTTGTTGCAACGAGCAAAGGACATGACTTTAGCGGTTCATATTGCTGCCGCCAGTATCTTACGAGAAGGCATTAGCACCAAAGAAGTGGAAGATTTTATCCATCAAGCCCACATCAAGGTTGGCGCGCCTGCGGGATCATATTTTTGCATTGTATTGTTTGGTGAAGATACCGCTTACCCCCATGGGGTTAAGTCGCCTAAAACACTGGAGCTAAACGACACGGTATTGATTGATACCGGTTGTCAGCTAGGCGGCTATAACTCAGATATTACCCGCACTTATGTATATGGTGAGCCAAGTGAGCGCCAACGTGAGCTGTGGAATTTAGAGCAACAAGCGCAACTGGCGGCGTTTGCTGCTGCGACTATTGGCGCAACGTGTGCAAGCGTTGATCAAGCGGCTCGAGAAGTAATAGTTAATGCAGGTTTTGGCCCAGATTATGATGTGCCAGGCTTACCCCATCGCACCGGACACGGAATTGGCTTGGATATCCATGAATGGCCTTATTTAGTGCTAAACGATCATACTCAGCTTGCGGCAGGAATGTGCTTTAGTAACGAGCCGATGTTGTGTGTACCAGGTGAGTTTGGCGTAAGACATGAAGATCATTTTTATATGACGGAGTCTGGCGCTGTGTGGTTCACTCAGCCGGCTAAATCGATTGATGATCCATTTGGCCTAAGCTAGATATCAACATCACTCTTTAGCGAGTTGCGATAATAGACGATATAGATGAGTCAAAAAAATCCCTTGTAGCTTGGCTATAAGGGATTTTTATTTTCTGTTGCTAAAACGTTAGTCGCCAAAATTTAAAACGTTAGTCAGAGTACAGTTTTAGCAGATTAGATGGTTAGTTTATTGCTAATAGCTCAACTTCAAAAATCAGCACTGAGCCGCCTTGGATTTTACCGGCGGTGCGGTTGCCATAAGCTAAGGTGCTCGGAACAAAAAAGCGGAACTTATCGCCCACTGACATTAATTGCACCCCTTCAGTCCAGCCTGGAATAACCCGATTTAGTGGGAAGTCGATGCTTTCACCCCGTTCAACCGAACTATCAAAAACGGTGCCGTCGATAAGTGTGCCGTGATAATGAACGGTGACTGTGTCAGTCGCTTTTGGATGCTCAGTTGCATCACCTTTGTGCATGATTTCATATTGTAGTCCTGACAAGGTGGTGACGACATCTGGATTTTTTTCATTTTCTAATAAGAAAGCATTGCCTTTAATGATGTTCTCTTTCGAGGCTTTTTCATTGTTTGATTGCGTGTAAAAGTAAAAGATGATCCCTGCGATCACACAAACGGCCAAAATGATTTTCATAACTTCTTCTTATGGTTGCTAGCAATAAATGAATGGTACTCACCCAAGTGCTGTGGGTAAAGTGCAGCGGCGTTTTTTTATGGCTAAATCATGTTTTTAACCCACAGAGCTTAGTTAGCGGTTTAGAAACATACCACATAAGCTTTAGCGCAGTTAAAGCCCTTGATATTGCAGGTAAGCCAAGCCCGCCCAAGCCAATATATTGATAACTATGCTGCAGAGGTAAATCCACTTAAAAGGTGTTTTTTGGGTCTTGTGCCTAAATAGCTGCTGAGCCAAAAGCCCAGCAGGCCAACCTCCGAGTAAGGCAAAGAGGTGTAAAGTACGCTCTTGTGTTCGCCATGTTTGTTTTGCTGCTGCGCGTTTATCAAGCCATGTAATCAAAAAGCTCAACAGGTTTATCGCGGCAACATAAATCGCCAAAAATGGCCAAATGCGATAACTCACAAGTGCCATCAGGCATAAGCTTAATAGCGCAAATATCTTCATCAGTGTCATGAATCCTGTTATTTAAAAGTATCAGCATTAATAATGCAGCTGTTTGCATGGTTAGTTTTTTGAAACTAGCTTTCGCCAAAGTGACTCTAACGGACCTTGGCTAAAATAGCGCAAATAAAGCGGCGCTAACAGCAATTGCAGCCCACTTAAGCCAAGTGCGATTAAGATATAGTCAACGCGATTGAGGCTAACGTTAAGCTCAGGCATAAGATAGCGAAATAGGCTGACACCTATGATGGATTGTAAAATATAACAACTAAAAGCTAATTTCCCCACAGCTTGAAAAGGCGCGAGCACTTGAGCTGAATTTTGGCAAACTTTTACTATGAGGTGTAAGTAAATCAACGTCATAGGGATCGCGCTTAGCATCATCACTATCGCTGAACATTCAACTAAAATAGCGCTTGAACTGAAACTTAACAGGCTATCTAGGCTTGATAATATGATTGTTGCCATAGCGCACTTGATTAAGGTTGTCCGCTCTAATCCATGTTCAAATGCCCCTTGTCGATAAAGCGCCATTCCCCACATCATTAGTCCCCCTAAAAACCACATTAAGGTTAACGGGATAATCAGTAACATGTAACCCACTTGGTTTAGTTGTAAAAACACAATGTCACTGTAATTTGCAGACCATACTTGCAGCTGCAGAAGGTGGAATTCAGAGCCGCGATAATAATACTCTGGCTCCACTAGCAAACTCAGCAAGGTCATTAGGATCAGCGAGCCAACAATAAATTGATTGGCTCGTTTTTTTAACTGGGTGATATCGCTGTTGAGGTAATTCAGAGCTAAAAATGCACTAAAGGCATAACTGAGTAATATATCGCCGCCCCAAATAAAAATGCCATGGAGTAAGCCAAATACCGCTAGCCATTTTATCCGCCGTTTTAATAATGGATAGGCCACTAAGCTAGCCGCCTCGTAGCGCTTATATTGGATATATAATCCAGCGCCAAATAGGATAGATAGCAGCGAAATAAAGCGCCCTTCAAGGAAGAAATTACTAAAGACTTCTAAAACAATGTCAGACTGAAGTTGTGGATAATGTGGCGCATAGCCATAAAAGCTATTGTTCATAAAAAAAATGTTCATGAACAAAATTCCAATAATGGCGATGCCTCTGAGGGCATCCATATTGGCATTGCGATTACCGTGACTTTCATTAATGGTTAATGACGGTGGTGGCTGCTGCTGTTGAAGTGTATCTGTGGTTAATCCATTAGGGCGATTAATATGAGTTGAAGGATCCATTTCGAGTTCATATCTTTGTTGATAAATGATTGTAATAAAAGACTAACAGCCTGCGGTTAAAATTGATACAGACTGTTAGCTGAGACTACTTAGCGGGTTTTTCTGAAATCCATAACTTAATGGTGCCGCGCACTACAACATTGCCTTCAGTATCATAGGCATTAACTGGTACTAACATATCGCCCACTTGCCATTGCTCTGGGCTGACTTCGGCGACACATAAAATATCTGTGCCTGCTTTGGCGGTGTAATCAACCGACATACCTTTAGGGATCCAACGTAAATGCTTTGGAATAGACGCTTCAGCCATCACGCCCATGGCCATCTCTAAACCGTTACAAATAGCAATTACGTGTACGGTTTTAATGTGGTTATGTACCGCGCGACGTTTTTTAACTAAAACAGCACAGTGGTTCACTCTTAATGCGGTCACTAAAGGGCGCACGGTAGCAAAGTAGGGCGCTGTTCTTGATACCATCATTGAGAATATTTTATTACCGAAAGGGTATTTAGTGACTTTGTGATACAAGGCTAATACGTGATTGGGTTTATCGTGACTCATAGCAGTCCTTTAATGATTCTAAACGTAGGATTGATGTTGTTTTCAGCCATCTGGTTTTATTTTTGTCTGGTCAGATGAGTTCTTAGGGCTTGAGTTTAACATCCTTGTAACGGCTTGCACATAAGCGAATGATCTTGATAAAAGATATATTCCTTCACTGAGCTTAGTGCAGGTATAATTTGTTTTATATGCTGTTACTGCTAACCAAGTCACATGACTTTCAATTTAAAAGCGTCCAACATAAGACGTTTATTGGCTGGCTTTAAGATAAGGTTCCAGCAGATATTTAAGCTTATATTTCTCACACCCAAGGTGTGTTCATTTTATTAATAAGGATTGGTTTTGCATCATCTATTAAATTACTTCAAAGGCATGGCGATGGGCGCAGCCGATGTTGTTCCGGGCGTTTCTGGCGGCACAATTGCTTTTATTACGGGCATTTTAGACCCGTTATTAGATGCGATTCGTAAAATTAATCCTTCACTTTTTGGCATTATTAAGCAGCAGGGTTTTAAAGCGGCTTTCATGCACATTAATGGCCCTTTTTTGGTTTGTGTGTTTGGCGGGATCTTAACCAGTATCTTCACGCTAGCAAAACTCATTTCTTGGTTGCTAACGAATCATCCGATACCGGTATGGTCGTTCTTTTTCGGGCTGATTTTATTTTCTGTTGTTCATATGCTTAAGCAAGTGAAAGGGATTAACTTACTCCAAGTGGCATTATTTATCTTAGGTGTTGCCTTTGCTTGGGTTATCACAGTGCTTAATCCAATTGAGCTTGAAGTGAGTTATTTCACCTTCTTTATATCTGGCTGCATTGCCATCTGCGCGATGATTTTACCGGGCATTTCAGGGAGTTTTATTCTGTTGCTATTAGGCATGTATCCAGCCGTACTGGCCGCTGCCAAAGGCTTTGATATTTTAATGCTGGCTTGTTTTGCCTGTGGTTGTGTTGTGGGCTTACTGAGTTTTAGTCATGTGCTTTCAGCCATGCTACGTAAGTTTCATGATCAAACACTGATGTTTTTAACAGGCTTAATGTTAGGCACCTTAGGTAAAATCTGGCCTTGGAAAGAAGTCCTCACTTGGCGTGAAAATTCTAGCGGTGAGCTGGTGGCACTTACTGAACAAAACTTATCACCAATGCAGTTTGAGCAAATGACGGGCGAGCCAGCTCAATTAGTGGCTGCGGTAATTTGTTTAATAGTGGGTATTAGCCTAGTTTGGGGCCTAGAGAAATTCGGTCAACAGCATTCGTCTTAAAGCGTGATTTTTAATTTAACCTAAAACATGATGAGAAGGGCTAAACAGCTATTGTTTAGCCCTTCTTTGTTATGGGATTGAACTATGTAGATGCTTGCTTTGACATTCTTGCCCCTGATCAGAACTTACTGAAAATTAACTGCAAAAGAGTGATTGCTTATATTCAATTCAGGGCTACTATCAATAAAAAGATGATCTAACTAATTACATGGCACGTAAATAAATGTAAGCCACAAGGAGTTGTATAGTGAATAAAGAAATCTTTAAACCTGAGAAAATTCAGATAGGTATCAGTAGTTGCCTGTTAGGACAAAAAGTAAGATTTGATGGCGGTCATAAAAACTCAAATTATTGTAATAAAGATCTAGCGCCATTTTTTGATTACATCAGCGTATGCCCTGAAATGGCCATAGGTATGGGCGCGCCACGCAAAAGTATCCGCCAAGAAATCGATGGTGATAAAATTTTTGTAAAAAGTGCCGATGGCAGTATCGATGTGACCGACAAACTTGCTGAGTTTAGTGAAAAGCGGGTTAACGAACTCAACTTTATTGGTGGCTATATTCTCTGCGCTAAATCGCCAACCTGCGGTATGGAGCGGGTAATTGAGTACAAATACGGTACCAACAATGGCACTAAATCTGGTGTGGGTGTTTATGCCAGAAAATTAATGGAGACCTATCCTCATTTACCCGTGGAAGAAGAAGGTCGGCTACATGATCCTTTGATAAAAGAGAACTTTATTACCCGCGTCTATGCTTACCATGAATGGCATTGCTTGCAAGCTGAAGGCTGGACTAAGCATAAACTCATGCAGTTTCACGCCCGTTATAAATACCTATTAATGGCTCACAGCCCACAATGGTATCGTGATTTAGGGCCAATCTTAGCCCAGATTGATGATCTTGATGCCACAGCGCAAACCTATTTTGAAGGCTTTATGACGGCGTTAAAGATCAAAGCGACCCGAAAAAACCACACCAGTACCTTGCAGCACATTCAGGGCTACTTCAAAAAACATCTGTCTAAAGATCAAAAAGAAGAGCTTACCGAATCGATAATGAAATACCGCGAAGGACTGTTACCCTTATTGGTGCCAATAACCTTAATTAACCATTATTTACGAGAACACCCAACCCCTTACATTGAAGGGCAGGTGTATTTAAATCCGCATCCTGAAGAACTCAGGTTACGCTACGCTTACTAAGTCGCATTAACCCTGTGGTTGGCGTAAACCGGACAAGATTTTTGCTAAGAGGTTGTATTAATGAATAGCTTAATTTGGTTTAGGCAAGACTTGCGTCTGGCTGATAACCATAGTGTTGTAGAGGCTTTCGAGCTAGCGCACCAATCAAATGGTCACGTTAAAGCGATTTATATTGCCAGCACTGAGCAATGGCATAGTCATGATGTAGCAGCAATTCAAATTGACTTTATTGAACGTCATGTCAATCTTTTAGCCCAAGATTTAGCGGCATTAGGGGTTGAGCTTGAGGTGATTCAGTTGCCTTGGTTTGATGATGTGATGGATTGGATGCCGCAATACTTAATCGATGAACAAATTGATCAGGTTTTTGCCACCCAAGAGCCCGAATTTAATGAGCGAAAACGCGATCAGCAGTTAATTGATATTGGCTTACCTATTCAGTTTATCGCTCAAGATTGCATTGTTGCTGCAGGGGAGGTCACTAATCTTTCCGGCAAGATGTACAAGGTATTTACCCCTTTTTCTAAAACCTGGCGCAAGCAAGTTTCAGCTAGACGAATTGCCCCTGTGGCTGTGCCAGAAGCTATTGGCGCAGCAGTTGATAAACCTAAACCAATCGCATTTGATTATCCCAAGGTCTCTAGTCAGCATTGGCTTGCTGGCGAGGCTGCAGCTAAGGGTATTTTAGACCGTTTTTGTGCTAATAATTTACACGACTATTTAGCTGAAAGAGACTTTCCTGCGCTAGACAGTACCAGCCGATTATCACCTTATTTAGCCATCGGGGTGATTAGTGCTAATCAATGTTTAGCCGCAGTATTAAACCGCTTTCCAGATGCATTAGTGGATGACACCAGCCCTGCTAAAACCTGGGTGAACGAGTTGGCGTGGCGTGAGTTTTATCGACACCTGTTAGTGGCATTTCCGGATTTGTCTAAAGGCAAAAACTTTAATGAAAATGGCAGCAAAGTAAATTGGCGTAATAATCCCCAAGAGTTTAAAGCTTGGTGTGACGGCGTAACCGGCTTTCCCATTGTTGATGCAGCAATGAGGCAATTAAATCAAACCGGCTGGATGCATAATCGTTTGCGCATGGTAGTGGCGAGCTTTTTAACCAAGCATTTATTGGTGGATTGGCGTTGGGGCGAGCGCTATTTTCGACAGCAGCTTATCGATGGTGACTTGGCCGCTAACAATGGTGGCTGGCAATGGTCAGCTGGCACCGGCTGTGACGCCCAGCCTTATTTTCGGGTTTTTAATCCGATGAATCAAAGCAGTAAATTTGACCCTGACGCCTGTTTTATCAAACACTATATTCCCGAACTGGCCTCGGTGAGTTTAAAGCAGATTCATCAGCCGATATTCAGTGGTGATACACTCGGCATAAGTGATGTTTCAAATGGTGATGCTTTGAGTGGTGATGGTATAAACAGCAATGAAATAAGTGAGCAAGATACCAATACTAACGGCGAGTTATTTGCCTTTGATAGTGAGTTTTCGTCTGCTAAATTGCACTACCCCAGTCCGATAGTTGAACATGCCATGGCGAGAAAGCGTGCCATAGAAGTCCTAAGCGCGCTAAAGCGCTAGGGCTTTATGGCCTTTTATGAGCAGTATATTTTAATCATATCTCCATTCTTATTTAGCCCTTATCTAGTTCTTATTTCCCCTTTGTTTGCCGATTAAAGCTGGCGAAACAAGTGAATTAACTTAACCATCGCCCAATAGTCATTGCTAATCATGGCGAGAAAGCGTGCCAGTGAAGTCCAAAGCGCGTTAAAGCGTTAGGGCTTTATGGCCTTTTATGAGCGGTATATTTTAATCATATCTCCATTCTTATTTAGCCCTCATCTAGTCCTCATCTAGTCCTTATTTCCCCTTTGTTTGCCGATTAAAGCTGGCGAAACAAGTGAGTTAACTTAACCATCGCCCAATAGTCATTGCTAATGCAGTGACTTGGCTTTGAGCTTATTTGCTCCAAGCACGCCATGATTGTTTGCGTGAGTTCACAGTTTCAACTAGGTTTGTACCAAAGAGGCTAATCGCTATTGCTGCTAGGGTCAGAACAGCATAATATAAACATATATACAAAATGCATGTTATGTGTTCACCAAAAAAGGCTTGATAATTATGCTAAATATTGACGACCCAGCAGAAACCGAAAAAACCGCTGCTATTTGGCGCTTAGCTTTTAGGCCTTTTTTCTTAGGTGGCGCAGCACTGGCAATGTTGTATATCCCATTATGGTTAATGGGCTGGTTTACCCCGCAATACAGCCTATTTAATAGCAATTTTTGGGCAAATGTATTGCCTTTATGGTGGCATCCCCATGAATTATTGTTTGGCTTTGCCATGGCGATTGTATGTGGTTTTTTACTCACAGCAGTACAAACCTGGACTAATCAACCGAGCCTAAAAGGCACCCCATTAGCGCTAACCTTTGCCAGTTGGCTAATTGCCCGTTTATTGTTGCTATTGCCGATGGATATTCCACTGTTGTTACCGGCATTTTTTGATAGCGTGTTTTTAGGGATTGCAGCGTTTACCATGTGGCGTTGTGTTTATCGGGTTAAGCAATGGCAAAACATTGGTTTTTCAATCATGTTAACCGTTGCGTTTATTGTTAATCTTGTGAGTTATTACGCATTAAACGAACGTAATTTTATTTTAGCTAATCAAATATGGCAGGGAATGTTATTTTGGCTGGCTCTGCTTATCACTATTGTGGGCGGGCGGGTTATTCCGTTTTTTACCGCCATGCGTTTAAAGGCCACTAAAGCTCAGCCAATTTACATGCTGGAAAAGGGCTTATTAGTCATAATGGTGCTTTTGGTGGTGCAAGCTATATTTAAGGTAATGCCCTTAGCTGTTGAGCAAGTGTTGTTATTGCTTGCAGGTGCGCTGCATTTGGTGAGATTCAGCCGCTGGTTACCCCATAAAAGCCTGTCAGAGCCAATGTTGTGGTCATTACATGTGTCGTACTTGTCACTGCCGCTGTCATTACTGGGCTTAGGTTGGTTTATCAATGATGACTATGCTTACCGAAGTCTATTGCATTTATTTGCCGTGGGTTGTGTCGCCTCTTTATGTTTAGCCATGATTTCTAGAGTGTCTCTGGGTCACACTAGTCGCAATATTTACCAAGGGCCAAGTATGGCACTGGCGTTTGCCTGTTTACCTATCGCTGCATTGTTACGGGCAGTTATGCCCTTATTGTTACCTGCTCAAACCCAGATGTGGTTATGGTTAGCTGGTGGGTTTTGGTTTATGGCATTTGGATTGTTTGTGCTGCATTACAGCCCAATATTAACGCGCCCTCGTATTGATGGCAGGCCAGGTTAGGCTGAATAAGCTGAAGTTACAGATTTAACCTGTATCAAGCAGTAGGTATCGTAAATTTATAAGTAGTTAGTTAAGTCAGTTTGCAATTTTAAGGAAGCACAGTGAACAAACGTCTATCCCTCGTTGCCCGAGATTTTGTTGTTAAATCAAAGGCAGTAAAAGCAGTAGCGGTTTTATTAGGCTTGAGTTTTTTTGGCGGCGCGGTGGCGTCACAAGCCAAGGATATTTTTGAAACTAAATTCCCTGAGCATTATGAATCATGGGCGGCAACTGAGGAGCAGTCAGAACGTGAAGATATGTTAGCCCAGTACCCCGCTAATATTATCCTATGGGCTGGCTCATCATTTGCTAAAGAATACCACAGCCCAAGGGGGCATCAATTTGCTGTCGCAGATGTAACCCAAACCTTGCGTACCGGTGTGCCACCAAAAGAAGGTGAAAAAGGTACCTCTGCCAGTTGCTGGACTTGTAAAACCCCTGATGCGCCAAGGCTAATCAATGAGTTAGGCTTTGAAGGATATTCTGCAAAAAACTTTACCGATTTAGGTACTGAAGTTAACAGCGTGGTTTATTGTAGTGACTGTCATGAAAATGGTTCTGAAAAGTTAGCCCTACCAAGGCCTCATGCTCAAAATGCCATGAATAAAGTGGGGTTGCCATTTGAAAAGCAATCGGTTTCTATGCAGGGGGCGCAGGTGTGTGGTCAGTGCCACGTAACTTATTACTTCCAACCTGAAAAGAGTAATGTGGTAAACATGCCGTGGATCTTTGGCTCCACCGCCGATGATATTGAGAAATACTATGATACTCGCCGCTTTTACGAGTGGATCCACCCGATTTCGAAAACGCCAATTTTAAAAGCACGTCACCCCGAGTTTGAACATTGGAGCCGCAGTAAGCATGCTGAAAATAACGTAACCTGTATTACTTGTCATATGCCTGCGGAAGAAAACGAGCAAGGTGAACTATTTACCAGCCATAAAGTTGATAAAGCATTACCGTATTTTGATCAAACTTGTAAAGGCTGTCATCAAAGTAAAGATGACATCACCGCAAAGCTTAGCAGTGATAAGCAAGAAATTGATGCCATGGCGCGTAAGGTTGAGGGCTTATTAGTTAAAGCTCATTACGAAGCTAAAGCGGCTTGGGATGCTGGGGCAAACTGGCATCAAATGAATGATGGCATTATGGGGATCCGCCATGGTCAATGGCGCTGGGATTTTGCCATGGCTTCACATGGCCTTTATGCCCATAACCCAGATGAAGGCCGTGAGTTACTGACTAAAGCCATCGAGCAAGCAACAGCTGCGCGTGAGTCTATTGCGGGCGTGCTAAGGTTGCTTAAGGTAACCGAGGTGCAATACCCAGACATTAGCACCAAGGAGTCTGCTCATGCCGCGGTTGGAATTGATGAACTGAAGCTATCTGAAGAAAAGCAAAAGTTCATTAAAGAAGACGTTGAGAAAAACTGGAGCCCTATTGCAGTAAGAGGTTACCAGTAACTGCTCATTATTGAGTTTAAAAAGGCGCTTAGTGAAAACTAAGCGCCTTTTTTATTGTGATCTGCTTTGAGTCTGGCTGCGTACAAATCATCAGTAACCAACTAAAAAGAAGGTTATTTACTTATTGAATATTAAATGATTATTTTTTTAAGTATTTAATCGGTTAAATATAAGACAAAGCTTGCAACTAAGCTTACTATTAAATCAGTAACGGCAATATAACAGCCCGTTTTTATAGTTAAAGTTTGCAAGATTTAGCCAAATATCACCTAGATTGCAATTCGCGTAACGCGATTCGTTGTTTTAGGTTGTAAAGGAGAAATTAATGCCAAGTACTGCCAATACCGTGAGTCATTTAACTGAGCCTGCCAGCAATAATGATCTTGCTAGACCACAAATCATTGATGACTTTATCGGCATGTACCAGCAGCTTAATAAAGACAGCTTACACCTGTTAAAACAGGTGTATAGCGATGACATTTCCTTTCAAGATCCACTGCATAAAGTCGAAGGTATTGAAAACCTTACCCTGTACTTCGCTAACCTATATGCCAATGTTGACCATATTGAGTTTAATATCAAACAAGTGAGCTGTAGCCATCAGCAGGCCGCCGTTTTCTGGGTAATGCGCTACCGTCACCCCAAGCTAAACAAAGGTCAACTCATAACCGTTGAAGGTATGAGTCAGTTATCTTTTAACGAAAAAATCACTGCCCACCGCGATTACTTTGACCTTGGTAGTATGCTGTATGAGCAATTGCCGTTAATAGGACGCTTGATTAAATACATAAAAAACAAGGCGTCAGCATGATGGAACAAGCTAACTCTCATCAAGGAAACCTTCATCAACCAACAGCAAGACCGGCAGTGTTAATCACTGGAGCCAGTTCTGGTATAGGCCTAGCACTGGCAATGCTTTATGTTGAAAAAGGCTACATGGTGTTTGCTTGTGGTCGTAATGAGCAGCGTTTAAATGCCATTAATGGCGCAGTGACGCTTGCTTTTGATATTAATGATAAAGCGCAAATTGAAACCGCAGCGCACACATTATCAGATAAATTAGTCGCATCTAACGCAAAATTACAGCTGGTTATTCTTAATGCGGGCAGTTGTGAATACATTGAAAATCCAATGCGCTTTGATGGCGCATTATTTGAACGGGTGATCCAAACTAATGTTGTTTCAATGGGTTATTGTTTAGAGCATTTCTTGCCGCTAGTGACTATCAACGGCAGAGTGGCGTTAATGAGTTCCAGTGCGACCTATTTACCTTTTCCTAAGGCTGAAGCCTATGGCGCCTCAAAGGCTGCAGTGAGTTACCTTGCCACTAGTCTTCGTCTTGATTTAAAAGCAATCGGTATTGGTGTGAGTGTTATTTGCCCAGGCTTTGTGAAAACCCCATTAACTGATAAAAACGACTTTGCTATGCCGATGCAAATAACTGCTGAAAAAGCGGCAATGACGATATTTAAAGAATTAAAAAAAGCCAAAGATGAAATTCATTTTCCAAAGCGATTTACCTTTTTATTAAAGGGCTTATCTTTACTGCCCGCAAGATTAATTACTAAAATGTTAGCGCCAAAAGCCAATTGATGCTGTTTAAGATAATCAAATAATAACAATGCGATACACTGTCGTCATAACAAAAATAATAACCAATTGAAGGATTAATATGAAAAAAATAGCGGTTGTGGGATCGGGTATTTCAGGACTGACCTGTGCACATTTACTCAGTGAACTTCATCAAGTCAGCGTATTTGAAGCTAATGATTATATTGGCGGCCATACTGCGACCATTGATGTTGAAGTTGGCGGTAAGCCTTATGCTATCGACAGTGGTTTTATTGTCTTTAATGACCGAACTTACCCACGTTTTCAAAAGCTAATGGCAAAAATGGACATTGAATCATTACCCACTGAAATGAGCTTTAGTGTGCGTAATGTGCAAACCGGATTGGAATACAATGGCCATACCTTGTGGAGCATGTTTGCCCAACGCCGTAACTTGCTAAAACCTGATTTCTATAAGTTTTTAGCCGAGATAGTGCGTTTTAATAATCAATGCAAGGCCATCTTTGAAGCTGAAAACTACCCGAGTGACAGTTTAGGGCAGTTTTTAGATGCTCAAGGTTTCTCTGACTTTTTTAGCGAGCATTATATCTTGCCAATGGGCGCGGCCATTTGGTCTGCCAGTATCAATGATATGCGTAAATTCTCACTGCGCTTTTTTATTCAATTTTTCCATAACCATGGCTTACTTAATATCAGTGACCGCCCACAATGGTATGTCTTAAAAGGTGGCTCTCGCAGCTATATTCCTGCGCTTATTGCTCCCTTCAAACAACGATTGTTTTTAAACTCTGCAGTAACCGCCATTGAACGCAGCGACGATGGAGTTAACTTACGTATTAATGATGGCGAACTTCAACGCTTTGATGAAGTCATTCTAGCCTGTCACAGTGATCAAGCGCTGGCGATGCTTAGTGATGCTACAGACGATGAAAAACAAATACTTGGCGCGATGGCATATCAAAATAACGAAGTAGTATTGCATACAGATACCAACTTACTGCCAAAACGTAAAGCGGCATGGGCCAGTTGGAATTACCGCCTAGAAGGCAAAGATGCAGCTGAAATTGCCGATAGACCTGCCAGCGTGACTTATAACATGAACATTTTGCAGCGCTTACCCAAAGATGCGCCGACGTTTTGTGTGACGTTAAATCAAACGGATTTAATTGATGAGTCTAAAATTCTTAGAAAATTCAATTATGCCCATCCAGTGTTTAATGAGTCGAGCATGAAAGCCCAAGGTGAGCGTAAACGCATTTGCGGCGTTAATCATACTCACTTTGCCGGTGCCTATTGGTATAACGGTTTTCATGAAGATGGCGTTCACAGCGCACTTGATGTGTGCAATGATTTTGGCATTAGCCTATGAGTAACTTTACTAGCGGTATTTACAGTGGCGATATTGTTCATCGGCGTTTTACGCCTAAGCAGCACAGCTTCAGTTATCAGATTGCCTTACTGGCAATAGACTTAGATGAAGTGGCGCAGCTATCTAAGGTTAGCCGTTTATTTAGCGCAGCTAGCCGAGCCATTTTAAGATTTAATCCCGATGATTATTTGAATGCCCTTGAAAGCCAGTTTGATTGCGCTCCTGTTGATTTCGCCCTTATTGATAAGGCATCGACAGATAAAGTAACGCCGCCGCAAGCGCTAAAACAGCGGGTGTTATGGACGATAGCAAAGCTTGGGGCTGACGTTAATTGCAATAAGGTGGTGTTTGCTGGCCAAGTGAGGCATTTTGGTTTTTATTTTAGTCCGGTGAACTTCTATTTTTGCTATCAAGGTGACCAAGCGGTTTATATGCTGGCGGAGGTAAGTAATACGCCATGGGATCAGCGCCACTGTTACTTAGTCAATCTCACTAAAACCACCACCACAGATAAAGTGTTTCATGTTTCGCCCTTTATGGATCTTGAGATGCATTATTTTTGGAAGGTGATTGCGCCAAGCAAGCGCTTAAATGTGACCATACAAAACCGGGATGATGCCGACAATAAGCTGTTCGATGCCAGTTTGTTGCTCAATAAAAAGGATTTTACCGCCAAAAATATCCGCAGTATGTTGCTCAGTTTTCCGCTAATGACATTAAAGATTATGTTTGGAATTTATTGGCAGGCGCTGAAGTTATTTATTAAACGGATCCCTTTTATCTCTCATCCACAAACTTAAATTAAACCAAATCATGAAATGATGCGTATTGGTTTAGTAATGTTTAACTCATAACATACAATTTTTGCCTAGCGAGAGTTTCAGTGTATTGAAATCTAACCTGTTGTTTATGAGTAAAAATAAAATTTACAGCTAAAATACTAATAGCGCATTAAAAATTGCATATAAAAAAGTAGTCAGCGGAGAGAGTTATGGAAAATGCGGCAACCAACACCAGCTTAGTGCAAGAGACTATTTCTGACAGCTTTGCGAAGAAGATTTTACTTAAGGCATTAGCCCACTTGTCAGATGGACATCTTACCATTGTTAGCTCTGATAATTCTGCCATTGGCAGCTCAGAGCAAAGCTTAAGCTTTGGCAATGTCGATTCTGACTTACATGCCACAATGCAGGTATCTCACCCCAGTTTTTACAAGCAGATCATTTGGGGCGGTTCAATTGGCGCAGGCGAAGCCTATATTCAAGGCCATTGGTCGAGCCCTGATTTAACTAAAGTGGTGCAGCTTTTTGCCCGAAACCTCTCATTGCTGGATAAAATTGAGCGTTACTTTTCATGGTTTAGTGTTGGTATTAATCGTATCGGTCATTTGTTTAACCGCAATTCATCAACGGGTTCAAAGCGCAATATTCTGGCGCATTATGATTTAGGCAACCCGATGTATGAGCAGTTTCTAGATAAAGAAATGCTCTATTCAAGCGCGCTATACCCGCACCACGATGCCAGTTTAGAGCAAGCCCAGCAGCATAAGCTGCAAACCATTTGTGAGCGTCTTGATTTACAAGCGGGGCAAACCGTTCTTGAGGTCGGTACTGGTTGGGGGGCGCTGGCGATATATGCCGCCAAGCACTTTGATGTCACCGTAACTACAACCACTATCTCTGATGCACAATACGATTACGCGCTAGAGCGGGTAGAGCAAGAAGGCTTAACTGACAAAATTACTTTGTTAAAAGACGATTACCGTATTTTGAGCGGTGAGTATGACCGGGTGGTGTCCATTGAAATGATTGAAGCGGTAGGTCATGAGTATTTACCGGGTTTCTTTAAAAAGTTAGAAAGTTTACTTAAGCCAAATGGGCGCATGCTAATTCAAGCCATTACCATAGCAGATCAGCGCTATGACAGTTACCGTAAAAGTGTCGACTTTATTCAACGTTATATCTTCCCTGGTGGTTGTTTACCGTCTATCAGTGAAATGAATAAGCACATAGCCAATAAAACTGACATGGTGGTGTGGTCCATTAATGATATGGGTAAAGATTACGCTCAAACCTTAAACCATTGGCATGAAAAATTTGATAAAGCCCAACAACGCATCAAAGAGATGGGTTATGGCGAAGACTTTATCAGAATGTGGAAGTTTTACCTGAGTTATTGTGAAGGTGGATTTTTAGAAAGAACCACCAGCACAGTACATTTAGTGGCGGTAAGGCCGCAATATCGTACTGCATTAGCCAGTGGCGCATAACGTATATGCTCTGGGTTAATCATAATATCATCATCAATGTTATTGCCTTTCAGATTATCTGGTGGGCAGGGGTATTAGCTGGCAATCAGCTGCTATATATCCCAGGGTTATTGTTGATTTGGCACTTTATCGTCAGCCGTCAACGGGCATTGGACTTCAAAGTCATGCTCAGTTGCACCATTATCGGGGTGCTAATTGATTTAACCCTTACCCTAACGGGGCTATTTTCATTTACGGTTGTGCCCATATGGTTATTACTGCTGTGGTGTTATTTTGCGATTTCACTTAATTACAGTTTAGGCTTTTTTAGCGGCTTACCCATTATTGTTCAAGTGTTAGTTGGTGGCGTATTTGGCAGTTTAAGTTACCTTGCGGGAGCCAACTTTGGCGCGGTCGACTTCCCTCATGGCGATTTGTTTACCACTGCAATTTTAGCCATGATTTGGGCCTTGTTAATGCCGTTATTTTTATACATTGCCAAGTTCATTCGCCACAAACACGAAGTAAAACAAATTTCTCAGCTTATATAATTCCCCATTGTTGTGTAGCTAACTGCGGCGCAATTATCTGGCTGAGGTTGGCTAATGATATCGGCTTAATAGAGGAACTCAATATGATGAATAGTGATTCTCGGATACGCTGGTTAGCAGTTCCAAATTCGCTTGGGCTAAGTAAACTGGCAAGTTTTCACTTAGCTACTTTTAAAGTCGCGGCTTTGAAATTAGCCGCTTTTAAATTAGCTCGGGTATGGTTTAGTGCCAGTGTTTTAGCGGTTATGAGTACAAACGCATTAGCTAACGCACAAGAGTTAAATACTGAACCTGCTACCACTGCAGCACTCATTTCGTCAGCGCAATCTTCATCAGTGCATTCTTCATCAATGCACTCTTCATCAAAGATAATGACACCTGCTTCGACAGCATTAGCCGCGACAGATTTTAAACTGGTAGGTCAAGCCGATCTGGATTTATTGTGGTTTTCGGTTTACAGCGCCAAGTTAATGTCAGTAGATGGTGAATATAAAAATCAGCAATATCCACTTAAACTTGAGATCCAATACCATAGAGATATTGACGCAGAAGATTTAATTGAAGCCACCGTAGAGCAGTGGCAGCACATTGGTATCGAGCAAAGTCGTATCCCTCAATTGCAGGCTCACCTAGAAGGTATATGGCCTGATGTTAAGCAAGGTGACACCCTAAGCTTTATGATGCACGAGCAAAATAAAGGCCAGTTTTTTTATAACGAACAGCCTTTGGCGATGATCTTAGAGCCGGGCTTTGCAGACGCATTTCTTGGCATTTGGTTATCAGAAAATACCAGTAGGCCTAAATTGCGTCAGCAGTTAATTGGAGTTAAGAAATGATTAAAGCAAGTTTAGCGTTAACTGCATTGAACAAGACGTGGCGACAGTTGCAGCGCGCTTACGCTATGGCTAAGAAGTCATCTTTACTGGTAATTTCGATGGGGTTATTGACGGCGTGTTCCTCAGCATCTATTGAAGATTATGATAAAACCACCCCAGAATTGAATTTAAGTCGCTTTTTTGACGGCAAGTTAACAGCGGCGGGTATCGTACAAGACTTCTCAGGCACAGTGACCCGAAAATTTACCGTCACTATGGAAGCTAGTTGGCAAGGTAATAAAGGGGTTATTAACGAGTGGTTTATTTATGATGATGGCGAAAAGCAAACTCGAATTTGGCATATTACCGATTTAGGTAATGGCCAATATGAAGGTACGGCCAATGATATTTTAGGCACTGCGACCGGTGAGGCCAGAGGCAGTGCGCTGCGCTGGGCTTATGACATGATTTTAGAGGTTGATGACTCAGAATATGAGGTGCATTTTGATGACTGGATGTTTTTAGTGGATGAAAGCACCATTATAAACAAAAGCGATATCATCAAGTTTGGGGTTACGGTGGCTCAGGTTACGTTAGTTATCAGCAAAGAGTAATTCCAATATCAATGGCTAAGGCCGATTGAAGGCTGACCGAAAAAAGATTGAAAGAAGATTGTAGGCATCACAGTAGCGGTCAACTAATACAACAAATATAACTAATACAACGAATATTGACCGCTAAATTCTCTGGCTTACCTTAACCCTTTAGCTTTGAATTGTCCTGTTGCTTTTTATCATAATACTCAAATGGAAAAACGTTTCTGATCCGCTGGGTAATTTTGTCACCGACATTGGCTGAGACATGTAATCTGACCCCGTTCAGCTTTTCAGCTCTGACGGTACAAGTGAGTTTTTCGTGTTTGGCAATAGTTTTACATTCCCGCAGAAATGCTTCAGGAATTTTCCCCGAGTGCTTATCGAGTTTGCCGTTTTTAAAATGCATTTCAAAGACTTTTAATCCTCTGCTGCCTGAAAAAATGAGCTTGTAAGCGATAAACAGAAATAACAGCACAAATAATATTTTAAATAGTGTATCTACCATAACAATATCCTTGTATTTACAGCCTGAGTGTCTTGAGTGTTAATTGGAATGACTCAGTAGGTTAAATCAAAATTTTCAATGTCTTACTGATTAAAATACTCTGCTAGTTGAGGAATGCAATTATTTTTAACGCTTTGTAATCTAGCTCACATTTACTGGGCATTTTAGCGGCGATTGTAAAGGGCGATTGTAAAGGGCGAAATGGGGCCACAGCTTGATTGTCAGCCAGTTGCTAAATCGTTAGCTCGTTAACCTTAGCTCGTTAACCTTAGCAAACTTAGCTAAGATAGTAGTGCCTGCTATTTTGCTGCTAAAGGATACGATTGTGCATTTACAAGACCCCAGTTTGTTACGTCATCAATGTTATATCAATGGGCAATGGCGCGATGCCATATCGAGCCATTACGACACGATTATTAATCCTGCCACCAATAAAGAGCTAGGTACAGTGCCAAGAATGGGCCAGACTGAAACCCAGCAAGCCATTGAAAGCGCCAATAGTGCCTTAGCAGCTTGGCAAGCGCTCACAGCCAAACAGCGCCAAACAATATTAATGACTTGGTTTGAGCTGATATTAGCCCATAGCGACGATTTAGCGCTGATTATGACCTTAGAGCAAGGTAAGCCATTAGCCGAAGCCAAAGCTGAAGTCGCGTATGCCGCCTCTTTTGTGCAATGGTTCGCTGAAGAGGCCAAACGGGTTTATGGTGAGACCATTCCAGCCCATCAAGCTGATAAACGCATTATGGTGATTAAGCAGCCTGTAGGCGTTACCGCAGCGATTACGCCATGGAACTTTCCGCTTGCGATGATCACCCGTAAGGCCGCGCCAGCATTGGCCGCAGGTTGTACTATGGTGCTTAAACCTGCGCCGCAAACCCCCTTTAGTGCCTTGGCGTTGGCTGAGCTTGCAACGCGAGCCGGTGTTCCTGCTGGAGTCTTTAACGTGATCAGCGGCGATGCCATCGCCATAGGCGCAGAGCTTTGTGCTAACCCCATAGTGCGAAAGCTGTCTTTTACTGGCTCAACCGCTGTTGGAGTAAAGCTGATGCAGCAATGCGCGCCGAGTATTAAAAAGCTATCCCTTGAGCTTGGCGGTAATGCGCCGTTTATTGTCTTTGACGATGCCGATATTGACGCGGCAGTTGAAGGGGCTATTCAAGCCAAATATCGTAATGCCGGACAAACCTGTGTGTGCGCCAATCGTATTTATGTTCAAAAAGGCCTATATCAGCAATTTGTGACAAAGTTTACCCAAGCAGCAGCGCAGCTCAAAGTGGGTAACGGCTTAGATGAAGGCGTCACTATTGGGCCATTAATAAACCAAGCCGCAGTGGCAAAGGTGCAAGCTCATATTGATGATGCGCTGCAACAAGGCGGTCAAATTGTATTGGGTGGTAAGGGCGATGCGTTAGGCGCTAACTATTTTCAGCCGACAGTATTGGTTAACTTAAAGCAGTCGATGAAAGTGGCCAAAGAAGAAACCTTTGGGCCGTTAGCAGCGATTTTTGAATTTGATTCAGTTGAACAAGTGATCAAACAAGCCAATGATACCGAGTTTGGCTTAGCGGCTTACTTTTATGCCAAAGATATCTCTACCGTATATCAAGTATCAGAAGCCCTTGAGTACGGTATGGTCGGGGTTAATACCGGGTTAATTTCGAATGAAGTCGCCCCTTTTGGCGGAGTGAAGTCTTCAGGACTTGGCCGCGAAGGATCTCATCATGGTATCGATGAGTATCTTGAAATGAAATACATTTGCTTAGCGGTTTAGAGACTGCCTTGGTAGTCAATGTACGCTTTAATCAAGCTGAACGCTGCCTAGCTGTTATTAAACTTGATTATTTAGCGGTTAATGACATGAAGGCTATTTAAGGCAAGAGTAATGTGTTGCATAATTAACCATCAATTCAATAATAGCTTGAGTCTTATGCTTTTCTCTTTTATCGATTTTATCGCGTTAGCCTGTTTCTTCTCATGCTGGGTGGGTTACACTTTTTTTGCCCGTAAAAAGGCTAAAACAACGAACTGTATCGCCCGCTGCTTACATCAGCACCGTATTCATTGGATGGCCGAAGTGATGACCAAGGAGATCCGTGTGGGTGAGGCATCATTGCTGGCAAACTTAGAACGTAATATCGCTTTTTTTGCCTCAACCACCTTACTGGTGTTGGCGGGTGTTTTAACCTTATTTGCTCAAGTTGAGCGTCTTGAAGAAGTGATCAGCTCTATTCCTTTTGCCGCAGAACCTAATCATGCCTTAGTGCAGGTGAAGCTGGCGATGCTGGCAAGTATTTTTGTATTAGCCTTTTTTCAATTTACTTGGTCAATGCGCCAATATGGCTTTTTAAATGTGATGATTGGCGCAGCGCCCATTGATCGCACACGGACCGATAAAAACTTAGCAAAGTATTCGCGCCAAATGGCTACTGTGGGCGATCAGGCCGCTCACTCCTACAATTATGGTCTACGCAGTTATTACTTTTCCATGGCAGCGCTTTGTTGGTTTTGGAACCCCATCTTACTGATAATTGCCAGCTTGCTGGTGGTTTACATTCTCTATCATCGAGAGTTTAACTCTCGGGCTGTCAAAGCCATTACTGCAGCGCAACAGTATTTAGAAATCGCTCAACAGGAACGCGAAAGTAAGACGTAAGCACCTGCTTAAGGGCTGTTAAAGCTATTTCAATGACAAGCAAGAACTGAATGGATTTTAGAAAACCAATGTAACCCGAGTGTTTATCCAAACGGTTTACATTGGTTTGTAATGCAGTGTTTTACTCAGCGATTAAAGAAAGGTTATTGTGCTTGTTTTTTGTCTATGGCGTATTCTAAATTGTAGAAATGCGCTTCGCTTTTACCGTTTTCGAACTGGTTATAAACCCCAGCTTTGAAGTAGCTTAGCATGTCTTTCCAGTAGCTAATGTCATGCTTCACTTTAGTGACCCCATCAACTTTAATGACCAGCTTTTGATCGCCAACAATGATGTCAAAATGTGTTGGCACATCAGGGTTAAACTTCCCTAAATTCATTCTTACATACGAATTTTTACAAACAGGCGTATCGCGGTTTCCACTGTCTTTACCACAATTCACATTGTTGTTTTTGATGATAGCCCAGTAATGATCTTTTATGCCTTTTCTGTCGGCTTCGTACACGACACGCAGTAATGGGTGAGGGATATAACCCACGCCATGCTTGCCATCGTCAAATGTACCTTTGTTGTGTACTTGTAAGAAGGTCATCGCATCATTTTTCGAAGGGCTGTTTTTTACAGCTTCTCGTGGATTGATAGGCATTAAATCAGCAGATAGACGATAAAAAGTTTGGCTATCATCAGACTTAAAGTTTTCTAAGACGCGTAGTTCGTTGCGTAACTTGTAACCTTCCATATTCATGACTAGGGCTTCAGAGCCTTTATCTACATAAAAATGCTCATTAACGATACCGCTAAAATTGCTGTCTTGAGCTAATTCATATTTACTGCCTGGTTTTGCGTTTGGCGTTGATATTTGCAGTTTTGAGGCATTTAAGATTGAAGAAAATTTTGCATAATCAGCAGGTGCTACTTGCTCACCCGTTGCTGGTTTCATCTCGATATTTGAAGGTGTTGGCGTTTCGGAGGTTGATGCACAACCACCCAGTAAACTACTAACAATAAGCGCTAAGGGTAACAGTTTTATTTTGTTCATTTTTATTCCTTTTAACGAAAACCTTGAGCCAAAATGACTTGGCAAACAGCGATGTAACAGTAGTAGGTTTAATTTAATATAATAATACAAATATACTGTGTTTTAGATCAATTTTTTGTGAAGTTATCATTTGGGGAATGTGTTTTAGTTAAATTTCACTTAGGCAGCTAAATAAGTAAACGCTTTGAGTGTTATTTGCAATCAATGGAATGTTAGTTTGATACATTTAGGCTAAGAGTGGAATGAAACTCATGATAAAGCAGCGAGAACTATTTAGTGACTTATAGCATTTGTGATCTTTCGGCCGTGTTCTGCGTTAAATGGTGATGTTGATATTTGTTGGTATTTGGCTAAAGTTTAAATTTTAGACATGAAAAAGCCGCTTAAATTTCTTTAAGCGGCTTATCAATAAATTGGTGGCCCCTCCCAGACTCGAACTGGGGACCTGACGATTATGAGTCTGATTTAACGTTGTGCCTCAGTGAACCGCAAAATACAGTCATCTATGATAATTACTATATAAGTGCCTGAAATAATGCGTATAACTCCTATTGAGTTTGTTCATTGCTATTCATTGTGTTTCTTGGTTATACTCTCAATCTGCTACATATTTGCTACACAGGGAGTGGTATGGCTGTTTCATCCAAAATTAATGCAACCTCTATTAAGAACTTAACCATTGAGGATAAGCGGCTCAATGATACTGAGATTAAAGGGTTCCATGCCCGAATTTCAGCGAAGGGGGCTATCTCGTATTACCTGTTTTATCGTCACAATGGAAAGCAGGTTAATTACCTCTTGGGTAAGGGCAGTTCTATTACTCCCACTCAGGCTCGCGATATGGCTAAATCACAAGCGGGTAAGGTTGCATCAGGTATTAATGTGCAGTCTGAAAAAAAAGCAGCAAAAGCCCAAGAGCAGGTTAAAAAGTTTAATAAGTTTTCAATTTATGTAGAAGACAAGTATTACCCTTGGCTTGTTGCGAATAGCACTCGAACTGCTGACCAAATAAAAAGTGTTTTGCTTAACCGCTTTAAAGAGCTTGGAGATTTGCAGTTAGCAGATATCACAGCGTGGCATGTTGAGCAGTGGCGTGCCAAGGCTAAAGACGCTGGCAAAGCAGAAGCGACAATAAACTATAACGTAAACACACTTAAAGGCGCATTAAGTAGAGCCGTTGAGTGGGGGATTATTGACTCTCATGAATTAAGTAAAGTGAAGGCGTATAAGCTTGATAATAATCGAACTCGATATTTAACCCCCGTAGAAGAAGCTGCTTTACTAAATGGTCTTACAGAGCGTGATAGCTTGATTAAGGAAAAGCGAATAAGTGCCAATGAACATAGATTAAAACGTGGCTATCCTCAGCAACCAACTCTCAGTCATCATACTTATGCCGATCACATAGAGCCTATTGTATTACTAGCTATGAATACTGGAATGCGGCGTGGAGAGATATTATCGCTGAAATGGTCAAATATAGACTTTTCAATTCCTGTTTTAACGATTAAAGGTGAATCTGCTAAATCAGGTAAAACCAGACATATCCCCTTAAACACTGCTTCATTCAATGTACTTTCGAAGTGGCGTGAACAATCTTACTCTAAAGAATTTGTCTTTGAAGGTGCTGAGGGTAAGCCTCTGACAGACTTTAAAAAAGGTTTTAATAAAGTTATCGTTGACGCTGGAATTCACAATTTTAATTTTCATGATTTAAGGCATCATTTTGCAAGTAAGCTAGTCATGAAGGGAGTCGATTTGAATACCGTTAGGGAGCTGCTTGGTCATGCCGATATGACAATGACATTAAGGTATGCTCATTTGGCTCCAGAGCATAAAGCTGCAGCGGTTAATTTGATCGGTTAAAGGAAATAAAGAAGGAATTACTTTGAAAAGTTATTATAGAATTTCAGAATTACAAAGTACCTTTGGGTTGTCTGAGGCTGATTTACAGTATCTATGTACCGATACAGAGGTATCTTTTTGCTTGTATTGCAAGACACAGAATATTGTAATCGGAGGCTGGTCAAAAGGTAAGTTTAATGGCTTTGGTTCGGCAAAGTATGCAGGGTTAATCTCTATGACAAAGGAGCAACAGTTCGAGCTTTTTGAAAAAAATAAAATTAGCATTCGTTGTTCTACGTTATTGCAGAAGAATAAAATTCTCCATTACTCATCTGACTACCCGTTCAGCGTTGAAATACCAAATGGAGTTATACAAAAATGGTTCAATGTAACCTTTGAACAACTTCCCTTTGATAGGGCTTCTTTTAAAAATATGCCCTTCATTTTTTACCCTCAAGAACGTACCAGTATGCTTAAAGATTTTGAGCGTTTTTGTGAAGAAGTTGCAGCTATGGCTAACCCTGCAAGTCTAAAAACTCCTAAAAAACCGAATGAAATAGAGCTTTTTTATTCGGTTAAAACTTTTTTACTCGAAGACGTTTGTATTACTTCTGAAGAGCTCGAAAATGTAAAAGCTCACTTTAGTATTGATGTGAGCCCTTCTGTTAAATTTGAAAATAAGGTTGTGGAAGTCGTAACTCAAAAAAGTTTGCCTTCTACTGAGTTTAAAGCATTAAAAGCTAGTAATGCTAAAGAGCGAGAATATGACCTCAATGTCTTAATTGCCGACATAGTTGCTTTTAATAAATTTATAACAGCAAAAGAGGTTTGGAGTATCCTTGAAGAAGAGTCCAAACTGCAAAATAGTGAAAGAGAGTTTGATAAGTACAATATCTTGAAGGCTGTCGTTGATGATGAATTAATGTGGGAAAGTCGTTACGGGCGTTCAGGTAAGCAAAAGTTTAGCAGTCTAAATACGACATTGAGCAGAATTAAAAAAAGAACTAAATGCGTTTAATTTTTAACGTTAAGTTTAACAATTTAACAGTAGGTTTAACGCCTATTCTAGTCAGGTTAACTACCTCTTAAAGTCCTCCATGAACTTAAACGTACATGGAGGCAATCATGCCAACACCACCAATCAAACGTGCACTATCTGAAATAGAAACCGCTGAATATATCGGGATGAGCCGCTCTTTCTTGCGTCAATCTCGTATGGAAGGCAATCGTGAAAATAGAACCCCTGCGCCACCATTTGTCAAAATTGGTCGTGCAGTTCGTTACTTGAAAGACGATTTAGATCATTGGCTTGATAATTTGATGCGAATGCAGCACCTAGGGCAAAGCTCTCAAGGTGGTGACAATGCCTAAATTAACATTGGAGCAAAAGCGGCTTCTTATCTGGTTATCCCTTACAACGACTCATTTTGAAATTTGTCGGGAAGTGGGTCATTCATACCGTCAAACAAATGGTCTTGAGCGCTATGTTAATAAGCATGGTGACCGATACAAATTTGATATGCGGACACTTAACAAACTTGTGATTGAAGGGCTTGTAACAAGTGAAATACTATATCCGTTTGGTATAAAGCAAGAGCATTACTTTGTGACAGAAAAAGGTCGTGCTTACGCTTATCAACTCAGAACTGCGGTGTCTTAGTGTGAGCAGCTTTACAGCCAAAAAACTTGCGACAGCCATGAATAGTAGTGATGATATTTTATCACCCTATTTATTAAAGGTTGGGCGAGATGATGCTGCATTTATTTCTAGAAAGTTATCGACATTCTCTAATCTAATTAAATTCACAATTTTAGAGGAGGCTTTTGCAAAACCAACACCTTATGACCGCAATCGCCATATCTTAGATACAAGCACCAAGTTATATAAATTATTGCCTAAAAAGCTCGCACATATGTTTTTTTGCTTCGATGATGATATTAACAACAAAGCAAAGGAGTGCGCCGACTATTGCAGGCGGATTGTTATCGACCCTAGGGCGATTGATTTTATTAATGTGCACCACAATAAAGCTAATTATGATTACCTAAATAATGCTAAAAATCCTGAAAAGTACGGGACTATTGCTGAATCAATTGCTGAAAGCGACCAAACTCACCCCGAAAATTACGGAAACATTCCCGAATCTATTGCAGAAAGCAGCCTAAATCACCCTGAAACTTGCAGGAATGCTTCCGAATTATTTACCGAAAGCGACCGAACTCACCCTGAAAGTTGCATGAATGCCCCCGAATCAATTACCGAAAGTGACCGAACTCATCCCGAAAATTACGGGAACATTCCTGAATTAAATACTGAAACAGCTATGCCTACTTTTAAAGGCGCAATCAGTGATTTATCAATAGGGCAGCAAAGAAACGTATATGAATTTCTATCAAGGTATGTAGCTAGTTTCGGAATCAGCCCAGTTGAACCTAATAATGCCGTTCAAATGTCGGGCTGTATTAAGCGATATGCAGATAAGCGATGGTGGCTGAGGAAGTTTCGTAAAGTCATTACTCAGGCCAATGAAAAAGCAGCATTACACCTCAATTTTGTTAATAGCAAAAGGCAGACTTACGCCAGTAATATCACCACTCAAAACCGAATAGCTCAACGGTTGAGAAATGAAGAATTATTGAGCTCTAGTATCATTATTAATGATGCAGGGCAGCGTTACACATTAAAGGAAGTATCAGACCTCAATGTTTCAAATCCAAAAATTAGAAAAGATGAGCTAATTTGCCGCTCTAGAGGCTTTGAGAACTTAGCTAAATCTGAGGGGCATGAGGCTTTATTTATTACTGTTACTTGCCCTTCGAAGTATCATCGAGCATTTAAGAAATCAGGTGCGCCTAATCCTAAATGGGAAGGGCTAATGCCCGATGAGGCCAATGCCTATTTAAATCATCAATGGCAAAAAACACGAGCTGAATTTAAGCGAAATGATATCAGCCCTTATGGCTTTCGTGTGGTTGAACCACAGCATGACGGCACACCACATTGGCACATGTTATTTTTTATTGAAGCTGAAAAGCTCGAAATTATGCAAGATATTATTCGTCATTACGCCTTAGAGGTTGATGGTGATGAAAAAGGGGCTCAAGAGAATCGCTGTGACTTTAAGAAAATTGACCCAAGTAAGGGCTCTGCTACGGGCTATATTTTAAAATACATCGTTAAAAATATTGATGGTGAGGGTTTAGGTGAAGACCAATTTGGCAATGATTCACTTTTAGTCGCTCAACGTATTGATGCGTGGGCTTCTTGCTGGTGTATTCGTCAATTTCAGCAAATTGGTGGTGCTAGCGTATCGGTTTGGCGTGAACTGAGAAGACTCCGTGAAAAGCTATTTAACACCGATACGGAAAATAATACATCAGTGTTAGAGCAAGCAAGGTTTGCAGCTGATAACAGTGATTGGCAAGCTTACACGACTGCTATGGGCGGCATTTCAATTAATCTAAAAGATAGACCTATAAAATTGCATTATGAGCTTAACGTTGATGAACAAACTGGTGAATGCTTACCGAGTTACTATGATGGTGAGCTTACCACTAAAATTAAGGGGCTGTGGTTCGCAGGACAAGCGATTGCCACAAGGCTTTATCAATGGAGGGTACAAAAAGCATAAGCGGTTTAATAAGGCGGCTAGACGCAATGTCTAATGCTTTAAATTCATGCTTTAAATTACAGTAGCAGCACCCATATCAAGCTTACTTCTTAAGCTTTTAAGGCAACAAAAATCTTGAAAATCTGCTTTTTATCCTTTGATTTAATCATTAGCCAGTATGGCTAAAGTGCTTTTACTTGGAGTTCTGTAAATAACTGTACTTATAACTTTAAAGTAAGGTTATTGAAGTTTATAACCTTGCTCTTAATGAAAATTTGAATTGGAAATTTATATATCTTAAAAAAACCTAAACTTCCATTAGGTTTTGGGAGAGCTTAGTAATCTAAACTATTAATATAAATTTGCACCACCACCTAATTCTTCAAGTACGGCCATAAACTCCTCATGCTTTTTCAGATATTTTGAGGACTCCCAATCCATGAATTGCATACTTATCATGACTAATCTAAGCTGTGAGAATTCGGTGAAATGGATTAAAGTTTGAAATTGGTTTTGTCGATATTTAGAGTCGAAGCCATTTTCATTAGTAAGTTTTTCAGAAACCATTTTGACAATATTGTAAAAAATACGGATCGTGTTAAAAATGTTTTCTTTCTGATCAATCGAGTCAATTGCTTGACTGATGTCTTCTTCAGTTACATTGTAGCCACGCAGAATCTCAATCTGATCTTCAAGTTCTCGAATGGCACAAACGCCAGCAAAAGTATCATTTAAGAAGTCTATTTCAAATTTAGCAAATGCTGATCTTTGAGCATCAATCAATCCAAAAAAATAGGTCTCAAAGGATCTAAGCTGCTCATTTTTTTGGTTTAGTTTAACTTCTGTTCTTAACTCCTGATTAGCTCTGTTTTGTAAATTCAACGATTGTATTAATAGTATCAACGAAATAAAGCTTAATAGTGGGCTAATTAACCCACCGACATAATTACTAAAGTGAACCCAGTCAGCTACTTTTTCAGAGACAACATAACCTAAATTAAAATAGAATTGGGAAACATAGGAGCCTATGACAATGATCATAAGCACCATTGCTGTTATCGAATACTTATTAAGCATCAATGATACCTTCAATCCAATATTTGATTATTCGTCCACTATTTGTTCTTTGAGTGTATGCTCTAAGCTTAAGTGTTTTCCATTCTTCGTCTAGTGTTCCATTGTTAGTATGGAGGTTTTCTGAAAAACAACGCTTTGCTGCAAGTTTTAGTTCCTGATATCGCTTCTGTGGAGGAAAGCCAAATGCAACAGTTTCATTTTCACCTTGAATCAAAAGCCTGCCGTTACCTGTGTTTATGTTTAAACGAGTAATGCTGACTGTAATCTCTAACTTGGTTTTATCAGTCTTTGGTTTTAAGGTTGCATATGTTGTTCTATCAAGGTTTGCTAATGTAGTTTGTTTCTCTCTACTGAGCCTATATCTTAGTTTTACATCTTGATTGAAGTTATTTGAAACTGTATGCAGGTGATCGAGTGATGATTTTTGTAACTGTTTTATGAGGTTTTGCTCAAGCTCGATTCCAAGGCGCTCTAAAGCTTTCTCTGCTTTAGGAGAGAGCTCTAAACTTTCTTGGTAAAGGGCTTCATTTACGAAATAAGATATGAGCTCTGTAAAAGCTTTCTTTCCAATAACAGCAAATCGCTTTTTAATACTTTCATCATAAAAGTCCAATGAAAATTGCTGTCCAAATGAACCTTTAAATGATCTTTTAAGGTTAGTTCTGACTTTGCTTTCAGGTGTTAATTTTTGAGGGACTCGCTCTTCAAGAATTGTAGTAGCTATTTGGCGAACAGACTCAGAAGCTCCACGTAAAGTATCTAGCCCAGAGTTCATATCAACGGAATAATCCTCGCTATCCATTACTATGTCAAAATTAATACTCAATTTATATCCTTTACAATCATGAATTAGTGAGGGGGAGTTAACTTAATAAGAATAGGTAGGCATATCATGATTGAATTGCTTCTTCCCTAAATGGCATGCACGACGATAATACTCGCGATTAACCAACTTTCTCCTTAAGGTTTTATACTTTAATCTAATTTGTAACTTTAATTCAATGTATTACTTCAATTTTAGTTAGTAATCATTAATTGAAATTTATATGACCGAGCAGTCAATGGGAATAAAATTGGACACTTAAAATACTAAACCTCCATTAGTCAGGTTAATAATCTTAAGGTGAAGGCTAGACTTGATGATTTGAAAGGTCTTTAAACTGTGTGTATTTATGAGTGACGTTTAGTTATTGCTGGATTGAGCTGAAAGTTACAGTCTGCACTAATAGTTAGTCGAGTGGTGAGAGCTAAACTCAGGATTTTGAAAGTTAGATAGATATTAAAGTCATAATTCAATTGAGATGCCGATTTTTGGGGATGTTTTTTGCTACATATTTGCTACATAGAACTGCAGATACGAAAAAGCCGTAGTAGGTACTAACCTACTACGGCTCATCTGTATTGGTGGCCCCTCCCAGACTCGAACTGGGGACCTGACGATTATGAGTCGTATGCTCTAACCAACTGAGCTAAGGGGCCGACTTAAGATAGTCGTCACTATCGAAAGCGGAAAGAAGTATACGAAGTTTATTCACGGTTGTCACCCGTCAATTGCGGAGAATTGTGACTAAAAGATTCAATTGGTTATCTGTTAAGCAATCATGACGTTTTTTATATTAAATAAGGTGATTTTGAGGCAAAAAAAAGCCCGTATAAACGGGCTTTCATTATTGTCGTAACTTCTCAGTGGACTCTATTCGTCTAAGAAAGACTTCAAGATTTCTGAGCGAGAAGGGTGACGTAATTTACGTAGTGCTTTTGCTTCAATTTGACGAATACGTTCACGTGTTACATCAAACTGTTTACCCACTTCTTCAAGGGTATGGTCGGTATTCATATCAATACCAAAACGCATACGTAACACTTTAGCTTCACGGGCAGTTAGGCCTGCTAGCACTTCGTGAGTAGCATTTTTAAGACTTTCGCTAGTGGCGGAGTCTAATGGTAGCTCAAGAGTGTTATCTTCAATGAAGTCACCTAAGTGCGAATCTTCATCATCACCAATAGGTGTTTCCATTGAGATAGGCTCTTTAGCGATTTTCAGCACTTTAAGGATCTTATCTTCAGGCATTAACATGCGCTCTGATAATTCCTCAGGTGTTGGTTCGCGGCCCATTTCTTGTAACATCTGACGTGAAATACGGTTAAGTTTATTAATCGTTTCAATCATGTGTACTGGAATACGAATGGTTCGTGCTTGGTCAGCAATCGAACGAGTAATCGCCTGACGGATCCACCAAGTAGCATAAGTTGAGAACTTATAACCACGACGGTATTCGAACTTATCTACTGCTTTCATCAAACCAATGTTACCTTCTTGGATCAAATCCAAGAACTGTAAGCCACGGTTGGTGTACTTTTTAGCAATAGAAATTACTAGACGTAAGTTCGCTTCAACCATTTCTTTCTTCGCACGACGAGCTCTTGCTTCACCGATTGACATACGGCGGTTGATGTCTTTAATTGCGCGAATGACTAAGCCGGTTTCTTCTTCGATAGCAGCAAGTTTAGTGCTACAACGAATCACATCGTCTTTAACCATACGTAAGCCTTCTGCATAAGGCTTGTTACTGCTCATTTCAGCATGGAACCAAGCTAAGTCAGTTTCATTACCGGTGAAGAACTTAACAAAGTTTTTCTTTGGCATTTTAGCTTGTTCAACACAAAGCTTAAGGATTAAACGCTCTTGTACACGCACGCGGTCCATCATAGAACGCATGCTTTTTACTAAGCGATCAAATTGCTTTGGTACTAAACGGAATTCTTTGAAAAGCTCGCCAATGACAAATAAAGCACCGATGGCTTCAGGGTGATCACGGCCTTTTTTCTCAATAACTGCTAAGCCTTTTTCAAACACTTCGCGTAATTGAGTAAACTTCTCTTTAGCTTCTTCAGGATCAGGACCTTTTGGGCCTTCCTCTTCGTCTTCAGCATCGTCGGCATCATCTTCGTCTTCTAACTCTTCTTCTGATAACTCAGAACCAACGTGTGTTGCGGTTGGTGCTACGTCATCATCATCAGGGTTAACAAAACCTGCGATAATGTCAGTTAAACGTATTTCGTCAGCTTCATACTTATCAAACTGCTCTAAAATCATCGCAATGGCTTGCGGGTATTCAGAAACAGAACTTTGAACCGTATTAATGCCTTCTTCAATACGTTTTGCGATGACGATTTCGCCTTCGCGAGTCAATAACTCAACTGTCCCCATTTCACGCATATACATACGTACTGGGTCAGTGGTACGACCTAATTCACTTTCTACCGTTGCAAGCGCTGCAGCAGCTTCTTCTGCTGCATCTTCGTCGGTGTTGTCCTCAGACATCATCATGTCATCGGCATCTGGCGCTTGTTCAAACACGCGGATGCCCATGTCATTGATCATCTGGACAATATCTTCAATCTGATCAGAATCGACCATGTCAGCTGGCAAGTGGTCATTGACTTCAGCATAGGTTAAATAACCTTGCTCTTTACCTTTAGCAAGCAACAATTTAAGTTGCGACTGCGGAGTATGCTCCATAGATATCATCCAAGTTGGTAACTGAAATAACGACTGGACACCTGCCGAGGCAAAGTGTCAAGTAAATCGTCAATTATAGCTCTATGAACTAAAGTACGCTAGTCCATGACATGACTTAAGGGAACATTTTTTCAATAAAAGATGTTATTTAGCAATGCCTTTCATTATAGAAATAAGCTTCGTTAGCTGAATTTTTTCAGCTTTATTTAGAGTTTGTTTAAGACTCAGTTCCTGATAGCGTTGTTCAATATATTGATTGTTCAACCAGATCAGGGATTGTTTAAACTCTTGAACTAGGTTTTCATCCGCCACTTGGTGGTCCCATTGGGCCAATTTTATCAACGCATTTTTTTGTTCATGCTGGCGATAAATCTCAAGTAGTTGTGCGCTGTTTAACTTTCGTTCTCGAGTTAAATTCAATAAATCACTGAGCAATTCGATGCCAGCAATCTTTAAATGTGCAAGTGAGGGTTGTACAGCTAAGCCATATCCTAACTCTGGACGTTGTACTAATAATGCAATGGCTAATCGCAGTGGGGTACCACGCCCTTGTAAACCTTTTTTATTCATAGGTTGTTGCTGTTTTACTGCAAAACCTAACTTTTTCTTTAGATCATCTGCGCTATTCATACCAATTTTATGGGCGAGATTTTCTAATAATAAATTCTGTAACACTGTGTCTTGAACACGTTCGATTAGCGACATAGCTTGCTTAGCCAATGAGCTTTTATCACTACCGAATTTACTGGTTAAGGTCTCAAATAAAAACGCCGGTAAGTCGAGGGCGCTGACCATTAACTCTTCAAAACCGTCTTTGCCTACTTGGCGAACCATGGTATCTGGATCTTCACCTTGAGGTAAAAACATAAACCTAACGACATCACCAGGCTTTAATAAAGGCAGTGCGGTTTCTAGTGCCCGCCAAGCGGCTTCTTTACCTGCTCGGTCACCGTCGTAACAACAAATGACTTCTTTAGCACTACGCACTAACAGCTGAAATTGTTCAGCGGTTGTTGCTGTGCCAAGTGATGCTACGGCATAATCAACACCAAATTGGGCAAGTGCCACAACGTCCATATAGCCTTCAACAATTAATACCTGTTGTGGGTCTCTATGGGTTTGCTTGAGTTCGTAAAGACCGTAAAGCTCATTTCCCTTATGAAATATGGGCGTTTCTGGCGAATTCAAGTACTTTGGTGTTCCATCGCCTAAAACTCGACCACCAAAGCCAACAACTCGGCCTCTGCGGTCGCGAATAGGAAACATTAACCGATCGCGAAAGCGGTCATATCGCTTGCCATTATCGTTGGCAATTAGCATTCCGGCGGTTAGTAATTTGTCTTGTGCTGCAGGGTTTTGGCGGTATCGACTTAATAGTCCATCCCAACCATCTGGCGCAAAACCGATTCCAAAGTGCTCTACAACTTCACTCGAGAGGCCTCTGAAATCTAAATAATCTACAACTTTTTGTTTGTCGCTGTGTTGACGCAATTGATTTTGATAATAAAGATTCGCTTCTTCCATCAATTGGTATAAGTCACGACTTAAACTTTGATCTTTTTTAGGACCAGTACCTTGTTCTCTTGGTACGTCGAGTCCGAGTTTACCGGCAAGCTCTTCAATGGCATCGACAAATTCTAGTCGATCATATTCCATGATGAAATCAATGGCATTACCATGAGCACCACAACCAAAGCAGTGGTAAAATTGCTTGTCTTGACTGACGGTAAAAGAAGGTGATTTTTCGCTATGAAAAGGACAACATGCAGAGTGATTTTTCCCTGCTTTTTTCAAAGGTACACGGTGATCAATTAGATCAACAAT
The DNA here is from genome assembly GCF_001957135.1 of Shewanella sp. UCD-KL21. Taxonomy (GTDB): domain Bacteria; phylum Pseudomonadota; class Gammaproteobacteria; order Enterobacterales; family Shewanellaceae; genus Shewanella. The sequence goes on along the minus strand of NZ_MPHK01000013.1, from coordinate 2,389 downwards.
GTCAGTTCGAGCTATTAGCTCATTGATAAAGTCACGAGGTATCGCCATAAATGCTATAGGTCTCGCATTACCAAATAGATAAAACAAACAAGCCGTGCAAGGTGCACGGCTTGTTCACACATTAATGATCTGTTAGTTTAATTTAGCACGGATTTGACTGCCAATGGCACCCATATCTGCACGACCTTGAACCTTAGATTTTAATGCTCCCATTACTTTGCCCATATCCGCCATGGTTGATGCACCTAACTGAGAGATAGCTTCATCAATGATTGCGGCAACTTCTTCTTCTGTTAAAGGAGAAGGCAAGAAAGTTTCAATGACTTGAATCTCTGCTGCTTCAGCTGCTGCTAACTCCGGGCGATTTGCTGACTCATATTGAGTTATAGAATCGCGACGTTGTTTTACCATTTTGGTTAAAACGGCTATTGTCTGTTCATCAGTCAGAGTTTCGCGGGTATCCACTTCAATCTGTTTAATGGCAGACAGTGCCATACGAATAGTCCCCAAACGTGCCTTATCTTTGGCACGCATAGCTTCTTTCATTTGGTCTTTTAGCTGTTCGACTAGGCTCATAGTGAGATTAGTATAAACGTACGCGACGTGCGTTTTCGCGAGAAAGCTTCTTAGCTAGACGCTTAACAGCGGCAGCTTTTGCGCGCTTACGTGCAGAAGTTGGCTTCTCGTAGAATTCACGAGCGCGAACATCAGCTAAGATACCTGCTTTTTCACAAGAGCGCTTGAAACGACGAAGAGCTACGTCGAATGGTTCGTTTTCACGTACTTTAATAATTGGCATACGCCATCACCCCTTAGGTGTAGTTAATTTGGCACTACCTGTTTTGGTAGATTAACCAAGGCTATTTAAAATGGTGCCGAATTCTACATCGATTACGATGCTTTTGTAAACCCCTTTGTTAATCGCAAATGACAATCAAGGTGTCATTTTTTTGAGACTGATGATTATGCTTGGTGGAATAAAATCTTCTCAACAGGTAGAATTGCCGCCCTTACAAATTTATCAAGACGAGATGCTATGCGGGTTTTAGGTATTGAAACATCATGCGATGAAACTGGAATCGCTGTTTATGATGATGAGCAGGGACTATTATCCCATGCTTTATATAGCCAAGTGAAATTACATGCAGATTATGGTGGTGTTGTGCCTGAATTAGCATCTCGTGATCATGTGCGTAAAATTATTCCATTGATTAAGCAGGCGCTTAAAGAGGCTAACTCTACTGTTGATGATATTGATGGTATCGCCTTTACTAAAGGACCTGGATTAATTGGCGCGTTATTAGTCGGCGCCTGTGTTGGGCGTTCATTGGCATATTCGTGGGACAAGCCTGCAATTGGTGTTCACCATATGGAAGGGCATTTATTAGCGCCAATGCTTGAAGATGATGCGCCTGAGTTTCCTTTTCTTGCTTTGCTTGTATCTGGCGGCCACTCAATGTTAGTGCAAGTAGAAGGCATTGGCCGTTATCAAGTGTTAGGTGAATCGGTTGATGACGCTGCTGGTGAAGCATTTGATAAAACCGCTAAGCTGATGGGGCTTGATTACCCTGGTGGGCCACGTTTGGCTAAGTTAGCAGCAAAAGGTGTTGAGGCTGGTTATAAATTCCCTCGACCAATGACAGACAAACCTGGGCTTAATTTTAGTTTTTCAGGTTTAAAAACGTTTACCGCAAATACCATAGCGAAAGAACCTGATGACGAGCAAACCAGAGCCAATATTGCCCGCGCTTTTGAAGAGGCTGTGGTGGATACTTTAGCGATTAAGTGTCAACGCGCATTGAAACAAACTGGTTATAATCGCTTAGTTGTAGCAGGTGGTGTGAGCGCTAATACTCGCTTAAGAGAAAATTTAGCGACCATGATGGCTAAGTTAAATGGTGAAGTGTTTTATCCAAGAGGTGAGTTTTGTACCGATAATGGTGCAATGATCGCTTTTGCTGGCTTACAGCGCTTAAAAGCTGGGCAAGTGGAGTCGTTAGAGGTAGAAGGCAAGCCGCGCTGGCCATTAGATACCTTGTCTGCTGTGTAATTGAGTCATTACTTAATACGAAAAAACCTAAGCCATGGCTTATAATGCCGATCGGTTAAGAACACTTGAACGATCCTGCAGATGAATGATAATCCCTACCAGTATTCTGGTAGGGATTTTTTTATGTTTGCGCAAGAGCTTGAGTTAGTTCATGAGTCAGTAGAAGAAAGTGGAGATTATGCTTCTGTAATGGAGGCTATCGATTCACAGTGGATAGAACAATCATTACTTTCAGCCAACAAGGCAAGTATCCGTAATCGTCGTTTGCCTGCGCAGCAAGCCGTCTGGCTCGTGCTGTGGATGGGATTAATCCGTAATCAATCCATAAAAGAAGTCTGC